>NZ_CP096971.1:0-1222500 GCF_024758705.1 Sphingomonas sp. SUN019 | reverse complement strand
TGGCGAAATAGGCGTCGCTCTCGGCGTCGGTCACGTGCGTCACCGCGCCCTCGATCCGCACCTGCCGCCGCAGCGACTTCCAATGGAAGAGCAGCGCCGCCTGCGCGTTCGCCGTCAAGTCGCCGGCCTTGCGACTGCCGCGGTTGGTGTAGAACACGAAGCCGTCCGCGCCGTGGCCCTTCAACAACACCATGCGCACCGACGGCCGCCCGCCCGCGTCAGCGGTGGCCAGCGCCATCGCGTTGGGGTCGTTCGGCTCGCTCTCACGCGCCGCAGCATACCAGTCGTCGAACAGGGTGAAGGGATTTTCGAACATTTCAGAAGCCATATCGAATTCGGCAGCCTGTATCCACGATTGATCCTGTGTGCCGATGGAGCCATATTCAGTGCAGGAGCAGCTATGTCCCGAAGTCTGAAACTGAAGCCTGAAGACGAAGCAGGGATCGACCAGATGGTCGAATCCGGCCGCTACTCCTCTCGCGAGGCGGTTGTTTCCGAAGGTCTGCGCCTCGTTCGTGAACGAGAAGACTGGTTGGCGATGGTCGAAGCCAAGGTCGATGAGGGTCGCGCGGAAATCGCGCGGGGAGAAGGGCTGACGTTGGATGAGGTGTTCGAGCCGCTCCGTGAGCGGTATCGTAATTGGCCGCGCTGACCTTTGCGCCACGTGTTGCCGATGATCTGCGCGAGATTGGCGACTGGATCGCGCAGGATAATCCTGAACGTGCGATCACCTTCATCGAGGAATTGACCGCCGCTTGCCAAAATCTGATGGATTTCCCGTTGGCTTATCCGCCAATTCCCCGCTTCGGACTTACTACGCGGCGGTGCAATCACGGCTCCTACGCGATCCTTTATGATGTGGCCGACGATGTCGTGAAGATACTCGCTATCGTCCACGGCGCGCGCGACATCGATGTGATGGGATTCTGATCGCCGGAACGACTCGTCGCGCGGGGGATTGAATCGGCTTCGTAACGGTCGGGGACAATGCACGATGGCTGCACGCGCTTATTGGCAGGGCCAGATACGGCTCGCGCTCGTCTCGATCCCGGTCGAAATCTATTCCGCGACACGGTCGGGCGCGAGCATATCGTTCCGGCAGATTCATGAGCCGAGTGGCAAGCCGATCAGTTACGAAAAGGTCGTGACCGGCATCGGCCCGATCGACACTGACGAGATCATGAAGGGATATCAGGTCGAGAAGGGCGAATATGTCCTGCTGGATCAGGATGAGATCGACGCGGTGAAGCTGGAATCGAAGAAGACGCTGGAGCTGACGCAGTTCGTCGACGCCGACGAGATCGACGTGCTGTATTACGAAAAGCCCTATTTCGTGGTTCCCGCCGACGATCTGGCGGAGGAAGCGTTCATCGTGCTGCGCGAGGCGTTGAAGCGGACGAAGAAGGTGGGGCTGGGGCAGCTCGCGATGCGCGGGCGGGAGTATGTCGTCAGCCTGAAGCCGTGTGGGCGCGGGATGGTGCTGGAGACGCTGCGCTACGCCGACGAGGTGCACAAGGCGCAGGGGTATTTCCGCGATATTCCCGATGCGAAGCCCGACGGCGAATTGCTCGACCTGGCCGAGGCGTTGATCGCGAAGAAGACCGCGAAGTTCGATCCGGCGGAGTTCCACGATCGCTATGTCGATGCGCTGAAGGGGCTGATCGAGCGCAAGCGGAAGTCGAAGACGAACCGGAAGATCATCGACGACAAGGATGATGGCGGGGGGCGGTCTGGGTCGAACGTGGTCGATTTGATGGCGGCGCTGAAGAAGTCGATGGAGAAGGGCGGGCGGGGAGCTGCGGCGAAGGCTCCGGCGAAGAAGGCGGTGGCGGCGAAGAAGGCGGTGGCGGCGAAGAAACCTGCGGCGAAGAAGCGTGCGTGAACCACATCGGTCATTCCCGCGAACGCGGGAACCCATCTCCAGCACGTTCCGCCTGGCATGTTGCTGGCGATGGGTCCCCGCTTTTGCGGGGATGACGGCGGGTTAGGTGGCTATCCGCGACCCGCTCGCCGCGTACAACGCCAAGCGCGATTTCGCGAAGACCGCCGAACCAGCGGGCACGCTCGCGCCGGGGAATGGCAATTCCTTCATGGTGCAGAAGCACGACGCGACGCGGCTGCATTGGGATTTGCGGCTGGAACTGGACGGCGTGCTGAAAAGTTGGGCCGTCACGCGCGGGCCGAGCCTCGATCCGGGCGAAAAGCGGCTGGCGGTGCGGACCGAGGATCATCCGCTTTCGTATGCGACGTTCGAGGGGACGATTCCTCCACAAGAATACGGCGGTGGGACGGTGATGCTGTGGGACCGAGGTACGTGGTCGCCGATCGCGGGAAAAAGCGCGAAGGATCTGGATAAGGGGCATCTGCACTTCGTGCTGGATGGCGAGCGGATGAAGGGGGAGTGGTTGCTGATCCGGCTGAAACCGCGGGGCAAGGAGACGCGCGAGAACTGGTTGCTCAGGAAGATCGACGATGCGGCGGCGGGGGGTACGGATGTGCTGGTGGAGACGGCGCTGACGAGTGTGGCGACCGGGCGGACGATGCTGGAGATTGCTGAAGGTAAGGGGGCGAGCGCGAAAAGCCCTGCCAAAAAGCCGTCACCCCCGCGCAAGCGGGGGCCCATCGTCAGAGCCCAGTCAAAGCTGCGCGCGCCGGAGATGGGTTCCCGCGTTCGCGGGAATGACGCGGTTCCTTCGTTTTCCGCTCTTCAACTCTGCACCCTCGTAGACGCGGTCCCGACTGGTTCGGAGTGGCTGCATGAAGTGAAGTATGACGGCTATCGCGCGCTAATCGCGATCGACGGTGGCAAGGCAACGGTGTTCACCCGCACTGGCCTCGACTGGACTGACAAGTTCGCCGCCATTGCAAAGGCCGCCGCGGCGCTTCCCGTAACCACCGCGCTGATCGATGGCGAGATCGTCGCGTACAAGGATGGGCGGCCCGATTTCTCGACCTTGAAGGATGCGATATCGACCGCGGGGGACATGACGTTTTTCGCGTTCGACCTGCTGACCCTCGATGGCGAAGACCTGACGAAGCTGCCAAACGTCCAGCGCAAGGAGCGGCTGCGTCCGCTGATCCCGGACTCCGATCGCCTGCAGTTTGCCGAGCATATCGTCGGCGCGGGCGAGCAATTGTTCGAGACGATGTGCCGTGAGGGATATGAGGGCGTCGTCTCGAAGCGCGCCGATGCGGCCTATGCGGGAAAGCGGACGAAGAACTGGCTGAAGATCAAATGCACGCGGCGGCAGGAATTCGTGATCGTCGGGTGGCTGCCCTCGGAGAAAAGGGGCGGGTTCAAATCGCTGCTGCTGGGCGTGAACGATGACGGCAAGCTGCGCTATGCGGGGAAGGTCGGGGCGGGCTTTACCGCCGATCGGATGGAGGAACTACGCGGGCAGCTCGACCGGTTGGCGAGGAAGACGCCGACCGTCGAGGCTCCACGCGTGGCGGTGCGGGGGGCGAAATGGGTGACGCCGAAGCTGGTCGCCGAAATCGCCTTTGCCGAGACGACACCCGACGGCGTGCTGCGGCATTCGAGTTTCCTCGGGCTGCGCGGCGACAAGCCCGCCGAGGAAGTCGTGGTCGAAACGCCGGTCGCGGTCGATGCGCCGGCGACGAGCGTAAAGATCAGCAACCGCGACCGCGTGATCTTTCCCGAGGGGAAGACGACGAAGGGCGATCTGGCCGACTACTACGCACAGGTGGCGGCGATCATGTTGCCGTGGACCGCGAACCGCCCGGTCAGCCTGGTGCGCTGTCCGCAGGGGCGGGGAAAGCAGTGCTTTTTCCAGAAACATGACGCGGGATCGTTCGGCGAGCACGTCCACAAGGTGCCGATCCGCGAGAAGGACGGGTCGACCGAGGATTATCTGTACGTCGACAGCGCCGACGGGCTGGTTGCGTGCGTGCAGATGGGGACAATCGAGTTCCACGGCTGGGGATCGCCGGTGGCGACGCTGGAGCAGCCCGACCGGCTGGTGTTCGATCTCGATCCCGATGAGGGGCTGGATTTCGGCGATACCAAGAAAGCGGCGGAGCATCTGAAGAACCAGCTGGCCGAACTGGGGCTGACGAGCTTTCCGATGCTGTCGGGGGGCAAGGGCGTGCACGTCGTCGTGCCGCTGCGGCCGGATGCAAAATGGCCCGCGGTGAAGGATTTCGCGGATCGCTTTGCACAGGCGTTAGCGCAAGCCGAGCCCGAGCGGTTCGTCGCGACGATGTCGAAGGCGAAGCGCAAGGGGCGGATCTTCATCGACTGGCTGCGCAATCAGCGCGGGTCGACCGCGATCCTGCCCTATTCGGCGCGCGCGCGGGAGAACGCGCCGGTCGCGGCACCGGTGTCGTGGAGCGAATTGCGCGACATCGGTACTGCGGCGCGCTGGGGCGTAAGGAATGCGGCGGAACTGATCGAGCGGGCGAACGGGCGGGCGCTGGCGGGATGGGGTGTGGCGGATCAGGTGTTGCCGGATTTGTGAAGCACCCGTCATTCCCGCGAAAGCGGGAACCCATCTCCCCCACGTGCCCGGACCGACGCACCGGTGATGGATCCCCGCTTTCGCGGGGATGACGGGAAGTTTCATGTTGCACCCCAGCATCGCATGTCTAGGGTCCGCGCAGCACGCCACGACAGGGGAGTCGGCGCTTGGCGACGCAGCCGGTCCTTTTCGATGCCGCAACCCACGCCCGGCGCTGGATCGACGATTATTGCGCGCATTCGACCGGCGGCGACGTGCTGTGCGCCGATGCCGACCCCGCGTGGACGGCGATGTTCGAGGAGCTGTCGGCGGAGGTCGGCGACGATTTGGGCCATGCGCGCGAGCGCGCGCAGCGGCACGCCGCGGACATCGGGACAGGGTTCCGCATCATCGGCGAGGCGGATGAGCGGCCGTGGCCGTTGTCGCCCGTCCCGCTGCTGATCGCGGCAGACGAATGGGACGGGATCGCGCGCGGCATTGTCCAGCGCGCGGAATTGTTCGAGACGATCGTCGCCGATCTGTATGGCCCGGCGACGTTGGTATCGCGTGGCTTGGTCCCCGCTGCGCTGGTGACGGGCAGCCCGTTCTTCCTGCGACCGCTGGTCGGGCTGGAGCCGCCGGGGGGCAAGCATCTGCATTTCGTCGCGGTCGACCTGGGGCGCGGGCCGACCGGCGAATGGCGCGTGCTGGCGGATCATCTGCGCGCGCCGTCGGGGGCGGGCTATGCGCTGGAGAACCGGCTGGCGGTGAACCGCACGATGGGCGGATTGCAGGAACGGCTGTCGGTGGCGCGCCATGCGCCGTTTTTCGCGTCGTTTCGCGACGGGCTGGCCGCGCTGTGCCGCCGCAGCGATCCGCGGATCGGGTTGCTGACGCCGGGGCGGTACAACCCGAGCTATGCCGAACAGGCGCATCTGGCGCGCTATCTCGGGCTGCTGCTGGTCGAGGGGGCCGATCTCGCCGCGCTGGAGGACCGCGTCTATGTCCGCACGATCGGCGGGCTGAAGCGGATCGACGCGTTGTGGCGGCGGCTCGATCCGCGATTGCTCGACCCGCTGGCGTTCGACACACATTCGCAGATCGGGGTGCCGGGGCTGATCGACGCCTATGCCGAGGGGAACGTCCTGCTGGCCAATGCGCCCGGCGCGGGCGTGCTGGAGGCGCCGGCGTGGAACGCGTTCCTGCCGGGACTGGCGACGCGGCTGACCGGCGATGACCTGCATCTGCCGAACATTGCGACGTGGTGGTGCGGTGGGAAGCGTGAGCGCGAGCGGGTGGTGGAGGAGTTCGACCACCTGCTGATCGGCAGCGCGTTCGGGGCTGCGACGTTGGGGCTGCCGGGGGATGCTTCGGTCGCGGGGGCGGAGTTGTCGCTCGAACAACGCGCGAGGTTGCTGGCCGATATCGCGCGGCGACCGCAGGATTATGTCGGGCAGGAGATCGTCCGGCTGTCGACGATGCCGGTCGTCGCGGGCGACGCATTGGTCGCGCGGCCGTTCACCCTGCGCGTGTTCGCGGCGCGCGGTCCTGATGGCGAATGGACCGTGCTGCCGGGCGGCTTCGCGCGGATCGGCGAACATCCCGATCCGCGCGCGGCGGTTATGGGGGAGGGCAATTGGTCCGCCGATGTATGCATTCACGGCGCGGAACCGGTCGTGCCGGTCTCGCTGCTGCCCGCGCCCGATTCGCATCATGTGCGGCGCAATCCGGGGACGTTGCCGAGCCGGGTGGCGGACAATTTCTTCTGGTTGGGGCGCTATCTGGAGCGCGGCGAGGCGTTGCTGGCGGCGATCCGCGTGATGCTGGGCAATTCGATCGACGCCGACGGCGGGGCGGCGCTGGGGCCGGAGACGGTCGGCAAGCTGGTCGGGCTTATCGTCGCATCGGGCGCCGCGCCGGCGCCTGCGGGGTTGCGGCGGAGCGATCTGGCGCAGTTCGCGCGCACCGCGATGGAGGCGGTCGATGGCGGGTGGCAGTCGGTCGCGATGATGAACCGCCATGCGCAGGCAATCGGCGAGGGGTCGCGCGACCGGTTGTCGGCGGACATGATCCGCCTGCTCGACGCGCCGTTTCCGACGCAGCGCGGGATGCTCGATCGCGCCGGCACGCTGCAGCGCCGCTATGCCGCGATCGCCGGGCTGTCGGGCGAGCATATGGGGCGGACCGCGGCGTGGCGGTTCCACGATCTCGGGCGGCGGATCGAGCGCGCGGCGGCGATCACGCGGGCGACGCGCGCGTTCGGGCTGCCCGGCGCGTCGCTCGACGATCTGTCGACGTTGCTTGACCTGGGGGACAGCCAGATCAGCTATCGGCAGCGCTATCTGACCGGAATCGCGCGCGTGCCGGTGGTGGATCTGGTGGCGCTCGATCCGGGCAATCCGCGCGCGCTGGCGTTTCAGGTCGAGGCGATCTGCGAGCATCTGAAGGCGTTGCCGGTGCTGGAGGATGACGGCATGGCCGAGCCACAGCAGGAAGAGGCGACGCAATTGACCGCGCGCGTTTCGGTGGCGACCGCCACGACGCTGGACGTGGAAACGCTGAACGATGTGGAGCGGCGGCTGGGGCGCGTGTCCGATGCGGTGGCGCGGCGGTACTTCCTGCAGGGCGCGGAGCCGCTTCGGGCCGGGGGCCTTACGCTGGCGTGATCTACGATATCGTCCATGTGACCCGCTTCGATTACGGCGCGCAGGTGAAGTTTGCGCGCTGCAACCTGCGGCTGAAGCCGATCGACTGGCCGGGACAGCGGCTGGAGACGTATGAGTTGCAGGTCACGCCGTCGGGCCGGCTGTCGCCTGCGCACGCCGAGGCGGGGCTGGCGAACGTCACGCGGCTGGTGATCGACGAACCGGTGCGGCGGCTGACGATCGAGAGTATCGCGCGTGTGGCGGTCGACCGGCTGGTGCCGGTGCCTGCGGCGGATGATCCGACGCTGGGTGAGGTTGCGGCGCTGGCGCGGGACAGCCGCGATCTGTCGGCGGCGGGACCGGCGAGTTACCTGTTTCCGTCGCCGCTGATCCCGCTCGATCGCGATATCGCGGCATGGTGCGCGAGCGATCTCGATCCCGGCCGGCCCGCGCTGGAGGCGGGGATCGCGCTGGCGCGGCGGATTCAGGACGAATTCGAGTTCGACGCCGCCGCGACGCTGGTCGACACGCCGCCGCACGAGGCCTTCGCGCAGCGTCGCGGAGTGTGTCAGGACTTCGCGCAGATCATGATTTCGGGGCTGCGCGCGGCCGGGCTGCCCGCGGCCTATGCCTCGGGCTACATCCGCACCATACCACCGCCCGGCCAGCCGCGGCTGGTGGGGGCGGATGCGACGCACGCGTGGGTCTTGTTGTGGTGCGGGCCGGTGCGCGGATGGATCGGGCTCGATCCGACCAACGGCATCTGGATGGCGGGCGACCATGTCGTGATGGCGGTCGGCCGCGACTATGCCGAGATCGCGCCGGTAGATGGCGTCGTGCTGGGATCTGGCGCGCAGTCGATGGACGTCAGCGTCGACGTCGCGCCGCAAGAAGAGCTGGTTGCTTGATTGCGCTTTTCGCGGGATCGCCCCACATAGCGAGGTAATACACCAACGGGGACCAGATGGCCGATCCTTATCAGACCTTAGGCGTAGCGCGTGGCGCGTCCGAGGCCGACATCAAGAAGGCGTATCGCAAGCTCGCCAAGGAGCTGCATCCCGATCGCAACAAGGACAACCCGAAGGCGTCGGAACGGTTCAGCAACGTCACCAATGCGTACGATCTGCTGAACGACAAGGATAAGCGCGCGCGCTTCGATCGCGGCGAGATCGATGGCGACGGCAATCCGGCGTCGCCATTCGGCGGCGGGTTTCAGGGCGGGGCGCGGCCGGGGGCGGGCGGCTTTCGCGGACAACAGTTCGATTTCGGCAACGGTGCGGAAAGCCCCGACGTGTCGGATATCTTCGAAGGGCTGTTCGGCGGTCGCGCCGCGGGTGGGGGCGGTTTCGCCAGTGGTTTCGGCCGTCGCCAGCCCCCGGCGAAGGGCGCGAACGTTGCGTACAAGCTGCGTGTGCCGTTCATCGATGCCGCGGCGCTCAGCCCGCAGCGAATCACGCTGTCGGACGGCAAGACGATCGACCTGAAACTGCCCGCGGGCGTCGAGGACGGGACGCAGATGCGGCTCGGCGGCAAGGGCGACCAAGGGCCGGGCGGCGCTGGCGACGCGATCGTGACGATCGAAATCCAGCCGCACCGTTACTTCACGCGCGACGGCGACGACGTGCGGATCGACCTGCCGATCAATCTGGCGGAAGCCGTCACGGGCGGACCGGTGAAGGTGCCGACGGTCGAGAAACCGGTGATGCTGAACGTGCCGAAGGGCGCGACATCGGGCAAGACGCTGCGGTTGAAGGGCAGGGGTTTCCACAAGAAGGGCGGCGGTCGCGGCGATCAGCTGGTCACGCTGATGATCGACATTCCAGCCGACGATTCCGCTTTGACTGATTTTGTCGCGACTTGGGGCGGCAAGGAAGGGAACCCGCGCGCCGCAATGGGCGTCTGAACGGCGTGACCCAGACCACTACCCCGGCCGTAATTGACGCCCCGCTTACCCTGACCCCCGAGGATCGCGGTCGCCACCGTGGTCAGGCGCGGCTCCGGCTCGATCGACAACTCGCGCATCTGCGACCCGGCAGCTACGCTTTCGAGGTTCTGAAGCGGGCTGCGCTGGGCGTCTATACCGACGGGTTTATCCACGCCGGCAACCTTGCCTATCTGGCGCTGATGACGGTGTTTCCGTTCTTCATCGTCGCCGCGGCGGTGCTGTCGCTGGTCGGGCAGAGCGCGGAGACGCAGCGCGCAGTCGCGTCGTTCCTCCACGTCCTGCCGCCCAACGTCAGCGACATCTTGCGCAAGCCGATCGCCGACGTGCTGGTGGCGCGGACGGGATCATTGCTTTGGCTGGGCGCGCTGGTCGGGCTGTGGACCGTGGGCAGTTTCGTCGAAACGATCCGCGAAATCTTCCGTCGTGCCTATGGCACGCGCAGTTCGCAGGCGTTGTGGCGCGCGCGGCTGGGCTTGAGCATCGCGATCGTCGCGTCGGTCATCCTCGCGCTGCTGTCGTTCCTGGTGCAGGGCATATTGGTCGCGGCGGAGCAGTTCATCTATCGCCTGCTGCCGTTCGCGCAGGACGCGGCGGGGTGGATCGGCCTGTCGCGGATCATTCCCGGACTGGTGATGTTCGGCGCGCTGTACCTGTTGTTCTATAGCGTGACGCCATCGAAATACCGCTACACCGACAGCCGCAAATGGCCGGGCGCGTTGTTCACCACCGCGTGGTGGGTGGGGATGACCGCGGGGCTGCCCTTGGTGTTGTCGCAACTCGGCGGATACGATCTGACCTATGGCAGCCTGGCGGGTGTCGTGGTGATGCTGCTGTTCTTCTATCTGATCGGATTGGGCCTGGTGTTCGGGGCGCATCTGAACGCGGCACTGGCGGAACCGCCCGAAGCGGCGCTAGAGGAAGCGACGAACAAGGCGGCGTGAGCGCGTCGTAAAGTCGAAGGGCAATTGCGTGAACGGTTTGATGGCAGGCAAGCGTGGGCTGATCATGGGGCTCGCCAACGACAAGTCGCTGGCCTGGGGGATCGCCAAGAAGCTGTCCGACGCGGGCGCGGAACTCGCGTTCAGCTATCAGGGCGCGATGATGGAAAAGCGCGTCCGCCCGCTGGCCGAGCAACTGGGCGTCGCGCGGCTGTACGACTGCGACGTTTCCGACATGGGCGCGCTCGACGCGACCTTCGCGGCGCTGGCGGCGGACTGGCCGACGATCGACTTCGTCGTCCACGCGATCGGCTTTTCCGACAAGAACGAACTGCGCGGCGGATACATCGACACCAGTCTCGACAATTTCCTGATGACGATGAACATCAGCGTCTATTCGTTCGTCGCGGTGGCGCAGCGCGCGGCGAAGATGATGAACGAAGGCGGGTCGTTGCTGACGCTCAGTTACTACGGTGCCGAAAAAGTCATTCCGCATTATAACGTCATGGGGGTCGCGAAGGCGGCGCTGGAGACGAGCGTGCAGTATCTGTCGGTCGATCTGGGGCGGCAGGGCATCCGCTGCAACGCGATCTCTGCGGGGCCGATCAAGACGCTGGCCGCCAGTGGCATCGGCGATTTCCGGCTGATCCTGAAGTGGAACGAGCTGAATTCTCCGCTGAAGCGCAACGTCACGATCGAGGATGTCGGCGGCGCGGGGCTGTACCTGCTGAGCGACCTGGCGAGCGGTGTGACGGGCGAGACGCATCACGTCGACGCGGGGTATAACGTGATCGGCATGAAGGCCGAGGACGCGCCGGACATCGCGTTGGTATGAGCGGGGCGCTCGCCAAATTGGGATGGAAGCCCGGTATGACGCTGCGCGGATACCGTTGTCCGCCCGAACTGGCTGAGACACTGGCCGATACGGGAACGACAGCGGAGCCGGATATCCTGATCGCGTTCGTTCCCGATCGCGCGGCGGTGGCGGAGGCCTTTGCGTGGGCGCGCTTGCTTTACCGGCGCGGCGCGCGACTGTGGTTCGCCTATCCCAAGAAGAGCGGCGCGCGCGCCAGCGATATTTCGCGCGATGCGGGATGGGAAGAGTTGGCAGCGGCGGGTTATCTTCCGGTGACGCAGGTGGCGCTGGACGCCGATTGGTCGGCGTTGCGGTTTCGCGAGCGTGACGAAATCCCGAAGCTGACCCGCGCGTCCGAACGCGGGGCGGCATGAGCTTCAACACCTTCGGACGCGTCTTTCGATTCACGACGTGGGGCGAATCGCATGGACCTGCGCTGGGCGCGGTGGTCGACGGGTGCCCGCCGGGGATTGCCCTTTCCGAGGCCGATATCCAGCCGTGGCTCGACAAGCGTCGGCCCGGCACATCGCGCTTCACGACGCAGCGGCGGGAGCCCGACGCGGTGCGCATCCTGTCGGGGGTGTTCGAGGGACGGACGACGGGGACGCCGATCAGCCTGATGATCGAAAACGTCGACCAACGATCGAAGGATTATTCGGAGGTCGCCAAGGCCTATCGTCCCGGCCATGCCGATTACGCCTATGACGCGAAATACGGGTTTCGCGACTATCGCGGCGGCGGGCGTTCGTCGGCGCGCGAGACCGCGGCGCGGGTGGCGGCGGGGGCGGTGGCGCGGCTGGTGATCCCGCAGGTCCGCATTCGCGGCTGGGTGGAGGCGATCGGCGGGGACGCGATCGATCCGGCCAATTTCGACGCCGCGCAGATCGATGCCAATCCGTTCTTCTGCCCGGACGCCGCGGCGGCGGCACGCTGGGAGGCGAAGGTAGACGCGGCGCGCAAGGCGGGGTCTTCGCTCGGCGCAGTCGTGGCGTGTGAAGCCGTCGGCGTGCCAGCGGGCTGGGGCGCCCCGCTCTATGCCAAGCTCGACAGCGAACTGGCCGCGGCGTGCATGTCCATCAACGCGGTGAAGGGGGTGGAGATCGGCGACGGGTTCGCGGCAGCCGCGCTGTCGGGCGAGCAGAATGCGGACCCGATGCGGCCGGGGCAGGGCGGTCCCGAATTTCTCGCCAATCATGCCGGCGGGATCGCGGGCGGGATCGCCACGGGTCAGCCGATCCGCGTGCGCGTGGCGTTCAAGCCGACCAGCTCGATCCTGACCCCGGTCGAGACGATCACGCCCGAGGGCGAGGCCGCGGAAATCGCGACGAAGGGCCGTCACGACCCGTGCGTAGGCATCCGCGGGGTGCCGGTGGTGGAGGCGATGGTCGCGCTGGTGCTGGCCGATCAGTTCCTGCTGCACCGCGCGCAGATCGGCTGAGTCCGTACGCAGCGAGACGAATCGAGCCTTATCCGCGACCTGCGTCTGCACGGCGGTCGATCCGCGCGGAACCTTGCGGTAAGATGAGTCGTCTGTTCATCATGCTGACGCGTCTGGTTCTTTCGGCCATTGTGCTAACTTCCGCTGTCCCGGCGATGGCGCAGGTCGGCCGCATTCCGCCGAACGCAATTGATCGCGCGACGGCGGTGGATGATGCGCGGCGAGCCGCGATTGCGGACGCGGCGACCGCTGATCGTGAACGGGCCACGCGCGACGCGCGTGATTCGGCGGCGCGCGTCGGTCCCGTGCAGCAATCGACCATGACCGATCGCGTCTCCGGTTTGAATGGCGCCCTTGCCCCGGCCACGACCGCATCGACTGCGCCGTCGCCTGCAACCCCAAACTGATACCGAAAGGATTTATTCATGCGTATCGCCACCACCGCCAGTGTCGCGTTGCTCGCCCTGTCGACCGCAGCGCTCGCACAGGTCGCCAGCCCGCACCACGGCTCCGACACGATGCAGAACAACACGTCGAGCAGCAATATGACGATGCCCGATACGATGACGAACAATAGCGCGACGCCCGACAACGGCGCCGTACCGCCCGGCGAGTAAGCCGCTCACTCAGTCCGCGAACGGGTCGCGCACCAATATGGTGTCGTCCCGTTCGGGGCTGGTCGACACCAGCGCGACCGGGCAGCAGATCAGCTCCTCGACGCGGCGGATATACTTGATCGCCTGCGCCGGGAGGTCGGCCCAGCTTCGCGCGCCTGCTGTCGATTCGGACCAGCCGTCCATCACTTCATAGACCGGCTCGACCGCGCCCTGGTCGGCGGCGTGCGCTGGGAAATAGTCCAGCGTCTCGCCGCGCAGTCGATAGCCGGTGCAGATCTTTACCTGATCAAACCCGTCGAGCACGTCGATCTTGGTCAGCGCGATCCCCGTTATCCCGCCGACTGCTGCGGACTGTCGCAGCAACACGGTATCGATCCAGCCACACCGCCGCTTGCGACCCGTGACGGTGCCGAATTCGTGGCCGCGCACGCCCAGCTTTTCGCCGACCTCATCGTCCAGTTCTGTCGGAAAAGGCCCCGATCCGACCCGCGTCGTATACGCCTTCGCGATCCCCAGCACGAAGCCGACCGCCGCCGGGCCAAGCCCCGATCCGCCCGCTGCGGTGCCCGAGATCGTGTTCGATGACGTAACGAACGGATACGTGCCGTGATCGACGTCAAGCAGCACGCCCTGCGCCCCTTCGAACAGGATGCGCTTTCCGCGCGCGCGGGCCTCGTTGAGGTCGCGCCATACCGGTTTGGCGAACGATAGCACGAAATCGGCGATCTCGCGTAGATCGGCGATCAGGCGGTCGCGATCGATCGGCGCTTCGCCGAACCCGGCGCGCAGCGCGTCATGGTGTGCGGTCAGGCGATCGAGCTGCGGGCCGAGATCGTCGAGATGCGCCAGATCGCACACCCGGATCGCGCGGCGGCCGACCTTGTCCTCATAGGCCGGGCCGATCCCGCGCCGCGTGGTGCCGATCTTCCCCGCGCCGCTCGCATCCTCGCGCAGCGCGTCGAGGTCGCGGTGGAAGGGGAGGATCAAGGCGCAGGTGTCGGCGATGCGCAGCGTATCGGGCGTGGCGACGACGCCCTGTTCGCCCAGCCGTTCGATCTCCGCCTTGAGCGCCCACGGATCGAGCACCACGCCGTTGCCGATGACGGACGGCGTGCCGCGCACGATGCCCGAGGGCAGCAGCGACAATTTGTAGGTCTTGTCGCCCACGACGAGCGTATGGCCGGCGTTGTGCCCGCCCTGGAATCGCACGACGACATCGGCGCGCTCGGCGAGCCAGTCGACGATCTTGCCCTTGCCCTCGTCGCCCCACTGCGCGCCGATGACTGCTACGTTGGCCACGTTCGAACTCCACTTATCCGCTCATCCTGAGGAGAGGCTGAGCCTGTCGAAGCCTCGTCTCGAAGGACGAACCGGGCGCGTCCTTCGAGACGCCATTTCGACAAGCTCAATGGCTCCTCAGGATGAGCGGGAGGAGCCAGAGATATTTCGGTGGCTCTACAGCGCGCGGGCGTCGCCATCCACCCATAGATGCGTGCAGAGTTGTGCTTCGGGCGTATCGCCCGGCTCCAGCGCGGCGACGGTGACCCAGCCCGCCGCGCGCATCGCGGCGCCAGCGTCGGCGGGGGTGCCGAGCGGGAGGAACAAGCGGCGTCGCGCGGGCGTCGCATCACCGATCAGCGCGTCGGGATAGAGCGAGAAGCCCGTCGCGGCTTCCTCTGCGCCGCTTTCGTGCATAACCGTGTAGGTACCGCCACGCCCGACCTCACGCGTGCTGCCGTGGGCGAACAGCGAGAAACCGAGCCAGGTCTGATATTCGAAGCCGTGGCGTTCGGTTGGGTCGAGCGTCAGCGTGACGCGTCCGTTCAGCGATTCGGCGATCTGCTCCAGTCCGTCGAGCCGCGAGACGAGCGCGCCGGTCGCATCAAACGCGCGCAGCCGCTCTATCGCCTGCGCGAACGGCCCCGCGGCGGCGATCAGCGGGAGGTATTCGGGCGCAATCTGTGCCACCCCGCCCGCATCCTTGGCGTCGAGCCGGTCGCGCAGCGCGTCGATGTCGTCGACCGGCATCGCTGCGGCCAAGGTGTCGACCAGATCGGGCAGGGTGAAATCGATCGACAGCCCGGTCGCGCCTGCGGCCGCCAGCGCATCGACCGCGACCGTCACGACCTCACGCGCGGCGGCGACCGAGTCGAGGCCGATCAGTTCGCACCCGATCTGACGCAGTTCGCGCGGCGGGTTCAACTCGCTCGCACGCAGTTTCAGCACCGAACCGGCGTAGCTGAGCCGCACCGGGCGCGGGTGATGCGCCATGCGCGTCGCGGCGATCCGTGCGACCTGCGCGGTCAGATCGGGCCGAATCGCCAGCGTGCGCTGCGACACCGGATCGACGAAACGCACCGCGTCATGCAGCGCGCCGGTCTTCAGCCGCGTGCCGAGCGCATCGGCGAATTCGGCCAGCGGGGGATCGGCGCGCTCATAGCCGTGGCTCCGCGCCGCGCCGATTATGCGCGCCTCCACGTCCGCCGCCGCGTCGGCGTGCGGCGGGAGGCGATCGCGGAAGCCTTCGGGGAGGAGTGCGGTCATGATCTTTTACTCTCCCTCTCCCCTTCGGGGAGAGGGTCGGGGAGAGGGGCAGTATGCAATGCGGTGAGAATCGCGGCGAGCACCGCGGGTTCGTTAGCCATAACCTCGGCATTCGTGAAGCGAATGACGCGGTATCTTTGAGCTTCAAGCCACGCCGTGCGGCGCTCATCGTGAGCCTCGCTTCCGGCGTGCGTGTCCCCGTCGACCTCGACGATCAGCTTGGCGGATCTGGCGACGAAGTCCGCAATGTACGGGTCGATCACGACCTGGTGAACGAATTTTAAACCGTTCAATCGGCTTGCACGCAGGTGATACCAGAGGCGCGCTTCGGCTGGAGTGGGGTTGCTGCGCATGGCCTTGGCACGCGCGAGTAACAGTTCGTTCGTTCGCGGCACTGCCCCTCTCCCCGACCCTCTCCCCGGAGGGGAGAGGGAGAATGTGCTAGAAGCTCAGCCCCATTGCGGTCTTCACGCCGGGCAGCGCCTTCACCTTCGCCAGCAGGTCCGCGGTCACCGGATCGTCGACCGACAGCAGCAGCACCGCTTCGCCACCCGCCTGACGGCGGCCGAGGTGGAACGTGCCGATGTTGACGTTCGATTCGCCCAGCGCGGTGCCCAATCGCCCGATGAAGCCTGGCGCGTCTTCGTTGACGACATACAGCATGTGCCCGACGAGATCGGCCTCGACCTTGATCCCGAACAGTTCGACCAGCCGCGGGGCGGCCTCGCCGAACAGGGTGCCAGCGACCGAGCGTTCGCCCGCGTCGGTCCTCACCGACACGCGGAGCAAAGTGTGGTAATCGCCCTCGCGCTCGGTGCGGACCTCGCGCACCTCGATCCCGCGTTCGCGCGCCAGGACGGGGGCGTTGACCATGTTCACGGTGTCGGTCTGCGTGCGCAGGAAACCGGCGAGCACCGCGGACACCATCGGCTTCTGGTTCAGCTCGGCCGCCGCGCCTTCGCTGTGAATCGAGATGCGCCCGATCGCGCCGTGCGTCAGCTGTCCGACCAGGCTGCCGAGCTTTTCGGCCAGCGCCATGTACGGCTTCAGCCGAGGCGCTTCCTCGGCCGACAGGCTCGGCATGTTGAGCGCGTTGGTGACCCCGCCCGAGACGAGGAAATCGGCCATCTGTTCGGCGACCTGGATCGCGACGTTGACCTGCGCCTCGGTCGTGGATGCGCCGAGGTGCGGGGTGGAGACGAAGTTCGGCGTGCCGAACAATGGCGAGGCCTTGGCGGGTTCCTCAACGAACACGTCCAGCGCCGCGCCGCCGATATGGCCCGAATCGAGCCCGGCCTTCAGTGCGGCCTCGTCGATCAGCCCGCCGCGCGCGCAGTTTATGATGCGCACGCCCTTCTTCGTCTTGGCGAGCGCCTCGGCCGACAGGATGTTGCGCGTCTGGTCGGTCAGCGGCGTGTGGAGCGTGATGAAGTCGGCGCGGGCGAGGAGGTCGTCCAGCTCGACCTTCTCGATCCCCAATTCCAGCGCGCGTTCGGGCGACAGAAACGGATCGAACGCGATCACCTTCATCTTCAGGCCGCGCGCCCGATCAGCGACGATCGAGCCGATGTTGCCCGCGCCGATCAGCCCCAGCGTCTTGCTGGTCAGCTCGACGCCCATGAAGCGGTTCTTTTCCCACTTGCCGGCCTGCGTCGACACATCGGCCTCGGGCAATTGGCGGGCGAGCGCGAACATCAGCGCAATGGCATGTTCGGCGGTGGTGATGCTGTTGCCGAACGGCGTGTTCATCACGACCACACCCTTCGCGCTGGCGGCGGGGATGTCGACGTTGTCGACCCCGATCCCGGCGCGGCCGACGACCTTCAGATTGGTCGCGGCGTCGAGGATCGCCTTCGTCACCTTGGTCGAGCTGCGGATCGCGAGGCCGTCATAGTCGCCGATCATCGCGGCGAGTTCATCGGGGGTCTTGCCGGTGATCTCGTCGACCTCGACCCCGCGTTCGCGGAAGATCTGCGCGGCTTTGGGGTCCATTTTATCGGAAATGAGGACTTTGGGCATTGGTTGTATCCTTGCCTTGACCGTCGTCCCCGCGAAAGCCGGGATCCAGCTCCTGCGGGAGCGGCTTGCGGTACGGTCGGGAGATGGGTTCCCGCTTTCGCGGGAACGACGATTAAGAGCGGTGCTGGGCTTCCTGCTCAGCGGCCATCACCGTTGCGTAAGCCCAGTCGAGCCAAGGACCGAGCGCGACAATATCAGCGGTGTCGACCGTCGCGC
Source organism: Sphingomonas sp. SUN019 (assembly GCF_024758705.1). NCBI lineage: Bacteria > Pseudomonadati > Pseudomonadota > Alphaproteobacteria > Sphingomonadales > Sphingomonadaceae > Sphingomonas > Sphingomonas sp. SUN019. The sequence continues at coordinate 1,204,825 of NZ_CP096971.1, read as the reverse complement.
CGCACCAGATTCGCAGTCCGGCTGGCGCGTCGCGGTAACCCGCGATGTCGTACGCCGCACCTTCTGCTTCCAACAGCGCCGCCATTTTTTTTATAATTGCCTCATCGGCCAAATGGACAATGAGGCAGACGCTCGTCTTCGAGCGGATGGCTGCGTCGGCCGCCAAATGATGAAGCCAGTCGCGTTCTTCGACGATTTTGTCGAGCGCCGCCGCGTTGGCGTCACTCCGCGCGATCAGGCCGCCCGCGCCGAGCGATTTCGCCCATTCGAGGCTCCAGATCGCATCCTCGACCGCGAGCATCGAGGGGGTGTTGATCGTCTCGCCCTTGAACACGCCCTCGGTCAGCTTGCCCTTCGACACGAGGCGGAAGACCTTCGGCAGCGGCCAGACGGGGGTGTAGGTTTCCAGCCGCTCGACTGCGCGCGGGCCGAGGATCAGCACGCCGTGCGCGCCTTCGCCGCCCAGCACCTTCTGCCAGCTGAACGTGGCGACGTCGATCTTGTCCCAGGGCAGATCATAGGCGAACACGCCGCTGGTCGCGTCGGCGAACGACAGCCCTTCGCGGTCGTCGGCGATCCAGTCGCCGTCCGGCACGCGCACGCCGCTGGTGGTGCCATTCCAAGTGAACAGCACGTCGTTCGACCAGTCGACCGCGTTCAGGTCGGGAAGCTGACCATAGTCGGCGCGGATCACGGTCGGATCGATCTTGAGTTGCTTGACCGCGTCGGTCACCCAGCCTTCGCCGAAGCTTTCCCAGGCGAGCGCGGTGACCGGGCGCGCGCCAAGCATCGTCCACATCGCCATCTCGAACGCGCCGGTGTCGCTGCCGGGGACGATTCCGATGCGGTGCGTATCGGGGAGTTTCAGCAATTCGCGCATCAGGTCGATGCAATATTGCAGGCGTTGCTTGCCGATCTTCGAACGGTGCGAGCGGCCGAGCGATTCGGTCGCCAGGTTCACTGCGGTCCAGCCGGGCGGCTTGGCGCAGGGGCCGGAGGAGAAGAAGGGGCGGGCCGGTTTGGTGGCCGGCTTCGCGGCGGACGCACGGGTGGCGTCGGCCAGGGTCGAATCAGTCATGTCAGTCTCTCCTTACAGAGAGCACGCGCGGCGTTGGGACCGCGTGGCCCGTCGACGGCCCTAGCGACGGGGGGGCGGGGTGGCAACTGGCGATATTCGGTTCATCGCGCGCCCGACTCCGTTCGCCCTGAGCCTGTCGAAGGGCTGCTTTCCACTTTCCCGAACGTCGGCAACAAGAAGAACGGTGCTTCGACAGGCTCAGCACGAACGGGGGTAGTGTGTCGTTGCGTATTCTGGTGGGAGGCGTGTCGCTGCTTCTCGCTGCCTGCGGGCGGTCCGAGCCGCCCGCAAAGCCCCCTCCCGCGAAGCCGCTCGCCGGCCCGAGCATCCGCGAGACCGCGCAATGCCTGGCCGATTTGCGTCAGATCGGGGTCGCGTACCGGGTGTTGCCTGACAAGGATTTCGGGAACGGCTGTGGGCTGGTCGGGGCGGTGCAGCTGGTCGAGATCGGGGTGCCCGTCACCGGGATCACGGCGCTGCGTTGCGGACAGGCGCGGGCGTTCACGACGTGGGTGCGCAATGCGCTGGCCCCGGCGGCGTATCAGATCCTCGGCAGCGAACTGGCGCGGGTCGAGGGGATGGGGAGCTACGCGTGCCGCAACGTCGTCGGCACGCGCAACGGCAACCGGCGTTCGGGCCACGCGATCGCCAATGCGGTCGACGTCGGCGCGGTGGTGTTGCAGGACGGGCGGCGGATCAGCGTGCTGCGCGATTATCGTTCGGCCGACCCTGCTGTGCAGGAATTCTGGCGCGCGGTTCATGCGTCGGCGTGCAAGCGGTTCGGAACCGTCCTGAGTCCGGATTACAACGCGGCGCACCGCGATCACTTCCACCTTGAGGATGACCGCGCGAGCTTTTGCCGCTAATCGCGGGCTAATGACCGATACCAAAGTACCGTCGCGGGTGTTTCCGCGCGCTCGCCAGGATGCCGCCACCGCAGACGCCGGCATCTCCACCCCGCAGACCGAGAGCCCGGCGTACAAGCTGGCGTTCCAGGACATGGATTTCCTGCTGCGCGAGGATCTGCGTCCCGTGCGTTTCCAGCTGGAATTGCTGAAGACCGAATTGCTGCTGGACGAGGCGCATATCGGGTCGACCTTCGTGATGTACGGCTCCGCGCGCATTCCCGAGCCGTCGAAGGCGCAGGCGATGCTCGACATGGCGACCGACGAGCAGGGCCGCCGCATCGCCGAGCGGCTGGTCGCGAAGTCCAAATATTACGACATGGCGCGCGAACTCGGGCGGCTGGTGTCGAACTTTCCGCGCGATGAGGCGGGCAAGCGGCATTTCGTCGTGTGTTCGGGCGGCGGGCCGTCGATCATGGAGGCGGCGAATCGCGGTGCGTCGGACGTCCACGCCGAATCGATCGGGCTGAACATCGTCCTGCCGCATGAGCAGGCCCCGAATCCTTACGTGACGCCGGCGCTGTCGATGCAGTTCCATTACTTTGCGCTGCGTAAGATGCACTTCCTGCTGCGCGCGCGGGCGCTAGCGGCGTTCCCGGGCGGGTTCGGGACGTTCGACGAATTGTTCGAACTGCTGACGTTGATCCAGACCGGCAAGGTGAAGCCGATCCCGGTGCTGCTGTTCGGGCGCGAATTCTGGGAAAAGGTCGTGAACTTCGACGCGCTGGTCGAGGAAGGTGTGGTCAGCGAACGCGACCTGGGCATCTTCACCTATGTTGAGAGCGCGGCCGAGGGCTGGGCGGTGGTGCAGGATTTCTACCGCAAGCGGCAGGAACAGGAACCGACGCCGCCGGAGTGAGGTCCGCTAGATCCTCCCCTGCAAGGGGAGGTGGCGCGCAGCGCCGGAGGGGTGTCGAGCCATCGAGAGGGTGTCACCCCCTCCGTCAGGCCTGCGGCCTGCCACCTCCCCTTGCAGGGGAGGATTTTTTACTTCCCCGTCTGCTTCGCCGCGGCCGGATCGACCGAAGGCGCGCCGGTGGCGGGGGTGCCGGTGTTGGCCAGGTCGCCCGTTTCCGCGCCGGTCGCATTCGCGACCGCGTCCGCAGCGTTGCCGCCTTCGGCGGGGGCCGCGGCATTGTCGGCAGGGGCGGCGCCCGCTGCCGGAGCCGCGGGGAGCGGCAGGTTTGAGCCTTGCGCGTTCAGGTATACGATCACGTTGGCGCGATCCTGCGGGTTCGACAGTCCTGCGAAGGTCATCTTCGTGCCGTTCGCGAACTTGCGCGGCGACGTCAGCCACGCGTTCATCTTGTCGAAGTCCCAATTGCCGCCGACGCCCTTCAGCGCGTCGGTGAACGCGTAGCCGCCCTTGCCCGCGCCGATCGCCTCACCCATGGTGCCGTACAGGTTTGGGCCGACGCCGTTCGCGCCGCCCTGGTTGATCGTGTGGCAGGCGGCGCATTTCTTGAACACTTCCGCGCCCTTCGCCGCGTCGGCGGTGCCGAGCAGGCTGGCGATCGGCACTTCGGCCGCCGCGCCGCCGCCGGCCTCCGCCGCCGCTTCGACCGGATAGCCGAATTTCTCGACCTCGCCCGAATGGAAGACCATGCCGCTCACGATCGCGCCGCCCAGCGCGACGATGCCCGCGCCCAGCACCCAGCCCGCAATCGTGTTGTTCCGATCATCCATGTCGTGCAATCGCCCCAGAAGGTAAGTCGCACGCCCCATAGAAAAGCGTGTCCGTATCGGCAAGCGCGCTTGAAGCCGGAAGGTTGCGTGGCTTAACGACGATCGGGATGGACAATTTCGCTGCGCCCGCCCGCCCGATCGTCGCCCGCATGACCGCCGCCGCCGCCGCGGCACCCGAGCGCACGGTCGCTTTTCAGGGCGCGCCGGGGGCGAACAGCCATGTTGCGGTGACCGAGGCGTTTCCCGATGCGCTGCCGCTGCCGTGCTTCGATTTCGCCGATGCGATCGACGCGGTGAAGGACGGGCGGGCGGATTGCGCGATCATCCCGATCGAAAATTCGCTCCACGGCCGGGTTGCCGACATCCATTTCCTGCTGCCCGAATCGGGGCTGGTCATCACCGGCGAGCATTTCCTGAGCATCCGTCATGCGCTGATGGGAACTGGGACGCGCGACAACGTGCGTGAGGCGATGAGCCATCCGCAGGCGCTGGGGCAGTGCCGCCACTGGCTGAAGGCGCACGACATCCAGCCGGTCGCCTATCCCGACACCGCGGGCGCGGCGGCGGTGGTGGCGGAACTGGGCGATCCGGCGCGCGCGGCGCTGGCCCCGCCCGGCGCGGCGGCGATCTATGGCCTGAACCTGCTGGCGACCGACATTGCGGATGCCGAGCACAATACCACGCGCTTCGTCACGCTGGCGCGCGGCGGAAGGCCAGCGACAGGGGAGGGGCCGTGGATGACGACGTTCATCTTCGAAGTGCGCAACGTCCCCGCCGCGCTGTACAAGGCGATGGGCGGCTTCGCGACGAACGGCGTCAACATGACGAAACTGGAAAGCTACCAGCACGGCGGCAGCTTCGCCGCGACCGAATTCTATTCGGATGTGGAGGGAAAGCCCGGCGACGAACCGTTCGACCGCGCGATGGAGGAATTGGGCTTCCATTCCAAATGGGTCCGGGTGCTCGGCACGTACCGGCAGGTGCGCAAGCGCGGATAGCTTGCGTCGATCCTGCCAACCACTAGCGTTCGCTTCAGAAACGAATCGAATGGGGTAGGGCATGACGAAGTGGATAATGCTGGCCGGAGCCGCGCTGGTCGTGGCGACGAGCGTGAGCGCGCAGACCACCCAGCAACCGCCACGGGCGGCGAAAAAGCCGTTCATGGTCAAATCCCCGAACGGCGCGCGCGAGGACGATTATTACTGGCTGCGTGACGACACGCGCAAGAACCCCGAGATGCTGGCGTATCTAAATGCCGAGAATGCCTATGCCGACGCGCAGCTTAGCAGCCTGAAACCGCTCCAGACCAAACTCTATGACGAGACGATCGGCCATATCAAACAGGACGATTCGTCGGTCCCGTATCGCAAGAACGGATATTGGTACGAAACGACCTTCGCCACCGGCGCGCAATATCCGGTGATCCAGCGCCGCAAGGGCGAGAAGACCGCCGCCGCGGCGGTGATGTTCGATCAGCCCGTGATGGCCAAGGGGCACGCCTTCTTCGCACTGAGTGACTGGGCGGTCAGCCCCGACAACAAACTGGTCGCGTGGGCGGAAGATACCGTCGGCCGTCGCCAATATGTGCTGAAGGTAAAGGATCTGGCGACCGGCGCGGTGCTGGCCGACACGGTCACCAACGTCGAACCCAACCTGATCTGGTCGGGCGACAACAAGACCGTATTCTATATCGAGAAAGACCCGGTCACGCTGCGCGGCGCGCGGGTGAAGGCGCATGTGCTCGGCACGCCTGCCAGCGCGGACCGTCTGGTCTATGAGGAGAAGGACGACACCTTCTACATGGGGATCGGGCGCACCGCCGATGACCGGTTCGTCTGCATCGGCGTGCAGAGCACGGTCAGCGCCGAACAGCGCTGCGCCCCCGCCGCTGCGCCGGCGAACTTCACCGTCATCGCCCCGCGCGTCCGCGACGTGCTGTATTCGACCGAGCACAATCAGGGGCGCTGGCTGATGCGCACCAATAAGGGCGCGCCGAACTACAAGATCACGACGATCGCCGATGCCGATATGGCGAAGGGGGCTGCGTGGCGCGATCTCGTCCCGACCAGCGAGAGCGTATTCATCGAAAGCTTCAAGCCGTTCGACGGCTTCGTCGCGATCGAACAGCGCGAAGGCGGCAACAAGATGCTCCGCCTGCCGACCGATGCGGGGAAGAGCGTGCCGGTCAAGGCTGACGAACCCGCCTTTGCGATGGGAATCGACGTGAACGAGGAGCCGGGGACGCCGTGGGTGCGCTACACCTACGGCTCGCTGGTCACGCCAACCACCACCTATGAGGTAAACGCGCAGACCGGCGAGCGGCGCGTGCTGAAGGTGCGGCCGGTGCCGGGCTACGATCCTGCGAAATACGTCACCGAACGCGTCTGGGCGCCCGCACGCGACGGGACGAAGGTGCCGGTGTCGATCGTCTATGCGAAGGGCGTGAAGCGCGACGGGACCGCTCCGATGCTGCAATATGCGTACGGCAGCTATGGCAATTCGACCGATCCTGCGGTCGATCCGGGCCGGATCGAGTTGCTCGATCGCGGCATGGTCTATGCCATCGCGCATATCCGCGGCGGGCAGGAGATGGGACGGCGCTGGTATGACGACGGGCATCTGCTGAACAAGAAGAACAGCTTCACCGACTTCATCGACGTGACACGCTATCTGGTGGCGCAGAAATATGCCGCAAAGGGCCGTGTCGCGGCTTTGGGCGGCAGCGCGGGCGGGTTGCTGATGGGCGGCGTCGCGAACATGGCCCCGGCCGATTACAAGGTTATCGTCGCGCAAGTGCCGTTCGTCGACGTGGTGACGACGATGCTCGACGCGTCGATCCCGTTGACGACCGGCGAATATGACGAATGGGGCAACCCGGCGAACAAGCAGTACTACGATTATATGCTGAGCTATTCGCCGTACGATCAGGTCGCGGCGAAGGCATATCCGGCGCTGTTCGTCGGCACCGGGCTGTGGGACAGCCAGGTGCAATATTACGAGCCCGCGAAATGGGTCGCCCGGTTGCGCGAGAAGAAAACCGACGCGAACCCGTTGCTGTTCCGGGTGAACATGGAGGCGGGGCATGGCGGGAAATCGGGCCGGTTCGAACGCTATCGCCAGAATGCCGAGTGGCAGGCGTTCATGCTGAAGGAACTGGGGGTCGCGGGGTAGGGGGGCCATCAATCCTCCCCTGCAAGGGGAGGTGGCGCGCGCAGCGCGTCGGAGGGGTGTCGACCTCTCGATAGCGTGACACCCCTCCGTCAGGCTTCGCCTGCCACCTCCCCTTGCAGGGGAGGACTACAGGATCGTCCCCACCACAGCGCACGCCAAGAACATCAGCAACCCCGCGAACCGGTTTGCCCGGAAACGGGTGAGGGCGCTGGCGCTGTCGTCGGGGATTAAAGTCGCCACCTGCCACGCGAAATGGCCCGCTACCGGCAACAGCGCCGCAAGCGCCAACGGGTCGGGGCGGACGTGCCACAACGCCGCCGCCCACAGCGCCAGCGCCAACGCGTAGAAGCCCGCGACGCCCGGCCGCACCGCCTTCCCCATACGCAGCGCCGACGACCGGATGCCGATCATCGCATCGTCCTCGCGGTCCTGCAGCGCGTAGATCGTATCATAACCGATCACCCACGCAATCGACCCGGCGTAGAGCAGCACGCCCGGCACCGCGAGCGCCCCCCACATCTCGCTCCACCCCACCAGCGCCGCCCACGAAAACACCAGCCCCAGCCACGCCTGCGGCCACCACGTAATGCGCTTCATGAACGGGTAAGCTGCGACCAGCGCGAGGCTCAGCAGCGCGACGACCGCGGCATAGGGACGCAACTGGAGCAACACGATCAGCCCGATCAGGCACAGCGCCACCAGCCACACCCACGCCGCCTTCAACGACACCATCCCGCTCGGTAGCGGACGGCTGCGGGTGCGCGCGACGCTGGCGTCCAGATCGCGGTCGACGATGTCGTTATAGACGCATCCCGCGCCACGCATCGCGATCGCGCCCAGCAACAGCCACAGGATCAGCCCGAACCGGCCGATCGCGCCGCCCGCCAACGCCACGCCCCATGCGCCGGGCCAGAACAGCAACCACCAGCCGATCGGCCGGTCGAACCGCGCCAGCAGTGCGAGCCCGCGCAGCTGCATGGGAAGCGCGGCGACGAGGCCGCGATGTTCGCTGTCGGGAACGATTTCGGTCACGTGGCGCTTGGTAGAGCGCCGCGCTACACACCGCCAGAGCCCTGAATCCGCCATCATCGTTCGTCAGGATCGAGTTCATGTCCGTAAAGCTTGTCGCCAGCCTCGCCCTCATGCTCTCCGCCACCAGCGTCGCGGCGGCCCCGCCCGCGAGCGGGCTTGGCGGAACGTGGCGCAACAAGGCCGACAGCGTGCGCATCCGCATCGCGAAATGCGGCTCGGGGATGTGCGGAACGGTGATCCAGGCGAGCGAAAAGGCGAAGGCCGACGCGGCGGCGGGCGGGACCGAGCAATTGGTCGGCACACGGTTGTTCGAGGATATGGAGCGCGATCAGGACGGCCTGTGGTACGGCCAGGTGTACGTTCCCGACATCGCGCAAAGCTTCGAAGGCACGATCGAACAGGTCGACCGCGATACGCTCGTCGGCACCGGCTGCCTGTTCGCCGGGATCGGCTGCAAGACGCAAACCTGGCGGCGCGTCCGCTGATCCATCTATCCGTCGCGGTCGGCCGGTTCGTCGAGGCGTTGTTCTATGCGATCCTGCGCGTGGCGGGGGTGGTGACGCTGGCGGTGATCGGGGTGGCGCTGATTGGGGCGCTGTTGTTCTTCACCGCGCGCTGGATGATCGCGCGGGGGCGGAAGCGGTGATAGGGCCGCATTGATGCCCGCCACCCCCGCCTGGCCGCCGCGCTCCACGCCGCGCCTGTTCGTCGCTACGCCGCTCGCGCCTGGACCGCTCGGGATCGATGGGCCGCAGGCGCATTACCTCGTGCAGGTGATGCGGATGAAGGTCGGCGATCCGGTGCGGCTGTTCGACGATGCGACCGGCGAATGGCTGGGTGTCGCGGCCAGCGTCGGAAAGCGCGACGTGACGCTGGACGTGACCGAGAAGCTGGCCGAGCGCGAGGCAGTGCCTGACCTTTGGCTGTGCGCCGCGCCGCTGAAGAAGGGTCGCGTCGACTGGATGGCGGAGAAAGCGTGCGAACTGGGCGTCGCGCGCTTCGTCCCCGTCGTCACGCGGCGCACGGTGGTCGACAAGCCCAATACCGAACGGCTCCGCGCGCACATGATCGAGGCGGCGGAACAATGCGGGCGCACCGCCTTGCCCGAGGTTGCCGAGCCGGTGAAACTGACGGCATTGCTGCGCGACTGGAATGATACCCGCGCGCTGTACTTCGCCGACGAACTGGGCGGCGCGCCTGCAGCCGAAGCGATGAAACACGGCCCCGCGGCGATCCTCATCGGCCCCGAAGGCGGTTTCGACGATGCCGAACGCGAGGCTATTCGCGGTACGCCGGGCGCGGTACCGATCGCGCTCGGCCCGCGTATCCTGCGCGCCGATACCGCAGCCGCAGCGGCGGTCGCGATCTGGATGGCGCAAATGGGCGACTGGCAGTGAGGTGATGCGCCGGGTGATGATCCTCGGCTCGCCCGGCAGCGGCAAATCGACCCTCGCCCGTCGTTTGGGGAAATTGCTGGACGTTCCGGTCTTCCACCTCGATCGGGTATATCACCGGCCCGGATGGACGCCGCCGCCCGATGGCGAATTCGCCGACGATGTCGCGCGGATCGCAGGCCTGCCGGCATGGGTGATCGACGGCAATTATGCGAGCACCGCCGCGTCCCGGCTGCGCGCCGCGGACACGATCATCTATCTCGACGTGTCGCGCCGCCTGGCGATGGCGCGCATCCTGCGACGCATCGTCCTGCATTACGGCCGCCAGCGCCCCGACAGCGCGGAGGGCTGTCCCGAACGATTCGACGCCGAATTCCTGCGTTATGTCTGGAACTGGGAACGCGACGTCGCGATGCGGGTGCGGTGGCTGCTCGTCGGCTTCCCCGGGCGGACGATCACGCTCGCCTCGAAACGCGACGTTCGCCGCTTCACAGCATCCCTCTAGCGCACCGCTTCGCACCCTACTAAGTCCCGCGCCATGACGACGAAAACCGTTTCAAAGGGCAACGTGACGATCATCGAATCGCGCGACCAGCTGATCGAGAGTTTCGCGCGCGGGGAGAAGCCGAAGGACCGCTGGCGGATCGGCACCGAGCACGAGAAGTTCGTGTATGCGACGAGCGACCACCACGCGCCGTCCTATGACGAAGCGGGCGGGATCCGCGCGCTGCTGGGCGAGCTGGAGCAGCATGGCTGGACCCCGGTCGAGGAGGGCGGCAACGTCATCGCGATGGCGGGCGCGGACGGCAGCATCAGCCTGGAACCCGCCGGTCAGTTCGAGCTGTCGGGCGCGCCGCTCGACAATCTGCATGAGACGTGCGCGGAGACCGGGCGGCATCTGGAGCAGGTGAAGGCGGCGGGCGAGAAGCTCGGGATCGGGTTCCTGGGGCTGGGGATGTGGCCCGACAAGACCCGCGCGGAGCTGCCGATCATGCCCAAGGGGCGCTATGCGATCATGCTGCGGCATATGCCGCGCGTCGGGTCGCTGGGGCTCGACATGATGCTGCGCACCTGCACGATTCAGGTGAATCTGGATTACGAAACCGAAGCCGACATGGCGAAGAAGTTTCGCGTTGGCCTCGCGCTGCAGCCGCTGGCGACCGCGTTGTTCGCCAATTCGCCGTTCACCGAAGGGAAGCCGAACGGATTCCTGTCGTTCCGCAGCCATATCTGGTCGGACACCGATCCGCACCGCACGGGGATGCTGCCATTCGTGTTCGAGGATGGGTTCGGCTACGAACGCTATGCCGACTATGCGCTCGATGTGCCGATGTACTTCGTTTACCGTGACGGCCGGTATATCGATGCGGCGGGGCTGTCGTTCCGCGATTTCCTGCGCGGTGAACTGTCGATCCTGCCGGGCGAAAAGCCGTCGCTGGAGGATTGGACCGACCATCTGTCGACCGCCTTTCCCGAGGTGCGGCTGAAGACGTTCCTTGAAATGCGTGGCGCGGACGGCGGTCCGTGGAACCGCATCTGCGCGCTGCCTGCGTTGTGGGTCGGGCTGCTGTACGATCAAGGCGCGCTGGATGCCGCGTGGGACATGGTGAAGGACTGGACCATCGACGAGCGGCAGGCGCTGCGCGATGCGGTGCCGAAGCTGGGGCTGTCCGCACCAGTGCCGGGCGGGCGGCAGTTGCGCGACATCGCGGGCGAGGTACTCGACATCGCGCATTCGGGGTTGGCGGCGCGGGCGCGGGAAAACCGGTCGGGCGATAACGAGACGGGCTTCCTCGATCCGCTGCGCGAGATCGTGCGGTCGGGAAAGGTGCCGGCCGAGGTTTTGCTGGAGCGCTATCACGGCGCATGGGCCGGGGACGTGTCGAAGGTGTACGACGAACTGACGTTCTAGGTTCTAATCCTCCCCTGCAAGGGGAGGTGGCTCGCGCAGCGAGACGGAGGGGTGTCACCCTGTCGATAGCATGACACCCCTCCGGCGCTACGCGCCACCTCCCCTTGCAGGGGAGGATCTATTAGCTAGCTTTTCGCCCCATCACCCACGCAAAGAACCGCGGCACCGGTCCGTTGCGCGCCATCCACGCGCTGTAATCCTGATACGCCGGGTCGGCCCCCAGATGCCGTTCCTCGGTCCGTGCGCGCCAGTAATAGATGCCGCTGACCGCGCCCAGGATCAGCGTCGCGCGCGCGGCGTCGACCATGCTGCCGGTGGTCAGCAGCGGGATCGTCGACAGCCACCAGAACAGGTTCTTCGACAGATACGCCGGGTGCCGTGACCAGGCATATGGCCCGTGCGTCAGGATGCCGCGGTGCGTGAGGTTGGAGAAGCGCATCCCGAACGCAACCGTCGCCCACGCGTAGATCGCGGTCAGCGCGACCAGCACTGCGCCCATCACCGCCAGCGCCACCGGATGGCCCTGCAGCCAGTAGGTCCATTCGGCGGTGCCGGGGTGATAATCCAGTGGCCCGCCGTCCTCCATCAGGATGAACGGCGGATAGCACATCAGCGCCGCCATCCACGCCGCCGCATAAGGATTGGCGGTGCGGATATGCGAATCGAGCGGGCGCATCGTCAGCAGGTAGCCGACGGTCGCGAACGCCACGTCGATCACGAACATGAAGGTGATCAGCCACTGCGCCAGCCGCACGGGATCCGCGAGCAGCCCGAAGCTGGGCGTGCGGACGAAATCGCCGAACCCCGGCGGCACGATCGCCACCATGAAGGCGAGGAAGAATGCCTTCACGCCCCACGAGCGGAGGTGGTTGAAAATCGCCTCCTTGTCGGGCTCCCCCGTCCCCATCAGCCATGCGCCGAGGCTCCACGCGCCGTCCTTCGGCTCGATCAGGTAGCGGTCGAGCCACAGGACATAGGGGATCGACAGCACGAACAAGGCGGGCGCGAGGGTCTGGAACAGCTCCATCGCGAACAGGAAATTGCCACCCCAATAGAAGCGCCCGGTCGCGTAGATCAGCGTGATCCCGGCCCAGGTCGCCCACAATCCGGCAAGCTTGGTCAGGCTGATGTCGAGCGTGTCTTTCAGCGGCTTGGGACTCGCCCAGTCGATCCCGGTCGAGGGATTGCGGTGAACCTTGTCGACGAACACCGACCACGCGATCATCGGCAGCGCGCAGGCGGCGACGTTGACGAGCGCCGCATAGGAGCCGTCCATCCCGTAATGCCGCGCGACCATCGTCCAGGCGATCAATCCGGCGAGTCCCGCCATGCCGACGCCGTGAGACACGGCGGACGTGGGACGCGGATCGGCGCGGGTGGCGCTGGCGAGGGCGGAATCGTGGTACGTCACGCGTGCGGAGTAGCGCGGCAATGGTAAGCATCGCGTGAAGCACTAGGGGACGCACATGGATTGGACGCCGAGCTGGGCGCCTGCGCCCGACAGCGGGATCACGGTCCGAATGCAGGAGGCGGGGGGCCTCCGGTTCGAACTCGCGGAGATGGGGGCGGGCGATCACCTCGCCTTGTGCCTGCATGGTTTTCCCGAACTGAGTTTCTCGTGGCGGTTCCAGATGCCGCTGCTGGCGGGGCTGGGATATCGCGTGTGGGCGCCGAATTTGCGCGGCTATGGCGCGTCGTCGCGGCCCGTGGGGGTGGACGCCTACGCGATCGAATCGCTGCTCGGCGACATGGCGGCGCTGATCGATGCGAGCGGAGCAAAGCGGGTAACGCTGATCGCGCATGATTGGGGCGGGGCGCTGGCGTGGATGTTCGCGATCCGGAAAATCCGTCCGATCGAACGGCTGGTGGTGATGAACCTGCCGCACCCGGCGCGCTTTGCGGAAGGGCTGAAGACGTGGAAGCAGCGGCGGAAAAGCTGGTATATCGCGTTCTTCCAACTGCCGTGGCTGCCCGAAGCGATGCTGACCCGCAACCGCGCCGCTGCGATTCGGCGGATGTTTCGCGGCATGGCGATCGACAAGACGCGTTCTCCCGCTGACGTGCTCGACGTGTATGCGAACGCCGCGCTGCGGCCGGGTGCGGCGACCGCGATGGTCAACTGGTATCGCGCCGCGGCGCGCGGCGGGAAGGGCGCGCTGGGGCGCGGCAAGCCGGTGGTCGATGTGCCGACCCTGGTGGTGTGGGGCGATGAGGATGCGGCGCTGGGCGTCGAACTGCTCGACGGCACGGAGCGGTTCGTGCCCGACCTGACAATCCGGCGATTGCCGGGCGTGTCGCACTGGGTGCAGCAGGAAGCGCCCGAAGCGGTGAATGCGATATTGGAGGAATGGTTGCCCCACCCCATCCGTTCGTCCTGAGTAGCCGCTGACCTTGTCGAAGCGGCGTATCGAAGGACAGGCGTCCGGGCATGTCCTTCGATACGGGCCTTCGCCTTCGCTCAGTCCCTACTCAGGACGAACGGGTTGGGGATGACTGGCCGCTTCTTATCCCCTCAATCCGCGACCCCCAGATAGATCAGCAGCACGACGAAGAACGTCGTCGTCACCAAGGCAAAGTTCAACATCCAGAACGTGCGCCATAACGCGCCCGCGCGCGACAGGCGGTACGCGCCCTTCAACTGACGATAGATGTGGAACGGCGGGATCAGACCGGCGGCGGTCCACAGCATCCAGACCGGCACGCCGATCGCACCGAGCAGCGCCAGCACGATCACCAGCAGCGACATGAACGTCAGCGAATAGGTCGCGAAGATCGCATGGTCGTACATTCCCACGTCGCGGCGGAAGGGGAACAGGATCCAGATGAACGGCAGCGAGATCGGGATCAGCGCCCAGCTGAACTTATACGCGCTGGTCTTCACCTTGTAGAGCAACAGCTTGGGATTTTCCTTCGCGTGGTTGAACTTGCGTTCCAGCCAATTGTCGTTGCTGGCGGGCGGTGCGCCCTCGGCGTTGAAGGTGGTCGGCGCGGGCAGGATGCGTTCGGCCTGCGCCAGATCGTCGCGCGCCTTCAGTGACGCCGCGACGCGCTTCTCCAACCTGACGATACGATCGGCGTCGGGCGCGGTGTCGGCGCGTTCCTTCGCCAGCGATTTTTGCGCCGTCACCAGCGCGGTCTGCGCGCGCGCCTTTTCCTCGGCCAGCTTCGTACGCGCTTCCATCATCCCAGCCGCCACGCCGGGTTTCAGGAAATCCGAATCACCAAAGCTCCAGCCGGGCAGGTTCGCCACTACGGTGAACATCAGGAAGACGGTGAACAGGAACAATGCGATCGGGCTGACGAAGCGCGCGCGTTCGCCCGCGATATAGCGCCGCGTCAGTTCGCCGGGCTTCAGCGCGAGCAGCGGCAGCGTGTGCCAGATCTTGCCTTCGAAATGGAACACCGCATGACCGATGTCGTGCCCGATCGCGGCCATCGTGCGGTGGACGTGTCCGGCCTGGCCGCACGCGTGGCAATGCCGGCCGACCAACGGCGTCCCGCAATTCAGGCACGCGCCGTGCGCCTCCTCGCCGTGCGCTTCTCCGGCACGCGGTTCGACGCTGCGCGCGAGCAACGCCCCCGTCGCCAGATCACCCGCCGCCTCAATGCCCCCCGGCATATCAATTCCCCGCTTTGTCCGGCGGCACGGTTACCGCGCGGCGGCGGTCAGGCCAAGCCGCCTCAGTATTTGCTGATCTCGACCGGCAGTTTGCGGAAACCGTGGACGAAGCACGCGGCGACGCGTTCGGGTTCGCCGACCACGTTGATGCGCATCCGGCGTTTCGCCATCTCCTCCAGCAGGATCGCGATCTGCATCTCGGCCAGCCGCGCGCCGACGCAGCGGTGGATGCCGTGCCCGAAGGCGAGGTGGCGCCGCGCGTTCGGGCGGTCGACCTGAATCTCGTCGGCATTGTCGCCGAACACGCTCTCGTCGCGGTTGCCGGAGATGTACCAGAGCGCCAGCTTGTCGCCCGCCTTGATCTGCTGCCCGCCCAGTTCGGTATCCGCGGTCGCGGTGCGGCGCATATGCGCCAGCGGGGTCTGCCAGCGGATGATCTCGCTGACCGCATTGGGGATCAGCGCGGGATCGGCCTCCAGCTTCGCGCGCTGGTCGGGATACTTGTCGAGCCCGTAGGCCAAACCCGACATCGTATTGCGTGTCGTGTCGTTGCCGCCGACGATCAGCAGGATCAGATTGCCGATGAATTCGTGATCGTCCATTTCCTTCATCGCGTCGGAATGGATCATCATGCTGATCAGGTCGGGCGTCATCGGCTTGTCGACCTTCTGGTTCCACAGTCCGCGGAAATACATGCCGCATTCGAACATGTGCTCCAGCCTTTTGGCGCGCAGGTCGGGGTTCTTGATGATCTCGATATCGCCTGCCCAGTCGGACCAGAAGGTCAGCTTGCGGCGGTCCTCCCACGGGAAATCGAACAGGATCGCCAGCATCTGCGTGGTCAGTTCGATCGATACGGTGTCGACCCAGTCGAACTCCTTGTTCCAGTCGAGCGTGTCGAGGATGTCGCCCGTCCGGTGGCGGATGTCGGAGGACATACGCTGCATCTCGGACGGCGTGAACGCCGGGGAGACGGTGCGGCGCTGGCCGGTGTGGACCGGGCGGTCGCGTGCGATGAACATCGGCATCTTGATCGCGTTCGGGTCGCCCTGATCGAAATTGGCGAGGCTGATCCCGCCCGCTTCGGATGAATAGAGTTCGGGGAGCGATTCGACCTCGACGATCGGCTTGTAGGTGCTGACCGACCAATAGGGACCGAAGTCGCTATGCTCGACCCTGTGCACCGGGGCCTCGGCGCGCAGGCGGGCGAAGGGTTCGCGCCAGACATCGTCGCGGTAGAGTTCCGCGCGGCTTACGTCTAACGGATCGACCGCGAAGGTCTCGGTCGCGTGCTGCGCCAGCGTCGCCATGGTTCTCTCCTGCCTGCTTATTTGGTTGCAAGAGAAAACCTAACTGACACGCGTGTCAATGGCTTTGCGGCAAGTCCGTTCGGGATCGCGAGAAAAGCTTCGTCCACGCACCCCTGGCGCTGCCCGATTGCAGCACCCCGCGACGGAACAGCCGCGCGCCGACGGTGATGAAGATCGCCACCCACAGGAATTGCCAGGCAAGCGCGGCGACATGCGGCCACAAAGCGGGCGAGTTGGCGGCGCGGCCGGCCATGGCGAAGGGGGAGGATAGCGGGAACACTTCCGCCAGCAGGGCAATTCCGCTGCCGGGGTTCGACGCCGCGGCGGACGCCAGGCCGAACATCGCGACCTGCAGGATCGTGATCGGCAGCGACAGCATCTGGATTTCGCGCATCGTCGACGCCTGCGCGCCGACGCCGAGGAAGACCGAGCCGAGCAGCAGATACGCGGTGGTAAAATAGGCGACGAACAGCAACGCGAACGGCCCGAAGCCAACCGCGGGGGCCAGGTTCGCGATGCCCCCCGCCGCGCCCGCGGGCAGCAATGCGCCGATCTGGCTGACGATCGTGCCCCAGAATCCGACGAACAGCACCGCGACGCCGAACATCCCGAGCAATTTGCCGAGGAACACGCTTTCCAGCGGCACCGCGGCGGCGAGCACCTCGATCACCTTGTTGTTGCGCTCCTCCGCCATCGTCCCGACGACTTGCCCCGACAGGAACAGAGTCAGGAAGAAGATACCGAACACCGCGAGGAAGGCAGATGCGTTGCGCCCGCCGAGCGACGGTGTCGTGCGCCCGGCCTGGATGAGGATCGGTTCGGACAGATCGCCGCCGACCCGCTGCGCGCGTGCCGCCTGTTCGGCCAGCGTGGCAAGGTAGCGCGCGTCGCGCTTGCCGCGCGGCGTGTGCAGGATGTGCGGGAGCGTCAGGCCACCCGCCATCACCGCGGCGACGTCGGCACCCTTCGAATCCAGCGCGGCGCGGGTCTGTGCCAGCATATCGCCGGTCGGCTGCTCGACGAACACCACCGGCGGGCGCGCCTCCTCCCCGAATAGCGCGCGCAGCTTCGTATCCGCCTGAAGGATTGCGATGCCGTCGCGGTCGCTGGCGATCACAACCAGGCGTTCCTTGTCCGCCGAGCCCGCTGCGACGCTGGCCGCACCCATCCCGCCGATCGCGCCGAACGATCCCATGATGACCGGCGCGAACAGGAACAGCAGGAACACGGGCGTGAAGACGGTGGCGAGGAAATCGCGGCGTGCGATCGTCAGCGTCTGGCGCAGGCGGCGGCGAAACTTGCTCATGCCGCGCCCTCCGCCGCGCTTTCGCCGACAATCCTCACAAACGCCTCGTGCAAACCGGGGCGTTCGATCGACAGGCCGGAAATGCCGTAGCCTGCGTCGATCAGCCGCTTCAGCAACGTCTCGATCCCCTCGCGCGGCAATTCGAACCGCCACGAATCGCCGTGCAGCACCGCATCCGCAGGAAGATGCTCGCGGATCGCATCGTCGGGGAAATGCGGCACGTAATGGACCTGTTGCGGCAGCAGCGCGCGCGCCTGATCCACGGTCCCCTCGAACCGCCGCTTGCCGCCCGCGATGATCGCCAGCCGGTCGCACAGCCGCTGCGCGTGCGCCATGACGTGGGTGGAGAACAGGATCGTCGCGCCGCGATCGCGCTCGGCCAGAATCAGCGCCTCCAGTCGTTCCTGATTGACCGGATCGAGGCCCGAGAACGGTTCGTCGAGCACGATCAGATCGGGCTGGTGAACGACCGAGCCGAGCAACTGGACCAGCTGCGCCATGCCCTTCGACAATTTGCGGATTTTCTGGTCGACCGCGTGGCCCAAGCCATTCGCTTCCAGCAACGTCACCGCCCGCGCGCGGCCCTCGCGCCACGGCAGCCCGCGCAGCGCGCCCATGAACGCGATCGCCTCCTTCGCCTTCATCGCCGGGTACAGCCCGCGTTCCTCGGGCAAGTAACCGACGCGGTCGCTGGCGTCGCGCGGGTGGCTCTGGCCGAGCATCGTACGGGTGCCTTCGTCCGGCTCGATGATGCCAAGCAGCATCCTGAGCGTCGTCGTCTTGCCCGCGCCGTTCGGCCCCAGCACGCCATAGATCGCGCCCTGCGGCACGATCAGGTCGACGCCGTCGACCACGCGGCGGTCTTCGAAGCGTTTGACGAGGCCGCTGGCGGTGATCGCGGGATGGGAAGGGGGCACCAACGTCCGTTCGGTTAAAGCTGAAGGGTTGGGAAGCCCCGTGGCAGCGTGGTAGCGGGGCGGCGTGGTGCAAGACAAGCTGGAAGCGCGGATCAAGTCGAAGGCGGCGGAGCTGGGCTTCGCCGCGTGCGGGATCGCGCGCGCCGATGCCGCGCCGCGCGCGGCCGAGCGATTGCGGCAATGGCTGGCCGAGGGGCGGCACGGCGACATGATCTGGATGGAATCGCGCGCGCATCACCGGGAGTCGCCCGCCGGGCTGTGGCCCGAGGCGCGGAGCGTGATCGCTTTGGGCATGAGCTATGCGCCCGCCGAAGAACCGCTGCGGTTGGCGTCGGAGCGCGGGATCGGGCGGATTTCGACCTATGCGCAAGGGGCCGACTATCACGATGTCGTGAAGAAGGCGCTGAAGGCGCTCGGCCGCTGGCTGGCCGCGGATGCGGGATGCGATCTGAAGGTGTTCGTCGATACCGCGCCCGTGATGGAGAAACCTCTGGCCGAGGCGGCGGGGCTGGGCTGGCAGGGCAAGCACACGAACCTGGTGTCGCGCGATGACGGCAGCTGGCTGTTTCTCGGCGCGATCTACACCACGCTGGCGCTGGACCCCGATGCGCCGGGGCGCGACCTTTGCGGATCGTGCGACGCGTGTCAGCGCGCGTGCCCGACCGATGCTTTCCCCGCGCCTTACCGGCTCGATGCGCGGCGCTGCATTTCATACCTGACGATTGAACACGCCGGGCCGATCCCGGAGGAGTTTCGCGTTTCGATCGGCAATCGTATCTACGGCTGCGACGACTGCCTGGCGGTGTGCCCGTGGAACAAGTTCGCCGCGTCAGCCCGCGCGAACATCGCGTTCGCGGCGCGTGCGGAGCTGGCGGCACCGGCGCTGGGTGATCTGCTGGCGCTGGACGATGCGGGGTTCCGGCAGGTGTTCGCAGGATCGCCGATCAAGCGCATCGGCCGCAGCCGGATGATCCGCAACTGCCTGATCGCGGCGGGGAATAGCAGGGATGCGGGGCTGCTGCCGGTGGTGGAGCGGTTGCGCGGGGATGCGGATGCGGTGGTGCGCGACGCGGCGGAGTGGGCGACACAGAAACTCCTCCCCGGAACGGGGAGGGGGACCGCCAGCGAAGCTGGTGGTGGAGGGGCAGCCACGAGCGACAGCCTTGCTTGGCTGCCCCTCCACCAGCCTGCGGCTGGTCCCCCTCCCCGTGCCGGGGAGGAATAGACTACCGCCCCCCCTCGCGCCGGGTCAGCGCCGCCACGCAACTCGCGCGGTCGATCGCGCTGCCGTCGGGTTCGCGCGCGTCGACATACGTCACGCGCGGATCGCCCTCGCCCTTGGGATACAGATACGCGTCCAGCACGCAGATCCCGCTCTTGAACTGCAGTTTCCGCGCGGTTCCTTCGCGCACATCCAGGTCGGGCTGGCCGAACAGGCCGGTCAGCGCCGCGGCGTTCTGTCCGATCACGCGCTCCAGCCCCAAAGTGGTATAGGGGATCGGCACCGGCGCGGCGCGCTCCGGCGGGGGCGTCGTGGCCGTCGCGACACACGCCCCCAGCGTTCCCGCCGCGGCCAGTCCCAAAATCGCCTTCATGTGCGGTTCCCGTGAAACAGATGCGTCGCCATCGCCGCGCCCAAGACCGGCGCAAGGATGTTGAGGACCGGAACCACGAACAGGCCGGTGCCGGCAAGCCCGAGCAGGAAGCGCCGCGCGCCGTTCGTCCGGCGCCACTCCCGCATCGCCGCAGCGTCCATGTGCCGCGCCGCGACCATGTCCCCCAGATCGCGCCCGAGCAGGAACGCGTTGGCGGCGAAGAACAGCGCCGCAGTGCCGATCCCCGTCGCCAGCAGAACGATGTAGAGCGGCAACAGCAAAAGGTTCACCCCGACGAACCGCGCCGCCGACCGCAGCCCCATATTGAGCGAGCGATGCAGCGGCACCGCCCGCGCGCTGGCCACCGCTACAGGATAATGTTTCGCCTCGACCGCGGCGACCACATCGTCGGCCAGCACCCCGATCACCAGGATCGCGACCGCGCGGAATAGCAGCCACAGCGCCAGCACGGTCACGACCAAAGCCGCGGCGGAGGCGAGCGCGCCGCCGTACGTCCAACTCGCCAGCAACGCCTGCGTCCCCCACCACACGCCTGCGCCGAGGACCACGAAAATGACGAGGGTCAGCGCAAGGCTCTTGGCGAGCACCGCCAGCACCGGCCGATCACCGAGTTGGCCGAGCGAAAGGGCGAACGCGCGGAACATCGCGTGTGGATGCGACGCGGGCCGCGGTTGCGCAACCCCGCCGCGCCATCTAGGCCCCCCGCGCATCATCCACCCGCACCGGGAAATCATCCTTGACCAAACCTGCCCATGACGTCGTCGCGATCGGCAACGCCATCGTCGACATCCTGTCGCAATCCGAAGACGCCTTCCTCGCGCAGGAAGGGATGGCGAAGGGATCGATGCAATTGATGTTCTCGCCCGAAGAGGCGGATGCGCTGTACGCGAAGATGGGGCCGGGGATCGAGGCGTCGGGCGGGTCGGCGGCCAACACCGTCGCGGGGATCGCGGCGCTGGGCGGCAAGTGCGGCTTCATCGGGCAGGTCGCCGACGACCAGCTGGGCGAGGTATTCGCGCACGACGTCCGCAGCGTCGGGATCGATTTCGGCACGCCCGCACGCGCCGGCGCGCCGACCACCGCGCGCTGCCTGATCTTCGTCACGCCCGACGGGCAGCGCACGATGAACACCTTCCTCGGCGCGTCGCAATTCCTGCCCGCCGCCGCACTCGACCGTGATCTGATCGCCGACGCCGCGATCCTGTATCTCGAAGGTTATCTGTGGGACCCCGAGGAACCGCGCGCCGCGATGCGCGCCGCGATCGACATCGCGCGGGGGGCGGGGCGGAAGGTCGCGTTCACGCTGAGCGACACGTTCTGCATCTCGCGCCACGGCGGCGATTTCCGCACGCTGATCGCGGACGGGCTGATCGACATCCTGTTCGCCAACGAAGCCGAATTGCTCGCGCTGGCGGAGGTCGAGGATTTCGATGCGGCGGTCGCCAAGATTGCCCCGCAGGTGCCGACTCTGGTCGTGACGCGCAGCGAGAACGGTGCGATCGCGCTGCAGAACGGCACGAAGGCCAGCGTCGCGGCGGAGCCGATCGCGAAGGTCGTCGACACGACCGGCGCGGGCGATCTGTTCGCGGCGGGCTTCCTGCATGGTCAGGCGCAGGGTTGGGATCTGGAAAAATCGCTGCGCCTCGGCGCGATCTGCGCGGCCGAGATCATCAGCCATTTCGGCGCGCGCCCGCAGGTCGACATGAAGGCGCTGGTCGCCGAGAAGCTTGGATAACCCGCTACCGATAAATGCGGTTCTGCCCGACCTGCTCGCGGCGTTGCGCGAGCGGTCGAACGCGGTGCTAGTCGCGCCGCCGGGGGCGGGCAAGACGACCAGCGTCGCGCCCGCGCTGCTGAGTGAGGACTGGTGCAGCGGCGAAATCCTGCTGCTCTCCCCGCGCCGTCTGGCCGCACGCGCCGCCGCCGAGCGGATGGCGTCGATCGCCGGGGAAGCGGTCGGACGGACCTTCGGCTATGCGACCCGGCTCGACAGCAAACGCTCCGTCGCGACGCGCGTGACGGTGGTGACCGAAGGTATCTTCGTCGCGCGCATCCAGAACGATCCCGAACTTAGCGGCGTGTCCGCGGTGCTGTTCGACGAAGTCCACGAACGCAGCCTCGACGGCGATTTCGGCCTCGCGCTGGCGCTCGACGCGCAGGGCGGGTTGCGGCCGGACCTGCGGCTGATCGCGATGTCGGCGACGCTGGACGGCACACGGTTTGCCGCGCTGATGGGCGGTGCGCCGGTCATCGAGAGCGAAGGCCGCAGCTGGCCGCTCGAACTACGTCACATCGGCCGCAACGCCGAAGCGCGCATCGAGGATTCGGTCGCCGCCGCAGTGCGCCGCGCGCTGGGCGAGGCGGAGGGCGGCGTGCTCGCCTTCCTGCCCGGCGTCGCGGAGATCGAGCGCACCGCCGAACGGTTGGAGAGCATCCCCAACATCCTACTCCACCGCCTCCACGGCACCCTCGACCCCGCCGCGCAACGCGCTGCAATTCGGGCGGAACCCGGCGACTTGCGGAAAGTCGTGCTGGCGACCTCGATCGCCGAGACCAGCCTGACGCTGGACGGCATCCGCATCGTCGTCGATTCGGGGCTGGCGCGCCGTCCGCGCTACGATCGTGCGGCGGGGATGACGCGGCTGGTGACCGAACGCGCGAGCCAGGCGGCGGCGACGCAGCGCGCGGGCCGCGCGGCGCGGCAGGGGCCGGGGGTGGCGTATCGATTGTGGGAGGAGGCGGCGACCGCGGGCCTGCCGCGCTTCGATCCGCCCGAGATACTGGAGGCGGATTTGTCGGCCCTGGTGCTGGCGTGCGGCATCTGGGGCGTCGCCGATCCGCGCGATCTGGCGTGGATCGATTCGCCGCCCGAGGCCGCGGTGGCGGAGGCGCGCGCGCGGCTGGCGGCGCTGGAGGCGATCGACACCGACGGCCGTCCGACCGCGCACGGCCGTCAGATTGCGGCGCTGCCGATGCCGCCGCGGCTTGCGCATATGCTGGTGCGTGCGGGGGAGATGGGGCTGGCGCGTGTCGCGGCGGAGGTTGCGGTGCTGCTGGGTGAGCGTGGGCTGGGGGGCGGAGACTCTGATCTGGAGCTGCGCTTGCGGCGGTGGCGGGGGGATCGGTCGCCGAAAGCGCAGGCCGCGCGGAAGCTGGCGGAGCGGTGGAGCAAAGCCATTGCGCCCGCAGTGGGGACTGGGTCGGGGGAAGGCGTGGGTGTCTGTCTCGCGCTCGGCTTCCCGGACCGGATCGCACGGCGGCGCGACGCAACCGGCGAACGCTGGGCCTCGGTCGGCGGGCGCGGGTTCAGGCTCGACCCGACGTCGCCGCTTGCCTCGGCGCAGTGGCTGGCCGTCGCCGAGACGCAGGGGATGGCGGCGGGTGCGCGTATCCTGTCGGCGGCGGCAATCGACGGCGAGACGGTCGAACGCCTGTTCGCCGACCGGATCGAGACGCGGCGCACCGCCGATTTCGATCCCGCGACCGGCGGGGTGCAGCCGGTGCGCGAGCGACGGCTCGGCGTGATCCGACTGTCGAGCGGGCGGGACACCGAGGCCGACCCGGCGACGATCGCGGCGGCGCTGGTCGAGGGGGTGCGCAAGCATGGCCTCGATCTGCTGCCGTGGAGCGATGGCGCGCGGGCGTTGCGGACACGCGCCGCGTTCGCGGGCGTGGCGCTAGACGATGCGACGCTGCTCGACCGGCTCGACGAATGGCTGCCTGCGCTGGTCGAGGAGCGGCGGCGGCTCGATGCGATCCCGCCGGGCGCGCTGACCGAGGCGATTCGCAACCTTCTCGGCTGGGACGTTCTCCAGCTGATCGATCGCGTCGCGCCTACCGCCTTCACCAGCCCGGCGGGTAGTAGCCACGCGATCGACTACGCCGCGGAGGGCGGGCCGAAGGTCGAACTGCGCGTGCAGGCGTTGTTCGGGCTCGCCGAGCATCCAGTGGTGGGGGAGGGGCGCGTGCCGCTGGTCCTGTCGCTCACCTCCCCCGCCAGCCGCCCGATCCAGACGACGCGCGACCTGCCGGGCTTCTGGGCGGGAAGCTGGGCCGCGGTCGCGAAGGAAATGCGCGGTCGCTATCCGCGGCACCCGTGGCCGGACGATCCCGCGTCCGCATCCGCGACGCTGCGCACGAAAAACGCTGATGCACGGCGTGGGCAATCGCGATAAGGGCGTATCCATGTCCACCGCCCGTATCTTTCAGCGCCCCAAGAACGCCATGCAGTCCGGCAAGGCGCGCACTGATTTGTGGACGCTCGAATTCGCGCCCGCGGAAGCGAAACAGCCCGATCCGCTGACCGGATGGGCCGGAAGCGGGGACACGCGGGAGCAGGTGAAGCTGTCGTTTCCGTCACAGGAGGCCGCGGTCGCTTATGCGGAGCGCGAGGGGCTGGCTTATGTCGTCACCGCGACGCCCGCCAAGAAGCTGAAACTACAGGCCTACGCGGATAATTTTCGTTGATTCCCGATCCTCCCCTGGAAGGGGAGGTGGCAGGCCGAAGGCCTGACGGAGGGGTGTAACCCCATCGAGAGCTGGACACCCTCCGGCGCTACGCGCCACCTCCCCTTGCAGGGGAGGATTTCGTCAGGCGAGAATCTTACCCGCCAGCAGCAGCAACATCTTCACGTCGATCGCGAGACCTTCTACGCGCTTCGCCGCGACGAATGCCGCCACATCGGCCCGCGGCACCAGGTGGACCGTTATGTTCTCCTCGTCCGATCCGCCGCCATCACTGACCTTCGTCAGGTCATGCGCGCGGACCAGGGTGAAGCCTTCGCTGACCATTCCCGGCGATGAATGGAACATCCCGAGCGGTTCGATCCGTCCGGCGCGATAGCCGGTTTCCTCCTCCAGTTCGCGCGCTGCGGCGAGTTCGAGCGACTCGCCCTCTTCCTCGTCGCCGATCAGCCCGGCGGGCAGTTCGAGGCACGCGCGGCCCAGCGGCACGCGAAATTGCTCGACCAGGATCACCTCGTCGGCGGGGGTGATCGCGACGATCACCGCCGCCTCGATCCCGCGATTGCGTGCGGCATATTCCCATTTGCCGTCCTTCATCGCGCGGATGAAGCGGCCTTCCCACATTATCTCGGGCCGTCCACCCTGAGCCTGTCGAAAGGTCATAGCTCGATCAGCCGGTCGGGCAGTTCGTTGGTATCGCCTTCGCTGCGCGGGAAATGCTCGGCCAGCACCTTGCCGATCGCGGCCACCGCATCCGCCATGCCGTCCGCGGGGCGACCGTCCTTCACCGCGACGATCAGCGCCGCCATCGCCGCGCCCCATTCGTCCTGCGACACGCGGTCGTGGATCGATGCATCGGCGATCAACTCGGCGCGGTGTTCGCCAAGGCTGAGGTACAGCAGCACGCCGGTCGCGGCGATCGTGCGCTTCTCCGCCCCGGTGCGGAACAGCGTCAGTGCCCGTGCCCGGACGCGCCTTGCCTTCGTGCCCTTCGGAGTCAGCGCCAGCCGCAGCGCGGGCGCGGCGAGGATCAGGCGGATCAGCAGGAACACCGCGGCGGAGACGATCAGCGCGATCGTCAGTGCGGCGCTGATCCCGACCACCGGATTCCACGGGTCGACGATCGCATGAATGCGTTCGACCGACGCCGGGAAGGTCGCGAGCAACGCCACCGCCAGCAGCATCGCCAGCAACGCCCAGTGCAGCGCGACATCGTGATAGGCGTCGGACTGACGCGCGACGATCGTGACGATCTCGCCATCGGTCTGCGCCTCGGCCGCGGTGACCGCGGTGGTGACGCGGGTGTGATCTTCGGGGGTCAGATGCATCACCAATCCCCCGACGCACCGCCGCCGCCGAACGATCCGCCGCCGCCGCCGGAGAAGCCGCCGCCACCCCAATCGCCACCGCCGCCGCCGCTCGAACCACCGCCCCAGCCGCCGCCACCGCCGCCGCTACGCCCGATCTCGTTGGCGATCGTCCACAACACGATCGGCAGCGCGCCACTTCCGTCGCCGCCGCGATAGCGCTGCCCCCGCTTGCCGCCGCGCATGAACGACAGGCCGACGAACAGCAGCACCATGCCCCAGAAGATCAGACCGATGGGTATGCCGCCGTCGCCGCGCGACGCGCGCGCATGGGTCTTGTCGAATTCGGCGATCGCGGCATCGGCGCGCGCCTTCTGTTCCTCGGGCGCGGCGCGAAGCTGCGTGATGATCGCATCGGTCCCGGCGGTCAGCGCGCCCGCGATGTCGTTGTTCGCGCGCAGCCGCGGCATCATCTCGGTGTTGATGATGACGCTGGACAGCGCGTCGGTCAGGATCGGTTCGAGGCCGGTGCCGACCTCGATCCTCGGCCCGCGCTGGCCCTTCGGATTGCCCGGCACGATGAACAGAATCGCGCCGTTGTTCACGTCGCGCAAGCCGACGCCCCAACTGCGCCCCAGCCGATAGCCATAATCGGTCAGCGGATAGCCGCCGGTGTCGGGGATCGTCGCGACCACCAATTGCCGCTTGGTCTCATTCTGCAGCGCGTCGAGCTTCTGCGTCAGCGCAGCTTCGGCTTCGGGCGGCAGGACGTTCGCCGCGTCGACGACGAAGCCGGTGAACTTGGGGAAGGTCTGGGCGTGCGCCGGTGATGCGAACGTCAGGAATGCCGCTGCCAGGGCAGATACCAACCCAGCTAACGACCTCGACCAGTAACTAGCCGGTCGCAACTGGACCCCGGCTTTCGCCGGGGTGGTGCTCTGTTCGGATGTCACGTCTGGATCAGCTGCCGAAATTCACCGTCGGCGCTGTCTCCGAACCGGGCGTCGTCGCCTGGAACGGCGTCATCGGCTTCGCGCCGTAGAATACCTTTGCGCCGATCGCGTCGGGGAAGGTGCGGATGCGCGTGTTGTAGGACTGCACCGCGGTATTGTAATCGGTGCGCGCGATCGTGATGCGGTTTTCGGTGCCCTCCAGCTGGCTCATCAGCGTGGTGTAATTCCCTTGCGATTTCAGCTCGGGATAGGCCTCCTGCAGCCGCTGCAGCGACAAGGTAACCGCGCTCTGCGCGCGTTCGTAGTTTGCGACCTTGGCGGGATCGGTCAGGTCGTCGCCGCTCAGTTTCACCTGATTGGCCCCGGCGCGCGCCTGCGTCACCTCGACCAATATGTCCTTTTCCTGCGCGCCCGCGGCCTTCACCGTGTTGACGAGGTTGGGGATCAGATCGCTGCGGCGCTGATACTGGTTCTGCACGTCGGCCCAGCGCGCCTTGGCGTTCTCCTCGGCTGTCGGCACGGAGTTCAGGCCACACCCGGCGAGCGAAACCGCGATCACGGGCGCGAGAGCGGCGAAACGAAGCGACATCAGAATGATCCTCCAACGGTCTGTATCACGCATATAGGACACCATCGGCGCTTGGCGAAGGGGCAATCGACGATTAGCCTGTCAATTGAGGCAATGGCGAAGGGACTTGCAGATGTTGCAGGAGTTCAAGACGTTCATCGCGCGCGGCAACGTGCTCGATCTGGCGGTGGCGGTGATCATCGGCGCGGCGTTCGGCAAGATCGTGACGTCGCTGACCGAAGACGTCATTATGCCGGTGATCGGCAAGCTGTTCGGCGGGCTGGATTTCTCCAGCTATTTTGTCACGATGGGTCCGGTTCCCGCCAATCTTGCCGGATCGACCGACTATGCCGCGCTGAAGAAGGCCGGCGTGCCCTTGCTCGGTTACGGCGAATTCATCACGCAAGCGGTCAATTTCGTGATCGTCGCGTTCATCATCTTTTTGCTGGTCCGCGCGGTGAACCGCATCGTGCCGAAACCCGAAGCGGCACCGGCCGCTGATCCCGCCGATGTCTTGTTGCTGCGCGAAATTCGCGACGAATTGAAGGCGCGGCGAGTCTGATCCGTTGCGGATCAGGACATGACGCCGGACGGCAGGACCGCAAACGATCCGACGTTCAGCCCGGCATTCGACAGATGTTCGTCCAGCCCGTCGGGCGAAAACGCGCCGCTGCCGCTCGCCATGCCGACCGAGATGTCGAGTGAGCCCGCGGCATTGCGGATCAGCAGCGCGTCGGTGGCGGGCCAGGCGTCGGCCCCGAACTTCACGCGCACTTCCTTTGCGCCCTTGCCGTTCTCGCGCGTCCACAGATCGGCTAGCATCTGCGCGAAGGCGCCGGGATCGACCTGCGGCGACGGCATCATCGCAAGCATCACGGGCGGCGGGGGCGCTGCCTGGCCCGGCAAGGCCAAACCTTGTCCGTCGGCCTGACGCTCCGATTGCTGGCGTTCGGCGACCTTGCGATCGAAGGCGGCGCTCATCGAAGCGTCGGCGGGTTTGCGATCCGCCTCCAGAGGCAGGCCCTTGGCGAGCGTCGCCTTGCCCTGTTTCCCCGGCGGCCCTTCGAACTTCATCCCGTCCGGCTTCATCTTCGCGCGCGCCGCGGCGAAGGCGTCGCTCATCGCGCGGACGTCGTCGGGTTGGGTCGGACGCGACGCCTGCGGGCGCGCGGCCGGGCGTTGTGCGGGGGCAGTGTCGTGGCTGCCGCTCACCTGAGTCATCGAAACCTCCTGATGTCTTCCGCGTCGAGCGCGGTGCGTTCCTCGTCCTGCCGGTCGATCCGCCGCGCTAGATCGCCGAGTTGATCGGCCAGCACGTCGTGGCGCGCGCGCGCCACGATCACCGCGGTGCGCCGCCCGCGTTCGACTTCCAGCTTCTTGTGCTCCTCATCGCGCGCATCGGCGAGCGCTTGAATCGCGATCGAGCGCTGGAAGCGCCGCTGATCGAGCACCGCGAGCAACCGTTCGGCCTCGGCCGGATCGGCGGCCAGCCCGGCACGCGCGACATTGTGACTGGACGCCGCGATATCGGCGGCGCTGTCGGCCTCGGCGCGCATGCGTTCGGCGGCGAGCGTTGCGGCGCGCGCTTCGGCCAGCGCATTGGCGGCGGCGCGCATCCGGACCTCGCGCAGCCGGACCAGATCGTGCGCCTGGCGCTGACGATCCATCAGCGCGCTCATCCGCCGACGCTCCTGAGCAACAACAGCGAGGAGGCCATCGGCGCGACTTTCGTCGCGTCCTGTCGCAACAATGCCTCGATTTCCGGCTTGGCGGCGATCGCGCGGTCGGCGACGGCGTCGGCCCCGGCGCGATATTCGCCGACCTGGACGAGAAATTCGATCTCTGAATGCTTCGCCATCAATGCACGGACCTGTGTCGCGGCGGTCTTGTGCGCCGGTGTCGCAAGGCGCGGGAACAGGCGGCTCAGGCTGCCCAATACGTCGATCGCCGGATAATGGCCGGCCGATCCCAGCTTGCGCGACAGCAGGATATGCCCGTCGAGGATCGAGCGGACTTCCTCGCCGACCGGATCGCCGCCGTCCTCATCCTCGAGCAACACGGTATAGACGCCGGTGATCGACCCCGTCGCGTCATTGCCCGCGCGCTCGAACAGTCGCGGCAGTTCGGCGAAGACCGATGGGGGAAAGCCGCGCCGTATCGCGGGTTCGCCCGCCGCCAGCCCGATCTCGCGCAGCGCACGCGCAAACCGCGTGACCGAATCCATCAGCAGCAGCACGCGGCGGCCCTCGGCGCGAAACCCTTCCGCGATCGCGGTCGCGTGGTGCGCCGCGCGGACGCGCTCCATCGCGGCGCGGTCGGACGTGGCGCAGACGATGATCGAGCGCGACAGCCCGTCCGCGCCCAGCGCATCCTCGATGAATTCGCGCACCTCGCGCCCGCGTTCGCCGATCAGCGCGATGACGATCACTTCGGCCTTGGCGAAGCGCGCCAGCATCCCGAGCAGGGTCGATTTGCCACCGCCCGCCGCCGCGAAGACGCCGATACGCTGGCCCTCGCCGAGCGTCAGCAACGTGTCGATCGCCCGCACGCCGGTTTCCATCGGCCGGTCGATCAGCGCGCGTTCCATCGGCTGCGGCGCGGCGGCGTGGAGTGGGCGGTGCTTGAGGCCCGCGGGCAGCGGCCCCTTGCCGTCGATCGGCCGGCCACGGCCGTCGAGCACGCGGCCGAGCAAGGCGTCGCCAAAAGGAACACGGTCCTCGCCGCCGCGCACCAGCACCTCTGCGTCGGGGGAAAGACCGCGCACGTCGCCCAGCGGAGTCAGGATCGTGGCGTTTCCCGCGATCCCGACAACCTCCGCCATCACGCTGTCGCCCGACGTCGGTTCGATGATCTCGCACGTCTCGCCGATCCGCGCGGCGATGCCGGTCACCTTCAACGTCGTGCCCAGCACCTCGACCAGCCGCCCGCGCCGCTCGACCGTGACGGTGCGGCCGAGCGAGGCGATCAGGTCGTCGATCGCGCCAGAAACGGGGGGCGATGGCTGAACCGTGTCGAGCGTCATTTGGTCAAGCCCCACGCGCGTTCGAGCTGCGCGATCTGCGTGTCGAGGCCCGCGTGCGTGCGGCCGAGCGGGGTCGCGACGACGCAATCGTCGGGGGCGAGGGTGTCGTCGGCCTCGACCGCGATGTAGCGCAGCCCTGCGAGCCGTTCGGTAACCCGTACGACGACCGTGGGATGAACCCGGACGGTCGCGGCAGTTTCAGGCGCGACTTGCGCGGCGGCCTGCGCCGCGATGCCCGCGATCATATCGGGTGCGCCGATCGTTCCTGCGATCCGTCGGACGACCTCCAGCGCGAGTTTGGCGAGGTCGGCGCGCTGCGCTTCGGCCCGCACCGCGTCTTCCTGCGCCAGGCGGAGCAGTTCGTCGCGGATGCTCGCCTCGCCCGCGGCGCGGCCTTCGGCATGGCCCGCGGCGAATCCTTCCTCGCGCGCCGCCGCCAACGCCGCATTGTGCGCCTCCTGCGCGTCGTCGCGCAGCGTCGTCGCGGCGTCCAGCAACGCCGTCACGTCGCCGAACCGCGTCACGTCATCGGCGGGGACGATCGGATCGTCGGCCAGCAGAGTGGCGGCGCGATCGGCGTGGAGGAGGAGAAAGTTGCTCATGCCGCTTCCTCCGCCGCCCGCGCTACGCAGAACTCGGCGAGCGCCGACGGCACGGACGTATCGTTGTCGGGCGCCCAGTCGAGATAGGCGGCGAGCGTCGTGGGAAGCGCGGCGCGCATCAACGCGAACCCTGTCGCCTCGACATCCGCCGCGACGATGGCGGGGATGCCAGCGCCGGGCACGTCGCGCGCCAGTCCGATCGCCCAGTCGAGCGTCGTCTCATCGGCCAGTCGCGCCAAATCACCCAGCCAGTCGCCGTCGATCGACGCATCGATCGCGGGAGCCATCGCCAGCAACGCGGCGCGACGAGCGATGCCGGTCTGCTCCTCGCGGGGCAGACGAAGCCAGTCAGGCGCGGCGACCAGGTCGGCGAAACAGCCCTTCGGATGCTCGGCCACCGGCCCCAGCAACGCCGCCGCGCGCCGTTCTCCGGCGTCGCGCGATAGTTCGACCAGATCCTGCCCGATCGCGGCCAGCGCCGCACGTTCTGCGGCGGCGGCGCTCACGGCCCGACCTCATGCTGCACCACGTCGCGCCGCGCCGCCGAGGCGCGCCGCTGCTGCCAGCGCCGGAAGCCGGGATAGCCGAGCGCGCCGAGCGCCAGGATGCCGCCGAGGATCGCCAGCCCGCCCAGTTGCAGTCCGGAATCTCCATTTGACGGTGCCGCCGCCGCGACTGGCATCGGCTGCGCGGGGAAAGTTTCCACGCTTACATTTTCGTATTTCAGCCCCTCGATCGAATTGACGATCAGCGCCTTCACCTTGCCGACCTGCGCGTTGATGTCGGTGCCGGGGCGATATTTGATGAATACCGACGCCGAGGCCAGGGCCTTGGTTTCGGCGAGCGGTGCGTCTTCGGGCAACGCCAGATGCACGCGCGCCTGTACGACGCCGTCGATTTCGGTCAGCGTCCGCGACAGTTCCTGGGACAGGCCCCAGTTGAGGCGTGCTCGTTCCTCGGTCGGCGAGGATACGAACCCCTCCTTTTTGAACAAGCTGCCCAACGTCGCGAAGTCCTGCCGCGGATAGCCCTGCGATTGCAGCACCTCCACTGCGCGGCCGAAATCACTCTTTGCGGTGGAGATATTCCACCCCGTCTCGCCGCCGTCGTCCTTCGATGCGTCGATCCCGGCGCGTTGCAGCACCGCGATCATTTCGTTGGCCTGCGCTTCCGACAATTTGCCGTAAAGTTCGGCGCGGCCGCAGGCGGCGAGCAGGACGAGGCCGAAGCCGGCGAGCGCCAGACGCAGCCGTTTCCGCCAGTCGTTCATCATGTCCTCTCGCCGCCCGATCGTCACGATTGCTGCCGGAACAATTGCTGGATGCCGTCCGACGTGCGGTTCGCAATGTTGGACGTCAGCTGGCAGTGGAACATGAATTCGTGGCACTTCATCGTCAGATTGACGACCTCGCCGGGCGTCATGTCCGCACCCTTTGCAGAGGCGGCATTGGCGTATTCGGCGACGCCCTTGGCCTCGCCGTTCACCTTTTCCAACTGCGTGAACATCGCCTTGATCGCCGGCGGCAATGCGTCCGAACCGCCGATACCGTTTGCGCCGCCCGCCGTCATCGACGACTGGAAGCTGGTGATGTCGGCAATCGACGCGCCAGGGCCGGCCTGGATCGTCTCGGGCGGGGGCATCGCCCCTGCACCCATCCCTGCGGCGGACGCCGCAATGGCTTCGATCGACATGATCGTTCTCCCTTAACCTCTCGAAGATCAGCCCTTGCGCGCCATTGTTTCCAGCGCTTTGCCGACGCTGTCGATCGAGCTGGACGAGCTGTTCGACAGGAAGCTCATCTTGAGCGATTCGGCGGTCAGCTGCGTGATCTGCGACGGGTTGTCGCCGCCCTGGCTGACCGAATTCGACATCTGTTCGATACGGTTCGCCTGGCCGTCGAGCGTCTGGCCCCATGCGTCGGCCAGCGCCTCGAACCAGGTGCCGGGATTCTCGCCCTTGTTCATGCGGTTGCCGGTCAGGGGGGCGGTGGCCATCGTGCTGAGGCCGCTCGTGATGGTATTGTTGGACATCTACTTGCTCCTTCTTGCTTCAGGTCAGTGTGTAACGCTCAAAACGTCAGTCGGGTCTCACGCCCGTTCTTTTCCAGGAACACGGTGTTCCCCTGGATCGTCACCAGCCGGTGGCCGCTGGGCATCATCGCGCCCGCGAAATAGCGTGCGCCGTCGACCGTCTGGATGAATGAAGGATCGCCCGCGACCACGGTCGAAACCTTCTTGGTCGCGTCCTGCACGGTCTTCAGCGGGATTTCCTCGACCGGCGGCAAATCGTCGCGCAGCGCCAGGCGAGTGAGGCCGCGCACGTCGCCGCGTACCGCCTGCATCAATTTCTGTTCCTGCTCTGGCTCCAGCGGCGTCACGCGCAGCTCGACCGCCGTGCGCGCGATCGGCCGCGCCACCGCCTGCAAGCCCTGAATGCGCGCCACATCCGCGGCGGCGCGCGCCAGTTCGGCGCTTGTCTGCACCGCGAGCGTTCCGTCGATCCCGGTGCCGCGCAGCGTCTCGGTCGCCTTCGCGCGTTGCGCCTCATTGCTGACGACGCCGGTGACGGTCAGGCGATCGCCGTCCTGATGCGCCTTCAGGCCGGTGAGGCCGGCGGTCCGCATCGCGCGCTCCACCCGCGTCGCGGGATCGCCGCGCAGGTTCAGCGCATCGACCACCGGCATCGCGACGCTGGCCAGGATCAGGAACCCGACCACCGCGACGATCATCGTGATGCGGCTGCGCGTGAAGACGCCCTCCAGCCCGGCCCCCGCGCGGCCGACCGCGGCGAGCGCATGATCGCGCGCGCTGGGCGGCATTTCGGGCGGGGTAGGGACCATCGCGACCAGGCCGGTGGCGTCGCTCCAGCGGTCGCTGTCGCGGTCGCCCCAGGCGAGCGCGACGCCGCCGATCGTGAACGGGACGTACGGGGGGAGCAACGCCGTCCCGCCCGCCTCGACCGTGGAGCCGAGCAACGTCGCGCTGCCTTCCAGCACGTTGATCTGCGCGCGGGCTTCGGTGTCTAGCGTCAGGTCGACCGCAATGCCCTTCGTGGCGGAATCGCGGATCACCACGTCCTGCCAGAACTGATGTCCGATCGAGACTGTGCCCGCAGCCGGGAGCGCGCGTTCGGTCCCGGCCAGCCGACCGTTCAGCACGCGCAGGATGGGCGTATCGACGCTCACCGCATCATGCTCCCGGCGGGCTGGGCCGTCGTCGCGGGCGGCAGCGGCGCGGTCTGCATCGGCGTCACGGGGGTCGGCGATACCTGCGTCGACGAGGTGACGGTGGTCGGACCGACCCGCGCGCCGAGCGACACCAGCCGCGGCGTGATGAGGAACAGGCGTTCGGTGCGCGAACGGTTGCGCTGCTGAGTCTTGAACAGATTGCCGAGCAAAGGAATGTCGCCCAGCAACGGAATCTTGGTGACGTTGTCGCTGTCGGCGTCGATCGTCATGCCGCCCAGCAACAGGCTTTCGCCGTCCAGCACCATCGCCTGCGTCGAAACGCTCGCGCGGTCGACGATCGGGATGTTCTCGACCATCGAATTGGGACTGATGCTGCCGTCCTCGATATTGACCATCATGCGGATGCGCGTCTGGTCGTGATCGCGGAACACGTGCGGGTTGACGCGCAGCACGGTGCCCGCGGTCACGTTGAACAGGTCGACTTCCTCACGGCCCGCGACACGGACGTAGAAGGTGCGTGTGCGGTCGAATACCGCCTCCACGTTCGACAGCGTCATGATCTGCGGACGCGATACGACACGCGCGACGCCCTTGTTCTCCAGCGCGGTGACACGGCCGAGGAACTCGCGCTGGCTGCCGATGATCGTGGAGATCGTGCCTCCTTCAGCGGAGGGCGTGATGTTCGTCGTATTGTCACGGCGAGATTGACCGTTCCGCAACAGCCCGAGATCGTCGGCGGTGCCGTTGCCGAACAGGAACCCGAACCCGCCCGACCCGAAGCGCCAGTTGATGCCCAGCTTGCGCGCCTTGTCGGTGTTGATGTCGATGATCGTCGCCTCGACCTCAATCACCTGCGGTTCCACGTCGAGCGCGCGGATCAGCGAATCATATGCCGCCATGCGCTCGGGCACGTCGCGCACGATGATCGCGTTGAGATAGGGGTTGGGCTCGATCCGCACGATGTCCGACGTCAGCGGCGCGGCGACATCGCCGCCGCTGTAGCCAAGCACATCGCTCTGCCCCGGATATTGCCCCGGCGTCGGCAGGCCGAGCAAAGGCGTCTGCGCCAGGTTGGGCGCAACCGAATCGAGACCGTAGCCCTTCAGCCGTGGCTGGCTTTGTCGCACGAGTCGCGCGCCTAGCTGGTTCGACGACGTGCCCGACAGTGCGCTGCCGCCGGGGCGCTGGTCCAGCACCAGGTTCTGCACGATCGTGGCAAGGCCGGGAAGCCGCAGTTCGCGCCCGCCGGCGGTGGTCACGGTGTCCTCGGCGCGCGCGTATTTCAGATAGAAGACGCGGAATTCGAGCGGCTGGACGGCGGGCGGGGGCGGTGCGAAACCATAGCCGCCGCCGAGCGGTGCGCCGGGGCCGGTCGCCGCGCTCGCGCCCGATCCCTGCGCCATGCCGCTGACCTGCTGGATGAAGCGCGGCGTGCCGCTGGCGACGAGATTGCCGTCGGCCGCGATCCGCACGTAGTTGCGCCGGTCGTTCAGACGCTGCGACGTGACCTGCCGCGCGACCCGCTGCGCGGTCGCTTGCCCGACGTTCAGCGTCTGCACCTGCACTTCGTTCGCGGCATAGACGTAGAGCGCCGCGCCGTCATCATAGCTGATCAGGTTGAACGCGCGCGCGATGTCGGAGAAGATCTTGTTCACGCCGCCGCGGAACACGCCATTGACGGTGCCGGTCAGGTTCGGACTTGTTACGACGGGGCGACCGACCCGACCGAACAGGTCGCGCAGGAACGCCGACACCGGCTGATCGCGCGCGGTGACGGTCAGGTCGCCGGCGACCTGCGCCGGGCTGGGGGCGGGTGCGCTGGTCGGGACCGACACGTTCGATCCGGCCTGGATCGCGGCGGGAACCGCCTGCGTCGCAGCCGGAATGAATTGCGACGCCAGCACGGGCGAAGCGCCGACCGCGGGCGCGGACAACCACGCGGTCGCGGCGACCGATAGCGTCAATGCGCTGCTTGTCGTCAGAATAGGCAAGCGACCAAAATTCATCTGTTATCCCCGTTATTCGGCCATTGCGGCCGGCTGGTCGTCATGCCCGAGCGCCGATGGCGGCAGCCCGATCTGACCCACCACATCCAGGCGGGTCATCGACGACAGTTCGTTGAAGGCGAGCACCGGAAGATCGAACAGATCGGGCTCGATAAGCTTGCGCATCGCGCGCCGCACCTCGAACGAGGTGACGACGGCGTTGGCGCCGGTTTCCTGCGCGAGGGCGGCGATCGTCTCGACCAGCGCCTGCGCGACGTCGGGCTGGATCGCGAGCCGCTCGACACCATCGACGACGCGCGTCGCATCGCGCACCATCGCCTCGAGTTCGGGCGTGACGACGAGCGCGCGGACCTGCCCCTCGGGCGCGGCCGAATCGAGCAGATAGCGTTTCAGCGCGATGCGCGTCATGTCGGTCAGGCGCGGCGTCTCGCGTTCGGACTGCGCGGCCTCGGTCAGCCCTTCCAGCACGTCGCGCATGTTGCGCAAAGGCACTTCTTCCTCGGCGAGGCGGCGGAGCACTTCGGCAATCTTGGCGGCGGGGATCGCGCGAACGGCCTCCTTGACGACTTCAGGATAATCCTCGCCGATGCGATTGAGCAGCGTTACCGCCTCCTGCACGCCCAGGAAACGCGGCAGGTTGCGACGGATCACCGCTTCGATCGCGGCGACCAAGGCCGCGGCGTCAGAGCGTTCGCCGTGACCGACGGGCAATTCGTAGGCCAGCAACTGCCATGCCGGGCGCTCGCCCGGCGCGAGGAAATGGATCGCGAGCCGCGGCAGCGGCACGCCGGAGCGATATTGCAGCCGCTCCAGCATCTCTGCCAGTGCAGCGGCCATCGCCTGGCTTTCGACCGCGGGCGGCTGCGGACCAGACAGTTGAAGCAGCAACGGCACGACCGGCTTCGGCGCGGCGGGTTCGGCGAGCAGGGTGGTCGGTTGCGGCGCTTCCTTGCCGCGCGCGATGACCTTGCGCAGCGGGCCGGCGTGGCGGATCATGTGCGGAGCGAGGCGCGGGTGCATGAATGCGCCCGACAACAAAGATGCGGCTCCAAGCCCCAGGAACACCGCCGCTGGGAAACCCGGCACGAGCGCCATCAGAAAACAGATCGCGCCGACGAAGATCAGCACGCGCGGATTGGCCGAAAGCTGGCGGTGGATCGCCTGTCCCAGGTTCGCGTCATTCTCCTCGTCGGTCGAACGCGTGACCATCAGGCCCGCGGCCATCGCGCCGAGCAGCGCGGGGATCTGCGCGACCAGTCCTTCGCCGATCGTCAGGATCGAATATTTCTGGGTTGCGGCGCCCATCTCCATGCCCTGTTGCATGACGCCGATGGCCAGGCCGCCGATCAGATTGACGACGACGATCACGATCGAGGCGATCGCGTCGCCCTTCACGAACTTCATCGCGCCATCCAAGCTGCCGTGGAGCTTCGATTCCAGTTCCAGCACGCGGCGGCGGCGGCGCGCCTCGTCCTTGTCGATCAGCCCGGACCGCAGGTCGCTGTCGATCGACAATTGCTTGCCCGGCATCGAATCGAGGCTGAAGCGCGCGGCGACTTCGGCGACACGCTCCGCGCCCTTGGCGATGACGATGAACTGCACGACGGTGATGATCAGGAATACCACCAGCCCGACGACGATGTTGCCGCCCGCGACCATCTTGCCGAAGGTCTGGATGATGTGCCCCGCGTGCCCCTCGGTCAGGATCATGCGCGTCGTCGCGATCGAGAGCGCGAGCCGGAACAATGTCGACACCAGCAGGATCGACGGGAATGACGAGAAATCGAGCGAATTGCGGATGTAGAGCGTGGTCAGCAGCAGCATCATGCCGAACGTGATGTTCACCGCGACCAACGTATCGATCAGCAGCGTCGGCAGCGGCAGGATCATCAATGCGACGATCGCGACCACGCCCACGACCAGGACGAGGTCGGCGATCCGCGCCGACAGCCTGGTCGGCAGCGCAGCGCCGCTGCTGGCAAGATAGCGTTGGACGCTCATGCCCGGGCTCCTAGCGCGCCGCGCCGGAGACGGTGCCGCTACGCGAGGCGGCATAGCGCGACATCACCTTGCCGACGTACCCCTGCGTTTCGCGGTAGCGCGGGATGCCCTTGTACTTCACGACCGCGCCGGGGCCGGCGTTATACGCCGCGACCACCAGCGGCACGTTGTTGCCGAACTGGCGCTGGAGCTGCTTGAGATATGCCGCACCCGTGCTGAGCGCGAGGCCGCGATCGTTGAGCAAAGCGCGCGGATCGCGCACGCCGAGGCTGCGCGCGGTGCCCGGCATCACCTGCATCAGACCGAGCGCGCCCTTGTTCGATACGGCGCGTGGATTGCCCGCCGATTCAGCGGTGACCATCGAGGCAAGCAGGTGAGGATCGATCCGGTAGCGATGGCCGATTGCGGCGACGAGCGCGTCGTTGCTGGCTCCGCCTGACCTTTGCACCTGGCGGACCGCTGCGGCGAGGCGCTTGCGATAGCCAGGCATGGAGATCGACACCGGTCCCGAGCTTTCCGGCACGACGACCGCGGATGCTGGCGTGAACGAGGTGGGATTGGCCGCGGCGGGGGCGCCGCAAAGCTTGGCGGCTTCACTAAATCGTCCGCCGAATGCGCCGCCTTCGCAGGTGCCCGCGCTGGCCGGGACGGCATAGAACGCCACGGACGCAGTCAGCACCACGCCAGTCAGTGGCAAAAACCCGTCAATCTTGATCCGACGCTTCGACATGGACCACCGCTCCTTCGCACCCACGCCTGAATCCGGCATGAGTCGTTCTGGTTACCGCGGGGTCCTGCGATACGGGCGACGATCGCCCGGCCCCAACCTGATGCAACATCAACGCGTTAGATGGAACCCGCGTCTCTTCGACTGGTCGTGCTATTTGGGCGGCTTGTCCTGAAATGCGGCCGGAATGTGTCTGGTTAATGCCACGCAGCAACATTTCGGCGACCCGCGGAAAAGCTGGCGTTCCGTCTGAGTCGCCCCCCATATCGCGTTGTACAATGACAGTTTTCTGACGGATCGTTACGGGTCCGACGAATTGACATAGGTTGTTTTCGCCCCGATTATCATGACGTCGAACACGCAAACGGGTCCTGCGGTACGACTTCATACGGGCGGTTCACCGCCCTGGCTGACGAAGACGATCGTCCTGGCGCGAAACGTGCCGGATGCGCGCCACCGTGCGCCCATCCGGCTCATCAATCGGAGCGCCCAGTGGCCGGAAAGAACGACGGCGGCGACAAGACGGAGAAGCCGACACCGAAGCGGCTGGCCGATGCGCGCAAGAAAGGCGACGTCGCCAAGTCCAAGGATGTGACGGCGACCGCGACCTTGTTCGTGTGGCTGATCGTGCTGGTGTTCGGCGCGGGCTTCGCGGGGACGCGGATCGCAGCCTTGTTCGACCAGGGCTTCGTCATCATCGCCTCCGATCAGCCCTTTGTGCTGTCCGCCAAGTCGCTCGGCTGGAGTGCGCTGTTCGCGCTGCTCGCCATTTCCGCCGTCGCCTTGATCCCGGCTGCGATCACCGGCGTGCTGGCCGAATTTCTGCAAGCGGGCGGCGTCTTCACCACCGAGAAGATGAAGCCCGAACTGAGCAAGCTGAACCCCGTGGAGGGGTTGAAGAAGATGTTCAGCATGGACAATCTGATCGAGCTGCTGAAGACGATCGCAAAGGCGGTGCTGATCGTCTTTGTCATCTGGCTGGTGCTGCGCGGATCGCTGGCCGATATCCTGGAAAAGACCGGCCCCTTGCTCCAGCCCGCCGCCGAGAGCGACGGGCGCGCGGCCGCTGCGTCGGTGCTGTCGTTCACCGGCGAACTGGTGCGATCGGCGTTGCTGTGGACCTTCGCGGTATTCCTGATGGTCGCGGTGCTCGATCTCGGCTGGCAGAAGCACAGCTTCCTGAAGAAGATGCGTATGTCGATGCGCGACATCCGGCAGGAATCGAAGGAAAACGAGGGCGATCCGCTGATCAAGGGCAATCGCCGCCAGCTGCACGAGGAATGGGCGAACCAGAATTCGGTCGGCGCGGCGCGCGGTGCGAACGTGCTGGTCGTCAACCCGACCCACATTGCGATCGCGATCGACTATGACATCGAAAGCTGCCCGGTGCCGGTGGTGACCGCCAAGGGCGAAGGCCCGCTGGCGCAGGCGATGCGCGAGGCGGCGGAAGAGGCTGGCGTGCCGATCATCCGCCACGTCCCCGTCGCGCGCAAATTGTATGAAGACGCCGCGGTCGACGACGTGATCCCGCGCGACATGTTCGAGGCGATCGCGCAGATCATCCTGTGGGCGAAGAAGGTCCGCACCGGCGACGCGCCCAACAACACAGATCTCGGCGAACGAACGCTTCAGGAGAGCAACTAAATGGATTCGACGATCGGCACCGCGTTGTCCGGGCTGCTCGGCATGGTGATCGCGCTGGCGGTCGTGCTGGGCCTGGCCTGGGTGTGCCTGAAATTCCTGCGCCAGTGGCAGGAGCGCGGGATGGGTCGGCGCGAGGGCAACCCCACCCGGCAGTTGCGCTTCGTTCGCGCGCTCGCGGTCGGGCAGCGCGAACGGCTCATGCTGGTCGAGGCGGAGGGCGAATTGATGCTGATCGGCGTGTCCGCGGGATCGGTGAATTTATTGAAGAACTGGGGTGCGGGGTCTGCGCCGCCGCCGGATAGCGTAACGGAGCGTGACGCATGAGCCGCCATCACGCACCGCTTCGCGACCGGCTTCGCTCGATCGACGCAGGCCGCGCCGAACGCCAGACGCAGTTG
Source organism: Sphingomonas sp. SUN019 (assembly GCF_024758705.1). NCBI lineage: Bacteria > Pseudomonadati > Pseudomonadota > Alphaproteobacteria > Sphingomonadales > Sphingomonadaceae > Sphingomonas > Sphingomonas sp. SUN019. The sequence continues at coordinate 1,163,999 of NZ_CP096971.1, read as the reverse complement.
ATCGCCGCGCTGACCGCGCGTGCGGTCGACGACGATACGCTTACGGCGCGGGTCGCGTTCGAGCGCGACCGCCGCGCGGCCGCGGCGTGGATACGTTTCCGCGCTGACGGCGCGCCGGTCTATCTCGCGCCGCTGCTTGTCGATGGCGCGCTGGCGCGGCTGGCGCGCGGCCATGAAGGCCCCGATCCTGCGGTCGCCGCGGCGCTGCTCGCCAGGATCGAACCTCTGGTCGTGGCGATCGAAGCGGCGTTGGGCGCAGAACTCTTTCCCGACGGGCTCGATACGTCCGATCCCTCGGATTCCATCCTGTTGCGTATCGATGCTCATGGCGCGGGCGGGGCCGTCCGCCACCGCCTGCTCGTCGCGTTTCCGCCCGAGGGGCCGGTCGCGGCGCCGGTGTTACCACCGGTCATCCCGTCTTCGCTTGGCGCGCTGCGCTGGCGCTGGACGGCGACGTTTAACGGCCCGCCGCTGCGTGCGATTCGCGTCGCCACGATCAGGGCGGGCGACATGATGCTGCTCGGCCTGCGCCCGTTGGTGGCGCGGGTGAAGCTGCCGGGGCGCGGGCCTGCGGTTGCCGGGCGGATCGATCTTATCAGGGGAAATATGACGTTGCAGAATGATATCGTCGAAGACCCCGCCGCGGGGCGCGAACCGATCGCGCCCGCATCCGACACACAGCCCATCGATTGGGATGAACTGCGCGTGCCGACCGTCATAGAGATCGATGGCGCGATGGTGTCGGCCAGTGAAGTCGCCGCGCTTGGCGGTGGCAGCGTGTTGCCGCTGCCGGCGGGCAACGGCACGCTCGCGGTCCGCGTGATCGCTGGCGGCACGCTGATCGGCAGCGGCGAACTGGTGGCGGTGGGGGAGGGTTTCGGCGTCCTCTTCACCACTGTCGTCGCCGACAACGAAACCAAGAGCTAAGGCCGATGGACCTGTCGACCTTCACGCCGGGCTCCGCGCTCGTCGTCGTCATCGCGCTCGCCATCGCGCCGTTCTTTGCGGTGATGGTGACCAGCTTCACGAAAATCGTCGTGGTGCTCAGCCTGTTGCGCAACGCGCTGGGCCTGCAGCAGGTGCCGCCGAACATCGTGCTGAACGGCCTTTCGCTGATCCTGACGCTCTACGTCATGTATCCGGTAGGGCAGCAGATGCAGGACGCCATCGCGCAGAACCCCGCGCAACAGCAGATGCAGATGCAGGAGGGCGGCGGCGCGTTGTCGTCCACCAACACGATGCTGAATTCGATCGAGGCGGGGAAGGAACCGTTGCGCGGATTCCTGCTGAAGCACAGCAGCCCGACCGAGCGTGGTTTCTTCCTGAAGACGGCGCAACGCGTCGGCGACCCGAACCGCGCCGCGGAGATGACCGACCGCGACTTCATCGTCGTGATCCCGGCGTTCGTGGTGCGTGAACTGAGTCTCGCGTTCCAGATCGGATTCCTGATCTTCCTGCCGTTCCTGGTCATCGACCTGGTGATTTCGAACATATTGCTCGCGATGGGGATGATGATGCTGTCCCCCACGACGATATCGCTGCCGTTCAAGTTGCTGCTGTTCGTGCTGGTCGATGGATGGGTGAAGCTGAGTCACGGACTGGTGCTGAGTTATGTGTAGCGCGGGGGCGGCGGCGTGAACGGTGATTTCGTCAGCCTGACCAATGACGCCTTGTGGCTGGTGCTGGTATTGTCCGCGCCCCCGATCGTCGTCGCGGCGATCGCCGGGCTGATCGTCGCGGTTATCCAGGCGGCGACGCAGATCCAGGAACAGACGCTGCAATATACCGTGAAGTTCTTCGCGATTGTGCTGACCCTGTTCCTGACGGCGGCGTTGCTCGGCGGGTCGCTGTACCGGTTCAGCGACCGCATCTTTACCGAGTTCCCGGCGATGATCCGCAAGTGACAAGGTCGTGAACGGCTGGGCCGATCAAGTCCTGCTGCTCGGCGTCGCGACCGCGCGGGTCGCGGCGACGTTTTTCCTGCTGCCGATGTTCTCCAGCGAAACTGTCCCCGCATTGGTGCGCAATTCGATCTTCGTATCGCTTGGCGTCGTCAGCCTGGCGATGCAGCCGCCGCTCGATATTTCGATGCTGGGGCCGGGGCAGTGGGCGACGATCCTGATCAAGGAAGTGTTCGTCGGGCTGCTGATCGGTTTCTTCTTTGGATCGGTGCTGTGGGCGCTGGAGGCGGCGGGGCAGATCATCGATACGAAGGTCGGCGCGACGCTGGCGCAGGTCGTCGATCCGCTGTCCGGTCATCAGACCTCGCTGAACGGCGCGTTCCTCGGACGGCTGGCGGGGGTGGTGTTCGTGTCGATGGGCGGGCTGTCGCTGCTGCTGCGCGTCATCATGGAAAGCTACGCCTTGTGGCCGGTCGCCGCGCCGATGCCCGCGCTCGATCCGCGCGGGCTTGGCATCGTGGAGGGCGAATTCGGGCGAATGATGGTGCTGGCGACACTTTTCGCCGCACCCGTGCTGACGGTGCTGTTCCTGATCGACGCCGGACTGGGACTGATGAACAGATTCGCCCAGCAATTGAACGTCTTCACCCTGTCGTTGTCGATCAAGGCGTTCGCAGCGACGTTCCTGCTCCTCCTGTTGCTAGGCAGCTACATCACCGCGATCATCCGCGACATCGCCAGCCGCCCAGCGGTGATCAACGCGATCCTCAAGGGCCTGGGCGGATGAGCGAGGCGATCGAGGACGAACGCCTCGCCGCGATCGCCGAGTTGCTGCGCAAGGCTGATGCGATGCCCGGATCCGCCGCACCGGTGGCGATCGGCGAGCATATGGTGGAGGCGGCGCGCGTCCCGAAACGCCACCGCGAGACGTTGCTCAAGCTGACGCCAATGGAACTGACCTGCATCCGCTTTCTGGGATGGGGCCGCTCCAACCCCGACATCGCGACGTTGCTGCTGATTTCCGAGAACACCGTGCGCGTCCACCTGTCGAACGTCACGCGCAAGCTGGAATTGGACGGAATGCGCGAACTGGCCGCGCTGGCCGGACTATTGTTCTATCCGGCGGACTGACGCGTCAGTAGCGATAGCCCGCTTGCCGGCAAGCCGCTGCGAGCCGGGTCACGCGAGGACTGTTGGGGCCGTAACGCGCACTCAAACCCGGCACCGATTCGCAGTAAGCGCGCGATTTTGCGCTAATCTGGAGGCCGTTGGGCGCGCGCACCGTCGATCGTGCGCCACCGCGTTCCGCATATCCGTCCGCCATCGATGATTGAACTTGAGTGCGCGACAACGCGCCAAGGTCCACTGCACCCGGCATGTCCTGTGCAAGCGCCGGGGTCACTGCAAACAGGCCCAGCGAAAGCAGCATTCCGGTTCTCATCATGATAAGCTCCCGTGAAAGTCTTGCTGTTACAACAAAAAAGCGGCCGGGTTGTTTCCAACCCGGCCTTCGTAAGTGGCGGATACGCGATGAACCGAGGCTTACTGCTTCGACGCCATCCGTCCCATCGACTCGCCGACCGTCTTGATCGCGTTGCTGGTCGCGTTCATCAGCATGCCGAACTGCTGCGAAACCACGCCGAACTCCGCCGACAGGCCCGGAGTATCCTTGGTGATGCGGCTGGCCATATCGGTCATTTCGTCGCCCAGCTGATCCAGTTGCTGGCCGAGCACCTTGGCCATGGCCATCAGCCAGCCCTGCGCGCCGCCTGCGCCGCCCGCGCCCTTGCCCTTGCCTTGCTTGGCTTCCTTGAACTCGTCGCTCTGGCCCATCCGTTCGACCGTGTCGCGGATGAAATCCTGCGTCGCTCGCTGTTGATCGGCGATGTCGCGCGGCGACGCTCCGGAGGCGAGGCCCGCCTCCTCAATCGACGCATTGACCGACTGGCCCAGGTTGTTGGCGAAGCCGCCGATATCGCCCGTCGAGCCGGCAAACGACGTTTGCGCCATATCGATCACCGACTGCGGCAGACCAAGCTGCTGTCCCATTTGCTGGAGCATCTGTTGACCGATGCGCGAAAACACTTGGGCAGCCAGCTGGGTCATCATGCCGCCTGCGGGGCCGAGCGCCGCGGTGGCCAACAGCGAAGCGGGATTGAAACCGTTGATACCGAACATGGGTGTCTCCATTCGAAATCTGCAGCCTCATCGCTCTCATCGCTGGAGGCTTGGTGGGCGGCGGCACGTCGCGCCGTCGATGGTCCTTATGGCGTGTTCCTCGGACCTGCGCGCTCAGCGTTCCGACTAGACCGCCTAATCGCTTCGACTAGTGCCGTCCGCGTTCCGCGCGCGTACGAGTTCCTTTGAATGGAGTTGGTTATGAGCATCAATATCGGCGTGCGTGCAGGCGATATCGCGATCGGGACATCGTTGATGGCGCGCGGCGAACGCACGCAACAGGTTGTGGATGACGCGAGCCGGACGTTGTCCGATACGCTGCACAACACTTGCTCGGACGATGCTCGCCGATTGGATCGCCCAGGTGCGCTGGAAACATTGCTGATGCAGCCCGGTCCGCTCGATCGGCTGGCGGCGAGAGAATGACGGCTAATCGCTTCGATTATGGCGTGCCCGCAAAGGTTGCGCGAAAAGACTTTCGAGAGTCGCAGCATCGCGACCGACAGGAAAGACCATGAACGGAATCGATCGCCTTTCGTCCGCCCCGCCGCTCTCCGCGCTCGACGCGGGGAGCGGCGGGGTTGCCCGCACCGCCGCCACGCAGGCGATCGGCGAGATCGGGCACCGCGCACTCGCCTGGGTCGGCGCGATTGGCGGCGATAGCGCCGGATCGGCGGCGTGGGCCGAGCGGGCTGGTGCGACTGGCGGGTTTTCGCCCGACGCATCGGTGCTGGCGCAGCGCGGCGACGTGTACGGCCTGAACGACATGGCGCGCGGGATCGCAGGCCAGTTTGGCGCGACCCCGACGCAGGAAGGCGAATTACGCCGCGCAATGGAGGATTTCACGCGCGCCGCGGTGATTCAGGTTGCCGGGCTGTCGGGGCCCGATGGGGCGCGACAGGTGGCCGGGCTCGGCGATGCGCTTGACGCGGCCGCGGCCGGTGAAGCGGGTGGCGGCGTCGATGAGGTCGTCGCGCGGCTCGAAACTGCGACCGCCACGCTTTCTCGCGCTAATGGCGGTTGACGCGGGAACCGCGGTGCGGTTCGTGCGTGGTGACGTCCAGGGCGTAAAGGGCGCCTTATCAACGGGAAGGGTCGCCATGTTGCTTCGCGCACTGTCCATCGCCACTGCCGTGATCGCAGCACCCGCGGTCGCGCAGAGCGGCGGGATCGCGGTCATCACATCGGGCAGCGAACAGGCGTTGCAGGTCGGTGGAACGGTCGTGTCGCGGCCGTTTGGTGCGCAATTGGTCGACCGGGTCAGCGTCGTCGGCACGTACCGCAGCGGTCCGCGCACCTTCCATCTGGTGCGCGGGGATGCGGGTGGGGATTGCCCGGCGCGCTATGTCGTCGTGACGCGCGAGGCGGATGGCGCTCCCGCCGCGACCGAGCCGTTCGGGACGTGCAGCAAGGGCGCGCGCGCGGAGGCTGGCCGCACCGGTTTCGCCGTTGCGATGCCGGCCACCGCCGCGGGCGGTCCGTTGGTGCGGTTCCGCTATGACGGTGGCGCGATGCGGCTGGAAAATGCCGCGCCAGCCGCCGGGGTGGCGAGCAGCGACGGGGCGGCGGGCTACGGCGCGCGCTCGGCTTCGACGTGCCGGACGCCGACCTCGGCCGATCCGGCGACGCAATCCGCGGTGGTGGCGGAGTTCGAACAGAATTACCCGATCGAATATCGCAAGATTTCGACGCTGAAACGCACCGAGATCGATACCGACGAACTGCGCGCGACGGTCACCGGCCTCGCCTGCCTCGCGCGCTGGCCCGGCGCGGAAGAAGTGGTTCCGGCCGCGGCGACCCCGCTGTTCGCTAGCAAGCGTCACGGTCCCGCCGCCTTCGCGCTGATCGACACGATCGCGCGCGATCCGCTGTCCGACGTGAACCTGCGTGCCGCGGTACGCGCGTTCGGCGCCGAGATGACCTACCGCGTCGACCGGCGCGAGCCCCTCTAAACGTTTCGATTAGCGACGGCGCTTTCGGCTCGCGGTAAATTGCTTCCGACACGACAGAAATCGGGAGCGGCATGATGACCGTCAACGCAGTCCAGCGCAGCGCAGAGCCTTCGGGCGGCGGTTCTTCGAGCGGCTATATCGTGAAGGCGGGCGATACGCTGTCGGCAATCGCGCAGCGTAGCGGCGTCACCCTGCAGTCGCTGATCAACGCCAACCCGCAGATCCTGCACCCAGACCTGATCCGACCGGGCCAGCATGTGTCGATCCCCTCGGGCGGCGCGGCTGGCGGTGGGAGCTACACCGTCAAATCCGGCGATACGCTGAGCGCGATCGGCGCGCAGCACGGGGTCAGCTGGCAGTCGATCGCGCAGGCCAACAACCTGTCAAACCCGAACCTGATCCTCCCCGGCCAGACGCTTTCGATTCCCGGGCGCAGCGGCGGAACCGGGAGCAGCGGCGAGGTCGGCGGGACCGGCGCCGCGACGCCCGGTGGCGGCACGGGCAATGTTGCGGAGATCGCCGCTAAATATCTCGGACAGAACGCGTCGTCGCTGAAGGGCAATACGCGCGACAATCTGCCGATGAACGCGAACGTCCCCTCCAACGTCTGCTGCGCGAATTTCGTGTCGGCGGTGCTGACCGAGGCGGGGCAATTGCCCGGCAACCTGCATACTGACTCGGTCGCGACGCTGAACTCGACGCTGCGGTCACGCGGCTGGACGCCGGTCCCGGCGAGCGAAGCAAAGCCGGGCGACGTCGTCATCATCCAGGGAGGCGGTGTGTCGCATACCGAGATCGTTTCCGGCCCCGGCCAGATGATCGGATCGAACAACGTCAATGCGGACGGTACGCAGCGGATCAGCCCCGGCGACCTGTCCTGGGCGCTGAGCAAGGGGGGCGTGATCCTGCGTGCGCCAGCCAGCGAACGGACGCAAACCGACGGCGCGACCGGCGCAGACGGCCCCGCGGCCACGGGAACCGGATCGCGGCAGGACAGGATCGACCAGGCGACGCGCTTCTTCGAAGGGCAGGGGTGGAGCCACGCGCAGGCGATCGGCATCGTCGCCAATCTCGACGCCGAAAGCGGGATGGATGCGGGCATCCGTCAACACGGCGGCGGGCCGGGCTTCGGCCTGGCGCAGTGGGAAAACCCGCGCCAGCGCGACTTCGCGGCTTGGGCGGGCAAGGACATCCACCAATCGACGTTCAACGAGCAGTTGCGCTTCATCCAGCACGAGCTGACGCACAGCGAGCGTGGGGCGGGAAATGCGTTGCGCGGCGCATCGACCGCGCGCGAGGCGGCTGAGATCGTCACGCGGCTGTACGAACGCCCCGCCGACACTGCGGGCGAGGCCGCACGTCGCGGTCAGCGCGCCGCCGATATGGCGCGGTGAGGAACGGCTTCATCGGGAACGGCGTTTCCACCATCATGAAACGCGTGTTCCTGATCGTCCAGCTTGCGATCGCCGCTCCCGCGGTGGCGCAAAACCGCACCCCCGCCACCGATACCGTGCGCTGTTCGCTGAACTACGCCCCCGATCGCACCTGCCGCCTGACCGATACGGTCGGCCGCGGTGGCTATCACCGAATGGTATTCGCGATCGGCGGTCGGCAGTTGACCTTCGTCGGCAAGAAGCAGACCGGCTGGTGGGCGGGAAAACTGAACGGCAAGCCCGCGATGGGATATGAGCGCAATCGCGGCAATGTCGTCTTCAGCACCTATGATCTGTCGACCAGTTTTTCCTGGTGGTATCCGTCGAACGCGCATGGGACCTACTGATCGGCTAGCTGAAAATGGATGCCGTGAGGCGTCAGCCGAGAATCAACGACCCGCGGCGTCAGCCGAAAATCGCAGGTGGCGCGCCATAGCGCGTCGACCAGTCCGCCCACGCCACATCGGTCGGCCCGATCGCATGCGCGACGACGCGCCATTCGGTCCCGCTACGATGAAGCAGTGCGGCGTATGTCCGCGAAACGACACCGTGCGCCGCATCGTCCGCGCGCGGCGTGCCGGTATAATCGATCGGAACGCCGTCACGCTCCTCCATGTCGGCATGAAGGAACGCCCAGTCGCCCGACAAGCCCAGCTTCCTGACCCGGAACAGCACGGGCTTTCCCAACGCCGCGGCGACGGGTTCGCGCGCACGATCGAGGATCGCGCTGCGTGTTTCCTTGTCGACCGGCGCCGTCGCCGCCGCTGCTATCGCCATCGCCGTCCATCCCGTCATCATCTCCGCCACCATAGCGTTCTGTCGTTACGGTCAACCGACTGGCGCGGCGGGGAGTTCCCGGTTTGAGGCGGATGACCGGGATGATGGTGGCGGCGCGAGCCTATGCGTTGGCGCGGTGGCGGACGCGGACGCTTACGTCGCGCGCAGCGGTCGAACGCTATCAGGCGCGGCGTCTGGTGGTGCTGGGGCAGCATTTGCGGGAAGCGATCCCATTCTACCGCGATATCGATCCGGACGCTTTCGCTACGTGGCCGGTCGTCGACAAGAACATCCTGCTGGCGAACTTCGCCGCGATGAACGCGGCGGGCATTTCGCTCGACCGCGTGCGCGACGCGTTGGGTCGAGGCGAGACGGTGGTCGACGGCCATGCGATCGGCCACAGCACGGGGACGAGCGGCAACCGCGGCTATTTCGTTGTCAGCGAGGCGGAGCGGTTCGTGTGGCTGGGCACGTTGCTGGCGAAGGCGCTGCCCGATGCCCTGTGGCGGCGGCACTGCGTGGCGCTCGCGCTGCCGGGATTTTCGCGGCTGTACGGATCGGCGGAGGGCGGGAGCCGGGTGACGCTGAGGCTGTTCGATCTGGCGGAGGGGGTGGATGCGTGGGCTGACAGGCTTGCGGCGTTCGCGCCCGACACGATCGTCGCGCCGCCGAAGGTGTTGCGGCTGCTCGCCGAGCAGGGCGCGTTGACTGCGACGACGATCTTTAGCGCAGCGGAGGTGCTCGACCCGCTCGACGAAGCCGCGATCCTCGCCGCGACCGGGGTGCGTGTACGGCAGATCTACATGGCGACCGAGGGGCTGTTCGGCGTGTCGTGCGCACATGGCATGCTGCATCTGGCGGAGGATGTGGTTCATTTCGGCTGGGAGCCGAGCGCGCCGGGCAGCGATCTGGTCCAGCCGGTCGTCACCGACTTCACGCGGCGTGCGCAGGCGATGGCGCGGTATCGGATGAACGACCTGCTGGCGCTGAGCGATCGTCGTTGCGCGTGCGGATCGGCGTTTCGTGCGGTCGAACGGATCGAGGGGCGGCGCGACGACCTATTCTGGCTGGCGGGGACGGACGGCGCGCCGCATCCGGTGACGCCCGACGTATTGCGCAACACGCTGATCGACGCCGACCGTGCGATCGCCGATTTCCGCATCGTCCAGACCGGCGCGTCGGCGATGACGGTGCGATTGCTAGTCGGGCAAGGCGACGATCTCGCGGTGCAGACGGCGTTCGCGCGACTGGCGGCGCGGATGGCGCTTACGCCGCTCACGGTAACGATCGACCGCGGGATCGACGTGCCATTCGATGCGAAATTGCGTCGCGTACGTCGGGAATGGTCGCCCGATCAGAGCAATACGCTCGTCTCGTAGCGCGACGGCGGTGGCGGATTGCCATTCGCGAACCCCCAGATCGCCGGACCGAGGAAATCGAGTGGGCCGATCGCATACGCCCCCTTGCGATCCGCTTGCCGCGACAGGATGCGGCGATCCTGCGCCAGGATCGGGCGGTGGAACGCCTTCAGGAGTATGCGCTTTAGCGATGCGGGCAGCCGCCCGCGCGGCGTGGCGAAATGCGCCCACGGTCGCGTCGTCGCCGCATCCTCTGGCACGAAGACCACCGCGATCGAAAGGCGCAGCCCGGCGGGGCCGGTAAACGCGACCTCGCCGATCGTGGGTGGGTAAAGTCGCCCGATGCTGGTGGTGCGATGCCCCTCGAACAATCGCGGGATCAGGCCGGTGGCGCGTGTTTCCTCGACATACGTGGTGCTCGCGCCGTCGTTCGTGACCTCCACCGTCACCGCGACCAGCTGGCGCTTGTCGGGCGCGCGCACGATCCACGGGTGGACGTGATGCGGATGCGCGGGGTCGAGGTGATTCTCCAGCGCATCCAGCACACGCGCTCGCGACGCCGCGACCGGCCACCAAAAGCGATCGAGCGCTTCGTCCTCCATCGCCGCCGGTAGCACGGGGAAAGCGCCGTCACCCAGCGTCGTCCAGACCATTCCGGCGGCGATGCGCACCGGCAGGGCAGCGGCCGAGACCGCCGTAACGTCGCGCGATCCAGGCACCGCGCGGCACACGCCGCCATCGCCGAACGCCCAGCCGTGATACGGACAGATGATACGGCCATTCGCGACGCGTCCTTCACTCAAAGGCATGCCGCGGTGCGGGCAGCGGTCGTGCAGAACGACCGGATCGCGCTTACCCGCGAACACCACCAGCGGCTGGCCGAGCAAGCGGCGCGCGACCGGCTTTCGCCCGAGATCGCTGAGGCGCGCGAGCGGATACCAGCCGTTGGCGATGGCGACCGGCCAGCCGCTCATAGCCCGCGCCGCCGCATCATCGGTACGGCATAGCGTTCGAGCAACGCGGCAAGCGCGCGGATCGCCGCGCGACGGTGCGGGGAAAGGTGCGCGACGTACATCGCCCAATACTCGATCACGCCGTGCGCGCCGCGCAGGCGTTTGAACTCCGCTGCCCCGGCCGATCCGTGCAATCGCAAGCCGCGCTCCATCGCGGCCTGCCCGAACAGCCACGAGGCGATACGGTACAGTCCCGCCGATCGCGGTGCGCTGATGTCGTACCCGACGACGGGCGGCGTCACGACGTCGCCGCGTGCGAGCAACCCCGCGACCGCCATGATTTGCCCGTCCGGCGCGCGGGCGACGCGGTAATCGATCAAGCCGCTCACCAGCGTTTCGGCAACAAAGCGCGGCGTAAAGACCGGGTTCAGCGCGCTGTATTTGCCGACGTAGAGCTGGTGGTAGAGTTCGGCGATGCGGCCTGCGTCGGCGGCTGCCGCGGGTTCGAGACTGAGCCCCGAGCGTGCGATCAGGCGGCGGTCGTTGCCGTAATCGTTGCGCGATTTCCAGTCGCGCGCGAGGTTGTCCGTCACCCAGATCTGACGCGACGGGATCATCACCCAATCGTCGTCGCGTGCTGATGCGGCGAGCGCGGGGCTCGACCAATCGTCGACCGATCGGATCGCGAGGATATGATGCGGAAAGCGTTCGGTCAGCGCGGCGCGGACCCTGGGCAGGTCCGCGCCGTCCCAGTCGCCGTGCAGGTTGGTCGATAGCAGCCAATTGTCGATATGGACGATGCGGTTGATCCCTGCCGCCAGCAGCAGCCTGCCCGCGGCGCGGATCAGCGGCGACAGCAATGCGCCGCCCCGTACCCCGACCAGCTCCATCTCGCGCAGGCCGTAGAGGATATACGCGCTGTGCGGCAGGCAGACGTAGCTGTCGCCGACCGCACCGTCGTTGACCGTGACCGGCAACACGCGGCCGTCGCTGGCGAGCGCGAGCCACCGCGTCCGCACGTTCGACGCCATCGCCCGCGCACCGCCGTGCGCAACCGCCGCGATATATGATCGTTCGGCGGGCGGAATCGGGGGCCAGATGGCGTTCGGGTCGGCGGGGTCGAAGATCATCCAATCGGCTCGCCGTTCCATTCGATGTCGTCGGTCGTCTGGCGCGTCGGGCTGCGGTGACGGGTTAGGCCGAGCGCCGCGAAGCGCGCGGCGTCGACGATCGCTCCAATTGCGGGCCAGCGATCGCCGGGTCGGCCGATCGCGTCGGTCCCTTCGCGCCACGTGCGCGCGAACTGCGCGATCCGCCCGGTGACAAGCGACGTCGGCGCGCCGAGCAGCGCCATGGCGGGCGACAGGTGGCGGCGCGTGCCGAGTGGTGGCGCGGGCTGAGGTTCGCCGATGATCGCGCGCGCCAGCGTTTCGCCATCGTAGAGATGCACCCCGCTCACCGCGCGCGGGTTGCACTCGATCGGGACCGCCTCGCCGTTCGCGGTCAGGATCAAGTCGAACGACAGATGCCCGGTCATGCCGGTCGCCGCGGCGATCCTGCGCGCGACCTCGACCGCCGCAGGGCAATCGATCGCCTCGAACGCATAGGCCGCCGACCGGCCATGGCGCAGCGTCGGGCGATAGACGACCGCCGTCGTCACGACACCCGAGACGACCGCCGACCACAGGCACACCTCCTCGCCTGCGACGTACTCCTGCGCGACCCAGCGATGGTCGGGCGACGGTTTTACACGCCGCACGTCACGCGGACGGATCAGCGTCGCGGCGGCAAAGCGCGAAAATTCTGGTTTCAGCACCAGCCGCCCAAGGTCCAGCCCGGCAAGTTGCGCAGGATCGGTCAGCAACTGCGTGTCCGGCACGCGCACCCCGGCCGCGCGCGCCAGCCCGACGAACGCGCTTTTGGAATGAAGCGCGCGCAACGTCGCGAGCGGCGGCGCGAACACCGGATACGCCCCGTCCGCCGCGGCGACGACGTAGAACACCTCCTCGCACGTCGGCACGACCAGCGTCGCGCCCAGCCTGTCGACCAGCGCCGACAATTCCTCCCGAAACGCCCCAAACTGGTGCCGCGGCGGCGGCAGGCGATGCACCGGAAACCCCGACCGCGACCAGCACGCCGCATAAGCCGCGACCGAATCCGCCAGGTGCACGTCATGCCCTGCCGCGCGAAACGACCGCGCGATATCGAGCGCCACTGGCGCACGCGCGCCGGTCACCAAGATGGTCACGCCCACTCGCTCGCGCATTCCGGACAATGCGACGGTGTCAGCCGGATGTCGGGATTGCGCACACGCAGTCGATGCAGGTCGTGCAGCGTCGCGCGGGTTGCGGCGGGGTCACCCAGCAGCGCCATCGTCAGCCGCGGCGGCGGCATGTCGCGGCGGATTGCATCGCTCGACCACGCCGCGTCGGCGACCAGCATGTGCAGCCCCGCATCCTCGCGCAGCGCCAGCCCCCAATGACCGGGGCAATGGCCGGGCAGGGGCAGCGCGAGGAACGATCCGTCGCCCAGCAGATCGGCCCCTTCAACGAACGGCGCAAGATCGGCGGGCAGCGGCACCCGCGGCGCATCCTCGAACCACCGCGCACGCGTCAGGAAATCGAGCGGGGCCAACGCGCGCAGCATCCCCTTGCGCACCGACCCCAGTCGGCTCCCCGCGCACATCGCATCATATCCGGCGCGCGCACAGTGGATCGCGGCGTTCGAAAAGCGGTGCGTGCCCGCCATGTGATCGGCGTGAAAATGGGACAGGATCAGGTGGCGCACGTCGCCCGGCGCAACTCCGGCCGCCGCCAATTGATCGGCCAAGGCCTCCCGTGGCCCAAGCGTCGGCGGGGTCGTCCAGCGGTACAGGCGCTCCGGAAACGGCTCGGTCGCGGTGAAGAAGGCGGGATCGTAACCGGTGTCGAAGACGATTGGCCCTTCCTCTGGGTGAACCAGCAGGAACGCGAGCGCCGGAAATTCGACCGGCCGCCAGCGCCCGTCGCGGATCGCCATGCGCTGGGGGTGGCGGCAGAAGCCGACGCGAAAGCCGCGCAACGTTACGCGGCGCATATCGCCTCCAGCGCGTGGTCGATCGCATCCTCGGGCGAAATGCGTGGCGTCCAGCCAAGTCGGTCGCGCGCGGCGGAGAGATCGAAGGTCTGCGACCAGCCGAGCGTCATCACGCCATAACGCGTAATCAATGGCTCGCGGCTCGTGATGCGCCCGATCGCCTCCAGCGCGCCCGCACCGGCCATCGCCAGCGGGCGCGGCAGGTTGGCGATCCGTGGCGTCAGGCCAAGGCGCGCGGTGATGCGCGTCACGATCCAGCGCACGCTGCGCGGTTGTCCGCCCGAGATGTTGAACGCCGCCCCCCCGACCTCTGCATCGGCGGCAGCGATCAGCGCCGTCGCTATATCGCGCGCGTCGGTCAGCTCGACCAGCGCCGCCCCGCCGCCGGGCAACGGCACGCGCCCCTGTCGGATCGCGCGCATCAGCCGTGGGAGCAGCACCGCGTCATGCGGCCCGACGATCGCGCGCGGCCGCAATACGATCGTCCGCATCGCCGGGCTGTCGGCAGCAAGCACAAGCCGCTCGCCCTGCCATTTCGTGCTGGCATAAGCGCTGGCAAAGCGCGCCGCGGGCGGCGATCGTTCGGTCAGATCGAGCCGTTCGCGTGCCTCGGCATAGATCGACGGCGTCGAGACGTGGACGAGACGGCGGCATCCCGCCCGCGCCGCCGCTTCAAGCAGCCGGGCGGTGGCATCCATGTTGATCGCCGCGAAATCGCGCGGGCGGCCCCACGGCGATGAGAGGGCCGCGAGGTGGAACACAACATCTACTCCATCCGCCAGTGTCGCCGGGATCGGCTGCGTCAGATCGAGCGGGATGATGCCGTCGCCCGTACGCCGTCCGGTCGCACGCACCTGCCATCCCGCCGCGACGAGCGTCGGAACGAGCGTTCGACCCAGCCCGCCGGTCGCGCCCGTCACCAGCGCCAGCCGCGTCACCAGCGCACCAATATGCCGCCGAGCGTGATCCCCGCCGCACTGCCGACCAGCAGCACGGTCGACCCCGGCGTCAGCCGTCCGGTGGTCGCGGCGACGTGGAGCGCGTGCGGCAGGCTGGTCGCGACCTGATTGCCGTGCTCCCCGAAGATGTCGACGATCCGGTCCCGGTCGCCGCCCAGGACGTGCGACAGGTGATCGATCGCGGGCGCGCTCGCCTGATGCGGGACGATCAGGTCGATCTCGTCCGCGCGCACGCCTGCCGCACCAAGCAGCCGATCGAGAAATGCCGGGAACAGCCGTGCGGTCTTCCGGTAGAGCGCGGGGCCATCCATCCGGAACCGCGTCGCCGCGAGAAATTCGTCGTGGTCGCCGCGCGGGTCGACGCGCGTGCCGCCCGCGTCCAGCCGGCACAGATCGGCATGGTCGCCGTAACTCTCGAACCGGCTGGCAAGCACGCGATGGTCGCCCGCCTCGACCGCCAGCGCCGCCGCACCGTCGCCGAAGATCGGGCCA
This sequence comes from Sphingomonas sp. SUN019, assembly GCF_024758705.1. Taxonomy (NCBI): domain Bacteria; kingdom Pseudomonadati; phylum Pseudomonadota; class Alphaproteobacteria; order Sphingomonadales; family Sphingomonadaceae; genus Sphingomonas; species Sphingomonas sp. SUN019. The sequence goes on along the minus strand of NZ_CP096971.1, from coordinate 1,148,921 downwards.
AGCGCCAAATCGGCCGGATCGACCGCCGCGCTTGGCATATCGGCGGTGACGATAAGCGCCCGACGCCACTTGCCCGCGGCGATTCCCGTCACGGCCAGATCGAGCGCGAGCAGCCCTGAAAGACAGGTCGCATTCACGTCGAACGCAGCGACGCCCGATGCACCGATCCCCAACCGCCGCTGGACGAGGATGGCGGTGCCGGGGATCGGTTGTTCCATCACGCTGCACGCGCCGATCAGCACGTCGAGGTCCGCGGCGCGCCAGCCCGCACCGGTTAGCGCCTGTTCGGCGGCGGCGGTCGCCATTGCCGACGTGGTTTCGTTCGCTCCCGCGATGGGTCGCCCGTTCCGCACCGTCTTCGGCCGATAGTTGCCGCTCCCGGCGAGCGCGAACCCTGTCATGCGCGCAATCATGCGCCGGGGTGGCGGCGTTCTGCAAGCGCGGCCTAGTCATTCCGATTATGGCCGGCAGGCCAGACAAGGCGCACAACCGCCACGGATTATAGGAATAAGAGAGGAGCATCATGCTCGATCCCGTCCGTCAGGCCGCGCCGCCGCCACCCCCCGTTCCGCCGCAGGTGCCGACGCGCCCGGCGAGCGCGGTCGCGCCCTACGTTTCGGGCTGGAATCCCCCGGCGGTGCCCCCCGCCGCCCCGGCTCCGGCGCCCGCGCCGGAGCCGAAAGGGTTCCTCAGCAGCCTCGGCAGCGCGATCTCGAACGGCGACATCCGCGCGGTGGCCAGCACGGTACGCGACGGCATCGGCGACGCGACCGAAGCAGGCCGCAACGGCATCACCAGCGCGGTCAACTGGACCGGCGAGACGATCGGCCAGGGCGCGGATTTCGCGCGCAGCCAGATCACCGGCGACGATTTCCTCTCGCAAGGGCTGCGCGGCGCGATCACGGGCGCGGAGAGCATCACGCGCTTTCAGGTCGGCGTCGCGGGCGGCGTATTGCGCGAAGGCGTCAGCCTGGTCGGGACGGTCGGGCAACTCGGCATGACGCTGGCTGAGGCGCAGGTATCGGCCGAGGCGCGGCAGGAACTGACCGATACCGTCGTCGGCGCGGTGCGCAGCGGCGCGGGCGTGACGGGGAATTATCTGTCCAGCGTCGCGAACGACCCGAGCCGGTTGGGTGGTGACCTGAAGGGCGCATGGGATGCGACCAGCGGCTTCGTCGGCGACACCGCCAATCGTTACGGTCAGGCGATCGCCGAGGGGCGCACCGAGGAGATCGGCCTGGATGTCGGTATGGTCGCGACCTATGTCGTGCCGGTCGGCGGCGGTCCGGCGTGCGCGCTGCTGGGCGGTGCAGCGCGCACGACGGCGGAAGGCGCGGCGCGGGGCGTGACCTCGACGGTCGTGCGCGAGGCCGCACCCGGGCTGACCCGCATTGCCGCGAACGATGTCGCGGGCGTGGCGCGGACGGCGGCGAACGATACCGGCCCGCTGCTCGGTCGGGCGAGCGATCTCGCCCCCGCCGGGCGCGACATTCCGGCCGAGGTGCTGCACGCGAAGGCCGAGATGGCCGGGTTCGTCTATGGCCGTGGCGCTTTGCCTGCGGGGACGCGCCAGGTCACCGACGCGAGCGAACTCGCCCGGCTGAACCTCGATTCGACCATGCTCGACCGCGGGGCGTTCCATGCTGAGGTCTATGCGACCGGGGCGACTGGATCGGAGGCCTATACGGTCGCCTTCCGCGGATCGGGCGGTCGCGTCGGCGACTGGGTGACAAACGCGCAGCAGGGCGTCGGCCTGCCGTCGAATCACTATGCGCAGGCGCTGGAAATCGGCCGCTCGATCGCGCGCGCCGATCCGGCGCTGGACGTCAGCTTTGTCGGCCATTCGCTCGGCGGCGGACTCGCCTCGCACGCCGCGAACGCGTCGGGGCGTGAGGCGATCACCTTCAACGCCGCGGGGCTGCACGGCGCGTCGCGCGCCGAGGGCGCGGCGGTCGCGGCCGAGAACGGCTTGCGGACGGGCACCGCCGACAATTTCGCGGTGCCGGGCGAGTTCCTGACCACCGCGCAGAACGTCATCCCGTTCGTATCGCGCGCGTTCGGTGAGACGCACGCCTTGCCCCTCGTCCGGCCGGAGGGGTTGGGCGCTTTCTCGCAATATGGTCCGCTCGGCCCGATCAACCGCCACATGATGAACTGGGTGCTAGCCAGCACCGCCTCGCGCCTTCCCTGACGCTTGACAGTCGCGTTCGCGCGCGGCTCTTGAACGCCGGGTCGGACCGCGCGAGGATAAGCGATGGATGAAGTATCGCGCGCGGCGTTCGTGGATGGAGCCGACCTGCCGACGACGGCGGAATTGCTTGGGTCCGAAACGCTCGGGGGGTCTGGGCGGGAACTGGTCGCCGCCCTTCTAGCCCGCGACTCTGGCCGCGTGGTTCATCTGATCGATCGCGACCCTAAATTGCTGGAGGTCGTCGCCGCCGACCGTTCAATGCTGGAGGTGGCGGTCGCGACCGGGGACATTGCGCTGGTCGACGTGTTGATCGCGAAGGGCGCGGCGCTCGATGGCGCGAGAGACGGCGGACCGCTGGTGTTGGCCCTCCATGCCAACGCGCCCGGCATTGCCCACGCGCTATTGACCGCCGGAGCCAGCCCGACCCCCCCTGATAATCCGCTGGCGGCGTTTCGCGCGGCGATCGCGCTGGGATCGGCAGGCGGCGTACGGCTGCTGCTCGATTTTGGGGGCGACCCCGACACACGCGGTGGGCTCGATCGCCGACCGCTGCACATCGCGCTCGACATGGAGCAATTCGGCATCGCGGAGCTGCTGATGTCGCGTGGGGCGGACCTATGGGCGGTCGATGCTGGTGGAGCCAATCTGGGCACTGCAGTGACGACGCCGATGGTCACGAACGATCCGGCGGAACGCGATTCGCAAATCAGGCTGGCGGCGCGGGCGATTGAGGCGGGCTGGCCCGATCCTTCTCCAACCCCTCAGGCAATCCGCGCCATGTCGCTCGCCGGAGCATGGCCGCCGAAACGCTGATCGCGGCGGGCTGGACAAACTGGTCGGGTAGGTGCGGGTGGCGGGGGCGGGGCATTCGTTCATCAGTCTAGCGCGAGACGTAAGGTCGTGCTTGGCGCAACCGGGAAAACTCATGCCTCCCGTTTACGAGCGCGACCCTGCGCGGCGGTCGCCGGAAACATGGCGCACCCAGCAGGATTCGAACCTGCGACCTCTGCCTTCGGAGGGCAGCGCTCTATCCAGCTGAGCTATGGGTGCCTGGAGGGGTCGCCTAGCAAAGCGGCGGGCCGCGCGCCAGTCCTACTTCGCCCCTACTTCGCCAGCGTCACCGGCTGAAATTCTGCCAGGCCGCAACTGGCGCCGCGCATCATCGGGGCCTGTTGCAGGACGGTGATGATGTCCTGCTGACACAATTGGCTGAGCGAGGTCGCGTAGGAGAAGCGGCGTTCGAAGTTGAGGCCGGGGCAGCCCTGCGGCAGCGTCACGCGATACGTCTTGTTGCCCAGCATCCGGAAATCGATGATCCGGTCGCTGCGCACCAGGCTTTCGCGGATCGAGCGGAGCGGGATGCAGCTTTCGGCTTTCCCGATCGGCGTGGCGGCGGGGATTTCGTTGCGGTCGCGTGCAGCGCCGGGCGATGCGATGGCAGCGACGGCTAAAGCGGCGAGGACGGGGATTCGCATAGTCACTCTCCCTTCCCGGCGGCGGCTTTCGGGGCCGGGGTCTTCGGTTTGAACGCGCACAGATCGCTGACGATACACCGCCAGCATTCGGGCCTGCGCGCCTTGCACACATATCGGCCGTGCAGGATTAACCAGTGATGAGCGTGGAGGCGGAACGGCTGCGGCGTCGCCTTGTCCAGCTTCAGTTCGACCGCGAGCGGGGTCTTGCCGCGGGCGAGGCCGGTGCGGTTGCCGATGCGGAAGATGTGCGTATCGACCGCGAAGGTCTCCGCGCCGAACGCGACGTTCATTACCACGTTCGCGGTCTTTCGCCCGACGCCGGGGAGTTTTTCGAGTTCGTCGCGGTTCGCGGGTACGTCGCCGCCGTGGTCGGCGATCAGCGCCTCGCTAAGCGCGATGACGTTCTTCGCCTTGGTGTTGAACAGGCCGATCGTCTTGATGTGGTTCTTCAGCGCCGCTTCGCCGAGCGCGACCATCTGTTCGGGGGTCTTCACGCGTTCGAACAGCGCGCGCGTCGCCTTGTTCACGCCCGCGTCGGTCGCCTGCGCCGAGAGCACCACCGCGACGAGCAGCTGGAAAGTGTTGCCCGATTCCAGTTCGGTCTCGGGGTGGGGGTTGGCTTCGGCGAGACGGCGGTAGAATTCGAACGTGTCGGCCTTTTTCAAAGCCCCAGCACCTCGGCCATCTGGTAACGGCCGGCAGGTTTGTCGGCGAGCCACAGCGCGGCCTTGATCGCGCCGCGCGCGAAGATCGTGCGGTCCTCTCCGCGGTGGCCGAGTTCGATCCGTTCGCCTTCGCCCGCGAACACGACGAGGTGATCGCCGACAACGGTGCCGCCGCGGAGCGACGAGAAGCCGATCGTCCCTTCGCTGCGCGCGCCGGTCAGCCCCGCGCGGCCGTCGACGCGGGTGTCGGCGAGCGTGGTTTCGCGCCCCGCGGCGGCTGCCTCACCGAGCAGGATCGCGGTGCCCGAGGGGGCGTCGACCTTGTGGCGGTGGTGCATCTCGGCGATCTCGATATCCCATTCGGGGCCAAGCCGCGCGGCGGCGTCGCGCACCAGGATGCCGAGCAACGTGACGCCCAAGGAGGTGTTGCCGGTCTGCAGCACCGCTACGCGGGCGGCGGCGGCGTCGATCGCGGCGTGGTGCGCCGCGGTCAGTCCGGTCGTTCCGATGACGATCGGCGTGCCCGCCTCGACCGCGGCGGCCAGATGCGATTCGATCGCGGCGGGGGTGGAGAAATCGACCAGCACGTCGGCGGCGGCGGCGAGCGGCGCGGGATCGTCGCCCGCATCCACCCCTCCAGCGATGGTCGCACCTTCGTCCTCGGCGATCGCGGTGATCACCCGGCCCATACGCCCTGCGCTGCCGTAGATGCCGATCGCGGTCATGCGGCGGAGGCCGAATGTTGAGGTGAATGTTGTGAATGTTGAGACGCTGGCGCGCTTTTCGCGGGCGTCGGAACTTGAGTGGGGTGGGATTTGGGGGGCGTCGTCATCACGAGGGCGCTCATGACATAGATCGGGGGCTGTAGGACAGGGCCAATCCCTACCCCTACCCCTACCCCTACCGTACCCATTCATGACGACAGGACGCGTCGTAAGTCAGTTGTCGACGACATTTACAAGATTTCCGGCGGGGTCGCGAAAAAAGAACCGGCGGAGACCCCATGCTTCCGTCACCGGGCCGTAGACGACGGCCGCGCCCGTGGCACGCACAGCAGCTTCGGTGGCGTCGAGATCGTCTACGCCGATCGAAATCACGGGCAATTCTGTCCCGGAACCACCCTCGTACGCAGTGTGTAGTTCTATCTTTTGGGGCTTTGTTCCGACGAGAAAAGCGATCCAACCCATATCGAGGGCGAGATCGAGCGCGAAGACCGCTTCATAAAATCTGGCAAGCGCGACTGGGTCTGGCGCAACGAGGTTGGCGACGATCCTGGTGACAGCCATAGCTTCGGTGACCCTTGTGGGCGGGTGGCGCTTTCCGCGATCGCGACGCGGCTGTACCGTAAGACCATGGCAGATATTCGCAACATCGTGGTGTTGACCGGCGCTGGTGTCTCCGCCGAGAGCGGAATCGCGACGTTTCGGGGGCCGGGGGGCCTGTGGGAGGGGCATCGGGTGGAGGATGTGTGCACGCCCGAGGCGTTGGCGCGCGATCCGGAGCTGGTGCATCGGTTCTACGATCTGCGGCGGGCGGCGTTGGCGGGGGTGGTGCCGAATGCGGCGCATCTGGCGTTGGCGCGGCTGGATGCGGCGTGGGCGGGCGAGTTGCTGATCGTTACGCAGAATGTCGACGATCTGCATGAGCGCGCGGGCGCGACGCGGCTGTTGCATATGCATGGGGAGTTGCGGTCGGCCTCGTGTGCTTCTTGTGGGGGGCGGGAGGCTTGGGAGGACGAGTTGCCGCCCGGCAGCGGATGCACCTTATGCGGGGCGGCGGCGCTGCGGCCCGACATCGTGTTCTTTGGTGAGATGCCGTATCAGATGGAGCGGATCGAGGCGGCGGTGGCGGGGTGCGATCTATTCGTGTCGGTGGGCACGTCGGGGGCGGTCTATCCGGCGGCGGGGTTCGTTCAGATGGCGCGCTATCATGGCGCGACGACGCTTGAGTTGAACCTGGAGCAGTCTGCGGGGAGTGCGTGGTTCGATACGACACGGCTGGGGCCGGCGGGGGAATTGGTTCCGGCTTGGGTGGATGAGGTTCTCGCGAGATAAGACCTACGCAAATTCTATTCCTCCCCTGCAAGGGGAGGTGGCAGCGCGAAGCGCTGACGGAGGGGTGTCACCCTCTCGAGAGGTCGACACCCCTCCGGCGCTCCGCGCCACCTCCCCTTGCAGGGGAGGATTTTCTTGCTGGCAGAACCTGATCTTTTTCGATTCTATGCCCGCATTCACTCCACCCAGTCGAGTCCGATGTCCTTGTAGGTATCGCGGTCTTCGTCCCAGCCGGGCTTCACCTTGACGTGGAGGTAGAGGTGGACTTGGCGGTCGAGTAACGTGCCGAGTTCGGCGCGGGCGCGGGCGCCGATTTCCTTGATGCGGGCGCCGCCCTTGCCGAGCACGATCGCGCGCTGGGTCGGGCGTTCGACTAGGATCTGCTGGTGGATTTCGGTCGAACCGTCGGCGCGGTCCTCGAATTTCTCGGTTTCTACCGTGGCCGCATAGGGAAGTTCGGCGTGGAGCTGGAGGTATAGTTGTTCGCGCGTCACCTCTGCGGCGAGCGCGCGTTCGCTGGCGTCGCTGACCTGATCGGCGGGGTAGTGCCACGGCCCCTGCGGCATCGCGGCGGCGAGCGTGCGTTTCAGTTCGGGCAGGCCATCGCCGGTCGTCGCGCTGATGAAGAAGGTTTCGGCGAACGGGACGAGCGCATTGAGGCGTTCGGCGTGGAGCAGCAGCTTCGGCTTGTCGGCCAGATCGACCTTGTTGAGGATCAAATATTTGGGTTCGGGGCGGGGGGCGAGGCCTTCGGCGATTTCGGTGACCTTCGGCCCGAGCCCGCCCTTTGCATCGACGACCAGCGCGAGCACGTCGGCCCCTTCGGTCCCGCCCCATGCCGCGGCGACCATCGCGCGGTCGAGGCGGCGTTTGGGTTCGAAGATGCCGGGAGTGTCGACCAGCAGCAACTGCGTCTCGCCCTCAATCGCGACGCCGAGCAGTTTGGCGCGGGTGGTCTGCGCCTTGGGGCTGACGATCGCGACCTTTTGCCCGACGAGCGCGTTGACGAGCGTGGATTTGCCCGCGTTGGGCGCGCCGACGACGGCGACGAGACCGCAGTGGGTCATGATCTGATCTTCTTTGATTTCGAGGCGCGGGGGGCTGCGGCGAGTTCGGCCAGCAACGCCTTCGCCGCAGCGGTTTCGGCCTCGTGTTTACTCCCGCCCTCCGCCACGGCGCTGGCAGACGTGCCGAGCATCACGCGGACGGTGAAGTGCGGGGCGTGGTCGGGGCCGGAGCGGTCGTCCACCACATATTCGGGTGGCTTGCGGTTGTTCGCCGCGGCCCATTCCTGCAGCTCGGCCTTGGGGTGTTTGGGCGCGGACGAGCGTTGGTCGAGGTGGTCGGTCCAGAGCGTGCGAATCGCGGTGCGGGCGGCGTCGAGACCGGCTTCGCGGAACAGCGCGCCGATCAATGCCTCCATCACGTCGCCCAGCACATTGTCGCTGTCGAACGCGCCAGCATCGCGCGCCTGTTTGCCGAGGCGAAGGTGCTGTGCGACGCCCGCCGACCGCGCGACATCGGCGCAGGTGACGCGCGATACCAGCGACGCGACTCGGCTGGCGAGCTGGCCCTCGCGTTCATTCGGGAAAACCTCGAACACCCATTCGGCGATGACGAGGCCGAGCACACGATCGCCGAGGAATTCGAGGCGTTCGTAGTTTACGTCGGATTTGCTGCCGTGGGTCAGTGCGCGCTCGAACGCGGTCAGGTCGACCGGGGTGTGGCCGAACGCCTCAGCGATCCAGGGCGCGATGGCGGTCAAAAACCGCCCCCGATCCGCTTCCACCGTGCCGCCGAGAACCACGTCCACGGCAGCAGCCATTCGGCCGATCCGTCGGTCGAGAAGAACATCACCGCGGCCTTGCCCTCCACCCGGTCGAGCGGGATGAAGCCCATGCCCTGCGGCGGGGCGAAGCGGCTGTCGGCCGAATCATCGCGGTTGTCGCCCATCAGGAAGATGTGCCCGGCGGGGACGGTATAGACTTCGGTATCGTCGGCGACGGGGATGTCTTCCTGGTCGAGCACTTCGTAGGATTTGCCCTCCGGCAAAGTCTCGCGGAAGCGCGGGTAGCGGCAGACGGGCTGGTCGTTCGCCACGTCCTGAAACTGCGGGCCGCATTTGTCGGGGCCGAAATTGGGGCTGAGCGGGAAAACGAAATCGGCGATGCGCTGCTTCGGGATCGCGCGGGCGTTCAGGATCAGCTGGCCGCGGCGCATCTGCACGGTGTCGCCGGGCAGGCCGATGACGCGTTTGATCACGTCATGGTCGTCGGGTTCCATCGAGCGGAAGACGACGACGTCGCCGCGCGTGGGCGCGCTGCCGAACAGGCGGCCGTCCATCGGGAACGCCCCCCACGGAAGCGACCAGCGCGAAAAGCCGTAATTCCATTTCGACACGAACAGGTAATCGCCGATCAGTAGCCGGGGCAGCATCGATTCGCTGGGAATCGAGAAGGGCGAAAAGATGAAGCTGCGGAAGATCAGCACGATGAGCGCCAGCTTCAGCAGGAAGCGGATCGTCTCGGTCGTTTCCGATTGGGCTTTCCCGGAACGGGGCTTCGCGGATGTGGTCTTGGCCATGATCGCGGCCTTCACGCAGGGCGCGGGCCTCGTCAAGCGGGGTGGCGCGCGGAACGCTTCGGCACTACCGGCGGTTCGCCCGGATTACACGAGCTACGAGGTGAGCGACATGGCGGACTGGTCGGCGATCGAGGCACTGCCTCAGGTGAGGCTGGAGCAATTGTTTGCGGACGATGCCGGGCGGCTCGACCGGCTGTCGCTGGACGTTGCGGGAATCCATTTCGACTGGTCGAAAACGCATCTGACCGCGGACGCGGTGGCGGCGTTCGAGGCGCTGGCGAAAGCGCAGGATCTGGCGGGCAAGCGCGAGGCGATGTTCGGCGGGCAACACGTCAACGTGACCGAGGACCGCCCGGTCGAGCATACCGCCGAACGCGGCGAGGGCGCGCCCGAGAGCGTGAAGCGCGCGGCTGGATACCATGCGCGGATGCGGACGCTGATCGACGCGATCGAGGCCGACGCGCTGGGGCCGGTGCGGCACATCCTGCACGTCGGGATCGGCGGATCGGCGCTGGGGCCGCATCTGCTGGTCGACGCGCTGGGGCGCGAGTCGGACCGTTACGACGTGGCGATCGTGTCGAACGTCGACGGTATGGCGCTGGAGGATGTGTTCGAACGCTTCGATCCGGCGGCGACCTTGCTGGTAGTGGCGTCCAAGACCTTCACCACGACCGAAACGATGATGAACGCCGAAAGCGTGCTGGCGTGGATGACCGAGGATGGGGTGGAAGACCCCTATGGCCGCGTGATCGCACTGACCGCTTCGCCGGAGAAGGCAGTGGAATGGGGCGTCGACGAGACGCGGGTGCTGCCGTTCGGCGAGGGCGTCGGCGGGCGGTATTCCTTATGGTCCTCGATCGGCTTTCCGGCCGCGATCAAGCTGGGGTGGGACCAGTTCGAGGAATTGCTGGAGGGTGCGGCCGAGATGGACCGGCACTTCCGGCTGTCCGCGCTGCACGAGAATGCGCCCGCGATGGCGGCGTTCGCGGACCTTTACTACACGCAGGTGCGCGGGGCCGAAACGCGCGCGCCATTCGCCTATGACGAACGGCTGCGGTTGCTGCCGAGCTATCTCCAGCAACTGGAGATGGAATCGAACGGCAAGAGCGTGGGCGTGGACGGTCGGCCGATCGGCCGCCCGACCGCGCCGATTACCTGGGGCGGCGTCGGCACCGACGCGCAGCACGCGGTGTTCCAGCTGCTCCATCAGGGCACACACCTGATCCCGGTCGAATTCCTCGCGGTGATCGAGGCGGGCGATACGCTGGACGAGGAACATCACCGGCAATTGCTGCTGAACGCCTTTGCGCAGGGCGCGGCGCTGATGAAGGGGAAGGCGAACCCCGACAATCCGGCGCGCGCCTATCCGGGCGACCGGCCGTCCTCGACGATCCTGCTGGAGCAACTCGACGCGCGGACGCTGGGCGCGCTGATCGCGTTCTACGAGCACCGCGTGTTCGTGAACGGCGTTCTGCTGGGGATCAATTCGTTCGACCAGTTCGGCGTCGAACTGGGCAAGGAAATGGCGAAAGAAGCGGCCAAGGGCGGGGGCGATTTCGACCCGTCGACGACCGACCTCATCAAGCGTGCGGGGCTGGAAGCATAATGAGCGACTACGACTACGACCTGTTCGTCATCGGTGCAGGGTCTGGCGGCACCCGCGCCTCTCGGGTGGCGGCGGCGCATGGGGCCAAGGTTGCGGTGGCGGAGGAGTATCGCGTCGGGGGGACGTGCGTCATTCGCGGGTGCGTGCCGAAGAAACTGCTCGTCTATGGCGCACACTTTGCGGAGGATCTGAAGGACGCGAAGCGGTTCGGCTGGCAGGTGCCGGACGAGTGCGAATTCGACTGGAAAACATTGCGCGACAACGTGATGGAGGAGGTCGACCGAATCAACGGGGCCTATACCGATACGCTGGAAAGCCAGGGGGTGGAGATTATCCACCAGCGCGCGACCGTCTCCGGGCCGAACGAAGTCACGCTGGCCGACGGGACCAAAAAAACCGCGGGGAAAATCCTGATCGCGGTAGGGGCGCATCCGTCGGTGCCGACCTGTCCGGGGCATGAGCACGGCATCACCTCGAACGAGGCGTTTCATCTGGAGGCGGTGCCGAAGCGCGTGCTGATCGCGGGCGCGGGCTATATCGCCAATGAGTTTGCAGGCATCTTCCATCAGCTTGGCGCGCACGTCATCCTGATCAACCGGACGAAGGAAATCCTGCGCGGTTACGACCAGGCGATCCGCGACCGGTTGCTGCAGATCAGCCTGATGAAGGGGCTGGAATTCCGTTTCGACGCCACGTTCGAGGGGATCGAGAAGGGCGAGGACGGCTGCCTGACGGTCAGCATGAGCGGGCATGAGCCGGTGACGGTCGATCTGGTGATGTTCGCGACCGGGCGGGTGCCGAATACGGAAGGGCTGGGGCTGGAGACGGCCGGGGTCGAGCTGGACGAGAAGGGCGCGGTGAAGGTCGACGAGGATAACCGGTCGAGCTGCGACAGCATCTTTGCGGTCGGCGACGTCACCAACCGCGTGCAGCTGACGCCGGTCGCGATCCGCGAGGGGCAGGCGTTCGCCGACACGTTCTTCGGGGACAAGCCGACCCGCGTCGATTACGGCTGTATCCCCGCCGCGGTATTCAGCCACCCGCCGCTCGCCGGGGTCGGCATGACCGAGAGCGAAGCCAAGCAGAAACTGGGGTCGGTGCGCGTCTATTCATCCGATTTCCGCCCGATGAAGAACGTGCTCGCGGGCCGCGACGAACGCGCCCTGTACAAGATGGTGTGCGACGGGGAGACCGACCGCGTCGTCGGCATCCACATGATCGGCCCTGACTGCGCCGAGATCATCCAGGCCGCGGCGGTGTGCGTGAAGGCGGGGCTGACCAAGGCGCAGTTCGACGAGACGGTGGCGCTGCATCCGACGATGGCAGAGGAGTTGGTGCTTATGCGGTGATGGGCGGGTGCGCGCGGCAGATGGTCGACTGTTCCCACTTGCGCCCGAAAACGGTCGCGGAATAGCGCGTCGGAGATGAACGTCTCCGCGGAAGGTTAGGCTAAAGTTAGGCCAAGGCGGCATTTCGGCGTGCGCCAAAAGTCGCGATAAACTCGCACCTGCGCACGTATCCGCACGCGGCGGTGGGTTGTCGTCGTCCAGCGATGAGAAATAGCCAGAAGCCCCTAGCAGATCGGCATCATGTAGGAAAACGCGGATGACCGCTTCCGCCCACTTGCGGTCGATCGCTCATTACCCGACATTGGCCCATGCGATGGGCCGACCTTCCGACAGCCGTTGTTGTATCAGCGTGGGGCTATCTGTTGATTGCGGGCATCGGCGGCTTGTTGAGTATCAAAGCGCAGCATGTTCCCGGCTATCCAGCTTCTGGCCAAGTGATTCAATATGCTGGCTTACCCGCTCTGTTCCTGCTCCTACTTATCGGCGCGGTCATTCTCTCCCGTAAGGCGCGGTGGTTCTATGACCTATATCCATTCGCGATAGGTTTTGTCGGTTTTCTGCTCTTCCCCTTCGTAATGTTCTGGGGCGGCGGCGTCTGAACAGCACCGAGAACGAACGGCAGCTAACCACCCACCTATTGCCATTCCGGCACTGGCGATCGGCACGACCTCCCCGAAAGCCGCCCGGCTGCTATCGGGCGGCAAAGCGGCCTGATCGCAAACGCCCAATAGCGGACTTGCGATTATCTATTTCGTGTGCCTGATGCGAGCAGGAAACAAGCGGGTGAAGAACATGGTTCGAGATAAGCGACTGCTCGCGGCAATCATATTATTCGGCGCTTCCGCTATCGGGACGATAGTCCAAGCAGCTATAGTAAGCAGTTACGTTGAAGTTATTATTTCCGGTAATTGGACGGAGTTTATCAGGCTCCACGGGTTAAAGCCAGTTGTGGAGCCCGGTGCAATTTGTTTGGATCGATGCGTTGGGGAGCTTCCATTTGCTTTCGGCTGGATGGGAATTGCGTTCTTCGTAGCCGGGTTCGTTTTATTGATTTGGTGTTGGCGCACACCCATCTCATCATGAGGAACTTGGCCAGCTAAAGCGGACTGGCCGCTTTCCCACCTATACCTGTCGCTACTGGTGCCCGAACGGCAGCACCCCCTCATACGTCGCCAGTCCCGGTGCCCCCGCCACCGTCGCCCCCGCCCTGAGCAAGAACGCATGCCGCACGATCTCCGCTTGCTGCTCGATTCCGTATCGTTTCAGCGGCCAGCCGGGGACGAAGCTGTAGTGGTAGCGGCAGAAGGGGTGGCGGGCGAGGGGGAGGTAGAGGCCGCGCTGGTGTTGCCAGACGTGGCACATTTCGTGGATGAACAGGCCCTGGTCGGACAGATGCGCGCAGGAGAAATCGTCGCGGCACAGGTCGCCCTTCGGGTGGAAATGAAGGTGTCCGGTCGGGGCCATGACGACGTGCCGCGGCTGGAAGAACGCCCATTTGCGCTGGATTATGCGCACGGGGGCATAGTCGATCGCGTCGCCGTACATGGATCGTGCGAGGTCGATCTCGCCAGGGGTGAGGGGGCGGCGGTCGTTGTTCACGGAAAGTTGGGGCTCACGGAAAGCTGGGCAGCGTGGACATGGCGTCGAACACGCTCTGCCCGCTAATTTTCACGCACAAGCGGTCGATCCACCACGCGACGAACCCGGCGGGGATGAAGCAGATGATGACCGACACGACGCCCGCAAAATCGCGCTCCGCGACGGGAACGAGCGGTTCGATCAGGCCGAAGACGAACGGATAGCAGAACGCGCCGACGCCGAAGCCTGCCGCGGTTTCGATCACGAAGAAGATCAGCAGGATCAGGCAGCCGCCGGGGTTGAACCCGGGCTTGGTCGGGTCGTTCACTTTGCGTCGTTCATTTCTTCGGCGGCGGATCGCCCGCGGCGATGACGCGGGCGTCCTGCTGGATGCGCAGGGCGTCGGCGAAGGTGTAGGTGAAGGTGATCGCCGCGCCGGGCTTCACGCTCGGGTTCACGTCGAACAGCATGACGTGTTTGCCGCCCGGTGCGAACCGCACCGTCTGCAGCGCGGGGATCGGCAGCGATCGGACCGCATCCATCGTCATGCCGCCGCCCGCCGCCATCTTCGATTCGTGCATTTCGGTCCTGATCGCAACGTCGGTGGAAACGCTGATCAGCGTGGCGTCGGTGGGACCACCGTGGATCGTGAAATAACCCGCCGCCGGGCGTCCCGGAACCGCGGCAAGACGGACCCAGGCGTCGGAGACGTAGAGCTGCTTTTCCTGCGCGCATCCCGCCAGCGCGGCGGCAGCGAGGGCCAGGGTGACCAGATGACGCAAGGCAGGAAACTCCCAATCCGGAACAGCGATGCGAACCTACGACGCCGATAATCTTGCGGCAAGGCGAACCACCCCTATATCGCCAGCAGCAGGATGGTTGCGGCGCTGTAACGGCCCCGTGACCGCCACGAGTTTATATTGCAGGGGCTAAGGCACACACATGGCTAAAGTTATCGGTATCGACCTCGGAACCACCAACAGCTGCGTCGCAGTGATGGAGGGCGGAAAGCCCAAGGTGATCGAGAATGCGGAAGGCGCGCGCACCACGCCGTCGATCGTCGCCTTCGCCAAGGATGGCGAGCGGCTGGTCGGCCAGCCGGCCAAGCGCCAGGCGGTGACGAACGGCGACAACACGATCTTTGCGGTGAAGCGTTTGATCGGCCGCCGGTTCGACGATCCGATCACCAAGAAGGATACCGAACTGGTCCCCTACACAATCGTGAAGGGTCCGAACGGCGACGCATGGGTCGGTGCTGGGGGCAAGGATTATTCGCCGTCGCAGATCAGCGCCTTCACGCTGCAGAAGATGAAGGAAACCGCCGAGAGCTATCTAGGCGAGACGGTGACGCAGGCGGTCATCACCGTGCCGGCGTATTTCAACGACGCGCAGCGCCAGGCGACCAAGGACGCCGGGCAGATCGCGGGCCTGGAAGTGTTGCGCATTATCAATGAGCCGACCGCGGCGGCGCTGGCGTACGGGCTGGAGAAGCAGGACGGCAAGCTGATCGCGGTCTATGACCTTGGCGGCGGCACGTTCGACATCTCCGTGCTGGAAATCGGCGACGGCGTGTTCGAAGTGAAGGCGACCAACGGCGACACGTTCCTGGGCGGCGAGGATTTCGACAACAAGGTCGTGCAGTTCCTGGCCGACGAGTTCAAGAAGGCGGAGGGCATCGACCTCGCCAAGGATAAACTCGCGCTGCAGCGGCTGAAGGAAGCCGCCGAAAAGGCCAAGATCGAGCTGTCGTCGGCGGCGTCGACCGAGGTCAATCTACCCTTCATCACCGCCGACCAGAACGGCCCGAAGCATCTGGTCAAGACGATCACCCGCGCCGACCTGGAAAAGCTGGTCGAGGATCTGGTGAAGCGGACGCTGGACCCGTGCAAGAAGGCGCTGGCCGATGCGGGGATCAAGCCCGAGGACATCAGCGAAGTGGTGCTGGTCGGCGGCATGACGCGGATGCCGCGCGTGCGTGAGGTCGTGAAGTCGTTCTTTGGCAAGGAGCCGCACACCGGCGTGAACCCCGACGAGGTCGTCGCGATGGGTGCGGCGATCCAGGCGGGCGTGCTGCAGGGTGACGTGAAGGACGTGCTGCTGCTCGACGTGACTCCGCTGTCGCTGGGCATCGAGACTTTGGGCGGCGTGTTCACGCGGATGATCGATCGCAATACGACGATCCCGACGAAGAAGGCGCAGACCTACTCCACCGCCGACGATAACCAGGGCGCGGTGACGATCCGCGTGTTCCAGGGCGAGCGCGAGATGGCCGCGGACAACAAGATGCTCGGCCAGTTCGACCTGGTCGGCATCCCGCCAGCGCCGCGCGGCGTGCCGCAGATCGAGGTGACGTTCGACATCGACGCCAACGGGCTGGTCAACGTGTCCGCGAAGGACAAGGGCACCGGCAAGGAACAGCAGATCCGCATCCAGGCCAGCGGTGGCCTGTCGGACAGCGACATCGACCAGATGGTCCGCGACGCCGAGAGCTTCGCGGAAGAGGACAAGAAGCGTCGTGCGGCGGCCGAGGCGAAGAACAATGCGGAGTCGCTGATCCACACCACCGAGCGCCAGCTGGCCGACAACGGCGACAAGGTGGACGAGGCGCTGAAGACCGAAATCCAGGCGGCGATCGACGCGGCGAAAGCGGCGGTCGAGGGCGGGGATCCCGAGGCGATGAATGAAAAGAGCCAGGCGCTCGCCACGGTCGCGATGAAGCTGGGTCAGGCGATCTACGACAAGCAGCAGGCGTCGGAGGCTTCGCCGTCTGCGGATGCGGGTGACGAAGCGCCGAAGGAGGACGTCGTCGACGCCGAATTCTCGGAAGTGGACGACAACCAGAAGGCCTGAACCGTGCTGAGCAACCGTCATCCCCGCGAAAGCGGGGACCCATCTCCCACACTCTCCACATTGTGGCGCGCAACCGAGATGGGCCCCCGCTTTCGCGGGGGTGACGGCTTGTTTGTTTATGTGCCGTGCGTACGGGGCGGGGGCCCGGAATGACCGAAATCGATTATTACGAACTGCTCGAATGCGAGCGGACCGCCGACGCCGGAACGATCAAGTCATCGTACCGCAAGCTCGCGATGAAATTCCATCCCGACAAGAATGCGGGCTGCAAGGACAGCGAAGCCAAGTTCAAGGCGGTGTCGCAGGCGTATGACGTCCTGAAAGACCCGCAGAAGCGCGCGGCGTACGATCGCTTCGGGCACGCCGCGTTTCAGAACGGCGGCGGCGGACAGGGCGGCGCGCAGGATTTCTCGGGCTTCTCCGACATCTTCGAAAGCGTGTTCGGCGAATTCATGGGCGGGCGCGGCGGCGGCGGGCGGCAGCAGGCGCGGCGCGGCGCGGACCTACGCTACGACATGGAAGTCACGCTGGAAGAAGCGTACCACGGCAAGGATACGGAGATCACGATCGACGTTTCGGCGTCGTGCGACACCTGCCACGGATCGGGTGCTCGCGCCGGCAGCCGGCCGCACGCGTGCAACACCTGCGGCGGGCACGGCAAGGTGCGCGCGCAGCAGGGTTTCTTCGTGGTCGAGCGCGCCTGTCCGGTGTGCAACGGCGCAGGGCAGGTGATCGACGATCCATGCCCGACCTGCCGCGGCGACGGCCGGGTCGAGCGGACCAAGACCTTGTCGGTGAACGTGCCGCCGGGCGTCGATGAAGGCACACGGGTGCGCCTGACCGGCGAGGGCGAGGCGGGGCCGCGCGGCGCGCCTGCGGGTGATCTTTATATTTTCCTGCACGTGAAGCGGCACAATCTGTTCGAGCGCGAGGGCACGACATTGTTCGCGCGCGCGCCGATCAGCTTCACCACGGCGGCGCTGGGCGGCACGCTGGAAATTCCGGGGCTCGACGGCGAACACCACGAAATCCGCATCCCGGCGGGCATTCAGTCGGGCAAGCAACTGCGCAAACGTGGCGCGGGGATGCCCGTGCTGCAGGGCCGCGGGCACGGCGATCTGGTGATCCAGATCGAAGTCGAGACGCCGACCAAGCTGTCCACCCGCCAACGCGCATTGCTGGAGGAGTTTCGCGAGACCGAGACGGGGGACGAATGCCCGGACAGTCAGGGGTTCTTTGCGAAGATCAAGCAGGCCTGGGGGTAGGGGGCAGGAACGGCCGGATCCTGTCGCGCTTGATCCTCCCCTGCAAGGGGAGGTGGCGCGCAGCGTCGGAGGGGTGAAGACCTCTCGATGGGGCGACACACCCCTCCGTCAGCGCTGCGCGCTGCCACCTCCCCTTGCAGGGGAGGATTAGGTTATTGAACGCTGATCGGGTCAGCCCCCCGCCATTCCCGCCTTCAGCCGCTTGCGCAGCCTTCCAGGCATGAAACGTTGCGCGAACCGCGCCTGTTTTCCCGCCTTGCCGACGATATACTCGCGTTCCGCGCCGTGCGCGGCTTGCCAGATCACGTCGGCGGCTTCTTTGACGGTATAGACCGGCTGCCCCGCGGTCGCATCACGGATCGTGCGGTTGGTGCCTGCTGACCCACAGTCGAGGATCGGGGTTTCTACGAAATATGGCATGACGCACGCGACATCGACGCCGTGGCGCGTGAACTCGGCGTCCAGCGCCTCGGACAACCCGCGTACTGCGAACTTCGTGGCGGAATAGACCGCGAGGCCGGGGGAGCCGACGATTCCCGCGACCGATGCAACGTTGATCAGGCGGCTGCCCGGCGTCGCCTTCAGGTGCGGCAGCGCGGCGTACGCACCGTTGATGACGCCCTTCACGTTGATGTCGATCTGCAGGTCGGCTTCGTCTGGCGACACTTCCTCGAACATTCCGAACCGCGCGATGCCGGCATTGTTGAGCAGCACGTCGAGCCGCCCGCCCGATGCGGCGACGAAGCCGTCGAGCGCAATTTGCCACTGTGCGCGGTCACGCACGTCGAGCGGGGTGGTGAAGGCGCTCAGTTCTTCCCCGACGCGCGCCATTCCCGCAGCGTCGATGTCGCCGATGCCGACGAACCAGCCTTCGCGCCTGAAACGACGCGCAGCAGCGAGGCCGATGCCCGATGCGCCGCCGGTGATGAAGATACCGCGCATTCTCCCTCTCCCCTTTGGGGAGAGGGTCGGGGAGAGGGGCACGATCGCCACCTTTCCGCACTGCCCCTCTCCCGGTCTCGCTACCCCCGACCCCCCTCTCCCCCGCCGGGAGAGGGAGATTTACCCAGCCCGCACCTCCCGGAACGGGATCGTGCGGTCGACTTCAGGTTCCTTCGGCAGGCCCAGCACGCGTTCCCCGATGATGTTGCGCTGGATCTGGTCGGTGCCGCCGCCGATCGACGTGAAATAAGCGTTGAAGGTCAGGAAATTGGCGTCCTCCGCGCGCGGATGATCGGGGCCTTCGAGCAGACTTTCCGGCCCCAGCAGCGCGGTGCGGACGCGTGCCTCTTCGTGCAGGATGCGGCTCATCGCGAGTTTGCCGAGCGACATGATCGGGGATGACGTGCCCTGCGCCATTTCCGCCTTCGCGCGCTGCGTGTTCAGTTTGTTGAGCATCCGGTAGCCGATGACGCGCGCCACATCCTGCCGGATCAGCGGATCGCCCAGCTTGCCGGCTTCCTTCGCCAAGCCGAGCAACGAAAGGTCGCCCTTCGGCCCGCCCGCGCCGCTGCGCGGCCCGCGCGCGGCGTCGCCCATAACTGATCGTTCGTAGGCCAGTGCGGTCTGTAGCACGCTCCAGCCACCATTGAGCGGGCCGAGCACGTTCGCCGCGGGGACGCGCGCATCGGTGATGAACACCTCGTTGAAATGCGCTTCGTCGGTGACCTGGCGCAGCGGGCGGACCTCGACGCCCGCCTGCTTCATCGGCAGGAAGAAGAAACTGATCCCCCGATGCTTCGGTACGTCCCAGTCGGTGCGTGCGATCAGCATGCCGTAGTCGGCGGACGCCGCCCCGCTGGTCCAGACCTTTTGCCCGTTGATGACGTAATCGTCGCCATCCCGTTCGGCGCGGGTGCGGATCGCGGCTAGGTCCGATCCCGCGCCGGGTTCGGAATAGAGCAGGCACATGCCGACCTCGCCCGCCAGCAGTTTCGGAACGATTTCGTGTTTGAATGCGGGCGTTGCGTGGGCGAAGGCCGTGTTGGCCCACAGGTTCGTGCGGTCCTGTCCCGCGCCCGGTGCGCCGGCCGCTGCGAAGGCGCGTTCGACGATCTTCGCCTGATCGTTGGTGTAATCGCGGCCATACCAGTCGGCGGGCCAGCGCGGTGTCGCGTAACCCGCGTCGCGGACCTTGGCAAGCCACGCGCTACGCGGATCGCGGCCGAACTGTTCGGTCGCGGGCGGTAATTCACCGGTCCAATTGTCAGCCAACCACGCCTCGACATCGGCCTTGATCTGCGCGTCGGTCATGCCTGCACCTCCAACGCGCGGATGAAGCGTTCGCGCCAGTGGTCGGGGGTGCCGAACAATATCGCGTCGGCGCGCGCGCGGCGGAGGTAGAGGTGCGCGGGGTGATCCCAGGTGAAGGCGATACCGCCGTGCATCTGGATCGCGTCCGCGGCGACCTTCACGAAGGCGTCGGCGCAGGCGAAGGCGGCGAGCGCGATGGCCGAATCCTTGTCGGGTGCGTCGTCGGCCAGCTTCTGCGCGGCGTTGCGCGCGGCGGAGGTGGCGCTTTCGACCTCGATCAGCAGGTCGGCGGCCATGTGCTTGATCGCCTGGAAACTGCCGATCGCGCGGCCGAACTGGTGGCGGGTCCGGGCATAGTCGACGGTCATGTCGAGCAACCGCCGCGCTGCGCCCGCCTGTTCGCCTGCGAGTGCGACGATGGCGAGGTCGAGCGCTGGTTTGACCGCCGCAGCGTCGCCGATCCGGGAGGCGGGGCCGTCGAGGCGCACGTCGGCGAGGCGGCGGGTGTGGTCGAAGGTGGGGAGGGGGGTGATCGTCGCGTCGCTCGCCTCGACCAGAAATACGCCGTCGTCGGTGGCGAGCAGGATCAGGTCGGCGATCTGGGCGTCGGTGACGAAGCGGGCGGTTCCGGTGAGGCGGTCGCCCGCGACACGAACGTCGCCTGCGCCCGTCCAGTCGTTTGCGCCCGAGAAGGCGACGGTGGCGATCCGCGCGCCGCTGGCGATGTCGGCGAGCGGCGCGGTGTGTCCGCAGGATTGCAATAGCGCGGTGGCGAGCGCGGTCGACAGGAGCGGGGCGGGTAGGAGGCTCGCGCCGGCTTCCTCCATCACCAATTCGAGTTCGACCGGGCCGAGGCCTGCGCCGCCGTGTGCGTCGGGGATGGTCAGGCCCGGGAGGCCGAGGTCGGCGATCGACCGCCACAGAGCCGGGTCATGGCCGCTTTCGCTGTCCATGATGCGGCGGACGTCGGCTTCGGTGCAGCGGTCGGCGAGCAGGCGGCGGACCTGGTCGATCAGGGCGGTCCGGTCTTCCGCAGATAGCGAGGATGGCGGAGCGCTGGCGGGCAGTGGGTTCCCGCTTTCGCGGGAATGACGCAGCAGGGTATCGGTCACGCGGCTTCCTTTCGCACGCCGGCCTTTGCGCGGCGTTCGCCCTTGGCGACTTCCTTGTGCAGGTCCGCCACGTAGCGTGCGAAATCGACCTGGATCGTGTGGCGGGTGGACTGGTAATAGTCGCCGAGTTCGACCTTCTCGTCCTCCGCGGTGATCCGGCGCATCTCGTCCGGTGACGGGAGCGCGTAGCGGCCCGAGAGGAACCCCGCCGCCAGTTTCGATTGCTGTTCGGCGAAATTGACGAGCGTCGGCAGCGGCTGGGCGAGGCCCATGAAGAACAGGTCGTCGATGCCAGGGATAAGCATCCGTTTGTACAGCGGGAAGCGGTTATCCTTGTCGGGCTTGAGCGCGGGATCGTCGAAGAACGGGAAATTGATGCGGTACCCGGTCGCGTAGATGATCGCATCGACCTGTTCGACGCTGTCATCGTCGAAGCGTACGCGTGTTCCCTCCAGCGCCTTGATGTTCGGCTTGAATTTTATGTCGCCCGAGCCGGCACGGTTGAGGAAATCGCCCGACACGGACGGATGCGCGTCGAGCGGTTCGTGATCGGGCGCGGGGAGGCCGTAATCCTCCATCCGGCCGACCAGCTTCTTCACCATCCGCCGCGCGAGCGCCTTGCCGAGTTTGCGCGGCATCCACAGCGGAAGCGCGGATTTATCCATCGGCTTGCCGCCGGCATATTTGGGCAGCACCCACACCCCGCGCCGCGCGGCGACCCACAGGTTCGCGGCGAGATGGCGCTGCGAAAGCTCGCTGGCGATATCCATCGCCGAGTTGCCCATGCCGACGACCACCACGTTTTTGCCGCGCAGGTCGACCGGGTCATACGGGTCGCGATAATCGTGCGCGTGGAAATGCGGATTGTCGAACGTGCCCGGATAATCGGGGATCTTCGCGTCCCAATGGTGGCCGTTGCAGACGAACAGGGTTTCGTAGTCGCGCGTCTCTCCGGTCGACAGCGTGACCGACCAGCCGCCGCCCGCGCGTCGCGCCGCCGTTTCGACCGCCGTGTTGAAGGTGATGTGAGGCCGCAGATCAAAGTGGGCGACGTAATCCTTGAAATACTGGAATAATTGCGTGTGGCTGGGGAAATCGGGCCAGCCTGCGGGGACCGGATAATCCTCGAACGCGAGGCGCCATTTCGACGTGTCGATATGCAAGCTCTGGTAGCAGGCGGAGCGGTTGTTGGGGTTGCGATAATACCAGTTGCCGCCGATCTCGTCGGACATTTCGAAACAGTCGAACGAGATGCCCTCGTCCTTCAGCCGCTTCGCCGTCGTGAAGCCCGAACAGCCCGCGCCAATGATGCAGGCGCGTTTTGATTCGCCCATATCCGCTCTCCCACAGCGCCCTTTGTGCGGCGACCATAACCAAAGTTATGATACCCGGTTGGCTCGCCAAATCAATGCGGATAGGCTTGTGTCCGAAAAGGGGAATCAGATGCGCCATATCCTGCTGTTCGCCACCGCCATGACGATGGCGGCTCCGGCCCAGGCCGCACCCGATTACGCCGCCGCGGTGAGGGCGGATTACGACAAGGATTTGGGTGCGCTGTGGGATTATTTCCACCGCAACCCCGAACTGTCGTTCCGCGAGACGAAGACCGCGGCGCGGATGGCGGCGGAGCTGAAGAAGGTGCCCGGCATGGTCGTGACCGAGAAGGTCGGGCAGACCGGCGTCGTGGGCGTGCTGAAGAACGGCGCGGGGCCGGTGGTGCTGGTGCGCGCCGACATGGACGGCCTGCCGGTGGAGGAAAAATCGGGCCTGCCCAACGCGTCGAAGGTGCGGCAAATCGGCGTCGACGGGGTCGAGACGCCGGTGATGCACGCCTGCGGCCACGACACGCATATCGTCGCGATGGTGGCCACCGCGCGGCGGCTGGCGGCGCTGAAGGATCGCTGGAAAGGGACGCTGGTGTTCATAGTCCAGCCCGCCGAGGAACGCGTCGGGGGCGCGAAAGCGATGGTCGAGGACGGGCTGTATACGCGTTTCCCCAAGCCGCAATATGCGCTGGCGTTCCACGTCGCGGCGGACCTCGAATCGGGTAAGGTCTCCGCGTCGGAGGGCATTCAATATTCGTCGTCGGATTCGGTCGACATCACAATTCCCGGCATCGGCGCGCATGGCGCGTCGCCGCAGGCGGGTAAGGATCCGGTATATATGGCGTCGCAGCTCGTCATCGCGCTGCAGGGGCTGATCAGCCGCGAACGCCAGCCGCTCGATCCCGGCGTCATCACGGTGGGGTCGTTCCATTCGGGGCTGAAGCACAACATCATCAGCGACCAGGCGAAGCTGCAGGTGACGGTGCGCGCCAATGACGAGGAGACCCGCGCGAAGCTGATCGCGGGGATCAAGCGCGTCGCGCGCGGCGTGGGCGTGCTGAACGGCATGCCCGAAGACAAGATGCCGGTCGTCAATGTGATCGAGGGGACACCGACGACGATCAACGATGCGGCGCTCGCCAAACGGCTGAACGCGGTGATGGTCGAGAATTTGGGCGCCGCGAATGTCGAGCTGTTCGAACAGACCGGCATGGGGGCGGAGGATTTCGCCTATCTCGTCCAGCCCGACACCGGGGTTAAAGGCTATTATTTCGCGGTCGGCGGCACGCCCGCAGCGGCGTTCGCGGCCGAGAAGAATGGCGGCCCCGCGGTGCCGTCGCACCATTCGCCGTTGTTCAAGATCGCGCCCGAACCCGCGATCGTGACCGGCGCGACCGCGATGACCGCGGTGGTGCTGGACCTGATGAAACCGGGTGCGCAGGCTACGGCGCGCTGATTAGATTGCATACGTCATATAATGGGAGAGTGTGATGATCGGTTATGCGACACTGGGCAGCAACGACATCGATCGTGCGTTAGCGTTCTACGACGCCCTTCTGCCGACGCTCGGCGGAAAGCAGCTGATGCAGTTGCCCGACGAACAGAAGCTGACCTTTTACGGCGTGGATATGGACAAGCCGATGCTGGGCGTCGGCAAGCCTTATGACGGCGGCAGCGCGACGCCCGGCAACGGCACGATGGTCGCGCTGGCGGCGGGCGATCGTGGGCAGGTCGACGCGGTGCACGCCAAGGCGATCGAACTAGGCGGAACGGACGAGGGCGCGCCGGGATTGCGTGCGCCGGAGGAAATGGGTTTCTACGGCGCGTATTTCCGCGACCTGGACGGCAACAAGCTGTGCGTCTTCAAGCTCGGGTAGCGCCGCGATCAATCGCCGCGTTTGCGCTGGATGATCTGATCGAGCAATTGCCCGTCGATGTCGGTCCTGATCTGGACCCAGAGCGGTAGGTGATCGGATAGCTGATAGGTGAATTGTTCCTTCGTGAGATCGGGGAACAATGGTTTGTGATCGCTGGCGTAGAAATCGAGCACGCCGCCGGCCAGCGTGAAATCATCGGCGAAACGGGTGAGGTGCATGATCTGGTCGTAGCGTTTGTCGCGCGCCAGGTTCGATCCGAATTCGTCCTTCAGCAGCGCGCGGGGGATCGTCAGGCCGGTCGAGGTCAGCGCGGCGAACATCGGACTGTCGCGGCCGGGGATGTTGAAATCGCCCATCACGATCCAGTCCTGATCCTCCCCCGCCTTGGCGTCCATCTTGGCCGCGATCCAGTTCGCCACGCCGCGGATTTCCGCCTCTCGTGCGACATCGTCGTCGCCCCAGCGGATGTGGACGGTCAGCGCCAGGAAATCGTAATTCCCGGCCTTGAATGAAGCGATATACGGCGCGCGCCACCAGCCGCTGTCGGCGACATATTCGGTGCCGCTTTTCTTGCGCGGGGGACTGGCCTCCGCCGCCAGCCCGTTGAAGGAGCAGGCGCGGCGATCGTAGAGATAGCAGATGCGCTCACGGTTGCCCCCCGCGTCGAGAATCGCATCCGAATAGACGGCGTCCCAATATGGCCCGAGGATCGGCAGTATCCGTTCGAGATCCTGCAGCCGGTCGCGCAGTTCGACGACGCCGACCAAGTCGAACTGGCCGATAATTTCCGCGATGTAGTGGATTGCGGCTTCGCTGCGGCGGCGGCGGCCGAACTCGCGGATGTTCCAAGTGGCGATGTTGAGCGTTTCGTCGAGTTGCGACGGCGGTATCTTTGCGGTTTCGATGCGACGGCGCAGCAGCTTCAGCCCCTCGGCGATCTCCAGACTGACGTTGCCGTGAAACATGGCAGCTTTCCCCAGATGCGGACGATAGCAGAGTCGGGTCTGCGCGGACAGCGGATCAGCGGAGCGCCTTGATCTCCGGCCGGTCCGCGCACGTCGCTAGCAGGCTTTCGTCCGGGCGCTGCGTCGGCGCGGTGTAGAGTGCGATCTCGACGGGCTCGCCGAACGCCGCGGGCGCGAAGCGCGCGGGATCGCCGCCGGTGCAACGCAGCAGCAGGTCGAGCATCCTCGGTGGCGTCTCACGCTCCTCGTAGCTGAGCCGGAACGTGCCCCAATGGATCGGTATCGCGCGCGCGGCTCCAAGCCGGTCGAACACGCGCACCGCGTCGATCGGACCGATATGGCTGCCCGAGCCCATCTGACCCGGCACGAAGCGGAACGCGCCGATCGGGATCAGGGCGAGGCGTATCGGTCCAAGCGCCGCGGCCTCGGCGGGCCATTTCCCGTCGCCGAGTCCGGTGTCGCCCGCGAAGAAAAGGTTACCGCCCGAGGGAAGCGTGACGACGAAGCTGGACCACAGCGCCCGGTTGCGGTCGGCGAACCAGCGGCTGCTCCAATGGTGGTTGCGCATGACGAATACCGAGAGGCGATCTCCGGGGCAGGCGCCGTCCGGATCGCACTGCGGAATTCCGCGCTCCGTTCTCCAGCCGTCGCCCCCCAATACCTCCGCCTCTCCCCAGTCGAGCGCGGTTGCCCGGGCACCGACCTGCGCGATGATGCTATCGTTGCCAAGGCTGGTGACGATGCGCGGTTTATCGCGCTCCCACAGTTGCTTGAGCGTCGCTTTGTCGAGATGATCATAATGATTGTGGCTGACCAGAATCAGGTCGATCTTGGGCAGGTCGTTCAGCCGCACGCCGGGCGCGGCGACGCGTTTCGGGCCGAGGCCGAGCGGTCCGGCGCTGTTCGCCCATACCGGATCGGTCAGGATGTTCAGGCCCTGCGTCTGGATCAACACGCTGGCATGGCCGACCCACGTCACCACCATCCGCTCGCCCTCTATCCGTGCGGCGGGCTTTGTCGGGGTCACGGGAACCGAGGCGGGCCACGGCGGACGCCCGTCGCTGCCGGTGAAATACCGCCAGAAGAACCCCGCGCGGCTGCCGCCGGTCGGCGGGGCGAGCGTATCGTCCACGCCATCGGGATTGAAGAAGCGCGCGCCGTCGAAATGGTCGCTTTCCCGCCCGTCGTAATAGATCCGGTCGAGGAAGCGCGGGACGATCGTGATTGCGAGCGCCGCCGCGACGATCAGGAACAGCAATGTCGCGCCGACGAGCTTCAGGACTAGCGGCAAACCGGCTTCCTTTATTTCAGCAGTTCGTCGCGGACGTGGATCGCGCCCAGCGAGACGCGCACCTCGAACATGAAGCAGATCAGGCTGGCGATCAGCAGCGTCATCGATCCGATGAAGGCGACCGCGACATATTGGCCGATGTGCAGGCTGGCGAGTTCGGCGATGAACAACAGGGCGACGACCGCGCACGTCAACACCGCGCTGCTGACCGCCAGGAAAAGCGCCCAGTTGATGATCGAGATGCGGCGGTCGAGCAACCGCAGCTCCCACACGTGACGGTCGTGTTCCGGTCCGGTCGTGCGGGGGTGCAGGCCTTCCAGCGTGCGCGCGCGATCGACGACGCGCGACAGTCGGCCGGCCAGCACGTTCAGCAGCGCGCCGATGCCCGCGAGCATGAAGACGGGACTGAGCGATAGCTGGATCGTCTGCGCGATCGTCGAGACTTCGGGGGAATATTGCAGCACGGAAAAATCTTTGGCGGTCGCGCGGTGCGGGGGCAAGTGCGAACCGGTCGGTAACCTTGGTTCGCTATGGCGTTCGCGATGACCAAGGCCCTGTCGCTCGCCGAATTCACGCGCCTGCCGCGCACCGTGCGCGCGCATCTGGTCGACGGGCTGTCGACCGCGATCGATCGCGTGGCGGAGGCGGGACCGGCCACGCACGCGTTCCTGCGCCACCAATGGTATGTCGCGGCGCTGGCGGCCTACGGCGGCGCGGCGCGAACGTTGGTGGTGACCGCCGAAGACACGCCGGTGCTGACGCTGCCGCTGGTCGCGGTCGGGCATCCGGCGTTGAGGCTGGCCAGCGTGCCAGGCTGCTATTGGCCGTTCCGCGGATTCGGGCTGGCGCTTGATGCGGGGGACGAGGCGCTCGACGTAGCGATAGAGACGCTGGCCCGGCATATTCGCGCGATGCGGGTCGGGCCGGTCTATGATGGCGATCCGTCGGTCGCGGCGCTGGTCGCGGCGGCGCGGGCGAAGGGATGGAAGGTGATCGACCGGTTCGTCGCCGAACGCTTTGCGCTGGATATGGCGGGGCAGGAAGGCGCTTGGCCGCGCGGATCGACGCTGCGCAAGAACCGTTTCCACGAAAAGCATCTGGCGGCGCATGGCGCACTCAACTGGCGCTTTGTCGGCGGGGCGGACTGGCCTGACGGTTTTGATGCGTTGGCGGAGGTCGAGCGGGTCAGCTGGATCGCGGACCTGACCGACGGCAGCGATGCGAAGTTCACCGATACCGGGCACGGCGCGTTCTGGCGCGCGGCGGCGGCGGATCCCGTGCTGGCGCGGATGATGCGCGCGGCGTTGCTGACGGTGGACGGCAAGCCAGCCGCGTTCAGTTTCGATCTCGATGCGGGCACGTTGAAATACGCGATCGCAAACAGTTACGATCCGCAGTTCGCGAAACATTCACCAGGGAAACTGCTATACTATCGCAATCTGGTCGACGCGCAGGCGCGCGGGATGACTGAGGTCGATTGGGGCGCGGGGGACAGCGGCTACAAGCGCACGATCGGCGCAACGCCCGCAGGTGAAATCCGCGACTGGTTGTTCGTGCGGCCGGGCGCCATGACGCTGGCGGCGCGGTTGCTGTCGCCGTTGTGGCGGCGACGGCCGCCGACCCATGCGGCGATCCTGCGGCGGGGTTAGCGCAACGGTCCGCGCAGGATCGCCTCCACCGTATCGATCAGCCCCTCCAGCGCTTCGGGGCGGCTCCAGAAATGGTGATCGCCGGTGTCGCTGGCGTCCAGCGCGGCTTCGCGGGCGGCCAGCAACGTCTGCAACGAGAGGCCTGCGAAGAGGATGCGTTGATTGACGATGGGTGTCGGCAGATGCCCGAGCAGGCGGTGGATGTGCGCCATGTAGCGCGCGTAACCGATCGAGGCGTCGCCGCGCACGGTTTCCCTGAACCACTGACGGCGTTCATTCTGGACGCCGACGATGAAGCGGAAATAGGTTTCGTTCTCGCCCGTCTCGCCGGCCAGGTCTATGTTGGGCAACACCGCCGCCCGGACGATCGCGTGCAGGCCGGGTTCTCCCGCCGCCTCCGCCGCGTCAAGCATCACGCGGCGGCCTTCGTCGATCAGTTGCGCGCCGTCGATCAGCAATTCGCGCAACAGATCGTCCTTGCTGCCGAAATAATAATGCACCGCCGCTGCGTTGCGCTGGCCCGCCGCCTCGACGATTTCGCGCATCCCGACCGCCGCGATGCCGCGTTCGGCGAAGAGGCGGCGTGCAGCGCGCTTCAGTTCGTTGCGGGTCGCGCCGCCGCGCGTAAGCGTTTGGGTTCGGGCGAGGTCCATGCGGTGGAGCATCGTCGATCCGTCCGCACTCGGCAAGCCACTCGACTTAGATCGGGCGGGTGGTTACGCCCGTTGAAACAGAGCGGGAGAGATGCGTGGGACTGGCGCATGATCGCGAGGCGTGGCGCGAGTTGATCGACCTCGACGCGCTGTCGCGGTGGATGAACCGCGAGGGGCTGGGCGCTGGGCCGATCGAGGATGCCGCGACGCTGGGCGGCGGCACGCAGAACATCCTGCTGCGCTTCGTTCGTGCTGGTCGTGAATATGTCCTGCGCCGTCCGCCGCGCCGCCCGCGGCCCGAGAGCGACGAGGTGATGCGGCGCGAGATGAAGGTGCTGGCCGCGCTGCGCGGGACCGATGTGCCGCATCCCGAATTCATCGCCGGGTGCGGCGACCCGGCGGTGCTGGGGACGGCCTTCTACCTGATGGAGCCGGTCGAGGGCTTCAACGCGACCGTCGCGCTGCCGACGCTTCATGCGGGCGACGCGGCGCTGCGGCGGCGGATGGGGGAGGCGATCGTCGACGGCGCGATCGCGCTGTCGCGGATCGATCCGCATGAGCGGGGTCTGGGCGATCTCGGCAAGCTGGACGGATGGCTCGACCGGCAGGTGCCGCGGTGGCGGGCGCAGCTTGACGGCTATGCGAAGTTCGATGGGTGGACCGGGCTGGAGGCGCTGCCAGATGTCGATGCGATCTGTGCTTGGCTGGAGGCGAACCGGCCCGCGACGATGCAGCCGGGGCTGATCCACGGCGACTATCACCTCGCCAACGTCATGTACCGCAACGATGCGCCGGAACTGGCGGCGATCGTCGACTGGGAACTGGCGAGCCGCGGCGATCCGCTGCTCGATCTCGGCTGGCTGACCGCGACGTGGCGCGACCCCGACGAGGCCGAAACGCGGGTGTCGGTGACGCCGTGGGACGGGTTTCCGTCGCTGGAGGAAATCGTCGACCGCTACCTTGGCGCGACCGGGCGCAGCGCGGCGGATGCGCATTGGTACAGCGTGCTCGCGCCGTTCAAGCTGGGCGCGATCCTGGAGGGCAGCCACGCGCGCGCCTGCGCCGGGCTGACCCCGAAGCCGATCGGCGATGCGCTCCACGCGCACACGATCTCGCTGTTCCACCGCGCGCTGCGCCGGATCGGGCGATAGTCAGGCGGGCGTGCATTCTTCCGCCAGCAACGCGTCGGTGAAGGTCTTGCGCCACCACGACACGTCCTGCGTCGTGATCGATTCCATCATCGCGGACCAGCGGCGGATGCGTTCTTCCTTCGGCATTCGCAGCGCCAGCAGGATCGCGTCGGAGATTTCCTCTGCGCTGTATGGATTGACCAGCACCGCATCGCGCAATTGCTCTGCCGCGCCCGCGAAGCGCGACAGGATCAGGACGCCGGGATCTTCGGGATTCTGCGCCGCGACATATTCCTTGGCGACGAGGTTCATCCCGTCGCGCAACGGTGTGACGAGTCCGATCTTGGCGGCGCGATAGACCCCGGCCAGTTCGTCGCGGCCGTAGCCCTGGTTCACGTAGCGGATCGGCACCCAGTCGGTATCGGCGTGCGCGCCGTTGATGCGGCCCGCCAGCCGCTCCAGCGAGCTGCGGATTTTCTGGTAGCTGCCGACTTCGCCGCGCGATGGGGGCGCGATCTGCAGCAGGAACACTTCCTTGCGCTCCTCGGGATGTTCGACGAGGAAGCGTTCGTAGCCGAGGAAGCGTTCCTCCAGCCCCTTCGAATAATCCAGCCGGTCGACGCCGACGATCATGTCGCGCCCGACCGAACTGTCGCGCATCCGGCGATAGGCGAGGCGGCCCTTCACGCTGGCGGCGAGATCGGCGAATTCCTGTGCGTCGATCCCGATCGGGCAGGCGATGACGCGAAGGGTCCGATCGTCGAGCGTCACGACGCCGTCTCCGACGTTCGCGCCGAGTTCGTCGCGGACGAAATCGACGAACGCCTGCAGCCATTCGTCGGTATGGAAACCGATCACGTCATAGGCGAACAACGACCGCACCAGGGCGCGCGCCTCGGGCAATATCGACAGCAACCGGCGCGGGGGCCACGGGATGTGGAGAAAGAAGCCGATGCGGTTCTTGCAACCGCGCTTGCGCAATTCCTCGCCGAGCGGAAACAGGTGATAATCCTGAATCCAGATTGCGTCGGCCGGATCGATCAGCGGGACCGCGGTGTCGGCGAAGCGTTCGTTGACGCGTTTGTACCCGCCCGCGAAATCGCGCTCATATTCGGCCAGATCGACGCGGTAATGGAACAGCGGCCAGAGCGTGCGGTTGGCGTAGCCGTTGTAATATTCGTCGATGTCCTGATCCTCCAGGTCGATCGTCGCGGTCGTCACGCCCTGATTGCGTTGCAGATCGATATGGCCGGTGAATTCGTCGGTGCGCTCACCCGACCAGCCGAACCAGATGCCGCCGGTCTCGCGCAGCGCGGACGACAGCGCGACCGCGAGGCCACCCTGCGCGCCGGTTTCGGTCCCCTTGGGAGCGGAGACGCGGTTGGAGATGATGATCAGGCGGCTCAGCGGATCGAACTCCACGGTTTGCTCAGCAACGCGGCGCAGTTGATCATGCCGACCAACGAGTACGTCTGCGGGTAATTGCCCCACAATTCGCCGGTCACGGGGTCGATATCCTCGGACAGCAATCCGGCGGCGGTGCAACGCCCTAGCATCTCCTCGAACAAGGCGCGCGCATCGGCGCTGCGGCCGGTGAAGTGCAGCGCCTCGATCAGCCAGAAGGTGCAGACGTTGAACGCGGTTTCGGGCAAGCCGAAATCATCCTCGGTCGCATAGCGCAGCATGAACGATCCGCGGCGCAGCCCCTCTTCGACCGCCGTCAGCGTACCCTGGAAACGCGGATCGTCGGGGGTGAAGAACCGCAGGTCGAGCAACTGGATCAGGCTCGCGTCGAGGTCGTCGCCCGCGAAGGTCGCGGACATGCGGTTGGTGTCGGCACGCCATGCCGCCTCCTCAATCCGCGCGCGGATGCGGTCGGCGCGGTCCTGCCAGAAATCGTGTCGCTCGGTCAGGCCGAGCGCAGTCGCAGCGTTGGCGAGGCGGTCGCACGCCGCCCAGCACATCGCGGAGGAATAGGTGTGGACGCTTTGCCTTGTGCGTAGCTCCCACAGTCCCGCATCGGGGGCGTCGTGATGCTCCCACGCGCGTTCGCCGACGCGTTCGAGCGACTCGAAATCCTCCACGCCCGCGACGCGGAACATCCGGCGGTCGAAGAAGGCGTGAACGCTGCACAGCACGATCTGGCCATAGGCGTCGTGCTGGATTTGCTCATAGGCCTGATTGCCGACGCGCACCGGTCCCATGCCGCGATAGCCGGGCAGGGCGGGGGCGACGCGTTCCTCCAGCACCGCCTCGCCGAGCACGCCGTACAGCGGCTGGATATGCCCGCCCGCCGCGCCGTCGACGATGTTGCGGAGGTATTCGAGATAGCCCTCCAGCACGTCGAGCGCGCCGAGTCGGTTCAGCGCCTGCACGGTATAATAAGCGTCGCGCACCCAGCAGTAGCGATAGTCCCAGTTGCGCTGCGACCCCGCATGTTCGGGGATCGAGGTGGTCAGCGCCGCCACGATCGCACCGGTCTCCTCATGCTGGCACAGCTTCAGCGTGATCGCCGAGCGGATGACGACGTCCTGCCATTCGAGCGGGATGGCGAGGCCGCGGACCCATTCTTGCCAGTGGTGGACCGTTTTCGTCAGCATATCGTCGACGCTGGCCGACAGATCGCCGACGAAGCTTTCGTCGGGGCCGAGGAAGAAGTGCAGCGGACGTTCGACGCGGAATGCGCGTTCCTCCGTCACCATTCCGATCGGGGCGGTGGTGCTCAGCCGCAAATGGTCGTCGCCGAGGCGGAAGCGGACGTGGTTCGATCCGGTCGTGCGTTCGCCGTTCGACTTGCCCCAATCGGACGTCGGGCGCAGCGATACGCGGATGCGCGGGCTGCCCGCGACCGGGCGGACGATGCGCGCGAAAGCGACCGGGCGATAGCTGCGGCCCATGCGTTCGTGGCGCGGGCAGAAATCCACCACCTCGATCGCGTTGCTCGCGGCATCGGTGTGGCGCGTGACGAGGACGGGGGTGTTGCGTTCGTAGCGTTGTTCGGTGCTGACGACGCCTTCAAGCTCGATGCTCCAATAGCCCGCCGCGGGTTCGTCGCCGCCGAGCAGCGCCGAGAACAACGGATCGCCGTCGACGCGCGGTGCGCAGCCCCACACGAAGCGGCCGGTACGGTCGACGAGCGCGCTGACCTGGCAATTGCCGATCGGCCAGAGATCGAGGCTGGTCATGCTGTTTCCAGCCAGTCGAGCGTCGCGGCGACATCCGGCAGGCGATACGCGGCGGCGGTCGGGCGGGGCGCGCCGACCAGGATGCCCGCGCCCCCCAGCGCTGCGGCGGCGACCATCGCTGGCTCGTCGGTATCGTCGTCGCCGATGAAGACGGGTTTCGCGCCAGCCATCGCAGGGGTTTCCATAAGGCGGCGCAGCGCGCTGCCCTTGTCCGCGCCGCCGACGCGCAGTTCGACCATCATCTTGCCGGTCTGCAGGTGGAGGCCGGTCTGTGCGGCGAGGTCGGACGCCAGCGCCTGAGCGTCCGCTTCGTGGGCGGGTGCGGTGCGGTAGTGGAGCGCGGCGCCCAGCGGTTTTGCCTCGACCAGCAGGCCGGGGCGGGTTTCGGTGAATTGATGCATTGCAGCAAGAATACGATTGAGCGCGGCGGGTCGTTCCGTTCGCGCCAACGCTCCGTCCGATCCGCGCACCTCCAGACCGTGACTTCCCGCGATTGCGATCGGCAGGTCGCCGAACAGGGCAAGGATCCCCGCGACCGGCCGCCCGCTGATGATTGCGATGCGGCCGTTCAATTTTGTCGCAAGGCCCGCAATCAGTGTGGCGAGCCGCTCATCGACGGCCGCGAGATCGGGCGTGGGGGCGAGATCGACCAGCGTGCCGTCGAAATCGAGGAACAGCGCCGCGCCCTCGAGCAGGTTGGCGGGAGGCGGGGGGAGCATGACGGCAGAATTCACGACGTGACGGGTCTCAACAAAAAAGGGAGCGTCGGTAGCCCGACACTCCCCTAATGCGCGAACCGTTACGTTCGTTTCGCTGCCGTGCTATTTTCCGCCGGCAGCGATCCAAGTATCGATCTTCTTTTCCAGCACCGGCATCGGCAGAGCGCCCGTGTCCAGCACCTGCGCATGGAACTTCCGCGGATCGAACTTCGCGCCCAGATCCTTTTGCGCCTTCGCCTTCAACCGTGAGATCGTCAGCTGCCCGACCTTGTACGCCAGCGCCTGTCCGGGGATGGCGATATAGCGTTCGACCTCGGCGGTGGCGTCGGTCTTACCCATGGGCGAATTGTCGAGCATGTATTTGATCGACTGATCGCGGGTCCAGCCCTTCGCATGGATGCCGGTGTCGACCACCAGCCGCATCGCGCGCAGCATCTCGTCGTTCAGCCCGCCCATGCGCTGATACGGATCGGTTTCGACGCCGAGTTCCTTGTGCAGGCTCTCCGCGTACAGCCCCCAGCCCTCGGCGTAGGCGGTGTTGCCGCCGAAGCGCATGAAGGCGGGGAGCGCGGCGTTTTCCTGTGCCAGGCTGATCTGGAAATGATGCCCCGGCACCGCTTCGTGCAGGTACAGCGTCTCCATCGTCCACAGGTAACGCGACGGTAAGTCGTAGGAATTATAGTAGAATACGCCCGGCCGCGATCCGTCCGGCGTGCCGCCCTGATACGAACCGCCGGCCTCGGTCTTTTCCTTGAATGCGGGGACGGCGCGGATTTCGAGCGGGGTCTTGGGGATCAGCGAGAATTGTTCGCGCACGCGCTGATCGACGCGCTTGCCGATGGCTTCGTAACCCAGCCGCACCTGATCCTTCGACGCCGGCTGGAATTTCTTGTCGGTGCGCAGATAGGTGAAGAATTCCGGCAGCGTGCCCTTGAACCCGGCGGCGGTCTTCTGCGCCTCCATCTCGCGCAGGATGCGCGCGACTTCGGAGAGTCCGAGCTGGTGAACCTCCTCGGCCTTCAGCGGCAGCGTGGTGTTCGATTCGATCAGATATTCGTACAGCTTCGGGCCGCCCGGCATCTGGCCCAGCCCGACGCTGTCGCGCGCGGCGGGGCGGTATTCCTTGCTGAGGAAATCGCGCATCCGCTGATGCGCGGGCAGGATCACCTCGCGCACCTGTTTCGCATAGGCCGCGCGCAGTCGGGTCTGGTGGGCGGTGCTGATCGTGGCGGGGAAGGTCTTCACGGGCGCGTAGAAGACCGATCCCTCGATCCCTTGCGCGATCAGATTGTCGAACTGGCCGATCATGTTGTCGACGACCAGTTTCGGCTGGACGACGCCCGCCTTCATGCCTTCGCGGAAGCGCACGATCGCGCGGTCCATGATCTGCGCATATTCGACGTTGCGCTTCAAGTTGTTCTCGTAATCCACCAAAGTCTTGAACGGCGCAGCGCCGGTGCCCGAGGCGAATTCGGGATAAAAGGTCTGATAGCCGAAGAAATGATCGATCGGACGGACAATCGTCAGCGCGACGATTTCGGGCGTCAGACCGCGCAGTGCGATCTCGGTCTGGTTCTGGAACACGTCGTAGGCGATCTGGTCGGTGGGCGTCAGCTTCGTGCGGTCGATCGCCTTAAGGCGCGTCAGGTCGCTTTCGCTCGCGGCGCGTTCGGCGTTGATGTTGGCGTCGGTCAGGTAGTCGCCGAGCCGGTCGGCGTAGCGCAGGTCGCCGCGGAAGATGCCCGAGATCGGATTTCGCTTCAGGCTGGCTTCGTCGCTTTCGTGGAACAGCGTCTTCAGCTTCGCATCCTCCGGCCCGTCGCCCGGCATCGCGACGGGGGGCGGCACCTGCTGCGCAACGGCGGGTGTGGCGGTGCTGGCGAGGAGCAGGAGGGCGAGAGCGGTCGAACGCATGAACAGCACCTTTGGTCGGGAGGAATGCCGCGCGGGATATGCCTCTCGCCGCGTTGCCGCAACGGGAAAGTGGCTTAGCGGGGTAATACGGTCACTGCTCCCCGACACGGGGAGGATCAGAATGCAGCGCGCAATGTTACCTGGTACAAAGGCCCGGCGTTCTCGCGTTCGAGCTCGAACTCGTCGACGTCGCCCGCGGCGCGATTGGCGAGGATTTCGTCGTAGCTGTCGCCGTCGTACTTGCGGTAATCCTCCGATTTCGTGCGGCGCAGGATGTCCTGGACCGAGAAACGCAGCACGAAATTCTTGCCGAAGCGCTTTTCCGCGAACGCCTCGAGATCGACGCCGTAGCGCAGGTCGACGGTTTCGTCGAAGTTCGACGCCGATGCCTTGCTGCGGCCCGATACGGTCGCGCCGAAGCTGGCGTTCGCGGCGCGGACGGTCTGGATGAAGCCTGCGTTGTAGATGTGGTGCGGCTGGTTGTTGAACTGGCGCTTTTGCCCGGTGAACGGGTCGGTCACTTCGCTGTCGAGATAGGTGTAATTGGCGAAGATGCCGGTGTCGGGCGCGCCGATCGCGGTCAGCGGCGCGGAAAGGTCGATCTCCAGGCCCCAGGTCTTGCCGTCGCCGATGTTCTGCGGCGTGAACAACTGCCCGTCGCCATTGTCGCCGATCGCGACCAGTTCGATCACATCGGTGATGTCGCGATAGAAGGTGTTGATGCCGATGATCCCGCGCCCGCCGAGGCGGCGTTCGTAACCGACGTCCAGCCCCCACGCCTTTTCGTTGCGGAGCGAGGGATTGCCGCGGGTCGCATCGTCGTCGCCGGGTGTTTCCTCGTCCTCGAACGGTGAGATGAAATCATAGTTCGGGCGGCGCACGGTGCGTGCGAGCGAGGCGCGGAACTGGTCGTTCGCGGTCGGCGCGTAGCGCAGGTGGAGCGACGGATTCAGCGTTTCGGCCTTGAAGTCAGTCGTCGGCACCGCATCGCCGCTGACGGTGCGACGCGTGATTTCGTACCGCACGCCCGCGTCGATCGTGAATTGCGCGGTCGGCTCCAGCGTGACGCGCGCATAGGGATCGTAGCGGTTTTCCTCGATCTTGAAGATGCCGCTCTGGAAATCGCCGTCGTTCAGCCCGTTGCGGTTCTTGCGGAACAGGTCGATGCCGACCTTGAAACGGGCGTTGCTCTCGCCGAAACCGAGATTCACCGTGCCGCTATATTCGTCGTCCTTGATGCCGATCGTCGTGATCTCGTCGAGTTCGAGGTCGGTCAGGTCGTCGGCGTTCTCGCCCACCATCACGGTCGCGGTCGTGTTCTCGCGGTAGCCGGACCAGCCCGCGGCGAGGCCGAGGTCGACGCCGCCGAGCGGGATCAGCGCGTCACCGGTGATCGTGTAGGTCTGCTGGTCGATCTCCTCCAGTTGCGTCTCGATCCCGTCGAAATCGAGGTCCGGCCCCTCGAACATGGTCGAGGATTCGAACTCCTCGCGGTCGGTGTCGACGAAGAAGCCCTGCAGCCGCACGAACCCGCGGTCGCCGAAGCCGTGACGAATCTCGGCGCTGCCCGACAGGTCGCTGCCGTCGCGCGTGTCGCTCTGCAGTTCGGTGTTGTTGAACACCGGATTTGTCTCGTCGAGCGGGCCGCTGGTCACGTCGTCGAAGCGCAGCGACACCTTCTTCTTCGGGTTGCGGCGTTCCTGATAATTGACCGCCGCCCAGAAGGTCGTGTCCTCGCCCAGTCGCCCGGCATAGGCCCCGGCGAGCGACGGGCGGACCTTGCCGTCCTTGTTGATCAGCGCGCCGGCCTTTGCGAAACCGCCGTCGAAGGTCGCGGCTTCCTTGGTGACGATGTTGAGCGATCCGGCGACGCCTTCGCTCGGCTGATCGGCGCGCGGGGAGCGGACGATCTCGATCTTCTCGACCAGCTCGGCGGGGATGCGATCGACGAAGAAGCTGCGGTCGGCCTCGCCGCCCGGCGCGCGACGGCCGTTGATCAG
Organism: Sphingomonas sp. SUN019; assembly: GCF_024758705.1. Lineage (NCBI taxonomy): Bacteria > Pseudomonadati > Pseudomonadota > Alphaproteobacteria > Sphingomonadales > Sphingomonadaceae > Sphingomonas > Sphingomonas sp. SUN019. The sequence continues at coordinate 1,111,232 of NZ_CP096971.1, read as the reverse complement.
CACCTGCGTATAGCCCGCGGGCAGGCCGCGGAACTGCGGGCCGTCATATTCCAGCACGTCGGAGGTGAAGGTGACGCCGGGCACGCGCTTCAGCATCTCACCGACCGAGACGGGTTCGAAGCGCTGGAAGTAATCGAGGTCGTAGGAGAGGACCGGATTGGGATCGGCGGTGCGGTCGCGGAACTGGATCGTGCCATTGACGATGACGTCTGCGGAGGTTTCGGGGGCGGAGGTTTCCTGGGCGGGCGCGGGGGCTGGCCGATCGGCAGGAACGTCCTGCGCCTGCGCGACGGATAGCGTCAGCGGCAGCGCGGCGGCGCCCAGCGCGAGCCTGGTGATCAGCTTCATGTCTTTCCCCCGTCATCGCGCTGTCGCATTCCGATGCGAGCGCAGGTTTTCCGTTGGGAGACGAAGATGACACCCGCCCTACCGAACCGCGTCAGCTGTGTGACACTGGCGCTGGCCGTCGTTTTGAGTGGGTGCGCGACCGCGCCGCCGACATGGGAGGCGATCGCCGCGCGCAGCCCGGCGCCGGTCGTGACCGCGTCGCGCGAGACCGATGCGGTGGCGACCGCGAATGCCGATGCGGCGGACGATCCCGCGATCTGGCGCAACGGGGCCGATCCGGCGCGCAGCCTGATCGTCGGCACCGACAAGAAGGCGGGGCTGAACGTCTATGACCTGACCGGCAAGCAGCGCAGCTTCGCCGACGCGGGGCGGGTGAACAACGTCGACCTGATCGCGGACCAGATCGCGGGCGAGGCGGGGGTGCTGGTCGCGGCGTCCGACCGCAATGATGTGCTGGCGGCGAAGGTCGCGCTGTTCCGGCTGGATACCGCGGCGGCGACGTTGGTGCCGCTCGGCACGGTCGGCGCGGGCGCGGGCGAGGCGTATGGAATTTGCCTCGCCGCGCGCGGCGGCGGGGTCGATGCGTTCGTGGTGCTGAAGGACGGGACGATCAACCAAGTCGCGCTGGATCTTTCGGGCGCGCGACCGGCGGGGCGGATCGTGCGCACGATGAAACTGGCGACACAATCCGAAGGGTGTGTCGTCGATGCGCGGACGCAACGGCTGTACGTGGCCGAGGAGGACGCCGGCATCTGGCGCTTCGATGCGCGCGCCGATGGGCCGACGACCGCGATTCCCGTCGCGAAGGTCGACGGGCGCAATCTGGTCGCCGATGTCGAGGGGCTGGCGCTGGCGGGCAAGTGGTTGGTCGCGTCGAGCCAGGGCGATAACGCTTATGCGGTTTATGATCTGGCGACCGATGCGTACGTCGGGCGCTTCCGGATCGGCGCGGGGACGCTGGGCGCGACGAGCGAAACCGATGGGATCGAGGTCGCGATCGGCGATTTCGGCCCCGATTTTCCGGCGGGCGTGATGATCGCGCAGGACGGCGACAACGCCCCGAACGCGCAGAACTTCAAGGTGGTCGACTGGCGGCAGGTGGAAGCCGCGATCGCACGTAAATGATCTTCATTCGCAACTGGAACTGATTCTCCCCGCCTGCGTCTTCCCTTGTGACGCGCCATCAGGCGCGAAGGGCTTGGGAGGCCTTTTCCAGCATGAACGAAGCAGGCGATTTCCGCGTATCGCGACGGGGAGTGATGGGCGGCGGCGCGGCAACTATCGCGCTGACCGCGACGCCCGCAGTGGCGATACAGACCCCGGCCGCTCGGCCAGAAACGGTGACAACCATGAAAGTGACGCTGAAGGTCAACGGCAAGGCGCGGAGCCTCGAGGTCGATACGCGGACGACATTGCTCGACGCGCTGCGCGAAAATTTGAAGCTGACCGGCACGAAGAAGGGCTGCGACCACGGCCAGTGCGGTGCGTGCACCGTCATCGTCGACGGGCGGCGGATCAATTCGTGCCTGACGCTGGCGGTGATGCACGACGGCGACGACGTGACCACAATCGAGGGCCTTGGCACGCCCGATAAGCTGCATCCGATGCAGGCCGCGTTCGTCAAGCATGACGGATACCAATGCGGATACTGCACGCCGGGGCAGATCTGTTCGGCGGTGGCGGTGCTCGACGAGATCAAGGCGGGCATCCCGAGCCACGTCAGCGGCGATATCGTCTCCGCGCCTGCGATGAACGCGGCGGAGATGCGCGAGCGGATGAGCGGCAACATTTGCCGCTGCGGGGCTTACTCCAACATCGTCGATGCAATGTCCGAAGTGGCGGGGGTGAAGGCATGAAGGCGTTTACGTACGAGCGTGCGAAAAGCGCGCAGGACGCCGCGGTCTTGGCATCGCGCACGCCCGGTGCGAAGTTTATCGCAGGCGGCACGAATCTGCTCGACCTGATGAAGCTGCAGATCGAGACGCCGCAGCATCTGATCGACGTGAACGGGACGGGGCTCGACAAGATCGAACCGACACCCGACGGCGGGCTGCGGATCGGCGCGATGGTGCGCAACACCGATCTCGCCGCCGACGCGCGCGTGCGGAAGGATTACGGCGTGCTGAGCCGCGCATTGTTGGCGGGCGCGTCGGGGCAGTTGCGCAACAAGGCGACGACCGCGGGCAATTTGCTCCAGCGGACGCGCTGCCCGTATTTCTACGATACGACGCAGGCCTGCAACAAGCGCGCACCGGGCAGCGGCTGCGCGGCGATTGGCGGGTTCAGCAAGGGGCTGGCGATCGTCGGCGGTAGCACGTCGTGCATTGCGACACATCCCAGCGACATGGCGGTGGCGATGCGCGTGCTCGACGCGACGGTGGAAACGGTGACATGGAGCGGATCGACACGCTCGATCCCGATCGCCGATTTCCATCGCCTGCCCGGTACGACGCCGCAGACCGACACGACGCTGGCGGCGGGGGAGGTCATCACCGCGGTGACGCTGCCCAAGCCGATCGGCGGGACGCACATCTACCGCAAGGTGCGCGACCGCGCGTCCTACGCCTTCGCGCTCGTATCGGTCGCCGCGGTGATCGAAGCCGGGCGCGGTAGGCTCGCGATCGGCGGCGTCGCGCACAAGCCGTGGCGCGTCGAGAGCGCCGAGGCGCGGCTGCCCGAGGGCGCAAAGGCGACCGCCGCGGCGCTGCTCGCCGGGGCCAAGCCAACGACAGACAATGCGTATAAGGTCGCGCTCGTCGAACGCACCATCGCCAGCGTGATCGAGGAGTCCCGCGCATGAAGTTCGACCAGCCCGCAGGGCAGAACCCGATCGACCGGATGCGCGTGATTGGCAAGCCGATCGACCGCATCGACGGGCCGCTGAAGACCACCGGCACCGCGCCTTACGCGTATGAACGCAACGACGTCGCGCCGAACGCGGCGTACGGCGTGATCGTCGGCAGTGCGATCGCGACGGGCAAGATCAATGCGATCGACACCACGGAGGCGAAGGCCGCGCCGGGCGTGCTGGCGGTCGTGACCCACACCGATGCGGGCAAGCTCGGCAAGAGCGACGACGGCCCTGCGCGCTATCTCGCCGGGCCGGAGGTGCAGCATTTCGATCAGGCGGTCGCGGTGGTCGTCGCCGAGACGTTCGAACAGGCGCGCGCCGCCGCGAAGCTGGTCCGCGTCGATTATGCGCGCGGCAAGGGCGCGTTCGACCTGAAGGCGGCGAAGGCCGGCGCGCCGATCGCACCGTCTACGCAGGCGCCGGCAGAAAGTTCGGTTGGCGATTTCGCGGGAGCGTTTGCGAAGGCCGCGGTGAAGGTCGACCAGACCTACACCACCCCCGACCAGAGCCATTCGATGATGGAGCCGCACGCGACGACCGCGGCGTGGACCAATGACGGCCTGACTTTGTGGACATCGAACCAGATGATCGCCTGGGCGGTGCGCGATCTGGTCAAGACGTTCGGCTTGCCGAAGGAAAAGATCCGCGTCCATTCGCCGTATCTCGGCGGCGGGTTCGGTGCGAAACTGTGGATCAGGTCTGACGCGGTGATGGCGTCGCTCGGCAGCCGGGCGATCGGTGGACGGCCGGTAAAGGTCGTGCTGGCGCGGCCGCAGGTGATGAACAACACCACGCACCGCCCGGCGACGATTCAGCGCGTGCGGATCGGCGCGGACAAAAGCGGCAGGATCACCGCGATCGGGCACGAAAGCTGGTCGGGCGATCTGGCGGGCGGCGGACCGGAGGCGGCGGTGCTGCAGACGCGGCTATTGTATGCCGGGGAAAACCGCATGACCGCGCTACGGCTGGCGGTGCTTGATCTGCCCGAGGGCAATGCGATGCGCGCGCCGGGCGAGGCGGTCGGGCTGCTAGCGCTGGAAGTCGCGATGGATGAACTGGCGGAAAAGTTGGGGATGGACCCGATCGAACTGCGCATCATCAACGATACGCAGGTCGATCCCGAGAAACCGGAGCGCAAATTCTCTCAGCGCGACCTGATCGGCTGCCTGCGGACGGGCGCGGAGCGGTTCGGCTGGTCCGCGCGCAACGCCAAGCCTGGCCAGACGCGCGACGGTCAATGGCTGGTCGGGATGGGCGTGGCGGCGGCGTTCCGCGACAACATCACGATGAAATCCGCCGCGCGCGTCGGGATCGACAAGAAAGGCGTGGTCACCGTCGCGACCGACATGACCGATATCGGCACCGGCAGCTACACGGTCATCGCGCAAACCGCGGCCGAGATGATGGGCGTGGAAATCGACAAGGTCGTCGTGCTGCTGGGCGATTCAAGCTTTCCGGTATCGGCAGGGTCGGGCGGACAGTGGGGCGCGAACAGTTCGACCGCGGGTGTCTATGCCGCGTGCATGGATTTGCGAAAGCGCGTCGCGACGCAGTTCGGTTACGATCCCGAAACTGCAGTGTTCGAGGACGGCCGGGTCAAATCGGGCAACAAGAGCAAGCCGCTGACCGACGCCGCCGGACTGTCGGCGGAGGATGCGATCGAGTTCGGCGATCTGGGGAAGACCTATGCGCAATCGACCTTCGGCGCGCATTTCGTCGAGGTCGGCGTCCATGCGATGACCGGCGAGGTGCGCGTGCGCCGTATGTCGGGCGCGTTCGCGGCGGGACGGATTCTGAATCCGAAATCGGCGCGCAGCCAGGTGATCGGCGCGATGACGATGGGCGTCGGCGCCGCACTGATGGAGGATGCGGTGGTCGACAAGCGCTTTGGCTTCTTCGTCAACCATGACCTTGCCGGATACGAAGTGCCGGTCCACGCCGACATCCCGCATCAGGACGTGTTCTTTATGGACGAGGTGGACGACAAATCCTCCCCGATGAAGGCCAAGGGTGTCGGCGAACTCGGCATCTGCGGCGTCGGCGCGGCGGTGGCGAATGCGGTGTACAATGCGTGCGGGGTGCGGGTGCGCGATTATCCGCTGACGATCGACAAGATCATCGGGAAATTGCCTGCGCTGACGGTGGCTTGAGGCGGGCGATACGATCATCTTTACCCGTTCGTCCTGAGTAGGGACTGAGCGAAGGCGAAGGCCCGTATCGAAGGACACGCCCGGACGCTTGTCCTTCGATACGCGTCTTCGACAAGCTCAGCCGCCACTCAGGGCGAACGGGAAAAGTAGTACCGCCCCAGCCAGTCGCGTAAGTCGGCCACCACCTCATCGCGATTGACCTCGTTCAGCATCTCGTGGCGGCCGTCGGGATAAAGCCGGTCCTCCACGTTCAGCCCGGCCGCGCGATAGCGGTCGACCAGCGGCTGCCAGCCATGCAGGACGCAGTGCAGCGGATCGTGATCGCCGGAAAAGATGTAGATCGGCAGCGTCTTTGGGATGCGATCGACCTCATCAGACAACCTTCCTGCCTCGGCGCGGATCGTTTCGAGCGATCCGGGCGTGAGCGAGAAGCCGCACAGGGGGTCGGCGACATATTCGTCGACCGCACCATCGTCGCGCGACAGCCAGTCGAACGCGGTGCGCGCGGGCGCGAAGGGTGAATTGAGCATCGCCGCGATCGCATCCGGATCGTCGACCGGCGGCGGCACATGATCGACCGCGACCGCGCCCGACAGCACCAGCCCGTCGAGCGTGTCGCCGTGATCGACGACATAGGCCTGCGCGATCATCGACCCCATCGAATGGCCGAGCAGCACCAGCGGCAGCCCCGGATGCGCCTCGCGCGCAGCACCGACCAGCACGCGTAGGTCCGCGACCACGCCCGGGAACCCGCCCGAACCGAAATCACCTTGGGTGCCGTCGGCCAGCGCGGCTGCCCCGTGCCCGCGGTGATCGATCGAATAAACCGCCCAGCCGTCCGCGATCAGCGGGGTCAGCGGTTCGCGGTACCGCGCCCCGTGCTCGCCCATGCCGTGCGCGACGACCAGCACACCGCGCGGTGTGCCTGCGGTCCAGCATCGCGCTGCTTGCGTGGAATCGATCGCGACGGCGTGTTCGACGATATCGCTCATGTCTCTCTCCCGGCCTTTTGCGACAGCCTAGATCGCGTATGAGAAACGGTCGATAGCCTCGTTTTCCGCTCGACAGACTGCGCGACCGGATGGGAAGGGCGGGCATGAGCCAGACCTTTCTCGGCGTCGAGCCGACCGACGATCCGCACCGTTTTCGCCTCCCCGTCACGAACCGCATCTGCGTCGGCCCGCCGGGCAACGTTTTCCTGTTCGGCGGCGCGGGGCTGGCCGCGGGGGTGCTCGCCGCCGAACGCGCGACCGGGCGGGGGATCGTGTGGGCGAGCGCGCAATTCCTGTCGTATGCGCGCGAAGGCCAGTCGCTGGATGTCGGCGTCAGCGTGGTGCAGGCGGGGCGCAACGTCAGCCAGGTCGGCGTCACGCTGGCCGAGAGCGGCAACACGATCCTGACCGTCAACGCCGCGCTCGGCGACCGGCCCGGCCAGCCCGAGGCGCAATGGACCCCTACGCCCGACATGCCGCCGCCCGACGAATGCGCGCCTTGGTCGCTGTGGCCGAAGCAGGATGGCGGCGCGTCGATGAACGATCGGCTGGAGGTGCGAATGCTCCCCGGCCGCTACGGCGCGGTGCCGCGCGACGGGACGCCGAGCGTCGACGGGCGGATGCGGATGTGGATGCGTGCAACTGATGACGTGACGGTGGACGCGGCGATGCTGGCGATCTTCGCCGATTACGTTCCGTCCGCGGTGGCGGCGGCGTTCGGGCGGCCGGGCGGCGGCAACAGCATCGACAACAATCTGCGCGTGCTACGGGTCGTGGCGACGCGCTGGGTGTTGTGCGACGTGGTGATCGACGCCGCCGCGCGCGGCTTCGCGCATGGCGACGTGCGGCTGTTCGCTGAAGACGGCACGCTGATGGGGGTCGGTAGCCAGTCGATGATCGTCCGCTTCGTGGAGGATCAGCGCCGGACGTAGGTGAAATACCACACCTCGACTGCCAACATTGTTTAAGTTACTGATATGTAAAGCAAAAATATCACTCCTCACGGCTCCGTCTGGTCGGTGGCAATCACCCAGCAATCACCAACCGTCGTACAAGTGGCGGTCTGCGACGCGACATTGCGGAAACAGATGCATCGGGCGAGCATCGGTAATTTGATTGACGGATTAAGCCTGATCTTCGGCGTGAAGGCGAGATCGCGTTGGTCATCAGCTCACCGGACGGGGCACGGCCATCGCCTTCGCGTAAGCGGTAATTTCCCGCTTTACCCTTTCCGTCGTCAAGGCCAATCGCTCTTTTGAGCCTAGCTCGCACTCCCAGGCCACGACCACCTTCCAGCCGAGTGCTTTGAGGTCGCCGGTAGCCTTCTGGTCGCGGGCGACATTGCGCTCGAATTTCCTTGCCCAGAATTCGGCATTGGATTTTGGCGTGGACGCCACGCGGCACCCGTCATGCCGGTGCCAGAAGCACCCATGCACGAAGACCGCCGCCCGGTGCTTCGGGAACACCATATCCGGGCGGCCTGGAAGATCGGCGCCTCCCAATCGAAATCGCAGGCCGAGGCGGTGGAGCGTGCGCCGTAGCACGATTTCTGGCTTAGTGTCGCGTGACCTGATGCGCGACATCCGGATCGAGCGCTCCTCTGCTGTCATGAAATCTGTCAAATCCGAGCTCCGGCCTGGCTAGCTTTGCAAGCTCAGATAGGCATCAAATCGTGCGGGTCGAGTGTCTGATAGCGAATGCCGGAGACCTCGCTCTCGACTCACCATTGTCTCGCGCGCGCCTGTGGCTAAGGTGCGCTGCCAGATGACAACGCAAGAATCTTTCCGGGTTAGCTCACACCTCAAGGACATCATCGGTCGCGATCTGGTGACCAACGAGTTCGTCGCGATATTCGAACTCGTCAAAAACTCGTTCGACGCCGGAGCAACAAGGGTAGATATCGAGTTTGATCCCGATGAGCGGTCGATAACGATCGTCGACGATGGTCGTGGAATGTCCGCGGCTGATATTCGCGGCAAGTGGCTGTTTGTCGCCTATTCAGAAAAAGCGTTGGCCAGCGCTGACGACTATAGGGACAAGATCAGGCCAGCGGGTCAGTACGCGGGTAGCAAAGGGATTGGGCGCTTCGCGTGCGACACGCTTGGCGAACATCTCTCGCTTTACAGCCGAGCAGATGGTGCCAAGTCGATCGTCAAATTGGACATCGACTGGACGCTCTTCGAGCACGACAGCACGGAGGAATTCCAGACCGTGGGCGTCCAGCTAGGGACCGCTACGCGATTTCCCGGGATTGCGAATGCCAAACCCCCCGGTGATCACGGGACAGTGTTGGTAATCAAAGACACCCGGCAGGATTGGGACACATCGACGGTAAGCCGGCTGCGCCGGGACCTAGCCAAGCTTATCGATCCCTTCGGGACGACGAGTCATGTCCCAGTCTCGACTTGGTTCCTCGACGGAACTGACGAGATGATCGAGGGGGTCGATGGGCCGGTTGGCAACGAGATCGCCGATGTTCTCCGTGAAAAGACCAGCCGCATCGACGTCTCAATTGAAAACGGCAAGATCGACACGACACTCTTCGACCGCGGTCGCAAGATATACGCAATACGCGAGACTTCGCCATACGATGAATTGGAGGGTGCGCGTGTCGACGGGCAAATCTATTTCCTAAACCGCTCGGCGAAGCATACATTCACGTCGCGCATGGGCCTACGCTCGGTGGAGTTCGGTAGCGTATTCTTGTTCCTTAATGGCTTTCGTATTTCACCGATCGGCGACGAGTTCGATGACACGCTCGGACTGAACCGCAGGAAGCAGCAGGGGCAGTCGAGATACTTGGGCACTCGCGACATCATTGGACGGGTCGACGTAACCGCCCGGCCAAAGATGTTCCGCGAGGTTTCCAGCCGTGACGCCGGGTTGGTCGAAGACGCGCGTTCTCGCGCGCTTTACGAAGCCATTCGACGCCACATGATTTTTCGCCTGGAGCGTTATGTCGTCGGCGTAAACTGGCAGGACAAGCGCGATCAGGATCGTGATACGCCGGAAGGTCTCGAGACCGATCTGGCGCGGGAGCGTATCCTCGGCATCGTGGGCTCGCTTGCTAGGTACAAGGACATCGAGGTCGTCTACTACGATGACGAAATTGTCCGGGTCGCTGACGATCCGGATCAGATCACGGACGACGCTCTCAAGGCAATGTCACACCTCGCCGAAAGCCGGGGGGATGCTTCGCTTCTCGGGCAAGTCGAGGACGCACGGCGCAGGATCGCGGAGCTAAAGGCATCGCGCGCGGAAGCTGTTGCGGTCGCGTCGCAGGCGATGGAGGAGCGCGCTCGTGCCGATGCGAGGATTGCGGCGCTTGAACAACAGGCAGCCTTCCTTGGCAGCAGTCAGGACGTGGACGTTGAGCGTATCCAGCTCTTAATGCACCAAGCGACCATCCACCTTGGACACGTTCGATCCGCAATCGCCAACGCGGCCTTCGAGGCCCGGAATGTCCTCGACGCCGCCGTTATGCCCGAAGGATTGCACGATGCGGACGATTTTGAAGACTTGCTCGCGAGCATCCGCCAGTCTGCGCGCAGGGTCTCCGCGTCGATCGCGGGCGCGAGCCTATCAGGCGACCGTCTTCGAACGGTTTTGTCGTTCGCCCCAAACATCCGCGTCGACCTTGAAACCGACAAGGTCAACGGGGACATTCTTCGATTCCTGGCCGAATATTTCGATGTCCGCCTCGCTGGCGTTCCCGGAATGCCGAGCGCCACGTTCACGTCATCGCCCGACCTCACGCTCGAGCGCGAGTTCTCACCCGTCGATATGGCGGTCTTTGTCGACAATCTCATGGACAATGCCCGCAAGGCAAAGGCCAGCAAGGTCGAGTTCAAAGTTTCGAAAAAAGGCCAGAACGCCATCGTCATCAAAGTGACCGACGACGGCGTAGGCATCGACCCACGCCGCATCGATCCGTCAAAAATTTTCGAGCGCGGATATACAGGTTCAAGCGCGGGAACCGGTTTGGGCCTCTATAGCGTCCGGCAGATTCTCGATAGCATGGATGGCTCGATCCAGCTCGTAGGGGACGGCACGCGCGCCGATTTTGAGATTGTAATGCCGGGGAGCAAAGAATGAACCTTGATCTTGGTATCCTCTGGATCGAGGATTCCTATAGCGCCCAAGAGGAAGCTGAGCTTAGGCGTCGAGTTCAGGAAGCAGGGTTTATTGCGCGGATTGCCACGATACCGAACGGCGCGGACATCGAGGCACACGCGCGCGAGAACCAACTCTTCCATCGCTATGACCTCATCCTACTTGACTACCGGCTGAAGGATGAAAACGGTGACGACCTCGCGCCTAAGGTGCGGTCGCTCTTCCCATCGACGACGATCCTTTTCTATTCGGGAAGTGCCGGGGATGCGGAGCTCCGGCGCTTGATCGCCGACAAGAATGTCGAGGGTGTCTATTGCAGCGTCCGCGACAATTTTATTCGCCGTGCCGGCGAGCTGATTGACCAAACGGCTCAGGCACTCAACCGGCTCTCTGGGATGCGTGGCCTCGCCATGAGGGTCGTGGCCGAATGCGATGACATCATGAAAGCGGCAGTGATTTCGATGAACGCCCGCCACGACGACTGCGCCAGCAAAATTGACGATCTAGACGCCAATGTCCTGAAAGACTTGGATGAGACCAAGGGCAAGTATGAGCGAGCGCAGAAGGTCGGCCTGCCAGAACGGATGGCCACCCGCGCGGTCGATAGCGCAAAGCTTTTCATGCACTTTCGGCGACTGACCAAGATAGTCGCCGGCGCAGGCGCCGCCTTCGGGCTAGATGATCAGGGAGTCGAGCGATTGCGTGAGCTCCGAAAGGCCAGCGCCAACTATGATCCAAAGGTCTTGGGCCGACGCAACGTGCTTGGGCACGTCATGGAGGTCAAAGGCGATACCGGTTGGGTTTTACAAGGCAGCAACGAGATCAGCATCAACGACTTCGCTGATATCCGCCGCGACTTTGCTGCTCACATCGACGCCCTTCGCGAGATGACCGCCCTCGTCACCACATTGGACCGCCAAGAGACCGCGTAGGGTCTCGCCGAGCGCTTCCGCCAACAACGGCGGCACTGCGTTGCCGACCTGCGTGAACCGTGGGCAAGCGTCCTTTCTGCGACTCCCGCCCGTCGTGTATGGCCCCTTGAACGAAAACCAATCCGGGAATGATTGCAGCCGTGCGTGTTCGCGCACGGTCATGGCGCGAGGTTGGGCGTAGTGGATGAGGTCGTCAGGCAGCGTGCTAATTGTCGGGGATGTAGCCGCCGGGTCGAGCGGAGTAGTCGATCGCTTGCGGATGCCCAGTCGCTCGCGATCGCTCGGCCGTAGGCACACTCCCCGTTCGCAACTATCAAGGATGTCCCGCATGCGGCTCGTTGCAACGGCGCTGTGCCGGGGCAGGCGCAGGTCGCTTGGGGCAAGCGGAGCATCTTCCCTCATGAGCCGTTGATAAGGCGAGAGCGCATCAACCGAACGGCGAAGTGACTTGAAACCCAAGTGGCCCCATTCAGCGTCGGGCGCTGTTTCCGTGCCGCCTTCGTCAAGGTCGGAAATCGCATCGAGTGCGCTCGTATGCCCCGGACCTAGCCCGCGCTTCGCGAGGAAAGCCTTTCGTGCGACGCGCAGCCGCTCCATCGGGTCTATCCCCGGCAGGCTTCCTCGTGGCGCAGCGATCAACACAAACCGGGGACGGCGCTGGGGCACGCCCCAATCCGACGCGCGCAGGATTTCTGCCCATGTCTGGTAGCCCAACGATTCCAGCTGGCGCCGGGCAAACTCACTGTACGTCCCGCCCGTGCGGTGCTTCATTGACTGGAAGCCCACGACGTTTTCCAATAGAACCAAGCGTGGCCGCACGGCCTCGACATAGCGGAGGTAGACATCGACCATCTGGCTTCGTGGATCATCGGGCCTTCGGAGGCCGTTCATGCTGAAGCCTTGGCACGGCGGCCCCCCTGCGATCAGGTCGACGTGTCCGCTGAGGCTCGAAAGCTGCGTCGAGAAACGGGTCAAGACCTCCTGTGCTGCCCACGGCTGCTGAGGTAGCCAGTCGGGCCAGTCGTGAATTGTGCCTTGACCGTGGAGAAGGTTCGACTTGTAGGTAGCGAAGGCATCAGGATGAGCCTCTACCGCGAACCTAGATGTCCAGCCCGCATGATTGAGTCCAAGTGACAAGCCTCCACATCCTGCAAATAGGTCGATGAAGGTTGCAGTTGTCACTCGATCCAGACCCCTTTTTCGCCGCATAGGCGGCCTGGACACCCGGCGTCCAGGAGGGGGTGCTATCGAGTCAAGTTTTATTTTTCGTGTTGCATGTCGGTAACACGCCTTTTCGGGCGTTCTCCCTTGCGCCCCGCGTTGGTTCGGCGGACTTGCAATCGTCTCGCCCGACACGCGAAATATGGCTTTCGAATTAATGCTTGGTGGAGTTGGCACCTGCGGGCAAGCCCGCACCGCGCTCTACTCCGCAATCCCGTCTGCGCGGGCTTGCTCCACCGAGCCGCCTGCGGCGTCTCAGCCTATCGGTGACGATCGCTGGCGCAAGGGGAGCAGGCGGCCGGAAAATGAGCGGGGGGCTCTAAGGACGCGCTCTTTCCCGCGCTGCGCGCTCCTGAGGGCGCGGCGTTTTCGTGCTGACCCGCTGGCGCTCTCGCCTCTCTCCTTACGGACGGGCGGCGGTCTCGCGCTCGCTGCGACCGGCGGGGCTGCGTCTGCGGCGCAACACCCTTGGTCTCCGCTCGGCTCGCCGCCACGCCGTCCGCCGCGTCGCGCCGTTGCGAGAGCGCCGTTGTTCGTTGAGGCGCCTTCGGCGCATTGATCGGTGAACCCGTCCAGCGGGTTCGCTGTCCTTGTAAGCTGCGGAGATCGGGCCAGGGCTGCGCCGTCCCGATCGCGTCTGGTCGTTGCACTCCCCGTCATTGGGGTGGGCGGTCGCTTCCTTTAGGCCCGCCGCGCCGGGCCGCAACGGGCGTTGCCCGTCCTCCACTTCGTTCCGGCCCTTTGGGTGCTGCCCGGCTCCGTCGGCGGGCCTGCCGGTCGCTCTTTCGCCGCCCACCCCATTCCGGGGGGTGTGTGGTTTTAGAAGGAGAAGTGTGATGAACGCTGCCATTCAAACCGCAGCCGTTGAGCCTGTGTCGGGCGTCGAAATCTTCGTGCCGCTGAACAAGCTTAAAAAGTCCCCCAAGAACGCGCGCAAGGTGCCGCACAGCGAGGCGACCATCGAGGCGCTGGCGGGGAGCATCCAGCACAAGGGCATGATCCAGAACCTTGTGATCGAGCCGGAGGTCCGCGAGGACGGCAGCCCGACCGGCTGCTATCTCGTTACCGCTGGCGAGGGCCGCAGGCTGGCGCAGTTGCTTCGCGCCAAGCGCAAGCAGATCAAGAAAACGCAGCCGGTCCGCTGCTATCTCGACACCGAGAACGACCCGGCGGAGATCAGCCTGGACGAGAACGTCACCCGCGAGGCGATGCACCCGGCAGACCAGTTCGAGCGGTTCCGCGAGTTGTCCGAGAACAAGGGTTGGGGCGCGGAGGAGATCGGCGCGCGGTTCGGCGTGTCGGTCAATGTGGTGAAGCAGCGGCTTCGCCTTGGCGCGGTTTCGCCCAAGCTGTTGCAGGTCTATCGTGAGAACGGCCTGACGCTCGATCAGCTTATGGCGTTCGCCATCGCCGAGGACCACGCCCGGCAGGAGCAGGTGTTCGAGAACCTGCATTACAACCGCGAACCGTGGATCATCCGCCGGGACATGACGGCGGGCAACGTCCCCGCCAGTGATCGCCGCGCGGCGTTTGTCGGCATCGACGCGTATGTCGAGGCGGGCGGCACCATCATCCGCGACCTGTTCAGCGACGATAGCGGCGGGTTCTTCGAGGATGCGGGCTTGCTCGATATGCTCGCCGTGGAGAAGTTGCGCGAGATCGCGGGCGAGGTGAAGGGCGAGGGCTGGAAATGGGCCGAGGCGCATATCGACTATCCCCACGCCTACGGCTTCCGGCGCTTCTACCCGCAGCCGGTCGCGCTGTCCGATGAAGACGAGGCGCGGTTTGAGGCGGCGTCGGTCGAGTATGACCAGCTTGTCGAGGGCTACGACTCGCTGGACGAAATGCCCGAGGACGTGGCGGCTAAGGTCGCGGCGCTGGACGCCGAGATTGATGCCATCAGCGCCAAGCGTTCCGCCTACGACCCGTTGGTGATCGCCAACGGCGGCGTGTTCGTCATCCTCAATCACGACGGTGCGGCGCGGATCGAGCGTGGGTTCGTTCGGCCCGGGGACGAGGCGCTGGCGGACCCGCAGCCCGAGCCGGGAGCCGAGGGCGATGTAATGACCGGCGAGGACGAGCAGCCCGAGGAGGGCGACGAGGACGTGCAGGAGATCGGGGAGGAGGACGAGGAACCGGGCAAGCCTATTTCCGACAGCCTCACCCGCGACCTGTCCGCCTACCGAACGCTGGCCTTGCGTGTGGCGCTTGGCGAGCGGCCCGACCTGGCTATGATTGCCCTGACCCACACGCTGACGGCGCAACTGTTCTACAGCTACGCGGAAGCCGGTTGCCTTGAGGTTCGCCCGACCGTGACCCCCTTGGGGAGTCATGCGGACGGGATCGACGACACGGCGCTGGCGGCGCGGGCGAGCGAGGCGCATGAGGCGTGGGCCGAGCGGATGCCGCGTGACGTGGCGGACCTGTGGGGCTTCGTCGTCGGGCTGGACGAAGAGCGGCGGACGGCGTTGCTCGCGCATTGCGCTTCCCGCACCGTCAATGCGCTGCGGCTGCCGTGGGACCGCAAGGCAAGGGCGTTGCAGACCGCCGACCGGCTGGCGACCGCGTTGGCGCTGGACGTGGCGAAGGACTGGACGCCGACGGTGGACAGCTACCTTGGCCGCGTCACCAAGGCGCATATCGTAGAGGCTGTGACCGAAGGCGTGTCCGAGGATGCCGCCCGCCGCATCGCGGATATGAAGAAGCCGGATATGGCGGAGGCTGCCGAGCAGCTTCTGGCCGGAACCGGCTGGCTTCCCGCCGCGCTGCGGACGCCGGGGCCGGAGCAGGCCGAGGTGGTGGAAACCGAGGGCACGGGAGCCGAGGTGCAGCCGTCCGACGCGGAGGCACCCCCTTCCAAAGCGGAAGACGGCGAGGTGTCTTACGCGGTTGCCGCCGAGTAACGGCATCGGGCCGGGGTCGCGCGAGCGGCCCCGGTTCCTTCACCCCGACATAAATCGGCCGCGCGCCCGGACGGCGCGCGGCCGATCGTCATGGAGCGAAACGGCGCGCTCGCCGGGCCACGGCCCGGCTCGCGCGAAAGGGTCAGGCGGGGCGCAGCCCGATCAGGATCACGTTCGCGCCGAGCAGGCAGACCGCGGCGCCAATTGCATCCCAGCGATCGGCGCGCGGCCTCTCGACCGACCACAGCCCGATCAGCGGCGCGACATATACGCCGCCATAGGCGGCGTAGGCACGGCCCGCCGCTGCGCTGTCCACCAGCGTCAGCAGACACGCGAACGCCGCCAGCGAGGTGAGGCCCGGCACGATCCAGATCATCGACTTGCCGGACCGGAGCCACGCCCAGAACGCGAAACACCCGGTGATCTCCGCGACCGCAGCGGCGACATAGCCGAACGGCGTCGTCATCCAGCTAGACCTCCTCTGTGTCGGCCAGCCCCGCAGGCATCGACACTTCCCGTCGCACCGACACCGTCAGGCCAACTATGCTCCGCGTCATCGCCTTGGCGCTGTCCGTCAATCTCTGGCGTTAGCTCGCCGTTGCGCCCGGCAGGATGCGCCGATGGAAGAACCTGCCGTTGCCGGCCGTGGCGTCGATGCTGCATCTATGTCGCTGTCCTTCCTCGCGCGCCACCACGCGGCCTCTCGATTGGCTTGGTCTAACCGGGGCCAGCTTCGCCTCAAACCGGCCTGGCGCAACGGCAGCGCGCGGCTTTTTTCCGCCGCCTTCGGCTTTGCATCGCGAAGCAAAAAAGCCGCGCGCCGCCGTCCTCCACTGCGTTCCGGCCGCGAGCGGTGCGCGTCCGATCGTCCCCGCTTCACCGATCGCCATCGAGGCCGCGGTGGTCGTGGCCCGAGAACGAAAGGAACTTCGACATGGCGATCATCGGCACCTTCACCCTCGCCGCCAACGGCAACTTCACCGGCACCATCAAGACTGCCTTCCTCAACCTCAAGACGACCATCCGCCCGATCGACAAGGACAGCGACAAGGCGCCCGACTATCGCGTCACCGTCGGCACCTTCGAGTTCGGCGCGGGCTGGAAGAAGACGAGCCGCGAACAGCGCGACTATGTGTCGGTCAAGCTGGACGATCCGAGCTTCTCATCTCCGGTCTACGCGATGCTGGTCGAGACCGAGACAGTCGGCGAATACGCGCTGATCTGGTCGCGGCCCGCCCCGGCCAAGAAGCGCTGACCGGATCGCGACGCCCCGCCTTCACCGGCGGGGCGTTCGTTCTGCTGCGCAGCGCCGATTAGCTGATCGAGCATCGGCAATGGCTCGGCGTCGCGCTGGCAGACTGCAATGTAGATGGCGGCTTCTAGCTGTTCGGCTTGGACGCAGAAGGGGTTTCAAGAGATGGTGCGAGCGCCTTGATAATGCGGCAATCAGCCACGGTATTCCGCGAGCAGGAGTCGATTATGGCATCCAGCTCGCTCGCGAGTGCTGTCAGATTCGCGATCTTGCGCGCAATGGCGTCGCGTTGCTGGTTCGCAATCACGTCCACGGCCATGCGGGATTGATCGCGCCGATCGGCCAGTCCCATCAGCTCGCGCACCTGGTCGATCGAGAAGCCAAGATCGCGGGCACGACGGATGAAGGACAAGCACCGCAGATGTTCTTGTTCATAGGTCCGGTAATTGGCGGCCGAGCGCGTCGGTGCGGGTAGCAGCCCAATTTGTTCGTAATAGCGGATCGTTTCGACCTTGGTGCCGGTCGCACTCGCCAGTTTCCCGATCGTCAGTTTCTCAACCACGGCGCTTGACCCTCTAGCGACCACAGGGTGCATTGCAGCGGCTCCGACCCGTTGTGATGACGGCGCTGGTCGCGTCGCTGGGATTCTTGCCGATGGCGCTGAGGCATGGCGCGGGGGCCGAGGTCCAGAAGCCGCTCGCGACCGTCGTGATCGGCGGTCTCATATCGGCGACGCTACTGACCTTGTTCGTGTTGCCGACGCTCTATGCGCGGTTCGGCCGCCGCGAGCTGCCCGCAGTGTCCGCTCAAGAAGGCGGGAACGTTGAACCGGCACGCGCGGCGCTTTTGCCGTAGAAGGCAGTGATTACCCGCCCATTAGCTTATCGTTGGCGATTATGTTGAGGCGCGGTGTTCCTTGCGCGCGGCTTCCCATACTTCCCGTGCCGCGTCTGCGTTCATCAGCGCAATGGCAAGCCCGACGATCAGATCGGGCCAAGCCGAGCGCCATAGCGTCGCGGTGACGATGCCGGCCGCGATAATCCCCACGTTGGCGAGTGCGTCGTTGCGCGCCGATAGGAACGCCGCCCGCGTCAGGCTTCCGCTATGATGACGGAAGCGAGCGAGCATGAAGGCACACGTCAGGTTGACGGCGAGCGCGCCTAGCCCGGCGAGGGAGAGGGGCAAAGGATCGGGAGCAATGGGCACATTGAACTTCGCCCATGCGGTCCAGATCGTCGCAAGGCCCGGCACGAGCAGGATCAGCGCCAGCCCCATGCCGACGCGGGCGCGATTCCGGGCCGACCACCCGAGGGCGGCGAGGATCAGGAGATTGACAGAGGCATCCTCTAGGAAATCGACCGAGTCAGCGAACAGCGACACCGATCCGATCGCAGTAGCGACCGCGAACTCGATACCGAAATAGGCGAGGTTCAGGAGTGCGACGAGACGAACCACCGGGCGTAAGCCGGATGTAAAGATTGCAGCATCTTGGTCCATGTTCACGTCCTTACCAGCGAGCGGGTGCGCGATCGTTGCGCGCAGCAGGCCCAGACACATCATGCCCGATGGAGTCGGTGCCTTATTTGTTCGGAGCGACTACCGCGCCGAGCTTAAAGGTGCAGCAGTTTTGGACCTTGAAACGACCAGCTCGTTGTATTGGAACAGACCCGAGATCGCAGCGGCACGGACGGTCAAGTTTTTTCGGAATCGGTCGGTTCGGGTGAGCACCCGCCGACAAGCAGACAGGCAAGCGCAAGTCGGACCAAGCGCATTTCGGCCTATTCGATCCGCTTGGCGGCCATCTGATAGGCGGCGGCAACACTCGTCTGCACGGGTTTTCCGTCGCGCAGCACCGTCAGACGGGCACCCGGCGCGGTGTTATCGGCCGAGGCGCTGACCCGGTAGGTCCAAGGGGCTTTCCGAAACTCATAGACCTCATGGCCAGGGTCGGCGGGGACGAGCCGGCCACCATGAACCACTGTCGACGGGGCGCTCGTTGCGCCCCCGCCCACATCGACTATCTTGCCCGGCTTGGCATAATCGAAACTGCGATAGGTGTAGCTGCCACCTTCGTCCGCGATCACCAGCACCGATCGCTTGCCGTCGACCAGCAGAACACGCCCCCGCGGCTCCCAGCGACATTGGGTGGACTCCGCCTTGTCGGTGATGCCGCTGAGCGTCGGCAAGGTGGTCGTGTCCGCATCGCCCAGCATACCAGGATTGATCGAGTGGACGGATCCGAACGCGCTTCCGTCCGGTCGCTCGATTGCGCGCATGATCTGCCCCGCGCCCGGATCGTCGTCGCCGAGTCGCACCGTCTCGCGTGTCGTGCGGAAATCTGGCTTGCGATAGGTCCACAGCGTCGACAGGCCCTTGGCGTTCGGTGTCGTCACCATCTTGATCCGATCACCGCCCACGCCATCGCAGAGGAAGAGGACCGGTTCCCATTGGTCCTCGACGCGCTGGTAGGCCGCGTTAAACAGCGCGCTTGGCGCGGGCTTCGCGCGGGGCAGCGAAACGCCAGCGGCATTGGTGCCGGCAGTCGCGTTCGAGCTGGCGTCCGGCCCGGCCGCACCGGCACCGGATGGCGAGGGCGACGCCGCCTGATTGCCGCGCTCCGGCGAAGCGGCATCAGCGCTGACGTCGTTCGAAGACGAACCGCATCCCGCGAGAGCAAAGACCAATATTAAGGCGACTGATGGCCGACAGCGTTCCGTCATCATGTTTTCCTCGCACTATTTGTTAACACCGTCCCGAGAGCGGCCCAGGTTAGAATTTCGCGTGAGGAGCGCCGTCCCCCGATACCGGCTTGATCGACGAGGTTCGCATCTCGATTTCGCCTTTGCTCATTTCAACAACGCGCGGAGACCATTGTCGCCTTGCAGAGCTGGCGGGCGATCATCGCCGGCGACGAGATTGTGGCGGCGAACTGCGAGGCGATCAAGGGGTGCAGCAAGGCGGCGATAAAAGCCCGCGAGGCGGTGCGATGCTCGATCAAAATAGAGAATACCCAATAACCATCAGGGGTTATCCGGCGATGAAGAAAGAAGAAGTCTAGCGGATTGTAAAGCTGGGATCGACCTGAGAAGCCGGTGCTACCTCGTCGTCCGGTGTTTGTTCAAAACCACCCGCGATGGTGTCGCCGCAGGGAGTCTCGGCGTTTGGGTGAACACGTAGATGATATCGTCCACGGCGCCACAGCCTGTCCGGCGTGAACCTCCATTCAGTCTCCTCGATCGTAAGTTCGGCGGTGCCTGGAACCCGCAAGCCCCATGCGTCAACTACCGCGATCAAATTGCGGGCGTGAAAATCCATTCTCGTGTCGAGCGCAACCCGCAGCGGGTCGCGCGTCGCCGATCGCAGGGCCATTATTCGCCAGCGAGCAGGCTCGGGCGCTTGGCATCCTCCAACGACAACCGTCCATGATTTGAGCGTTTCGCCGCCGAACGCAAGATCGACCCGCTCTCCCGGGATCAGGGCAAAACCTTGATCGCGGTTCGCGATCAGACCGGATTTTACGCGCGCGGGATCAAGGAGCAAGGTCAGCACCTGGCCATCGGGTGACCACAAATCCTGTTGCAGGAAGGCTCCTGCAATCGGCGTTCCCGTCCGGTCGTACAGCAGTGCGTCGGCAACGGTCATCGCTTCCGGCGGCTGCGCGAAGACAATGGTAATCCGCAACACCCGTTCGGGCAGAGTTGGCCCGGAGGGATAGACGGCCGCTGGCCGGACCACGGACATCCGACCAGCAGGGTCACGCACGCCGGTCATCGTCTGACTGCCGGTTCTCATTCTTTATCCAGGCTTGCGAATAAGGTCAGGATAGCCCTCGTCCACCTTGAGCATGTTCTGCATCGGCAAGGTGTTTTTAACTTGGTTTGGATCGGAATAGGCGTAGTCCGGAAACAGATATTCCGACACGTCGAAATCGGAGAGGCGAAAAACCAGAGTCTTATTGATCGATACGAGCTGGGCTTTACCGGTGGCCAGATCGCGTCGCAAAGCCACAAGGAATTTCTGATCCTGATCAGCGATTCGGATCACGCCGGCAGTCGCGGCACCGATATGCTTCACGCCGGCGATTTCACCAAACGGGGTTGGTGCTGAATGACCCGGTCCGGCATTAGCCTCCCCAACGGAAGACATTGGTACGATGCTCGACTCGCGAAAGAGATTCGCGACCATCAGATAGCTTTCCGGCTTCTGCGTCTGAAAATTGAAGGCGCTATAATTAATCAGGTTCACCGGAATGCCGGCATAGCCCATCTCGGCGATCGTCTTCCCTTTTACATGGGCGCCGTCTTTGAGTGCTTCGAGCGGGATCGTGACGAGCGGCGTGCAAAGATAGGCGGCGACTAGATAAGGCGATCCGCCGAGGTCGGCGAAAGTCATCGCGCGGATCGGCGCACGCGTCTCCATTTGATTATGAACGGTGTGGTACATCTCTACCGAGATCATCTCGGCCTTTGCATCGAACGGGTATGGAAGAATGCGTAGCGTCGAAGCAAAATCCTGGTTCGACAGGCCAGCGAGATACAGCTTGCCGTTACGCCAAACCATGTCGGTCACCGTGAAGCTCCGACCCGGAATTTTTCCCCAGAAGGTCAATTCTTTGGAAGGCGACGCATCGAGCGCGGCGCTCGTTGATTTGAGTGCGGCAAGATCGAGCGGACGCACTTTTCCGTCCGCCGTGACGGCAACGATGCCCGGCATTTTCTTTGGCCCCAGCGACAGCGCGACGTACACTTCGGAGCTGCCCGCGCGAGCGGTCATATCTTCCAGCACGAAGGATTCATCGCCGAATGCGTTCCGGAGCGGTGTGTCGAGATCGTCGATATTGAACGAAGCGCCCGTCGCGGGCGCAGCGCTCGCTACGCTAAGCGCGTGGACCTTCGAGTTGACCCAATCGGCAACAAAGAGCGTGTTGTTCGGACCAAAGGCTATTCGGGAAACGGAGCCGATCGAACCAGTTTTTTGCACGATTCCAGCCTTTTTTGATTTCGCAGTCGCCGCGATCGCTCCGAACGATGCAACCGTACCGATGGCCCCCGCGAGAACGGTGCGGCGCTTGACGTGGTTCATTTCCGCTTTCTCCGATTTGAACGAACGGTGAATTGTCGACGAAAACGTCCTTCAGCCTTGGCTCTCGATCGACGCGAATTACCAAGCACGCCAATCTGCGATATCATATACTGGACTTATAAGTCTAGTATATGACGGAACATTGAAAAGAATGCCTGATGCCATCTTGAATGAGCGGTCGCCGAGGGGGCGACCGAAAGACGCCAAGAAGCGCATGGCGATCCTGAGCGCCGCCAAAGCCATGTTTTTTGTCAAGGGGTTCGAGGCTGTCTCGATGGAAGCCGTGGCCGAACAAGCCGGCGTGGCGCGGATGACGATCTACAGTCACTTCAACGATAAGGAGGCGCTATTCACGGCCGTCGTGCAGAGACAGGCAGCGCTGCTTTCGCAATCGCTGACCAATCTCTCTCTGGCCGATGTCAACGAAAACGCAGATAGCGTGACCCGAATGGCCGCCGATCTCACCGCTTTCGGTTTGTCTTTGCTTGCCTTTCTATCCGACGCCGAGACTCGGTCCTTCAACCGACTGATCGACACTCAGGCGCGCCTGTTTCCTGGGTTGGCCAAGGCGTTCGTCGATTCCGGCCCGAAAGCCGTCATGGCCCGACTGTCGGAGCGTTTGGCATCTGCTTCGCAGCACGGCGTCGCGCGGATCGACGAACCGGATCGCGCGGCCTGCCAGTTCATAGGAATGCTCCGCAGCATCGAAGCGTTGGCGACCTTGGCCGGCTGGACCGGACAACCCGACGATGGGCGTATCCGGACGCATGTCGAAGACTGCGTTGATCGGTTTATGCGCGCCTTCGGCTGAATGCTTTAATCGATGCTATTGATGACGATTCTAAACCGAGCTTCGATGGGGATAGGCGTTGCCCCTCCCTCGTTTTGGATGGAGCTGGCTAACGGGCGAGACACACCTCCCCTGACCAGAGGTTAGTGATGATCGCCGCTGGCTTGTCAGAGTCGAGTAAGCCGTTGAGTGGCCCGGCGCTGAATTCGCTTCCGAGACTCGATCGGGTGATTTTGTAATCATAGGCGTCGAGTGTCGATCGACTTGCACCCGGCCCGACACCGGCCATGGTCGTGATCGAGCCCTTGGCGCGTCCATCCAGCGACCACCCTGCAAATTTATCGTTGCGGAACGTGAGTCCGAGGCCGTCGGCCCAGTTCGCATAGTCTGCTCCGCAGTCGGCATTTCGACCTTTCGCCGCTTCGCCGCGGAGGGGCTCGAGAACAGCAAGGACATCGCTTTTTCCAAGCCCGAACGACAAGGCTCGAGTCGCGCCGGTACTGGCGTCAACCAGCCGCAATCCGTCACCGTCGACCGACAACTTCACGTTGGCAGCGCGGCGATCCCTAGCGACAGTCGCCGCGCCGTTCGGTAGTTCAGCGGCATTCTTGGCGTCAATCGGCTCGGACGCATCTCCATTTTCCATCGGCGCATTCGGATTAACCTGATTTGCAATCACCTCATTGCGCGGTTCCTGATTACAGCCCGCGACGGCGGAAAGCGTCAGCGCCCAAAGGATGTTGCTGAAGCGCAAGCGCAGCAGGCTCATCTTAGTCATTCAATCCTCCTGGAGTTTTTCTGGTCGGCAGACGCATCTTCGATCTGGGCGATTCCGCTATCCTATGAGTCGGGTAGTTCGCGATCAATCGCGCTCCTGAAGGAAGCACACCATCGTGCGAGCGGTGGTCATGGTCGTGAGTTGACCTGCGCTCTGCCTCAACCGCTCGGACAGCGGGAGATCGAGGCTCGGCGTTTGCCCACTCTCCCGCGAACGAACGATTGCTGGGGATGGTGGACACAATAGGACCGAGCAGCCGGATAGCGGCCATTCCTCTCTCGAAACCGTCCCTTGTTTGCTTCTCCGAAATCGGGCTAACTCGCGTCGAGTTTTCTGAGAACACCCTTGCTAGTCTGCTACGCCCGCGTTTTCAGCCAGATGGCCAGCCGGCGATGATGCAGAACATGACGGCATAAGGTGTTCACGCGTCCAGCTCTAAGGCGCGCGCGCTAGTCACCTGATCGCCATATGTCGCACGCGAGGCGGGCCGATCTTTGCGGGAGCTGCCGGTTAGGCAGCCGCGCATTTGTCCGACGCGCCGACCGTGTGGGCTGGCGCGCCGCGGTGCTTGGGGCTCCGCCCCCAGCGCCCTTCGGAGCGGCTTCCGCCCAGCTTCCTCCGCTGCGCTCCGTGCAGCCGGTTCCCCGCGAAGCCGCCCACTCCGGTTGCACCCCCGGTCTCGCCGACGGGCAGGGTTTCAGCGCGGCGCTTCGCTGCGCGAAACCCAAGCCCAAGGAGGCCAAAATGCACTACCAGCTTGCCACCCGGTTCGGCCGCAACGCCCACCAGATCAGCGGGCGCGAGGTGCTCGACAATGAGGCGCTCTATCGACACGTCCCGTCCATCTTCGCCCGCGAGGCACACGACAGCCGTTCCGAGCGGTATGTCTATGTGCCGACCATCGACATTGTGGAGGGGCTGCGCCGGGAAGGATGGTTCCCGTTCTTTGCCGTCCAATCCGTCCCTCGCGACGGCAGCCGCCACGGCCACGCCAAGCACATGCTGCGCCTGCGCCGGGATGATGGGATCGGCAAGCCGGAGGCCGCCGAGGTCATCATCGTCAACAGCCACGACGGGACCAGCGCCTATCAGATGTTCGCCGGGATGCTGCGCTTCGTTTGCACCAACAGCATGATCGCGGGGGAGCGGTTCGAGGAGGTCCGCGTTTCGCACAAGGGCAACATCCAGCATGAGATTATCGACGGCGTTTATACCGTCGCGGAGGACTTCCCGCGCCTGATCGACGCGAGCGAGACCATGAAGGACGTGCAGCTTTCCCAAGATGAGCAGCGTTTGCTCGCCGAGGTCAGCTTGGTCGCCCGCTACGGCGAGGACGAAAGCCCGCTCCGTCCCGAGCAGATCATCGAGCCGCGCCGCCGCCAGGATGTTGGGCGTAGCCTCTGGACGACGTTCAACGTGATTCAGGAGAATGTCGTTCGGGGCGGGTTGCAGGGGCGCAAGCGCAACGCCGAAGGCCGCATCCGCCGCAGCCAGACCCGCGCGATCAACGGCATCGACCAGAACGTGACGCTCAACCGTGCGCTCTGGACGCTTGCCGAGGGAATGCACCGCTTGAAGGCGGCGTGAGCCGCCGCCGCAGGGCCGGGCTTCCCGGCCCTGCGGAACTGCCGACCCGACACCGAACTCACCGACTCACAGATCGCGGCGGCCGCGCGTCCCAAGGTCCGCGCGGCCGCCGCTGGATTCGCGCTCGCCGGGCTGACGCCCGGCTCGCGCTTAGGAACTTTGAAGATCAGTCAGGGTCGGCTTCATCAGCGTTGGCGACAAGATCAGCCGGCGTGGCGCCAAGCGGGGACGCCAGATGGAACAGCGTCACCACGCTCGGATTACGCTTGCCGCGCTCCAGATCACTCACATATTGCTGTGTATATCCCGATAGCTCGGCAAAACGCTCCTGGGTGAAGCCCTTCTCCTTTCTCAATCGGGCGAAGTTCATCCCCACAAGGCGGCGCATGTCCATACGCGCGAGGCTGGACGATACATCCGATACGGTTTATCCCATATAAGGTGTATCGACCGCGCACTGTCATCCGTCGCTGTCAAAGGTGCATCGAACGATGCACGACTTGCGCATCACTGGCGCGAGGATTTGAGCTAAACTGGTTAACGAAGAACAGGACGTGCGCGCCATGAGCACCAGCCACTTCGACGACCGCGCGCCGGAAGTATCGCAACTCACGGCCTATGATGAAAGTCACCTCATCGACTATTTGCGCTTGCTCGACGCGGACGCCGAAGGTGCCGACTGGCGCGAGGTCGCTGCGTCTATTCTTGGCGTGGACGCCACCGCCGATCCGCACAAGGCCAAGGCGATGCACGCTAGCCATCTCGCCCGCGCCCGCTGGATGACAGAAGTCGGCTACGCCCATCTTCTCGGATGCAATGCGCCGCTAACCCGTTAATCTTTGGTCCGTTTTGGAGCAACTGGATCACCAATGCCGCCGCGTTGTCGGCATGGTTGTGCGCGGTCTTGGCGCTATCGCGCAAAGCTGGTTATTCCATTCTCGCACCTCTTACCCGCGCGAAGCGCGGCCTGGAGGTAGCAATGCCAACGCCGCAACGACGGCGCCAGCGACGCGACGGCGGTCTGTCCGACGCGATCGGGCGCGCCGACATAGCCGCCGAGTTCCTTCGGCGAAACCGGACATATCGCGCCGAACACGCGCAGATGCAGCAACGCATCGCGGACGGCGCCGTCGCGAAGAACGCCGCCGAGGCGGCGTTCGCGCGGCGCTGGGGGTTGTCCTTTCGCCACTGCGCCGGATAACCTTGCAGACCCGGTTGTTTGGCGCCCGGAGCTGACCGCCGTCACGGTTATATTCGACGCCGCACCGGATGGATTCGAGATCGCCGCTCCGGTCGACCCGCGCGCGCTCGGCGCGTTGCTCGCCGACCTGGCCGGGGTCGAGGGACGCCATGTCATCGTCGCCGATGCGGCGGGCGAGCATCGGTTATGGCTGCGGGATCCGACGCCGGGCCGACCGCTCGCGGCCGTCGTCCCGCTCGATAAAGATTTCATCACCCGCATCGCCAGCCTGCTGCGCTTCCATCGCCGCCTTCTCGGCCGGGCGGCGGGGCCGCTGCCTCGTGGCTGGCCGCTTACCGCCTATCGGCTGGCACGCCTCGACCTGATGCTCCGCGCGCTCGACCTGCGCCACGGCGGCGCAACCTACCGCGAGATCGCGGCCGAGCTGGGGCGCGACGACGCGACCAAGCTGTCCGCCAGCGACTGGAAAATGTCGGCGTCACGCTCATTCGTGGTGCGCCTGGTTCGCGACGGCATCGCCATGATGAACGGTGACTACCGCAAAATCCTCCGTATCCGCTGATCCGAGCCCCATGCGGGATACCCTTTAGGGGGTGGTCGCATCCGTGCAGCCGCACATCTTCATACCCCACCCGACCGCCTTCCTTCTGACAATTACGCCTCCTGCCGCCACTGCCCGCAGGAGCCGTCACTTGTCCGATACGCCCACCAACCTGCCGCCCCGCTTCCTGCGCACGCCGGAAGCCGCGCGCTTTCTCGGCCTGTCCGGCCGCACCCTCGAAAAGCACCGCTATTTCGGGACAGGCCCGGCATACCGCCGGATCGGCGGCCGGGTGGTCTATTCGGTCGATGATCTGCGCGCCTGGGCCGACATCGGCATCAAGCACTCGACCTCCGATCCGGGACAGGACGACCTCATGCCGCGCGCGGATTCGGCCATCGCCCGGAGCCGGCGATGACCGTCCTGCCGTCGCCCATGCGGCATCGCCAGCCGTCCGACGACGGCATGACCCGCGTCGAGTTGACGTGGATCGAGAAGCGGATCGAGCACTGGATCAGGTTCGGCCGTGTCGCGGTCGACGAGATCGTCGATCGCCGCCGCCGCATCGTCCGCTTCCGCCCCGGCGCGATCTTCGCGTTCGTCCGCTGGGCGGCGAACGACTACGGCACGGTCAGCTCGCGCATCGACATCGTGCGCGCGGTCGGCGCGAACGAGCCGTTTACGACGCTCCCGTTCGTGCGGCCGGGCGGGAACATCCTGCTCAAGATCGAGGGCTGGCCCAAGGTCAGCCAAGTGCTCGCCGCGATCGACGCGACCGAGGCGGCCGGCGTCGATCCCTGCGACGCCGCGCCGGATCATTGGCGGCACGTCCACAACCGCATCGCTGCCGGACAACCGCCGCGCCCCTACACGCTGGAGCGCCATCGCGCCTGGCTCAAGCGCCGGGAGATCGAACGATGAGCCGCCGGACATGGGCTATTGCGACGGCCTCCGCCGCGTCGCTGTTCGGCGCGTCGTGCGCCGCGATTGCGGTGCTCGACCCGCTGCCGCGCGTCGTCTGGAACGCCAGCGCGAGCGCGCCGATCGGGCTCTATCGGATCGAGCCGCTTCCCGATCCGCCGAACCGAGCATTGGTCGCCGTGACGCCGACACCGGCGCTGGCGCGATGGCTGGCGGAGCGCAGCTATCTCGGCGAGCGCGTGCCGCTGCTGAAGCATGTTGCGGCGCGGCCAGGGCAGATCGTGTGCCGCATCAACGCAGTGGTGAGCGTCGATGGGCGGCCCGTCGTCGTCGCCCGGCAGCGTGACGGCCGGGGCCGGCCGCTGCCGGTCTGGCAAGGCTGCCGAACGCTGCGCGCCGGCGAGTTGCTGATGCTCAACCCCGAGCATGCCGACAGCATGGACGGTCGATATTTCGGTCCGCTGCCCGCCTCGACCGTGCTCGGCCGCGCCGTCCCGATCCTAACCCGCGACTCCCCGACCGCGCCGCTCGTGTGGCGCTGACCCGCTTTCCCAACTGCCAACCCAAAGGAGATTCCCATGCAGATCGGCAGCTTCTTCCGCACCGCCAACGGCTACGAAGGCATCATCGAGACGGCGACGCTCGACATTCGTATCTCGATCGTACCCGCCGAGCAGAGCGACGCCGACAAGGCGCCGGACTGGCGCGTCCACCGCGGCGATGGCGAAGGCCCGGAGATCGGCGCGGGCTGGAACGAGACCGGCGAACGCGCGGGGGATTACGTCTCGCTGCGCATCGACGATCCCGCTTTCGCGCAGCCGATCCGCGCCGCGCTGTTCCAGAGCACCGCCGACAAGTCGGCTTGGTCGCTGCGTTGGAACCGCCCGCCGAAGTCGCGCGAGCAGGACTGAGCCCGTGCGCTTCCCACTCATCCCTCTGTTCGCGGGAAAACCGTCTCATCCCTTCGTCCCGCTCTGTCGCAGGCCGGCCGGGGCGCGCAGCGAAGGTCAAGGGCGGCCGAAGGCCGGCGCTTCGCGCGCACCCTTTACCGCAGCGAGCACGCTGGCAGGCTGGCGGTGGAGCAGAGTCGGATCGGCGGTCGTTGTTGCCGTTTTCCTGCTGTCCGGCGGTGCGGCGTCTGTCCCGGCGTTGGCGCAAGATATGCCGGCCGCGCGATCGACGGCCATCGCACCGTATGCCGGTCATGTCGCCGAGGCCGCGCGTCGCTTCGGTATTCCCGAGGCTTGGATATGGGCCGTGATGCGCGTCGAGAGCGGTGGCAACTCCCGCGCCGTCTCGCGCGCAGGGGCGATGGGCTTGATGCAGATCATGCCCGCGACCTGGGCCGATCTTCGCGCGCGGCACGGCCTCGGTCCTGATCCGTTCGACGTGCGCGACAACATCATGGCGGGCGCGGGGTATCTGCGCGCGATGCACGACCGCTACGGTAACGCCGGGGCGATGTTGGCGGCCTACAATGCCGGGCCGGGCCGCTACGACGATTATCTGTCGCGCGGCCGTCCGCTGCCGCCCGAAACGGTCGGCTACGTCGCCCGGCTCGCGCCGATCACGGGCGCATCGGGCACGGTGGAGGTGGCGGCGACTGCTACGCCTGATCCGTTCGCATGGCGTCGTGCGGCGCTGTTCGTTCGCACCGCCAGCACCGCGGCGGAAGCTGTTGCCGCGCAGTCGGACGGCGAAGAAGCTGCGTCCGAACTGCCGACCGATCAACCGACATCGGGTGACCTTCGCTCCGTCGCTCCCTCTTCCAGCGATCCGGCCGACACGCTGTTCGTGTCCCGCGCCCGCGCGGGCCGACCGCAATGATCGGCCTGTCGCCCCCTTCATCCGTCCGAAGAAAGGGCGCTGGGAAGGAGGAAAACGGCAGAGACAGACGAGGGCAAGATATAAGCAGCGCCCCGTTCAGCCGAAAAGCCAAGGCTTTTCCGTGGCTTCACGCGGGGGCGTCGGTCGGCGCGCGTGCCGCGCGGAAGGGAAAATCCAGCAATAACAACGCCTCGAATGGCACCATAGGCCATTTTCGGCCGAAGGCCGCCCTGCCGTGAGCGAGGACAGCGAGTTCCGCGTCCGGCCGGGCAAGGCCAAGCGTAGCAAGGCGCAAGGCCGCAATGCCCGCGGCCTAGTCGCCGAAGTGCTCCGCGTCGCCGCGATCCATAGCGGCGGCCGGCGTGGCAGCGCCAGCGGCGCGCGCCGGGGCGCGCGATCGACCTTCGGCCGGGGACGCACCGCGTTCGCTCGCAGCCGCCTGTTCGGCTCGGGCCGCCGCGTCATGGTCAAGATGCTGCCCGTGACCACCCGCAGCCGGGGTGGCTGGCGCTCGGCGCCGCTGTCCGCGCACGTCGGCTATTTGAAGCGCGAAGGCGTCACCCGCGACGGCTCGCCGACGCGGATGTTCGACGCGGCCGGCGACAACGCCGACGATCGCGGTTTCACCGAGCGGTGCAAGGATGACCGGCACCATTTCAGGGTCATCGTGTCGCCCGAAGACGCCGCCGAGCTGACCGACCTGCGCGAATACACGCGCGACCTCATGCGTCAGATGGAGGCGGACCTGGGGACGCGGCTCGATTGGGTCGCGGTCGATCATTGGAACACCGACAATCCGCACGTCCATCTGCTCGTGCGCGGCGTTACCGATCAGGGCACCGATCTCGTCATCTCCCGCGATTACATCAGCCACAATCTCCGCTCGCGCGCGCAAGACCTGGCCTTCGCCGAACTAGGGCCGAAGCCGGAGCATGAGGTGCAGCGCGCGCTCGACCGCGAGGTGACGGCCGAGCGCTGGACCCGGCTCGATTCCGAGATCCAGCGCTCCGCCGACGAGCTGGGCGTGATCGACCTGCGCCCCGAGCGGCCCGGCCCGGACGATCCGCGCCTCCGCCGCTTGATGATCGGCCGGTTGCAGCATCTGGAGACGATGGGGCTCGCGGCCGAGGGCGATCCGGGCCAATGGGCGGTGGCTGAGGGCGCGGCGGCGAAGCTGCGCGAGCTGGGCACCCGCGGCGACATTATCCGCACGATCGGCGCGGCGCTCAAGGATCGCGGACAGACCCGGCCGCTCGACAGCTACGCCGTTGTCAGCGGCCCGCCCGAGAAGCCGATCGCTGGCCGGCTGATCGACAAGGGATTGCACGACGAACTGACCGGCACGGCCTATGCCGTTATCGACGGAACGGATGGCCGCACACATCATGTCCGGCTGCCCGGCATCGAGGCGCTGGAGCATAGCCCCAAGCTCGGCGGCATCGTCGAACTGCGCGGCGTCGGCCGACCCGGCGAGGAAAAGCCGACGCTGATCCTCGCCACGCGGTCGGACCTCGACCTTGCTGCACAGGTCAAGGCGCCCGGCGCGACCTGGCTCGACCATCGTCTGATCGAGCGCGGCGCCGATGTCGCGGACGGCGGATTCGGCGCGGAGGTGCGCAAAGCGATGGACGCGCGCACCGATCATCTCGTCCGCGAGGGATTGGCGCGTCGCTTCGGCGACCGCGCGGTGTTCGAGAGCGGAATGCTCGACACGCTGCGGAAGCGCGAGTTGGACTCCGTAGGCGCGAAGATCGCGGGCGAGACCGGGCTTGCCTACCGCCCCGCCGCGTCGGGCGAGAAGATCGCCGGCATCGTCCGCCAGCGTCTTGCGCTCGCATCCGGCCGCTTCGCCATGATCGACGACGGCCTCGGCTTCCGGCTCGTGCCCTGGGCCAGCACCCTCGAACAGCAGCTCGGCCGTCAGGTGTCCGGAATCATCCGCGCCGGCGGCGGCATCGACTGGACGCTCGGCCGGAAGCGCGGCCTCGGCATCTGAATCAGGAGAACTCCGTGTCCGCGACCAAGATACTTTGGGGCCAGATCATCATCGTGTTCCTGATCGTGCTCGCCGGAGTGTGGGGCGCGACGCAGTGGACCGCCGCCGCACTCGCCTACCAGCCCGAGCTGGGGCCGCCGTGGTTCGCGGCTTTCGGGTGGCGCATCTATCCGCCGCCGGCCTATTTCTGGTGGTGGTTCAGCTTCGACGCCTATGCGCCCGACATCTTTAAGACCGGCGCGTTCATCGCCGCGTCGGGCGGGTTCGTGTCGATCGCCGTCGCCATCGGCATGTCGGTGTGGCGCGCACGCGAGTTGAAGAACGCCGAGACCTACGGCTCGGCACGCTGGGCGACCGAGCGGGAGGTGCGCGCGGCCGGATTGCTGGGGCCGAACGGTGTCATGCTCGGCAGGCTCGCCCGCAACTATCTCCGTCACGACGGCCCCGAGCATGTGCTGTGCTTCGCCCCGACCCGTTCGGGCAAGGGCGTCGGCCTGGTCGTGCCGTCGCTGCTGACCTGGCCGGCATCGGCGATCGTCCACGACATCAAGGGCGAGAACTGGACGCTGACCGCCGGTTTCCGAGCGCGGCACGGCCGCGTGCTGCTGTTCGATCCGACCAATGCGGAGTCGGCCGCCTACAATCCGTTGCTGGAGGTGCGGCGCGGCCAATGGGAGGTCCGCGACGTGCAGAATGTTGCCGACGTTCTGGTCGATCCCGAAGGGTCGCTGGAGCGCCGGAACCATTGGGAGAAAACCTCCCACTCGCTGCTGGTCGGCGCGATCCTTCACGTCCTCTATGCTGAGGCCGATAAGACCCTAGCCGGTGTCGCCGGGTTCCTCTCAGACCCGGGGCGCACGATCGAGCAGACCTTGGCCGCGATGATGGCGACGCCGCACCTTGGCGATGCCGGGGTGCATCTCGTTGTCGCCAGCGCGGCGCGCGAACTGCTGAACAAGTCGGACAACGAGCGATCGGGCGTTCTGAGCACCGCCATGTCGTTCCTCGGCCTCTACCGCGATCCCGTCGTGGCGCAGGTGACGCGAGCATGTCAGTGGCGCATATCGGATCTGGTCGAGGGGGATCGGCCGGCGACGCTCTATCTGGTCGTGCCGCCCAGCGACATCTCGCGCACCAAGCCGCTGATCCGCCTCATTCTCAACCAGATCGGGCGCCGGCTGACCGAGGAGCTGACGCCCAAGGGCAATCGCCATCGCGTGCTGTTAATGCTCGACGAGTTTCCGGCGCTCGGCCGGCTCGACTTCTTCGAATCCGCCCTGGCGTTCATGGCGGGCTACGGCCTCAAGGCATTCCTGATCGCGCAGTCGCTCAACCAGATCGAGAAGGCTTACGGCCCGAACAACGCGATCCTCGACAACTGCCATGTCCGCGTGAGCTTCGCCACCAACGACGAACGCACCGCCAAGCGCGTGTCGGATGCGCTCGGCACCGCCACCGAGATGCGGGCGATGAAGAACTATGCCGGGCATCGCCTGTCGCCGTGGCTCGGGCACCTGATGGTGTCGCGGTCGGAGACCGCTCGCCAGCTTCTCACTCCCGGCGAGGTGATGCAGCTTCCGCCCGACGACGAGATCGTCATGGTGGCGGGCGTCCATCCGATCCGCGCGAAGAAGGCTCGCTACTACCAGGATCGCCGCCTGTCCGAGCGGATTGCGCGGGCGCCAGCGCCGCAGGCGGCCAAGGTCAGGCCCGACGATTGGACCGGGCGGCAGGCATCCGCCGATCCGAAGCAGGTCGCGCGCATCGTCCGTGACGCGGAGGACGCGGCCAATGGTGGGCTGCGCCGCGAGCCCGAGTTGCCTGAGCATGTCGCAATCGCGCCCGAGACCCCGCCGCCGGCGGCCCAGGAGTTCGCGATCGTCGACGACGAGCAAGACGACGCGGCCTGGCAAGCGGCGGTGCGTCGCCGGATGCAGGGGCTCGCTCGGCAGGCGTCGCTCGATCCGAGCGACGGTATCGACCTGTAGGGGACAATCATGCGTGTCAGGCTCAAC
Organism: Sphingomonas sp. SUN019; assembly: GCF_024758705.1. Taxonomy (NCBI): domain Bacteria; kingdom Pseudomonadati; phylum Pseudomonadota; class Alphaproteobacteria; order Sphingomonadales; family Sphingomonadaceae; genus Sphingomonas; species Sphingomonas sp. SUN019. The sequence continues at coordinate 1,077,732 of NZ_CP096971.1, read as the reverse complement.
GTCTATTTCCCGCCCGCGCTCGCCAAGCAGGTGGATGAGCTGGCGATCCGCCGCCGCATCTCGCGCTCAGCGATCGTGGAGGCTGCCGTGGCGTCCTACCTTTCGCCAGACGGCGCCGACCGGATGGAGGCGGCGTTCGCCCGGCGGCTTGATCGCTTGTCGCGTCAGGTCCAGCGGCTTGAGCGCAACACCGGGCTCACGACCGAAGCGCTAACGCTGTTCGTGAGGTTCTGGCTGTCCGTCACCCCACCGCTGCCAGACGAAGAACAGGCGGCCGCACAGGTTAAGGGGCGCAAACGATACGAGGGCTTTGTCGAGACGCTCGGCAGGCGTTTCGCCAGCGGCAAGACGTTGATGGACGAGATCCCGGAAGATGTCTGGCCGAAACAAGAGCATGCGCCAGATTGAAAACGAAAGTCTGTCAGGGTGAAAGCTCACCTCAGAAAGCACCGATAGGCGGTCAAAGCCGACGCAGTTAGGTAATCTTTAGAGCGGACATTATGAGTCGGGGTTCTGACCCTTCTGGCGCTGCAGAAACCGCAGGTGGCTGTACCGCGCGACCACCTTCTTCGCCGTATCGCCCGGCTTCTCGACATGAGTGAGTTGAAGGCGGCTGGCGCAATACAGGCCGCAGTTTATAGTTCCGCGCCTTTGGCGGCCCACGCTGCCATTTCACCATCTGCGATCGTCAACGAAACGCGCCAGCGGTCAGTACGGCGCAGGATATAGACGTGCTCCCATTCGGCGACGAGTTCATCACCCTCGCCGAGCATTCGGTATGCCAAGCGTGCTTGAGCGACATTCGGGAAGAGTTCATTCGCGGCAAGCAGCGCCCCCACGGGCCGAACGATGCCCTGCTCGCGGTAGAAATCCATCAACGTCACGCAGTGGTCACGAAACGCCTCCCGTTGCATCGCGAAGTTGCCGGTTGGCGATGGGAACAGTCCAACAGCGTCCCAAAGCTCGCTGAGCGCGTCGGGCTCGTTACGGGCGAACGCTGCGACATATTCGACAAAGAACCCGGCCATTTCCTCTTGGAAAGTCAATGATCGTCCTTTCGGATAAACTAGTGTGCTTGTTCAGGGGCGGCGACCTTCATGAGGCTGACATTTGGCTCAACAAGCTCTACCAATGCCGATCCTCGGCAATTCTAACAGCTGGCAGCTTGCCGATCAGCAAGGCTACCGCGGGTGCGAGGATACCCTTTCCATAGGGTGATCTTGCACAATGCCGTTACGCGTTCAGCATACGCTTGAAAAAATAGTGCAGCACGAAATGCCCGGGGGATACAACCGTCACTAGCTCCCAGCTCTGACTACCCAACTCGCTCAGCTTGGCCGAGTCGAGCCGCTCTTCGATCGCCAAATATTCCCATTTCATATGATCTCTCCATCCAAGTTCGCCGCGCACTACGAGCACGATGCCAAAGGCCGTCTCGACCTCTGCCGCTCGGCTACAATATTGGGTCTCCAGCGCTGTTTCCGTACCGGACTGCGGCGTTAGCGCGGACAACGGTCATCGCTGGCATTCGCGCCGGTCCGGGTCACGATCGCAGCGCTGCTTGCGCGCACGATCGGCCATGATTTGAGCATCTCTGGCGATCTCAGTTGTCAGGCGGGTTTTCTCCAGTTCTTCGATCTGCTTCAGGTCGCGCCGACGCTGCTGCGCGAGCATGCAGTCATTATAGGCGGGGGAGCCATAGCGTGCGCCGAAGCTCGAGCAGGTGTTCCCGTCTTCCGCTAGATTTACCTGTCGCCGCTCGGCGCCCGACATACAGCCGGCCAGGCTGATGCCTAGCAAGGCGACAAGACCGAGCGACAGTGTGGATTGAAGGGCGTGCAAGCTGGGTCGATCTTTCATTCTGTTTGTTTCCTTCAGTGGACTTTATTCCATTGGTGCGACCCGTTGCGCCGTGACTGCGGGCGGCTGAAGCGCCGAAAGAGCATTTCAACAGCGAGGCGATGGGAAACGAGTGGCGCAGGGAGATCTGTCGATTTGCCGACCGCGACGAGCAGGACGAGCGGGTCGTACAGCGTCAGCATGGCTCAAGATTCGGGGATGCGCGCAATGACCTTGATCTCGAAATCAAATCCAGCGAGCCAATTCACCCCGACCGCTGTCCAGTTCGGATAAGGAGGATCACCAATCACCTCCTCGCGAACAGCCATGACGGTTTCAAACTGAGCCTCGGGGTGGGTGTGAAAGCTAGTCACGTCGATGACATCGGCGAACGTGCAGCCAGCCGCCTCCAGCACCGCCGCAAGGTTCTGGAACGCCAGCCGGGTTTGAGCCTCGAACTCCGGCTCGGGTGAGCCGTCTTCACGGCTTCCGACCTGTCCAGAAACGAACAAGAGATCCCCTGAGCGGATCGCGGCGGAATAACGGTGCTGATCGTAAAGTTCGTGGCGGTTGACCGGGAAGATTGCTTGCCGTTGGGACATGATGAGAATCTTTCGAACAAGGGGTCGGCGCGAGGCGATGATGCTTTTGACCGCTGGTAAATTATACGTCGGCGATAGCCTCGGGGCGGACTCTTCATGACATTGCCGGTACAGGCGGAGCCGGCTCGTCCGGCAGCGGAATGAACTCCTGATCGTCGGCATCCGGCAGTTTCATCCGTCCCGCCTTCCAGTCCGATGCCGCCTGCGCGAGCCGGTCCTGCGAAGACGACACGAAGTTCCAGTAGATGAAGCGTTCGCCGACCGGCTCGCCGCCGAGGACCATGATCGTCGATGTCTCCAGCGCCCGCACGCTCGAAGCAGCCTTGCCGAGCACCAGCAACCTGCCAGCCTCGTAGCGCCTTCCATCCGCTTCTAAGGTGCCCGTCGCGATGTAGAGCGCGCGCTCCTTGTGACCGCTGGGGATCTCCGCAATCGCGCCACGCGCAATATCGAGATGCGCGTAGAACAGCGGCGAATGCGTTGTAGCGCCAGCCGTCAGACCGTAGGCGCTTCCGGCGATGAGGTGGCCGACCACCCCGGCTTCGTTCCACTGCGGAAGATCGCTCCCCGCATGATGCGAGAAGGAAGGCGAGGTCTCTTCCATCTCAACCGGCAACGCGACCCAGGCCTGGATACCGTGAACGCGATCGCCCTGCGCCCGCGCGCGCTCGAAGCGCTCACTATGCGTAATGCCGCGACCGGCGGTCATCCAGTTGACCTCATGCGGCCGGATCGCTTGGTCGTAGCCGAGGCTGTCCCGATGCATGATCTCGCCGGCGAACAGATAGCTTACGGTCGACAGGCCGATGTGCGGGTGCGGGCGGACGTCCACGCTGCGGTCAATGCCGGGCGCGAGGTCCATCGGCCCCATATGATCGAAGAAAATGAAGGGGCCGACCATGCGCCGCTTCGCAAAGGGCAGCACGCGCCCCACCGCGAGGCCGCCGCCGAGGTCGCGACGCCGCTGCTCAATCACCATTTCAATCATACTGCCTCTCCTGACCGGGCCGGGCCGTCGGCTCGGGTCATGCTTTGATGAACGCCAGCAGGTCGGCGTTGATGAGTTCGGGGTGGGTGGCGAACAGGCCGTGCGACAGGCTCGGATATGTCTTCAGCATGCCGTTCGGCAGCAGCTTGATCGCCTTGCGGGCGGACGCGTCGATCGGAACCACCTGATCGTCTTCGCCATGCATCAGCAGGACAGGCAGCGAGACCGCTTGCAGATCCTCGGTAAAGTCTGTTTCGGAGAAGGCGACGATGCAGTCGTACTGGGCCTTTGCGCCGCCCATCATGCCCTGCCGCCACCAGTTCCGGATCAGCCCTTCGCTGACCTCCGCACCCTCCCGGTTGAAGCCGTAGAAGGGGCCGGTCGGGACTTCGAGGAAGAACTGCGCGCGGTTGCGGATAAGCGCTTCGCGAAAGCTGTCGAACACCGCCATCGGCAGGCCGCCCGGATATCGCTCCGTCGCCAGCATGATCGGCGGCACTGCGCCGATGAGAACGGCTTTCGCGACGCGACCAGGCTCGCTGCGGGCGACGTAGCGGATCACTTCGCCGCCGCCGGTCGAATGCCCGACGTGGACTGCGTTCTTAAGGTCGAGCGCTCGGGCAAGCTCCGCGACGTCCGCCGCGTAGGTGTCCATGTCGTTCCCCGTGTCGGTCTGGTCGGAGCGCCCGTGACCGCGCCGGTCATGCGCGACCACGCGATAGCCCTCGCCGAAGAAGAACAGCATTTGGTTGTCCCAGTCGTCCGCGCTGAGCGGCCAGCCGTGGTGGAAAACGATGGGCTGAGCGTCCTTCGGTCCCCAATCCTTGAAAAAGATCCGGGCGCCGTCCTGCGTCGTGATCGTCGTCATGGCTTTCGTCCTTTGCTCTTTGGAGTCGGCAAGGATTGAGCGAGCCCTTCGTCGGAATCGAACATCGCGACGCCGCCCAAGGCCATCGTCACTGGCACCTCGTCCTGCAGGACGTCCCAATGCTCGGCCAGCTTGCCGTCTTCGATCCGGAAAAGGTCGACCACGACCTGCGGCACGTCCGCCCAACCACGAATGCGGCCGTGAATGGCGACGAGATCGCCTTCGGCGACGATCAGCCCGGGCTCGTAATAGACGTCCTGCGACAGACCGGCGACGAGGGTTTGCAGGGCATCGCGTCCCTGCGGAATGCTGGGATTGTGCTGGATGTAGTCGGCAGCGTAGTGCTGCTCCACCGCCGAGACATCATGGCGCTGGAAAAGCGAGGTCATTGCCTCGATTACTAACGCCTTGTTCCGCTGTGGACGATCGTCCGAGACCCGTTGCGCGGGCCGGGTTACCGAGATCGGACCGGTCATCCGAATGAACTCGCCGCTTGGCAGCGTGGCGAATGAATGAACTAGGCCGCGGTCATAGTTTTGGACGTTCGTGACGGTCGCCCCGTCCTTTTCCTGCCAACTTACAGCGAAGATGCTGTTGCCGAGGGGAACGACCTGAATATCGACGGTCTCGGTCCGGGCTAGCGGCCCTTCCTTGATCTCGAACCGTAGTTGGGTAGCTGAGAGCAGGGTCAGGCTCACCTCGAAATTCGGATAGGCGACGTCCATTTCCTGTCCGATGGGAAAGTGCTCCATCGTCATTTTCACAGTCCTTTGTACGTGGCGGTGGAGTGCGAGGTCCGAGCAGCGCCAGTCGTGGGAGCGATGGCGACCGGAGCTGCGCCCAGGTTTACGCAGTCGGCCGGGTGAAACGGGGACGACGCAGCCCGATGACCGATCAGTCTGGTCGGAGCAGATCGCTCATGGTCCTCGGCATCCCCGCCATAATCATCCCGCCTCGGCCGGCACCGGGGTGTTGAGCAGCTGCTGCTCCCAGAGATAGGCGATTGCGCTGCCGCCAATGTGATACTTTAGGGCGTCGTTCAGGTCGGTCGCAGTCTCGGTCCGCGCCCAGTCGCGTTGCCATTCGGACGCCAAGGCCAACCACGTCATCATGTTGATGCCGGCCGCGATCATGCGCTGGATAGCAACTTCATGTGCCTCGATCGACGTGCCCCCCGAAGCGTCGGTGATGACCGTCACGTCCCAGCCCTCGCCCGCTGCCTGGATCGCGGGCATGGCGACGCAGATTTCGGTCCAAAGGCCCGCGATGATCAGCTGCTTGCGGCCGGTTGCTTTCACTGCGTCAACGACCGTCTGATCCTCCCAGGTGTTGATGAAGGTCCGGTCGATCACCTCCTGGCCCGGAAACACTTCGGTGATATGCGGGAAGATCACGCCGCCGCGAGCAGCGATGACGCTGGTCAGAATCGTGGGCACCCCGAACACCTTGGCGACCTTGGCGAGCGCCGTCGTGTTGCTGACTACGGCCTGCGGATCGTGGCTGTTAAGGTTTGCAAGCTGATACGGCTGATGATCGATCAGGACGAGCACCGAATCTTCGGGACGAAGAAGCGAATTGAGGCCGTTGCGAAAGGTCATGACAATCCTCCGTCATAATGCGTTGGAACTGGTTGTTTGACGGCGTGCGCCTTTCACGGCGCCACCTGGACGAACCTTGTCATTCCTATTTGCGATGCGGTAGCGTCCCCTTCTGACTAGCTGTGTCGCGGAAAACGGAACGCCAAGTTGGATATCGAAGAGCTAGAGACGTTTGTGGCAGTTGCCGATGCCGGCGGCGTCTCGCCCGCTGCCCGCCGGCTCGGCGTCTCCAAGTCGATCGTCAGCCGGCGGCTTTTTCGGCTTGAAGCGGAGCTCGGTGTTCAGCTCCTTGCCCGAACGACCCGTGGCGCGGCGCTGACGGAGGCCGGGGCGATGTTCCGGGACCATGCGGCAAGGGTTGCTGCCGAGATCGACGTGGCCAGAGAAACGATCCTGCCCGCTGGCGAGCTTCGCGGACGCTTGCGGATCGCTGCGCCACTTTCCTTCGGTCCGACGCACTTCGCCCCCGTGATTGCGGAAATGGCAAAGCAGCACCCGGAGTTGCACGTTCATACCTGCTATACGGATCGCTTCGTCGATCTCATCGCGGAAGGTTATGACTGCGCGATACGGGTCGGCTATCTGCAGGACTCGAACCTGGTTGCAAGACGAATTGGGCCAATCTTCGGCAAGCTCGTCGCAAGTCCCGCGTACATCAAGGCGCACGGGGCGCCGGCGACGCTGGACGAGGTGGTTGATCATCAAGCACTCATGCAGGGCACCGAAACCTGGCAATTCATGGATGGGAACAAGATCGTCACGGTTCATCCGCAGGGTCGCTTCAAGGCAGACAACGCAGTTGCTCTGATCGCCGCCGCGACAGCCGGACTCGGGATCGCGTGGCTTCCTGACGGCCTCACTAATGAGTATGTCGCGTCCGGCGCGCTGGTGCCGGTAATGACCGCTTATCCGCCACCGCCAGCGGGCGCATATGTCGTACGCCCGCCGGGTCAGCATCCGTCGCGGAAGATACGAGTTCTTATCGAACTGCTGATCGCTTGCTTTGCAAATTCGCCGCAGGACGCGGAAGCCGCGCCGTAGTTTTGGGATAGCGTTCCGGAACCTGCGACGCCGCGCGCTGCCCAATGGGCCTAGCGCTACCCATCGCGAGACGGCAGTTTCATCTCTCGCCGGCAATCGACACATCGAGTCGTGGAGCAGGCCGTTCGGCGATTGGCAATCAGGCTTGGCGCGCTCGCATCGTCAGCGAAGCAAATCCGCCCTCGGCAACGTATCTACCGCCCCCTTTACTACGCCGGAAACTAGCTGTTGCGAGCCGACTGTTCCTGCGTCTCTTGATGTGCCCCGACAGCCGGGCGGCGGTTCGCCCGGTCCTTTGCAGGGGCCAGTCGTTGACCATCCACCCGATCCGATCCGAGGCAAAATCCCGCGGGGCGCGGATGCTCCGCACCGCGCTCGGGCCGTCGATCGCGGGATGGCTGGACGATCCCGCCGTCATCGAAGTGATGCTGAACCCCGACGGCCGACTTTGGCTCGATAGGCTCAGCGAAGGCATCAGCGATACAGGCGAGCTGCTGAGCGCTGCCGATGGCGAGCGCATCGTCCGCCTGGTCGCTCACCATGTCGGCGTCGAGGTTCACGCCCGATCCCCGCGCGTATCGGCCGAGCTGCCGGAAGGTGGCGAGCGGTTCGAGGGTCTGTTGCCGCCCGTCGTCGCGGCGCCGACCTTCGCTATCCGAAAGCCCGCCGTCGCCGTGTTCACGCTCGACGACTATGCGCACGCCGGCATCATGTCGGCGGCCGAGGCCGAGGCGTTGCGCCGCGGCGTCGTGACCCGCACCAACATCCTCGTCGCGGGCGGCACCGGCGCGGGCAAGACCACGCTGGTCAACGCTCTCTTGGCGGAAGTCGCCAAGACGAACGACCGCATCGTCCTGATCGAAGACACGCGCGAACTTCAATGCGCCGCGCCCAACCTTGTCGCCATGCGCACCAAGGACGGCGTGGTGTCGCTGTCCGAGTTGGTCCGCTCGTCGCTGCGACTGCGCCCCGACCGCATCCCCATCGGCGAGGTGCGCGGCGCCGAGGCGCTCGACCTCATCAAAGCCTGGGGTACGGGCCACCCTGGCGGTGTCGGCACGATCCACGCCGGCACCGCGCTCGGCGCGCTCCGCCGGATGGAGCAACTTATCCAGGAGGCCGTCGTCACTGTCCCGCGCGCGCTGATCGCCGAGACGATCGACCTGATCGCCGTGCTGGTCCGCGACGCGCACGGCCGCCGGCTGACCGAGCTGGCCCGCGTCGAAGGGCTTGACCCCGCGACCGGTGACTACCGCCTCGCACCGCTCACCACCCCCCAGCCCGGAGACCTGCCATGATCCATGCCCTTCGGCATGGCGCACGCCGCGCCATGCTCACCGCCACCGCCAGCGTGATCGCGCTGACCTTCGCCGTTCCGGCCCATGCCGGCGGCTCGTCGATGCCGTGGGAAGCGCCGCTCCAGTCGATCCTCGAAAGCATCGAGGGACCGGTGGCGAAGATCATCGCGGTGATGATCATCATCATCACCGGCCTGACACTGGCGTTCGGCGATACCTCTGGCGGCGCGCGCCGACTGATCCAGATCGTGTTCGGCCTGTCGATCGCTTTCGCCGCCAGCTCCTTCTTCCTGAGCTTCTTCAGCTTCGGCGGCGGGGCGCTGGTCTGATGCCGGACGTGGCCGAACCGATCGCCGGCTACCTCGCCCCGGTTCACCGGGCGCTGACCGAGCAGATATTGCTCGGCGGCGCTCCGCGCTCGCTCGCCATCGTCAACGGGACGCTGGCGGGCGCGATCGGCCTCGGCCTGCGCCTGTGGATCGCCGGCTTGGTCATTTGGGCCGTCGGCCACGGACTGTCCGTCTGGGCCGCCCGCCGCGACGCGCAATTCGTGGACGTGGCCCGGCGCCACCTCCGCTACCCGACATGGATGCGGCCATGATGAGCTTGCGCGAATATCGCAGCAAAGCTGCGAGCCTTCCCGACTTCCTGCCTTGGGCCGCGCTGGTCGGCGAAGGCGTCGTGCTGAACAAGGACGGCTCGTTCCAGCGCACCGCCCGGTTCCGCGGCCCCGATCTCGACAGCGCCACGCCCGCCGAGCTGGTCGCCACGACCGCGCGGCTCAACAATTCGCTGCGCCGTCTCGGGTCCGGCTGGGCGATCTTCGTCGAGGCACAGCGCACGCCCGCGCTCGACTATCCGGAAGGCCACTTTCCAGATCCTGTGTCGTCGCTGGTCGAGTTCGAGCGCCGCGAGCAGTTCCGCGAGGAAGGCGCGCACTTCGAGAGCCGCTATTTCCTCACCCTGCTGTGGATGCCGCCGGCCGAGGAAGCCGCGCGCGCCGAAGGCTGGCTCTACGAGGGCCGCTCCACATCCGGCGTCGATCCTTGGGAGCTGCTGAAAGGATTTACCGATCGCAGCGACCGCGTGCTGAACTTGGTCGAAGGCTTCGTGCCCGAGGTCCGCTGGCTCGATGACGCCGAGACACTGACCTATCTGCACAGCACGGTTTCGACGCGCCGCCAGTGCGTTCGCGTGCCGGAAACGCCGATGCACCTCGACGCGCTTTTGGCCGACGAGCCGCTGACCGGCGGACTCGAACCGAAGCTCGGCGATCATCATCTCCGCACGCTCACCATCGTCGGTTTTCCCAGCGTCACGTTCCCCGGCCTACTCGACGAACTGAACCGGCTCGCCTTCGAGTATCGCTGGGCGACCCGCGCGATCATGCTCGACAAGACCGATGCGACCAAGCTGCTGAGCCGCATCCGCCGCCAGTGGTTCGCCAAGCGCAAGTCCATCGCCGCGATCTTGAAGGAGGTGATGACTAACGAGGCGTCGGTCCTGATGGACAGCGACGCCTCAAACAAGGCGGCCGACGCCGACACCGCCCTGCAGGAGTTGGGCGCCGACTATGCCGGCATGGCCTACGTCACTGCCACGGTGACGGTGTGGGACCGCGATCCCGCTATTGCCGCCGAGAAGCTTCGGCTGGTCGAGAAGGTCATCCAAGGCCGCGACTTCACCGTGATACCCGAGGGCATGAACGCGATCGAGGCGTGGCTGGGGAGTCTTCCCGGCCACACCTACGCCAATGTCCGCCAACCTCCGATTTCCACGATCAATCTCGCCCACCTGATCCCCCTGTCAGCAGTATGGGCGGGGCCGGAACGGGACGAGCATTTCGGTGCGCCCCCCTTGCTCTATGGCAAGACCGAAGGCTCGACCCCGTTCCGGTTTTCCCTTCACGTCGGCGATGTCGGCCACACTCTGATCGTCGGGCCGACCGGCGCCGGCAAGTCGGTGCTGCTCGCCCTCATGGCGATGCAGTTCCGCCGCTACGAGAACGGCCAGATCTTCGCCTTCGACTTCGGCGGCAGCATCCGTGCCGCCGCGATCAGCATGGGCGGCGACTGGCAGGATCTCGGCGGGATGCTCGCCGATGGGACCGGCGACGGCGTGCAGCTCCAGCCGCTGGCACGAATCGACGATCCGGCCGAACGCGCTTGGGCGGCCGAATGGCTGGCGGCCATCCTTGCGTCCGAAGGCGTCGCGGTCGATCCCCAGGCCAAGGAGCACCTATGGTCGGCGCTCGGCTCACTTGCGTCCGCGCCGATCGGCGAGCGCACACTGACCGGGCTGGCCGTGCTGTTGCAGTCGCAGCAGCTCAAACAGGCGCTCGCCTCCTACTGCATCGGCGGGCCGTGGGGCCGTTTGCTCGACGCGGAGGCAGAGCGTCTCGGCGAGGCGTCGGTGCAGGCGTTCGAGACCGAAGGCTTGGTCGGCGCCGGATCGGCCGCCGCCGTCCTGTCCTATCTGTTCCACCGGATCGAAGGGCGGCTGGACGGCTCGCCCACGCTCATCATCATCGACGAGGGCTGGCTGGTCCTCGACAGCCCGGACTTCGCAGCGCAGCTCCGCGAATGGCTGAAAACTCTGCGCAAGAAGAACGCCAGCGTGGTGTTCGCCACGCAGAGCCTCGCCGACATCGAAACCTCGAATATCGCGCCGGCCATCATCGAAAGCTGCCCGACGCGCATCTTCCTGCCCAACGAGCGCGCGGCCGAGCCGCAGATCGCCACCATCTACGAGCGGTTCGGCCTCAACGCCCGCCAGATCGAAATCCTGAGCCGGGCGACGCCCAAGCGCGACTATTACTGCCAGTCGCGGCGCGGCAACCGGCTGTTCGAGCTGGGGCTGGGCGAAATCGCGCTGGCCTTCGCCGCGGCGTCTTCCAAGACCGACCAGCTCCGCATCGCTGAGCTCGTCGAGACCCACGGCCGCGAGCGCTTCGCCGCCGAATGGCTGCGCCATCGCGGCCTGGCCTGGGCGGTCGATCTTCTTCCCGAACCCCAACCCGATCCGCTGGCCGGTCGCCGGGAAGATGCCGGCCAGCTCCCCCTTGCCCTGAAGGACATGACCCCATGAAACCCAATATTCTGCGCCGCGCCATGTTGGCCGGCGCCATCGCCACGTCGAGCATGATCGGCATCACCGCCGCCACGCCGGCGTACGCTCAGTTCGGCGGGATCGTCTATGATCCGACCAACTATGCGCAGAACGTGCTGACGGCCGCCCGGTCGCTCCAGCAGGTCAACAACCAGATTCAGCAAATCCAGCAGCAGGCGACCAGCCTCATCAACGAGGCGCGCAACCTGGCTTCGCTGCCATTCAGCTCGCTCCAACAATTGCAGCAGCAGGTGCAGCGCACCCAGCAGCTTCTCGGCGAGGCGCAGCGCATCGCCTACGACGTGCAGAACGTCCAGCAGGTGTTCAACGGCCGCTACAAGGGCGCGGCGCTCACCGGCACCCACGCGCAGATGGTCGCCAACGCCAACGCCCGCTGGGAGGATAGCGTCGGCGCGTTCGAGGACGCGCTTCGCGTTCAGGCCGGTGTCGTCGGCAACATCGACGGCGCGCGCACGACGATGGACGGCCTGGTTACGTCCAGCCAGTCGGCGACGGGCGCGCTTCAGGCGGCGCAGGCGGGCAACCAGCTTCTGGCGCTGCAATCGCAGCAGCTCGCCGACCTGACGGCGCTGCTCGCCGCGCAGGGTCGGGCGCAGGCGCTGGACTCGGCGCGTAACGCCGCCGTCGAAGCCGAGAGCCGCGAACGGCTCCGCCGCTTCCTCACGCGGTCCACCGGCTATCAGCCGGGTAACGCCCGCATGTTCCACGACTGATCGTCATGGACAGCAAGCTCCTCGCGCGCATCGGCGCCGTCGTCTTCATCGCCATCGCCATCACGATGACGGCGGTCGAGATGAGCCGTCCGCCCGAGCCACCGCGCGCGGGGCCGGCGGCCGTCGCCGAGACATCGGCGACGGACCCGCTGCTGATCGAGTTGCGCCGCTGCCAGTCGATCGGCGCGGCCGGGGCGAGCGACCCTGATTGCCTGCGCGCCTGGGCCGAGAACCGCCGCCGGTTCCTCGCGCCCGGCGCGCGTCCCGCTGCCCGCATCGCCGATGGCGCCACCCCACAGGAGAATTGATATGGGCGGCACCGGCGTCGTCGATCGCTTTTTGGATGTCTTCACCCGCTACATCGACAGCGGGTTCGGCCTGCTCGGCGGCGAGGTGGCGTTCATCGCCACCACCCTGATCGTCATCGACGTGACCTTGGCCGCCCTGTTCTGGACGTGGGGAGAGGGCGACGACATCATCGCGCGCCTCGTCAAGAAAACGCTGTTCGTCGGCGTCTTCGCCTACATCATCGGTAACTGGAACAGCCTGGCACGCATCGTCTTCGAGAGTTTCGCCGGGCTCGGCCTCAAAGCATCGGGCACCGGCTTCACCGCCGCCGAACTGCTCCAGCCGGGCCGCGTCGCCCAAGTGGGTCTGGAGGCGGGTCAGCCGATTCTGGAATCCATTTCAGACCTGATGGGCTGGGTCGCGTTCTTCGAGAACTTCATCCAGATCGCGGTGCTGCTGATCGCCTGGCTGCTGGTCATCCTCGCCTTCTTCATTCTGGCGATCCAGCTCTTCGTCACGCTGATCGAGTTCAAGCTGGCGACGCTGTGCGGCTTCGTCCTCATTCCGTTTGGACTATTCGGCAAGACCGCCTTCATGGCCGAGCGCGTGCTGGGCCTGGTGATCTCGTCGGGCATCAAGGTGCTGGTGCTCGCCGTCATCGTCGGCATCGGCTCGACCTTATTCGACGAGTTCCGCGCCGGGTTCGGCGGCGCGCAGCCGAGCATCGAGGACGCGCTGGCCGTCGCGCTCGCCTCACTGTGCCTTCTCGGGCTCGGCATCTTCGGCCCGTCGATCGCCAATGGCATCGTTTCGGGCGGCCCGGCGCTGGGCGCAGGGGCTGCGGCGGGAACCGTGCTCGCTGGCGGCGGCGCGCTCGCCGGTGGCGCCGCTGCCGCCCGCCTCGGTGTTGGCGCGGCGGCGGGTGCAATCGGCGGCGCTGCGCGAGGCGCGGCCTTCACGTCTGGCGCCGCCAACAGCGCTTATGCGCTCGGCTCCGCCGGCAAGACCGGCGCGGCCGCAGTGACCAGCGGTGCTGCCGGAGTCGGTCAAGCGGCGGTCGGCGCTGCCATGTCGCCGCTCCGCAAGGCGGCCGCCTCGCTTAAGGACAGCTACCGCTCCGGCGGCCGCGCCACCGTCACCGCCACGGGCGGGACCATTTCGGGCGGCAGCTCCACGCCGTCGCCGGACGCGCCGACCGGCGCGCCCGCCTGGGCGTCCGCGATGAAGAACCGCCAGACCATGACCCACGGCGCGACCATCGCCGCCCACACGCTGCGCTCCGGCGATGGCGGCGGCAGCGGCGCTTCCGTCGACACCAGCCAGAAGGATTGATCCATGTTCAAGCGACCGAGCATCCGCTACGGCCAGACGCCCGAGCCGGCCACACCCTATCAACGCGCGGCGCAAGCATGGGACGACCGCATCGGCTCGGCGCGCGTACAGGCGAAGAACTGGCGGCTCGCCTTCTTCGGCACGCTGGCGCTCTCGGGCGGTCTGACTGGCGGCCTGGTCTGGCAATCGACGCGCGGCCATGTCGTCCCCTGGGTCGTGCAGGTTGATCGGCTGGGCGAAGCCCAAGCCGTTGCGCCGGCTGAGGCCGGCTATCGTCCCACCGACCCGCAGGTCGCGTTCCATCTCGCCCGCTTCATCGAGCAGGTCCGCGCCATCCCGGCCGATCCGGTGATCGTCCGTCAGAACTGGCTCAGGGCTTACGACTTCACGACAGATCGCGGCGCGCTTGCGCTCAATGACTATGCGCGGGCCAACGATCCGTTCGCCAATGTCGGGCGGGTGCAGGTTGCGGTGGAAGTGTCCAGCGTCATCCGGGCATCGTCCGACAGCTTCCGCGTCGCCTGGATCGAGCGCCGCTATCAGGATGGCAGCCTCGCCGCGACCGAGCGCTGGTCGGCGATCCTCACCATCGTCGTCCAGCCGCCGCGCACACCCGACGCCCTGCGCAAGAATCCGCTCGGGGTTTTCGTAAACGCCCTCAACTGGTCGAAGGAGTTGTCGCAATGACCGGCATACCCATCCGCCGCGCGGCCGCGGCCGCGCTGCTCATCTCCGCATCCACGCTCGCCGGCTGCGCCACCACATCGGCCAGGCCGCCCATGATTGCCCTTGACGATCCGCCCCCGGCGATCGTGGCGACGCCCGCGGCCGAGCCGCCCCGCGCCGTCGAGATTGTGACGATCCCCAAACCACTGCCGCTGCCCGGCCAGTTGAAGCCGGTGACGGAGAGTCCGCGGCGGGCGGAACCCGCCGATCCGCGCCGCCGTGTCGGCGACGCCAACGACGCCGCGCGCATCCAGCCGGTGCGCGACGGCTTCCTCAACGCCATCCAGCAATATCCGTGGACCGACGGCGCGCTGTATCAGGTCTATGCCGCCCCCGGCCAAGTGACGGACATCGCGTTACAGGAGGGCGAACAGCTCGTCGGGCCGGGGCCGGTCGCGGCCGGCGACACCGTGCGCTGGATCATCGGCGATACCATCAGCGGCAGCGGGCCAGCGGCGCGGGTGCATATCCTCGTCAAACCGACCCGGCCCGACCTCGCCACCAACCTGGTCATCAACACAGATCGGCGCACCTATCATCTCGAACTGCGCGCGACCCCGACGACCTACATGGCATCGGTCTCTTGGACCTATCCGCAGGACCAGCTCATCGCCTTGCAGGGCCGCAACGCGGCCGCTGCTGCCGCTGCGCCAGCGGCGACCGGCGTGGACGTGTCCGCGCTCAATTTCCGCTACCGGATCGAAGGCGACCGCGCGGCGTGGAAGCCCGTTCGCGCGTTCGACGATGGCCGGCAGGTGTTCGTGGAGTTTCCGGCGGAAATCTCGCAGGGCGAGATGCCGCCGCTGTTCGTGACCGGCGCGGCCGGCGACGCGGAGCTGGTCAACTACCGCGTTCAGGGCCGCTACATGGTGGTCGATCGCCTGTTCGCCGCCGCCGAGCTGCGCCTGGGCGATCGGCGCACCGAGCAGCGTGTCCGCATCGTGCGCGACGATGGACGAAGGGGGCGGCCGTGACCGACAGCCATGATCCGCCCGTGGAGGATCGGCCCGCCCCGCAGTCGGCTCGCCCTGATCCGGCCGCGTTCCAGCTTCGCGGCGATCCGCCTCGCGTCATGCGGCTCTCCCGTAGAGCGCTCGCCGTCGTCGGCGTCGCTGCCGGACTCGGCATCGGCGGTTCGCTGATCTATGCGCTGCGGACACCGGGCGAGAGGACGGCGCAGGAACTCTACAACACCGACAACCGCGCCACGTCCGAGGCGATCACGTCCGGGCCGCGCGACTATGCCCAGGCGCCCCGGCTCGGCCCACCGCTTCCTGGCGACCTCGGCCGCCCGATCGTGTCGGCACAACAGCGCGGCGAGGACGTTCCCGTGCCGCCGATGGGCGCGCAGCCCGGCCCGCCCGATCCGCGCGCGCAGGCGGTGGAAGCCGCCCGGCAGCGCGCGGCGCAGGAACGCGATGCGGCCCGCACCAGCTCGGTCTTTCTTGGCAGCGGCGGCGCGCGAGCGGGTGCGGAGCCGGTCTCGACGCCGGGCTTGCCGGCGCCTTCCGCGCAGGAACCGGCGCAGCAGACGGCGCAAGGCGACCAAGCCAGCAAGCGCGCCTTCATGGCGCAGGCAGCCAACCAGCGCACCGTCAGCGTTGAGCGGCTTACGGCACCAGCATCGCCAAACATCGTGCAGGCCGGCAGCATTATCCCGGCCGCGCTCGTCACCGGCGTCCGTTCGGACCTGCCCGGCCAGATCACCGCGCAGGTGACGGCGAGCGTCTATGACAGCCCTACCGGACGCATCCTTCTCATTCCGCAAGGCGCGCGACTGATCGGCGAGTATGACAGCGAGATCGCCGCCGGGCAGACCCGCGTACTGCTCGCCTGGGACCGACTCATCATGCCGGACGGCCGTTCGATCGTTCTCGAGCGTCAGCCCGGCGCCGATGGTGCGGGATTCGCGGGCCTACAGGACCGCGTCAACCAGCATTGGGGCGATCTGCTCAAGGCGGCGGCCGTTTCGACGCTGCTCGGGGTTGGGACCGAGCTGGGTGCGGATAGCGAGAACGACCTGACCCGCGCCCTGCGGCGCGGCTCGCAGGATACCATCAATCAGACCGGGCAGCAGATCGTGCGGCGGCAACTCAACGTGCAGCCGACGCTCACCATCCGGCCCGGCCATCCGCTTCGCGTGATTCTCACCCGCGACCTTGTGCTCGAACCGATCGGAGGAACGCGATGACGAAGTTGAAGCTGGGGCCGTTGGCCGACGACCGACCCATCAAGCTGACGGTCGAACTGCCCGCCGTCGTTCACCGCGATCTCGTCGCCTACGCCGCTGCTCTCGCGGCCGAGACGGGCGGTGAGCCGGTTCCGCCGGAGAAGCTCGTTCCGCCCATGTTGGCGAAGTTCATGACAAGTGACCGAGGGTTTTCGCGACGTCGTAGCGGCTCGAACGACTGAGCAACCGCAGTGCCATCAGTTGCCCAAGAACCGCTTGCGGCGCTCCTGCGCGTCGACCTTGATGATCGCTTCTTCGGCGGTCAGGCATTCGCCACCCCGCACCGAGCCATCGCGGCATCCGGCGACGACCTGCCGCGCCTCGTCGATATTCGCCACGAAATACTGCGTGCCGCGCGCCTCGCTTGGTGCCGCAGCTACAGGAGACGGGATGGCGACGGGGGCTGTCTGCTGGGTCGGCGCGATGGCCGGCCGCAGAAAAAATCCACCCGCGAAACCGACAAGCAAAGTGACGAGCACGACGATAACTGTCTTGCCTTGCGACATGGCGGTAACTCCCCGACTGACCTACTTTAATCTACTGGAATTGCTGCGAGAAATCAAAAGACAGGGCATAGCGCGCCTTGATGAATCCAAGAAAACGGCGCAGCGCCGGGTTGCCGTTGTCATCGCGCCAGCAACCGGAATAGCCAGTGAGGGCCGGCCCCTGCTCGCCATGTATCGGTCGATAGACGACATCAGGATAGCGCGCGCCGGTAGAACCCTCGCAGACGATGCTCACGACGGCGCTGCCGCCGAGAACGCTTAGCACTGTCTCGCGGCTCGACTGGAGCATTCGGATGTGGGGTTTGCTGCCCGAGACTGCCAGACGCCCCAGCGCCATGTCTCGTATCTCCGGGCCGGGATCGGCGGCAGGCAGCAGGAACCGCTCGCCGCGAAGATCCGTCCAGTGAACCACGTCGCGTTCCGCCAGCGGATGCGACGCGGGCAATGCGACTAGCATCCGCTCGCTCCATAATGGCTCGCAACGAAAGCCGTCATGGCCGGCCGCACCCATGAGTATCGCGATGTCGATCTCTCTGGTGTCCAAGCCAGCGAGGAGGACGCTGCGGTCGGCTTCGACGCATTCGATCTCTACATCAGGATGCGCCTCACGCCAGTTTATCAGCGTCGCCCGCAGATTGCCTGCGGAGACAGAACTGTTGTGCCCGAGTCTAAGGCCACCGGCGCGGCCCTGTCCGGCCGCTCGCATCATCGCCACCATCTTGTCCGCCGTCGCGACCATCGTCTTTGCGCTACGAAGAAAGCTGCCGCCTGCCAGCGTTATGGTCACGCCCGCTCGTGAGCGATCGAAAATCGGCATCCCGATCGAGCGCTCCAGTTTGAGTATGGCGCGACTCAGCGTCGATTGCTCAATATCGAGTGCGCGGGCAGCACGGTAAAAACTCCCATGATCAGCTGCCGCTAAAGCGTAGCGGAGCTGACGGATATCAAACGACATTCGATGCCCCGGGTTCGACGTGTCGAAATGTCACGCACCGAGACGTGAGCTTTGTATCGCCCGAATAGATCTCAGGAATCACATCGGCACGAACATCACATAGACTCGAGCAAAAACTCTGCACTGTCCACGCACAGGCGCTGCTATCAAAACAAACTATGATCGTTGCCTAAACAGGGCGACCGTAGAAAAGCCCAACCCCAGAATCCAAAATATTGGTCCTGCCAAGCCGGGCCACATCGGCACATGTCCCGGCATCAGCACGAAGAAGATGAAGCCAAGGTCGGCGACGCTGACTGCTGCTAAGTTGATCCACCAGCCGCGGACATCGTTGCGCCAGTTCAAACCGACTGCGGCAAGAATCGCGATGATCGAAAACCACAGCAGGTTCCACGCATCCTGCAGAACCCGCCCGCGCTCCATGCCCTCCGGCATCGACTGTCCGAGTTGATACACCGACCAAGCCGCCTGGAAATGCAGCAGCGCCCAGATACCGTATGCGATAGCGCCCGCGCGGGCTAACCACGAAGCCGTGGCGGGCGAAGCGTAACTCGATTGCGGCATAGTCGCCCTCCTAGACGGTCTTGAGGCCCTGCGAGGCGAACTGCTTTAGCGCGATTTCTGTCGCCCACGGACCGCCATTGGCCTGGCCGATACTGACCATCGCCTCGGTCGTCTCGGCGCGCGCCCAGTCGCGCTGCAATTCGCATAGCACGCCTATCCAGCAGACCGGCTGTGCGCCCGCCTGTTCGCAGCGCCGCAGACCGCTTTCGTGCGCCGCGACAGACGTCCCGCCCACCGCGTCGGCAGGCACGAAGACTTCGTAGCCCGCGCGCAGTGCGTCGGTGCAGGGGAAGGCCAGGCAAACCTCGGTCCACAGGGCGCCCATGATCAGCTTCTTGCGCCCGGTCGCCTCGACCGCCTTCACGAAATCGGCGTCCTCCCAGGCATTGATGCTCGATCGGTCGATCCACGTCGCGCCCGCCATCGCGTCCTTGAGTTCGGGAACGGTGTCGGGATTGAGTCCGCTTTCGACCCCAACGGTGGAGAGCACCATCGGCAGGCCGTATGCCTTGGCGGTCTGCGTGAGTGCCACCGCATTGCGGATCAGCGTCAGGCTGTCCATCGAGCGGATCGTGTTAACCTGCGGTGGCTGGTAGTCGATGAGCACCAGCGCGGCGTTTTCGGGCGTCAGCAGAGGATCGCTCGTGGGATCGCGGCGGGGTTGGCTCGTCATGACGATCATCTCCAGGTCAGGATTTCGCAGCCACGCTAGTCGCCCCACCGTTCTCCGAAAGGTGTCGAATGCAGCACGCATTGTTCTCCTGGGATTGACGATTACCTCGACAGGTTTAGGCTCGACACCGTTCCGGAGAAGCACTTTGGCCGATCGATTTGAAGATCTTCGTGTGTTCGCCGCGGTCGTCGAAGCTGGCGGGTTTGCGGCCGCCGCCGATCGGATGAACATCGCCAAGTCGGCGGTCAGCCGACGGGTCCGCGAATTGGAGGATCGGCTCGGAGCACGCCTGCTCGACCGGACGACGAGGAGTATGCATCTGACGGACGCGGGTCGGGTCTTCCACGACCGTGCGCGGACGCTGTTAGCGCAGCTCTACGACGCCGAAGAGGAAGCATCAGGCATCGGCGGCGGGCTTCGCGGCGTGATCCGCATCGCCGCGCCCGTCTCGTTCACGACCCATTGCCTGGCACCAGTCGTCGGCAGATTCCTGGACCGCCACCCCGTGGTCGAACTTGCAATCGATACCGACGATCGGATGGTCGATCTGGTGCGCGACGGCTTCGATCTGGCGATCCGCATCGCCCGTCTGGCCGATTCTGCCTTGATCGCCCGACGGCTGACAGTGATCCGCCACGTCTGCGTCGCCGCACCGGCGCTGCTCGCGCGCCTCGGCAACCCCGAAACGCCCGCTGACCTCAGCCGATTTCCGGGTATCGTCTATTCCAACGTCGATACGGCGCACTACTGGACCTTCGCCGATGGCATCGTCCCCGCGGTTTCTGCCCGGCTTGCCTTCGCGAATGGCGACGCCGTCAAAGCTGCGGCAGTCTCCGGTCTAGGGGTCGCGGTGCTTCCGACTTTCATCGTCCACGACGCGGTGCGGAGCGGCGAGCTCGCGATCGTTCTTGCTGGGCACATGCGACCGCCGATCGCCGTGCATGCGCTTCACGCAACAGCCCGTAACCAATCGGCGCGGGTTCGTGCCTTCATCGATTTCCTCGTCGAGACCTATGCGGGCGACCCGTTTTGGGACCGAGGGCTCATCGAGGCCGCCTAGGTCGCTCAGACGGCAACGCTGCGTTCTCGTGAACACGGCTCATGGGTCTCGCGTGCACACGCTAGCCTCGGCCGATGCTTTCGCCCGCCGTCCGCTTCGTTCTGTTGCGTTTCTCGTCGGCGGCGCTGATGCTGCCGATCGCCCAAGCCACCTATGCTCAGCAACAGATGCCCGTGACGCCCGGTCCGGCCGATCGCGAGTCCTCCGGCGATCATTTCGAGCGCACGCCGGAACACGGCAGTGCTGACGTGCCTGCTCAGCGGCCATCCTACAAACTCGGCCGGTGGCTCGAAGATTGGCGTGCGCTAGCCGACCCAGAGCTTCGGACCGATCCGTTCGATGCCGTCAAATATATTGCGCTCGGAACCGATGGTGGCGCGCATCTGACGCTGTCGGGCCAGCTACGGGAAGAAGCCGTCGGGCAGTCCAATGCGCTTTTCTCCAATGCTGGCGACGTCTGGGGCCTGCATCGGCTCTATCTGGGCGCGGACCTCCATGTCGGGCAGGCACGCATCTATGCCGAACTCGGCAATGCGGTTGCCATTGGCCGGCGGGGCGGCCCTGGCCCGACAGATGAAGATCGGCTCGATCTTCAGTTGGCCTTCGCCGATTGGCGATTGCAGGCAGGCGGGGTCGAATGGGTGATTCGGGCCGGACGGCAGGAATTGGCGTTCGATCCGACGCAGCGGTTCGTCGGCGTGCGCGAAGGACCAAATCTCCGCCAGGCGTTCGACGCGATGCGGCTGAACGCGCGGGTCGGTGACGTGCACGTCTCGGCTTTCGCCGGCCGTCCCGTCCGATACCGGCCAGGCGTCTTCGACGACGCCGCAAACGATGCTTCCGCGTTTCGCGGCCTTTATGCCTCCAGAACCTCGGGACAAATGTGGACTTCGCTTTATGTCTACGGATATCGCCGCGACGCCGCGCGGTTCGGGGCGGTTGAGGGGCGTGAGAGGCGGACCGCCTGGGGAGCCCGCATTGCCGACCGCGTCGGCAATCTCGATTTTGATGTCGAAGCCATGGTCCAGCGCGGCACAGTCGATCGGACGCCGGTTCGGGCCTGGGCGATCGCCGCGCTCGCGGGCTGGACGTTCCATCGCGCGCCTTGGGCGCCGCGGGCGGGCATTCAGCTCGACCTCGCCTCGGGAGACCGCGATCCTTCCGACAACCGCGTCGGCACGTTCAACCCGCTTTTCTACAAGGGCAATTATTTTACCGAGGCGCCGATCGGCTCGCTCGCCAACGTCCGGCATCTGAAGCTGAGCTTGTCCGCGCGGCCAACAAAAGCGACGACAATGAGTGTCAGCGCCGCCGACCTAGCGCGCACGCGAAGCGGCGATCTCGTCTATCTCGCTCCGCTCGTGCCGCAACCGGCGAGCGCAGCCGCAGCCGGCCGGCATATCGGCGGCTATGTTCAAGGGCTGGTGTCTCACCAGTTCTCACGCCACCTGTCGGTATCGCTCGAAGCCGCGCACTTCGAAAGCGGCAGCGCGATGCGGCGCGTCGGCGGGCGGAACGTCGATTTCGCCAAGCTGACCGCCAATTTCCTGTTCTGACGATCAATCCGGGACGAAATAGGCGAGCGCCGGCACCGCGAGCAGGAGAGCGGCGATCGGCGCGCTGATGAACGCCAGTGGGATCGCCGCCGCCATAGCCACCATCGCCGCCAGATTCTTGATCGTCCGCCGCCGGGTCGACGCGCTGACCTCCTCGACATGGGCGTTTGAACCAAAGAGTTGACGTTGCAGCAATAGAAAGGCCGTTGCCACTAGCATCGAGAGGCCCGCATAGATCGCGAGCGCGAACGGTGCGCCGCGAGTTTCGCCCATATAGGCCGTCGTCACCGGGAACAGCGACAGCCAGAACAGCCAATGGATGTTCAGCCACAAGGTCCGGTGGTCGATCCGGGCGCAGGTCTTCAGCAAATGGTGGTGATTGACCCAGTAGATCGCGACCATGGTGAAGCTCAAGGCGTAGGACAGGAAGATCGGCCAGGTCGACAGCAGCGCGTGCATGTCCGCTTCTTCCGGCGCCTTCAGCTCAAGCACCATGATTGTGATGATGATCGCGATGACGCCGTCGCTGAACGCTTCCATCCGCCCGGCGGTCATCAGACCTTCGTCCTGCGCGCTCACGGCCGGTTATTCCCGCCAGTAGGTTGGAAGGCTGGGCCGTCGGGAACGGAAGACGTCGCGCCAGGAGAATGCTCGAAATCTTGGCCCGGGCGGTTGCCCGCCGGATCTTCGAGGTCGGGTGCGGCGACCACGACATAGCGTTCGGCCTGCCAAGCCGATCGCGGTGTAAAGCGCCATACGGCTTCTCCCTTGACCAGTTGCCCCGTCCCCCCAACGCGGCGGCCGCCGGCGTCGCGAACCGCAATCAGGTTGTCGCCAAGCGCGTCGACGGGCTCGTCCAGTTGAACAATGACGGCCTCGCGGGTTCCGCTTCGCGGCGCCGTCGTCCTCCACCTGCTCGGATCGGGCGGTGCGATGTCGGGCGGAACGACCGTCCACCCGCCAATGCGCCGACCGTCGAAAATCAACGACGCCTCGTCACCCGGAATCAGGGCGCGACCCAAGCTCTCGTTTGCGGCAAGCCCGGTCTTCACGCGGCCGGGGTGCATCAGCACGGTCAAGGTTCGTCCGTCGGGCGACCACAATTCCTGATCGAGAAACGGTTCCTCGATCGTGCTGCCGTCGCCGCGAACCAGCGACAGGCGCGGGAGCACCGGCCCTTCCGGTGGCCGTGCGAAGGCGATCGACAGACGCAGCAGGTTCGCCGGGATCGACGCCCCTGTCGGACGTGCGACGGGGGCGTCGGGGGGCGCCGGTTGGGCGGTCGCAGGAATGGCGACCAGTGCAGCCGCCAAAGCGAGGAAACTGGCCGCGATCACTGCTTCACGTCGCCCGCGAAGCCCTCCTCCTTCTTCAACGTGTCCTGGACGGGCTTGATGTACTTAGTCTGGAACTCGCTCTTCGAATAATCATAGGAGGGGAAATTATACTCGGAAACGAAATCCGAGAGACGGAACTGGAACGACTTGTCGAAAGTGACGAGTTGGGTCGTGCCGTGCTGCACGTTATTGCGGACCACGAGCAGGAACTTGTCGTCGAGGTTGTCGGCGCGCACGACGCCGGCGAACGGAACCTGCTGGCCCTCCGGACCTTTCATCTGTCCGAACGGAACCGGCTTCGACAGGCCGGGCTGCGCCGCCGCGGCGGCAATCGAGTCGAGCGGGATCATGTTCGCGCTGCGCTCGTAGTTGGCGAGCAGAAGGTAAGGCGTGACCTTCCCGTCCTGTCCGGTCTGGGAAAACGAGACCATATCGGCGGGCGTGTTGCCGTAACCCAGCTCGGCGATGGTCTTGCCGGTCACTCGCGCGCCGTCCTTCAAATCGGCGATCGGAATGGTGACGAGCGGGGTGCAGGTGTAGGCCGCGACGAGATGGGGCTGCCCGTTGAGCGTTGCGAAGGCCATCGTCCGGATCGGCGCGCGCGTTTCGATCTGGTTGTGCGAGGCGTGATACATCTCGATCGAGCTGGTCGTCGAACGGCCGTCGAACGGATAGTGCATCCGGCGCAAAGTCGATGAGAAGGTCTGGTTGGACAGGCCCGCCACGAACAATTCGCCGTCGTGCCATTTCATGTCGGTGACGGTGAGGCTGCGCGCCGGGATGCGCCCCCAAAAAGACGTGCCGCCCGCAGTGGGCGCGTCGCCGATCGGGGCGACCGATTCGCGCAGTGGCTTGAGGTCGATGCGGCGTGCCGTTCCGTCGGCCGAGACCGCCAGAATGGCCGGGGTCCGCGCCGCGCCGTATTCGACCGCGACATAGGCCTCTCCGGTGCCGGGCCGCACGGCCATATCGACGACACGCGGCCGCACCCCGCCAAGCGCCTTGGCCAGCGCACCTTCGAGATCGAGGATGTTGAACGGCGGCGCCGCCTTTTTGGCGGCTGGCGGCAGTGCGATGGCGTGGATCGATGCGCCTTTCCAATCGGCGGCGAACAGCGTGTCACCGGGTCCGAAGGTGATGCGCGAAACCGACGAGAGCGATGCCGCTCCGGCGGGCGCGGCGGTGGCAAGTGAAGCGGCGCACAGCGCCGCGATCGTCAGTTTCTGCATCGTGTCTCTCCCAGCGGGTGCGGATAGTGCGAGGCTGCACGATGCATTCTTGAGGCAGCAAACATCAGCCACGCTGTGGTGAACGCAGCGTTCTGATCTGCACGCCGCCACGATCGCCGCGGCGTGGTAGCCGGGGGCAAAGGAGCTAAAGCATGTCTCAGGCGGAGCGGGGGCGGACAGTCGCCCGGATCGTGCAGCGCGAAGCGGCGACCGAAGGGGCAGGCGTCAGTATCAATCGCGTGATGCCCATTGCCGCGCTCGACACTGTCGATCCCTTCCTTTTGCTCGATGAAATTCGCTCGGACGACCCTGGCGCCTATCTGGCCGGGTTTCCTCCGCACCCGCATCGCGGGATCGAGACGATCACCTATATGCTGGCGGGCCGCATGCACCACCGCGATAGCACGGGCGGGAATGGCGTTATCGGCGCGGGCGACGTCCAATGGATGACGGCAGCGCGCGGTATCATCCACTCTGAAAT
The DNA here is from genome assembly GCF_024758705.1 of Sphingomonas sp. SUN019. Taxonomy (NCBI): domain Bacteria; kingdom Pseudomonadati; phylum Pseudomonadota; class Alphaproteobacteria; order Sphingomonadales; family Sphingomonadaceae; genus Sphingomonas; species Sphingomonas sp. SUN019. The sequence continues at coordinate 1,052,719 of NZ_CP096971.1, read as the reverse complement.
GCCCGAGCAGTCCGATGGGCTGATGTGGGGCTTTCAGCTCTGGCTCAACATGCCCGCAGCCGAAAAAATGGCGACCCGCTCAAGCTATTTGGAACTCGCCACCGACGCGATTCCGACGGTCGAGGGCTACCGCCACCGGGTGCGCGTGATCTCCGGCGCCTATGGAGGCAAGAGCGGACCGGCCCCGGAGCGCACCGTGTCACCAACCTATCTCGACGTGGCGATCGACGCGGGCGGATCGTTCGCGATCGATCTTCCCGATGGACACTCGGCTTTTGCCTATGTCTTCGACGGCGAGGCCAGGATTGCTGGCACCGCCATCCCGAACGGCGGGACCGCCATACTTTCCGGCGACGGTCCAGTGTCGATTGCGAGCAATGCCGGCGGCCGGCTCCTGCTGATCGCAGGGAGGCCACTGCGCGAACCCGTCTTCCGGGCAGGTCCGTTCGCTATGGCCAGCGCCCGCGACCTCGAGCAGGCATTCGAGGATTTGCGTTCGGGGCGGTTCCTCGAGCCTGCCTAAGCGGAGCCGCTTCGGACGCTCGCAGACCGATCCGACGGGAATCAGGCCGCATCAATCAACCGCTACGAGCTGTGGACGCCCGTGGCCGTCGCGGGCGACCCAGTTCACATTGCTGATCCCTGTCCCATCCGGCCAAACCGGCAGCCGCTTCGAAACTGTCTTCCAAGAACCGCATGAGCGCTTCTTCCGGGTGCTCCGCGGATCGAACGGCGTCATAGGGAAGCAGCCATTCGCCGAGTTCCTTTGAAAACCGCGCCTCGCCGGGCCGGACGTCCGCTTCGCCAAATCCGTCGGGTGCCGGATAGGCGTAGGAATAGAACGCTGCCTGCGGATTCTGCGCGTCCCCAGGCCAAAATCCGGCGCTGCTGACTTCGCGATCATAGGCCTCCCGCGCGACCGCGTCCGGGAGCTCGGGCACGCCTCCTGGATGGAGCGGCGCCTTACGCCCGGAAAAGCGCGTGACGGCGAGATCGAAGCTGCCCCAGAAGAAATGAACCGGGCTTGCCTTGCCGGTGAAGCCGGTCCGGAAGCGCTTAAACACGCGCTCGATGGACAGAATGGCGCGCCACCATCGCCGGACCTCGGCGGCATCATAAGCGGCGTGGCTCACGTCCTCGGCGAAGGGAACCGCGCCGGCAATCTCGTTCGGGCGCCCGTCGAAACTGGAATCGAGTCCGATCGCGCGCAGCTCGCTGATCAGATTAGCGTGGAACGCCGCGACACTCATCGGCTCCAGCGCGAACCCGCCGCGCCCGCCGTCTGCCGTCCGGAGCAGCAGATGCGATTCCGCGAAGTCGAACTCGATTTCGAACGGCGTGCCTGCGCCGTTGACCAGAGAGGTCGTCAGGCCGCGCGCCGACACATAAAGCGGGACGTGCCAGCTGTGATTGAGCCAGGGCTCGTGCGCGAGGCGCACCTTGCCCACCATCTGCGTCCACAAATGCAGCGTTGCGAGCGTGTCCGCCCAACTTGCGTAATCGAGAGCGGGCCAATGTTCGGGGTGACGTGTCATGATGGGGCTCCGAGATGCGTGCGGCCGCTCGCCGCTGTGAAGTCAACCGGCGGGCCAAGTGGCACGATGCCGCTCGGATTCACCCAGCGCTGGCTGCCGTAATAGTGGCGCGTGATCTGCTCGAGATCGACCGTTTCGGCGATGCCCGGCAGCGCGTAAACGTCGCGCAGCCAGCCCGAGAGATGTTCCAAATCCCACAGATGCGCGAGATTGCATTTGAAGTGACCGTGATAGACCGCGTCGAACCTGACGCAGGTGGTGAACAGGCGGATGTCAGGTTCGGTCAGCGTATCGCCCATCAAGAAGCGACGGGTTGCGAGACGCGCATCGAGTTCGCGCAGCATGTCGAACAAGGGAACGACCGCCGCCTCGTATGCCTCCTGCGAGCCCGCGAACCCCGCCCGATAAACGCCATTGTTGACCGTTTCGTACAAGCGGTCTTGCAGGGCATCGATCTCCTGCGCGAGGTGAGCGGGGCGAAGCGCATAGGCCGGGTCCGCCCAAGCGCCGAAATCCTCGTCGAGGATGCGCACGATATCGCCGGATTCATTGTTGACGATGGTGTCGCGTTCGCGGTCCCACAGCACCGGCACCGTCACGCGGCCGGTGTAGTCAGGCGCCGCCCGCGCATAGATCTGGTGGAGGAACTGCGAACCGAACAGCGGCTCCGGTTCCGGCGCGAAGGTCCAGCCGTCTTCGAGCATGTCGGGATGGACGATCGACATGCCGACGACGTCCGTCAGCCCTTTGAGCGTGCGCGCCATGTTGGTGCGGCTCGCCCAGGGGCACGCGAGCGAGATATACAAGTGATAGCGGCCTTTGTCGGGAGCGTGGCGGCCGTCCACGGTGAGCCGTTCGCGAAAGACCGTGTCCGGACGCTTGTAGGCGCCGGCATTGCGCGTCGCGTCCTGCGTCCAGCGTCCATCGATCAACATGCCCATAATATCATCTCCAATGGCGTGCCCGATCAGGCGGCGTCGCTGAATCCCACTCGCTTGTGGCTTCCGTCGCAAAATGGCTTGGTCGCGGACGCGCCGCATCGGCACAGAAACGCGCTGTCCCGGCGATCGATCGTCCGGCCTGTGCCGCTGACCAGCTCCAATGCGCCGTCGACCTTGAGCGGTCCGTCGGGAAGCGGCGTCACCGTCAACGGGCCGTTGCGGACGGGCAGAGCTTCGGATTCCCGGCTCGGCGGCTCCCCGGTGGCTTCGAACCCAGCTTCGTGATGGCTGCCGTCGCAAAAGGGTTTCGCACGCGAAGCGCCGCAGCGGCAGAGCGTGCGCCGCATACCCTCGGGACGACCCGCGATCTCGAGCGGCGCATGAAACGCGTAAGGACCATTCTCGCGCAAACGGATCAGATTGACGACCGGCGCGGGTTCGGGCGGCCCAGCGTCGCGGCGCACATAACCGATCGCGCCCGAAGGGCAGGAATGGGCGATCTCAACCAGAGCTCCCGCATCTGCACGTTCGGGATGGATCCAGCGGCCGTCGGCGTTCGGAACGAAAACATCGGGGCGACCGAGCACGCACATGCGCGAATGGATGCAGCGCCTGCCTTCGAACGTGACGTCGACGTTCGGGCCTTCGTAGATTTCCTTCTCCATTCCGTCGTCCTTTCATATTCTTGGGGGTCGTCACCCCGTTTGCCGACTGACCGAAACGAACAAGATGAGGCCAAGGCCGTAGATCGCGATCATCGGGAAGGCCTCAGGTCCGACCCCCAACAAGCGGCGCTGCGTCCGTGCCGCGAGCGCCGCGGCGAACGCTGCGGTCATCAATGCCCCCGTCGCGCACAGCACGAGCAGGCCCGGTCCAATCGACGCGAACGCCGATGCCCCAGCAACAACTGACGCGGCGGTCAGAAGGACCGGCAAAAAGGCGTTGCCGCCCAGAATATCACTCGCGGCCAGCTCATGTTCGTCCTGACGCGCGGCGGCGATCCCGGTCGTGATTTCCGGTAGAGAGGTCACCGCGGCAAGAACGGTCGCGCCGAACAAGGCGCCTTCCCATCCGATCCGAACCGCGAGCGCGCTCCCGGCTGCCTCCAGGCCGACCCCGCCTGCAAGCGTAGCCAGCGACGCGGCGGCGAACATCGCGCCAGCTTTGGCGCGTGTCTTTCTTGCTGCGGGATCGGTCGGCGGACCGTGGGGCCGCATTCGCGCGAGAAGCGCCACGCCCGCGATCCACACAGCGGGAACGATCACGTCTCCTACGCTCAAGGCCCCGAACCGTGGGCCGGCCACGCTGAGTGCGCCGAGCGTCGTCGCCGCCATCATGGCGATCACCAGCAGCGCCTCGATCTGGACACCAGGCGTTGCTGCCCGGGTCGCCAGCGGGGCTCCCGCGCGAACGCCCCAGCGGTCGATAACGACCAGGACAATGGTCTGCACCGCGATGCCGCCGAGCACGTTTCCGACCGCCATCGACAGATCGCCGCGCACCGCAGCCGACAGGACGATCGCAACCTCGGGTAGATTTGTCGCGATTGCCAACAGCAGCAGCCCGCCGAGCGCTTCGCCAAGTCCCAGCTGCAGCGATAATGCGTCGGTTGACCGTGCAAGTGGCGCGCCTGCCATCCAGACGAGAACCGCGGAGACTGCGAACAATACGCACACCGCGGCGGTCGACCACGCAGCGACCGTCATGGCCGGGCTCCGCGTTCGAAGACGCGGTCCCAGGCGGGCTTGTCGCCGAACGTCTCGACCAGAAAGTCGATGAAGAAGCGCAGCCGCGCGGGCATGTGGCGCGCGGCGGGAAACACGGCGTGCATCGCGATGGGTTCGCGCACGTGTTCGTCGAGCACCGTTTCGAGCGCGCCGCGGGCGACCGCGTCGGCGACGATAAAGGTCGGAACGTAGATCAGCCCCGCACCGGCGACGGCGGCTTCGCGCAGGGTGTCGCCGTTGTTCGCCCGCAATATGCAGGCGGGGCGCGCGACCATTCCCTCCTTGAACGTCCAGTAAGCATCGGAGACTTTGAGCGAATATTCGATTCCGTGGTGACGGCTCAGGTCTTCGGGCTGCTCCGGCCGGCCCTGCGCCGCGAGATAGGCAGGGCTCGCGCAGACGACATGCCGGATTGTGACGATCCGGCGCGCGACAAGATCGGAATCGGGCAGCGCGGCGATCCGCACCGCGAGATCATGACCATCGTGGACAATGTCGACGAACCGGTCGCTGACGTCGAGTTCGATCGCAACGCCGGGATGGCGACGCTGAAACTCGACGATCGCTGGCGCCATGCAGTGAATGGAAAAGCTGACCGGAGCACTAATCCGTAAAGTGCCTTCGGGGCTGTCGTTGGCCCCGCGCACCGCCTCGTCCATTTCCTCAAGCTCGGCGAGGATCGCTCGAGCGCGTTCGGCATAGCCGCGCCCTGCTTCGGTCAGGCTGACGTTGCGCGAGGTGCGCTGGACGAGGCGAACGCCAAGACGCTCCTCGATTTCCCGGACGCGGCGGCTGACCGCCGATTTGACGATGCCGAGCCGGTCCGCGGCCGATGCGAAGCCTCCGGTCTGCGCGAGTGCGACGAACGTGCGCAGGTCTTCAAAGCGGTCAAGCATAGTCTGCTCGGCTTTTGCTTCGCTCGCGCAGCAACGTAGTTTTGGCCGCGCTCCCCGCCATTGCGTTGACGCGACTTTCCGCCGCTGCGTCTGCAACCGTTCGCCGATCGGTTTGCCGCATATGCTCGGTCCAGCTTTCGACCACATAGCTTTCGCGGTGGAAGCTCGGGTCGGCAGGATCGGTCCAATGACGCCAAGCGAAGGCGCCTGTGCGCAGGCGGCTTTCACGCAGCTCAGCCATGGCCGACCCAAAGGCTTCGCTCTCTTCGGCATCGATCCGATAGTCGGTCGATACCAGCACGGCGCCATGATCTTCGCCGGGCGCGAGGATCAGGCCAGGCTCTTGTGAAGCGGCTGGCGAAAGGTCGAGGTCGGTTCCTCCGATAGACAGGCGCGCCAGCAGCGGCGCTGCGGCCAAGCCGGCAACCGCTGCCACGATCAACGCTTCGGGGACGCCGACCAGGTCGGCAAGCTTCCCCCAGACAAGACTTCCCGCGGCGAACGCCCCAAAATAGGCAACCACGTAAAGCGCGAGCATGCGGGCGCGCACCCAGCCCGCGACAGCGTTCTGAATGCCCACGTTCAGCAGGGTAAGGACGGTGATCCAGCCTGCACCGAACAGCGCGACCGCCGCCATGGCGAGCGCCTCGCTCGCAACGACCGCCAGCGCGCCGCAGGCTGCCGCGCAGACAATGTTTGCCGTAGCGAGGAGGCGTGTCCCGAACAGCTTCCGCAGCTTCGTAAGCATGAGTGCACCCGCCACCGCTCCGACGCCGAGTGCACCAAGGAGCGTGCCGTATCCGCTCGCCCCGAGACCGAGACGATCGGAAGCGATCAACGGGAGGAGCGCCCATGGTGCGCTTGCGATGGCGAAGAAAACAATCGCCTGACGCAAGATCCGGCGAACGCCGGGCGCATGTCGGGCGTATCGCACGCTCGCCCGCGTCGCGCCGAGGAAGTGCTCCGGGGGCAGGCGGCGCGGCTCCGGGGGCCGACGCCACGCCGCAAGCGCCCAGACGACAGCGAGGGTCGAGGCGGCGTTGATCGCGAAGGTCGCAGGCGCTCCGACGGCTGCCACTGTGACGCCGCCGAGCGCCGGACCGATGGTGCGCGCGATGTTCATACCGATGCTGTTGAGCGCCACGGCCGGCGCGAGCCCGTCGCCGCTCGCCAGTTCGGGGACGATCGCCTGAAATGCCGGCGCGGAGAACGCCGCGCCCAAGCCGATGGCAAAGGTCGCTGCCAAGAGCACTGACGGCGGCGCCGCGCCTGCAAACGCCAGGGCCGCCAGCACGGCGGCCGCCGCCGCCGCCCAGAGGTTGGCGGCGATGAGCAGCTTTCGGCGATCGACGATGTCGGCAAGGACGCCCGCCGGAAGCCCGGCCAAGAACAGCGGCACCGAGCCGGCAGCCTGAAGTGCGGCAACCAGCGCGGGGTTCGCGCCGGTCTGCACCAGAGTCCAGGTCGCCCCGACCGTTTGCATCGCGGTTCCGACGCTCGATACAATACTCGCCACCCAGAGCGCTGCGAACGTCCGGTTTGCTAGCGGGGCCAGAAGCCCGGTCTGCGCGGTCGTTGCGGCCACGTCAGCTTTCGATCAGCCCCTCGTCGCGCATTGCCCGCTCGACTCCGGGGTCCGCGAGCATCCGTTCATGATGGGATTTGACCGCTGGCCAATCGGCAAGACCCCCTGGAAGAATCGAGGACGCCCAGCGGATCATCGGCACCGAGTAGGCGTCAACATAGGTTCGGGTGTCGCCGACGATATGCGTGCGGCCGTCGAGATGCGCTTGAAGCAGATCGAGCCGTTTGCGGACGAGCGCGGTTCCGGCCTCGCGCACTTTGGCGAGCGAGGCTTCGTCGTCGGCCGTCGTATAGCGCTGGGGCATGAACACGGGGAAGAACGCCGGGTGGACGTCGCCGGTGAAGAATGCCGACCAGCGCCCGAGATAGGCTTGACCGAGCGGCGTTTCGTCTCCCGCAAGCCCGGCATCGGGGTGGGTGTGCGCCAAATAGCCGAGGATCGCCGAACATTGCGTCAGCGGGGCGCCGTCACCTGTGTCGAGCGCGGGGACCTGGCCAGCCGGGTTGAGTTTTTGATATTCCGGGTCGGACGGATTGACCCGCACCGCCTCATAGGGCTCGCCCAACCATTCGAGGACGATATGGACCGACAGCGAGCAAGCGCCCGGCGCGTAATAGAGCGTGTTCATCGATCATCTCCCGATCTTCTGTCCCGCAAGCCTAGCAAGCCGTGGAGAGCGCGTCGGCGGCGACCGTGTGAACACATCGTTCTCGTATCGAGAACGCCGGCAACGTCGGGGTTTTAGGTTCTCACATGATCGTAGCGGAATAGACGCCAAGAGGCACGACCGTGCAAAGAGCGGCATTGGGATGCGGCGCTATGGTAGTACAAACGGCGACACATATTCGTTATGTTTATCCTGTGTGGGGAGCCCGGAAGGATTCGAACTGAAGTCGCGCGGGGCGCTGCTAGAACGCGACTCGCGACCAGCTTACGGACTTATGTCGGGCTACTTTCGAGCTGACTCGATGGCGCGGGACAGGTGATCGTTCCAAATCGATAGCGCTTCACGCTTTTCAGGTTTCCAGTCGTGACGCTGATAGATCCCTGCCACCCCTGACCGCGAACCACCGACATGGTTGAGCACCGCTTCGGTCACCTCAAACCGAACTCCAAGCCTCTGAAATCCTGTGGCGAGCGTCCGCCTGAGGTCATGGAGACGCCACGGCAACATAAGGTTGCCCCCGTCTTTTGAGATTAGCTTGTCGAGCTTAGCTTTGCCCTTGGCATGTGCAGTGAACGCGGCACCTGTGGCGGTCGGAAACACACGGCCGCGACTTGGCCACTTTTCATCACCGGCCACATCATCGAGCTCAGCGATAGCAAGATTGTTGAGAGGGATGGTCGTCGGCTCGCCATTTTTGGTTCGATCGCCTGACAGCCGCATTTCGCGCTCCGCCCGGTCCAGTTCCTGCCAGTGAAGACCACTGATCTCCTCTCGGCGCTGGCCGGTGACAATCAGCAGCCGAACGATCGGTCCGAAGCATCGATGGCACTCCGGCGCCTGCATCCAAACCCTCGCCAACTCGCTATCGCTCAGCCACCGTTCGCGAGCCTTGACCGCTTTTGGCGTCTCCATCCCCTCCATCGGACTTCTATCAATGTCGCCGCGGCTCACTGCCCATCGAAACAGGCGCCTCACCACGGCGAAGACGTTGCGGCGATTGGCTGCCTGCTCACGCGGCATGCGATCGAAGACGGCAACGACGTCGATACGAGTGATAGCGGGGAGGGCCTTGTCCCTTAGCACCGGCTTGACGTGGAGTTGCAGCGATCGAGCTACGAGCATCGACCATCCTTTGCCCTTGCAGCTCGCTGCAAACCGATCGGCGTAGTTTGAAAACGCCAGATCGACAGCCTCGCGGCGTCGCTGCTTATCAGATTCGACCGGGTCGATGCCCTGATCGACGAGGCGAAGGAGCCTTGTCGCTTCCTCGCGAGCGGTGAAGGGCGTCCAAGGCGAGCCATGCCCGCCGATCGTGTAGCGACGTGTTTTCGCCTCCCGTCCGCCCATGCGATACTGGACGACGTAGGACGCCGAGCCGCCCGCACTCATCTTCAGCCCGAACCCCTTCAGTTCGTCATCCCAGAGGAAGCCGGTAACGGTGCCTGCCTGAAGCGCGTCGAGGGTCCGCTTGGTGATTTTTCCGGTGGCCATGACGAACCTCATGTACCAGAAAAGTAATCACCCAGCAATCACCGAAGCGGAAACGGGCGGCGGCAGGCGGCGGCGCGTTTCGGCGTAAGTTATTGATATAGATTGAAATTGAACGCTAAGCCATTGGCCTAAATCCGCAGGTATCGGAAGTACCAGACCTCATGCCCGTGCCGCCGCGCTTTCCGTTCGTAGCGCGTTTCGGGCCAGTCGGCGGGGCGGGTGAGGAAATCCTGCGCGCACGTGGCCTGCCACACGAAATCGTCGCGCTCGCCCATGATCATCATCGCCCAGCGGCAATAGGTCGGGTCGTCGGTGCCGAGCCGGAACTCGGTTCCCGGTTTCAGCTTTGCCGCGATCAGATCGAGCGGGCCGTGGTTGACCATCCGGCGTTTCGCATGACGCGCCTTCGGCCACGGATCGGGGTGGAGCAGATACACGCGCGACAGGCTGGCGTCGGGCAGGCGCTCGAGCACCTCCAGCGCATCGCCCATATGCAGACGGACGTTGGACAGGTCGCCATCGCGGATATGCCCGAGCGCGCCGACCACGCCGTTCAGGAACGGTTCGCAGCCGATGAAGCCGGTGCCGGGATGCGCCGCGGCCTGCCCCGCAAGATGTTCGCCCGCGCCGAAGCCGATCTCGACCTGCAGCGGGCGATCGTCGCCGAATAGCACGGCAGCGTCGAGCGCGCCGGTTTCGGGTACCGACACACGCGGTAACAGATCCTCGACCAGCGCAGCCTGCCCCTGTCGCAACGCATGGCCCTGTCGCCGGCCATACAGGCGGCGGATCGTCGTCGGATCGTTCATCGACCGCGCTCTAGGGACTTTCTGCGCCGGGCGAAACCGGGTCGACCACGTTCGGGACCGCGACGTTCAACCGCTCGTCGGCTTGGCCTAAATCCCGGCCGAATGTGCACCCGGATTCTTCCAAAGTTCACACAAGTTCACACGAAACGTGTCCTCCGAGTGATCCTGACCGACAATGTGAAACAGCGCAAAAGCTAGCATTCCGTGCGAGATAACACGGGCGCCAGTCTGTAGGAAAGTGGCGGGTCCGCGGCTGGGAACGCCCTATAGCAGTCCTTACGATCTAACGGTATGTAGGGACTCGTAGTAGGAGAGCAAGCTTGAGCACGGCGGTTGTGATCACGATCGGTGCGGCTGTTCTCGTCATGCTGCTGGCCGCCGATTTCCTGTTCTATCGCTTGATGATCCGGTCGCTTTTCAGATTGGTTGATCTGCTGCCCCCTTACCGGCCCGGGGGGCGCTATCGTTCTCAATCAATGCCGGAGAGGTATACTTCGCTACGAGAGCCACGGAAGGGCAGCTAACCACCAACAACGGCCTTTGACAGTGAGACGATCGAGACAGAAATCCCGCCGGTGCACCCGTGCACCGGTGCACCGGCAGGATTCTTGGTCGCCGCAAGCGGTTGGGTTCAGGCGGCGACGGCTGCCTTCAGCTTGTCGACCAGATCGGTCTTTTCCCACGTGAACAGATCGCCTTCCGGCTCGCGCCCGAAGTGACCGTAGGCAGCGGTCTTGGCGTAGATCGGGGCGTTCAGCTTCAAATGTTCGCGGATGCCCTTGGGGGTCAGGCGGACGAGCTGCGGCAGCACCGTCTCCAGCGTCGCTTCGTCGACCGTGCCGGTGCCGTGCGTGTCGACGTAGACCGACAGCGGCTCGGCGATGCCGATCGCGTAGCTCAGCTGGATCGTGCAGCGCCGCGCGAGGCCCGCCGCGACGACATTCTTCGCCAGATAGCGCGCGACGTACGCAGCCGAGCGATCGACCTTCGTCGGATCCTTGCCGCTGAACGCGCCGCCGCCGTGCGGGGCCGCGCCGCCATAGGTATCCACGATGATTTTCCGCCCGGTCAGGCCCGCGTCGCCATCCGGCCCGCCGATCTCGAACTGGCCGGTCGGGTTGATGTACACCTTCGTTTCGTCGGTGATGAAGCCGTGGGGGAGGATGTCGCGGAAAGCCTCCATCACGTAGTCGCGCAGCACGGCGTATTTCGCGGGGTCGGCGTTGTCGCCCTTTTCGCAATAACCCGCGGCGTGCTGGGTCGAAACCACCAAGGCGGTCGCGCGGACCGGTACTTCGTTTTCGTACTGCAGCGTGACCTGGCTCTTGGCGTCGGGCTCGAGGAACGGGGCCGCGCCCGAATGGCGATCCGCGGCCAGCCGCTCAAGAATCTTGTGGCTGTAGTATAGCGTCGCGGGCATCAGGCCGGGCGTCTCGTCGGTCGCATAGCCGAACATGATGCCCTGATCGCCCGCGCCCTCATCCTTGTTGCCGCTCTCGTCGACGCCCATCGCGATATGGGCCGATTGCGGGTGGAGGTTGTTCGAGAAATCGAAGGTTTCCCAGTGGAATCCGTCCTGTTCGTAGCCGATCCGCTTCACGGTATCGCGCACCGCTTTCTCGATCTCGGCCTCGACGCCGGGCGCCCAATTGCCTGCGGTGTCCATGATGCCTTCACCACGGATTTCGCCAGCGATGACGACCTTGTTGGTGGTCGTCAGCGTCTCGCACGCGATGCGCGCCTGCGCGTCTTTGCCGAGAAACAGGTCGACGATCGAATCGCTGATCTGGTCGGCGACCTTGTCGGGATGGCCTTCGGAAACCGATTCGCTGGTGAACAGGAACGACTTGCGCATGAAAACTCCGCAGCTGATATAAAGAAAGCTTTATATCAGCCTTACCGGGCGCGCCGCCGGATGGCAACCGCCACGGCGAGCAGCAATAGCGCGACGATCGCCGCCGCCAAATTGCCGAGACGCGAGAATAATGTCGGGGGCAGCGGCTGGGGCATTGCGATGTCGATCGCGCCCGCGGTCTTGTGCGGGATGGTGGCGAGCAGGCGGCCGTCGGCTGCGATCACCGCGGAGATGCCGTTGGGCGTCGCGCGGACGATCGGCAGCCCTTCCTCAATCGCGCGCATCCGCGCCTGCGCCAGATGCTGCGGTGGCCCCCACGTGCCGAACCACGCGTCGTTCGACGGGTTGAAGATGATCCGTGGGCGACGCGCCTCGTCCACGACTTCGCCCGAGAAGATGATCTCGTAACAGGTCTGCACCCCGATCGCGCCGAAGCCGGGGAGAGGGATCGCACGCGGACCCGGCCCCGGAATGAAATCGAAATCGCCGGGAACGAGGCGGGCGAGGCCGAGCGGTTTGAGCAGCCACGGCATCGGCAGATATTCGCCGTATGGCACCAGATGCGCCTTGTCGTAGCGGCCGACGATCTTCGACTGGGGATCGACCGCGAACACCGCGTTGGTCGCGCTGACCGCGTCGAGCTTCGCATCGAACTGCAGCGTCGTGCCGCCGGTCATCAGCCGGTCGCGCGGGCCGAGCAGCGACGCCATGCGCCAGCGGATCAGCCGCGGGCTGACCCCGCCATAGGAGTAGGCCGGATAACCGTCCTCGATATAGTCCCGCACGACGCCCTCGGGCCACAGGATCAGACGCGGGACGGGGCCGGGTCTGCCCGACAGCGCCGACATCTTGGCGAGCAGCAATTCGCCGTCGCTTTCGCCGCGCTGATCCTGGCTGACGTTGGGCTGGACGACGCGCAGGCGGAGTGCGGGGTCGGACGGCGGCGTGCGGTCGCCGCCCAGCGCGATCGCGGCGATCACGGCGACGGCGGCGCTGATCGCGGGCAGGGTCCAGCGCCTGTTCGCCAGCAGCAGCAACGCGCCGCTCGCGACGATCGTCAGCCCCGACAGGCCGTAAGTGCCGACAATGGTCGACAGTCGCGCGACGCCAAGCACCGGCAGCCAGATCACGCCGAGCGGATCCCACGCGTAACCCGTGAACAGCGTGGAGCGCAGCCATTCGGTCGCGATCCACGCCGCGGCGGAGGTGAGGACATACGCCGCGTCGGGTGTCCGTCCGCGAAAACGCCACGCCAGCCCCGCCCCGATCGCGGGATAGACCGCGAGGTACAGCGCCAGCGCGAACGGTGCGAAATAGCCGAGCGCGGGCGGCATCTTGTCCTGGAACTCGAACGAATGCTGGAACCAGTTGTCGTTGATCGTGAAATGTCCGACCCCGAACGCCCACCCACGCCACAGCGCCTGCTTCAGCGTCGGCGCATCGTGGATCAGCCACAGCAACGCGGCAACGGCGATGAGCGTGAGGGGCCACAATTCGAGCGGCGCGAAGCCGCACGCGGCGGCGGCGCCGATGAGAACGGCGGCGAGGGCTGGATAGCGGGTTACGATCGACACTTTCGCTCCTTGCCGTGGGCGCGTTGCGGGAACAAGTCGCCGCATGTCAGCCCACCCCGGCGAAAGCCGGGGCCCAGGTATACCGCGCTTGATGGTGAGCGATTCGCGCACCCGATGAGAGGTCGAAACTGGACCCCGGCCTTCGCCGGGGTGGAATTAGGTTCGGCGCATAGGGCGTGACGGACCTTCAGGAACGGTGTATCACGTCTGCATGACACTCCGCCCGTTCCACCTCGCCTTCCCGGTTCATGATCTCGCCGCCGCGCGCGCATTCTACGGCGGCATCCTCGATTGCCGCGAGGGTCGGAGCAGCGACCATTGGATCGACTTCGACTTCCACGGTCATCAGATTGTCGCGCATCTCGATCCCGCTGCGAAACCAGCGGGCGTCACCAATCCGGTCGACGGCCACGACGTGCCCGTACCGCATTTCGGCATCGTGCTGACGATGCACGACTGGCAGGCGCTGGCGGACCGCGTGGAAGCAGCCGGTGTGGGCTTCGGCATCGCCCCGCACATCCGGTTCAAGGGCCAGACGGGCGAACAGGCGACGATGTTCTTCCGCGACCCGTCGGGGAACGCGCTGGAATTCAAGGCGTTCGCAGACGATTCCCGATTGTTCGCCACGGAGAGTGCGGCATGAGCGTACCGATCGAAGTAGACCTGCCGCACAAGCTGGGCCGGGCAGAGGCGAAGCGGCGGATCGGGGAGGGGTTCGGCAAGCTCGCCGATTTCGTCCCCGGCGGTTCGGTGACCGCGCATCACTGGACCGGCGATACGCTGGATTTCACAGTCGAAGGGCTGGGGCAGCGCGTCTCGGCGCGGCTCGACGTGCAAGATGCGAACGTCCACGCGATGTTCGACCTGCCGCAGTTCATGGCGCTGTTCGCGGACAAGATCCGCGCGAAGTTGCAGCGCGAAGGGCCGAAACTGCTGGAGTAGCGCCAAGCCGCACGTGCGCAGCAAAGCTGCGCGCGAGACGGCCAAGCTGGGACGGCGAGCCGGCCAGTGATGGCCGGCGCGTCCGACGACGCGGCTTTGCCGCGGCGGTATCCTATTCCCGTCCTTTTACCGCGCCGCCACCTTCGCGCCCGTGCTGACCCGCCAGATCACGTTCCCCACATCGTCCGCCACCAGCAGCGCGCCCGTCTTGTCCGCGATCACCCCGACCGGGCGGCCCTGCGCCTTGCCGTCCGCATTCAGGAACCCGGTCAGCACGTCGATCGGCTTTGCGCCCTTCGTCGGCCACCCGCTGGCGTCGAATGGCACGTACACCACCTTGTACCCCGACACCGGCACGCGGTTCCACGACCCGTGTTCTCCGATGAATGCACCGCTAGCGAACCGTCCGCCCAGCTTCAGGCCGTCAGCAAACGTCAGCCCCAGCGCCGCGACGTGCGGCCCCAGCGCGTAGTCGGGGCGCTTCGAATATTGCTGCAATTGCGGGTTGGCGGGCTCGACGCGCTTGTCGGGATAGCCGCCCCAATAATACCACGGCCAGCCGAAGTGATCGCCCAGTTCCACTGCGGTCAGATAGTCGGGGACGATATCGGACCCGAGCATGTCGCGTTCGTTCACCACGGTCCAAAGCTGCTTGGTCGTCGGATTCAGCGCCATGCCGTTCGCGTTGCGCACCCCGGCGGCATAGACGCGGAAGGTTTTCTCCTTCGGCCACACCTGCAGGATCGTCGCGCGATTGCGTTCGGCGTCAAAGCCGTTTTCGGCGATGTTCGACGACGATCCGACCGATACGTACAGCGTCCGCCCGTCTTCGCCCGCGATCACGTTGCGCGCCCAGTGATTGCCGCCGCCGGGCAGCTTCACGACCGTTTCTGGCTTGGCGGTGATCTTCGTCATGCCATCTTTGTACGGCACGCGGACCAGCGCGTCGGTATTGCCGATGTAGAGCTGGCCCTGGAACAGCGTCATCCCGAACGGCGAATTGAGGCCCGTCATGAACACCGAGCGCTGTTCGGCCACGCCGTCGCCATCGGCGTCGCGCAGCAGGGTGATGCGGTTGGCGGACGGCACGCCCGCGCCCGCCTTGCCCATCAACCACTTCATCACCGCGCCAGTGATGCCGCCGGCCTTGCGCGGCGGGGAATTGCTTTCCGCGACCAGCACGTCGCCGTTGGGCAGGCGGTAAAGCCAGCGCGGGTGATCGAGTCCGGCGGCGAACGGCTGAACCGTCAGGCCCGCCGCGGGGATCGGCTTCGCGCCATTCTGCCAGCCGACGACATCGGCGACCTTGATGGTCGGGATCATCTGACTGCGGGGTGCGGTGATGCTGGGCCGTGCGCCGGTGACCGCGGCGAAATCGACCTTCGCCTTGTCGGGCCAGCCGAGCCACACGAAGATGACGACGCCCGCGAGAGTGATCAGGCCGAGGACGATCAGGATGTGTTTACGCATGACGCGACGGTAGGGGCGAGGCGGCCCCAAAACAATCCTCCCCCCGACGCCGGAGCATCGGGGGGAGAAGTTTGCGGCGCGCCAAGGGGGGAGGGTGCGCGCCGCGGGGAACGACGTGTCAGACGAAGGCGGGTTCGTTCTTCGTCTTGGGAAGTTCGAAGCGATCGGCGTCCATCACCTTCGTCCACGCCTTTACAAAGGCATCGACGAACGCAGGTTCGGCATCGTCGGTGGCATAGGCCTCGGCCAGCGCGCGCAGCTGCGAATTCGATCCGAAGATCAGGTCGACGCGGCTGCCGGTCCATTTCTGTTCGCCGGTGCGACGATCGCGTGCGACGAACACGCCCTCGTCGGTCGGCGACGCTTCCCACCGCATCGTGATGCTGGTGGTCAGCAGGTTGCGGAAGAAATCGTTGCTGAGCGTGCCGAGACGGTCGGTGAACACGCCGTGCGCCGAATCATTGTGGTTGGCGCCCAGCACGCGCAACCCGCCGAACAGCACGGTCATCTCCGGCGCGTTGAGCGTCAGCAGGTGCGCACGATCGACCAGCAGTTCCTCCGCCGAATAGACCGACGATTCGCCGACGTAGTTGCGGAAACCGTCCGTCTTGGGCTGCAGCGGCTCGAACGAATCGGCATCGGTCTGCTCCGCGGTGGCGTCGGTGCGGCCCGGGGTGAACGGGACGGTCACGTCGTGGCCGGCCTTCTTCGCCGCCGCCTCGATCGCCGCATTGCCGCCGAGCACGATCAGGTCGGCGAGCGACACCGTCTTGCCGCCCGCGTTGAAGTCGCGCTGGATGCCCTCCAGCGTCGCCAACGCCGCCGCCAGTTCGGCCGGCTCGTTGACCGCCCAGTCCTTTTGCGGGGCGAGCCGGATGCGCGCACCGTTCGCGCCGCCGCGCTTGTCGCTGCCGCGGAAGGTGGAGGCCGACGCCCACGCCGTCTTCACCAGCCGCGATATCGACAGGCCGGAATCGAGGATCTTCGCCTTCAGCGCCGCCGCATCCGCGTCGTCGATCGTCGCGTGATCGGCGGCGGGAACCGGATCCTGCCAGATGCGCGGTTCGGCCGGAACCTCGGGGCCGAGCAGGCGGACGAGCGGCCCCATGTCGCGGTGTGTCAATTTGTACCACGCCTCCGCGAATGCCTTGGCGAACTGGTCCGGATTCTGATGGAAGCGGCGCGAAATCTTCTCATATTCGGGATCGAGCCGCAGCGAGAGGTCAGTCGTCAGCATCGTCGGGCGATGCTTCTTCGACGGGTCGTGCGCGTCGGGGACGTCCTCCGCCGCGCCGACCGCGACCCACTGCTTCGCGCCTGCGGGGCTGGTCGTCAGTTCCCACTCATGCCCGAACAGATTGTCGAAATACAGGTTGGTCCATTTCGTCGGCTCCTGCGTCCAGGTGACCTCCAGCCCGCTGGTGATCGTGTCGCCGGCATTGCCGCTGCCGAAGCTGTTCGCCCAGCCCAGCGCCTGCAGCTCGATACCCGCACCCTCGGGCTCGGGGCCGACGTGATCGTCGGGCGGGGCGGCGCCGTGGGTCTTGCCGAAGGTGTGGCCGCCCGCGATCAGCGCGACCGTCTCCTCGTCGTTCATCGCCATCCGCGCGAACGTCTCACGGATGTCGCGCGCCGCGGCGACCGGATCGGCGCTGCCGTTCGGCCCCTCCGGGTTCACGTAGATCAGGCCCATCTGGACCGCCGCCAGCGGATGCGCGAGATCGCGGTCGCCGCTGTAGCGCTCGTCGCCCAGCCATTCGCGCTCCGCACCCCAGTTCACGTCGGTTGCGGGTTCCCACACGTCGGCCCGACCGCCGCCGAAGCCCGCGGTCTGGAAGCCCATCGATTCGAGCGCGACGTTGCCGGTCAGCACCAGCAAATCGGCCCACGAAATCTTGCGGCCGTACTTCTGCTTGATCGGCCACAGCAGCATCCGCGCCTTGTCGAGGTTGGCGTTGTCGGGCCAGCTGTTAAGCGGTGCGAAACGCTGCTGTCCTGCGCCCGCACCGCCGCGGCCGTCACCGATCCGATACGTCCCTGCGGCGTGCCACGCCATGCGGATGAACAGCGGGCCGTAATGGCCGAAATCGGCCGGCCACCAATCCTGCGATTCGGTCATCAGCGCGGTGATGTCCGCCTTCACCGCGGCCAGATCGAGCGACTTGAATTCATCGGCATAGTCGAATTCCGGGATCATCGGATCTCCCGCCGGAGGGTTCTGATGCAGGACCGAGATGTCGAGCTGGTTCGGCCACCAGGTCCGGTTGGTCATGTCGAACAGGACCGCGGCCCCGTCCATCTTCCCGCCGCTCATCGGGCACTGGGCTTCGACGTTCATACCATCTCCAATTTTATGCGTGTCTGAATCTCGCGGCTCTTATGCCACGGCGGTTGTCAGTGATGAAATGGATTAGTCCGCGCGCAGTGATCGAACGGGTGATAATTGCGATGGGCGGTCAGTCGCCCTCGGGTTCGGGCCTGGGCGGGTGCAGTCGCAGACGGTTGATGCGGCGTTCGTCGGCGTCGATCACCTCAATCCGCCAGCCGCTCGGGTGATCGATGCAATCGCCCGCCTCCGGCACACGCCCCGCCAGCACCGCGGTCAGCCCGCCGATCGTGTCGACGTCGCTGTCCGCGACCGCGAGCCGCGCATCGACCGTCTCGCCGACGTCCTCCAGCTCGGCGCGCGCGTCCACCTCCCACGCGCCGCCGTCCAGCGGGATCAGCAGGATTTCCGGCGCTTCGTCATGCTCGTCCTCGATCTCGCCGACGATTTCCTCGATCAGATCCTCGATCGTGACTAGGCCTTCGGTACCCGAATATTCGTCGAGCACCACCGCCAGATGGACGCGCGTCTGGCGCATGTCGGCCAGCAGATCGAGCGCGCCGCGTGACATCGGCACGAACAGCGGCTGACGGATCAGCGCGGCGATGTCGGTCGGCGGCGGCGCGTCGGCGGCCAGGATCGCAAACACGTCCTTGATGTGGACCATGCCGATGATCGTATCCAGTCGCTCGCGATAGACCGGCAGGCGGCTGACGCCCGCATCCGCCAGCACCGCCACGACCTCGGCGAAGCTGGTCTTTTCCTCCACCGCGATGATGTCCGCGCGCGGCACGCCGACATCGCCCGCATCGCGTTCGCTGAAATGGAGCAGGTTGCGCACCATCTGCCGCTCGAGCGGGGTCAGGTCGCCTTTCGCATCGGGGGTCGGATCGCCTTCGTGCCGGTCGATCGCCTCTTCCAGTTGCCCCCGCAACGTCTCGTCATGTTGTTCGCCGAAGATCAGGGTCTTCAACCCGCGCCAGATGCCGCTTTCATGGGAGTCGCCGTTGCCGGCGGTACTTCGGTCTTCCGACACATCAGTCCTCTATCGCATAGGGATCGGCGATGCCGAGAACGGCCAGCGCGTCCCGCTCGATCGCCTCCATCGCATCCCCCTCATCGTCGTTCAGATGGTCGTAGCCTAGCAGATGCAGCGTGCCGTGCACCAGCAGGTGCGTGGCGTGCTGCGCGATCGGGATTCCCCGCTCGGCCGCCTCGACTGTGCATACCCCGTGCGCCATGACGATGTCGCCCAGCAATACCTCCCCGTCGTCGCTATTCTGGCTGACGGTGGCGATAAGATCGGACTGCACCATCGGGAAGGACAGCACGTTGGTCGGCTTGTCCCTCTGCCGGTATTGCTGGTTAAGCGTATGAACCTCGTCGTCGTTGGTCAGCCGCACGCTGATCTCCACGATCGCCGCGGTGGTGAGCAACGCACCATGCGGGGTCTGCGCGATCGCGGCGCGTGCCGCCGAGGTGGCAAGCGCTTCCCAATCGCCGTCCGGCCACGGCTCTTCGCGGGTCAATTCGATGTGGATCATGTCAGCGTCGCGTCCTTCAGATCGGTCTCTGCGAAATCGTCGCCCTTGAAAAGGATCACGCCGCCCGCCGTCTTGGCGCACGCATAGGCGAAACAGTCGCGCATGTTCAGCGCCGCCGCGTGCACGCCTTTGCCAAATTTCTGATGCGCATCGAGCGAAAGTTCCGCTTCGCGCGAGCCGATAGCCATCACCTGGATTTTCGCGTCGCGCAGGAAATCGGCTACCAGGGCGCGCGCTTCGTCCCATTCGAGATCGCGCACGCGCGCGACGGCGCGGACGGTTTCCCAGATCGCGACGGGGGAAGTGAACCGATCTTCCTTCCACCCGATTCGGTCCGCGAAATGTCGTGCTTCAGGTTCGCGTGCTATTATGGCCACCAGCGCGGAGGCATCGACGAAAAGCGTCATTCCTCGTCGTTGAGCGAATCATAGAAGCGCTTGTCCGCCTTAAGTCCGGACGGCAATGGCATCGGGTGCTCGTTCCAGAACCGCCGCAACCACTCGGGGGCAGGCGACGCTAGCGAATGACGATGCGCGTAGTCGGCGATCGCCAACGCAACGATCTCGTGCATCGGCGTTCCCCGTTCGTCGGCAAGTCGCGCGATCGCCCGTACGAGTTCTTCATCCTCGATGAGAAAAGGAGCGGAGAGCGCCTGCTGTTCGGCGCGGGTCGGAGGGGGCAGGGGCGCGTTCATGGCTCGGTCCCCTCATACGCCTCCACGATCCGCCCGACAATTGGATGACGCACCACGTCGCCCGCGGTGAAGCGGCAGAGCGAGATGCCCTCCACCCCCTCAAGTCGCGTCGTCGCATCGGCCAGGCCCGATGCGCCGACCCCGCCGGGCAGATCAGTCTGCTTCGGGTCGCCGCAGATCACCATCCGGCTGTTCTGGCCGAAGCGGGTGAGGAACATCTTCATCTGCGCCGGGGTGGTATTCTGCGCCTCGTCCAGGATCACGAACGCGTCGGCCAGCGTCCGACCGCGCATGAACGCGATCGGCGCGATCTCGATCTCGCCGCTGGCGATCCGCCGCTCGACCTGTTCGGCGGGCAGGCAGTCGTGCAGCGCATCGTACAGCGGGCGAAGATACGGATCGACCTTTTCCTTCATGTCGCCCGGCAGGAAGCCCAGCTTCTCGCCGGCCTCGACCGCGGGGCGCGAGAGGATCAGCCGCTGGACGCTGCCGGTGATCAGTTGCGCCACCGCCTGCGCGACCGCGATATAGGTCTTGCCGGTACCCGCCGGTCCCAGCGCGAAGATCATTTCGTGCGAGGTCAGTTCGCGCATGTAGTGCGCCTGTGCGGGCGTACGCGGGACGATCGTCTTCTTGCGCGTGCGGATCATGATCGCCGGCGCGGGGCCGCGTTCGGCGTTGATGATCCCGTCCAGCGTCGGTTCGGCGGCCATCGCGATCGACGCGTCGACCAGGCCGGTGTCGACCTCTTCGCCGCGCTGGATACGTTGATAGAGGTCGTTCAGCACGTCGCGCGCCAGCGCCACCTGTTCGGCGGTCCCCTCCAGCCCGATGCGGTTGCCGCGCGCAGTGATGTACACGCCCAGCCTGTTTTCCAGCGCGACCAGATGCTGGTCATACTGACCGAACAACTGCGCGAGCAACTGCGGCTTGTCGAACAGCAGTTCGACGCGGGCGCGATCGCCCGATTGAGCGGGGACGGGTTTGCGGCTCATGCGGCTCCTGTCGGCTGGGGTTCGGCGCGGCGGCGGGTACGGCGACGAGCCTGACGACCGCAAAGCGCGGTGATGTCGCTTTTCCGTCGATGGTCGATCCGGCATCGCATCCGTGCTGATCCTGCAGCGTTACGCGGCGTGCGAACAGCGAATTCTCGGGCAGGTCACGGGAAAGTCGCGGGCCGTTGCGCCGATGCCGCACCTGCCGCCACGGGCGGGAGGAAATCTGCGCCGGACAAAAAAAGGGGCACCGAACCCGGCGCCCCTTTTCCCTTGCTCGTCGTCGTTCAGAAGATCGCGGTGTCGATCTGCGTCAGCACATCCGGTGCGAAGAAATGGCCGGTGTGCATCATCGTCATCGTCGGCGCAGACGAACCGCTCGATACGAAGGCCGCCGCCAACGACGAAGCGCCTGCTTCACCGGCAAATGCGTTCGGCACGCCGAGGACGTCGGGCGAAAGGATACCCGCGGCCGGAGTGCGTGCGACCGATGCGCCGCGACCGAAGTCGACGTCGGCGACACCCACCGAGGAACCCTCGACGCTATAGACGTAGTAGGTCGTGCCGCCGTTGACGACGGTGCCGTCGAACTCGAACGTATTGCCCAGCGACGGCGCGATACGGATCGTCGCGGTGCCGTTCGGCAGGTCGAGCACGCCATCGCTGTCGAGCGTCAGCGAACCAAGCGCGCTGGTGGTGACGATCAGGTCACGCGCGGTCACCGTCAGTCGATCGTCTCCGGTCGGCACGGGCGCACCGGTGTCGAAGAAGAAGATGTCGCTCACTGCCGCATCGCGCGTGCTGGCCAGATTGTCGTCACTGGCCGTGCTGATCGCCAGGTGCTGCCGATCGCCGGCCACCGGCGCGCTGGCGCGATTGCCGTAATAGAACAAGCCGTCCTGTTCGCCGAGATACGATAGCCCGAACGAGGTGTCGGTCCCGACCAGTGCGACCCGGTCGCCATCGCTGCGGTCCAGCGAAAGCGTGCCGTTGGCGGCGGGATTGATGATGCCGTCACGGTTCGGATCGAGCAGGCGTTTGTCGACCGCGATGAAGTCGTCGGCCGAGAAATCCTCGATCCGGTCGACCCCGGTGGCGTCGTTGGTGTGGAACACGAACAAGTCCCGCCCTCCGCCACCGCTGAGACGATCGTTGCCCAATCCGCCTTCGATCACGTTCTTGCCGCTGTTGCCGGCGAGCGTGTCGGCGAAATCGGAGCCGACGAGGTTCTCGATGCTGATCAGCGTGTCGTTGCCCGACGCGCCGGTCGCGCGACCGGTCACCAGGCTGGCGCGTACGCCCGCGGTTGCGGTTTCGTAGCTGACCGTGTCGCTGCCCGCGCCGCCATCGATGCGGTTGGCGACTTCGTTGGCGATGATGAAATCGTCACCGCCGCCGCCGACCGCATTCTCGACCGTGACGCCATAGGCGATCGAGATGTTGTCCTTGAACAGGCCATTGGTCAGCCCGAGTTGCGCCTTCAGGTCTTCGTAGAAATCGAACGTCGCCTGCGAACGCGCCGCAAAGCCGAGCGCCGCGCGGTTCGCGTTGACCTCTTCCAGCGTCAGGAACTTCTCGGTCCCGCCGCCCGACGAGAACGACCCTGCGTTCAAGTTGATCAGCGACGGCGTATTCCAGCCCGAGAAATCGAGCGTGTCGTTGCCGCCCGCGTCCCAGATCGAGACGATCGGCCGCGTGTTGACCGTGAAATCGTACGCCGAACGACCGGCGGTCGAATTGAAGCCGTAAACCGTATCGCCGGTGCGCGTGGTCATGTCCGCACCATAGATCGCCTGGATCGCCGCAATGTCGTGCACCAGCGGGGTCGCGGCATAAGCGAAGTTCAGCAGCGTGAAGTCGACATGCTGCGCGCCCGTCTCGTAAGCGTCGAAATAGCTCATGATCGAATATTGCAGCGAATCCTGCGCGAAATACGCGTCGTTCGCATAGGTGATCGGATCGGGCACGCCGTCGCCGTCGTTGTCGTCGGTCGCGTTATAGTCGCCCGGATGGCTCAAACCCAGCGCATGGCCCAGTTCGTGGACCATCGTAGTCTTCGAATAATAGCTGTCGGCGATCGGGAAGAAATTCGATGCCACGCCGCCATCGATCCACACGTCGCCGCCCAGACGACCGATTTCGTCGAAATCGTAGAAAGCCGAGTAAGCGTCGTCATACACGTCACCGAACGGCAGGTATGCGTAGGCCTGCGCGCCGCCGGTGTTCGTGTTGCCGAACGTGATGTCGGCGTTGGCCGACTTCGTTTCGCGCAGCGAGATGTTGATCAGGTCATCCCACAATTTGATGCTGTCGCGCGCCAGATCGGCCTGCGCCCCGGTGAACGCGCTGAAGTTGAACACTTCGCTGAACGCGCTCGTACCCGTCGCATTGACGTAATAGCTGTTGTCCATCTCCTGCTGGTTCAACCAGAAGCCGAAGTTCAGGACACCGTCGTCCAGCTCGCCGTAATTGTTGAGGTACCACGACTGGCCGGTGCGGTTCAGGTTGTCGGAGATCGCGTCGACGTCCCAGATCGTCTTGTTGGCATAGGTGCCACCGGCGTCGGGATCGAGCGACGCGGCGAGCGTCCATTCGTCGCTGCCCGCCAGATGATGCGTCGCCCCGGCGGCGCATGACGCACACTGACATGCCAGATTGGTTACGTCGATCGAGTTCATTTTAAGCCCCTCTTGCCTATCCCTGACCGCGTCGCCTGTGGCGTCGTCGCTTGTATGCGATGATCGATTCGGCAGCCGCAGTGATGTAATTATCGTTTTGTAACAATAGTCACGATGGCGATAGCTTCGGCGACGCCAGAAGAAGTGTCAAGAGGCGGTTTACTATCGATTTCTTGCAATCGGCGAGGTTGTTCAGGGCTGGATCCGGCCGGTGACCGCGTTCGGCCCCGCCGCCGTGATTTGCACGCGCACCATATCGCCGATCGCCGCGTCGGCGATGACGTGAACCGAGTTCAGCCATGGCGATTTGCCGAGCATCTGGCCGGGGAGTTTCCCGGCGCGCTCGATCAGCACGTCGCACGTCCGCCCGACGGTCGCGGCGTTGAACGCCTGCTGGTCGCGGTTCAGCGCCGCCTGCAGCCGCTGGAGCCGGTCATCCATCACCTCGGGCGCGATCTGGTCCGCCATCTCCGCCGCGGGCGTGCCGGGACGCGGCGAATATTTAAAGCTGAACGCCTGCGAATAACCGACCGCGTCAACCAGCCGCAGCGTCTCGGCGAACTCCGCCTCGCTCTCGCCGGGGAAGCCGACGATGAAGTCGCCCGACAGCGCGATGTCGGGCCGCGCGGCGCGCACGCGGTCCAGCACGCGCAGATAGCTGTCGGTCGTGTGGCTGCGATTCATCGCGCGCAGCACGCGGTCGCTGCCCGATTGCACCGGCAGGTGGAGGAACGGCATCAGCGATCCGATGTCGCGGTGCGCATCGATCAGGCCCTGCTTCATGTCGTTGGGATGGCTGGTGGTGTAGCGAATCCGCGCCAGCCCCGGCAATTTGTCGAGTGCGCGGATCAGGTCGTGCAATCCCCGTTCGCCATCCTCCCAGGCATTCACGTTCTGCCCCAGCAGCGTGATCTCCTTCGCGCCCGCGTCGATCAGCGCGCGCGCCTCGTCCATGATCGCGGCGAACGGACGGCTGACTTCCGCGCCGCGCGTGTAGGGGACCACGCAGTAGGTGCAGAATTTGTCGCATCCTTCCTGCACCGTCAGGAAGGCGCTTGGCCCGACGCGACGGCGGGCGGGCATCGCATCGAACTTCGATTCGACCGGCATATCGGTGTCGATCGCCGCCCCGCCCGCTACTGACCGCGCGACCAGCCCGGGAAGGTTGTGGTACGCCTGCGGCCCGACCACCACGTCGACCTTCGCGCGCCGGACGATCTCCTCGCCCTCGGCCTGCGCGACGCAGCCCGCGACCGCGATCATCGGCGCGCGGCCTTGCTTGCCCGCCACTTTGCGCAGCCGCCCGATGTCCGAATAGACCTTTTCGGTCGCGCGTTCGCGGATGTGGCAGGTGTTGAGCACGATCAGGTCCGCATCGTCGGCATTGGCGGAATGCGTCAGGCCATCGGCGGCCATTAGTTCGGCCATGCGTTCGCCGTCATAGACGTTCATCTGGCAACCGAACGACTTGACGTGAAAGGTCTTCGGCGCGGTCTTGGTGGTGGGGTTCATCGCGCGCCCCTATCAAATCGGGCCGCCGAAGGGGAGGGGTCAGGCCACCTCTTCGATCCGTCGCCGCGCCTCCGCCGCCACCGCCTTACGGCCGGGGAAGTCGCGCGGGTCGAACGGGTCGCAGAAATGCAGCGTCGCGGTGAAACTGCCGCGGCGGCGCAGAACGCGCCCGGCGTGCGACGCGCCGGTTTCGTCGCCGACCCACGCCAGCTCGGTCGTCGCGTCACCGTAGTCGATCCGCAGCGGCTGGACGAGCACGCCCGGCGGCGGCGGATCGAGCACCGCCAGCAACGCCGCCTTGAACGGCAATAGCGTCACGCCGTCGCCGGTCGTACCTTCGGGAAAGATCGTGATCGCCCACGTCTCCGCCAGCGCGTCGCGCAACTCGTTGATCTGTTCCGCCACGGCCATCCGGTCGTCACGGCGCACGAACAGGGTTCGGTTCAGCGTGCAGAGCCAGCCGATGACCGGCACGGCGCGCAATTCCCACTTCGCGACGAACGCGCTGCCGTTGCGTCCGGCCAGGATCGGAATATCCATCCAGCTGAGATGGTTTGACACGAACACCACGTCGCGGCGCAACGACGTCCCGATCGTCCGCCGCCGCGCCCCGACGATCCACCCGACTGCGCCGAGGAAGAGCATGGGCCACGGGGAGGTGAAGCGGAAAAGGCGCCAAACGAAGTGCAGGGGCAGGGCGAGCAGGAGGGCGGCGACGAGGGCGAAGAGGCGCGCGGCGAGGCGGATGTTGCCGATCACGTCTTTCGCGCCAAGGAAGAAGCTATCTCCCCGGCGAAGGCCGGGGTCCAGTCGCACCGAAATTGGTGATAGCGACACACCGTCACAACGACTGCTTGCCTAACTGGACCCCGGCCTTCGCCGGGGAGGGTGCCGAAGGTGTGATGGTCGCAGACTACGCCTCAACTCGGGCGGCTGAGGCTGACCCCGTACAGCTCCATCCGGTGATCGACCAGGCGGAAGCCCAGCTTCTCGGCGATCGCCTTTTGCAGCTGTTCCAGCTCGGGATCGACGAATTCGATCACCTTGCCCGTCTCGACGTCGATCAGATGGTCGTGATGCGCCTCGGGCGACGGTTCATACCGTGCGCGGCCATCTCCGAAATCGTGGCGGTCGAGAATGCCTGCCTCCTCGAACAACCGCACGGTGCGATAGACCGTCGCGATCGAGATGCCCGGATCGATCGCGGAGGCGCGGGCATATACCTTCTCCACGTCGGGATGGTCCTCTGCGTCGGACAGGACGCGCGCGATGACCTTGCGCTGTTCGGTGATACGCAGGCCCTTTTCGTGGCACAACGCTTCGAGATCGATGTTACGGGGCATGACGGCAATATAGGACGGAATGCTTGTTGCGAAAAGTGCCAACGACTCGCAACAAGCCGAAATGAGTCAGGCAAGCGCCACGGCATAGCTGTGCGCGTCATACGACTGCCCGGTCTTCCCGCGATAATAGCCGCGCCGTTCGCCGACCTTCGCGAAGCCATTCGCGATATAGAGCGCGATCGCATCGTTGTTCGCGCGCACCTCCAGATGCAGTTTGACGACGCCGCGCCCGCGCGCCTCCGACACCACGCTCCGCAGCAGCGCCGCCCCGATCCCGCGCCGGCGAAACGCGGGGGCGGTGGCGATCAGCAGCAATTCGGCCTCGTCCAGGATCGCGCGCGACAGGGCGAAACCTGCGACCTCCCCATCGGCGCGCGCCAGCGTCAGCCACACGCCGGGCATAGCGAGGATGCCGAGGCACTGGCTGCGCGTCCACGCCTCGCCGAAGCGCGGATCGAATGCGACGTCCATTACCGCTTCCACCGCGCCAAGATCGGCCGCGCTGCCGGTGTGCAGCTCGATCATGCGCAATACGGTACTCATGCGCGGGGCACCGGGATCTTCGCATCGGGCGCGCGGCCGTACATCGGGCGCGGCGGCAGCGTGACGAACGCGTCGGGCAGCAGCAGAGCACGCGCCGCGTCGGGCAATGCCTCACGCGCATCGACCGCCGGATCGATCGCGGTGAGCCAGCGCGCGCCGCTGCCATAGGCTGGACGTCCGGCAAGCGCGACGAGCGCATCGGCGGGGAGCAGCGACACGAGCGCATCGGTCGCGACCATCGGTCCGGTCGAGGGGGCGGCAAATCCCTGCATGAAGACTTCACCGTGCCCGCCTTCCAGCACCACCGCAAGCGTGGACGGCACGTCGTCCTCGAACGCAGCGGCGGCGATCAGCGCCAGCGACGAATAACCCGCAACGCTGGTGCTCCAGCCGAACGCCAGCCCGCGCGCCGCGGCGATCCCGACGCGGATGCCGGTGAAGCTGCCGGGGCCGACATCGACCAGGATATGCGCCGCCCGCCCGCCATCGGGCAATTCGGCGATCATCGGCAGCAATCGTTCGGCATGGCCACGCTCGACCGTCTCATGCGCGCGCGCGATCAGAGCGCCGCGTTCCAGCAGTGCGACCGAACAGGCTGCGGTGGCGGTATCGATGACGAGGGTTTTCACTTCTTCTCCCTCTCCCCTTTTGGGGAGAGGGTAGGGGAGAGGGGCGTGATCACCAACCTGTCCGCACTGCCCCTCTCCCCGGCCCTCTCCCCGGAGGGGAGAGGGCGAGAGCTATGCAATCCGGTTAAACTTCTCGAATGCGGGACGCGGGCTACGCTCGAAGATCGTCGCGGGATCGAGGTGACCCAGCGTCGAGATGAAGTTCACCTTCACCGCGGGCGTATCGGCGAAGAATGCCGCATTCACCTTGTCCGCGTCGAACCCGCTCATCGGGCCGGTGTCGAGGCCCAGCGCGCGCGCCGCCATGATGAAATACGCGCCCTGCAGCGACGAATTGCGGAAGGCGCTTTCGCGGCGCAGCGCTTCGTTGCCGTCGAACCAGCTCTTTGCGTCGGCATGCGGGAACAACTCGGGCAGATGTTCGTGAAAATTGTTATCCATGCCGATCACCACCGACACCGCGGCCTTGCGCACCTTGTCGGCATTGGTCGCGCTGGCGCAGTCGGCCAGCCGGTCCTTCGCCTCCTGCGAAACGCACCAGACCATCCGCGCGGGAAGCTGATTGGCGCTGGTCGGACCCATCTTCATCAGATCCCAGATCGCGCGCAATTCATCCTCGCCGACCGGCTGATCGGTATAGCCGTTCGCGGTGCGCGCGGTGCGGAACAACTGGTCGAGCGCGGCCGCGTCGAGGGGCTTCGTCATCGTACTGGCTTTCTGGGATTTTCGGGAAAAGCGCGGGTTAGACCGCGCGGACCTCGGTCACTTCGGGCACATAATATTTCAGCAGCTGTTCGATCCCGTTCTTCAGCGTCGCGCTGGATGACGGGCATCCCGAACAGGCCCCTTGCAATTGCAGGAACACCTTGCCCCGCTCGAATCCGCGATAGACGATGTCGCCGCCGTCGTTCGCCACCGCCGGGCGCACGCGCGTCTCGATCAGTTCGCGGATTTGCGCGACGATCTCGGCGTCCGCCGGGTCGTCCGTCGGGATCGGTTCGTCGGCAGCCACGCTGAAATCGGCGCTGGGGCCGTTGAACAGCGGCATCTGCGCGGTGAAATGGTCCATCAGGATCGCGAGCACGTCAGGCTTCAGGTCGCGCCATTCGGACCCCGGCCCGGCCGTCACCGAAACGAAATCGCGCCCGAAGAACACGCCTGTCACATCACCCAGGCTGAACAGCGCGTTGGCCAGCGGACTCGCCTCCGCTTCCTCGGGCGTCGCGAAATCGCGAGTGCCGCCGTCCATGACGGTGCGGCCGGGCAGGAATTTCAGCGTGGCCGGATTCGGCGTGGTTTCGGTTTCGATCAACATACGCGTCATGTGGCCCGCTAGAGGGCCACGATCAAGCTGGCGGGCGGAAACGAATCCTTTCCGCGTGTTTGTTTGCGGTTCGGCCAAGGCCGAACCGAGACGGTGCGAGCCCGCTCCCCCGCCCCGCCTCCCATTCAGGATACTCTGTGGGAGGCGGGGCGGGGGAGCGGGCTGGCGCCGTCTATCGGTGTGAGCCGATCAAACGCTCAGACATCCATCTGCTTCACCGCCGCATTCCAGCTCGAGATGTTCGCCCGGGCCTCCTGCACGAACGCCGATCGCCGCACGAAACCAAGGAAGAAATCGGCGAACCATTTGCCCGGATTGCGCAACGGCCGCTCGAACTGGACCAGCAGCACGACCCGCGTGCCGCTCGTGTCGTTCCACACCTCATGCTGGTACGTGTCGTCGAACACCAATGTCTCGCCCTCGGCCCAGCGCACGATGCGGTCGTGGACGCGCATCCGAACGTCGCCGTCGCGCGGCACGATCAGGCCCAGGTGGCAGGTGATCAGCCCCTTTGTCACGCCGCGATGCTGCGGGATGTGCGTGCCCGGCGCCAGGATCGAAAAGAACGCGCTGTTCAGCCCCGGGATCTGCTCGACCACGGCCTGCGTCCGCGGGCAGCGCGCCAGATTGTCCTCGATCGGAAAACCATATCCCCACAGGAAGAACGACCGCCATTTGTCGACCTCCGCGATCGACCGGTGATCGGGCGAGATCGTCGACAGGCTGGGGGCGGCATTGCCGCGCAGCGCCACCGCCA
Organism: Sphingomonas sp. SUN019; assembly: GCF_024758705.1. Lineage (NCBI taxonomy): Bacteria > Pseudomonadati > Pseudomonadota > Alphaproteobacteria > Sphingomonadales > Sphingomonadaceae > Sphingomonas > Sphingomonas sp. SUN019. The sequence continues at coordinate 1,022,882 of NZ_CP096971.1, read as the reverse complement.
GCGCCTCGTCGCGGATCGCCTGCCAATTGTCGCGCAACACTTGGGTCCAGGCGAAGTCGCGCATGTCGAGCACCGGTTCGTTCGACACCAGCGAAGACGACGCGATCAGCCGATCGAACAGCCCGCGCAGATGCTTGCCGAACCGGATGATGAACGGGCGGCCCTTCTCCGGCGCCATCGCCACGCCGCTGACCGGCGCGCCCGATATGACGTTCAGATCGGGCACCATCACCGGATCGGCGCGCGCCTGAACGTCGCGATCCTGCCATAGTGCCGCGCTGGCTTGCTTGCTGTCGGTGCTCACGGTTCTCGTCCGCTTCTTCGCCGCCGCATCGTTCGCGGTCTGCGCGTGTGACATGATGTGCGCCTGCGAAACCACAAGCGCCGCTTGGTCCGGTTACCCGCGATTCGGGTCCAAAAAGTGGCGATGATGCGGAAATCGAAAGATACATCGGCATGGTGGCGGGCCGGGACCGGCGTCGCTACAAAGGGCGCATGACGTTCCCCAAGCGCGCGCTCTCGAAGCCGCTCGTCCTTGCGCTCCTCCTCACGACGGTCGCGCTTCCCGCTCTGGCACAGCGCAAGCCCGCGCGCCCGCCCGCTGCCGCCCCGGCCCCCGCGGCGACCCCCACGCCGATCAAGGTCGACACGTCGCCGTGGCTGTTCAAGGGGTCGGACATTCCGCCCGATCCGGCGTGGAACTTCGGCACGCTGCCGAACGGCCTGCGCTATGCGATCCGCCGCAACGGCGTGCCGCCGGGGCAGGTCGCGGTGCGCGTGCGGATCGACGCCGGGTCGCTGAACGAGACCGACGATCAGCGCGGCTATGCGCATCTGATCGAACATCTGTCGTTCCGCGGATCGAAATACGTGCCCGATGGCGAGGCGAAGCGCGTCTGGCAGCGCTTTGGCGCGACTTTCGGATCGGATTCGAACGCGCAGACCACCCCGACGCAGACGGTTTATAAACTCGACCTGCCCGGCGCGACCGAGGCGAAGCTGGACGAGAGCTTGAAGATCTTCTCTGGCATGATGGAGGAACCCGGCATCAACACCGCCGGCCTCACCGCCGAACGCCCCGCCGTGCTCGCCGAACAGCGCGAAGCCCCCGGCCCGCAGGTGCGGCTATATGACGCGCGCAACGCCTTGTTTTTCGCGGGTCAGCCGCTCGCCGACCGCTCGCCGATCGGCACGATCAAGATGCTGGAGGCCGCCACGCCGGAAAGCGTGAAGGCGTTCCACGACAAATGGTATCGCCCCGCGCGCACGGTCGTCGTCATCTCGGGCGACATCGATCCCGCGGTCGCCGCCGATCTGGTGGTGAAGCATCTTGGCGGCTGGGCGGGGAAGGGGCCTAACCCGGCCGATTCCGATTTCGGCAAGCCCGATCCGAAGGCGCCGACCACCGCGACGATCGTCGAACCCGCGATCCAGCCGCTCGTCATCCAGGCCGTCGTCCGCCCGTGGACGTACCGCGACGACACGATCGACTTCAACCAGAAGCGAATGGTCGATTTCATCGCGGTCCGCGTCATCAACCGCCGCCTCGAAACCCGCGCGCGTGCCGGCGGCAGCTTCCTGCAAGCGAGCGTCAGCCTCGACGACGTATCGCGCTCGGCGAACGGCACCTTTACCGCCATCCTCCCGATCGGCGACGATTGGGAGGCCGCGTTGAAGGACGTCCGCGCGGTGATCGCCGACGCGATGGCGACCGCCCCGACACAAGCCGAGATCGACCGAGAATTGGTCGAATACGATTCCGCGATGAAGAACGACGTCGCGACCGCGCGGGTCGAGGCGGGGACGAAGCAGACCGAGGACATGGTCGGCGCGCTCGACATCCGCGAAACCGTCGCCGGGCCGCAGGAGAGCTACAACATCTTCCTCGGCGCGAAGCAGAAGAACCTGTTCACCCCCGCCGCGGTGCTCGAATCGACCAATCGCGTGTTCAAGGGCGACGCGACGCGGGCGCTGCTCAACACCCGCGTCGCCGATCCTGGCGCGACCGCAAAACTCGCCGCCGCACTGGAGGCCGACGTGAAGGGTCTGGCGGGCAAGCGTGCGCAACAGGCCGAAGTCAATTTCGACAAGCTCCCGTCGCTCGGCAAGCCCGGCACGGTGACGACGCGCGAAACGGTCGCCGATCCGGGGATGGAAAAAATCGTCTTCTCCAACGGCGTGCGGATGCTGATGTACGCCAATGCGTCGGAAACCGGCCGCGTCTATCTGCGCGTACGTTTCGGCAATGGATATGCGGGCCTGCCCGCGAACAAGCCGACCCCAGCCTGGGCCGGTGACATCGCGCTCGTCGCGGGCGGCATCGGCAAGCTAGGGCAGGGCGATCTCGACACGCTGACCGCCGGACGGCGCATGGGGCTGGACTTCGACATCGCCGACGACGCCTTCACCCTCAGCGCGCAGACGACGCCGGGCGACTATGCCGACAACCTCCGCCTGATGGCGACGAAGCTCGCCGCGCCGGGCTGGGATCCTGCCCCCGTGGCGCGCGCGCGTGCGCTGATGTTGTCGGGTTATGCCGGGCTGGAAAGCTCGCCCGATGGCGTGATTTCGCGCGATCTCGACAATCTGTTGCGCGGCGGCGACCCCCGGTTCGGAATGCCGAAGCAGGAACAGGTCGCAGCCCTGACTCCAAAGGACTTCCGCAAGTTCTGGGAGCCGTTGCTGGCGACGGGCCAGATCGAGGTCGACGTCTTCGGCGACGTGAAGCCTGAAGAAGCGGTGGCGGCAGTCGCGAAGACCTTCGGCGCGCTGAAACCCCGCAAGCCCGCGACAGCGTTGGTCCCGGTGCGCTTCCCCGATCACAATGCGACCCCGCTGGTGCGCACGCACAACGGCGCGGATACGCAGGCCGCGGCAGTGATCGCCTGGCCGACCGCGGGCGGCTCCGCCGACATCGCGGAAAGCCGCCGGCTCGACATCCTCGCCGCGATCTTCGCCGATCGCCTGTTCGACCGGCTGCGCTCGGTCGCGGGCGCCAGCTACAGCCCCAGCGCGGCGAGCCAGTGGCCGGTCGGTTTGGCAGGCGGCGGCCGCCTGATCGCGGTGGGTCAGGTCGCCCCCGCCAACGTCGATTTGTTCTTCAAGCTGAGCCGCGAAATCGCCGCGCAACTGGTCGCGACGCCGGTCGACGCCGACGAACTGAAACGCGCGATCGACCCGCAGATGCGCTTTCTGGAACGCGCCTCCACTGGCAACCAGTTCTGGCTGATGCAGACCTCCGGCGGCACCTATGACGCGAACCGGCTGGCGAACGTGAAGACGCTCGTCACCGATTATGTCACCATCACCCCGCAATCGCTGCAAGCTACGGCTGCGAAATATCTGCAGCCGACGAAAGACTGGACGATGGCGGTGATCCCGAAAACCGCGCCTGCGGGCACGGCGGACGGCGTGGCGAAACGGTGAAGGTCGCGCTATGCATCCCGTGCCACGGCGATACGAAGGCGGACTTCACCTTCTCGCTGGCGCGGATGATCGCAACGACGTTGACGCTGGGCACGGGAATCGAACTGGAGACGCTGATCGCGCGCAGCTCGATCCTCGTTCAGTCGCGCACCCGGCTGTTCGAGTGGTCGCGCGACTGGGGCGCTGACAAGATCCTGTGGCTCGATTCGGATCACACCTTTGCACCGCAATCCCTGCTCCGGCTGCTCGGGCATGACTTGCCGATGGTGGGGGCGAATTACCGTCGTCGCACCGAACAGGTCGTGCCTTCTGCGGTAAGGCGCGACGGAAACGGCTGGTCGCTGGTCAACACCACACCCGAAAAAGCGCGCGCGGATGCGATCGAGGAGGTCGACCGGATCGGCTTCGGCTTCGTGCTGATGGATGTGCCGGCGATCATCGCGGCGCTGGGCGATGCGCCATATCCGCTGTTCGAGACGCATTCGCTGGCCGACGGCACGTTCGTCGGCGAAGACTCGCTGTTCTGCGATCGGCTACGTGCGGCGGGCGTCCCGATCCATGTCGATCATGGCCTGTCGCTGACGATCGGCCATCTAGACGAACGGACGTTGTTCTTTCCGCGTTAGGGCGGGCCGGGCTAGCTCTTGTACAGTCCGTCCAGCCGCTCCCCATATACCTGCTTCAGCACATGCCGCCGGATCTTCAGGCTCGGCGTCAGTTGCTCGTTCTCGATTCCAAACGGCGCATCGGCCAGGATGAAGCGCCGTACGCGTTCGATCACCGACAGATCCTTGTTCGTGCGCTCCACCGCCGCGCTGATCGCGGCGCGATAGGCGGGGTTGTCCGCCAGCGTGGCGAAGTCGCATTTCGATCCGTTCGCGGCGCACCATTCCTGGGTCCATTCGGGATCGGGCACGATCACCGCGACCATATACGGCTTGCGGTCGCCCGCGATCATCGCCTGCACGATCTCGTTCTGGAGGGTCAGCATACCCTCGACCTTCTGCGGCGCGACATTGTCGCCCTTGTCGTTGATTATCAGGTCTTTCTTGCGGTCGGTGATCCTGATCCGCCCGGCCGCGTCGATCTCGCCGATGTCGCCGGTGTGCAGCCAGCCGTCCTGCAGCACGCGTGCAGTCTCCGCCTCGTTGCGCCAGTAACCGTGCATCACCAGTTCGCCGCGCACCAGGATTTCGCCGTCCGCCGCGATCTTCACCTCGGTATCGGGCAGCGGCGGCCCGACGGTATCCATCTTCACGCCGGTCTTCGGCCGGTTGCATGAAATCACCGGAGCCGCTTCGGTCTGGCCGTATCCCTGCAACAACAGGATGCCGAGCGATTCGAAGAACAGACCGACCTCTGGGTTCAGCGGCGCGCCGCCTGCGATCATCGCCTTCATCCGGCCGCCGAACTTCTTCGCGATCTTGCGCTTGAACAACGCGTCGACAATCAGCCCGCGCGGCCGATCGAACAGCCCCATCTGCCCGGCGCTGCGCTTTGCTCCGACATCCAGCGCCATGCCGAGCAACCGTTTGGGCAGCCCGCCCTGCTTCTCGATCGCCTTGCTGATCCGCTGGCGCAGCACCTCGAACAGCCGCGGCACGACGAACATGATCGACGGGCGCACTTCCTCGATGTTCGCGGCCAGTTTCTCCAGTCCCTCGGCGTAATAGATTTGCGCACCCAGCCCGATCGGGACGAACTGGCCGCCGGTATGTTCGTAGGCGTGCGACAGCGGCAGGAACGACAGGAACACCTCGTCGTCCCAGCCGATGTCCTCGGCGATCACCGCCGCGCAGCCCGCGACATTATGCAGGATCGCGCCGTGGTGCTGCATCACGCCGCGCGGGGAGCCGCCGGTGCCGCTGGTGTAGATGATGCAGGCCAGGTCGGTGCGCTTGGCGCTAGAATCGATCGTCGCCGGCTCGGCGGGATGATCCGCGATCAGTTTGTGCCAGCCGTGGCAATCGATCGAATTAGGCGTGCGGATCGTCTCGATTCCGATCACCATCTGCGCGTGGGTCGAGCGCACGACCGCGGGCAGCAAAGTGGTCGCCAGTTTTTGCGTCGACACGATCACCGCGCGCGCGCCGCTGTTTTCGATGATGTGCGCGTGATCGCGCTCGGTGTTCGTCGTATAAGCGGGGACGGTCACGCACCCTGCCGCCATGATCGCCAGATCGCTGATGCACCATTCCGGGCGGTTTTCGCTGACCAGCATCACGCGGTCGCCGGGGTTCAGCCCGATCGCGCGTAGCCCCGTGGCGAGGCTTGCGACCTGGCGCGCGGCCTCGGCCCAACTCGTCTGCTGCCACGCCCCGCCGCGCTTCGCCCACAGGAACGGCGCGTCACCCTTCTCCTTCGCCCGCGCGAAGAACATCGTGACCAGATTGGGAAATTTCTCGAGCGTCCGCATTGGTCTCTCCTGAGCGCGCCTGCTTCTTATTCCGCTCATCCTGGGGAGAGGCTGAGCTTGTCGAAGCCTCGTCTCGAAGGACGGCCTGGATTGTGCCCTTCGAGACGCCATTTCGACAAGCTCAATGGCTCCTCAGGATGAGCGGGTTCTGGTCACTCGCTCAACGCCGTTCCCACACCACGCGGATCGGCCGCGCCCACCCAGCCGGTCGTGGTCAGTTCCGCCGCATTGGCCTTCAGCGGCAATCGCCCGACCGACACCTTGTGCCCCAGTTTCTCCAGCGCCGGCTTCATCGCCTCCAGCCGCGTGCCCTGTTCCAGCACCAGCCCCTCGCGGTTGAAATACACCAACGGTTCGCCGATCGAATCGCGCGCGTTCAGTCCCCAGTCGAGATGTGCGACGATCGCCTTCGTCACCTGCATGATGATCGTCTTGCCGCCCGCCGCGCCGACCGTGAAAACGGGTTTCCCGTCCTTGTACACGATCGTCGGCGCCATCGACGACAATGGCCGCTTCCCGCCCTCGACGCGGTTGGCGACTGGCGCGCCATCCTTTTCCGGCGCGAAGGTGAAGTCGGTCAGTTCGTTGTTCAGCGCATAGCCGTTGGCGAGCAGCTGGCTGCCGAACGGCCCCTCGATCGTCGAGGTCATCGTCGCGACGTCGCCCGCCCGGTCGACCGCGATGAAGTGCGTCGTCCCCGGCACCTCGCGCTGCTCCGCCGCCGTCCGCGGCGGTGCGCCGGGCGGCGTGCCCGCGTCATAGGCCGACAGCGTCTTCTCCTCGGCGATCAGCCGCGACCGGCTGCCGATATAGCCACGGTCGATTAGCCCCGCGACCGGCACCGACACGAAATCGGCGTCGCCCAGATATTTCTCGCGGTCGGCATAAGCGAGCTGCATCGCCTCGCCGATCAGATGCCATGCGACGGGCGAATCCTTGCCCAGCGCCTTCAGGTCGAAGCGTTCCAGCATCCCCAGGATCTGCAGCACCGTCGTCGCGCCCGAAGACGGCGGCCTCATCCCGCACACACGGTAGCCGCGGTATTCGCCGCAAACGGGCGCGCGCTCCTTCGCCTGATAGGCGGTCAGGTCGGCCGCGGTCATCTCGCTGGGATTGAGCTTGCTCGTCGTCACCGCCGCCAGCAGCGCCTTGGCATTGCCGCCGGTGTAGAAAGCGTCCGGCCCATCCTTGGCCACCTTGCGCAACAGCTTTCCCAGCGCGGGGTTCTTCACAGTCGTTCCCTGCGTCAGCCCCGTGCTGCCATATTGCGCCGCGGTCGCAGGGAAGTTCTTCCACAGCGGCGACACCCGCGTTGTCGCCTCCGCCATCGGACGCGTCACCGCAAAGCCCCCCTCGGCCAGCCGGATCGCGGGCTGGAACAGCGCCTTCCACGGGAGCTTGCCCCATTTCTTCGACGCCAGCGCGGCCAGCCTGATGTTGCCCGGCACGCCGACCGCCCGCCCGCCCTGGAACGCCTCGATGAACGGGATCGGCTTGCCCGCGGCATCGACGAAGCGCCGCGGCGTCGCCCCCGCCGGGGCCTTCTCCCGCCCGTCGATCGTCTCCAGCTTTCCGCCCGCGCTCTGATGCAGCAGGAACCCGCCGCCGCCGATGCCCGACGATTGCGGCTCGACCACGGTGAGCGCCAGCATCATCGCGATCGCCGCGTCGGATGCCGACCCGCCCTGCCGCAGGATCGCCTGCCCCGCCTCGGTCGCGCGCGGATCGGCGGAGGTGACGATGCCCCCGCCAGGCGCTCGCGCCTGCGCACTTACTGACGAGGGTGCGAGGGCGGGGAGGGGGGTGAGGAACGCGACCAGCGCAAGAACAGGCTTCATGGCGCGCGACCCTAGCCGCGCGGTCGCGCTAGGCAAGCCGTAACGTCAGTCCGCGCCGACCGCGTCGGAAACGCTCGCGAACCCATCGCGCTTCAACAGCGCCGCCAGGTCGCGCAGCAGCCGGTTCGCCAGCCCCGGCCCCTCATAGACGAGCGCGCTGTACACCTGCACCAGGCTCGCCCCCGCACGGATCCGCGCGTAGGCCTCCGCTCCCGAATCCACGCCGCCCGCCGCGATCAGCGTCATCGCGCCACCGGTGGCCTTGCGGAAATCGCCCAGCCGCTCGCGCGCCAGTCCCGCCAGCGGCGCGCCCGACAGCCCGCCAGTCTCGCCCGCATTGGCCGATCGCAACGCGGGCCGCGACACCGTCGTATTCCCCACAATCAACGCATCGATCCGGTTGTCGATCGCCGCCCGCGCCAGTTCGTCGACCTGCGCCGTGGTCAGATCGGGCGCGACCTTGAGGAATAACGGGGTCTTCCCCCGCGCGACATCGCACGCCGCCAGCAGATCGTTCAGCGCCGCGCCATGCTGCAGGTCGCGCAGGCCGGGCGTGTTCGGGCTGCTGATGTTGATCGTTACATAATCCGCAACGGGCGCCGCCGCCGTCACCCCCGCCACATAGTCCGCGATTCGGTCCACCGCGTCCTTGTTTGCCCCGACGTTGATCCCCAACACCCCCGCGCGCCGTACGGGAATTCGCGCCAGTCCCGCCGCCAGCCCGCCATTGTTGAACCCCATCCGGTTGATGACCGCACGATCCTCGACCAGCCGGAACAGCCGCGGCCGCGGGTTGCCGTCCTGCAGCAGCGGGGTCAGCGTCCCCACCTCGACACATCCGAAGCCCAGCGCGTGGAACCCCGGCACACCCTTCGCATCCTTATCCGCCCCGGCGGCGAGCCCCAGCGGATTGGCGAAATCGATCCGGGCCACCCGGGTCGTTAGGACCGAATCGGTCACACGACTCGCGAATGGCGCACCAGCCCGCGCCCAAGCGGCCAATCCGGCGATCGTCAACGCATGCGCGCGCTCGGCATCAAGAGAAAACAGGATGGAACGGGCGCGAAACGACATGATGACAGCGGCTTGCGGCGGCGCGCGCAACAAATCAACCCTAAGCTAGGTTGTAAGAAAATAACGTGCGCCACGTCGTATCCGTACAATACTATTCGGACGAACTAGTGTCTAAAGATCGTGCGACCCGAAGGGCTTCCAATCCAGGAGGCTCTTTCCTCAGCCCGGCCCGCCTCGGCGGCCGGGCTCTTTTCTTTTAGGCCTGTTCGCGCTAGGGAGAATGCGTTGAAACCGGGACGAAGTTCCCGGAAGAAGCGGGGCGCGAACAGTGACGGACATCAGGCTGGACTACCGAGTCCCGGCGGACGACCTGAAACCATTTGTTACACTCTTCTATCATTTTGTTGCGCCTATCCCGCAGTTCGAGGATCTCGAGCGCGCCGACCACGCGCAGCTTCGCTTTCGCTTGAGTGGGGGGGATGCCAGTTACACCTTCCCCGACGGCACCATTCAGGAATCGCCGCCGATGCACATCGTCGGCCCCACGTCGGGCGCGATATTGACGCGCGCTCAGGGGCCGTTGCTGGTCGTCGGCATGGGACTGCAACCGGCGGGCTGGGCCGCGCTGCTCGGCGTCGACGCGTCGGCGATGCTAAACAGGGTGCTCGACGGCCCGGCGATCTTCGGTCCCGCCATGGCGCGCGCCGCCGATGCGATGCTCGCTGTCGCCGGAATCGACGAACGGATCGCCATCGTCGAGGCGTTCGTGCGCGGCTCGATCGCGCGCGCCGACGGCCGCACGCTGGATTTCGCGCGGCAGATCGACGCATGGCTGGCGGGCAGCCCGTCGCCCGATCTGGACGATCTGGTCGCCGCGACCGGGCTGTCGCGGCGGCAGGTCGAACGCCGCTGCAACGCGCTGTACGGCGCCCCGCCCAAGGTGCTGGCGCGCAAGTATCGCGCCTTGCGCGCCGCGGTCGCGCTGGCCAACGGGGAGGCGACGCTGGACGAACTGATCGACCACGGCTTCTACGATCAGTCGCACCTGATCCGCGAGATGAAGCATTTCACCGGCCTGACGCCGCGCCAGATGCGCACCGAACCGAACCTGTTGGCGCAACTGACGATGGCGCAGCGCCATGCGCTGTCGGGGCAGGTGTCGAGGCTGATCTCTGATACCTGACGCCGACGCCAAGCTCTAACGAAGCTGGAGCGCGGCATACCCATCGGCAGCGCGGACGGCGACGCTACAGCGTCGCCCGGCAAAACCTGTCCTGAGCGCCTGCGTTTGCACGCAGTCGAAGGGCGGCTTTGCCGCGATGCGCTTGACCCGGGCCGCACGAGGCCCCATTTGCAATCGGACAAGATCGATCCGATTTGAGAACCGCTCGCAAATGCGCCTTTCTTCCCTAGCCGACTATGCCGTCGTCCTGATGAGCGCCGCGGCGCGCCATTGCGGTGGTGCGGGTCGTCTGAACGCGACGCTGCTGGCCGACGAGACCGGTGTGCCGCTTCCCACCGCGCAGAAGCTCGTCAGCCGCCTCAGCGCAGCGGGTCTGATCGAAAGCACGCGCGGCACCGGCGGCGGCTTCCGCCTCTCGCGCCCGCCCTCCGCGATCACGCTGGCCGAAATCGTCGAGGCGGTGGAGGGGCCGATCGCTCTCACCAGTTGCGTCGACGCGGGCGATCACGATTGCTGCATCGAGGGCAGCTGCCGCGTGAAACCGCACTGGAACGCCGTCAACGACGCCGTCCGCGGCGCATTGGCGGGCGTGACCCTCGCATCGCTGTCAGCGGCGCCAATAAGATTACCCGTGCGCGAGGAGGCGCACGCATAATGGCCACCAAGAACGCCGAAGCCTATGCCGCGGTCGCGAAGACCTACGAATGGGGTTTCAGCTCGGATATCGAGCAGGAATTCGCCCCCAAGGGCCTGTCCGAAGACACGGTGCGCTTCATCAGCGCGAAGAAGGGCGAGCCCGAATGGATGCTCGACTGGCGGCTGAAGGCGTATCGCCTGTGGCTGACCATGACCCCGCCCGACTGGGCGAAGCTGAATGTGCCCCCGATCGATTATCAGGACGCTTATTATTACGCCGAGCCCAAGGCGAAGCCCAAGATCGGCAGCCTGGACGAAGTCGATCCCGAAATCCTGCGCGTCTATGAAAAGCTCGGCATTCCGATCGGCGAACAGAAGGTGCTGGCGGGCGTCGAGGGCGCCGAACTCCCGCGCCGCGTCGCGGTCGATGCGGTCTTCGACAGCGTTTCCGTCGCGACCACCTTCCGCAAGGAACTCGAATCCGCCGGCGTGATCTTCCGCTCGATCAGCGAGGCGATCAAGGAATATCCCGACCTCGTGCGCAAATGGCTGGGTAAGGTCGTGCCGCAGCGCGACAATTACTTCGCCACGCTCAACAGCGCGGTCTTCAGCGACGGCACGTTCGTGTACATACCCGAGGGCGTCCGCTGCCCGATGGAGCTGTCGACCTATTTCCGCATCAATGCCGAAAACACCGGCCAGTTCGAGCGTACATTGATCGTCGCCGACAAGGGCAGCTACGTCAGCTATTTGGAGGGCTGCACCGCCCCGATGCGCGACGAAAACCAGCTCCACGCCGCAGTCGTCGAACTCGTCGCGATGGACGATGCGGAGATCAAATATTCGACCGTCCAGAACTGGTATCCCGGCGACGAGAACGGCGTTGGCGGCATCTACAATTTCGTCACCAAGCGCGCACTGTGTCAGGGCCGCAACAGCAAGGTCAGCTGGACGCAGGTCGAAACCGGCAGCGCGATCACTTGGAAATACCCGTCCTGCGTGCTGGCGGGCGACGGCAGCGTCGGCGAGTTCTATTCGGTCGCGGTCACCAACAACCGCCAGCAGGCCGACACCGGCACGAAGATGATCCACCTCGGCAAGAACACCCGCTCGACGATTGTGTCGAAGGGCATTTCCGCCGGTCGCTCGGACAATACCTACCGCGGCCTGGTGCGCGTCGCCCCGACCGCGGAAGGCGTCCGCAACTTTACCCAATGCGACAGCCTGCTGCTGGGCGACCAGTGCGGCGCACACACTATCCCCTACATCGAGGTTCGCAATCCCTCGGCGCAGATCGAACACGAAGCGACCACCAGCAAGATCAGCGAAGACCAGATGTTCTACGCCATGTCCCGCGGCCTGGATTCGGAAGCCGCCGTCGCCCTGATCGTCAACGGCTTCGCGCGGGAAGTGCTGCAGCAGTTGCCGATGGAGTTTGCGGTCGAGGCGCAGAAGTTGCTGGGTATTTCACTCGAAGGCTCGGTCGGATGATGTGGACTGTAGGCGATCAAGCAAGACAACAAAACTCCCCTCCTCTTCAGGGGAGGGGCCGGGGGTGGGGTCTCTCCGCAAATACCTTGGCTGAATTGAATCGCCGCGCCGCCGAAATGCGTAAAAACCCCACCGGACCCGAAAAGCGTCTATGGCTCGCCCTGTCCAACAGCCAGCTGGAAGGCGCCAAATTCCGCCGCCAGCAAGTCATCGGCTGGTTCATCGCGGATTTTGTCTGCCCGAGCGCCAAGCTGATCGTCGAAGTCGACGGCGACACGCACGACGAGGCTAAAGATCGCCTGAGGGATGATGTCCTCGCAGCGCAGGGCTATCGCGTGCTGCGCGTGACCAACCATGAAGTGATGTCGAATATCGAAGGCGTCGCCTGGATGATCGCGAACGCGCTGAACGGCAGCGTCGAGCGCGCGGCGAAACCCCACCCCAACCCCTCCCCTGAAGGGGAGGGGGTAGTAGGATGACGATGCTTAAAATCACCAACCTCCACGCCGAAATCGACGGCAAGGAAATCCTCCGCGGCCTGACGCTCACCGTGAACGCGGGCGAGGTCCACGCGATCATGGGGCCGAACGGCGCGGGCAAGTCCACGCTCGGCTACGTCCTCGGCGGTCGCCCTGGTTACGAGGTCACCGCGGGTACCGTCACGTTCGACGGCCAGAATTTGCTCGATCTCGCCCCCAACGAACGCGCCGCCGCGGGGCTGTTCCTCGGCTTCCAATATCCGGTCGAAATCCCCGGCGTCTCCAACGTCCAGTTCCTGCGCGAGGCCCTCAACGCACAACGCGCGGTCCGCAGCGAGAAGCCGCTGTCGGGCGCCGAATTCCTCAAACTCGCGCGCGACGAAGCGAAGAAGCTCGACATGGACGCCGAGATGCTCAAACGCCCGGTCAACGTCGGCTTTTCGGGCGGCGAGAAGAAGCGCAACGAGATGGTGCAGATGGGCGTCATCGACCCCAAATTCGCGATCCTCGACGAAACCGACAGCGGGCTCGACATCGACGCGCTGCGCATCGTCGGCGATGGCATCAACCGCATCATGCGTGCGCCGGATAAAGCGGTGCTGCTCATCACGCATTACCAGCGCCTGCTGGAATACGTCAGGCCCGATTTCGTCCACGTCCTGGATGGCGGCGTGATCACCCGCACTGGCGGCGCGGACCTGGCGCACGAACTGGAGCGTGAGGGCTACGCGGGGGTGGCGGCGTGATGACCGTATCGCAAATCCTCCCCTGCAAGGGGAGGTGGCGCGCGCAGCGCGACGGAGGGGTGTCACCCTTCGTTACTAGCGGCGACACCCCTCCGTCAGGCTTCGCCTGCCACCTCCCCTTGCAGGGGAGGATTTGATGGAATCCCTAACCCTCCCCAGCACGCGCGAGGAATTGTGGCGCTGGTCTGATCCGCAAGCAATCATGGCCGCGGCGGCAACATCGCGTGATGTTGCGCACACCCATGCGCCAATATCCGCAACCTTCCTCGACCTTCCCGGCGACCGTATCGTCCTCGTCGACGGGGTGCTGGATCAGGCGCGTTCGATCCTCGTCCGCGTGACCTTCGCCAACATCCGCGCATCGGACCATCCGCTGGCCGCCCGCGCCACCGGCCCCGGTTGGCGGCTCGACCTGCCCAAGGATGCGGTCGCCGATCCCGTCCAGATCATCCATATCGCGACCGGGGCTGAAAACCACGTCCCCGCCGAAATCACCCTTGCCGAAGACGCCGTCGCCACGGTCATCGAGACCTTCACCGGAACCGGCTGGACCAACCGCCTGACCCGCATCACGCTCGGCCATTCCGCCCGCTTGATGCGCTCGATCCGCCTGCTCCAGCCCGACGGGTTCGTGTCCCTGCGCGACGAAGCCGACCTCGGCCAGGGCGCCAGTTTCGTCCAGACCGTCCTCGGCGCGGGCGACGCGGGCAGCCGCATCGACGCCGCGGTCGTGCTCAGCGGGGAGGGGGCCTATGCCGAATATGGCGGCGCGCTGCTGACCCGCGCCGACCAACGCCAGGAATGCGCCGTCCGCGTCCGCCACGCCGCCCCGAACGGCCAGTCGCACCAATTGTGGCGCGCGGTCGCCGCCGACAAATCCACCGCCAGCCTCGCCGCCGCGGTGGAGGTCGCGCGCGACGCGCAGAAGACCGACGGCGAACAATCGCTCCGTGGCCTGCTCCTCGCGCGCACCGCGACCGTCAACCTGAAGCCCGAACTCGAAATCTTCGCGGACGACGTGAAATGCGCACACGGCGCGACGGTCGGCGAACTCGACGCGAAGGCGCTGTTCTACATGGCCAGCCGCGGTATCCCCGAGCCGCGCGCGAAGGCGCTGCTGACGCGCGCGTTCGTCGCCGATGCGCTCGACCGCATCGCCGACGAGACGGTGCGCGACGCCTTCGCGGCCGATGCGGACGCGTGGCTGGAGGCTGCGTTGTGAGTGTGATCTTGGCCTCACCTTCCACTAACCTTCCGAGCGCTCGCCCGCTCGATACGCTTGCCGATTTTCCGGCGATCCCGGCGGGCTGGGCCTACCTCGACACTGCCGCCACCGCGCAGAAGCCGCAGCCCGTGATCGACGCGATCACCCGGGGCTACGACACGACCTATGCGACGGTCCACCGCGGCGTGTACCAGCGTTCCGCCGACATGACGCTCGCCTACGAAGCCGCGCGCCGCACCGTCGCCGATTTCATTGGGGCGTCCCCCGACGAATGCGTGTTCGTCCGCGGCGCGACCGAGGCGATCAATCTCGTCGCGCAATGCTGGGCGGGAACGCAATTGAAAGCGGGCGACCGCATCCTGCTCAGCCAGCTCGAACATCACAGCAATATCGTGCCGTGGCAGATGGTCGCCGAGCGCATCGGGGCGGCGATCGATGTGATCCCGCTCACGCCCGACCATCGCATCGATCTCGATGCGATGGCCGCGATGCTCACCCCGCAGCACAAGCTCGTCGCGCTGGCGCACGTCTCGAACGTCCTCGGCTCGGTCCTCGATGTCCGACGCGCCGCTGACCTCTCGCACAAGGTCGGCGCGAAGATTCTGATCGACGGATGCCAGGCGGTCCCGCGGCTACCTGTGAACGTGCGCGATCTCGACTGCGACTTCTACGTCTTCTCCGGGCACAAACTGTACGGCCCGACCGGCATCGGCGTGCTGTGGGGCCGAGCCGATTTGCTTGACGCGATGCCGCCCTATCAGGGCGGCGGGGCGATGATCGACCGCGTGACCTTCGCGAAGACCACCTACGCCCCCCCGCCAGGCCGGTTCGAGGCGGGCACGCCGCACATCGTCGGCGTCCTCGGTCTCGCTGCGGCGATCGGCTATGTCGAAAGCATCGGTCTCGACCGCATCCACGCACACGAAACCGCGCTGGTGAAACAGACCCGAGACGCGCTGTCGCAGCTCAATTCGATCCGCTTGTTTGGGCCGGACGACAGCGCGGGGATAGTCAGCTTTTCGGTCGAAGGGGTGCATCCGCACGACGTCGGCACCATCTTGGACGAAGCGAAGGTCGCGATCCGCGCCGGGCATCATTGCGCGCAGCCGCTGATGGAGATGCTGGGAGTCGATGCGACCGCGCGCGCCAGCTTCGGGGTGTACAACGGTCCGCAGGATGTGGAAGCTTTGGTGCGCGGACTTGAGCGAGTAACGAGGATTTTCGGATGAGCGACAGTATTCGCACCGAGGAAGTTTCGGGCGTCGACGCCCCGCCACGCGCGCGCGTCGAAACCGCGGCCGAGACGTTCGAGCGCAAGCGCGACTATCTCGAAGGCTTCCTCGCACAGAAGCCGCAGGTCGAATCCGCCGCCGAACCCGGCGGCGCGCTGTATGAGGCGGTGGTCGATGCGCTGAAGGAAATCTACGACCCCGAAATCCCCGTGAACATCTACGACCTCGGGCTGATCTATGGCGTCGAGGTCACCGACGACGGTCACGCGGTGGTCAACATGACGCTGACGACCCCGCATTGCCCGGTTGCGGAATCGATGCCCGCGGAGGTCGAACTGCGCGTCGGATCGGTCCCCGGCATTGCCATCGCCGACGTGAACCTCGTGTGGGATCCGCCTTGGGATCCCGCCAAGATGTCGGACGAAGCGCGGTTAGAATTGGGGATGCTCTGATGGCCACGACGCTCCGCCAGCGCCCCGCCGCGCTGAACCTGACCGACACTGCCAACGCCCGTATCGCGGATCTGATGGCGCGCGCGCCTGAGGAAGCGATCGGGGTGAAGCTGTCGACCCCGAAGCGCGGCTGTTCCGGCCTCGCTTATTCGGTCGATTACGTGACCGAGGCGAAGCCGTTCGACGAAAAGATCGAGACCCCCGGCGGCACGTTGTACGTCGACGGCGGATCGATCCTGTACCTAGTCGGATCGACGATGAACTGGGTCGAGGGCGATTTCACCGCGGGCTTCGTGTTCGATAACCCCAATGCGAAGGGCGCGTGCGGCTGCGGCGAAAGCTTCACCGTCTGAAATAGCGCGTTCTACATACGTATGGCGCGTGACTCTCGCCCGCGCGCACCGCTAGACTGTCCATCGCCATCTGACGGGGACAGACGACAATGAACGTTACCGCTCTCGCCACGAGCGCCCCGCCGCGGTCGCCGCTTGCCGACCGGCTGGTCGACAATCTGATCCACCGCATCGGCAAGGACGAACGCGCCGCCCTCCCGCACGACTGGCTCGCCGCGACGATCCTGACCGTGCGCGACGACATCATCGACCGGTGGATGGCGTCGACCCGCGAAACGCACGCGGCGAAGTCGAAGCGCGTCTATTACCTCAGCCTGGAGTTCCTGATCGGCCGCCTGCTGCGCGATGCGATCGCCAACCTCGGGAAGAACCGCGAAGTCAGCCAGGCGCTCAGCCAGCTCGGCGTCGACCTGGCGGAGATCGAGGAGATCGAGCCCGACGCCGCGCTCGGTAACGGCGGGCTCGGACGGCTGGCGGCGTGCTTTATGGAGAGCCTCGCGACGCTCGACCTGCCCGCCTACGGCTACGGCATCCGTTACATGAACGGGATGTTCCGCCAGCGGATCGACGACGGCTGGCAGGTGGAACTGCCCGAAAACTGGCTGGCGCACGGCAATCCGTGGGAGTTCGAACGTCGCGAGAGCGCGTACTTCGTCGGCTTCGGCGGCGAAGTGACCGGCAATGATGCGGGGCAGGTGCACTGGAAACCCGCCGAGGCGGTCGAGGCGGTGGCGGTCGACACGCCCGTGGTCGGGTGGCGCGGCAAGCGGGTGAACACGCTGCGGCTGTGGACCGCGGTGTCGCTCGACCCGATCAAGCTCGACAAGTTCAACGCGGGTGACCACGAAGGCGCGCTGGCTGGCCAGGTGCGCGCCGAAAGCCTGGTGCGCGTGCTCTATCCGGCGGACTCCACCGCGTCAGGGCAGGAATTGCGGTTGCGGCAGGAGTATTTCTTCTCCTCCGCCTCGATCCAGGACATCGTCCGCCGCCACATCCAGTATTTCGGCGACGTTCGGACCTTGCCAGACAAGGCCGCGATCCAGCTGAACGACACGCACCCCGCAGTGTCGGTCGCGGAACTCATGCGGCTGCTGATCGACCATCACGACCTTGCCTTCGACGAGGCGTGGGAGATCACCAAGGCGACCTTCGGCTACACGAACCATACGTTGCTGCCCGAAGCGCTGGAAAGCTGGCCGCTGCCGTTGTTCGAACGTCTCCTCCCGCGGCACATGCAGATCGTCTATGCGATCAACGCGCGGGTGCTGCGCGAGGCGCGGAAGGCCGACGGGATCGACGACGAAGCGATCGGCGCGATCAGCCTGATCGACGAAGGCGGAGAACGCCGGGTGCGGATGGCGAACCTGGCCTTTGCGGGATCGCACAGCGTCAACGGCGTCGCGGCGCTGCATACCGACCTGATGAAGCAGACGGTCTTCGCCGACCTGCACAAGCTGTACCCGGCGCGGATCAACAACAAGACCAACGGCATCACGCCGCGCCGCTGGCTGTTCGAATGCAATCCCGGCCTGACCCACCTGATCCGCGATGCGATCGGCGAGGAGTTCCTCGACGACGCGGCGGCGCTAACCGCGCTCGCGCCGTTCGCTGAGGACGCCGCCTTCCGCGAACGCTTCGCCGAGGTGAAGCGCGCGAACAAGGTCGCGCTGGCCGCGCATATCAAGGACCGCATGGGCCTGCGGCTCGATCCCGACGCGATCTTCGACGTGCAGATCAAGCGTATCCACGAATACAAGCGCCAGCTGCTCAACATCATCGAGACGGTCGCGCTGTACGACCAGATTCGCAGCCACCCCGAACGCAACTGGACCCCGCGCGTGAAGCTGTTCGCGGGAAAGGCGGCATCGAGCTATCACAATGCGAAGCTCATCATAAAACTGGCGAACGACGTCGCGCGGCGGGTGAACGGCGATCCGTCGATCGGCAAATTGCTGAAGGTCGCGTTTCTGCCCAATTACAACGTCAGCCTGGCCGAACGCATCGTCCCCGCCGCTGATCTGTCGGAACAGATTTCGACCGCAGGGATGGAGGCGTCGGGCACCGGCAACATGAAATTCGCGCTCAATGGCGCGCTGACCATCGGCACGCTGGACGGCGCAAACGTCGAGATCAGGGATCACGTCGGGG
This sequence comes from Sphingomonas sp. SUN019, assembly GCF_024758705.1. Classification (NCBI taxonomy): domain Bacteria; kingdom Pseudomonadati; phylum Pseudomonadota; class Alphaproteobacteria; order Sphingomonadales; family Sphingomonadaceae; genus Sphingomonas; species Sphingomonas sp. SUN019. The sequence continues at coordinate 1,004,243 of NZ_CP096971.1, read as the reverse complement.
ACGAGAACATCATCATATTCGGGCTGACCGCGGACGAGGTCGCGGCGAAGCGCGCCGACGGCTACGAACCGCGCGCCGTGATCGAGGGCAGCCGCGAACTGGCGCAGGCGGTGAACGCCATCGCGTCCGGCGTGTTCTCCCCCGATGATCCCAACCGTTACCAAGGCCTGATGGCCGGGCTGTACGAGCACGACTGGTTCATGGTCGCCGCCGATTTCGACGCTTATGCCGCCGCCCAGCGTCAGGTCGACGCACGCTGGGCCGATCGCGACGCCTGGCGCGCGTCGGCGATCCGCAACGTGGCGCAGGTCGGCTGGTTTTCGTCCGACCGGACGATCGGCGAATATGCGCGCGACATCTGGAACGTGCTGTGAAGCCGCCGAAGGGCGCGCTGAAGGCGTTGCTGGCGGGGACGCACGCCGATCCGTTTTCGTTGCTCGGCCCGCACGCCGGGCCGAACGGCACCTTCGTGCGCGTGTTGATGCCCGGCGCAGAGACGATCGAGGTGCAGACGCTCAAGGGCAAGAAGATCGGCACGCTCGATCGTGTTGACGACGCCGGGTTGTTCGAGGGCGTGGTGACGGGCGATCCGGCACCGGTGAAATACAAGGCGGCCGCCGGCGAGGCTGAATGGCTCGTCGTCGATCCCTACAGCTTCGGCCCAGTGCTCGGCCCGATCGACGATCAGTTGATGGGGGAGGGGACGCACTTCCGCCTGTACGACAAGCTCGGCGCACATCTGATCGACCACGAAGGCGCGACCGGCTTCCACTTCGCGGTGTGGGCGCCGAACGCGCAGCGCGTGTCGGTGGTTGGCGACTTCAACGACTGGGACGGCAAGCGCCACGCGATGCGCAAGCGCGCCGACACCGGCGTATGGGAAATCTTCCTGCCCGGCATCACACCCGGCGCGGCGTACAAATACGAGATCGTCGGTGCTGATGGACTGGTCCAGCCGCTGAAGGCCGACCCCTACGCCTTCGCCTCCGAACTGCGCCCCGACACCGCATCGGTCACCACCGCGCCGTCGCAACACGTCTGGGGCGATGCCGATCACCGCGCCTATTGGGCCGCGGTCGATCCGCGCCGCGTCGCGATCAGCATCTACGAAGTGCATCCCGGATCGTGGGACCGCGACACGCACGGCTGGTTCCTGACCTGGGACGCACTGGCCGACCGGCTGATCCCATACGTCGTCGAGATGGGCTTCACCCATATCGAGTTCCTGCCGGTCAGCGAACATCCGTACGATCCCAGTTGGGGGTATCAGACCACCGGCCTCTACGCTCCGTCGGCGCGGTTCGGCGATGTCGAGGGCTTCGCGCGCTTTGTCGATGGTGCGCACCGAGCGGGGATCGGCGTGCTGCTCGATTGGGTGCCCGCGCATTTCCCGACCGACGCGCACGGCCTCGCGCGGTTCGACGGCACCGCTCTCTACGAGCATGACGATCCGCGGCTCGGCTATCACCCCGACTGGAACACCGCGATCTACAATTTCGGGCGGCGCGAGGTGTCGTCGTTTTTGGTCAACAACGCGACCTTCTGGGCCGAGCATTACCATGTCGACGGGCTGCGCGTCGATGCGGTCGCATCGATGCTGTACCGCGATTATTCACGCGCCGCAGGCGAATGGATCCCGAACAAGGAAGGCGGCCGCGAGAATTGGGAGGCGGTCGCCTTCCTGCAATCGATGAACAAGGCGGTGTATGGCCAGCACCCCGGCGTGTTCACGATCGCCGAGGAATCCACCGCCTGGCCCGGGGTGACGAACCCGGTCCATGAGGAAGGGCTCGGTTTCGGCTTCAAGTGGAACATGGGCTTCATGCACGACACGCTGAAGTACATGGCGCGCGAGCCGGTGCACCGCGTGCATCATCACGAGGACATCACCTTCGGCCTGATGTACGCCTTCACCGAGAATTTCGTCCTGCCGATCAGCCATGACGAGGTCGTCCACGGGAAGGGATCGATGCTCGCCAAGATGAGCGGCGACGACTGGCAGCAATTCGCCAATCTGCGCGCTTATTACGCGATGATGTGGGGCTATCCCGGCAAGAAGCTGCTGTTCATGGGGCAGGAGTTCGCGCAACGCCGCGAATGGAGCGAGGAACGCGCGCTCGACTGGAATCTGCGCAACTCGCAGGCGCATGACGGGGTGCGCAAACTTGTCCGTGATCTCAACCGACTCTACCGCGAGCGGCCCGCGTTGCACGCGCGCGATTGCGAGCCGGAAGGGTTCGAATGGCTGGTCGTCGACGATGCGGCGAACTCGGTCTTCGCGTGGCTGCGCAAGGCGCCGGGCGAACGGCCGATCGCGATCGTGTGCAACATGACACCGATCGCGCGCGCGCCTTACCGCGTGCCGTTGCCGCACGATGGGCGCTGGCGAGAGGTCATCAATTCGGATGCGCACGATTACTGGGGATCGGGGCTGGGCAACCTCGGCGGCGTGACCGCAAAGGACGGCGCGGCCTTCGTCACCCTGCCGCCGCTTGCGACATTGATGCTCGAATACGCCGGATAACAAGAAGAACAGGAGCGAGAGGATGGATCAAAGAAAAGGGCAACCGCTCGCACGCGACGCGATGGCCTATGTACTGGCGGGCGGGCGCGGCAGCCGGTTGTTCGAGATGACCGACGCGCGCGCCAAGCCAGCAGTCTATTTCGGCGGGAAATCGCGCATCATCGACTTCGCGCTGTCGAACGCGATCAATTCGGGCATCCGCCGCATTGGTGTGGCGACGCAGTACAAGGCGCATTCGCTGATCCGCCACCTGCAGCGCGGCTGGAACTTCCTGCGTCCCGAACGCAACGAAAGCTTCGACATCCTACCCGCCAGCCAGCGGATCAGCGAGTTTCAATGGTATGAGGGCACCGCCGACGCGGTGTTCCAGAACATCGACATCATCGAAAGCTACGGCGTCGAATATATGGTCATCCTGGCGGGCGACCACATCTACAAGATGGATTACGAACTGATCCTGCAGCAGCACGTCGATGCGGGCGCGGACGTGACCGTCGCCTGCCTGGAGGTGCCACGGCTGGAGGCGGTAGGGTTCGGCGTGATGCACGTCGATGCGAAGGACCGGATCGTCGATTTCGTCGAAAAGCCCGCCGATCCGCCCGCAATGCCCGGCAATCCCGAGGTCAGCCTGGCCTCGATGGGCATCTACGTCTTCCAGACCAAGCGCCTGTTCGAGGAATTGCGCCGCGACGCCGCGGACCCGAATTCCAGCCATGATTTCGGCAAGGATATCATCCCGCATTTGGTGAAGACCGGCAAAGCCGTGGCGCACCGTTTCTCCGACAGCTGCGTGCGGTCGTCGTACGAATCTAGCAGCTATTGGCGCGACGTTGGCACGGTCGAGGCTTATTGGGCGGCGAATATCGATCTGACCGACGTCGTGCCGCAACTGGATCTGTACGACCGCAGCTGGCCGCTGTGGACCTATTCGGAGATCACGCCGCCAGCGAAATTCGTCCACGATATCGATGGCCGGCGCGGGTCTGCGGTGGCGAGCCTGGTGTCGGGGGACTGCATCGTGTCCGGCGCGTCTATCCACCGCTCACTGTTGTTCACCGGCGTCCGTGCGCACAGCTTCGCGATGCTCGACGAAGCGGTCGTGTTGCCGCACGTTCACGTCGGGCGCGGATCGCGGTTGCGGAAGGTAGTGATCGATCGCGGCGTGGTGATTCCCGACAGCCTGGTTGTGGGTGACGATCCGGTGATCGACGCGCATCGTTTCCGGCGGACGGACAGCGGGGTGTGCCTGATCACGCAGTCGATGATCGACAAACTGACGTGAGATTGGCCTCTTCAATTCCTCCCCGGAACGGGGAGGGGGACCGTTCGCGAAGCGAATGGTGGAGGGGCAGCCACAGGCGACAGTCCTGCTTGTCTGCCCCTCCACCAGCCTGCGGCTGGTCCCCCTCCCCGTTCCGGGGACGAATTGGGGAGGATTTATGATCCGCGCCCTCTCGGTCGCCTCCGAGGCCTATCCCCTCATAAAAACCGGCGGACTCGCCGACGTAGTCGGCGCGCTGCCCGCCGCGCTCGCCGCGCACGAAGTCCAAACCACGACGTTGCTCCCCGGCTACCCCGCGCTCGCTCTCTCCATCAAAGGCGCACGCGCGATCCACCGCTGGCGCGACCTGCTCGGCGTCGAGGCGCGGTTGTTGAAGGGCGAGATCGACGGCCATCCTTTGCTGGTCCTCGACGCGCCGCGCCTGTTCGCGCGCGGCGGCGGCCCGTATGGCGACGCAACCGGAACGGACTGGCCCGACAATTGGCGGCGCTTCGCCGCTCTGGGTCGCGCCGCGGCAGAGATAGCGCGTGGGGCAGTGAAGGGGCTGACCTTCGACATCCTCCACGCGCACGACTGGCAGGCGGCGATGGCCCCTGCGTATCTCCGCTACACCGCCGCGCCGGTGAAGTCGGTCGTCACGATCCACAACATCGCCTTTCAGGGCCGGTTCGAGGCCGCGATCTTTCCCGACCTCGGCCTGCCGGCCGCGGCGTTCGCGATCGACGGCGTCGAATATTACGGCGGGGTCGGTTTCCTGAAGGCTGGGCTGGAGGCGGCGGATGCGATCACCACCGTCAGCCCGACCTACGCCGACGAAATACTCCGTTCCGAATTCGGCATGGGTCTCGAGGGGTTGATGACGACGCGCCGGGAACGCCTTCACGGCATCGTCAATGGCATCGATCCCGCCGTGTGGAACCCCGAAACCGACCCCGCACTCCCCGCCCGCTACACCCACCGCACCCTCCCGCGCCGCGCCGCCAACAAGCGCGCGGTGGAGCGCACGTTCGCGCTGGAGGCCGGCGACGGCCCGATCTTCACCGTCATCAGCCGCCTGACTTGGCAAAAGGGGATCGACGTCCTTGCTGACTGCCTCGACGATCTGGTGGCGCGCGGCGGGCGGCTGGCGCTGCTCGGATCGGGTGATGTGACGCTCGAACACGCCTTCCTCGATGCCGCGGCGCGACATCCCGGGCGGATCGGCGTGCGCATCGGTTACGACGAACCGTTGTCGCACCTCCTTCAAGGCGGCGCGGACGCGATCCTGATCCCGTCGCGGTTCGAGCCGTGTGGGCTGACCCAGCTCTACGGCTTGGCCTACGGGTGCGTGCCCGTCGTCGCGCGGACCGGCGGCTTGGCCGACACGATTATCGACGCCAACGACGCTGCGCTCGCTGCGGGCGTCGCGACGGGGATCCAGTTCGACGGCGTGACGCGCGAGGCCCTGACCGCCGCGATCCGTCGCGCTATCCGCCTCCATGCGTCGCCCGCCCACTGGTGCACGATGCAACGCCGCGGCATGAAGGCGGACTTCTCATGGGGGACTAGCGGCGCGCGCTACGCGGCGCTCTACAGGGATTTGCTGCAGCGATGATCGAGACGGTTTCCACGACGCCCTACACCGATCAGAAGCCCGGCACGTCGGGGCTGCGCAAGAAGGTCCGCGTGTTTCAGCAGCCCAATTACGCGGAAAACTTCATCCAGTCGGTATTCGACGTGGTGGAGGGCACGGCGGGCGCGACGTTGGTGATCGGCGGCGACGGGCGTTACCTGAACCGCGAGGTGATCGCCCGCGCGATCCGCATGGCCGCTGCGAACGGCTTCGCGCGCGTCGTGGTGGGGCAGGGGGGCATCCTGTCGACGCCGGCGGCAAGTCACCTGATCCGCCTGCGCAGCGCGATCGGCGGGCTGGTGCTGTCGGCCAGCCACAACCCCGGTGGCCCGGACGAGGATTTCGGAATCAAGTACAACGTGTCGAACGGCGGCCCTGCGCCCGAAAAGGTGACCGAGGCGATCCACGCGCGGACGCTGACGATCGATCGCTATCTGACCGTCGACGGCGCGGTCGACCTCGACACGCTCGGCGAAACCACGCTGGCGGGCATGACGGTCGAGATCGTCGATCCCGTAGCTGACTATGCCGCGCTGATGGGAACCCTGTTCGACTTCGCCGCAATCCGCGCGTCGGGCCTGACGATGGCGTTCGACGCGATGAGCGCGGTCACCGGCCCCTATGCGACCGAAATCCTCGAACGCCGCCTGGGCTTCGCGCCCGGCACCGTGCGCAATGGCGTACCGCTGGAGGATTTCGGCGGGCATCATCCCGACCCGAACTTGGTCCACGCGAAGGAGCTGTACGACACGATGATGGCCCCCGATGCGCCCGATTTCGGCGCGGCGTCGGACGGCGACGGCGACCGCAACCTGATCATCGGGCGCGGGCGCTTCATCACCCCGTCGGACAGCCTCGCGATGCTCGCCGCGAACGCGCATCTCGCGCCGGGCTATGCCGCGGGATTGAAGGGCGTCGCGCGATCGATGCCGACCAGCGCCGCCGCCGATCGCGTGGCGGAATCGCTCGGAATCCCGGTTTACGAGACGCCGACGGGGTGGAAGTTCTTCGGCAACCTGCTCGACGCGGGCATGGCGACGATCTGCGGTGAGGAGAGCGCGGGGACGGGATCGGATCACGTCCGCGAGAAGGACGGGCTGTGGGCGGTGCTGCTGTGGCTCAACATCCTCGCGGTGCGGAAAATGTCGGTGGATGATCTCGCGCGCGATCACTGGACGAGGTTCGGTCGCAATTACTACGCCCGCCACGACTACGAAGGCGTCGACACCACCGCCGCCGATGCGCTGATGGCCGAACTGCGCGGCAAGCTGGCGAGTTTGCCTGGCACATCTTTCGACACTCTGACGGTCGAGGCCGCCGACGACTTCGCCTATGAAGATCCGACCGACGCATCAATCAGCCGCAATCAGGGCGTGCGCGTGCTGTTCACCGGCGGCAGCCGCGTCGTGTTCCGCCTTTCCGGCACGGGCACCAGCGGCGCGACGCTGCGGGTGTATCTCGAACGATACGAAGCGCCGGACGGCGATCTTGATGCGGACACGACCGTGATGCTGGCCGATATCGCCGTCTCAGCGGATGCGATCGCCGGAATCGTGCGGTACACCGGCCGCAGCGCGCCAGATGTCGTCACCTGAATTCCTCCCCGGAACGGGGAGGGGGACCGTCGAAGACGGTGGAGGGGCAGCCAGGCAAGACTGTCGCTTGGGTCTGCCCCTCCACCAGCCTGCGGCTGGTCCCCCTCCCCCGTTGGGGGAGGAATTGGGTATGCTTGTGGCGAAGAACGGCGCGATCTTTACCGTCCGTGCTCCCCGGGCGGAAACCGTATGGTTATGCCTCTTCAGCGACGAAGCCGAAACGCGTCACACAATGACCCGCACCGGTGATAACTGGACGCTCGAGGTCGAAGGAATCACGCCCGGCCAGCGCTACGGCTACCGCGCTGCCGGTCCCGCTCCGCACGACGAGACCAAACTCCTCGTCGACCCCTACGCGACCACGCTGGACCGTCGCTTCACCTGGCATCCCGACCTTGCCACGCCCGGCGCGGAGACGGCGCACTTCGTGCCTAAAGCACTCGTCACTGCATTACTCGCTCCCGTTCCCGCAGCCCCGGCGTACTTCCACCAGGGCGGTCTGATCTACGAACTGAACGTCCGCGGCTTCACCATGCTGCACCCCGACGTACCCGCCGAACAACGCGGAACGGTCGCCGCGCTCGCGCATCCGGCGATCATCGCGCACCTGCTGAAACTGCGGGTCGCCGCGGTCGAGCTGATGCCGATCGTCGCGTGGATTGATGAACGCCACCTCGCGCCGCTCGGCCTGACCAACGCCTGGGGCTACAATCCGGTCGTCCCGATGGCGCTCGATCCCGGTCTGTGTCCCGGCGGCCTGCCCGAACTGCGCGCGACCATCGAAACGCTCCACGCCGCAGGCATCGGGGTGATCCTCGATCTCGTGTTCAATCACAGCGGCGAAAGCGACCTGGACGGCCCGACGCTCAGCTTCCGCGGTCTCGACGACGCGGCCTATGCCCGCGATCCCGACGGCGACCTCATCAACGACACCGGCACCGGCAACACCTTCGACTTCGCCAACCCGGCGGTCCGCGACCTCACGCTGGCGACGCTGCGCCATTTTGCCGAGCAGGGCGTCGACGGCTTCCGTTTCGATCTCGCGCCGGTCATCGCGCGCGGTCCCGGCTTCGATCCCGCCGCGCCGATCTTCGACGCGATCGCCGCCGATCCGCTCCTGTCCACGCGCGTGATGATCGCCGAGCCGTGGGACATCGGACCCGGCGGCTATCAGCTCGGCAACTTTCCCGCGACCTGGCTCGAATGGAACGACCGCTTCCGCGACGACGTCCGCCGCTTCTGGCGTGGCGGCGGCGATGCGGGGACGCTCGCGACGCGGCTGTCCGGCTCACCCGACATCTTCGGGGATGAACGAACGCGGACGGTGAACTTCATCGCCGCGCACGACGGCTTCACCCTCGCCGATCTGGTCAGTCACGCCGAGCGCCACAATCACGCGAATGGCGAAGATAATCGCGACGGCCACGCCGACGAAATCGCGTGGAATAACGGTGTCGAGGGACCGAGCGACGACCCCGCCATCATCACCGCGCGCGCCGCCGACAGCCGCGCCCTGCTCGCCACGCTTTTCGCCGCCCGCGGCACGATCATGCTGACTGCAGGTGACGAATTCGGTCGCACCCACGACGGCAACAACAACGCCTATGCACAGGACAATCCGACGACGTGGCTGGACTGGACGGGGCGCGACCTCGCGTTGGAAGACTATGTCGCTGGTCTGGCCTCCCACCGCGCCGCGCATCCCGAATTTTCCGAGCCGGCGATACGCCACGATGCAACATGGCGGCGGCTGGACGGCGCTGAGATGAACGCCTCTGATTGGGCCATGAGCGATGGATTCAGACTGGATATGTCAGGCGCAACCGTCACGATCGACCGCGTGAACCGATTTGTCAGGTTAGACGACGCCTAAACCGCCGCGGCCATCTGCGTCAGCAGTGCGCGCAGTTCTGCGATCCCAACCCGCCCGTTGTCGTCGGCAAGACTCTCGCGCACCAGCGCCGCGCCGTCGAAGTGCTCACCGATCGTGTAGCGCGAAAGGGTGACGACGGTGGCGATGCCGCAGGCGCGCGCCGCTGCAAGTCCGTTGGCCGAATCCTCGATCGCCACGCACGCCGGTGCGCGGAGACCAAGCGCGGCCAGCGCGCGACGATACACCTCCGGATCGGGCTTCTTAGCTGCGACGTCCTCGCCGCAGATCACCGCAGCGAACCCGTGCATCGCTTTCGGTCCGAAAATCCGGTCGAGCAAAGCAATCAGATTGGATCGACTGGTGGTCGTGGCGATCGCCGTTGCGATGCCATCACGGCGCGCCTCGGCGATCAGCTCGCGGACGCCTGGCCGCGGCGCCACCGCGCCGCTCGCGATAAGATCGGCATAGAGCTGGTTCTTGCGCACGTGCAGCGCCGCGATCACCGCTGGATCGGGGGACACGCCGATTTCGGTCATGTGGCGGCCAATCCGCTCGCGCCCGCCCGTCGTCGTCAGCAGCGCGGTATAATCGTCGGGCGACCAGCACCACGCGTAACCCGCCTCGGCGAATGCCAGATTGAACGCCGCGCGATGCGTCTCCTCGGTCTCGGCCAAAGTCCCGTCGACGTCGAAGATGATCGCCTGCAAGGGCACCGCGTCAGGCCGCTTCCTCGTTCGCCCCGAACACGCGGCTTGCGCGAATGTCCTCAGGCTCGATCGTCGAAAGCTGCTCGGCGGTGACCGCCGCAGGCGCATCGAATAGCCGCACCGCCTGCCGCAGCCGGGCGCGATCGAGCGCATTGCGGATCGATCGCGCGTTGGCGAAATGCGGCTGCGCACGGCGCAGCGCGACATATTCGCCCAGAGTATCACGCGCCGCGTCCGACAGGCGATAACCTTGCCCGTCCAGAATCGTATCGGCGATCACGACCAGCTCGCCGTCCTCATAATCGGGGAAATCGATATGATGCGCGATGCGGCTGCGGAAGCCGGGATTGCTGGAAAAGAACGTCTCCATCCGCTCGGCATAACCGGCGAGCACGACGACCAGGTCGTCGCGCTGGTTCTCCATCACCTGCAGCAATATCTCGATCGCCTCCTGCCCGTAATCGCGTTCGTTTTCGGGGCGGTAGAGGTAATAGGCCTCGTCGATGAACAGCACGCCGCCCATCGCTTTCTTCAGCACATCCTTCGTCTTGGGCGCGGTGTGGCCGATATATTGCCCGACCAGATCGTCGCGGGTCACCGACACCAGATGTCCGCGCCGCACATAGCCGAGCTTGTGGAGGATTCCCGCCATCCGCAGCGCGACGGTGGTCTTGCCGGTGCCGGGGTTGCCGGTGAAGCTCATGTGTAAGGTCGGGGCTTCGGTCGATATGCCGAGTTTCTGGCGCGCGCGATCGACCAGCAGCAACGCGGCGATCTCCCGGATCCGCCGTTTGACCGGCGCGAGTCCGACGAGCTCGCGGTCGAGCTGTGCCAGTTCCTCGTCCAGCCCGCTCTCGGCGTAATCGCGGCGGAGGTCGATAGCGTCGTTCATAAATCCTCCCCGGGACGGGGACGGGGACCATGCGAAGCATGGTGGAGGGGGCTATCCACTAACGATGCGCGTCGCTGAGAGCCCCCTCCGTCACGCTGCGCGCGCCACCTCTCCGTGCCGGGGAGGATTTTACGCATACCGCTCGCCCTCGGGCTTCAACGCCGCATACGAACGCGTGGTGTAGGCGATCTGCCTTCCCCTGGTCTCCTGCCGCTCCAGCGCGAAACCGGGTTCTTCCGCCGGACGATCGGTGATGAACGACAGCCGCAACGATTCCCAGCCATAGGTGCTGTCGAACGCCGACATGCGGATGTAGTTCGATCCGGCGTGGGCGGTGCGGCAGTCCTTCAGCGCCATCATCACCCCCGCCGCATCGGGCACGTCGAACATCGGGATGCCCCACATCTCCCAATAGGTGTTCCGCGGGTGCGGGTCGTCGGTATATTCGATGTTCACGGCCCAGCCGTGATCGAGGCAATATTGCACCTGCGCGGTGATCTGATCGTCGGTCAGGTCGGGCAGGAACGAGAAGGTGCCTTGCGTGATGCGCATCGTCTCTCTCCTTAAGCGGCCGTTGCGGTCGGGACGAAATCGGCGGTGTCGGTCGACGCGTAATTGAACGACACGTCCTTCCACGTCTCGATCGCGGCACGCAAAGGCCCGCACCAGCGTGCCGCTGCGGCCAGGATGTCCGGCCCTTCGGCCAGATAATCGCGGCCCTCGTTGCGCGCCTGGATCATCGCCTCCAGCGCGACGCGGTTGGCGGTGGCTCCCGCCTGGATGCCCTGCGGATGGCCGATCGTGCCGCCGCCGAACTGCAGGATGCAATCCTCGCCGAGATAATGGATCAACTGGTGCATCTGCCCGGCATGGATGCCGCCCGAGGCGACCGGCATGACCTTGTTGAGGCTTGCCCAATCCTGATCGAAGAACAGCCCGTGTTCGAGGTTTTGCGGCGTAAAGCCTTCTCGTAACGTGTCGTAGAATCCGGCGATCATCAGCGGATCGCCCTCCAGCTTGCCGACAACGGTGCCGGCGTGAAGGTGATCGACCCCCGCCATCCGCATCCATTTGCAGATCACGCGGAAGTTCATCCCGTGGTTCTTCTGCCGCGAATAGGTCGAATTGCCCGCGCGGTGGAGGTGCAGGATCATGTCGTTGCGCCGCGCCCATTTCGCCATCGACTGGATCGCGGTGTAGCCGATGACGAGATCGATCATGACGATGCACGATCCCAGTTCCTTGGCGAATTCGGCGCGCTCGTACATCTCCTCCATCGTGCCGGCGGTGACGTTCAGGTAATGGCCCTTGACCTCGCCGGTCGCGGCCTGCGCCTTGTTCACCGCCTCCATCACGTAGAGGTAGCGGTCGCGCCAGTGCATGAAGGGCTGCGAATTGATGTTCTCGTCATCCTTGACGAAATCGAGACCGCCCTTGAGCGCCTCGTACACCACGCGACCGTAATTGCGTCCCGACAGTCCGAGCTTTGGCTTGGTCGTCGCGCCGAGCAGGGGGCGGCCGAACTTGTCCATCCGCTCGCGCTCGACGACGATCCCGGTGGCGGGGCCTTGGAAAGTCTTGAGGTAGGCGACCGGGATGCGGATATCCTCCAGCCGCAGCGCCTTCAGCGCCTTGAACCCGAACACATTGCCGATAATTGACGCGGTCAGATTGGCGATCGATCCGCCCTCGAACAGGTCGAGATCATAGGCGATCCAGGCAAAGAATTGCCCCGGCGTCCCCGGCACCGCGTCGACGCGATACGCTTTGGCGCGGTACAGTTCGCACGCGGTCAGCCGGTCGGTCCACACCACCGTCCACGTCGCGGTGGAGCTTTCGCCCGCCACCGCGGCCGCCGCCTCGATCTCGTCCACGCCGTCCTGCGGCGTGATCCGGAACAACGCGATGATGTCGGTATCCTTGGGGACGTAATCGGGTTCCCAATAGCCCATCTTGGCATATTCCATGACGCCAGCGGCATAGCGCTTCTTGGGATCGATCGTGGTGTGCACGTTCATCAGAGGTCTCCTTATGCGGCGTGAGCGACGTGTGTGTGAGGGTCGAGCGATCCGGACGCGTAGCGCCGCGCCATATCGGCGATCGGCACCACCGTGATTTTGCTGGCGTTCCCGGCGGTCCCGAACGCCTCGAACCGCGCGCGGCAGATGCTCGCCATCGCGTCCATCGAGGGTTTGAGGAATTTGCGCGGATCGAACTCCGTCGGCTGAGTCTGTGCGATGCGGCGGAATTCGGCGGCCGCGACCAGGCGCAGGTCGGTGTCGATGTTGACCTTGCGCACGCCCATGCGGATGCCCTTGACGATCTCGTCTACCGGCACGCCGTAGGTTTCGCGCATCTCCCCGCCGTAGTGGTTGAAGACTTCCTGCCATTCCTCCGGCACGGAGGATGACCCGTGCATCACGATATGCGTGTTCGGCAGCCGCGCGTGGATGCGTTCGATCACGTCCATCGCCAATATGTCGCCGTTCGGCTTGCGGCTGAACTTGTACGCGCCGTGGCTGGTGCCCAGCGCGACCGCGAGCGCGTCGACCTTCGTTTCCGCGACGAACCGCTCCGCCTCGTCGGGGTCGGTCAGCAGCATCGAATGATCGAGCGCACCCTCGAAGCCATGTCCGTCCTCGGCCTCGCCTTGCCCGGTTTCCAGCGAACCGAGGCAGCCCAATTCGCCCTCGACCGACGCGCCGACCATGTGCGCCAGCCGCGCCACTTCCGCGGTGATCGCGACGTTGTAACCGTAACTCGCGGGCGTCTTGGCATCCTCCTCCAGCGATCCGTCCATCATCACACTGGTGAAGCCGTGCTGGATCGCGGTCATGCAGGTGGCGACGTTGTTGCCGTGATCCTGATGGATGACGATCGGTATGGCGGGAAACATCGCCTCCAGCGCCTCCATCATCTTGGCGAGCATGATGTCGCCGGCATAGGACCGCGCGCCGCGGCTGGCCTGCAGGATCACCGGCGCGTCGCACGCCTGCGCCGCCTGCAAGATCGCCAAGCCCTGTTCCATGTTGTTGATGTTGAACGCCGGGACGCCGTAATCGTGCTCGGCCGCGTGATCGAGCAACTGGCGTAGCGTGATGCGGGCCATCTCAATTCTCCTTCACGACATCCGCCGCTGGCGGTCGACCAGCTGCAGGATCAGCGGGGTCAGGATCAGCTGCATCGCGATGTCGAGCTTGTTGCCGGGCATCACGATCGAATTGGGGCGCGACATGAACGACTGCGGCACCATCGACAGCAGATAGGGAAAATCGATCCCGCGCGGGTTGGCGAAGCGGATGACCAGCATCGATTCGTCGGGGGTCGGGATCCATCGCGCGATGAACGGGTTGGACGTGTCGACGATCGGCACGCGCTGAAAATTGATGTTCGTCTGGCTGAATTGCGGCGTGATGTAGCGGACGTAATCGGGCATCCGTCGCAGGATCACATCCATCACCGCTTCGGCGGAATAGCCGCGGGTGGCGCGGTCTCGGTGGATCTTTTGAATCCACTCCAAATTGATGACGGGGACGACCCCGATCTTCAGGTCGGCGTGCTGCGCGATGTTGACGTCCTCGGTCACCGCGCAGCCGTGCAGCCCTTCGTAGAACAGCAGGTCGCTCGGTCCGAAATCGCGCCAGTCGGTGAAGGTGCCCGCGTCCTGTCCGTGCGCCGCGGCCTCGTCCGCATCGTGGATGTATTGCCGCGTCTGCCCTTTGCCCGTTGCGCCATAGTCCGCGAAAATCGTCTCCAGCCGTTCGAGCTCGTTCGCATCGGCATGGAAATGCGTGAAATTGGGATTGCCGAGCCGTTCCTCCTCGGCGACCTTCGCGGCCATATCGGCGCGGTTGTAGCGGTGGAAGGCGTCGCCCTCGATGAAGGCGGCCTCGATATGCTCGCGGCGGAAGATCTGTTCGAAAATGCGCTTGACCGACGTCGTGCCCGCGCCCGACGATCCGGTGATCGAAATGATGGGGTGGCGCGCGGACATCAGGCCCTCAGCAGCCCGCGCTTGCCGAACAACGGCGCGCGGTCGGCCATCTGGCTGGGGAGCGTGTGATAGCGCGCGATGCGCGACACCTCTGCGGTCGATCCGAACACGAACGGCGTTCGCTGGTGGAGTTCGGTCGCGGCGACGTCCAGGATCGGATCGATCGGATTGAAGGCCAGCCCGCCGGCCTGTTCGATCAGCATCGCGATCGGATGCGCTTCGTACACCAGCCGCAGCCGCCCCTTGCCATAACCGCGCCGCCGATCGCCCGGATACAGGAACGCGCCGCCGCGGATCAGGATGCGATATGCTTCCGCCACCAGCGAGGCGAGCCAGCGCATGTTGAACTCGCCTTCGCGCGGGCCGTGCCCGCCCTTGATGCAATCGTCGAAATACAGCTGCACGGCCTGATCCCAATGCCGGTAGTTCGACGCATTGATCGCGAATTCGCGCGTCTTGGACGGGATTTCCTTTGCAGCACTGGCGAGCCGGAAGCCGCCTTCGGCGCGCGAATGGATGAAGATGTGCGTGCCTGCTCCCAGCGTCAGGACCAGCGCGGTCTGCGGTCCGTAGATCAGGAACCCCGCGGCGAGCTGTTCGCGACCGGGACGCAGGAAACTGGCGAGGGGGTCGGCTTCCGGATCGCCCGTAACCGTGCGGATCGAGAAGATCGTCCCGATCGACACATTGGTGTCGATGTTCGACGATCCATCGAGCGGATCGATCGCCAGCGCCAGCGTTCGATCACGGTCGATCAGCACCGGCTCGGCCAGTTCCTCGGACGCATACAGCGCCACGGGCGACTGCCGCATCGCGCCGAGAAATCGTTCGTCGGCGAGGATATCGAGCCCGCGCTGTTCGTCACCATCGCTGTTCGCCGCACCAACCGGATCGGCCAGCGACGCACCGATCGGACCTTCTGCGATTGTCGCCGCGATCGTCAGTCCGGTTTCGGCAAGAAGCGTGATGGTGGCGGCGACTTCCGCCGCGCTCGGCTCGCCCGAGGCGGCATGGCGCGCAAGGTGTGCGTCGAGGCTGTACGCCGTCATGCCCGCTCTCCCATCCGCGCCATTTTGGCGTCTCGATAAGAGCAGAAGGCCAGTCGCACCGACCTAAGTAAAGTTCAATCTATTTACTTACTTCCTAAAATAATTTTATCCTATGCCATGCGTGGCGTCACCCTGCGGCAATTGCGCGCAATCCTCGCGGTCAACCGGCTCGGCAAGATCAACCTTGCCGCGCGCGAACTCGGCCTGACCGCGTCCGCCGTTACCTTGCAGGTCCAGGCAGCCGAAACAGAGGCCGGACAATCGTTGTTCGCCCGAACCAAGGAGGGTCTCCGCGCCACCGACGCCGGCCGCGTGATGATCGCGGCGGCGCAGGCGATCGAATCGCGGCTCGGCCAGCTCGCCGACGAACTGTCGGCGGTGCGCGGCGCGGGGCAGGGGACGCTGCGGCTGGGTGCGGTCTCGACCGCCAAATATTTCGCGCCCAGCATGGTCGCGGCGTTCATGGCCGAGTTTCCCGGCATCGACGTGCGCCTGATCATCGGCAATCGCGCCGCGACGATCGCAGCGATCACCGAACAGAATGTCGACGTCGCGCTGATGGGCCGTCCGCCGCGGCAGGTCGCGGTGCAATCCTATCTGATCGGCGAACATCCGCTCGTCATTATCGCGCCGCCTGGCCATTCGCTGGCGCAGGCTAGCGGTATCGCGAAGAGCCGGATCGCGGAGGAGACTTTCCTGGTGCGGGAGCCCGGCTCCGGCACGCGCACCTCGCTCGAACTGTTCTTCGGCGACATGCCCGGCCGGCTCGACAGTCTGGGGCTTGAGTTCGGCTCCAACGAATCGATCAAGCAGGCGGTGATGGCGGGGCTGGGCGTCGGTTTCATTTCGGCGCACACGATCGCGACCGAAGTGGAGTTGGGCCGGCTCGTCATCCTCGACGTGATCGACACGCCCGTGCGGCGTCAGTGGTTCGCGGTCAGCCGGAGCGATCGATCGCTTTCCCCGGCGA
Organism: Sphingomonas sp. SUN019; assembly: GCF_024758705.1. NCBI lineage: Bacteria > Pseudomonadati > Pseudomonadota > Alphaproteobacteria > Sphingomonadales > Sphingomonadaceae > Sphingomonas > Sphingomonas sp. SUN019. The sequence continues at coordinate 987,745 of NZ_CP096971.1, read as the reverse complement.
TGGCGGCGTTCCGCAGCTTCGTCGCGCGCCGCGGCGGCGAATTCCTTCCCGCCGTCGTGCAGCCGGCACACTGAGCGGCTGCCGCCGGCCGGCTATGCGTCCGAATCCAGCCCCATCGCCCTCAGCAAGATCCGGTTCACGTTCTCGACCGCGAAGCGTCGCGTCGCCATGTCCCGCGAACTGGCGCCCATCGTTGCCGCAAGCGAGGGGTCGCGGCAGAATTGCGCCATCGCCTCGGCGAGCATCGGAACGTTGCGGACCGGCACGATGACGCCGTTCACCCCGTCCTCCACGGTTTCGCGGCAACCCGGCGCGTCGGTGGTGACGATCGCGCGCCCGGTCGCCATCGCCTCCAGCACCGTGCGCGGAATACCCTCACGATAACTGGGCAGGACGAAGACCGAACACGCCGCCAGATGCGGGCGGACATCGCGGGTCTCGCCGAGATATTCGATGATTCCATCGGCGCGCCACTGCGCCAGCTCGGTCGGCGAAATCGCCGCCGGGTTGGGATCGAACGGTCCGAGCAACTGAAAACGCGCCGTGGGATATTGGCGGCGGACGATCGCCGCCGCGGCGACGAACTCCCGCAATCCCTTGTCGTGCAGCAGGCGCGCGATCAGCAGAAAGACCATTTCGCCGCCGGGCACCGGCTGTTGCGAAAAACGGACGATGTCGACGCCGGACCCGGGCACCAGCACCACCTTGTGCCGATCGTCGATGATCACGTTGCGCAGCAGATCGTCGCGGTCGTCGGTGTTGAAGGCGATGACGGTCGGCGCGTTCGCCACCGCCGTCCGGTACAATTGCGCCACCATGCGCCGCAACCATGGACGCCGTCCGGGATCGGAAAAGACGTAGCCGAGACCGGTGACCATCGGGAAGAACCGTCCCCGGCGCAGGATGCGGTGGGCGATCCCGGCATAGATGATCGGCTTTTGCGTATAGGCCAGCGTGACGTCGGGACGTTCGCGTCGCAGCATCCCAACGAGCGCCAGCAGCGTCCTAGCATCCTCGAACGGATTGAGATTGGCCCTGCTCAACGGGAAGGATCGAAAGCGCACGCCCATCGCCGAAAGTTCGGCGGTGACAGACGCATCTTCATCGGGCGCGCAGGCCAGAACCTGGTGCCCCGCCGCCACCATCCGCGCGATCAGCGCACCACGGAAATTGGTGAGCGAGTAGGCAAGACTGGCGATCACCACGATCTTCATATCACACCACACCCGCCAGGCGTCGCGGTGCTCTACCGATCCCGGAATAGCCCACCGGCTAATCACTAAAGTCCCGTTCGGTCCGGCGCAATGGCGGGGAGTCTGAACGTGTCCGACCGGAGATATGCGATCCATGCGCCGGTGTCCGCTCGTGGATCCTTACATCACGGCGTCGGATTCGATGCGGAATAGCTTTGCGTCGGATCGGCGCGCCGATCGAAACTTCGCCGATCGTCCGACAGGACCGATTCCGCGGCCATCAGGCCCGCGAACATCGCCCAGTCGGTGCCCGGACGATTGACGTGATACAGGTTGGCGTACGGCCGGATGTGCTCCAGCATCTGCGACCGCGCATCTTCCTGCGCCTCGCGCCAGCTGGCGGCGGCGTTGCAGCGATCGAGCCGCAACAACATCGTATCCGATACATGCGTCGCGTCGATCAACGCACTGCCGGCGCATTCCGCGATCGCCAGACGTATCCATTCCGCATCCGACCGATCGAGACGCAGATCGTCGGAATCGAGGAAGAACTCGACGCACAGCGCGGTCCGGCCGGGCGGAACCATGTCGCCACCGAACGCCGCATAATTCGTGATCCGGCCGCAGTTCAGCGACGTGTCGTTGACCTCGAGCCAGGCATGCGGGAACCGTGGCGCTTCATCCAGGAACAGATACGCCAGAACGACGGTGCGCTGGCGCGGCGGCGGGGCGTTCCCGGTCGCGCCGCCCAGCAGCGCGACGAGCTGTTCGATCTGCAGGCTGGAGATCAGATTGGCTGCCGGGATCCAGACGCGCTCGGCCCCGGTCCGCACCACGATCCCGGTTATACGCCGGCCGTCGCTTTCGATCCCGACGACTTCGGAATCGAAGTGCACTTCCCCGCCCGCGCCGGTCAGGCGGTCCATCAGCACTTCGCAGATCTGGCCCGAACCGCGCGCGGGGTGTCGCCAGCCGCGCTGGCGTGAAGCGCCGCCCTGCGCGGCGAGCTTCACGCCGTCCGCGATGGCCGCAAACGAATATGATCGGGCCGCTTGCCCATCCGCGTGCAGCGTCGGAACGGGAAGGTCGGACCATTGCTGGCCGCGAAACTTCTCCCAATACCCTTGCGCCAGCGCGCGGGCGAAATTCGCACCCGCGCGCTGGCGCCAATATTCCTCGTAATTCCGCGGCTTTCGAAAACCGGCGAGCAGCCAGGCGCGACCAAGATCCAGTCCGCCCGACAGGAAGGAGGCGATCGGCATCCCGCGCCGCACGCCGCGAAACGAACTCGACATTTCGATGATGCGCCCGGCGTAGAGACTGCCCACCCGGTGCGGATATTCGCGATAGTCGTCGCCCAGCAGCGTGCGCCACAACGCGTCGACTTCGGGGATGCGTGAATAGAGTTCCTTGCGACCGAGATCGACGACGAATTCGCCGCGCCTGATCGATCGCATCATCCCGCCGGAGCAGGGCGATCGCTCGAACACGATCGGTTCCAGACCCGCCTCGGCCAGCCGCCAGGCGGCCGCCAGCCCCGACGGACCGGCGCCGATGATCAGCGTATGCGCGCGCTGCGTAAAGACCGATCCTGCTTCGGACGAGGCACGTGCGCTGGCCACAGGGTTCGCCTCTCACGCTCGCATTCTGATAGCCCGACCCTGCTACGAAACCCGTTGAGATTTATCAGCAATCATAGGGCGGCATTGGCGCATAAGGGAAAGACGCTACCGCCTTTGGGGATGGTCCACCGCCCGATGGCGCAATTGCCGCCAGTGTGTCCAACCCGTATTTCCGGACATCGACCCTGCTCCAGAGGCGCTGTTCGCGACGAATGTCTCCATGACCTCGCCTTCGCACTTCGTCATCTCGCTCGATCTCGAACAGGCATGGGGGATGGAGGCCGAAAAGGCGCTCGGCAAACAGCGCGCCAGCATCCTGGGCGCGCGTGACGCGATTCCGCGGATCCTGGCGCTGGCGGAACGGCATGGCATCTGTTGCACCTGGGCGACGGTCGGCCTTTTGTTCTTCGACGACCGCGACGAACTGCTCGATTCGTTGCCTGCGATACGGCCGGCCTATGACGATCTCGCACTGTCGCCATATCCGCGGATCGGCGGAATCGGCCGCAACGAGCGGGAGGATCCGCTGCATTTCGGCCGATCGCTCATCCGCTCGATCCGCGACTGCCCGGGGCAGGAGATCGCCGGGCATACGTTTTCGCATTATTACTGCCTCGAGGACGGCGGCGATCCCGCCGCGTTCGAGGCCGACCTTGCGGCTGCGCACCGCGCCGCGGCGTTGCTGGATATCGAATTGCGCAGCATCGTGTTCCCGCGCAATCAACTCCGTCAGACCTATCTGCCGCTATGCCGGGATAGCGGCTATCGCAGCTATCGCGGCAATCAGCGATCGGCGCTGCACCGCAGCCGTCAGCGTCGTCAGGAAACGCGCTGGTCCAGGGTGCTGCGCGCGGCGGACAATTATCTGCCGCTGTCGCCGCGGCCGGATGTGAACCGGCCGCGACAGGCTGACGGCATGGTCGACGTCGCCGCCAGCCGATTCCTGCGTCCGGCATCCACGCCGCCGCTAAACCGGCTGCAATTGGGACGGATCCGCCGCGAGATGACGCACGCCGCCACGCACGGGGGGCTGTTTCATCTGTGGTGGCACCCGCAGAATTTCGGGCACGGCGCCGACGCCAATCTTCGCGTGCTCGGCGCGATCTTCGATCATTATCGCCGGCTCGCCGACGATCACGGAATGGTCAGCGCCACGATGGATCGGGTCGCGCGATCGGCCGGCGCGGCGGTGCTTCGGCCAGCCATCTACCCGGGCAGCGCATTTTCGGTAGAGAGGGCCGTTACTGGTACGGAGATCGGTGTGGAGCGGGTGAAGGGAATCGAACCCTCGTCGTAAGCTTGGGAAGCTTCTGCTCTACCATTAAGCTACACCCGCATCACGTTCGCATCGCACGATTAATTGCGACTTCGGCCCGTCGAAAGTCCCACATTCTACAGCCGACAGCTCGCGTCACCGGTGCCTAGCGCGGTCGTCGGTACGGTGCAAGCGGCGTCCGTCCGGCCTGGCGACGCTGCGCCCTTGCTCTCAGAAGACCGCCGCGACCATCTGCCGGAACGCTTCCGCGCGGTGGCTGATGGCGTGCTTCGCGTCGGGGTCCATTTCGCCGAACGTCTCGCTGCCGTCGACCGGCAGAAACATCGGATCGTAGCCGAAACCCTGATCACCGCGCGGTGGCCACACCAACGTCCCGTCGACGCGGCCTTCGAACCATTCGATGTGGCCGTCGGGCCACGCGAGCGCCAGCGCGCAGACGAAATGCGCGTCGCGCGGCGCATCGGGGGTGCGGGCGAGATTGTCCTCGATCAGTCGCATCGCGAGGCCGAAATCCTTCGCCTCACCCGCCCAGCGCGCCGAGAAGATGCCCGGATCGCCGCCCAAAGCTGCGACGCACAGCCCGCTGTCGTCCGCCAGCGCGGGGAGGCCCGACAGGTCGGCCGCGGCGCGCGCCTTCAGTTCGGCGTTCATCACGAACGTGGTGCCGGTCTCCTCCGGCTCGGGCAGGTCGAGCGCGGCGGCCGACACGGGCTCGACGCCGTAGGGAGCAAGCAACGCCTCGATCTCGCGCACCTTGCCCGGATTGTGGCTGGCGATCACCAACCGTCCGGGCTTCAGCTTGCGGATCGCCTGGGGGGCGTCACCTTCGCCGCTCATGAGACGGCCTTCGCCTGCGCGGCGAAGATTTCGGTGCAGCCGATGCGCGACAGGCGCAGCAGGCGGAGCAGCGCCTCCTCGTCATAGGTCGCGTGTTCGGCGGTCGCCTGCGCCTCCGCGATGTGACCGTTTTCGAGGAGGACGAAGTTCGCGTCCGCGTCGGCATTCGAATCCTCGTCGTAGTCGAGGTCGAGGACCGGCGTGCCTTTGAAGATGCCGCAGCTGACCGCGGCGACCTTTTGGCTGAGCGGGTCGGAGGTCAGCTTGCCGCTCGCCAGCAAACCGTTGATCGCCAGCCGCAACGCGACCCACGCGCCCGAAATCGAGGCCGTGCGCGTGCCGCCGTCGGCCTGGATCACGTCGCAATCGAGCGTGATCTGACGCTCGCCGAGCAGGCTCATGTCGGTGACGGCGCGCAGCGAACGCCCGATAAGCCGCTGGATTTCCTGCGTCCGGCCGGACTGCTTGCCTTTCGCCGCCTCGCGCGACCCGCGGGTATGCGTGGCGCGCGGGAGCATCCCGTATTCGGCGGTCACCCAACCCTGACCCTTGCCGCGCAGGAACGGCGGCACGCGTTCCTCGACGCTGGCGGTGACCAGCACCTTCGTGTCGCCGAAGCCGATCAGCACCGATCCCTCGGCGTGACGGGTGAAACGCGGTTCGATCGTGATAGTGCGCATCTGGTCTGGCGCACGGCCGCTGGGGCGCATGATATTCTCCATGAAACTCGAGGGGCCGCCCTAACCGCGCGCGTCGTCCCGCGCCAGCCCGTTGCCCGCACGTTCGCCGCGCCCTAGATCGGTCGTATGGCCGTGACGCCCCCGATCGCCGAGCTGAACGACCGTGCGCGCGACATCTTCCGGCGTGTGGTCGACGGCTATCTGGAAAGCGGGCTGCCGGTCGGGTCGAAGACGCTGGCGCTCGCGGGCCTCAATCTCTCTCCCGCCTCGATCCGCACCGTGCTTCAGCAGCTCGAGGAGTCGGGCCTGCTCGCCTCCCCGCACACGTCGGCGGGGCGGATGCCGACCGATCTGGGGCTGCGGCTGTTCGTCGACGGGATGATGCAGGCGTTGGAGCCATCGGCCGACGAACGCGCGCAGATCGAATCGCGGGCCGGATCGCGCGGGCCGGTAGAGGAGGCGCTGGCGGCGACCACCGCCGCGCTGTCAGGCCTGTCGGCGTGCGCCGGGCTGGTGATGGTGCCGAAGCGCGAACAGGTGCTGCGTTCGATCGGGTTCGTGCCGCTGTCGCACGCACAGGCGCTGGCGGTGCTGGTCAGTGAGGACGGCGGGGTAGAAAATCGCGTCATCGACCTGCCGCCCGGCGTCGGCGCGTCGGCGCTGGTCGAGGCGGGGAACTACATGTCCGCGACGCTTTCCGGACTGACGTTGGTGCAGGCGCGCGCGCGAATCGACGCGGAGTTGACGCAGAACCGCGCGGCGCTGGACGGTGCGGCGCGGGCTTTGGTCGAACAGGGGCTGGCGGTGTGGAGCGAGGACGCGAACCGCCGCCCGGTGCTGATCGTGCGCGGGCAGGGGCGGTTGCTCGACGATGCCGCGGCGGCCGATCTGGAACGGGTGCGCGACCTGCTTGACGATTTGGAGGGCAAGCAGGAGATTGCGGCGCTGCTCGATTCGGCGCGCGCGGGCGATGCGACGCGCATCTTCATCGGTGCGGAGAACAAATTGTTCGCGCTCAGCGGGTCGTCCGTCATCGCGAAACCGTTCCGCGGCAGCGACGGGCGCGTGGTCGGCGTAGTGGGCGTGATCGGCCCGACGCGGTTGAACTACGCGCGCGTCGTGCCCATGGTGGATTTCACCGCTGCAACGCTCGCCCGTCTGATGGGTTGAGCATGGCGACAAACAGGGATCACAGGATCAGAATGACCGAAGAGAATAACGCCGACCTGCGTGAGGAAACCGCCGAGGGTGCGCCTGAAGTCGCCGAGCATGACCGCGTGGCCGAGCTCGAAGCGCAGCTGGTCGAAGCGAAGCAGGCGACCTTGTACGCGCAGGCCGAGGTGCAAAACGTGCGCCGCCGCGCAGAAAAGGATGCGATCGACGCGCGCGCCTATGCCGCGACCGCATTCGCGCGCGACGTGCTGAGCGTGAATGACAATCTGGAACGCGCGCTGGCGTCGATCCCGGAGGAACTGCGCGGCGACGACAAGTTCAAGGGGTTGGTCACCGGGCTGGAGGCGACCGGTCGCGAGCTGAACAGCGTGTTCCAGCGCCACGGGCTGACTCGGATCGAGGCGATGGGCCAGCCGCTCGACCCGAACCGTCACCAGGCGATGCTGGAAATGCCGAGCGATCAGGCTGCGGGCACGATCGTGCAGGAGATGCAGTCGGGCTGGATGATCAAGGACCGGCTGTTGCGGCCGGCGCTGGTGGGGGTTGCGAAGAAGGGAGACTGAATGCCAACGCATGATCATTCGCCGCGACGTTTGAGCGTCGAGCGTTTGCTACGCGCCCAGGAACGCGCCGGTTTGCGCAGGCTTGTCGCGCGTTTCAAAAAGCGCGACCGCAAACCGAAACGTCCCGCGGACGATGGCGGCGAAGGCGTGCCGGTCGAACCGAACCGGCCGAACAATCTGACCGGCGGCGCGACCGCGGCGCTGGAGTTTGACGATTAGCTTCGGCATGGCGTCGCCATGAACACCAACCTTACCACCGAACGCCCGACCTTCGTCACGCATCTCGAATGCTCGATGACCGGCGAGCGGTACGAGGCCGACCAGCTTCACAATCTCTCGCGCGTCGGGCGGCCGTTGCTGGTCCGCTACGATCTGGACGCGGTGAAGGCGGCGTGGCCGCGCGATACGCTCGTAACGCGCGAAACCGATCTATGGCGGTGGCGCGAATTGCTACCGGTGCGCGACACCGCGAACATCGTCAGTCTCGGCGAGATCGAGACGCCGCTCGTTCCCATCCCGGCGTCGGGCGGGGCGACCGTGCTGGTGAAGGACGAGGGGCGGCTGCCGACGGGCAGCTTCAAGGCGCGCGGGCTGGTGATGGCGGTGGCGATGGCGAAGGAACTGGGCGTCACGCGGATCGCGATGCCGACCAACGGCAATGCGGGCGCGGCGCTGGCCGCCTATGCCACGCGCTGCGGGATCGAGACGATCGTGTTCTGCCCCGACGATACGCCGGAAGTGAACGTGCGCGAGATCGCGTTGCAGGGCGCGCGGGTGTGGCGCGTCAACGGGTTGATCGACGATTGCGGGGCGATCGTCGCTAAGGGCGCGGCCGAGGGGCGCTGGTTCGATTTCTCGACGTTGAAGGAACCATATCGGATCGAGGGCAAGAAGACGATGGGCCTCGAACTGGCCGCGCAATTCGGCTGGAAGCTGCCGGATGCGATCTTTTACCCGACCGGCGGCGGCACCGGGCTGATCGGGATGTGGAAGGCGTTCGACGAGCTGGAGCGGCTCGGCTGGATCGGCCCGGAGCGCCCGCGGATGTATGCGGTGCAGGCGAGCGGCTGCGCGCCGATCGTCCGTGCGTTCGAGGCGGGCGAGGAGCACGCCGAACGCTGGGAGGACGCGTCCACCGTCGCAGCGGGCATTCGCGTGCCGAAAGCGGTCGGCGATTTCCTGATTCTCCGCGCGGTGCGGGAGAGCGGCGGGCGCGCGCTGGCGGTGGGTGATCCGGCGATTTTGCGCGCGGTGGATGACTGCGCGAAGAAGGACGGGATGTTGCTGTGTCCGGAGGGCGGGGCGACCTTGGCGGCGTACAAACAGGCCCTGGCCGATGGGGTGGTCGATGAGGATGAGCGAGTCGTGCTGTTCAACTGCGCGACGGGGCTGAAATATCCGATGCCAGCGGCGGATCGGACGCTGGATCGGCATAAAGAGATCGATTTCGGGGCGTTGTAGAAACGTGCTTGCCGGGAGCGAAGGCTGGGCGCATCATCTTCACTATGCTCCCGATTCTGCTGCTGCTGGCCGGGGCCGACGATGGCGCGATGGAGCGTTACCAGCGGATGACCGCGGCCGAACCGCGTTGCGTGTATGATCCCACTTCGACCGATGTGACGGTGTGCGGGCTGCGCAACGCCGATCGGTTCCGGGTGCCGTTCGTCGGGTCGGAAGAGGGCGACCCGGCGATCCAGGATGTGCCGAGCGAGCGACGGCGGATGCTCAATCGACGTAGTCCGGTGGAGGAATTGAACCTGTTCCTGGTCGGCGGCGGGATGGCCGGGGTGACGGTCAGCACGCGCGGCGGTGTGAGTGGGTACGAGACGCGGAAGCTGGCACCTTGATCCCGTACACCACCCCGGCTCTCGCCGGGGAACGCAAGACATATATTACGCCAGCCCCCGTCGTTGCGAGCGCAGTGAAGCAATCCAGTGCAGCGCGCGAGAAACTGGATTGCTTCGCTGCGCTCGCAACGACGGCTGGGCGAGGTCGACGAGTGTATGCATCACCCCTCCGCCCGCTCGATCCGCACCAGCAACGCGCCTTCGCTGACCTGACCGCCGGGGTGGGCGTTGAGTTCGGCGACCGTGCCGTCGAACGGCGCGGTCAGGCTGTGCTCCATCTTCATCGCCTCCAGCGTGACGAGTTTCTGCCCCTTGGCGACCACATCCCCCGCAGCGACCTCCACCGCGATCAGGCGACCGGGCATAGGCGACAGGATCGCTCCGTCGGCCGCGCCGACGATAGCGTCACCTCCGGCGCGCGCCGGGTTAAGCACGAATGTCGTGCCGAAGTCGTCTACAAGCCAGCCTTCGTCGACGCGTTCGGCCCACGGATTGGGACCAGAAAAGTCCGGGTCGAACACAATTTCGTTCACCGACGAACCGGTGCTCAAGTGAAGTCGAGTAGGCGCGCTTGGCGCGCTAAGCCGTGTCCCGGCTTGTGCTGACCACGGTCCACTGTCGCGCCTGGAGCCAACATCGTAAATATCGGAGGGACTACCGCCGCGGTCGTCGTCGAAGATCAGACTGGCAACCGCTTGCAACGCACCTTCGCTCGGCGCTTCGGTGCCGACGAGGATGTCACTTTCGCGAGCGAGGAACCCTGTGTCTATGCCTCCCGCCACGAACGCAGGATGACGAAGCGCCGATGCGAGGAATCGCGCATTGGTCCGAACTGGCCAACAGGTCACTGTTTCGCAATGGTGCTCAAGAGCCGTCACCGCCTCGTCGCGATCCGGCCCTGTGGCGATGATCTTGGCCAGCATCGGGTCATAGAATGGTGTGACCTCATCTCCACGGCTATACCCTGTCTCAGTTCGGACCGGCCAACGTCGGCTTGACGATGGGAGCTTGAAGTGGCGCAGCGGCCCGACACTTGGGAGAAACCCCGTTGCCGGGTTTTCCGCATAGAGCCTTGCCTCGATGGCCCAGCCGTTGATGCTGAGTTCGTCCTGCCGTTTCGGCAACGGCTCACCACTCGCGACGCGCAATTGCCATTCGACCAGATCGACGCCGGTAATCTCCTCGGTCACCGGATGTTCGACCTGCAGCCGGGTGTTCATTTCCATGAACCAGATGCGGTCGGCGCGCAGGCCTGAGCCCCCGTCTTCTCTATCAGACGTGTCGGCGATGAATTCGATCGTGCCCGCGCCGACGTAGTCGACCGCCTGCGCGGCCTTTACCGCGGCGGCGCAGACCGCCTCGCGGGTGGCGGGGTCCATGCCGGGGGCGGGGGCTTCCTCGATCACTTTCTGGTGGCGGCGCTGAAGCGAGCAGTCGCGTTCGAACAGATGGACGACGTTGCCGTGGGTGTCGCCGAAGACCTGCACCTCGATATGACGGGGCGAGAGGATGTATTTCTCGATCAGCACCTGCGTGTTGCCGAACGAGGATTCGGCCTCGCGCTGGCATGATAGCAACGCATCGGCGAAATCGGCGGGCACATCGACGCGGCGCATCCCCTTGCCGCCGCCGCCCGCGACCGCCTTGATGAGGACGGGATAGCCGACCTTCTCCGCCTCCGCGGCGAGCCGGTCGGGGGATTGGTCCGCGCCGAGATACCCCGGCGTCACGGGGACGCCCGCGGCGATCATGCGCTCCTTTGCGGCGTCCTTCAGCCCCATTGCGCGGATGCTGTCGGGGCGTGGGCCGACCCAGATCAGCCCGGCGTCGATCACGCTCTGCGCGAAATCGGCGTTCTCGCTGAGGAAGCCGTAACCGGGATGGATCGCCTCCGCGCCGGTATGCTTCGCCGCGGCGATGATCTTGTCGCCGACCAGATAGCTTTCGCGCGCAGGGGACGCGCCGATGTGGACCGCTTCGTCGGCCTGGCGGACGTGCAGCGCCTTCGCGTCGGCGTCGGAATAGACCGCGACGGTGCGGATACCCATCGTGCGCGCCGTTCGGATGATGCGGCAGGCGATCTCGCCGCGGTTGGCGATCAGGAGCGATTTGATCATGCTGCGGCGCCGTCCGATTTTGGGCGAATGTTGAGAATGTTGAGACGCTGGCGCATTTTTCCGCCGTGTCTCAACATTGGGATGGAGGGATGCGGCACGATCATCGGGAAAGCATAACCGAAACTGAGCGTTGTAGGACAGCGTTCACTGCGTCGCGCATCCCGTCGTGCGTTGAGACCAGGTGATGTTCGCGATCTTCCAGCTTCCTGCGTCACGGACCAGATCCCAGTGGTTGGTGCCGCAATGATGCGGTTTGCCGTCGATCGTGAAGGTGAACGACGCCCACACCATTGCGACGTCGCCGTCGATCTCGATCGCGGGCATCCCCTGCGTCTCGCGCACCCGTTCGGCGCCGGGCTTGAAATTGGCGAGCCAGTCGGCCCACGTCATGCGGCGGACTTGCCGCGTGCCGTCGGGCTTTTCGACCGCGACCGTGGCGCTGCCGCCGGGGAGGAGTTGCGCCTCGACCGCCGCGCGATCGTGCGTGGGGATGGCGGCGAGGACCGCGGTGACGGGAGCGAGCACTGCCGCCTCCTGCGCGCCGGGGGGCGGGAGCGGGTTGGCGGGCGGGAGCTTGTCTGAGGACTGAAGCGCGGCGGCAAGGAGCAGGGAGAGGATCATGGTGTGTCCTTCAATTCCTCCCCGGAACGGGGAGGGGGACCGTCCGCAGGACGGTGGAGGGGCCCCGCTCTCGGCAAGCGGTGACGATGCCGGTGATGACCGCGTCGAGATTGCGGAGTATCGCCGTGGCGGGAACACGAAGCGTCAGATAGCCAGCGGCCGCCAGGCTCGCATCACGCGCAACGTCGAATTGCGGTTGATCACCGCGGTTGTGCGCCTCGCCATCGACCTCGATGACCAGCCGCGCGGCCATACAGGCAAAATCCAGCGCGAGCTTGCCATTGGGATGCTGGCGCCGGAATTTGAAATCGCCTGGGCGCTGGCGGAGTTGTTGCCACAGCAAGACTTCCGGCAGTGACATCTCGCGACGAAGTCTGCGGGCGCGTTTGACCGTCTTTATGGGCGCTGTGAAGGGGCGGGGTGGGCCCCCTCCACCACCCGCCGAAGAGGCGGGCGGTCCCCCTCCCCGTTCCGGGGAGGAATTTGCTTCGTTATCCCTCACATCCGGAACACGCCGAACCTTGGCGTCTCCGGGATGGGGGCGTTTAGCGTCGCGGCAAAGGCCAACCCTAACACATCGCGGGTCTGCACCGGGTCGATGACGCCGTCGTCCCACAGGCGGGCCGTCGCGTAATACGGGTTGCCCTCATCCTCGTATTTCTGGCGGATCGGGGTTTTGAAGGCTTCGGCCTGCTCGGAGGTCCAGTTCTCGGCGTCGCGGTGGACCGTCGCCAGCACGGACGCGGCCTGTTCGCCGCCCATCACGCTGATGCGGGCATTCGGCCAGGTGAACAGGAAGCGCGGGGAATAGGCGCGGCCGCACATGCCGTAATTGCCTGCGCCGAAGCTGCCGCCGATCAGGACGGTGATCTTGGGAACGGTCGCGGTGGCGACGGCCGTGACGAGTTTTGCGCCGTGCTTGGCGATGCCCTCCGCCTCATATTTCCCGCCGACCATGAAGCCGGAGATGTTCTGGAGGAACAACAGCGGGATGCGGCGCTGGCAGGCGAGTTCGATGAAATGCGCGCCCTTCTGCGCGGATTCGCTGAACAGTACCCCGTTATTGGCGAGTATCGCAACGGGGATGCCCCAGATGTGCGCGAAGCCGCAGACGAGGCTGCTGCCGTAAAGCGATTTGAACTCGGCGAACTCGCTGCCGTCGACCAGCCGTGCGATAATTTCGTGTACGTCATAAGGCGCGCGCACGTCTTGGGGTACGATGCCGTACAGGTCTTCGGCGTCGAATTTGGGCGGACGCGGGTCGCGCAGATTGACCGGGGTCTGGAGCTGCGGCGCGAGCGTCGAGACGATGTCGCGGACGATCGTCAGCGCGTGTTCGTCGTTTTCGGCGACGTGATCGACGACGCCCGATTTGCGCGCGTGGGTGTCCGCGCCGCCCAGTTCCTCGGCGGTGATGATCTCGCCCGTCGCGGCCTTCACCAGCGGCGGCCCGGCGAGGAAGATCGTGCCCTGATTGCGGACGATAACGGTTTCGTCGCTCATCGCGGGAACGTACGCGCCGCCTGCGGTGCATGATCCCATGACGCAGGCGATCTGAGGGATTTGCTGCGAACTCATCTGCGCCTGGTTGAAGAAGATACGGCCGAAATGCTCGCGGTCGGGGAATACCTCGGCCTGATGCGGCAGGTTCGCGCCGCCGCTGTCGACCAGGTAGATGCAGGGCAGGCGGTTCTCCAGCGCGATCTCCTGCGCGCGGAGGTGCTTCTTGACGGTCAGCGGGTAATAGGTGCCGCCCTTCACGGTGGCGTCGTTGCACACGATCATGCACTGGCGGCCCGAAACGCGGCCGATGCCCGCGATCATGCCCGCGCCGGGAATGTCCTCGCCATACACGCCGCCCGCGGCGAGCTGGCCGATTTCGAGAAATGGAGAGCCGGGGTCGAGCAGGCGTTCGACGCGTTCGCGCGGGAGGAGTTTACCGCGCGACGTGTGGCGCTCGCGCGATTTCTCGTTCCCGCCGAGCGCGGCGGTGGCGACGTCGGCGCGGAGTTGCTCCGCCAATGCGCGGTTGTGCGCGGCGTGGGCGCGGAAGGTATCGCTGTCGGGGGACAGGGCGGTGGTTAGGGTGGGGGCGGTCATCTAAAAATCCTCCCCGGAACGGGGAGGGGGACCGTTCGCCTCTTCGGCGAATGGTGGAGGGGCAGCCAAGCAGGACCAGCGCTTGGGGCTGCCCCTCCACCACTTCGTGGTCCCCCTCCTCGTTCCGGGGGGGAATTGCGGAAGGCTCATACCCCAGCCCCGATCAGTTCGCGGCCGATCAGGAAGCGGCGGATTTCGTTCGTTCCCGCGCCGATGTCGTACAGCTTCGCGTCGCGCAGGAAGCGTTCGACCGGCCATTCCTTGGTATAGCCCGCGCCGCCCAGCGCCTGGATCGCCTCCAGCGATGTCTTCACTGCATTCTCGCTCGCCAGCAGGATCGCGCCCGCGGCGTCGAAGCGCGTCGTCTTGCCCGCATCGCAGGCGCGCGCGACGGCATAGACGTAGGCGCGGGCGCTGTTCAGCGCGACGTACATGTCGGCGATCTTGGCCTGCATCAGCTGGAAGCCGCCGATCGCTTGCCCGAACTGCTTCCGCTCGCGCACGTACGGCAACACCACGTCGAGGCACGCCTGCATGATGCCGAGCGGCCCGGCCGCCAGCACGGTGCGTTCATAGTCCAGCCCGCTCATCAGCACGCCGACCCCGCCGTTCAGCGGCCCCATGACGTTGTCGGCCGGGACTTCGCAATCCTCGAACACTAGCTCGGCGGTGTCGGACCCGCGCATGCCCATCTTGTCGAGCTTCTTCGACACGCTGAACCCCGCCATGCCGCGCTCGATCAGGAAGGCCGTGATGCCGCGTGGCCCGGCCGCGCCGTCGGTCTTGGCATAGACGACCAAAGTGTCGGCCTCGGTCGAATTGGTGATCCAGAATTTGGTGCCGTTCAGGACGTAGCGATCGTTGCCGCGCAGTTCGGCCTTCAGCTTCATCGACACGACGTCGGAACCGCTGGCGGCCTCCGACATGGCGAGGCTGCCGACGTGTTCGCCAGAGATCAGTTTGGGCAGGTATTTCGCCTTCTGCTCGTCGTTGCCCCAGCGGCGGATCTGGTTAACGCACAGATTGGAATGCGCGCCGTAGCTGAGCCCGATCGAGGCCGAGGCGCGCGACACTTCCTCCATCGCGACGCAATGTTCGAGATAGCCGAGGCCGAGGCCACCCCATTCCTCCTCGACCGTGATGCCGTGCAGGCCGAGCTCACCCATTTCGGGCCACAAGGAGCGATCGAACTTGTTGTCCTCGTCGATAGCCGCGGCCTTCGGCGCGATGCGATCGGTGGCGAAGCGGTGCGTTGTTTCGCGGATCATGTCGGCATTGTCGCCGAGCGCGAAGTCGAGGGCGGTGTCCAACTGTCTCTCCCAACGCATCGTTGCGTCTGTTACCAGCGGGCGAATAGCGAAACGCATCGGGGGTGCCAATGAGTCTGTTCCGTCGCAAGATCATCGTGCCGCAACCGCCGGAGAGCGCGCTGGCGCGAACTTTGTCGTGGCCGCATCTGGTGGCGCTGGGGGTCGGCGCGATCGTCGGGACGGGCATCCTGACGCTGATCGGGGTCGGGGCGGACCGGGCGGGGCCGGCGGTGATCCTGTCGTTCGCGATCGCGGGCGCGATCTGCGCATGCGCGGCGCTGGCCTATGCCGAAATGGCGACGATGATCCCGGCGAGCGGATCCGCCTACACCTACAGCTATGTCGTGCTGGGGGAGGTGATCGCGTGGGTGATCGGGTGGTCGCTGATCCTGGAATATTCTTTGGTCGTGTCGACCGTGGCGGTGGGGTGGTCGGGCTATGCCAGCGCGTTGCTGACGCCGATCGGCTTTCCGGTCGCGCTGACCAACGGGCCGGAACTGGGCGGGCTGGTGAATGTGCCCGCGATCTTCATCATCGCGGTGGTCGCGGGGCTATTGATGTTCGGGACGAAGGAGAGCGCGACGCTGAACGCGGTGCTGGTCGTCGTGAAGATGATCGCGCTGGCGGTGTTCGTGTTCGTCGCGTTGCCGTATTTCTCCGCCGCCAACCTTGAGCCGTTCTCGCCGTTCGGGTTCGCGGCACACGCGGTCACGACGGCGGACGGCAAGATCGTCGAGCGCGGGGTGATGGCGGCGGCGGCGATCATCTTCTTCGCCTTCTACGGCTTCGATGCGATCTCCACCGCGGCGGAGGAGACGAAGAATCCGGGGCGCGACCTGGCGATCGGGATCGTCGGGTCGATGGTCGCGTGCGTCATCATCTACATGCTCGTCGCGGTCGCGGCGGTGGGGGCGCTCAACTTTAGCCGCTTCGCCGACAGCCCCGAGCCGCTGGCGCTGATCCTGCGCGAACTGGGGCGGCCGGCGTTCGCGACGTTCCTGGCGGCGAGCGCGGTCATCGCCCTGCCGACGGTGTTGCTGGGGTTCCTGTACGGGCAGAGCCGCATCTTCTTCGTGATGGCGCGTGACGGGTTGCTGCCGCAATCGCTGGCGAAGGTGTCGCGGCGGGGGACGCCGGTGCGCATCACGTTGATGACAGCGGCGCTGGTGGCGATCATCGCGGGCGTCATGCCGATCGATGCGATCGCGGCGCTGGCGAACGCGGGCACACTGGCGGCGTTCGTCGCGGTGTGCGTTTGCATGCTGGTGATGCGTCGGCGCGAACCGGACGCGAAGCGGACGTTCCGGACGCCTGCCGCGCCGGTGGTGGGGACGATCGGGATCGTCGGGTGCGTGTACCTGTTCTTCAGCCTGCCGCAGACGACGCAGCTGTATTTCCTGCTGTGGAATGCGTTCGGGCTGGTGGTGTATTTCGCGTGGGGGCGGCGGCGGGCGTTGGCGGTCGGATGACGGGTGCGGAGGGGCGGTCGCCCCTCCGCCCGGCGATCAGGCCGCGAGCTTGCGCAGGACGTACTGCAGGATGCCGCCGCTCAGGTAATATTCCAGTTCGTTGACGGTATCGATCCGGCAGCGGGTCTGGAAGGTTTCGGTCGTGCCGTCGGCGCGGGTGAGAGTGACCTCCACGTCCTGACGCGGGCGGATGGCGGAGACGCCGGTGATGGTGAAGGTTTCGTCACCGGTCAGGCCCAAGGTCTGGCGCGTCACGCCGTCGGCGAATTGCAGCGGGAGGACGCCCATGCCGACCAGGTTCGAGCGGTGGATGCGTTCGAAACTTTCGGTGATGACGGCCCGGACGCCCAGCAAATTGGTGCCTTTTGCCGCCCAGTCGCGGCTGGAGCCGGTGCCGTATTCCTTGCCCGCGATCACGACCAGCGGCGTGCCGTCGGCCTTGTGGCGCATCGCGGCGTCGTAGATCGGCATGACCTGACCGTCATAGCGGCTCATGCCGCCTTCGACGCCGGGGACCATCTCGTTCTTGATGCGGATGTTGGCGAAGGTGCCGCGCATCATCACGTCGTGATTGCCGCGCCGCGCGCCGTAGCTGTTGAAGTCGGCCTTGCTAACCTGATGTTCTTGCAGGAAGGTTCCGGCCGGACTGTCGGCCTTGATGCTGCCGGCGGGCGAGATGTGATCGGTCGTGATGCTGTCGCCGAGGATCGCGAGCGGCTTGGCGTCGATGATGTCCATCACCGGCGCGGGGGTCATCGTCATGCCGTCGAAATACGGCGGATTGGCGACGTAGGTGCTGCCCGCCCGCCAGGTGTAGGTGTCCGACCCCTCGACCTGGATCTCGCGCCATTTCGCGTCGCCGGCATAGACGTTGCCGTAGCGGGCGCGGAACATATGGTCGTCGATGTTGGCGGCCATGAGCTCGGATATTTCCGCATTGGTCGGCCAGATGTCGCGCAAGTACACGTCCGCGCCGTCCGTTCCCTGACCGATCGGCGTGTCGATCATGTCGGTGGTGACCGTGCCGCGCAGCGCGTAGGCGACCACCAGGGGGGGCGAGGCGAGGAAGTTCGCGCGCACGTCGGCCGACACGCGGCCCTCGAAATTGCGGTTGCCCGACAGGACCGAGGCGGCGACGAGGTCGTTTTCGTTGATCGCGGCGCTGATCGGCGCGGCGAGCGGCCCGGAATTGCCGATGCAGGTGGTGCAGCCATAGCCGACCAGGTTGAAGCCCATCGCGTCGAGGTCTTCGGAAAGCCCCGCCTTGTCGAGATAGTCGGTCACGACTTGGCTGCCCGGCGCGAGCGAGGTCTTCACCCACGGCTTCGGCTTCAGGCCAGCAGCGCGCGCCTTCCGCGCGACCAGCCCAGCGGCGACCAGCACCGAGGGGTTGGAGGTGTTGGTGCAACTGGTGATCGCCGCGATCACCACGTCGCCGTCGCCGATGTCGTGATCAGCACCCTCGACCGCGACGCGCATCGGCTGTTCGCGGTGATAGAGCTTGTGCAGGTCGCCGTTGAACACCTCGTCGACGGTATCCAGCGACACCTTGTCCTGCGGGCGCTTCGGCCCGGCGAGGCTCGGCACGACCGACCCCATGTCGAGTTCGAGCGTGTCGGTGAAGACGGGATCGGGCGCGTCGGCGTAGCGCCACATCCCCTGCGCCTTGGCATAGGCTTCGGTCAGCGCGACCGTCTCGTCGGGGCGGCCGGTCAGGCGCATGTAATCGAGCGTTTTGTCGTCGACCGGGAAGAAACCGCACGTCGCGCCATATTCGGGCGCCATGTTGGCGATCGTCGCGCGATCGGCGAGCGTCATCTGGTCGAGGCCGGGGCCGTAGAATTCGACGAACCGCCCGACGACGCCCTTCGCGCGGAGCAATTGCGTGACGGTCAGCACGAGGTCGGTCGCGGTGATGCCTTCGCGTAGCGCGCCGGTCAGCTTGAAGCCGACGACCTCGGGGATCAGCATCGAGACGGGCTGACCCAGCATCGCTGCCTCCGCCTCGATCCCGCCGACGCCCCAGCCGAGCACGCCCAGGCCGTTGACCATCGTCGTGTGGCTGTCGGTGCCGACGAGCGTGTCGGGATAGGCGATCATGTTCGCGCCGCGCGCATGGTCGCCTGTTTCGGTCGAGGACCACACCGCCTGTCCGATATATTCCAGGTTCACCTGATGGCAGATGCCGGTGCCCGGGGGCACGACCTTGAAATTGTCGAGCGCCTTCGATCCCCATTTGAGGAATTCGTAGCGTTCGAAGTTGCGCGCATATTCCAGTTCGACGTTGTCGCCGAACGCTTTCGGCGTGCCGAATTCGTCGACCATGACGCTGTGGTCGATGACGAGGTGGACGGGCACCTGCGGATTGATCTTCGCGGGGTCGCCGCCGAGTTTCGTGATGGCATCGCGCATCGCGGCGAGATCGACGACGCAGGGCACACCGGTGAAATCCTGCATCAGCACGCGGGCGGGGCGATACTGGATTTCGCGATCGCTGCGGCGTTCCTGCTGCCAGTCGACGATCGCCTGCACGTCGGCCTCGGTCACGGTCACGCCGTCCTCGAAGCGGAGCATATTCTCCAGCAGCACCTTCATCGAAAACGGCAGGCGGCTGATGTCGCCGAACTTCGCCTCTGCGGTGGACAGCGCATAATAATCGTACGTCTTACCGCCCGCGTTCAGCGTGGTGCGGGCCTTCAGCGTGTCCTGTCCGATGGCGGTCATGTGCGTACGTCTTCCCTCTGCGGACCGCCGCGCCAGGGGAGGCGGCTGGGGAAGCCGCGCGGGCGCAGGCGGGGTTGGTTGCGGCGGGCGATAGCAGCGAGGGCGCGTGGGGGGAAGGGTGGGGTTGGGGTGGGCGTTCAGGCCCGCCACGACGCGCCGTTCATCGACCGCACCGTCATGACTCGCGGGGCCGCTGCCGACGATGCATCGAAAGGATAGCCCAAAAGGAGGGTCGGGCCGCCTCCATATTAGTACGTCGCCAGCGCTCCCGCCGGGGTATGTACGCCCAGTGAGCGGGTTCCGGTCAAACAGGTTTGTGGACCTTTTCAAGCGGCCTGCGCTCGGCATCCTGGCGGCCTATCGCCACCGTCGCCTGCGATCGGCGGTGAGCCGTTGCGATGCGTTGCTAATGTCCTATCCGAAGTCCGGCCGAACATGGTTACGGTTCATCCTGGCGACGTACTTCGCCGTCCTGCTGGAGCAGTCCGGAGAGGTCGATCTTTTCACGATGTTCAAGTTCCTGCCGAATCTGGCGTGGGACCATGTTCGCGGCCTGCCCGCCGCCCACGTCCAGAAATTGAAGAAGGCCGGATTGCCGCTGATCGCGGTCACCCATCAGCCCGACAGCGACGTCCTCAGCAAAAGAATACCCGTCATCTTCATGGTCCGCGACCCGCGCGATGTCCTGGTATCGTCCTATTTCCACGCGACGCGCCACCGCCATCGCTTCGAAGGCGATATCGACGAATTCGTTCGCGATGCGGAGCAGGGGCTGCCGCACCTGATCCGATACCTGAATCGATCGGCGGCGTTCCTGCAATCGTCGTCATACCATGTCGTTTCCTACGAAGAGCTGACGGCCCGGCCGATCCCGGTCGTCGCCGACCTGCTGCGTTTCCTGGGGCAGGTGCCGAACCCGGAGTCGATCGGGCGTGCGGTCGCGGCGGCGGAGATCGACAAGATGCGAAAGATCGAGGTGCGCAGCGGCATACCCGGTCATCAATATGATCGTAGCGATCCCGAAGCGTTGCGCGCGCGGCGCGGCGTCGTCGGCGGCTTCGGCGATTATCTGAGCCAGGAGACCCTTGCCTGGATCGCGACCACCTGTGCCGACACGCTCAGCCCGGCCGCGGCCAGGCTGGTCGAAAAGAGCCGGTCGATCGGTTCTGCGATCGATCGGCACGACGACGTGGTGACTGCGATCTAGGTGCGGACATTGGCCGGTCCTTTCCACAAGGCGTTCTGGCGCGGCGGGACGCGGTCGCGGCTGGTGAACATCGGTCATCTGCTGACCGGCAACGCCGCCAATATCGTGATCGGGTTGCCCGCCATCATACTGACGGCGCGCGCGCTCGGCCCCGCAAGCTACGGCGTCCTTGCCCTCATCCTGACCTATGCGCAGGTCATCAAGCGGATCGCCGACTTTCAGGTCTGGCAGCCGCTGATCCGGTTCGGCGCGAGCCTGGACGTGATGGATGACCGTGAAAAGCTGATGGCGCTGCTAAAATACGGCGTGCTCTTCGACCTGTGCAGTTCGGTCGGATCATGGCTTTTCGCGATGCTCGGCATCCTGGCCGCGATCGAACTGTTCGACCTGCCGCGCGAAACCGTCGCCATGATCGCCATCTACGCGACCGTTCTCTTGTTCAACATCAACGGATCGCCGACCGCCATATTGCGGATGGCCAACAAGTACCGGACGATAGCCTATGTCCAGTTGATCGCCGGGGTGCTGAAGCTGTTGCTGTGCGGCGCGGCGTATCTGGCGGGGGCGGGCGTCCTGACCTTCGTCTGTATCTGGGCGCTCACCGACAGCCTGGCCCCGCTGCTGGTTACCGCAGCCGCAGGCATGGCGTTGCGGCGCCAGCGGCTGCACCGCTTCTATCGCGCCGATCTGAAAGGCCTTTTCACGCGCTTTCCGGGCCTGTGGCGGTTCACGTGGTCGGCAAACTTTTCAGGCACGTTGTGGTCGAGCGCGCAGATGATGGACACGCTCCTGGTGGGTTGGCTGACCGATCCGGCGTCGGCAGGCCTTTATTATTTCGCGAAGCGTATCGCCCGGTTGGGTCAGCAGGCGGCGGCGCAGGTGCAGGCGGTCGTCTATCCCGACATAACCCGGTTGTGGGCGGCCGCGCGATATGATGCGTTTCGCCGCCTGGTGATGCAGACCGAACTGATCGTCGCCGGGTTCGGCCTGTTGCTGTTCGCCGCATCGGTGGTGCTTGGCGCACGGATCATCGCGTGGACCGCCGGCCCTGAATTCGGCGGCGCGGCGCCGCTGTTGATCGTGCAGAGCTTCGCGTTGATGCTGACGATGAGCGGTACGGTGATGCGGTCCGCGCTGTTGGCGATGGGGCGGGCCGGAGCGGTGCTGCTGATTGTCGCGGTCGCTACGCTGGCGTTCCAGGTGACAGCGATCGGCCTGTTGCCGGTGATGGGGCCGATGGGTGCGAACGTCGCACACGTCGTTCTGGGTGTGATCTGGCTGATGGGACTGGGCATCGCGTTCCGCCGCGCATTGTCGACGGTGAGCGAACCAGAGGCGGCGACGACGGTCTGATTGCGGCCGGATTTTCCATTTTCCTGCAGACCCCTGACTGCGATATATGGTCCGCCTCTTTCAACGCCGGGGGGCGCTCGCATGAAGCACGCAGTTTCGGCATCGCCATGACGGGTGGACGCCCGCGCGGCAGGTGGAGTTTCTGGCGGCGCTGCGCGAAACGGGGGGTGCGCCCAACGTGCGTTCGCACGTCCGGGCACCGTAGCGTCGATCGATATTCCCGCGCGGGCGGTCCTGCGGTATGGGCGCGCCTCTTTCATGCCGAGGGGGCAGATTATGGCGCAGGATCGGACGCTGCCGCGGCGTCGCGGCGCGTGGCTGGCGGCGTTGCTCGCACCGCTGCTCGCGGCGGAGCCTGCGCGGGCGCAGCAGCAGGACGAGCAATTGTGGCTGCAGGTCAACACCAACGTGCCGCTGGCGCCGAAGCTGCGCATCACGCTGGAGCAGATCGCGCGCTTCGGGGATCGCGCGGACGGGCTGTTCCAGACCGAATTCGGCGGCATCCTGGGCTACAAGGTGGCGGACAATGTGGAGCTGGGCTTCGGCTATCGCGCGGTCGGGGCGCATAACGGCAATAATGCCGACGACGAGAACCGGTTGCGCCAGCATGTGATCGCGACCTTCGGCCCGGTCACGACGCGTTTTCGCATCGACGAGCGCTTCAGCCCGGCGGGCGACGAGATCGGTTTCCGTATCCGGCCGCTGGTGCGGTACAATCACGCGCTGCGGCCGAAGGGGCTGGCGTTGTTCGTCAGCCATGAGAGCTTCTATCTGCCCAACAGCACCCGCTGGGGGCAGGTGCGCGGGTATGAGCGGATGCGCAACATCCTGGGCGTGACGGTGCCGATCGGCCGACATCTCAGCGCCGACGCGGGGTATCTGAACCAGTACCGCGTCGGACGGCGTGGCGCGCGGGCGCAGATGGATCATGCGCTGAGCGTGCAGCTGACGATCAACATCGAGGGGCTGAGCGCGCCGAAGGCCGACGACTAAGCGGTTGAACGCGCACGATCCGTGCTTGATTTTCGGGCGGCGCGACGCGATCAATCGCAGCCTTGACTGGCGGGGCGAACCTCCGCGGCGTATCGGGAGGGAGTATCGCATGACGGTTTCCAGGCAACTGGCGTTCGCGCTCACGGGGCTGGCGCTGAGCGCGTGCAATCCGCCCGCGGCGAATGACGGCAATGCAGCAGCAGTGGCCGAAGGCGCGACGGCGGGCGCGGGCGCGGTGCAGCCTGCGGCGACGGTCTCGCTGTGGAACAACGGGCAGGCCAAGCCGCTGGAAATTCAGGTCGCGCATCCGAACGGCGTTGTGCTGCAGGTGACGTCGCTGCAATCGCGCGCCACCGATACCGCAGTCGGCGTGCGGGTGATCAACGGACGCAAGGACGAGATCGACCTCAATCGCTGGACCAACAACCGCGAAGGGTTCCTGCTGCTGGAATCGGGGGAGCGGCTGTATCTTTCGCCGCCGACCACCAACCCGCGGCTGACGGTGCCGGCGGGCCAGACGTTCGAGGGCGAACTGGTGTTTCTCGGGCGGCTGCCCGCGGTGAAGAGCGGCGTGCTGGTGCTGAACGAGGACAGTTCGACCGACAGCCAATACAGCACGAACCCCGGATTTCGCATCGACCTACCGCTGGGTCAGGCCGCGGCGGGGGCGGCACAGTGAGGCGGGGCGTATTACTGGCGGGCGTCCTGGCGCTGGCCGCGTGCGACAACGGGCTGGTGTCGTTCGGCGGCGGCGACGGCGCGCCAGTGAATGCGCAGATCGCGCACCGCAACGGGGCGGTGTTGCAGGTCAAGTCGGTGCGCACGTCAGGCGAGCGCGTGTTGGTGTCGGTGCGCGTGATGAACGGGCGCGACCGGGAGATCGACCTGAATGCGGGGACCGACCACAGCTATATCGTCACCGACAGCGGCGAGAAATTGATGCTGGTCAAATCGCCGACCAACGCCGATCTGGCGGTGCAGCCGGGTAAGATGATGGACGGCGCGCTGGTGTTCGCGGGCAAGCTGCCGTCGTCGGGCCGCGCGACGCTGATCCTGAATTCGCACGACAGCGGCGACAATCAGTACAGCACCTATCCGCGGTTCGAGGCGGCGCTGCCGCTGGACGGCGCAAATGGCGGGGATATTCCGGAAGTGTCCGCGCTGTCGAATATGCAGAACGTGCCCGCGTCGAAGTTCGGGCTGGCGGCGGCGGGCGGATCGAGCTTCGGGCAGGCCGGACGCGCCACCAGCAGCCTGCAGGCGGTGGAGAAACTGAAGTCCGAACTGGGCGCGGTGGAAACCGACCGCGGGACTGTGGTGTCGCTGGCCGGCGACGTGACGTTCGATTTCGACAAGGCGACGATCCGTCCGGATGCAAAGGGCACGCTGGACCGGCTCGCCGCGCTGATCGCGGCGGGCGGCGAGGGCGAGATCGCGGTCGAGGGGCATACCGACGCGCGCGGCGACGACGCCTACAACAAGAAATTGTCGGAGGACCGCGCGAAGGCGGTGCAGGCGTATCTGGTCGAAAAGGGTGTGGCGGCGACGCGGTTGCGCACGATCGGCCTGGGCGAAATGCGGCCGGTCGCGCCGAACGCCAAATCCGATGGCACCGACGACGAAGCCGGGCGGCAGAAGAACCGCCGGGTCGAGGTGATCCTGCCGAAGCAGGCGGGCGCGCCGTCGCCCGCCGCTTCGCCGTCACCAGCGGCCACGGCGGGATGATCCTGCTGGCGGCTGCGCTGGCGGCGGCGCCGGTGGCCGAAGTGCGGGTGGCGTTCGATCGCCAGGGCGAAACCGCGGTCGCGACGCGAGGTCTGGCGGATGTGGCGGCGGGGCGAGCGGTGACGGCGGACGATCCGGCGCGGGTGGCGTCGGTGTCGAAGCTGGTGGTGGCGATCGCGGTGCTGCGGCTGGTGGAGGCGGGGACGCTCGATCTGGATGCGGATGTTTCCGATCGGCTCGGGTGGCGGTTGCGCAATCCGGCGTTTCCGGATGCGCCGATCAGCTTGCGGCAGTTGCTGTCGCACACGTCGAGCCTGACTGACGCGGTCGATTATGTCCTGCCGCTGGATGCCGAGCCGCGGGTAGTGCTGGGCGATGCGAAGGCATGGGATGCGGATCACGCGCCGGGGACGTACTTCCGTTACACCAACTTCAACTTCCCCGTGATCGCGGCGGTGATGGAGCGGGCGACGGGGGAGCGGTTCGACCAGCTGATGGCGCGGCTGGTGCTGGAGGCGTTCAAGCTGGAGGCGTGCTTCAACTGGGACGCGTGCAAGGCTGACGCGGCGGCGCGCGCGGTGGTGCTGTACGCCGACGGGAAGCCAGTGAAGGACGACAATCAGGCAAAGAAACCGGCGTGTTCGGTAACCCCGGCGCGCGACGGGTCGTGCGATCTGTCGAAGTGGCGGGCTGGGGCGAACGGCGCAATCTTCTCCCCGCAAGGTGGCTTGCGCATTTCCGCGCGGGGGTTGGCGCGGGTCGGGCGAATGTTGCTGAATGGCGGGACGCTGGATGGGGTGCGGGTGCTGACGCCCGCGTCGGTCGCGTTGCTGTCGGCCCCGGCGTGGACCTATGACGGGACGAACGGCGATCCGGGGAGCGATACCGATACCGGCGCGGTGAAGGCGGCGCTGCATTGCCGCTATGGCCTGGCGACGATGATCCTGGCGACACCGCGTGACGGGTGCGGCGACGATCCGTTCGGCGATGGGCGGCAGCGGTGGGGCCATGCGGGCGACGCTTACGGCCTGCAATCGGGGCTGTGGATCGATCCCGCGCGCGGAACGGGCGTGGCGTATTTCGCGACCGACGTGCCGGTCGAACCGGGAAAGCGATCCGCCTTCACGCCGACCGAGGAGCGGCTGGCGCGTGGGCGTTAGGGTCTGAACTCAATTGGAACGCGGTCGTGACGGAGCCGAATTTGGTGTTGGGCTAGGAGCAACGAGGGAGCGATGCTGAAGCATCGTGACCGAGGCGCGACGACGCCCGGCGCCAAATTCGGCCCGCCGCTGCGCGGTCGCCCGTGGAAAGCCGCCGAACGGCGTCGCTTGCTTGCGCGTAGCTTCAGCTACGCGACGGCGCTGCGCTCCTTGTCGGCGGCTTTCCACGGGCGATCACGATCCGCGTTCCAATTGAGTTCAGGCCCTAGGCTTGCGATAGGGGGAACATGACGGAGCGATACGACGTCCTGATCGTGGGGGCCGGGCACGGCGGGGCGCAATGCGCGATCGCTCTGCGGCAATTGGGGTTCGCCGGATCGGTCGCGATGGTGACCGAGGAGGACGATTACCCTTACGAACGCCCGCCGCTGTCGAAGGAATATCTGGCAAAGGACAAGCCGTTCGAGCGGCTGCTGATCCGGCCGCCCGCCTTCTGGGACGAGCGGAACGTCGGCGTGTTGCGCGGAAGGCGGATCGTGTCGGTCGATGCGGCGGCGAAGTCGGTGACCGACGCGACCGGCGCGGCGATCGGCTACGGAACATTGGTGTGGGCGACGGGCGGCGCGCCGCGACGGCTGTCGTGCGGCGGGGCCGATCTGGCGGGGGTCCATGCGATCCGCACGCGCGCGGACGTCGATACGCTCGAGAGCGAACTGCCGGGCGTGGAGCGCGTCGTGGTGATCGGCGGCGGCTATATCGGGCTGGAGGCGGCGGCCGTGCTGACCAAGCTTGGCAAGCACGTCACGGTATTGGAGGCGCTCGACCGCGTACTGGCGCGGGTGGCGGGGGAGCCGCTGTCGCGCTTCTACGAGGGCGAACACCGCGCGCACGGCGTTGACGTGCAACTGGGCGTGGGGGTCGATTGCCTGCTGGGCGAAGGCCGCGTCCGTGCAGTGCGGCTGGCGGACGGGAGCGAGGTTCCGGCCGATCTGGTCGTCGTCGGGATCGGGATCGTGCCCGCGGTGCAGCCGTTGATCGCGGCGGGCGCGAGCGGCGCGAACGGCGTGGACGTGGACGGCGCGTGCCGCACCAGCCTGCCGGATGTATTCGCGATCGGGGATTGTGCGGCGCATGAGAACGGATACGTCGACGGTGCGCGGATCCGGCTGGAATCGGTGCAGAACGCCAACGATCAGGGGACGTTGGTCGCCAAGACGATCGTCGGGCAGGACGCGCATTACGATGCGGTGCCGTGGTTCTGGTCGAACCAATATGATCTGAAGCTGCAGACCGTGGGGCTGTCGACCGGCTACGACGCGCTGGTGACGCGCGGCGACGTGGCGGCGCGGAGTTTCTCGCTGGTCTACCTGAAGCAGGGGCGCGTGATCGCGCTCGATTGCGTCAACGCGACGCGCGACTATGCGCAGGGACGCAAACTGGTGATGGAGCGCGCGGTGATCGATCCGGCGCGGCTGGCGGATACGGGCACACCGCTGAAGGAGATGCTGGCATGACGCCCGTGCCACCGATCGACACCTCGCTCGGCGGCAGCGCGGCGCTGGTGACCGGCGCGGCGAGTGGGATGGGACGCGCGACCGCGGTGCTGCTGGCGCGGGCGGGCGCGTCGGTGGCGGTGACCGACGTGACGCTGGAGGCTGCACAGGCGGTGGCGGACGAAATCGTTGCGGAGGGGTTTGCGGCGCAGGCGTGGGCGCTGGACGTCAGCGACGCCGCGGCGATTTCGTGCGTGGTAAATCAGGTCGCGACGACGTTCGGTGGGCTGGCGGTGCTGGTCAACAATGCCGGGATTTCGGCCAATCTTGCGGTCGACGCTGATGAATATGAAGCCCAATGGAACCGGCACATCGCGATCCTGCTGTCGGCGCACCAGCGCGCGATCCGCGCCGCGCTGCCGCATCTGCGCCGCGCCGCGCACCCACGGATCGTCAATATCGCATCGACCGAAGGGCTGGGCGCGACCGCCGGGTTCAGCGCCTATTCGGCGGCGAAGGCTGGGGCGATCGGTCTGACGCGCAGCCTTGCGGTCGAACTGGGCAAGGGGGGCATCACGGTCAATTGCATCTGTCCGGGGCCGATCGACACGGGAATGACCGCGAGCGTTCCCGATGACGCGAAAGCGACCTATGCGCACCGGCGAACCGCGCTCAGGCGCTATGGTCGGCCGGAGGAGGTGGCGTTCGTGACGCTCAGCCTGTGCCTGCCCGCGGCGAGTTACGTGACCGGCGCGGTGATCCCGGTCGACGGCGGGTTGATGGCGCGGAACGCCTGACGGTCAGGCTGATCCTCACCCCGCGAACGCCGGGCGCGCCTTCAACCGCTCATACCATGCCGCCAGATTGCCGTGCGCCGCATCGAGCGGCTGGCCGATACGGCTGCCGAATTCGACGAACGCGAACAGCAATATGTCGGCGAGCGTCAGGCGGTCGCCCGCGATATAATCCCGCCCCGCCATCTGCGCGTCGATGAAGGCCAGGCCGTCCTGCGCGCAGGCCTTCATCCCCGGCGACGCCTCCGGCACGCAGCGCAGCCGTTGTTCGAACATCTTCAGGCCCTCCGCGCCGCGAAAGCCGAAGGTCATCGGCGACGTGACCGTCAGGTCGAT
The DNA here is from genome assembly GCF_024758705.1 of Sphingomonas sp. SUN019. Lineage (NCBI taxonomy): Bacteria > Pseudomonadati > Pseudomonadota > Alphaproteobacteria > Sphingomonadales > Sphingomonadaceae > Sphingomonas > Sphingomonas sp. SUN019. The sequence goes on along the minus strand of NZ_CP096971.1, from coordinate 959,152 downwards.
ACGGCGCACCCACATCCGGGTCGCGGCGCGCTGCGCAGGCGTCGCGCCGATCAGCGGCGGTTCGGGATGCAGTTCATCGAGATATTCGCAGATCGCGGTGATCTCGCTCACGACATCGCCGTCGTCCAGCATCAGCGCCGGTGTGGTGCTTGCCGGATTGGTGCCGGTGTAGGGCGCGCGACGGTTGTCGCCGGCCATGATGTCGACCTTCTCGGTCGGCAAGTCGACGCCCTTTTCGGCAAGGAAGATCGTGACGACACGCGGATTGGGGCCGATCGACGTATAGAGTTTCATGGCTGTCCTCTCCGGCTTGCGCATCACGTCGTGACGCGGGCCGCGGGCAAAGGCAAGCGTCTCAGGCGGCGAGCGCCAGCCGGTCGCGCCCGGCGTCCTTGGCGCGATACAGCGCGGTGTCGGCGGCGTGCAGCACGGCGTCGTCGGCGTCGCCGGCGCGATAGGATGCGACCCCGCCGCTGACCGTCACGGCGATCGTGCCGCTGTCGACCGAACAACGTGTCGCGCCGACCGCCGCGCGCAACCGGTCGCATACCAGCCGCGCCTGTTCGATCGATGCGTCGGGCAGGACGACGGCGAATTCTTCCCCGCCCAGGCGTGCGACCATGTCCTGATCGCGCACCGCGGCGCGTGCGATGGCGGCGAAGCGGCGCAGCACCTCGTCGCCCGCGGCATGGCCGTGGCGATCGTTCACCAGCTTGAAATGATCGAGGTCGAACACCGCGACGCAGCCGCCCGTGCCGGTCGCGACCTGCCGCGTCAGTTCGGTGCGAAACGCGATCCGGTTCGCCAGACCCGTCAACGGATCGGTCAGCGCGGCGCGCGCCAGGCTGTCTTCATGTTCCTTGCGGTGGGTCACGTCGCGCACCGCGCTGACCAGGCCGGTCACCACGCCGTCGTCGTCCAGCACCGCCCGCGTGCGGCTTTCGAACCAGCGTTCGCCGCTGCGCGTCGGGGCGCGATATTCGCTGACCGTGACGCGCATCGGATCATCGACGGTCGCCGCGATCATCTCGCGCATCTTGTCGACTTCGGTCGCGTCGACCAGCACCGATACGTGGCGGCCGACCAGCGCGTCCGGATCATGCCCGCCGATCTCGCGGATCGACGATGATACGAAGCGCAGCCGTCCGTGGATGTCGATGTTGATGATGATGTCGGTCGTGTTGTCGGTGACCATGCGGTAGCGCGCCTCGCTTTCGCGCAGGCGGCGGAACAGTTCCGCGCGGCGTTGCAACTCGGCGTTGGCGGGCAGCACCGTCAGCATCGTCGCTGCGATGAAGAATTGCAGGAACTGGATGCGGGAGCCGACATCGCCGTCCATCAGCGCGATCGGCCCGTGGCCGTTCAGCGTGAATGCGCCGCCGATCAGGGAAACGACCACGATCGACGCGGCGGTCGACAACGCGCCGCCGCGGAACGTGGCGAGCACGATCGGCAGCATCGGCAGGAATAGCAGGGGCATGCGATCCTGCGCGAAGGTGATCAGGCTGACCAGCGCCACCAACGTCAGCAGCATCGCCAGCTCGACCAGCTTCGCGCGCCGCGTATTGCGCAGCAGCCGCGCCGCTTCGCCGCGCAGGATCATCACCGCGATCGGCATGAAGGCGAGCGTGCCGAGCGCATGGCCGCTGTACCAGTGCAACGCTTCGGGCAGGAAGGCGCGGCCGTAGAGCAGGTGGATCGTGGCCCCCGCACCGATCGCGCCGGCCAGAGGCCCCGCCATTCCGGCCGAGACAACGAAGGCGATCAGCCAGTGGTGCGTGTCGTTGACGGTTCGACCGCCGCTGAGCCGTCGCAGCAGCGCCGCGCCGAGGACCGCCTCCGCGACGTTGACGACCGCCAGCGGAAGCGCCGCCGTTGCGCCGAAGCCGAACAGGGTGGTTGCGGCTGCGCCCGCGATGAAACAGGCCGCGATCGATGCGGGCCATCGCGACGTCTTCTGCGTTACCAGCCGGGCGGTCAGCACCGCGGTCGCGATCCACAGAAAGGCGACCCCGCCGTCGAAGCGCGTGCCGGCGATCGTCACGGCGGCGGCGGCGAAATACACTGTTCCCAGCGCGATCGCTTCCGCAACCCTGTTGTACCTGCGCCTCGCCATCCAACCGGTGATAGGGCGACAGGGTAAACGGCGGGTTTCGCCGCTAGGTTAATGCGGTCCGTTTTGCGTAAGTTCTGCAAGCCACGCGGCCGCGGTCCCATCCGACGGCGCGCGCCAGTCCCCGCGCGGCGACAGCGCGCCGCCGGCCGACACTTTCGGGCCGTTGGGCAGCGCCGATCGCTTGAACTGGCTGGTCTGGAAGAAGCGCGTCAGGAAGCGTTCGAGCCAGTGTGTGATCGTTTCAATCTCATACGCCGCGCGGCCGTTTTCGGGATATCCGGCGGGCCAGTTTCCCGCGGCCGCATCGCGCCACGCGTGCCAGGCGAGGAAGGCGATCTTCGACGGCGCGAGGCCGCGACGGATGACGTAATGCGTGAAGAAGTCGTTGAGCGCGTACGGCCCGATCTTGCTTTCGGTGCTCTGGATCGCGCCGTCGGCCCCGGCGGGGACCAGTTCGGGCGAGATTTCGGTGTTCAGGATCGCTTCCAGCACCGTATCGGTTTCCCGGTCGTACTGGTCGGTGGCGATCGCCCAGCGGATCAGGAACTGGATCAGCGTCTTCGGCACGCCGGCGTTGACGCCGTAATGGCTCATGTGATCGCCGACACCGTAGGTGCACCAGCCGAGCGCGAGTTCGCTGAGGTCGCCCGTGCCGACGACGATGCCGTGGCGCTGGTTGGCCAGGCGGAAGAGGTAATCGGTGCGCAGGCCCGCCTGAACGTTCTCGAACGTCACGTCATACTGCGGTTCGCCGTCACCGAACGGGTGGCCGATATCCTCCAGCATCCGGCGCGCGGCGGGGCGGATGTCGATCTCCTCCGCGGAAACGCCCAGAGCGCGCATCAGCGTCCAGGCATTCGATTTGGTGCCGTCGCTGGTCGCAAATCCGGGCATCGTCACGCCGAGAATGTCGGTCCGCGGGCGGTCGAGCCGGTCGAGCGCCTTCGCCGCGACGATCAGCGCGTGGGTCGAATCGAGCCCGCCCGATACGCCGATCACCAGCCGCTGCGAGCCAGTCGCCACCAGCCGCTTCGTCAGCCCCTCGACCTGGATGTTGAACGCCTCGTAGCAATCGGCGTCCAGCCGTTCGGGGGTGTCGGGGACGAACGGGAAACGGCGGATGTCGCGGCGCAGGCCGATGTCGGCGAAATCGGGCTTATGGTCGAACGCGATGCGGCGGAAGCGCGTCTCGGGGTGGTGCGCTAGCGCGGCGGCGTCGTTGAAGGTGCCAGTGCGCAGCCGTTCCTGCAACAGCCGTTCGCAATCGACGTCGCGGATCAGCAGGTCGGGTTCGCGCGGGAAGCGGGTCGACGCGCCAATCAGTTCGCCCAGTTCATGGATCGTGCCCTGACCGTCCCACGCCAGATCGATCGTGCTCTCGCCCGGCCCGGCGGCGGAATAGACATAGGCGCAGATGGCGCGCATCGATTGCGCCGCGGACAGCGTATCGCGGTCGCGCGCCTTGCCGATCGTGACGTTCGACGCGGACAGATTGCAGCAGATCAGCGCCCCCGCCAGCGCGCCCAGCGTGGAGGGCGGGGTGGGGGACCAGTAATCCTCGCAGATTTCGACGTGGAAGCTGAAATGCGGCAGGTCGTGCGCGGCGAAGATCTGGTCGGCCCCGAACGGCACGTCTTCGCCGTTCAGGTCGATCGTCAGCCCGGACAGCCCCGCGCCGCTCGCGAACAGGCGCTTCTCGTAATATTCGCGGTAGTTGGGCAGGAAGGTCTTTGGCACGACGCCCAGCACGCGGCCGCGCGCGATGACGACTGCGGTGTTGTAGAGCCGCGCGTTCCTGACCAGCGCCGCACCGACGATCAGCACCGGTTTCAGCTTCGCGGTCGCCGCGACGATCGCCGCCAGCGCGTCGCGCGTCGCACCTTGCAACGCCGATTGCAGGTGAAGGTCGTCGATCGCATAGCTGCTGACGTTCAGTTCGGGAAAGACGACCAGATCGACCGCTTCGTCGTGCGCGCGTTTCGCCAGCGCGATCGTCTCGGCGGCGTTGGCGGCGGGATCGCCGACGCTGGCGATCGGCGTCGCAGCGGCCACGCGGACCATGCGGTGATGGTGGATCGATCGGAAGGCGGCTTTCATGGCCATGTCGATTAGCGCGGAAGTTGGCGGCGCGCCACCGATCGGGCTTTGAGCGGCACGCTTGCTAGTCTAGTCAGCGCCTTGCGATGGAAATGACAGACTCATCAGCGGGTGCAGGCGCGACGATGTTCGCGGGCGGCGGCGCCATGGGCGCGCTGATCTTGGCGCATGACTGGGCGTCGACGCCATTGGGGCCGATCGCGGGCTGGCCCGAGACATTGGTCAACGCGGTCAGCATGGTCCTACCCGCCAGCGCCGAAATCGTCATGTTCTGGGGACCAGAGTTCTTCGCCTTCTACAACGACGCTTACGCCCCGACGATCGGCACGAAGCATCCGGGCGTGCTCGGCCGTCCGGCGCGTGAGGGGTGGTCGGAACTGTGGGATGACCTTGGCCCGTTGCTGCAGCGCGTGCATGACACGGGCGAAACGTTCGCGGCGAAGGATCGCCCGTTCCAGATCGAACGCGCGGGGTATCTGGAGGAGGTGTTTTTCGACGTCTCCTATTCCGCGATCCGCGAACGCGGCGGTGAAGTTTGCGGTATCCTGTGCATCGTGTCGGAGACCACCGAGCGCGTCCGCGCGGCGCGAGCGATCACCGCGGATCGCGAACGGCTGCACGAGATGTTCGATTCCGCGCCCAGCTTCATGGCGGTGCTGCGCGGACCCAACCACGTCTATGAGCTCACGAACTCTTCCTACCTGCAACTGATCGGCAAGCAGCGCGAGGATGTGATCGGAAAGCCGATCCGTGAGGCGCTGCCCGAACTGGCCGGACAGGGTTATGTCGAATTGCTCGACAATGTCGTTGCGTCGGGACGACCGTATCGCAGTGACGGCGCGAGCGTGACGTTACGGCGCACGCCCGACGCCGGCATGGAAGAACGGATCGTCGATTTCATCTTTCAGCTCCTGACCGATGCGACGGGCGCGGTGACGGGGGTGTTCATCGAGGGGACCGACGCGACCGACCGTCACGTCGCGGAGACCGCGCTGAACGTGAGCCGCGAATCGATGGATCTGGCGACCGAGGCGGCGGAAATCGGGACATGGGATCTCGATCCGCGGACCGGGCAACTCGACTGGTCGGATCGCACGCGGGAGATGTGGGGCGTGTCGCCGGGCGTGCCGATCACGATAGAGGATTTCTGGGCCGGGGTGCATGCCGACGACATCGCAGCGACCGAAGTCGCGTTGGCCCGATCGCTGGATTCGGCGGTGCGCGCGGCGTACAGCGTCGAATATCGCGTCATCGGGGCGGAAAACGGCGCCTTGCGCTGGATCGCGGCGCGCGGGCGCGGCTTCTTCGAGGGCGATACCTGCGTGCGCGCAGTCGGCACCGTCGTCGACATCACCGCGGTGAAGGCGCAGCAGGAGGTGCTGCGCGAAAGCGAGGAACGGTTCCGCACGCTGGCCGACAGCCTGCCCGCCCTGGTGTGGATCGTCGATCGATCGGGGCAGGTGCTGTTCGCCAATCGCGGGTTCGAAACGATGCTGGGCATTCCGGCGGAAACCGCGATGAAGGTCGGTTGGCTGGCGGTGGTTCCGCCCGAACACCATGAGCTGTTCGAACGGTCGCGCGCGTATCGCATGGCCAATCCCGGTCCTTACGGTGGCGATATCCGCGTCGTGACGGCAGCAGGTGAATCGCGCTGGATTCACACCGAGATGCGTCCGCGGATGCTGGCGGGCGCGTTCGCCGGCTATGTCGGTTGCGCGGTCGACGTGACCGAGGCGCACGCGGCGGGCGAAGTGCTGGAACACCGCGTCGCCGAACGCACCGCCGAACTGGTCGAACAGATCGCCGAACGTGAACGCGTCGAAGCCGAATTGCATCAGATGCAGCGGTTGGAGGCCGTGGGGCAGCTGACGTCGGGCGTGGCGCATGATTTCAACAATTTGCTGACCGTCGTGCTGGGCAACGTGCCGCTGATCGAGCGCGCGGTGCGCGGCGCGAACCTTGATCAGCGCACGTTGCAGCGGCTGGACAACGTGCGCACCGCGGCGGAGCGCGGGGCGGCGCTGACCGCGCAATTGCTGGCCTTTTCGCGGCGGCAGCGGCTGGAGGCGAAGGTCGTCGACCTGAACGACACGGTCGAAAAGATGCGTGAGCTGATGCGCAGTTCGCTGGGCGGCGCGATCGAGGTGATGACCGAGCCGACCGCCGATTTGTGGCCCGCGCTGGTCGATCCGACGCAGATCGAACTCATCATCCTGAACCTGGCGATCAACGCGCGCGATGCGATGCCCGACGGCGGCACGCTGACCGTGTCGACCGCCAACATCACGCTGGACGCGCCGAAACGGCCCGAAGAACCGCCCGCGGGTGAATATGCCTGCGTGTCGGTCGCCGATACCGGTACGGGCATGAGCGACGATGTGCTGGCCAAGGCGTTCGAGCCGTTCTTCACGACCAAGGACGTGGGCAAGGGATCGGGACTGGGGCTGGCGCAGGTCTATGGTTTCGCCAAGCAATCGGGTGGCGGCGTGCGGATCAATTCGACGCCGGGCGAGGGCACGACGGTGTGCGTGTATCTGCCCCGCGCGATGGCGGCGGTGGATTCGCCGGAGGAAACGCCGACCGTCGAGCCGCAGGGATCGATCGCGGGACGGACGATCCTGGTGCTGGATGACGAGGATGCGGTCCGCGCGGTGACCGCCGATGCGCTGCGCGACGCGGGCTGCCGCGTGATCGAGGCGGCGGACGGCGCGTCGGCGCTGGACGCGCTGGCGGCGGAGCAGACCGTCGACTTGGTCGTCGCCGACTTCGCGATGCCGGGCATGACCGGCGCACGCTTTGCCGATCATGCCCACGAACGCTGGCCCGCGCTGCCGGTGATCTTCGTGACCGGTTACGCCGATCTCACCGCGATCGAGGGCGTGGCGGAAGACCGCATCCTGCAAAAGCCGTTCGCCAGCGGCGCGGTGGTGGAGGTGGTGCGGCGCGTGCTGGAGCGATCCTAACGGGCCATCACGCCGCGGAACGGGCGATCGTCGCCGTCCAGACCGGCCCCCACGGGTAGCCCCAGCAGATCGCGCAGCAGCGGCGCGACGTCGACATTGTCGAACGCCGCGACGCGCTTGCCCTTCGCGAACGCCGGACCGGACGCGATGAACAGCGCGCGCATGTCGGGCAGGCGGTTGTCATAGCCGTGATTGCCTCCGGTCCACGGCTTCGCCGGCGCGGTCTTCACCGTCGTCCAGCCGTCCGCCGCCAGGCAGAAATACGGCGGGATGCGCGGGTTGCGGCCGTAGGCGAAGTGCGCGGGGATATTGTCTTTCCGCCAGCATTCCATGTGCGCGTGCGGTTTCAGCAAGGCGGCGTCGACCGCGGCCTCGCGGCCCGGCGTGGCGACGAAACTGGCGTAAGGCCCGGCTTCGACGATCCGTGCGTCGGCGGGGGCGACGACCTTGTCGAGCGCGATCGTGCGGTCGCTGGAGGTCGCCGCCATGCCGTGGTCGGCGACGATCACCAGATTGGCCTGCTGGCGTAACCCGGCCAGCCCCGTCACCAGTTCGCCGATCTGCGCGTCGACATCGGCGACCGCCTGCGTCGTACGCGGATCGCCGGGGCCGAACGTGTGTCCTGCTGTATCGACGGTGTCGAAATACAGCGTGACGAAGCGCGGGCGCGTCGCCGCCGGACGCCGCAGCCAGTCGATCACCGACCGCACGCGCTGCGCGCCGGGAATGACCTGATTGAACTGCTGCCAGTCGTGCGGGCGCGTGCCGCCGGTCACGTCGTTGGGCCACGCCTTCGCGCGCGTCCCGCCCCACGCGACGTTCGCGCCGGGCCAGAACATCGTCGCGGTCGGGATGCCGGCCTTCTCCGCGGTCACCCAGATCGGCTCGGCCGCGTTCCACCAGAACGGGTCGTCCGAGGCCATCGTGAACGGCTCTTCGGGGTGCCCCGCATCCTCGAAATTGTTGGCGACGATGCCGTGGTGGTCGGGGGTGAGGCCGGTGACGATCGACCAGTGATTGGGGAAGGTCTTCGACGGGAAGGACGGCCGCATCGGCCCGGTCACGCCCTCGTTCGCCAGTCGCGAAAGATTGGGCGTCACGCCGCGATCGAGATAATCGGGCCGGAAGCCATCGATCGAGATCAGGATCGTAACGGGCGCGCCCGTTTCCGCTGCCGCTGCGACCGCCGCGTTCGCGGCGGGCGCGGGCTGCGTGACCGGGGTCAGCGCGGGCGGGGTGTACGGGTAGGCGCACGCGCCGAGCGCCAGCGCCGCGGCGAGGGTAAGACAACGGATCATGCGCGCGTCCCTAGCCCCGCTGCATGACGTGCGAAAGTCCTTGTGCTGTGGCCCCCCCGCTCAGCCGAGCCTCGCGAGAAATTCGCGTTCGCCCGCGATCACCGGCGCGAAACTCGAGCGGGCGTGGATCGCATCGATATACGCCATCGCGCGCGGCCAGCGCGCCGCGTCGGGCGTCACGCCGACGTGCGCGATATTCACGAACGGGGAGGCGACCGCGATATCCGCCAGCGTGATCGCATCGCCGACCAGGAAGCCGTCGTCGGGGACGATGCGCTCCAGATAATCCATGATCGGCGGCAGTTCGTTGTCGATCGCGTTGACGGCCGCCGCCTCGTCGCCCGGCTGTTTCAGGAATTTCGGCGCGACGATCCGGTTGAAGAACACCGCGCCGCCCATTTTCGTCACGATCGTGTCGGCGAATTCCTCGAACCAGATCACGCGCGCGCGGGCGACCGGATCGGCCGGGATCATCACCGGTTCGGGGTGTTTCGCCTCCAGATAGGCGATGATCGCGGTCGAATCCGAAATCGTGAAATCGCGCCCCCCATCTGCGCCGGGATCGCGAAAGCCCGGCATCTTCCCGAACGGCGAACATTCGACGAAGTCCGGCCCGCCCTGTCCCATGCCCGCCGCGACCAGATCGAACGAAAGACCCTTCTCCGCGCCATAGGCCAGCACCTTGCGCACGAAGGGCGACAGGCTGTTGCCATAGAGAATCATGCGTCCGCTCCCGATCGTTTCGGGGGCGAGACTACGCGCTCAGACGTTGAACCGGAACAGCAATACGTCGCCGTCGTGGACGACATATTCCTTGCCCTCCTGCCGCAATTTCCCTGCGTCGCGCGCGCCGCTTTCGCCGCCCAGCGCCACATAATCGTCGAACGCGATCGTTTCCGCCCGGATGAAGCCGCGTTCGAAATCGCTGTGGATCGCGCCCGCCGCCTGCGGGGCCTTTGCGCCGACCTCCACGGTCCACGCGCGCGCTTCCTTCGGCCCGACCGTGAAGAAGGTCAGCAGGTGGAGCAATTTGTACCCCGCGGTGATGACGCGGGCGAGGCCGGTTTCCTCCAGCCCCAGTTCGGCCAGGAATTCGCCGCGGTCCTCGACCGGCATCGTCGCGATCTCCGCCTCGATTGCGGCGGAGACGACTACCGCTTCCGCGCCCTCGGCCTTGGCCTTCTCGAACACCCGCGCCGAGTGCGCGTTGCCGTTCGCGGCGTCGCCCTCGTCGACGTTGCAGACGTACAGCACCGGCTTGGCGGTGATCAGCTGCGCCTGCGCGAAGACGCGAGCTTCCTCGATGTCCTTCGGCTGCGTCAGTCGCGCGGGCTTCCCCTCGCGCAGCAATTCCAGCGCCTGTCCCAGCACCGACGCGCCGATCTTGGCTTCCTTGTCGCCCTGCTGGCCCTTCTTGATCAGGTTCGGGACGCGCTTCTCCAGGCTTTCGAGGTCGGACAGCATCAGCTCTGTCTCGACCGTCTCGGCATCGGCGATCGGATCGACCTTGCCCTCGACGTGGGTCACGTCGCCGCCATCGAAACACCGCAACACGTGCACGATCGCGTCGACCTCGCGGATGTTGCCGAGGAACTGGTTGCCCAGCCCTTCGCCCTTCGACGCGCCGCGCACCAGCCCGGCGATGTCGACGAAGCCCAATTGCGTCTCGATGATCTTCGCCGAATGCGCGATCGCGGCGAGTTTATCCAGCCGCGGGTCGGGCACCGCGACGTTCCCGACATTGGGCTCGATCGTGCAGAACGGATAGTTCGCGGCCTGCGCCGCCGCGGTCTCGGTGAGCGCGTTGAAGAGGGTGGACTTGCCCACATTGGGCAGGCCCACGATGCCGCAGCGGAAACCCATGGTCGTTCCTGTGATCGGGGAGTTGTTGCGGGGGCCGATACAGGCTCGGCCCCCGCTACGCTACCCCGGCGAAACGCGTGCGCTACCGTTCGGGACGATCCCGCCCGCCGCCGCGCTCGCCGCCGCCGCCGTGCTCGGCGCGCGGCTGCTGCTGACGCGCGGCGCGTTCCTGCTGGCGAGCGGCCTGTTGTTGCGCGCGCGCCTGATCGCGCTGCGCCGACTGCTGTTGCTGACGGGCAGCCTGCTGCTGGCGCTGGGCGGCCTGCGCCTGCTGCCGTTCTGCGCGCTGGGCCTGCTGCGCCTGCTGGCGTTGTGCAGCCTGCGCCTGCTGACGCTCGGCGCGCTGGGACTGCTGCGCCTGCTGGCGTTGTGCAGCCTGGGCTTGCTGACGCTCCGCGCGCTGGGATTGTTGCGCCTGCTGACGCTGCGTGGCCTGGGCCTGCGAACGCTCGGCGCGTTGGGCTTGCCGCGCTTGCTGGCGTTGTGCGGTTTGCGCCTGTTGGCGCTCGGCGCGTTGCGTTTGCTGGGCGCGCTGACGCTCCTGCGAACGCTCGGCCCGCTGCGCGCGCTGGCGTTCGGCGGCTTGCGCCTGCGTCCGCTGCTGACGTTGCGCTTGCGCCTGTTCGCGTTGTTGACGCTGAGCCTGCGCGCGCGCGTCCTGCTGACGCTGTCCCGCCTGGTCGCGCTGACGCTGGGTCCGCTCAGCCTGCTGGCGTTGGCTGGCCTGCCGACGCTCGGCGATCTGCTCGCGGCGCGCGGCCTGCGCCTGCTGGCGGTCAGCGCGCTGCGTTTGCGCCTGCTGGCGCTGGTCGCGTTGCGCCATTTGTTGCTGACGGCGATCCTGCCGTGCGCGCTGGTTTTGCAGATCGTTGCGCCGGTCGTCACGCCAATCGTCGCGCCGGTCGCCGATCGCGTCGCGGCGCGCCAAATTCTGTTGGCGTTCCGCGATCTGCTCGCGGCGCTGCGCTTGCCGTTCGGCCTGCGCCTGCCGCCGCGCGATCTGCTGCTGGCGGTCGCGTTGCTGTTCCGCCTGCTCGCGGCTCTCCAGTCGGACCGGCGCATAGCGGCGCTCGTCGCGCGCCCAATCGGCGCGCTGCCAGTTCGCCGGGATCGCGCGCGGCGGCGCGGCGCTGCGGAACTCGTTCCGCTGCCAGTTCGCATAGCGCCGCGCATCGGCCTCGCGCCGGACCGATTCCTGCTGCCAGTAGGTGCGCTCGCGCGGCTCGTAATTCTGGCGATACGACGCCCATTCGGGCTGACGCTCGACCGCTCGACCCCAGTTGCGGCGCGATTGCAGGATCACCGGCGCGCGGTTCGCCCAATTCGCGGCGATCACCGGGCGGCGGCGCTGGCGCGACGCGCGGTACAGATCGCGCCCGCGCACAAGATAGCGCGACGCATAGGTCACGCGCGGCCCGTAATCGGCCCACGGCACCACGCCGCCATCGTCGTCGTACACCACCGCCAGCTGGCCGTTATCATAGCCATAGCCGTAATCGGGATCGCGCACGAAATAGGGCTGATCCGCGCCGGGGCGGTAGAAATACTGGCGATAACCGCCGTCGATCGGCTCCGCGAAGACCTGGCTGTCGTCATAGCCCTGCCACGCCCAGGGATCCGAATCGCCATAGTCGAAACCGTAATCGGGCGGCGCATCGCCCAGCGCGTCGCTGAAGCCATAGGCCTGATCGGCATAGGCGTACTGCGCCTTGTCGTTGGCGACGCGCACGGTGCGGATTGGCGCGACGTCGGGCAACGCCGACGCGCGCGGCGCATAGCTGACGGGGGTAGCGTCACCCGTAGTCAGCGGCAGCGTGGCGGGAAGGTCGGGTAGTCGTGCGCTACCGGTCGCGCTCTGATCGACCGTCGCCTGGGTCGCGCGGTCGCACGCCGATACCGACAGAGCGGCGGCCAGCGCGGCGGTGGCTAGCCCTGCGCGCAGGCGAAAATTGCGTCGAATACTCATGGCACCGTAACTCCTTCGATGCTTGCTCGATCCGCGTGATAGGGCAGCATTCCTGAACCGGCCGTGCCGCGTCGGTTCATCGCAGGGCAGGTTTCAGTCTATTTGACGAAGTTAAGGCTCGATCGTCATTCCCGCGAGGGCGGGAATCCATAATCGCTGCACAGGGTTATGGATTCCCGCCTTCGCGGGAATGACGGAGGCTTCTTGTCAGAGCAAAGATCCAGATCGCCCTATCAATCACCGATAGTTGAAGCTGATGCTGATCCGGTCGTCCTTCGCCGCGCTCGGCGTCACCTCGTGCCGCAGCCAGCTTTCCCACAGGAACACGCTGCCCCGCTGCGGCTCGGCATAGACGAACGTGTCGGGTCGCAGCGGTGCGGCCATCATCATCGGCAGCCGCGGGTCTTCCAGTTTCAGCGCGCCCGACCCCGGCGGGACCGCGACATAGAGCGTGCCCGACACCACACTGTGCGGGTGGATATGCCCCGAATGCGTCGCGCCCTTGCGCATCAGATTGACCCACAGGCTGTCGAGCTTCAGCCGCTTGCCGCCCAGGTCGAACGCGCATTCCTTCGCGAACGCCGCGACGTGGCGGTCGAGCAGCCGCTTCAGATCGGCAAACGCCGGATCGCGGGTCGGCAGGTCGTTCAGCGACGCGTAGCTGGTGTAGCCGACATACCCGTGCGCCTTCGACCACGCCCGCCCCGCGCGATCGTCGGCCGCCAGCGCGCGGACCGACGCGTCGAGTTCGTCGAGCAGCGCGTCGTCGTCCAGCGCGGCTTCGTAGAACAGGGTGGGGAACAGCGCGCGGACCGCCACGTCAGGCGTCCTGCAATCGCAGCGCGACGTCGTTCATGAAGCGCACGTCGTCGCCCTTCGCCAGCCATTCCGCCTCCGCCGCCACCGCGCCGAGCAGATCGGACAGCGCGTCGATCTCACTCTTGGCGTAATTGCCTAGCACATGGCCGGTCACGCGGTCCTTGTGCCCCGGATGACCGATGCCGATCCGCACGCGGCGGAAATCGGGGCCGAGATGCTGGTCGATCGAACGCAGGCCGTTATGCCCCGCGGTCCCGCCGCCCTGCTTCACCTTCACCTTCATCGGCGCGAGGTCGAGTTCGTCGTGGAACACGGTCAGGGCGTCCATGTCGAGCTTGTAGAAGCGCAGCGCCTCACCGACGCTGCGCCCGCTGTCGTTCATGAAGGTTGCGGGCTTCAGCAGCAGCACCTTGCCGCCGCCGATCCGCCCCTCCTGCAGCCAGCCCTGAAATTTCTTCTGCACCGCGCCGAAGCCGTGCACCGCCGCGATCGCGTCGACCGCCATGAACCCGACATTGTGCCGGTGCATCGCATATTGCGCGCCGGGATTCCCGAGGCCGACCCAGAGTTGCATCGTGTTCTTCTCCCTCTCCCCTCCGGGGAGAGGGTTGGGGAGAGGGGCAGTGTACCGCGCACGGCCGCTGCCGAACTGCCCCTCTCCCGCCCTCGCTACGCTCGGCCACCCTCTCCCCGGAAGGGGAGAGGGAAGTCCGATCACTCCGGCTTGGCTTCCTCGTCGCCCTCGGCAGCGTCGTCGCCACCTTCGGCGGTCTCGCCTTCGGCCTCGGCCACGGCTTCTTCATGCTCTGCGGCCTGCGCTTCGGCGACTTCGGCGTCGAGCGCCTCGTCCTCGGCGGTCGGCACGGTCGGCGGCACGATCGTCGCGATCGTGAAGTCGCGGTCGTCGACCGCGGGCTCGACGCCCTTCGGCAAGGTCACGTCAGAGATGTGGATCGAATCGCCGATCTCGCGACCGGCCAGGCTGATCGTGATCTCGCTCGGGATGTTCGACGCGTCGCACACCAGTTCGACTTCGTGGCGGACGACGTTCAGCACGCCGTTGCCGGTCTTGATGCCGGGCGCTTCTTCTTCGTCCACGAACACCACGGGCACCGCGACCGTCACGGTCGTGTGCGCCGAGATGCGCAGGAAATCGACGTGCACCGGGCGATCGGTGACGACGTGGAACGCCACGTCCTTCGGCAGCGTGCGCTGGCCGTTGATCATGCACACGGTGGTCATGAAGTGGCCGGTGTTCAGCGCCTTCATCAGCGCCTTTTCCTCGATATGGATCGCGGTCGGCTCTTTGTTCTGGCCGTAGATCACGGCGGGCACGCGGCCTTCGCGACGCAGCGAACGGGAGGCTCCCTTGCCAACCCGGTCACGCGTCTCGGCTGCGAGCGTCAATTGGTCGCTCATCAATATTCTCCGAAACGTAAGTGTACCTTCCGCGCCACGCCTCCAGGGATGACCATGACCGGAAGCGGGCGCGCATAGCGGGGGAGGGCCGGGAAAGCAATCCTCCCCACTCCTCCCCGGCACGGGGAGGTGGCGCGCCGAAGGCGTGACGGAGGGGCAGCCAAGCAGGTCCGTCGCCTGAGGCTGCCCCTCCACCGCTTCGCGGTCCCCCTCCCCGTGCCGGGGAGGATTTAAGTTAGTACCGCACCCGCACCGCCTGCAGCTTGTACCGCTTCAACTGCTCCTGCACGCTGCCCGGCCCGGCCAGATGCCCGGCCCCGACCGCGATGAACACGCGGCCCGGCGTGCGCATCCGCTCCGCGATCCACGCCGCCCACTGGCTGTTGCGATTGGTCAGCAACGCGCGCGCGACCTCGGGCGAATCTTTCAGCGATGTGTTCATTTCCGCGGCCAGCGCATCGGGATCGCCCGCTGCCCAGTTCGCGACCATCTTCTCCATTGTCTCCGCCGCCTTGGGCAGTTCGTCGATCGTGCTTTCCAGCAGCTTCATCTCGCCCGCATTCGACAGGCCGTCGAACACCGACATCTGCCCCTCGAACGTCTCCAGCCCCATGACCTGCTTCTTCTGCCGCTTCGCCGCCGCGGTCAGGATGCCCTCCGGCCCGTTGGCGGGATCGTAGCCGAGCTTGCGCACCGGCCCGATCGACAGGCTGATCGCGGCGAACCACGGCCGCATCCGTTCGAACTGCGCGGCCTGGTATCCATTGTCGGTGATCGCCTTGTCGAACACCGCGCGCTTGTCCGCGGGCAGGCGCTCGCCAAGGCCGGGTCCGGGCGGGGTAAAGGCCTTTTCCATCACCACGCGGGTCTGCGTCTCCTGATCGGGTTCGACCATTTCGAGCACCAGCGTCCCCGACCGGTCGAACGCCTTCTTCACCGCTTCGTCGAACCACGTCATGCCGGGTTTCAGGACGTGGATCGTGCCAAACAGATAGATCGTCGTGTCCTTGTCGCGCAAAACCCACAGCGCGGGATCGGCGTCCTTGGTGACGACGGGCGCCGGCTCGGCGCACGCCGGCAGCGAGAAGGACAGGCCGACCAGCGTCAGCACCGAAGTGATCGAACGGAACAAGTGCGGGAGACCTTCCTGTAAGCGCCAGCCCCCATCTAGTGCGGGCCTTGCCTGTTGGCGAGCCATCCGCCATTGCCCGCCCGCGATGAACGTCCCCTCAACAACTACGGAAAACGTGAAGCCGCTTTCGTTTCAGGCGATGATTCTGCGGCTCCACCAATATTGGTCAGATCGCGGCTGCGTGATCCTGCAGCCGTACGACATGGAAATGGGCGCGGGCACGTTCCATCCCGCCACGACGCTGCGCGCGCTCGGCCCGGACACCTGGAACGCCGCCTTCGTCCAGCCCTGCCGCCGCCCGACCGACGGCCGCTATGGCGAGAACCCGAACCGGCTGCAGCATTATTACCAATATCAGGTGATCCTGAAGCCCAGCCCGCCCGATTTGCAGGAACTCTACCTCGGCAGCCTGTCCGCGATCGGCGTCGACATGAGCCTGCACGACATCCGCTTCGTCGAGGACGATTGGGAATCGCCCACACTCGGTGCCTGGGGCCTCGGCTGGGAGGTGTGGTGCGACGGGATGGAGGTGACGCAATTCACCTATTTCCAGCAGATGGGCGGCTTCGACATGAAGCCCGTCGCGGGCGAACTGACCTACGGGCTGGAGCGTCTGGCGATGTACATCCAGAACGTCGATAATGTGTACGATCTGGCGTTCAACGATGCCGGCGTATCGTATGGCGACGTGTTTCTCGAGAACGAGAAGCAGATGTCGACGTGGAACTTCGAGGTCGCCGACACCGACACTCTGTTCGACCTGTTCCGCAAGGCGGTCGCCGAAAGCGAGAACTCACTAGCCGCCAAACTCCCGATCCCGGCGTACGAACAAGCGATCAAGGCCAGCCACACGTTCAATCTATTGCAAGCCCGCGGCGTCATCTCCGTCGCCGAACGCCAAGCCTACATGGGCCGCGTCCGCGACCTCGCGAAGGCAAGCTGCCAGGCCTGGATGGATCGCAACGGGTGGGCAGCGTGATGGTCCTTCTAAATCCTCCCCGGAACGGGGAGGGGGACCGCGAAGCGGTGGAGGGGCAGCCACAAGCGCCACACCTGCTTGGCTGCCCCTCCGTCAGCCCTGCGGGCTGCCACCTCCCCGTCCCGGGGAGGATTTGAAAATGACCGATTTCCTCCTAGAACTCCGCTCTGAAGAGATCCCCGCGCGGATGCAGGCGCGCGCGCGTGAAGACCTTGCGAAACTCTTCGCCGCAGAACTCGCCAAATCCGGCTTGAGCGCAACCGGGACCGTGACCTACGCCACCCCCCGCCGCCTCGCACTCATTGCCCGCGGCCTCCCCGCCGCGACGCAGGCCGTAAGCGAGGAAATGAAAGGCCCAAAGACCGCCGCTCCCGCACAAGCGCTGGAAGGGTTCCTCCGGAAAACCGGCCTGACCCGCGACCAACTGACCGAACGTGACGGCGTCCTCTACGCGATCACCGAAAAGCCCGGTAGCGCGACCGCCGACGTGCTGGCCGAGGCGATCCCCGCCATCGTCCGCGCCTTTCCCTGGCCCAAATCGATGCGCTGGGGCGCGGCCTCGACCACCACCGAGAGCCTGAAATGGGTCCGCCCGTTGCAGGGCATCGTCGCGCTGTTCGGCGACGACGTGGTGCCGTGCGCAATCGCCGGGATAATCAGCGGCGCGGCGACGGTCGGCCACCGCTTCCACCACCCCGGCGTCATCACGATCGGCAACGCCGCCGATTACGCCGAGAAACTCCGCGCCTGCCACGTCATCGTCGACCAGGACGAACGCCAGTCGATCATCGCGATCGGCGCGCAGATGGCCGCGGCGAAGGCGGGCCTCACGCTCGTCCGCGACGAAGGGCTGCTGATCGAGAACGCCGGGCTGACCGAATGGCCCGTGCCGCTGCTCGGCCGCTTCGACCAGGAATATCTGACCGTCCCGCCCGAGGTGATCCAGCTGACGGCGCGCGTGAACCAGAAGTATTTCGTGTGTAACGATGCCGAAGGGCGACTGGCCAACGCCTTCATCTGCACCGCCAACATCGACGCCACCGACGGCGGCGCGACGATCGTCGAGGGCAACCGCAAGGTGCTCGCCGCGCGATTGAGCGACGCGCGCTTCTTCTACGACACCGACCTGAAGGTGCCGCTGGAAGACCAGGCGGAGAAGCTGAAGAAGATCGTCTTCCACGAAAAACTTGGAACGGTCGCGGACAAAGTCGACCGCGTCGCGAAACTGGCACGATGGCTGGTGGAAGAGGGGATAATCTCATCCTCCCCTGCAAGGGGAGGTGGCTCGCGTAGCGAGACGGAGGGGTATCACCCTCTAGATAGCGCGACACCCCTCCGGCGCTCCGCGCCACCTCCCCTTGCAGGGGAGGATCGAGTAGAACTCGCCACCCTCGCCGAACGCGCCGCGCGCCTGTGCAAGGCCGACCTCGTCACCGGCATGGTCGGCGAATTCCCCGAACTCCAGGGCCTGATGGGCGGCTATTACGCCACCGCGCAAAACGAAGACCCCCGCGTCGCCGCCGCGATCCGCGACCATTACAAACCGGTCGGGCAGGGCGACGACGTCCCCACCGCGCCCGTAACGGTCGCGGTGTCGCTGGCGGACAAGCTGGATACGTTGGCGACTTTCTTTTTCATCAATGAAATGCCGTCTGGTTCGCGCGACCCATACGCGCTCAGGCGAGCTGCTCTAGCCATCATTCGGATTATTGTTGATCTCAATATCAGGCTCGAAATCGGAAACGCCGCACAGTTCAGCCTTGCGATCTTTGCCGGTCGCTCGCTGGGGAATATACAGGCGGACAAACTTGAGAATGTTGTCGCCGTGCTCCGCGCTGCTGGCGTGAAAGTGGACGCAGAGGACATTCAGTCTCTTTCGGCCAACTTGCTTGATCAGGCTGCCGGCGAAGAGGGACAGCGCAAATTTTTCGTTGAGCCGACAGAACGTGCTTTGCGGAGCATGATCAGCTTCTTCGCCGATCGCCTGAAAGTCCAGCAACGCGAGGCAGGCGTCCGCCACGACCTGATCGACGCGGTGTTTGCACTCGGTGGCGAAGACGATCTCGTCCGCCTGCTCGCCCGCGTCCGCGCGCTGCAGGCGTTCGTCGGGACCGCGGACGGAGCGAATTTGCTCGCGGGATACAAGCGGGCGGCGAATATTTTGAAGAAGGAGGGGTATCCCACCCTCATAACATCCACCGTCACCCCCGCGAAGGTGGGGGTCCATAATCACGACGGCCCGGATGTAGCCGATGGATCAGCGACTATGGATTCCCGCATTCGCGGGAATGACGACGGTGGTGAGGCGATCGACGCGCCGAAACAACTTTCCTACACGCCCGAAAAAGCGGAAGCGGACCTAATCACCGCGCTCGACGCCGCCGAACCCGCCGCCGCCCACGCGGTCGCGGACGAGGACTTCGCCGCTGCGATGACTGCGCTCGCCACGCTGCGTGCGCCGATCGATGCGTTCTTTGAGACCGTGACCGTCAACGATCCCGACCCCGAAATGCGGGCCGCTCGGCTCGCGCTGCTTGCACGGGTTCGTGCTGCAGTGCACAATGTCGCCGACTTTTCGAAGATCGACGGATAGCGCGTTGGCCTAACCTTAGACTAACTTTCCATTTCGCCTCCCCGGCAAATCAACGACTTAGGGATTGCAGATGACGCAATACGTGTATCGCTTCGGTGGCGGCGTGTCGGATGGGGGGAAGGGCGACAAGAACCTGCTCGGGGGCAAGGGCGCGAACTTGGCCGAAATGGCTTCGATCGGGCTTCCCGTCCCGCCCGGCTTCACGATCAGCACCGAAATGTGCGCGACGTACTACGACGAAGGCGAGCAATTCCCACAAGGCCTGCGCGATGAGGTTGCAAACGGTATCGCGCATATCGAACAGGTTACGGGCAAGACCTTCGGCGACGCCGCAGACCCGTTGCTCGTCTCGGTCCGCAGCGGCGCGCGCGTGTCGATGCCGGGGATGATGGACACCGTCCTCAACCTCGGCCTGAACGACCAGACCGTCGAGGGCCTCGCCGCCGCCTCCGGCGACGCGCGCTTCGCCTGGGACAGCTACCGCCGCTTCATCCAGATGTACGCCGATGTCGTGCTCGAACTCGATCACGGAAATTTCGAGGAAGCGCTTGAAATTACCAAGGAAGACCGCGGCTTCTACCTCGACACCGAACTCTCCGCCGACGATCTGAAGGCGCTGGTCGACGAGTATAAATCGCTCGTCGAAGAGGAATGGGGCAAGCCCTTCCCGCAGGATGTGCACGATCAGCTCTGGGGCGCGGTCGGTGCGGTGTTCGGGTCGTGGCAGTCCGAACGCGCGAAAGTCTATCGCCGTCTCAACGACATACCCGCAAGCTGGGGCACCGCGGTCAACGTGCAGGCGATGGTGTTCGGCAACATGGGCGACACCAGCGCCACCGGCGTCGCCTTCACCCGCGATCCTGCCAAGGGCGACCGCGCCTACTATGGCGAATTTCTGATCAACGCGCAGGGCGAGGACGTCGTCGCCGGCATCCGCACCCCGCAATACCTCACCACCGCGGCGCGCGAGGAAGCGGGCGCAAAGCCCGCCGCGATGGAGGAGGCGATGCCGGAAGTGTACGGCGAACTCGCCGCCGTGTTCGACCGGCTCGAAACGCACTACCGCGACATGCAGGACATCGAATTCACCGTCGAACGCGGCAAATTGTGGATGCTCCAGACGCGTTCGGGCAAGCGCACCGCGAAGGCCGCGCTGAAGATCGCGGTCGACATGGCCAACGAAGGGCTGATCACCCGCGACGAGGCGATCCTGCGCGTCGACCCCTCCGCGCTCGACCAGTTGCTCCACCCGACGCTTGACCCGGACGCGACGCGCGACGTGCTGACCAAGGGGCTCCCCGCGTCGCCCGGTGCGGCCAGCGGCACCGTGGTGTTCGACGCCGACACCGCCGAACGCGCCGCCGCCGACGGGCAATCGGTGATCCTGGTCCGCACCGAAACCTCGCCGGAGGACATCCACGGGATGCATGCGGCAAAGGGCATCCTGACCGCGCGCGGCGGTATGACCAGCCACGCCGCCGTCGTCGCGCGCGGCATGGGGCGGCCGTGCGTCTCGGGCGCGGGCACGCTCTCGATCGATGCGAAGGCCAAGGTCTTTCGCGTCGGCACGCGCGAGGTGAAGGAAGGCGAGACGATCACGATCGACGGCGCCACCGGCGAGGTGATGTACGGCGCGGTCGCCACGATCCAGCCCGAACTCTCGGGAGATTTCGGCACGTTGATGGAATGGGCCGACGTCATCCGCCGCCTGAAGGTCCGCGCCAATGCCGAGACCCCCGGCGACTGCAGCACCGCGCGCGAATTCGGCGCGGAGGGGGTCGGGCTATGCCGCACCGAGCATATGTTCTTCGACGCCGCGCGCATCACCGCGGTGCGCCAGATGATCCTGGCGTCGGACGAGGCGGGTCGTCGCGCGGCGCTCGACAAGCTCCTGCCGGAACAACGCAGGGACTTCGCCGAAATCCTTGAAGTCATGGCCGGTTTACCCGTGACGATCCGCCTGCTCGATCCGCCGCTGCACGAATTCCTGCCGCATGAGGAGGCGGAATTTGAAGAGGTCGCGACCGCCGCCGGGGTCGATATCGAGGTGCTGAAACGCCGCGCGGCCGAACTGCACGAATTCAATCCGATGCTCGGCCACCGCGGTTGCCGCCTCGGCGTGACCTACCCCGAAATCTACGAAATGCAGGCGCGCGCGATCTTCGAAGCGGCACTGGATGTGGCCGAAAAATCCGGCGACGCGCCGATTCCCGAAGTGATGATCCCGCTCGTCGCGACCAAGCGCGAACTCGATCTGATGAAGGCAGTGGTCGACAAGGCCGCCGAAACCGTCTTCACTGAACGTGGCAAGCGCATTGAGTATCTCGTTGGAACGATGATAGAATTACCGCGTGCTGCGTTGCGCGCTGGCGAGATCGCCGAGGCGGGCGAGTTTTTCTCGTTCGGCACCAACGACCTGACGCAGACCACGCTCGGCGTCAGCCGCGACGACGCTAGCCGCTTCCTGGGCGCGTATGTCGAACAGGGCATCTACGCGCGCGATCCGTTCGTCACGCTCGATATCGAGGGCGTCGGTGAACTCGTGAAGATGGCCGCCGAGCGGGGCCGCGCGACGCGGCCCGACATAAAGCTCGGAATCTGCGGCGAACATGGCGGCGACCCGGCGTCGATCGCGTTCTGCGAGGAGGTCGGGCTCGACTACGTCAGCGCCTCGCCTTATCGCGTCCCGATCGCGCGCCTTGCGGCCGCCCAGGCGGCGCTCCGCGCGCGGGGATAGGAGGCGCCTAGCCGTTCACGCCCGAGCGGCTTTTCCAGTCGAACCAGCCGCGGCCTGTGCCGGTGCGGACGGGACGCTCGGTGTGCACCACGTCGACCGGCCGGTCGCGCTCGACGGTGCGATCGCGGGAAGCGACCGGTGCAGCGGGGACAGGGGCCGCCTTCACCAGCCGGGCGTTCTCGCGTTCGATCTCGGTATGGCGTGCGTTGGCGTCGGCGATGCGCGCGTCATGGTCCTTGCGGGCCTGCGCGATCTGACCATCGTAATCCTTGCGCGTGGCGGCATGGGCCTCGCGTTCGGTGGCGTAGCGGTCCTTCCACTTGCGCCCACCGGGATGGCTGGCCAGCCCGAAGAGCCAGCCGGCGACCAGCGCGACCGCGAGCGCGACCCATTGTGTGGTGGTGGTGAAAAGCATCGTGGCACTCCTGTTACGGGAGCATAACGATGATGCGACCAAGGCGTTCCTGCCGAAAGACGCAGTGAGGGCGGCCCCGGAATCTACCGGACCGCCGACCTCACACGCCGCCGTCGATGAAAGCGTCCTTGATCGAACACGCGGCTGGTCCGAGGATGACGACGAACAGCACGGGCAGGATGAACAGGATCAGCGGCACGGTCATGATCGCCGGCAGGCGCGCGGCCTTTTCCTCGGCGCGCATCATGCGCTCGTTGCGGAATTCGGCCGACAGAACGCGCAGCGCGGACGCGAGCGGCGTGCCGTATTTCTCGGTCTGGATCATCGTCGTGACGACGCCCTTCACCGCATCGAGATCGACGCGGGCGGCGAAATTCTCGAACGCGGTGCGGCGATCGGTCAGGAACCCCAGCTCGATCGCGGTATAGGCGAATTCGTCGCCCAGTTCGGGATAGGCCTTGCCCAGTTCCTTCGCCACGCGGTGGAAGGCGGCGTCGACGGTCAGGCCTGCCTCGGCGCAGATCACAAGCAGGTCGAGCGCGTCGGGCAACCCCTTGCGGATCGCATCGCTGCGCTTCTTGATCTTGTTTTTCAGGAAGATGTCGGGCGCTTTGTAGCTCAGGATGAAGCTCATCGCGACCAGGCCGTACCGCTTCAACGGCGACCAGTCGGCGAAGCTATCGGTGCCGTATACGATGTACAGCATCAGCCCGCCGATCACGATCGGCAACACCATCCGGCCGAAGATTACGCCGACCGCCCAGTCTTTCGACCGGATGCCGGCCTGCAGCAGCTTGCGCTGCGCATCCTTCAACTGGCTGTCCTGCAACACGCGCAGCGCCGACAGCAGGTCGCGGATGCGATCCGCATTCTCGCTTTTCTGGACCAGTTTCGCGCGGCGCTTGCTGGTGGAGGCGGTGATGCCTGCCTTCAGCTGTTCGCGGCGATCGTTCAGCGCCTTCACGCGCTTCGCCATCGGATCGCGGACGCTGACCGCGGCATAGACCGCGATCATCACCGCAAAGGCGGCGACCGCGGACAGCAACGTCGCCACCCACAAAACGTCCACGCCCAGCAGCGTCGGTCCTGATGTCTCGCCCATCGCGTCAGATCTCGAAGTTGATCATCTTGGCCATGATGAACGCGCCGATGGCCATCCAGATGATGCCCCCGCCGCCCGCCACCATCAGCCGCTGATCGGTGAAGAATGTCTGCATGTATGCGCCGTTGATGAACCAGATCATCACGAAAACGATGAAGGGAAGCGCGCCGATGATGTAGGCCGACGCCTTCGATTCGGACGACATCGCCTTGATCTTCAGCTTCATCTGCCCGCGCTGCCGCAGCACGGTGGCTAGGTTCTGCAGCGTCTCGGCAAGGTTGCCGCCGGTTTCGCGCTGGATCGCCAGCGTGATGACGAAGAACTGGAATTCGGGCGTGCCGAGCCGGTCGGCGGTTTCCTGGAGCGCCGCGTCCATCGAGCGGCCGATTTTCATCTTGTCGCTGACCGAACGGAATTCCTCTCCGACCGGACCCGCCACTTCCGCTCCGACGACCGACATGGTTTCGGTGATCGGCAGGCCCGAACGAAGCCCGCGGACCAGCAGTTCGAGCGCGTCTGGGAACTTCGCGGTGAATTTCCCGACGCGGCGCTTGATGAGGAAATTGACGGCCAGATGCGGAATGCCCAGGCCGAGGATCAATCCGATAAACAATGCCAGCAGGATCGGCAGTCCGAGGATCAGGCCGAACCCAAAGCCCACAAACGCGGTAATGCCGAGCGTTGCGGTGCCGTACTGCCCGACGGTCCACGTCTTGCCCGTCATCGCCAGCCGCTTCTTCAATTCGGCGGGCTTGGGCAGATAACGCATCGCTGCGATGTCCGCCTTCGTCGCGCTCTTGCCGGTGATGCGGCGCATCTGCGCCTCGACCGCACCCGTCGCGAAGGTCGAATGACGTTCGCGCAGCGCGTTCAGCCGACGTGTGCCGGCGCGTTGCGGCGAGGGGCCGGCAAAGGCGAATGCGATCATCGTCAGCACCGCGACGGCGCCGATCGATATCAGGAACAACGGCAACATCGGCATTGCGGCCTCACGCCTTTCGTTTCACCGGCGTGCCCCGTGACGGGGACGCGCGGTCACTTCGCTTTCTTCTCGCCCTTCTTGGGGAGAAGACCCTTCAGATCGGTGAACTTGCCAAGCAACGATCCGCCCTTTGCGCCGCCTGTCGGAGCGCCGCCGTCATCGCCGACCGCGCACAGCCGTTTCGCCAGATCGGCGATCGGTGCGACGGTCTTGGACGTCTTTCCGGCTTCCGCGAACGGCTTGCCGAGCTTGGCCGCCTGCGCCGCCAGCTTCTGATCGAAGCCGATGACGTAGTCGATCTTGCGCTCGATCGAGCTTTCGAAGTCCTTGCGGGTGATTTCCAGCTGCGTGCCGGGATGAACCCGATTGGCGGCGACGATCACCTGCGTCTGGGGCGCGTTCGATTTCAGCCACGACAGGATGCGGATGGCATCGCGCGCCGCAGCCAGCGTCAGTTCGGTCACGACGACCGCGCATTGCACGTCGCTGATCAGGTGCGGATGCTGGACCAGCATTGCGCGCGGTAGATCGGTGACGGTGCATTCGAACGCCGACCGCATCTCTTCCTGCAATTGGTAGAATGCCGCACCGTCGGTGACGATCGGCGAGTTGATCGGCGCTTCTGCGCTCAGCACCGCCAGTTTGTCCGACGCCCGCACCATCGCGCGTTCGATGAACAGGCCGTCGATCCGGCTGGGGTTTTCGATCGCATCGGTCAGGCCGCGGCCGGGTTCCAGATCGAGCGCCAGCGCGCCGGTCCCGAAATGAACGTCCAGGTCTAGCAGGGCGGTAGTGCGCTGCTCCTTCTCACTCATCAGCCAGGCGAGCGAGGTGGCGATCGTCGACGCGCCGGCACCGCCGCGCGTTCCGATGATCGCGACCGAATAATGCGGGCGGTCGGCGCTCGCATCGACCAGCTTCGGCGCGTTCAGCAGCGCCTGAGCGTGCGTGAACGTATCGCGCAACGCGTCGGCGCTCAGCGGCTTCAGCAGGTAATCGTGGATCCCGCTGGCGACCAGATCGCGGTACAGGCGCACGTCGTTGACCTGCCCGCCGGCGATCACGATCGTACCGGGTTCGCACACCTCGGCCAGTGCGTTGATGTCGTTTAGCGGATCACCGGATTCGGCGAGGTCGACGAACAGGATCTGCGGGCTCGCCGATACCGACAGCGACTGGACCGCGTTGCGCAGCCCACCCTTGTGGACCTTGTCTGCGGACCAGCCGAGTTCGGTGACCACCGGACGCAGTTGTTCGGCGGTCGCCTCGTCACAGACATAGGCGACGAAGGGATCGCGAGTGGCGACGCCGGCGGGTTTCCAGGGTGCGTTCATATCACTTGCCTCCCGCGCTTTCGGCCTTGACGGCCGTGCCGCCGCCGCCGGTCGGGGCAGCCTTGCGGAAAATGTCGATCGCGCGGTTGCCGATCGCGGCGTCGTAGACGTCGCTGCCGGGCGCACCGCGCACCAGATCGGTCGGATTGGCGATCATCGCGGCCAGGTTTGAATTGACCGAACAACCCTGGTTGGACGATGTGTTGCTCTCGAATTCGGGCTCGCGCGTCCGGCTGAAATCCGGGCACCCCGGCACGCTGGCCTTGGCGCGGCTGACGACGATCCGGACCGTACCGGGCGTGATCGGCGCGCCGGTGACGGGCGCGTCATCCGATACGAGCAAACCGAAGCGCGCCGCCTGCGCCGCCACGTCGGCGCGGGTATCGCTGTCGGATGCGGGATCGTCGATCGCGATCCGGTCGCCGTAACCGAGTTTCAGTGATTGCATCCAGCCGGACAGCCGTTGCGCCTCGCCGGAAGCGAGACCACCGGGTCCGGCGTTCACGTCGAACGCGTAGTCGATACGGCTGACGACCGGCTGATGAACCGATTCGAGCCCGCGGTTCGTGGTGCCGCCGCACCCGCCGATCAGCAGGGCGGGCAGGGTGGCGAATAGGAGCGTGCGCTTGAGCATGACGATGTCCCCGAGATGCGGCATCAGTTGATCGAGAAGCCGGGCGCAGGTGTCGCGCCCTTCTTGTCGTAGGGCTTGGTCGCCTTGTGATCGGCGTCCTCGCGGCGCTTTGACGGCGATCCCGGCTCAAGCGGCGCACCGGCAGGGGCGACCGCGCCGATCGCCGGCGCGGCGGGCGGACCCGCTTCCATCGTCGGCTTCGGCCGGCTGCCGCCGGTCGTACCGCCACCAAGCTGGCCGAACAGCACGCGATCCAGATCGGTCGGCGCTTTATAGCCGTCGGTCGGCAGAACGATGTCGTTCGCGTTGACCGGCTTCACCAGATATGGGGTGATGACGATCACCAGTTCGGTTTCGTTGCGCTGAAAGGCGTTTGAGCGGAACAGCGCGCCCAAAATCGGCACGTCGCTGACGCCCGGCGTTTTGTCGATCGAGTTGTTGTGATTGTTCGACAGCAAGCCGGCGATCATGAAGCTCTGACCCGAACCCAGTTCGACCGTCGTTTCGGTGCGACGCGTCGTCAGGCCAGGCACTTGAGATCCGCCAATCGAAACCGCATTGGAATAATCGAGCTGCGATACCTCCGGACGGACACGCAGCGAAATGCGGCCATCCGACAACACCGTCGGCGTATAGGCCAGGCTAACGCCATATTGCTTGTACTCGACCGACACCGCGCCCAGCCCCTGACTGATCGGGATGGGAATCTCGCCGCCGGCCAGGAACGTGCCGGTTTCGCCCGACAACGCCGTAAGGTTTGGATTGGCGAGGCTTGTCACTTGGCCAACCCGCTCGCCCAGATCGAGCGCGCCCAGGATATCGAGTCCGAGAAACTTGGTGAGGCCGCCGATCGTGGTTCGCTGACTGCCCGGCGTGATCGAGGTGCCGGGCCTCAAAACGACCTGACCAGTGGTCGGATCGATCGTGTAGCCCTGCACGCTTTGCCCGATGCCCAGCGGCAGGTTGCGATCGGTAGTATAGAAGCTGGCGGGCGGGCGGCCGCTGCCGACCCCAAACTTGAATCCGCCGGTGCCGTCGATCGTGGTCAGGTTGCTGCCGATGTTCTTGACGAAGCTGCGGCTCACCTCGGCGAAACGCACCTGCAGATTGACCTGCAGCGGGGTCGCGGTCTTCAGGCGGCTGATCACTTTCGTTTCACCGCCCACGAACGCCGCCACCAGCCGTTCGGCTTCCGACGCGTCATCGGGATTGGCGACGGTGCCGGTCAGCAGGACGACGCCGTTCATCGTCGTCGCCGTCACCTGAGCGTCGGGCATCGCGAGCGCCAGCATCTGGCCCAGCGAGTCGTAATTGTTCCCGACCCGAACGGTAGCGGCGTAGACGACCGCGCCCGATTTCGACGTGGCGGAGATCGTCGTTTCACCACCCTTCTTGCCGAAGACGTAGAGCTGCGTCGGTGAACGCACCTGCACGTCGGCGATGTCGGGATTGGCGATGAAGATGTCGCTCATCGGCTTGGCCAGCGTGATCAGCTTGCCGCGGTTGGTCGCGACCTGAACAGTCGCCCCGCCGGTGGCCCCTGCCTCGGCGGGGGCTGCGGTCGGCGCGCCGAGCATCCCGGCGCTGACGAGCGCGACCGCGAGCGGCCAGCCGATCGGCTTCATACGAATGCGCATCTCAGTTCTTCCCCCCGACCGGCACTTCGGTCACGTTGTTGCCGCGCGCGATGCGCACGACGGGTCCGGCAGCGCGCACGACGGCGCCGGGATAAGAGGCCGCTGGCGCAGCGCCGGCGGCGGCAGGCATCGCGGACATGTCGACGTTCTTCCCTGGCACCGAACGGCGCTGAAAACGTGACACGTCGGCCCCGACCGCAAAGGTCGAATTGCCGGTCTGCGGTGCGCTGGCGAGCTGCAGCAGCATCGCCTTTTCAGCCTTCGGATCGGAACCCTCCGGCACCTTCACGTCGCCGCTGGCGATCGCCTGTTCCAGTTCGGCCTGATTGTCCGCGATCGAGCGCAGCGACAGCGAGATCGAGCCCAGCGTCTGCGCCACCGCAATCTGTTCGGCGATCTTCGGCGTCGCCTCCACCGTCACCGTCGAAAAGGTGCGGACGACGGTGTTGCCGGTTTCATCCTTGTCCTGGCTGGTGCGCTGATCGGTGGCGAGTACGCGCATATTGCGCATGATCGTCTCCGACGCCTTCAGTGGCGGTCCGTCGCCGCCACCGGCGACCGTCTGGGTCAGCAGGAAATCGATCCGGTCGCCCGGGAACACGAAGCCAGCGACCGAGCTTTGCGCGGAGACGGGCACCGTGACGGCGCGCATTCCCGGCCCGAGAGCCGCCGCCAGGAAGCCGCGATCGCCGGGCTTCACCAAAGCGCCCTGCGTGATCGGCTGACCCGCGGTGACCGCCTGGCGCACCACCGTGCCGACGATATTCTTCATGTCGAGTTCGGGGCCTTCCTGGAAATAGGCGCCCTCGACGAGCTCCTTCGGCCAGGGCTGAAACTTCAGCGCGGTCGCGTCGACGATCGTGCCGACCGGCAACGCGCGGGTGGCGACCAATACCTTCGGGCCGTCGATCACCGGGGCCGGAGCCCCCGCAATCGAGGCGTTCGCCTGCGGGGTCGAACTGCCCATGATCAGCGTACGGGCGAAGAACGCCGTGATCGCCGCCACAATCAGCGCCCCGACCAGCAATATAACCTTGCGAGTATCCATGACTCATCGTGCCTTTCGACGAACGCGCGCCGGTGTTGGTCCAGCATTCATTATTAGGTGAATTGGTTAAGAAGCGGTTCGCGAAGACTGATAAGTCCTGCGATCGCGATGGCGACGCCGTAGGGAATCTCTAAAACCCCTTTGCCGCGCCTGAATTTGTGTTCGATCAGCATGATCAACGTCAGCACGCCGCCGATGACCGACATGATCATCAGCATCGCCAGCAGCGGCGCCGGCGGCAACCACAAGGCGAGCGCGCCGATCATCTTCACGTCGCCGCCGCCCATCTGGCCGAAATGGAACGCGACACAGAAGAAGCCGAAGACCAGCAGCGCCAGCCCTAGCTGCACCGCCATGTCCGGCCACGGCGACAAGCCGACCGCCGACCACCACAAGGGGGCCAGCAGCGCGATCGCCGCGTTCTTCCAATTGGCGATTTCCCGCGTGCGCGCATCCTGAATGCCCGCCGAAACGAGCAGCAGCACGAGCGCCGCGGGAAGCCCCCACACAAGAATGTCCCACCCCATTTGACCGTATGACTAGACGGAATGGCTTGCCAAACCGTAACCACGGCGACGCATGACCATTCAGGCCCCGATCAGGCGCGCGATTCCCGCCGACGCGACCGTCTCCACCTGGAGCGCGCCTGACGGCTGGCGGCTCCGCCGATTTGACTGGCCACAGCGCGAGAGACCGGCGCGGGGTGCGATCCTGTTCCAGGGCGGCCGCGGCGATGTGTTTGAAAAGTATCTGGAAAGTTTCGGGCATTGGCATGATGCCGGATGGTCGGTCACGTCGCTCGACTGGCGCGGGCAGGGCGGCTCGGGACGGCTTTCGAACGATGCGCACGTCGGACACGCGGAGGATTTCGATCTCTGGATCAGCGACCTCGCGTCGTTCTGGCGCGAGTGGGATGCGGTCGCGCTGCGGGTTGCGATCGGGCATTCGATGGGCGGCCATTTGATCCTGCGCGCGCTGACCGAACAGGCGATTCGGCCCGATTCGGCCGTGCTCGTCGCGCCGATGCTGGGGCTGAAAGCGCCGCTGGGGGCGGTGATCGGCGAACGCATTGCGCGGTTCATGCGCGCGCGGGGCGATCCGGCGCGCGCCGCGTGGAAAAAGAACGAGCGACCGGGCCTCAGGCCCGATCGCCAGACTCTGCTGACCCACGACGCGACGCGCTATGCCGACGAGCAATATTGGTTCGACCGGTCGCCAGAGATCAAGCTTGGCCCGCCGAGCTGGGCGTGGCTGACCGAGGCGTTCGCTTCCACCCGCACGCAACGCGCCGACCCGCGACTGGGATCGATCGATACGCCGGTGCTGATGCTGGTGGCGGAAGCCGACGGGCTGGTCGACGCGAAGGCCGCGATCATGCTGGCCGAACGCTTGCCCAACGCCGAGCTGCTGCGCTTCGGCCGCGAATCGGCGCATGAAATCCTCCGCGAGGCCGATCCGGTGCGAAACCGCGCGCTCGAAGCGATCGACCGGTTCCTGACGACAAACGCATCTTGAGCTACGACATCGCCATCGTGGGTGCCGGGATCGCCGGGGCCACGCTCGCCGCGGCGATCGGATCGCGCGCGCGTGTGCTGTTGCTCGAGGCGGAGGATGCTGCGGGGTATCACGCGACCGGGCGGTCGGCGGCGTTCTGGTCCGAAACCTATGGCGGGCCGGGCATCCAGCCGCTGACCTCCGCGTCCGAAGCGCCGCTGAAGGCGGGCGGGTTCCTGGAACCGCTCGGCTCGCTGCACATCGGGCAAGCGTCGGACGCCGCGCTGGCGGACGCGTTCATGGCCGAGTTCGATGGGACCGGCGTCGCGCTGGAACGGGTCGATCCGGCCGGGTTCGTGCCGGGACTGCGCGACGGCTGGACGATCGGCGTGCGCGAGCCGAGCTGTGCGTACATCGACGTCGCCGGGCTGCACGCCGACGCGCTGGCGACCGCGCGTCGGGCGGGAGCGACGCTGGCGCTGAACGCTGCGCTGCAGTCCGCGACTCGCGCTAACGGCCGGTGGCGGATCGTCACCGGCGCGGGTGAGTTCGAGGCGGCGGTGCTGGTGAATGCGGCAGGGGCGTGGGCCGATCCGGTCGCGGTCGCCGCCGATGTCGCGCCGCTCGGCATCCAGCCGTACCGCCGCACCTTGGTGCAGCTACGCAGCGATCCCGCCGCGCCGACGGAGATGCCGCATGTCGCGCATCTTGGCGGCGATTTCTATTTCAAGCCCGAGTCGGGCGGGCGGCTGTGGCTCAGCCCGCATGACGAGACGCCGTGCGACCCGACCGATGCGCAGCCCGAGGAGTTGGACGTGGCGATCGCGATCGACCGGTTCGAACACGTCGTCGACTGGCGGGTGACGCGGGTCGAGCGCAGCTGGGCGGGCCTGCGCAGCTTCGCGCCCGATCGCCTGCCGGTGTACGGCTTCGACGCCCGCAGCCCCGGCTTCTTCTGGTTCGCGGGGCAGGGCGGCTTCGGCATCCAGACGGCCCCCGCCGGCGCGGCGATCGGCGCGGCGCTGCTGCTGGGCGATGCGTCGCCGAATGGACTAGATGCTAACCGCTATGCGGCGACGCGATTCGGAGATAGCGTGCACCTACCGTAACGACGGAGAGCGACGATGGCGCACAAGTTCGTGATCGAGCAGAACAAGAAGGGCGAGTATGTCGCCAAGTTCAAATACAACAGCGAGCTGATGTTCTGGACCGAAGGCTATTCCAGCAAGGCCGCGGCGAAGAGCGCGATCGAATCGATCAAGAAAAATGGTCCGGGGGCGGAAATCGAGGACGGTTGAGCTAGGCTCTCCGTCCCGCCACGACCGCGGCGTCGCTGGCCAAACGATCGGCGCGCTCGTTTTCGGGGTGGCCGGCGTGGCCCTTCACCCATTGCCAGTCGATGCGGTGGCGTTTCGCGGCGTTCAGCAGTTCCTGCCACAGCTCGGCGTTCTTGACCGGTTTCTTGTCGGCGGTGCGCCAGCCGTTCTTCTGCCAGCCTTTGATCCACTTCGTCAGCCCGTCCATGACGTAGCGGCTGTCGGTGGACAGCGTGACGTGGCACGGCCGCGTCAACGCCTCCAACGCGCGGATTGCAGCGGTCAGCTCCATGCGGTTGTTGGTCGTCGGATTCTCGCCGCCCGACAATTCCTTCTCATGCGCGCCCATGCGGATCAGCGCGCCCCACCCGCCGGGGCCGGGATTGCCTTTGCACGCGCCGTCGGTGAAGATTTCGACTTGCTGAAGTTCGGTCACGCAAACGCTTTCGGATGGGCGTCGTACCAGTCGAGGCGACGCAGATATGCCAGCGGGTCTTTCCGGGTCACTAGCGCGTCGGCGGGAGTGTTGAGCCAGTCCCACGCACGCGTCAGCAGGAAGCGGATGCACGCCCCCCGCGCGAGCACCGAGAGCGCGGCGCGTTCCTCGGGCAGCAGCGGGTGCGCCGTCTCATACCCCGCGACGATCGCGCGGCCGACGGCGGGGTCCAGCGCGGCGCCATTGTCGTCGAACGCCCATGACGTATGCATCACCGCCAGATCGTAGGCGCGCAGGTCGGTGCAGGCGAAATAGAAGTCGATCAGGCCCGTCACCCGTTCGCCGAGCATCAGCACGTTGTCCGGGAACAGATCGGCGTGGATCGCGCTGACCGGCAAGTCAGCGCGCCATTCGTGCTCGACCGTCGCCAGCGCCGCATCGACGCGATCGAACAGCCCGGGCTCGATCTGGTCGAGCGAGCGCCCGCATTGGTCGAGCAAAGGCCGCCAGCCCGTGACGCCGAGCGTGTTGGGGCGGGTCTCGGTGAAATCGGCAACCGCATTGTGCATCGCGCCCATCGCTTCGCCCGCGGCCCGTGCTTGCGTCGGGGAGGGTAAGGACAGCGACACGCCGGGCAGGAACTTGATCAGGCACGCCGGACGGCCTTCCAGTTCCTGGATCTCGATGCCGCCGCGGTCCTTGATCGCGGGCGGAACGGGCAGGCCCTTTGCGTTGAGATGATCGAGCAGCGCCATGAAGAACGGCAGATCATTCGACGCGACGCGCTTTTCGTAGAGCGTCAGGATGAAGCGCGCCTGCGTGGTGTCGACGAGATAGTTGGAATTCTCCACCCCCTCGGCGATGCCCTTCGCCGACACCAGTTCGCCGACGTCGTAGCGCGACAGGAACAGGGCGAGCGATTCGGCAGGGACGTGGGTGTAGACCGCCATTCAGCCGCCAACCGTCGAAGATTGCGGGCAAAGGTTCCGAAGGTTCCGGGAAACGGACAAGAGCGTCCCCCTTTCCTTGTCGAACGGAGCGGGGTCGAACGGCGCGGACGATTGTCGATGGGCGGGCGGCATATGCGTCGCCATCGCAGAATCGAAGCCTGTAGGACAGCCTTCCGATTCAGGCGGCTTCTTCGAGCCCGCGCGGCAGCTTGAACGCGATCGTCTCGCGCGTCGTCTCGACCTCGCGCTCGGCAACCGCAAAGCGCGTCGCCAGCCGATCGACCAGTTCGCGCACCAGCAATTCGGGGGCAGACGCGCCCGCGGTGATGCCGAGCGTGCCGACGCCGTCCAGGAACGCCCAGTCGAGATCGGTAGCGCGCTGGATCAGCGCGGCGCGGACGCCTTCGCGCTCGGCCACTTCGACCAGCCGCAGCGAATTGGACGAATTGGGCGCGCCGATCACCAGCACCGCGTCGCACGACGCCGCGATCGCCTTCACCGCGGCCTGCCGGTTCGACGTGGCGTAGCAGATGTCGTCGGCTTTCGGCGCGACGATCGTCGGGAACCGCCGCAGCAATACCGCCATCACCGCGGCGGTATCGTCGACCGACAGCGTCGTCTGGGTCAGGAAGGCGAGGTTATCGGGATCCGCGGGCTCAAGCGATTCGGCGTCCTCGACCGTCTCGATCAGCGTGATCGTCCCCTCCGGCACCTGACCGAACGTGCCGATCACCTCGGGATGGCCGGTATGGCCGACGAACAGGATGTGGCGCCCCGCAGCGACCAGACGTTCGGCCTGGCGATGCACCTTCGACACCAGCGGACAAGTGGCATCGAGATAGTCGAGCCCGCGCGCCTGCGCATCGGCAGGCACCGATTTGGGCACGCCGTGCGCGGAAAACACGACCGGTGCGCCATCGGGTACCTCGTCCAGATCCTCCACGAACACCGCGCCCTGCGCCTTCAGCGTATCGACGACGAACTTATTGTGGACGATTTCGTGCCGCACGAACACGGGCGCGCCATGCTTCTCGATCGCGAGTTCGACGATCCGGATCGCGCGGTCGACGCCCGCGCAAAAGCCCCGCGGGGCGGCGATCAGCAGGTCTAGGGCTGGCTTGTCGGACATGCTGCAGCGCTTACGCCATTGCCGCCGCGCGCGGAAGACGGTTATGGAAGCGCGCCGATGGGGCCGTGTCCGCACGGTCCCCTGTTTCGTATCCGCATAAGGTGCCGCCATGATCCGCCACGCCGCTCTCCCCGTCGCCGCGCTCGCCCTGCTGGCGGGCTGCAACAAGTCGGGCGAGATCAATATCGAGCGCGGCGTCGGGATCACCGCGGTGCGCTCCGCCTGTCCCGTCGTCGCCGTCCCCGCAGGAACCGGCGACATCACCGTCTTCGATCCGCCCGCCAGCCGCGACGCCAATGCGATCGACGTGACCGCGGCGATCAGCAACGTGCGGTCGACCTGCGACGATACCGGTGCGGAAGTCGTCACCAACGTAACCTTCGACGTGCGCGCGCGTCGCGCCCGGGCGGAGGGTCCGCGCGAGGTGGTCCTGCCGTATTTCATCACGATCGTGCGCGGCGGGAACGCGGTGGTCGCCAAGCGCGTCGGCCGCGTCGCGATCCAGTTCGAGGCGGGGCAGGCCATCGCCTCGGTCAGCGGTCAGGCGAGCGCCAACGTCAGCCGTGCGGCGGCGACCTTGCCCGAAGAGGTGCGCAAGAAACTGACCCGCAAGCGCAAGGCGGGCGACGAGGATGCCGCGGTCGACCCGCTGACCGCGCCCGACGTTCGGCAGGCGGTGCTGTCCGCGACGTTCGAGGCGCTGGTCGGCTTCCAACTGACGAACGACCAGCTGAAGTATAACGCGCAGCGCTAATCTTCTCGCACCTGCAACAAGCCGATTGACTCGAATCCGGCGCGCGGTCACACACTGAGGCGTCGATGCGGGGCAACCGGCATGGGCGCGCGGGAGAGCGCGGGTGGTCCTTTCAGGGCACGTCCGCCGCCGAAGGAGCAACCACCCCGGAATCTCTCAGGCAACAGGGACCGCGCGGCTCAACGACACTCTGGAAAGCGGTCTTCCTTTCAGGGAAGACCCACCGAAGGTGTAAACCGGGTTCGTCCCGGCCAAAGCTCTCAGGTTCCGTGACAGAGGGGGTCCGATCCAAACCGTACCCATGCGGACGATCGCCCTTTCGACGGAAGACCGGCCATGAGCGACCTGACCCACGATCCGATCGATACCGCCGAGATCGACATTGGCCGTCCCCCTGATGACGAGGACGACGACGCGCCTGTTACGCAAACGCTGCCGCTCGACGCTTGGCACCGCGCGAAGGGCGGGCGGATGGTCGAGTTCGCCGGCTATCACATGCCCGTTCAATACGAGGGCATCATGGCCGAGCATCTGTGGATGCGCGAGTCCGCTGGCCTGTTCGACGTAAGTCACATGGGCCAGCTGACCTTTACCGGGGATGGGCTGGTCGCCGCGCTCGAGGCGATGCTGCCCGCCGATATCGCCGGTCTGGCGATGAACCGCGCGCGCTATTCGCTGCTGCTCGATGAGAACGGCGGCATTCTCGACGACCTGATGCTGACGCGGCAGGCCGAAGATCGCGTCTACATGGTCGTCAACGGCGCGACCAAATACGACGATATCGGGCACATGCTCGATTTCCTGCCCGACGACATCACGCTGAATCTGATGGAGGATCACGCGCTGCTCGCTCTGCAGGGTCCGAAGGCGGTCGACGTGCTCGCGCGGCTAATCCCCGGCGTCGACGCGCTAGTGTTCATGCAGGCGGCGGCGTTCGCATGGGCCGGGCATGACCTCTGGATCAGCCGATCGGGCTACACCGGCGAGGACGGGTTCGAGATTTCTATCCCCGCCGATGCGGTCGAGGCGTTTGCCGACGCGCTGACCGCCGAACCCGAGGTGAAGCCGATCGGCCTCGGCGCGCGCGATTCGCTGCGGCTGGAGGCGGGGTTGCCGCTGTACGGGCATGATCTCGATCCCGACACGACGCCGGTGATGGCCGACCTCGGCTTCGCGCTGTTCAAGCGCCGCCGCGAGGAAGCGAATTTCCCCGGAGCGGCGCGCATTCTGGCCGAGCGTGAAAGCGGTCCGATCGCCAAGCGCGTCGGGTTGCTGGTCGAAGGCCGTCAACCGGTGCGCGAGGGCGCGACCGTGCTCGACGCCGACGGGTCGGACGTGGGCCGTGTCACCAGCGGCGGCTTCGCGCCCAGCGTTGGGGCGCCGATCGCGATGGCCTATGTCCCGCTCGCGATGACGACGCCCGGCACGCAAGTTCAGTTGGCGCAGCGCGGGAAGGTCCATTCGGCGACCGTCACCGCAATGCCCTTCGTCCCCCACAATTACTTCCGCGGAGTGAAATGACATGAGCCGATATTTCACCGAAGACCATGAATGGATCGACGTCGATGGCGACATCGGCACGGTCGGCATCTCCGACTACGCACAGGGGCAGCTGGGCGACATCGTGTTCGTCGACGTGCCCGAGGACGGAAAATCGCTGACTAAGGGCGACGAGGCCGCGGTGGTCGAATCGGTCAAGGCCGCGTCCGACGTCTATTCGCCGGTGTCGGGCAACGTGCTGGAGGGCAATCCCGCACTCGCCGACGAACCCGCGCTGGTGAACAGCGACCCGGAAGGGGAGGGCTGGTTCTTCAAGATTACGCTGACCGACCCGGCCGAGCTCGAAGAACTGATGGACGAGACCGCTTACGAGGCGTTCGTCGCGAAGCTCTGACACACAACACCGTTCAGAAAGAACGTCATGCGCTACCTGCCTCTGACCGACACCGACCGCGGCGAGATGCTCGCCGTCATCGGCGCGCCCTCGATCGACGACCTCTTCGTCGACGTGCCCGAAATCGCGCGGCTGGACGGGCCGATCCACGATCTGCCGATGCACGCCAGCGAACTGGCGGTCGAACGGCATATGTCGGCGCTGGCGAGGCGGAACCTGTCGGCGGGCGAGGCACCGTTTTTCCTCGGTTGCGGCGCGTACAAGCATCACGTGCCGGCCAGCGTCGATCACCTGATCCAGCGCGGTGAGTTCCTGACGGCCTACACGCCGTACCAGCCCGAGATCGCGCAGGGTACGCTGCAGATGCTGTTCGAATTCCAGACGCAGGTCGCGCGGCTGCTCGGCACCGACGTCGCCAACGCATCGATGTACGACGGATCGACCGCGTGCTGGGAAGCGATCGGCATGGCGCGGCGGATCACGAAGCGCGGCAAGGCGATCCTGTCGTCCGGGCTGCACCCGCACTACGTGTCGGTCGCGAAGACGATGGCGAAATACACCGGCGACGCGCTGGAAACGAGCGCCCCGACGCTGACCGCCGACACCGATATCGACACGCTGATCGCGGCGATCGATGCCGATACGTCATGCGTCGTCGTGCAATATCCCGATATCCTCGGCCGTATCGCCGACCTGCGCCCGCTGGCCGACGCGTGCCACGCGCACAAGGCGCTGCTGATCGCGGTGGTGACCGAGCCCGTAGCGCTGGGCGCGATCATGTCACCGGGCGAGATGGACGCGGATATCGTCGTCGGCGAAGGCCAGTCGATCGGCGTCGGACTGCAGTTCGGCGGGCCATACGTTGGCCTGTTCGGATGCAAGGACAAATATGTCCG
This sequence comes from Sphingomonas sp. SUN019, assembly GCF_024758705.1. Taxonomy (NCBI): domain Bacteria; kingdom Pseudomonadati; phylum Pseudomonadota; class Alphaproteobacteria; order Sphingomonadales; family Sphingomonadaceae; genus Sphingomonas; species Sphingomonas sp. SUN019. The sequence goes on along the minus strand of NZ_CP096971.1, from coordinate 921,149 downwards.
CCAGATGCCGGGGCGCTTGTGCGGCGAGACGGTCGATGCCGATGGCCGCCGCGGTTTCGTCCTCACGCTCTCGACGCGCGAACAGCATATCCGCCGCGAGAAGGCGACGTCGAACATCTGCACCAACAGCGGCCTCTGCGCGCTGGCCTTTTCGGTCCACATGACATTGCTGGGCGAGGCTGGGCTGCGCGCGCTGGCGGCGACCAATCACGCGGGCGCGGTGGCCGCGGCGGAGCGGCTGGCGCAGGTGCCGGGCGTGCGCGTTATCAACGAGACGTTCTTCAACGAATTCACGGTCGATCTTGGGCAGGAGGCGCGGCCGATCGTCCGTGCATTGGCCGACCGGGGCATCCTCGCGGGAGTATCGCTCGGTCGGCTGTATCCGGGAGAGGACGCGCTCGCTAACGGGCTGGTGATCGCGGTTACCGAAACCACGACCGCGGAGGATGTGGAAACGCTCGCCGCGGCGCTGCAGGAGGTGCTGGCATGAACGCGATCAACCAGAGCGGCTGGCGTCCGACCGCACCGCAGCAGGGAAGCAGCGCCGCCCCGACCTTCACCGGCAACAAGGGACTGATGCTGGAAGAAGCGCTGATCTTCGAGATCGGCGACACGCACACCACGGGCGTGGAGGTCGCCGAACCGGTCACCGCGACGACAAAGCTCGGCAATCTCGCGCGGACCGCGCCGATCGGTCTTCCCGGCTTGTCGGAACCCGAAACGGTGCGCCACTACACCCGCCTCAGCCGCCAGAATTATGCGATCGACCTCGGCCTGTTCCCGCTCGGCAGTTGCACAATGAAGCACAATCCGCGCTTGAACGAAAAGGTCGCGCGGCTGCCCGGCTTTGCCGACATCCATCCGCTCCAGCCGGTCGACACCGTGCAGGGTGCGCTCGGCGTCATCAACGAACTGGCGGTATGGCTCATCAAGCTGACCGGAATGCACGGCGTTGCGATGAGCCCGAAGGCGGGCGCGCACGGCGAACTGTGCGGCATTCTGTGCATCAAGGCGGCGCTGGAGGCGCGCGGGGAGGGGCATCGCAAGGTCATCCTGGTTCCCGAAAGCGCGCATGGCACCAACCCCGCGACCGCCGCCTTCGCGGGCTTCAAGGTCGAGGACATTCCCGCGACCGCCCAGGGACGGGTGGACACCGCGGCGCTGAAGGCTCGGCTCGGCCCGGACGTGGCCGGGGTGATGATCACCAATCCCAACACCTGCGGTTTGTTCGAACGCGATCTGAAGGCGATTTCCGACGCGGTCCACGCCGCGGGCGGCTACGTTTATTGCGACGGCGCGAACTTCAACGCGATCGTCGGGCGCGTCCGCCCCGGCGACCTCGGCATCGATGCGATGCACATCAATTTGCACAAGACCTTTTCCACCCCGCATGGCGGCGGCGGGCCGGGATCGGGGCCGGTGGTGCTGTCGGAGGCGCTGTCGCCGTACGGCCCGCTGCCGTTTACCGAACGTTACGCCGACGGCCACATAACCCTGGTCGAGGAAGAGACGGTCGGCGACCGCCACCCTGACAGCTTCGGCCGGATGACCGCGTTTCACGGCCAGATGGGCATGTTCACGCGCGCGCTGACCTACATCCTCAGCCACGGTGCGGACGGCCTGCGGCAAGTTGCCGAGGATGCGGTGCTGAACGCGAATTACATCCTGCGCAGCCTCGACGGCGTGCTCGACGCGCCGTTCGGAGACAGCGGCCCGTGCATGCACGAGGCATTGTTCAGCGACGACAACCTCGCCGACGGTTTCTCAACGATCGATATCGCCAAGGGGCTGATCGACGAGGGGTATCACCCGATGACGATGTATTTCCCGCTCGTCGTCCACGGCGCAATGCTGGTCGAACCGACCGAAACGGAGTCGAAGGCCGCGCTCGACCAGTTCATCGGCGCGCTGCGCAGCGTCGCCGAACGCGCGAAGGCGGGGGACAAGGCGCTGAAGACCGCACCCCACTTCGCCCCAAGGTCACGGCTCGACGAAACGCTGGCGGCGAGGAAGCCCGTGCTGGTTTGGAAGGAGCCCGTGCCGGTGGCGGAGGCGGCGGAATAGCCTTAGCTTGCGGGTGCGAGATCTTCGGACGGATACGGACCCGCCCCACCCTCTGCGACGAACCGGTCGATCCGCGACTCCAGTACCGGCATCGGGACCGACCCGAGAGACAGGACCGTATCGTGAAACGCGCGGATATCGAATTTCGCGCCGAGCGCCTTTTCCGCCTTCACGCGCGCTTTCTGGATTGTCAGTTCGCCGATGTAGTAGCTCAGCGCCTGTCCTGGCCAGCCGATGTAGCGGTCGACTTCGGTGGTGATCTCGTGCTCCGACAATGCGGTATTGTCGCGGAAGTACTTCTGCGCCTGCTCGCGCGTCCAGCCCTTTGAATGGATGCCGGTGTCGATCACCAACCGCGCGGCGCGCCACATTTGGTAGCTGAGCATCCCGAAGCGTTCGTAGGGTGTCCGGTAGAAGCCCATCTCGTCACCCAGCCGCTCGGTGTAGAGCGCCCAGCCTTCGCCGTAAGCCGAGATATAACTGTTGCGGCGGAACGGCTTCAGCGCCGTGTTCTCGGCCGCCAACGGGATCTGGAACGCATGTCCCGGCGCGCTTTCGTGCAGCGTCAGCGCGGGTAGCTGGAACAGCGGGCGTGACGGCAGATTGTAGGTGTTGACCAGATATGTCCCCGGCCCGCCACGCCCCGCGGTGTAGAAGGGCGCGATGTCTGGCGGCACCTCGACGATCGCGAACCTTTGCCGGGGAAGGCGACCGAACCACTTCGCGGCCATCCCGTCGAAGCGTTTGGCGTGCCACGCGGCCTCCTTCATCAACTGGTCCGCGGTCCTGGAATAGAATTGCGGATCGGTGCGTAGGAAGTGCAGGAACTCAGGGAGGTCGCCCTTGAACCCGGCGTCGTTCTTCACGCCTTCCATCTCGGCGCGAATTTTCGCCACTTCGGACAGACCGAGCCGGTGGATCGCGTCGGGGGTCATGTCGAGCGTGGTGAAATTGCGAATGCGGCTGCGGTAATAGGCCGCGCCGTCCGGGTATTTCTCCGCCGCCAGCTCCTGCGTCAGGCCGGGGAAATAGCGCGTGCGCAGAAAGGCGAGCAGCGTCTTGTGCGCGGGGATGATTCGGTTCGCGATCGCGCGCTTCGCTTCGGCCTGTAGCGCCGCGCGGTTGGCCATCGCCGCAGGTAGTTTGGCGAAGGGTTCGTAATAGACAGTCTTGGTCGGATCGATCGCGGTGGCGATCGCCTCGACCGATTTCTCGCGTCCCTGCATCACGATCGCGGGCGGGGTGAAGCCGCGTTTCAGTCCGGCGTCCAGATTGTCGGTTTGCTGCGCCAGATACCGCGGCACCTCGCCCAGCCACGACAGATACGCGCGATAATCACGCTCGCCGTTCGCGAAATCGCCGCGCGCGACATAATGCAGGTCGGACCAGAAGGCGCTGTCGCCGTTGACCGGTTTCTCCCATTCGCGGAACTTCTCCTCGTCGATCAGCGCCGCGATCTGCGCGCGATAGACCTGCCAGTCGGTCAGCGTGTCCGGCGAAAGCCGCGCGCGGTCGATCGCGTCGAGCTTCGCCAGCACGTCGGTCCAATACGCCAGCCGCCGCGCGTGCGCCGGGGCGGAGACGTCGGGCAGATGTGCGTCCACCGTGCCGGGCGGACTGTCCGCGATCCGCTCCGCCTGTCGCCACGCCCATTCGGTCCGCCAGATGTCGTCGAACGTGGCGTCAGGAGATGGGGCCGCCGCGATGAGCGCGAACGGGGCGAGCAGGGCGAAGGAGCGATGCATCGGCGGACCGTGGCCGAAGCGCGACGCTGCTTCAACCTTGCGGGATCGCGGCGCGCGTTTCCTCCTGCCGCCGCCGATGTTCGCGCCAGACGATGTAAAGCCCTGACCCCACGATGATCGGTGCGCCGATCCACGTCGCGGCGATCGGCAACGTGCCGAAGACGAGCCACCCGAACAGCGTCGCCCACAGGAGCGCGGTATAGTCCATCGGCACGACCAGACTGACAGCGCCGCGGTTGAGCGATTCGGTCATCGCGATCTGCGCCACGCCGCCGATCGCGCCTATGCCCAACAGGATCGCCCACGTCGCTAGGTCATGCACCTGTGCGAAGAACGCATAGGCGATGCCCAGCGGTAGCAGCGACAGCGTGGAGAACCAGAAGACCGTGGTCAGCCCCGGCTCCGTCTTGCCGATCGTGCGCAGCAGGATCGACACGCTGGCGGTCAGGAGCGCGGCACCCATCCCGGTCAGCACGCCGAGCGGCGGGATATGACCGCCGCCCCACGGCTGCGTGACGATCATCACCCCGACAAACCCCGCCAGCACCGCCGCCCAACGCCGCCACCCGGTCGGTTCGGACAACACCACCGCGCCGAGGATCGTGGCGAAGATCGGCATCGAGAAACCGATCGTCGTCGCCTCCGCGAGCGGGAGCAGCAACAGGGTGGTGAAGGTTAGGGCCATCGCGCCGAGCCCGATCGCTGCGCGCAACACGTGCGCCGGGAAGCGGCGGGTGCGCAGCGATGCGAATCCCGGCCCAGACACGACGATCGTCGTCACCACCAAAGCCGCTCCGAATTGCCGGAAGAACAGGATTTCGGCCAGCGCCGCGCCGTGGGCTTCGGCCAGCTTGATCGCGACGTTCATCACCGCGAACAACACGACCGAGGTCAGGCGCAGCGCGATTGCGGGGAGGATGCTGTCCGGTCTGTTCACCGGCCGGGCAATGGCGGTCACTCGCGCGCGAAACAAGTTCGGGGTGACGAGTGAAGGCCGCGCCGCTATCCGCTGGCCGCATGATCAAACGAGCCCTTTCCGTCACCCGCGAAGCTGATTTCGCGGCCTGGTACCAATCCGTCATCGCCGAGGCCGATCTGGCCGAGGAATCGGGCGTCCGCGGCTGCATGGTCATTCGGCCGTGGGGTTACGGCATCTGGGAACGCATCCAGCGGCTGCTGGACGACCGGATCAAGGCGACGGGGCATGAGAATTGCTATTTCCCGCTGTTCATCCCGCTCTCCTATTTCGAGAAAGAGGCCGAGCACGTCGAGGGCTTCGCCAAGGAGATGGCGGTCGTCACGCACCACCGGCTGATCGCGGACGGCAGGGGTGGGCTGGTCCCCGATCCCGCCGCCAAGCTGGAGGAGCCGTTGGTCGTGCGGCCGACCAGCGAGACGGTCATCGGCGTGGCGTTCGCGCGCTGGGTGCAGTCGTGGCGCGATCTGCCGGTCCTCATCAACCAATGGGCGAATGTCGTGCGCTGGGAGATGCGGACTCGGATGTTCCTGCGCACGTCCGAATTCCTGTGGCAGGAGGGTCACACTGCGCACGCGACCGCCGACGAGGCGCGCGAGGAAACTTTGAAGATGCTCGAGGTGTACCGCGAGTTCGCGGAAACCTGTCTCGCGCTGCCGGTAGTCGCGGGCGAAAAGCCCGAGAACGAACGCTTCCCCGGCGCGGTCGCGACCTATTCGATCGAGGCGATGATGCAGGACGGGAAGGCGTTGCAGGCGGGCACGTCGCACTTCCTCGGCAACAATTTCGCCAGCGCGCAGAATATCAGGTTCCAGAACGCCGAAGGGCAATTGGAACTGGCGAACACTACGAGTTGGGGAGTGTCGACGCGGATGATCGGCGGGGTCATCATGGTCCACGGCGACGACGACGGCCTGCGCGTACCGCCGCGGATCGCGCCGTGGCAGGTGGTGATCGTGCCGATGTTGCGCGACACGCCCGAGGACGCCGCGCTGATCGATTATTGCAAAGGGCTTCAAGCCGATCTGGCGCGGCAATCCGCGCTGGGTGAACCGGTGCGCGCGCTGCTGGACCTGAAACCCGCCAAGGCCGCGACGAAGCGTTGGGGTTGGGTGAAGAAGGGCGCGCCGGTGATCGTCGAGGTCGGCGGGCGCGACATGGCGGGCGGCAACGTATCGGTCATCCGCCGCGACCGGCTGTATCAGGACGGCGGCAAGCTGGACAGCGCGGTGGTGGCGAAGGCCGATTTCGTCGGCGACGTCACGACGCTGCTGGAGGGCATCCAGACCGCGCTGCACACCGAGGCGACCGATCGGCTGAAAGCGAACATCGCACCGGTTGAGGACTGGTCGGGGGTCGAAGCGATGTTCGCCCCGACCGCTTCTGGCACCGACCGTCCCGGCTGGGCCGACGTGCGCTGGTCGAAACCGACCGGCGCGGCGCTCGACAAGGTGGTGGAGCGGTTGAAGGCGCTGAAACTGACGATCCGCAATGCGCCGATCGGGCAGACCGGCGACGATCACGGTCCGTGCATCTTCACCGGCGACCCCGCGGTCGAACGCGTGCTGATCGGGCGGTCATACTGATGGCGATCTGGCAACAGGCGTTCACGCTCGACCAACTCACCGCACTCGGCGCACACGCCTTGCCGGGACTGGTGGGAATCGAGTTCACCGAATTCGGCGATAACTGGATGCGCGCGCGGATGCCGGTCGATGCGCGGACGCACCAGCCCTTCGGGCGGCTTCACGGCGGCGCGTCGGTCGTGCTGGCGGAGACGGTCGCGTCGGTCGCGGGCAGCATGGCGGTGCCGGACGACAAGGTGACGGTCGGGCTGGAGATCAACGCCAATCACCTGCGCCCGGTCATGTCGGGGTACGTTCACGCCATCGCGACCGCCGAAACGCTTGGCCGCACGACGCAGGTGTGGACGATCAGGATCGAAAGCGACGACGGCAAACTGGTCTGTCTGTCGCGCATGACCGCCGCCGTCATCGCGCGTGCCGGATAAGGTCGGTCAGCCCACGGCACCGCGCTTTTTTCGGCGTGGGCGGCTATCGGAACGCGGTACGCTGGCGCTACGCGGGTTCGCGGTCATCGCGCTGATCGCGATCGCGCTGGGCGGGCATTGGTTCGACCGCGCGGGACTGAAGGACAATGTCGACGGGCATGTCTCGTTCGTCGACGTGGTCTATTTCACGGCGATCACGGTGACGACCGTGGGCTATGGCGACATCATTCCGGTGACCGATCGCGCACGGTTGTTCGATACGTTCATCGTCACGCCGATCCGCATCTTCATCTGGCTGATCTTCCTGGGATCGGCCTACAGTTTCGTCCTTCGGCAGGGTTGGGAAAGGTGGCGCATGGGGTTCGTGCAGCGGAGCCTTTCGGGGCATAGTATCGTCTGTGGCTTCGGTTCGACCGGTTCTTCCGCGGTTGCTGAACTTCTCGCCCGCGGCTGTGCGCCCGAGACGATCGTCGTCGTCGACGAAAACGCCAACAAACTGCGCGAGGCGGAGGCGCTGGGCGTGGCGACGGTCGAGGGCGACGCCAGCCACAATGCAGTGCTGGAGGCGGCGGGGATCGATCGCGCGCGCGCGGTGATCGTCACGCCGGGACGCGACGACAGTGCGATCCTGATCATGCTCAGCGCGCGTCGGCTCGCCCCGCATATCCCGGTCAGCGTCGGCATCCGCGCGACCGAGAATGAGGAGATCGCGCGCGAGGCGGGGGCGGACGTCATCATCAATTCGATCAGCCTGGGCGGGCAATTGCTGGCCGGATCGACCGCGGGGCCGAACATCGCCGATTATGTCGCCGATCTGGTGACGCGCGGCGGGCGGGTCGAATTGCGCGAACGCACCGTGACCGCGGAGGAATGCGGCTGCGACCCGGCGTCCTTACGCGACCGGCAGATCGTCCGCATCTACCGTGACGACAAGCCGATCGGTTTCTGGGAAGAGGCGGCGCGCCGGCTGGAGCCGGGCGATCACGTGATCGAGATCGTTCCGGCCAGAACCGCCGACCACGATGGTTGAACTACCGCGTCATTGATACTTTTCGAGCCAGATGATGCGCTCGATCGTCTTGTGCAGGATCGTACTGGAATACTCCAATCCGGCCGCGCTGCCGCCTCCTGCGCGATCGCCCGCGGCCTTGGCGGCAATGTCGCGGCTTTTGATCCAGGCGCCTTGCGACTGGCGCAGTTTCGCCTTTCTGCGCGTCGACAGGCGGTTCATCGCAGCCTGGTACGCCTGATTGAGGTGCCCGTCCTGACGATGGTTCTCTTCGCCCAGACAGCTCATCATCGCTGATGTGACGCCCTTCGCCGCGTCCCCGCTCGCCTGACACTGATTATAGGTTGAACTGAGCCTCTTCTCCGCTTCCGGCGACCATTGTGCCGCTGCGCTGGCGGCGACGCCCGCAAAGGCGAGGAGCAAGATGGCCTTACGCATGAAACTATCCTTCAATCCTCAAACGCGTACCGGCTCGACAGGCTCCTGAGTCGCGAACCAGTCCGCGACGCGCGCGCGTTCCCCGGCGGTCAGGCGCAGGCCGATCTTGCTGCGGCGATCGAGCGCGTCGTCGGCGCTGATCGCCCATTCGTGGTCGCGCATCCAGCGGGCCTCCACCTCGGTCAGCCCACCGCCAAGGTCCGCGCCCATGCCGGCCTCATCGCTGATTCCGGCCAGCATATCGGCGAGTTGCGCGCCGTAAGCGTGCGCCATCCGTGCCGATCGCTGTTCGCCAAGGAACGGCCACGTCGCATGAACCTGCGCGAGGAAGATCGGAAAGTCGGCGATTGCGCCGCCGGGAAACACGCGCGCGCGGGTGACCGGATGTGCGTTCAAGCCAAGCGCAGGGGCGAGTTTCTCCATCGCTTCTTCGGCCAGATGGCGCGCGGTGGTGATCTTGCCGCCGAATACGCTGAGCAGCGCGGGGCCGTTGGTGTCGAGTTCGAGCACATAGTCGCGCGTCACCGCTCGCGCCTCACTCGCACCGTCGTCATACAGCGGGCGGACGCCGGACCAAGTGGAGGTGACGTCGGCGGGCGTGATCTGGCGCACGAAATGCCGGTTCGCGGCCTCGCACAGATACGCGATCTCTTGCGGATCGATCTTCGCATCCTCGGGCCGTTCGACCGGCATGTCGGTCGTGCCGATCTCGGTCTGCCCCTGATACGGAATCGCGAAGACGATGCGCCGGTCGGGCTGTTGCAGAATGTACGCGTGGTCGCCGTCGAACAGTTTCGGCACGACGATGTGGCTGCCCTTGACCAGCCGGATGCCCGCCCCCGCATTGACCCCGGTCTTGCCCAGCGCCTCGACCACCCACGGCCCCGCCGCATTGACGATCGCGCGGGCGCGCACCTGTTCCGCGCCGTCCAGCGTGGCCAGCCAACTATCGCCATCGCGGCGCGCGCCGGTAAAGGCAGTGCGGGTACGAATGTCCGCGCCGTTGGCCGCCGCATCGACCGCGTTCAGCACGGTCAGTCGCGAATCGTCGACGAAGGCGTCGGAGTAGACAAAGCCTTTCCCGCCGCCCTTCAGCGGCTCGACATAAGCAGTGTCCTTCGCCTTCAATCCGCGCGAACGCCGCAGCGTCATCCTCCCGCCGAGAAAATCGTAGAGGTACAGCCCCAGCCGGACGAGCCACCACGGCCGCACGGCATTTTCGTGCGGCAGGACGAAACGCAGCGGGCGGATGATGTGCGGCGCGGCCTTCACCAGCCGCTCGCGTTCCCTGAGCGATTCCGCGACCAGCTTAAATTCGTAATATTCGAGATAGCGGATGCCGCCGTGGATCAGCTTGCTCGACGCCGACGAGGTATGGCTGGCCAGATCGTCGCGCTCGACCAGCAGCACCTTCGCGCCCAGCAGCGACGCTTCGCGCGCGATTGCGCACCCGTTGATGCCGCCGCCGATGATCAGCAGGTCGTATGTCGGCGTTGTCATGGGGTCAGTTCTTAGCGGGTGACGGTGGGCGCGCGAAACCCTATCTCGTGACGATGCGAAAGCCAAAGGCCGGGCTGCCCAGCCGCCAGCAAATCCTCGACTTCATCGAATCGTCCGATGTGCCCGCGGGCAAACGCGAAATTGCGAAGGCGTTTGGGCTGACCGCACAAGAGAAGATCGCACTCAAGGCGCAGCTGAAGGACATGGCCGACGAAGGCCTGATCGATTCGGCCCCCGGCCGCGCGTTCCACAAGATGGGCGGGCTGCCCAAGGTTACGGTGCTGCGCGTGGTCGATGTCGACGACGGCGGCAATATCTGGGCGGTGCCCGATCGGTGGGAGGCGGATACGCCTCAGCCAAGGTTGCGTGTTCGCGAACGGAAGCGCGGGAGTCTGGGCGTCGGCAACCGGCTGCTCGCGCGGACCGAGGAAGCCGGAAACGGCTGGATCGCGCATCCGATGAAGGTGCTGGCGGCGAGTTCCGAACAGCTGATCGGCGTGTTGCGCGCCGAGGGTGACCGGTTGTGGTTGCAGGGCATCGACAAGAAGGAACGGCGTGAGTTCGCGGTGTCCGATGCGGGCGATGCGCAGGCCGGCGATCTAGTGCTGGCGGAAAAGGCCGGGCGACCGCCGCGGATCACCGCGAAGGTGGTGCAGCGGCTGGGCGATCCGTTCGCGCCGCGCAGCTTTTCGCTGATCGCGATCCACAAGCTGGATATCCCGGACGTGTTTTCGGAAGAGGCGCTGGACGAGGCTGAGCGGGTGGCTAAGCAGCCGCTGGGAGAGGGCCGCGAAGACCTGACGCACCTGCCGATCGTCGCGATCGATCCCGCCGATGCGCGTGACCATGACGATGCGGTATGGGCCGCGCCCGACGACGATCCGGCAAACGTGGACGGGTGGAAGGCGATCGTCGCGATCGCCGACGTATCGTTCTACGTCCGGCCCGGATCGGCGCTCGATCGCGAGGCGCGGCGGCGGGGGAACTCGGTTTATTTCCCCGATCGCGTCGTGCCGATGCTGCCCGAAGTATTGTCGGCGGACGTGTGTTCGTTGAAGCAGGGCGAGGATCGCGCGGCGCTGGCGTGCCATCTGCAGATTTCGAAATCGGGGGTGCTGAAGGGGTGGCGGTTCAGCCGCGCGGTCGTGCGGATCGCGGCGAATATCGCCTATGAGGATGCGCAGGCGGCGATCGATGCCGGTGCGGGACCAATGCTCGACGCGCTCAATCCCCTCTGGGCCTGCTGGCGCGCGCTGGCGAAGGCGCGGGATGCGCGTCAGCCGCTCGAACTCGATCTGCCCGAACGCCGCGTTGTGCTGGACGAGAAGGGGCGGATCATGTCGGTTGCGCCGCGCGAACGGCTCGATTCGATGCGCGTGATCGAGGATTACATGATCGCCGCCAACGTCGCCGCGGCGAAGGCGCTGGAGGCGAAGAAAGCGCCGGTGATGTACCGCGTCCACGAACCGCCGAGCCGCGAAAAGCTGGTCGCCCTGAAGGACTATCTCGAGACGTTCGACGTGCCCTTCGCGCTGGGGCAGGTCGTGAAACCAGCGACATTCAACCACATCCTCGACCGCGTGGGCGACGCCGATTTCCGGCCGCAGGTGATGGAACAGGTGCTGCGCACGCAGACGCAGGCCTATTATGCGCCCGCCAACCACGGGCATTTCGGGCTGGGCCTTGGTAGCTACGGGCATTTCACGTCGCCGATCCGGCGCTATGCCGATCTGGTCGTTCACCGCGCCTTGGTCGCGGCCTATGCGCTCGGGCCGGGCGGCCTTGCGCCCGATGGCGGGGAGATGGAGCGGATCGGCACGTCGATCAGCCAGCTCGAACGCCGCGCGATGGAGGCCGAGCGCGACACGATCGACCGCTATGTCGCCGCATTCCTGGCCGAGCGCGTCGGGCAGGTGATGGAGACGCGAATCACCGGGGTCACGAACTTCGGCTTTTTCGCGACGGTCGAGGGGATCGGTGGCGACGGGCTGATGCCGGTGCGTGACCTGGGCGGCGAATACTTCCGTTTCGACGAAGGTGCGCGGACGCTGACCGGGGAGAACAGCGGCGATCAATATGCGCTGGGGCAGCGGCTGGAGATGCGGCTGGCGGAGGCGAATCCGGTGTCGGGCGCGCTGCGGTTCGAGCTGCCCGAGGGAAAGGGCGCGCTGCCGACGCGCGATCGCAGCGGCAAACCACGCCCGCTACATCGCCGCGGCCGCCCGGCGAACATCCGGCATCAGGGGAAGAAGAGATGACGACGATGCGGTTTGGTCTGGCTTTGGCGGCGCTGGCGATGGCCGGACCTGTGGGGGCGCAACTCGATCCGCCCGCGTGGACCCGCCCGATCGCGCCGTTCAACCTGATCGGGCCGGTCGACTATGTCGGGACCGAGGGGCTTGCCGCCTATCTGATCCACACGCGAAGTGGCGCGATCCTGATCGACGGAACGATGCCGCAGAACGCGGCGGCGATCGAACGAAGCGTCATCGCGCGCGGGGTCAAGATACGCGACGTAAAGTATCTGCTGCTGAGCCATGCGCATTTCGACCACGCCGGGGGTCTGGCGGCATTGAAGCGCGCGAGCGGTGCGAAGCTGGTCGTCGGCGCTGGGGACGCAGCGGCGGTGAACAGCGGCATTCCGCCCGGCGAAACCAACTATGGCGTGATCCGCTTTCCCGCCGCGAAGGTCGATCGCGCGATCCGCGACGGGGAGCGCGTGACGCTGAGCGGTGTGACGCTGACTGCGGTGGCGACACCGGGTCACACGCCGGGCTGCACGAGCTGGACGATGCAACTACCGGGACCGAAGCCGCTGAACGTGCTGTTCGCGTGCAGTGTCACGGTGGCGGGCAACAAGTTGGTTGGAAACAAGGCCTATCCCGGCATCGTCCCGGATTTCCGCCGCAGTTTCGATAGGCTCGGCGCGATGCAGGCCGATGTGGTGTTGCCGTTCCATCCCGAATCGGTCGACCTAATGGGACGAAAGGAGCGCAGCGCGCTGGTCGATCGCGCGGTGTTGCCGAAGATGGTGGCGGACGCGCGTATTGCGTTCGACGCGGACCTCGCCAAGCAATCGAAGTGATCGCCGAGGCTCGGGCGGAGGACGCTGCGGCGGTCGTGGAGCTTTGGGAGCGGTGCGGATCGACGCGGCCGTGGAACCCGCCGCAGCGTGATTTCGATCTGGCGCTGGCGGGCGCGACGTCGGCGGTACTGGTCGCGCGTGACGGCGATACGATCGTCGGGAGCGTGATGGTCGGTTTCGACGGGCATCGCGGCTGGGTCTATTACCTCGCGGTCTCGCCCGATCGACGCCGCGAGGGCTTGGGCCGCGCGTTGATGGCGGCAGCGGAGCGATGGCTGCGCGAGCGCGGCGCGCCGAAGCTGCAATTGATGGTGCGCGACGGCAACGACGATGCGCTGAGTTTCTATCGCGCGCTGGGATTCATCGATCAGCCGGTTGCGGTGCTTGGCCGTTTCCTCGATTGAGCGGGCATGACGATCCTGTACGGCATCCCGAATTGCGACACGGTGAAGAAGGCGCGCGCTTGGCTTGCCGAGCATGAGGTCGCCTACACCTTTCACGACTACAAGAAGGCGGGGGTCGACGAGGACGAACTGCGGCGTTGGGTCGATACGCTGGGTTGGGAGAAGCTGCTCAACCGGCAGGGCATGACATTCCGCAAGCTCCCCGATGAAGACAAGACGGATGTCGATACTGACAAGGCGATCCGGCTGATGCTGGCCCATCCCTCGGCGATCCGGCGGCCGGTGATCGTCAGCGGCGATGCGATCATCGTCGGTTTCGATCCCGCGCGATATCTTGATTTGCGTTAGACGAAAGTCCGGCGCATCCTTTCGAAAAAGAAGGGGTACGCAATGTCAGATTTTCGTCGCCCGGCGCCGCCGTGGTTCCGCATCGTTGCGATCATCCTGATCCTGTGGGGGCTGATCGGCTGCTGGTTCTGGTACACCCAATTCCGGTACGGAGCGGAATCGTGGGGGCCGGACATCACCGATTGGGACCGCGCCTTCTACGCCGCGCTGCCGGGCTGGTACAATGCGGTGTATTTCGTCGCGGTCGCTAGTGGTGCGGCTGGTGCGGTTGCTTTGTTGCTGCGATCTGGGCTTGCCGTGTCGTTGTTCGTCGTGTCGCTGGTCGCGGTGATAGTGATGTTCGGCTGGACCTTCGTCGCGACTGACCTGATCGCGCACAAGGGATTGCTGGTCGCGACGGGCTTCCCGGTCTTCATTGCGGTGGTCGCCGCGTATCAGGTCTGGCTCGCGAGGAGCGCGAAGGCGCGGGGGTGGATCGCCTGACGACGGCGGGCTAGACCCGCGCCCATGTCCACCACCTTCACGATCGACACCTCCACCAGCCGCGCGACGCCCGTCGCCGCGCCGATGAAGCGGCTGACCGTTCCTGCGATCCGCGATCGCAAGGGGAAGGAACCGCTGGTGATGCTGACCGCATACACGGTCCGCATGGCGCAATTGCTCGATCCGCACTGCGACATCCTGCTGGTCGGCGACAGCCTGGGGCAGGTGATCTACGGCTTTCCGTCGACGTTGCAGGTGACGCTCGACATGATGTGCGCGCACGGCGCGGCGGTGGTGCGCGGCAGTTATCATTCGGTGGTCGTGATCGACATGCCGTTCGGCAGCTACGAGGCATCGCCCGAGCACGCCTTCGTCTCCGCCTCACGAATCATGAGCGAGACGGGCGCGGCGGCGGTTAAGCTGGAGGGCGGGCAGGCGATGGCCCCGACGATCGCGTTCCTGTCGCAGCGCGGAATTCCGGTGATGGCGCATATCGGGCTGACCCCGCAGGCGGTGAACGCGCTGGGCGGATATGGCGCGCGCGGACGGACCAATGCCGAGCATGACCAGATCATCGCCGACGCGCGCGCGGTCGCCGACGCGGGCGCTTTCGCGATCGTCGCGGAGGGCGTGATCGAGCCGCTGGCGAAATCGATCACGGCCGAGGTTTCCTGCCCCGTAATCGGCATCGGCGCGTCGGCCGATTGCGACGGGCAGGTGCTGGTCGCGGAAGATATGCTCGGGCTGTTCGAGCGCACGCCGCGGTTCGTGAAGCGCTATGGCGACATGGCGGCGCATATCTCCGCAGCCGTCGAGACCTATGCGTCGGAGGTCAGATCGCGCGCGTTTCCGACGCCGGATCAGACGTATCAACCGAAGAAGTGACCGCGCTTCCGTTTCGCGCGGCGCACCGCTAAGAGACCCGCTTTCCCGATCCCCCCAGTTCCTGGTCCGGAGTGTCCCTTGGCTCTTACGCCGCAAAACAACGAAGCGTTCCTGCGCGAAGTCGACGAAGAATTGCGCAAGGATCAGGCGACGCAATTCTGGCAGCGCTATGGCAAATGGCTGATCGTCGGCGTCATCGCGGCGCTGGCGGCGTTCGCGGGCGTGCTGTTCTGGCAACACCAGCAGAAACAGAATGTCGGGCGCGAGGGCGAGAAGCTGCAACTGGCGTTCGACGATCTTGCGGCGGGCAAGGTGGATGCCGCGGGCAAGCCGCTGGCCGAACTCGCGACATCGAAGTCGGACGGGTATCGCGCAGCCGCGATCTTCAGCCAGGCGGATATCCTACTGCAAAAGAATGATCTGAAGGGCGCCGCCGCCAAGTTCGGAATGATCGCGGGCGACACGTCGCTGGCGAAACCGTTCCGTGACCTTGCTCTGATCCGCCAGACCTATGCCGAGTTCGACACGATCGCGCCTGACCGTGTCGTGTCGCGGCTGAACGGGTTAGCGGTGCCGGGCAATCCGTGGTTCGGCAGCGCGGGTGAACTGGTCGCCATCGCTTACCTGAAGCAGGGCAAGCGCGATCAGGCGGGGCGGCTGTTCGGACAGATCGCCAGCAGCGAGAGTGCGGCGCCGTCGATCCGTCAACGTGCGGTTCAGATGGCGGGCGTACTTGGGGTGGATGCGGTTCCGGCTGCAGAACAGAGCAAGGCCAAGTGATGAAGAAGACGATAGCCGCGCCGGTAATGATCGCGGCGATGTTGGCGGTCAGCGGCTGCGGCATTTTTAAGGGCGGCGGCAAGAAGACCCCGACGATCGGCAACCGCGTACCGATCCTGGTGTCCGAGAACGATGCCGAGGTCGACAAGACATTGGCCGATGTACAAGTGACCCTGCCCGCGCCGACCGTGAACGAGGCGTGGGCACAGCCGGGCGGCAGCCCGTCGAAGGCGATGGGTCACCTTGCGCTCGGCGACAGCCCGGTACGGCTGTGGAGCGCTGCGATCGATGGCGGGTCGAACCGCCAGCGGCTCGGCGCCGCGCCGGTGATCGCCGACGGCAAATTGTTCGTGGTCGATGTGGATGCGAACGTCCATGCTTTCACCGCGGACGGCGGGTCAAAATTGTGGACCGCGTCGCTGACGCAGAACGACGAAAATCGCTCGGCGCGGTTCGGCGGCGGTGTCAGCTATGACGAGGGCAAGGTCTTCGCGACCGATGGGTTAGGCGATGTCGTCGCGCTGAACGCAGCCGATGGTGCGGTCGTGTGGCGCGCCAAGCCCGGCGGGCCGCTGCGCGGTGCGCCGACCGTCGCCAACGGTCAGGTCTATGTGCTGAGCCAGGACAACCAGCTGTTCGCGTTGACCGTGGCCGAGGGCAAGGTCGAATGGACGCAGTCCGCCAGCCTCGAGACCCAGGGCGTGTTCGGCGTCGCGGCGCCCGCCGCGGAATCGGGCACGATCGTCGCAGGATTTTCCAGCGGCGAGTTGAACGCGTATCGCTACGAGAACGGCCGCACCTTGTGGCAGGACGCGCTGTCGCGCACGTCGATCTCGACCTCGGTATCGAGCCTGTCGGACATCGACGCCGATCCGGTGATCGCCGACGGCCGCGCCTATGCGGTCGGGCAGGGCGGTCGCATGGTCGCGGTGGAGATCGCCACCGGCCAGCGGCTGTGGGAGCAGAATTTCGCGAGCATCTCGACGCCGTGGATCGCGGGCGAGTGGCTGTTCGTCATTACCGACGACGCGCGGCTGATCTGCCTGTCGCGCGCCAATGGCAAGGTGCGGTGGATCACGCAGCTGCGCGGGTTCAAGAACGAGAAGAAGAAGTCGAACGCCTACACCTGGTTCGGCCCGGTGCTGGCGGGCAACCGGCTGTGGCTGACCAATTCGGCGGGCGAACTGGTCGCGGTATCGCCGACCGACGGCAGCAAGGGCGCGACGATCGAGGTGGGTGAACCGATCACCCTGCCGCCGGTTGTCGCCAACCAGACGCTATACGTACTCGACCAGAAGGGCCGCGTTTCCGCCTACAGGTGACGGCGCGTGCGATAGCGGGTAGGGGCACGCGAATGTCCCGCCTCCCAGTCGTCGCCATCGTCGGCCGTCCCAACGTCGGTAAATCGACGCTCTTCAATCGTCTCGTCGGTAAGAAGCTGGCGCTGGTCGACGATCGCCCCGGCGTGACGCGCGACCGGCGGGAAGGCGACGCGCATCTGCTGGGCCTCGATTTCCGCATCGTCGACACCGCGGGGTACGAGGATCATGACGCGCAGACGCTGCCTGGCCGGATGCGGATGCAGACCGAGGCTGCGGTCGCGTCGGCGGACGTCGCACTGTTCATGATCGATTCGCGCGCGGGCATCGTGCCGCTCGACGAGGAAATCGCGCGCTGGCTGCGGGGCTCCAAGACCCCGATAATGCTCGTCGCGAACAAGGCCGAGGGGCGCAGCGGCGATCAGGGCATCCTGGAATCGCTCTCGCTGGGCTTCGGCGATCCGGTGCAGATGTCGGCTGAGCACGGCGAGGGCGTCGCCGATCTGTTCGAGGCCTTGCTGCCGCACATCGAGGGCAAGGATGCGCCCGAGGAAGAGGAATTCGACGAGGCCGATCTGGATGCGCCGCTGAAACTGGCGATCGTCGGAAGGCCGAATGCGGGCAAGTCGACGCTGATCAACAAGATCCTGGGCGAGGACCGGATGATCACCGGGCCGGAAGCCGGGATCACGCGCGATTCGATCGCGATCGACTGGGAATGGCCGAGCCCCGACGGGCGGCTGCGCAAAGTGCGGCTGATCGACACCGCGGGGATGCGCAAGCGCGCCAAGGTGCAGGACAAATTGGAGAAGATGTCGGTCGAGGACGCGCTGCACGCGGTCGACTTCGCCGAGGTCGTCGTGCTGTTGCTCGATGCGACGCTGGGACTGGAGGCGCAGGATCTGCGGATCGCCGACAAGGTGCTGCAGGAGGGCCGCGCGCTGGTCATCGCGCTGAACAAATGGGACGTGGCGGAAAATGCGTCGTCGCTGTTCAACGGAGTGAAGCGCGCGCTGGAGGACGGTCTGAGCCAAGTGAAGGGCGTGACGGTGATGACCGTGTCGGGCGCGACCGGAAAGGGCATCGACCAGCTGTTGCAGGCGTGCTTCGACACGCGTGAGGCGTGGTCGCGGCGTGTGGGGACGGGTGAGCTGAACCGCTGGTTCGAACGTGCGACCGACGCCAATCCGCCGCCCGCACCGGGGGGCAAGCGGATCAAGCTGCGCTACGTCACGCAGGTGAAGACCCGCCCGCCTAGCTTCGTGATCTTCGGCACGCGGGTCGACCAGCTTCCGGCCAGCTATCAGCGCTATCTGATCAACTCGATGCGCAAGGATTTGAACTTCGGCGCGGTGCCGATCCGGCTGACGCTGCGCGCGCCGAAAAACCCTTTCGACAGCTGACGCTTACCTCCTGTTTACGGACGCCGCGTAGAACGATCGGGAAGTCCCCGCGCCGGGCCGTTGCGCAGGGAGGGAGAAACACGTGTCGTTCGAAGGCAGCACGCTGGTCGACTGGAATGCCTTTACCAAGGCGCGGGCGGAGCTGGGCGCCGGATTCGTGCGCATTCTCGGCTATTTCCGCGAGGACGGGGTAAAGTCGGTCGCCGCGATCGAGGCCGCGATGCGGACGCAGAGCGCGGTCGCGATGGTCATTCCGGCGCATACGCTGAAGGGCGAATCGCGTCAGTTCGGGGCGGAGCCGCTGGCGGCGCTCGCCGAGGCGATCGAGACGATGGCGCGCGATTGTGTCGAACGGCACGACACGCCGGCCACCGCGATCGAGGATATCGTGAAGCTGCGCCCGCTGTTCGAACAGACGCTGGCGCTGCTGGAGCGCGAGGCGAATCCGTTGGCAGAGCGAAAGCAGCCGGCGGCAGGATTCGGGCGGCGTCCGATGGCGGGAGGCTTCGGGCGGGCCTGAACCCGCCCGTCCATGACTATTCCGCGCTCGGTTTATCGTGTTCGCTGATCGAGTTCAGCTGGATGTAATTGTGTAGCCCCATGCGTTCGATCATCTCGAACTGGCGCTCCAGCGTGTCAACGTGTTCTTCTTCGCTGGACAGGATCTTCGCGAACAGATCGCGGCTGACGTAGTCCTTCACTTCCTCGCAATAGGCGATCGCGCCTTTCAGCTGGCCGACCGCTTCGATCTCCAGCGCGAGGTCCGCCTTCAACACTTCCTCGACCGTCTCGCCGATGCGCAGGCGGCCGAGCAGCTGGAAGTTGGGCAGGCCGTCGAGGAACAGGATGCGCTCCGACAGCAGGTCGGCATGCTTCATCTCGTCGATCGATTCGTGGCGCTCGAATGCGGCGAGTTTGTACACGCCCCAATGGTCCAGCATCCGGTAGTGCAACCAATATTGGTTGACCGCGGTCAGCTCGTTCTTGAGTGACTCATTCAGATATTCGATGACGCGCGGGTCGCCCTTCATGGTCGTACAGCCTTATCGTTGAAGGCTATATGATAGCGCGTCATGCTGCCCTGCGGCAACACCGAAAATGGCGGATTTCTGCGGGTTTCAGAACTTGAGAACGCTACGCAGCCGCGCGTTCTTCGTCGATAATGGCTCGCGCGAACGTGACGCACTGGCCGCATTTCGGCTGGCGGCCGAGGGTGCGATAGGCCTGGCAAGCGGTCGTCGATCCGGCGCGGGCGGCGTCGCGGACCTGGCATTCGCGGATATGATTGCAGACGCAGACGACCATGTATGCTCCCTCTCGCTAGCAAGAGAGATAGCGCTACTGCGAACCGGTCGCAAGCATTTTTGCGCATGGTTCGCATTAGGATCGCTCGGTTCGTCGCATCGACTGAACTTCCGCTCGCGCCACAGAGCGCCACAGCCATTCGAGTGGGCCGTAGGCGAATCGGTCGAGCCACGGTTTCGACCACAGCAGCATGACCGTCCACACCGCGGGCGCGACGAGGTAGAGTTCGGCGCGGGACAGGCGGGCGAACTGGTGTAAGCCAGTAAACAGCAGCAGCATCAGGACCGACGTACCGAGATAGTTGGTGAAGGCGGCGCGCCCGACCGCCACGATACGTGCGGTGATCGCGCCGCCGGGACGCAGCAGCAGGATGAACAGCGCGGCGTAGCCCACCGTCGCCAGCAGGCGGAACGGTGCGGTGATGACGATCGAAGCGAGATAGACGCGCCGCTGGTCGAAGCCGTGCGCGATCGTGTCTAGACCCAGCGCGGCGTAAGCGGGCAGCGCGATCCCGAGGCAGATCAGTGCGGTCCGTCGGTACGCCGCGCGGCTCCACGCGCCGGTCAGGAAGCCCGAGCGATATCCCGCCATCCCCAGCAGCATCGCGCCGAGCGTCTGCGGGCCGAGCACGAGCGCGAAGGCGAACGGCGACATCGCGTGGTTCCAACGCCACGCAAGCGCATCGGCGAAGGAACCACGGAAGGCGGCGATCTCCGCCAGCAGATCGGCGCGGGGCGGGACGCCGAAACTGGCGGCGAAGGCGTTCCATACTTCCCGCGCCTGCGGGGTCGCACGCCCCGCACTGTCGAACAGCGCGACTGCGCCGCCTGCGCCGAGGAGCATATCGGCAAGCGTGAACATCAGCGCGAGGGCGACGAGCCAGCGCGTGCCGAGCCGGACGAAGAGGAATGCGGCAGCGCCGACCAGCGCATAATGCGCAAGGATGTCGCCCCACCAGATCAGGTACAGATGGAGGCAACCGAGGGCGAACAGGACGGCCATCCGCGCGAAATGGACCGGTGCGGCGCGGTCGCCTGCACGGTCGATGACCAGCAACATCGATGCGCCGAACAGGAGCGAGAACAGCCCGCGCATCTTGCCCTCTACCGCCACGAAATTGACGAACCAGACGGCGCGATCGAGGCCGTCGGACCCGCCCCAGGCGAGCGGGGAGAAATAGGCGGCCTCCGGCAGACCGAAGGCGGGGAGATTGGCGAGCAGGATGCCCATCACCGCGAGGCCGCGGAGGAAATCGAGCGTGGCGATTCGGGGCGTGGCGGCCGTCATGCGCGGAAGGTTGCGGATGTTGGCGCTGACGATAGCGGGACGTTGCGGATGTTCGCTGAAACGTGCTTCGAAGCTGGCTTGATCGTCCCGCCGGAATTGCCGGTTTTCGTGTTTCGCCAGATGGTTGAATGTCCGATGTCACCGAAGATGACGCATAGATGCTGCATCGCTGGTCCGTTTCGGTAGCGGTGACGATGGCTATCTCACGGCGAGCCACCGGTAGGAAAGCGAATTAGTAGGACGCGATCGGTTCGCCGACCGCGCACGAGGCGCGGACGTCGCCGGCGTGGGCGGCCGAAGCCGAGGAGGGCGTGGCCCCGGTCGGCGACCGTCGCGTCCAGGCGGAACCCAACGGGGCCGCGAAGCCAGTCTTACGTGGCAGGCTTCACGAACTTCAGCGTCATCCGGTCGCTCTCCCCGATCGCGACGTATTTCGCGCGGTCGACGTCCTTCAGGCGCAAGGTGGGCGGCAGCGTCCACACGCCCTCCGGATGGTCATGCGTGTCCTTTGCATTCGCGTTGACCTTCGATTCGGCCGCCAGCTTGAATCCGGCGCTTTCCGCCAGCTTCACGACCGTCGACCGCTTGATATAGCCGCTGGTCTTTTCCTTCGCGGTGTCCATCGCCTCGGGCAGCCGGTGATCGACGACGCCCAGGGTGCCGCCTGGTTTCAGCGCAGCGAAGAACGCCTTGAACGCCATAGCGGCGGTCGCCGGATTGTCGCCCATCATCAGATTGTGGACGTTGCGGAAGGTCAGCACGACATCCGCGCTGCCCGGTGCGATGGTGCTGGCGCCGGTCGCCGGATCGATCGTCGCGACGGTAGCTGGTCCGAACCACGCGGCCTTGGCGGCGACCATCTTCTGCGCGCCCTCCGCGCCGCGTGGGGAGGTCAGTCCGACATATTTGCCCTTGCCCTTCACCAGTGGTGCGAGGATTTCGGTGTACCAGCCGCCGCCGGGGCTGAATTCGACGACGGTGTCGGTCGGCTTCACCCCGAAGAAGGCGAGCGTTTCGGCCGGGTGGCGGTATTTGTCGCGCGCGCGATTTTCTGCCGAGCGCTGCGGATCGGCGACGGCGGCGGCGATCCCGTTCGATGGGGCGGGGGCAGTCTGGGCAACCGCGGCGACGGCGACGATCGCGCTGGCGGCGATGGCGAGGATGTGGGTCTGGCGCATTGTTTCTCTCCCGACGATATGGCGCGAGGATTGGAGGACGCGTGGCCGACGTGCAAGCGATGCTTTGGAGCGGGGCGGCGGCCCTTGTAACGGTCGCCGTCTTTGCGGGCTGGCGCGAACATCGCCGCGCGCGCCGCGACGATGTCGATGCGGTCGGCATGATCGCATGGCCGACGGTGCAGATCCTCGCGCTGATCGCGCTCGCGGTGCTCGGGCTATTCGCGCTTCATCAATAGAAGGCGCGCAGCGTCAGCCGCCGATTACCGCCGCCGCATAGCCCCAGATCGATCGTCCGCCCCGGCGCGTCGACCTGCCAGCGTGCCGCATAGCCCGCCGTCACCGATACGCCGTCGACGCGGCAGATCGCCTCGCCGGGACGCCAGCCGCTGGTCGCCGCCGGACTGTTCGACATGACGTGGACGACGCGCAGGCGATCGGGTTCGGCGGTCAGGATCAGCCCGCTGGTCGACCGTTCGGGCGGGCGGCCGACGTCCGGGCCGGCGCGCAGCACCATGCGGCCCGCGGCCGGATCGAGCAGCACGCGGTAATCGCGCAAGAATCCCGATCCGATCCTACCCGCCGCCTGGATCGTGTCGGAAAAGCCGCCCGGCGGCTCGATCAGCACCTCGACGTTGCGCGCCACGATCGGTCCGACACGCAGTTCGGGCACGATCCCGATCCGGGCGGTCGCGGGACCGGCGAGACCGACGTTCAGCGCGCTGCTGGTCGGCACGCCGGTCAACCGCGCCGCCTGCCACCCTGCGCTGGTCACCGTGATCGCCGCGCCGTCGCCGGTATCGACCACCATCGGCCGCAGCCGCGTGCCGCCCAAGGTGACTTCGGTGAGATACAAGGTCCGTGCGCCACCGATCGTCAACGGGGCGCTTACGCCCTGGAACGGCAGCCGCCCGGACGGGATCAGCCGGAAGCGCCGCGCGGCGTAATCGATGTCGAGCGCATGGCCTCCGGTCAGGTCGCGTCCGACCAGCAGATCGACGCCCGCTCCGGTCACGCCGACCGGCAACGCCGCCACCGCCAGCCCGCCGCTGGCGCGCGACAGTCCGCCGATCGCGATCCGCCCGACACTGGCCCAGCCAAGATCGACCGCCCCACCGATCGCGGTCGCCTGACCGATCGATCGTCGCCTGATCTTTGCGGCGTCGGCATAATGCTGCGCCAACACCGAATAGCTGACGCCGGTGTCGAGGATCGCCGTCACCGGGCGTTCGTCGATCGTCGCGGTGAAGCGGATCTGGTTGGTCGCGGTCAGCGTGAACGGCACCCAGCGCGCCTCGGCGTCTGCGCTGAGCGTCACCGGATTCGTCTCGGCCGCCGCCGGTCCCGCAGCAACGAGCAACGCACAGAGCGGGACGATGAGGAACCGGAACACCCGTGCTGCAATAGAGCGCGCGGATCGGCGCGGCGAGGCGTATCGTGCCCGCATGGCCGCTGCTATTGCTCCGTAATGAGACTGTTGATCTTCGGGGCGACCGGCATGGTCGGGCAGGGCGTCCTGCGCGAATGCCTGAACGATGCGCGGGTCGATGCGGTCGTCACGATCGGCCGTGCGGGATCGGGCCGCAGCGACCCGCGCCTGCAGGACATCGTGCTGCCCGACCTGTTCGCGGCCGTCCGGAACGAATCCACGCTGACCGGCTTCGACGCATGCTTTTTCTGTCTCGGCGTTTCGGCGGTGGGGATGAGCCAGGCGGATTATACGCGCGTCACTTATGATCTGACGCTGGCGATCGCCGAACCGTTGGCGCGACTCAATCCGGGCATGACGTTCATCTATGTGTCGGGAACGGGGACCAACCCGCACGGCCGCGCGATGTGGGCGCGGGTGAAGGGGCGCACCGAGGACGCGCTGTCCGCCTTGCCGTTCGGCGCGGCCTATATGTTCCGCCCCGGCTTCATCCAGCCGCTTCACGGGATCGTGTCGAAGACCGGCTGGTATCGCGCGATCTACGCGCTGACCGGGCGCGTCGCGGGTCCGCTGGGGCGCGCATTTCCCGGTCTGGTCACCACCACCGAAAAGGTCGGCCGCGCGATGATCTCGGTCGCGCGGAACGGCTATCGGAAGCCGATCCTGGAGAATGCCGACATCAACGACGCTGCCATGCAAAACTAAGGCGCTTCCGCATTTATCAAATCCTCCCCTGCAAGGGGAGGTGGCGTGCGGAGCGCGACGGAGGGGTGTCGCCAGTGCGATCGAAACATATCCTCACCACCGGTGACACCCCTCCGTCAGGCCTTCAGCCTGCCACCTCCCCTTGCAGGGGAGGACAAAGGTTTCGCGTGCGCAGCCATACAACCTAAAGGCACGCCTCCAGAAACGCCGCGTCGAAGCCGAACTGACGCGCCTTATCGAGCGAATAGGGGCGCAGGCCCATCGCGCGATATTCGCCGATGATCTTTCCGTCGGCGCTCTCGTCCAGATATTCGAACTTGAACAATTCCTGCGTCACGATGACGGGGCCTTCCATGCCGATCACTTCGGTCACGTTCGTAACGCGGCGTGAACCGTCGCGCAGCCGCTTCACCTGGATGATCATGTCGACCGAATCGGCGATCTGGCGGCTGATCGCTTCCTTCGGCACCTTGATGTCGGACATCATCACCATGTTCTCCATCCGCGCGAGCGCTTCGCGCGGGGAGTTGGAGTGGAGCGTGCACATCGAACCGTCATGGCCGGTGTTCATCGCCGCGAGCATGTCGAAACATTCCGAGCCGCGAATTTCGCCCAGGATGATCCGGTCCGGGCGCATACGCAACGCGTTCTTCACGAGATCGCGGATGCTGATTTCGCCCTGACCTTCAAGGTTGGCGGGACGCGTTTCGAGCGGCAGCCAATGCGGCTGTTGCAACCGAAGTTCCGCCGCGTCCTCGATCGTCAGCACGCGTTCGCCGGGGTCGATCATCTTCGACAAGGCGTTGAGCATCGTCGTCTTGCCCGAACCCGTACCGCCCGAAATGACGACATTGAAGCGGCACGCGCCCGCGATCTTCAGCGCGGTCGCCATCTTGGGGCTCATCGACCCAAAGCCCGCCATCATGTCGAGCGTGATCGGTTTCGCGGAGAATTTACGGATCGAGATCGCTGTGCCGCGCAGCGACAGCGGGGGCACGATGACGTTTACGCGGCTGCCGTCCTTCAGGCGCGCGTCGGCGAGCGGCGTGGTCTGGTCGACGCGACGGCCGACCGAGTTGCAGATGCGCTGCGCGATCTGGAACAGATGCTCCTCGTCGCGGAACTGGATCGGAGCCAGCTCCAGCTTGCCTTTGCGCTCGACATAGGTCTGGTCCGGGCCGTTGACCATGATGTCGGTGATGTTCGGATCGGCGAGCAATTCCTCGAGCGGCCCGAGCCCGAGCAATTCGTCGACCAGCACCTTTTCCAGCGCGAATTGTTCGCGCCGGTTCAGCGTCAGCTTCAGCTCGGCAAGCACCTCGCCGATGATCGGGCGGAATTCCTCGGCGAGTTCATCCTTGCCCAGCGTCGCGGCGGCTTCTGGATCGACGCGTTCGAGCAGGCGCGGGAGCACCTGTTCCTTGATCTTGTGGATCGACTGTTCGAACCCCTCGGTGCGGCTGCTGCCCGCCTCTCCGCTGGCGTTTTGGCGATCGGACAGGCGCTGCATCGCGTCGATCGGCGCGCCGGGCATAGTGCCGGGCAGGTCGCCGTCGCTTTCGCCGGGCATCGCGCCATGAACCGCCAAAGCATCGAGCGGCGGGAATTGTTCGCCACCCTCCGGGCGCGCGGGGCCACCGCCCTGCATCGGCCGGGCCACCCCGAATCCGGTGCGCGATCCGCCCCCGCTCATTCCATTCCGACGCCCGAACGCGCTCATGCCCGACAGTCCCTTTCGTTCGAAGGTGCAGCGGTAACCGCGAAGGCTTTAGGAATGCCTAAGGGTCTGTTTGGAAACTCGCGAAAGGATGAGGTTGTAGGCGGCGCCAGCCCGCTCCCCCCTTCCGACCGACCCAATGTCGGCGTGCCCCGTTACGGGACACCTCTCACGCTGGCGAGCGATCGGGGCGGATGGTAAGCAACTCGTGAAGGACGCGGGTGTTTTTACGCCCGATCGGTCGATCAGGGAGACGGGACGATGCGTAGCTTGATGGTGGCGACCGCGCTGCTGGCGATGGGAACCGCGACGGTTGCGAGCGCGGGCGAGCGCGTCGTTTCGCGCGGCGGCGGGCACGGCGGGATGAAGGCTGGCGGCTGGCAGGGGCAGCGCGGCGGAACGTGGAACCAGGGTGGCTGGAACCGAGGCGGCTGGAACCGGCCGGGCGGCCATGTTCGTCCGCGCTGGGGCGGTCACGTCCAGGGCCGCTGGTGGGGCGGTCATCGCGCGCCGGGCGGTTGGGGCGCGTATCGCCGTCCGGTCCGCGGCTGGGTGCTGCCGAGCTATTGGATCGCGCCGTCATGGTACGTCACCGACTGGTCGGGCTACGGCCTGCCGCAACCACAGCAGGGCTATACCTGGTCGCGCTATTACGACGATGCGGTGCTGGTCGACGGTCGCGGTTCGGTCCACGACACGATGGGCGGGGTCGACTGGGACAGCGTCGACCCCGACGGCGTGGATTATGCCTACGACGATCGCGGCTATGACGACGGCGTGGTGTATGACGGCCGGGTCTATTCGGGCGGCGCTGCCGGCGCGCCATATCCCTATCCGGAACCGCGCCGTGATGCAGGGCTGGGCGGGGCGGCGATCGGCGCGGTCGCGGGCGGCGTCGCGGGCAATGTGATCGCGGGGCGCGGCAACCGGCTGGGCGGCACGCTGATCGGCGCAGGCGTCGGCGCGGTGGCAGGCTATGCGATCGACAAGGCCGAGGACCGTGGGGCTGAAGATCGCGGACGCCGCGGCCCGCCGCCGCCCGGTTATGGCGCAGGCTACCCGCCGCCGCGTGCTGGAGGGCCGGGCTATCCGCCGCCGCCGCGCTATCATCAGGGCAGCACGGTGATCGGCAGCGGGACGACCGTGGTGACGTCCGGGTATCCGGGTGGCGGCTATCCGGGAGGCGGCTATCCCGCCGCGGGCTATTACGCCAACGGATACTATTATCCCGGCCCGACGATCACCACCGTGACCGTCCAGTCTCAGCCCGTCGTCACCACCACGACCGAGGCATGGGAAACCCATCGCCGTCCGGCAAAGGTGTGGCGGAAGAAGACGTGGCGCGCCGGACCGAAATGCATCTGCCGCTGACCTGATCCGCCGGGGGGACGGATGACGCCGCTTCGCTCACATGGGCGAAGCGGCGTTTTTTCGTAAGCCGCCCTCGATCGGTAGTTTCGGCATCGTCATGGCTTTTCTCCACGGGAAATTCCGGCCATGCTGCAACGGACCGGGGGACAAGTCTAATGCAGGTGCTGGGAATTTTGTGGCCGACGCTCGCGCTGGTGGCGCTGGTGTTCGTTGTCTGGTTCACGCTGTTTTTCCAGCGGACCGCGCATATGAAGCGCAATCCGCCGACCGCTGAAACCTTTGCCGACGGCGATTCCTCGCTGCGCTATTTCCGCCCGGTCGAGATGCCAGCGAACAATCTCGCCAATCTGTTCGAGATGCCGGTGCTGTATTTCGCACTGGTGCCGGTGCTGCTGCTAACGGCGCAGGCCAATCACATTCAGGTGGTGTTCGCGTGGATCTACGTCGTGGCGCGTGTGCTGCACAGCTACATCCATATCGCGGTGAAGAACGTGCCTGCGCGCTTCCTGGTTTATGCGATTTCGGTCGCAGCGCTGATGGCGATGTGGATCGGCTTTGCGGTCGATCTGGTCGCGGCGGCCAGTGCGTTCGATGCGGCTCATGCCGGTTTGGGAGTCGTTTGATGCGTAATATGTTGCTCGCCACCGCCGCGCTGTTCGCCGCCGCGCCCGCCGCCGCCGAAAGCGTCGTCGTCACCGCTGCGCGGTTGCTCGATGTGGAGAAGGGGGTGATCCTGGCCGAGCCGGTGATCGTCGTCACCGACGGCCGGATCGCGTCGGTCGTCACGCGGAACGGCCCGCGGCCGAACATTCCGGCGGAGGCGAAACGCGTCGACCTGGGCGACGTGACGCTCGTCCCCGGCCTGATCGACATGCACGTCCATCTCGATTCGAGCCCGCTCTACGGCGGCTATACCGGGCTGCAGTTCACCGACGCCTTCTGGAGCGCGATCGGGGTCGGCAACGCCGCGGCGATGCTGAAGGCGGGGTTCACGACGGTGCGCAACGTCGGCAGCGAGCATTACGACGACGTGGCGTACAAACAGGCGATCGAGGAAGGTCTGATGATCGGCCCGCGCATCGTTCCCGCCGCCCACGCGCTGGGCGCGACCGGCGGGCATTGCGACAGCACCTTCTTC
Organism: Sphingomonas sp. SUN019; assembly: GCF_024758705.1. Lineage (NCBI taxonomy): Bacteria > Pseudomonadati > Pseudomonadota > Alphaproteobacteria > Sphingomonadales > Sphingomonadaceae > Sphingomonas > Sphingomonas sp. SUN019. Next base: position 892,572 of record NZ_CP096971.1, on the reverse strand, counting down.
CCGCCGTCGTTCAACCAGCGCGGCAAGGCGGTCGGCGACAGCCCCGACGAATTGCGCGTGCGGGTGCGCGAGCAGCGCAAATATGGCGCGGAGGTCATCAAGGTCTGCGCGACCGGCGGCGTCTTCAGCCGCAACACCGAACCCGGCCAGCAGCAATTGTCCGAAGCCGAACTCCGCGCGATCGCCGACGAGGCGCATCAATGGGGCCTGAAGGTCGCTGCGCACGCGCACGGGGCAGCCGGCATCAAGGCGGCGATCCGCGGCGGGATCGACACGATCGAACACGCCAGCCTGATCGACGACGAAGGCATCCGCCTGGCGAAGGAGCGCGGCGCGTATCTTTCGATGGACATCTACAACACCGAATACACGCAGGCCGAGGGCAAGAAGAACGGCGTGCTGGAGGACAATCTGCGTAAGGACCGCGAGGTGGCGCAGATCCAGCGCGACAATTTCCGCAAGGCCAATGCAGCTGGGGTGAAGATGGTGTTCGGCACCGACGCGGGCGTGATGCCGCATAAGGATGCGGCGAAACAGTTTCGGGTGATGGTGCAATATGGGATGACCCCGCTGCAGGCGATCCGAGCCGCCACGGTCACCGCCGCCGAGGCGCTAGGGCGGACGCGCGACGTGGGGGCGATCGCGATCGGGCGCTACGGCGACATGGTCGCGGTGCAGGGCGATCCGCTCGCTGATGTGGCGACGCTGGAAAAGCCGGTCGCGGTCATCAAAGGCGGCGTGCCCGTGAAGCTCGATTGATGCGGTCGATCGTTGCGCTGGCGGGAATTGCCGGATTGTCGATCGGGGCCGCACCCGCGCCGCCCGCCGTTCCCGATTTCGGGAGCGACCTGGAACGCTTCACCTATCCGTGGCCGGTCGAACGGATGACGTTCGACGTCGTCGGGCAACCGGCGAACATGGCGTATATGGACCTTGCCCCGGCGCGGCCGAACGGGCGCACCGCAGTGCTGCTGCACGGCAAGAACTTCTGCGGCGCGACGTGGGGATCGACCGCGCGGGCGCTGCGCGATGCGGGATACCGGGTCATCATCCCGGACCAGATCGGTTTCTGCAAATCGTCGAAGCCGCGCGCCGGCCAGTACAGTTTCGAGATGCTGGCGAACAACACCCGCCGTCTTCTCGAAGCGCGCGGCGTGACGAAGGCGACCGTCGTCGGCCATTCGATGGGCGGGATGCTCGCGATGCGCTACGCGATCATGTTTCCGAAAAGCGTCGACCGGCTCGTGCTGGTCAATCCGCTCGGCCTGATCGATCGCTCGGAAGAGGGGCTGCCCTACACCGATGTCGACACGCTCTGGGCGGGGGAGAAGAAGACCAGCTACGCCTCGATCAAGGCGTATCAGCAGGTCAATTATTATCATGGGACGTGGAAGCCCGCCTACGATCGCTGGGTCTGGATGCTGGCGGGGATGTATCAGGGCGCGGGCCGCGACGCGGTGGCGTTGGCGCAGGCCAAGACCAGCGAGATGATCAAGACCCAGCCGGTCGCGCACGAACTCTACCGCATCGCGCCGCCGACGACGCTGATCGTCGGGACGCTCGACAAGACCGCGTTCGGCCGTGCGCAGATGCCCGCGTCGCTCCGCGGATTCCTGCAGGCGATCCCGCAAGTCGCGCCGATCGCGGTTCGCAAGATGCCGAACGCCAGGCTGGTGCAACTCGATGGCCTCGGTCATTCGCCGCAGGTCGAGGATCCGGCGCGGTTCGAGAAGACGCTGCTGGCGGCGATTCGCTAGACCCGTCGCGCCAGCATCGGATTATCGTTCGCCGCGCGGGTCAGTAGCGCGCGCGCGACCATGATGGTCGCCGCGATCATCGGCACTGCGCCGATCGCCGCTAGGCCGCCGATACCGCTCATGTACGCGAACAGCCCGAACACCGATCCGGCCTGCACCAACGCCGCGACCGTCCAGCTGCGCCGATCCGGCCACGCCAGCGCGATCGCCAGCGACAGGATGTCGGCAAGGAAGAAATATCGCTCGTGCATTCGCGGCAGCAGCCCGACCACGATGAGCGGCGCGAGCAGCGCGGCGTTGGCGAGCGCGCGGCCGTGCAGTGGCGTCACCGAGAACCACGCGACATAGGCGGCGGTCGCCCCGAGCGCGGCGGCGAGCGCCAATCCGCCCAGCGGGATCGCGTCGAGCGCCGGATAGGCGTCCACGATCATCCACAGGTTCGGCGCGTTGAGCGCGAGGCTGGGGTCGTAGTCGGCTTGGCGCATATAGATCGTCGCGAGGTCGAAGGCGGGCCAACCCGCGACCCACGCCGGCAGCAACGTCGCGACCCACACCGCGGGTGCGGCGAACCATAGCCGGAACGGCACGCGGCGATGGATCAGCAGCGCCAGCACGAACGGCCCGAAGAATGCGGCCTGCAGCTTGAACCCCAGCGCCAGCCCGCACCACGCGAGCATCGCGGCGTGGTTCCGCCGGTGCGCGCAGGCGATCGCCATGACGCAGGCTGCGGCCCACATCGCATCGCACTGTCCCATCAACGCCGCGTTGATGAGCGTGGACGGCAGGATCAGGACTAGCGCGGCCCCCGGCAATGCGCGATCGCCGCTTCCCCACGCATGCAGCAGATGCCACATCGCGCCGGTCAGCGCGATCGTCCCGGCGACCGACACCAGCTTGATCAGCGTGATCGTGTCGACCCATTCTGCGAACAGCGTCGCGCCGGACAGCAGATACAGATAAAGCGGCGCATAATTGGCGAACGGCTCGGCGAAGACCGCGACCGGCCCGGTCGCGCGGATGTGATCGAACCACGGAATCAGGAACGTCGCGATGTCCGCCCCGTTATAAGGCCACAGCCACCAATGCGCGGCGAGCGCGAGCGACAGAGTCAGGGCGAGCGGGGGCAGGGGGCGGGCCATCGCGCATCCTCATGCCCGATCATGGTTGCGCGGCGGTTAAGGCGGATCGACGCCGCGGCCATTGACCTCCCGTCCCGCGCTACGTATAGGCGCGCCCGTCTATCGGAGACTTTCCGGCGGACACGCTTGAACATTGCTGGATGCATCAAGGGCCCGGGCGGTCGGTGACGACCACCCCACGGTCCTTTTCGTATTCCACGTAGCTGTTAGGGCTCCAGCAAAGTAACCCTTTGAAAGGTGAAGGCTTCAATGCCAACGATCAACCAGCTGGTCCGCAAGGGCCGCGAACAGCAAAAGGCCAAGAACAAGGTCCCTGCAATGGAAGCGAACCCGCAGAAGCGCGGCGTTTGCACCCGTGTGTACACGACGACCCCGAAAAAGCCGAACTCGGCATTACGCAAGGTGGCCAAGGTTCGCCTGACCAACCAGCGCGAAGTCATTTCGTACATTCCGGGCGAAGGCCACAATCTCCAGGAGCACTCCGTGGTCCTGATCCGTGGCGGCCGTGTGCGCGACCTTCCCGGCGTTCGTTATCACGTCCTGCGCGGCGTGCTCGATACGCAGGGCGTGAAGGATCGCCGCCAGTCGCGTTCCAAATACGGCGCAAAGCGTCCGAAGTAAGCCGGTCGGGCATCCGATCACCAAAGGCTGAAGTTTAGAAGGAATATCAGATGGCTCGTCGTCGTCGTCCCGAAAAGCGGGAAATCCTGCCTGATCCCGTGTACGGGGATGAGGTTCTGTCCAAGTTCATGAATTCGGTGATGCTGGACGGCAAGAAGTCCGTCGCCGAAGGCATCGTCTATTCGGCGATGGAAGTCGTCGAGACCCGCGCCAAGCGCGAGCCGATCGGCGTGTTCCATGACGCGCTGAACAACATTAAGCCGGGCATCGAGGTACGTTCGCGCCGCGTCGGTGGCGCCACCTACCAGGTGCCGGTCGAGGTGCGTCCGGAACGCGCGCAGGCGCTGGCGATCCGCTGGCTGATCACCGCCGCGCGTGCGCGGTCGGAGAACACGATGTCGGCGCGTCTGTCGGGCGAATTGCTCGATGCGTCGAACAACCGTGGCAACGCGGTGAAGAAGCGCGAAGACACGCACCGCATGGCCGAAGCGAACCGCGCGTTCAGCCACTACCGCTGGTAATGGGCATGCCGGCCTTTTCGCCGGCGCGTCTTAACACTATATCGCGGGGAGCCGGGGCTGCGTGCTCCCGCTCCCCGCATCGCTAAGGAAGCACCGATCATGGCCCGCAGCCATCCGCTCGACCGTTACCGCAACATCGGCATCATGGCGCACATCGACGCCGGCAAGACGACGACGACCGAGCGCATCCTCTATTACACCGGCAAGTCCTACAAGATCGGCGAAGTGCACGAAGGCACTGCGACGATGGACTGGATGGAGCAGGAGCAGGAGCGCGGGATCACGATCACGTCGGCTGCGACGACGTGTTTCTGGGCGGCTGAAGAGGGTAAGGGCCCCGAGCACCGCATCAACATCATCGACACGCCGGGCCACGTCGACTTCACGATCGAAGTCGAGCGTTCGCTGCGCGTGCTCGACGGCGCGGTCGCATGCTTCGACGGCGTTGCGGGCGTGGAGCCGCAGTCGGAAACGGTGTGGCGTCAGGCGGACAAGTACGGCGTGCCGCGCATGTGCTTCATCAACAAGCTGGATCGCACCGGCGCCGATTTCTACTTCTGCGTTGATTCGATCATTGAGCGCCTGGGCGCGCGTCCTGCTGTGCTGTATCTGCCGATCGGCATCGAGGGCGGCTTCAAGGGCCTGGTCGATCTGGTCGAGAACCGCGCGATCATCTGGCTCGAAGAGAGCCTGGGTGCGAAGTTCGAATATCAGGAAATCCCCGCGGACATGGCCGAAAAGGCCGCCAAGTATCGCAGCGACCTGATCGAGATGGCCGTCGAATTGGACGACGACCTGATGGAAGCCTATCTCGAGGGTAACGAACCGAGCACGGCCGACCTGAAGAAGCTGATCCGCAAGGGTACGCTCGCCATGGCGTTCGTGCCGATCGTGTGCGGCTCGGCGTTCAAGAACAAGGGCGTCCAGCCGCTGCTCGACGCCGTCGTCGACTATCTGCCGTCCCCGCTCGACGTTCCCGCGATCAAGGGCCTGAAGCTCGACGGGGAAACGCCGGACGAGCGTCCGTCGACCGACGAGGCGCCTTTCTCCGCCTTGGCGTTCAAGATCATGAACGACCCATTCGTCGGCACGCTGACCTTCGCCCGCATCTATTCGGGCAAGCTGGAAACCGCGTCGATGGTCACCAATTCGGTGAAGGACAAGAAGGAAAAGGTCGGTCGCATGCTGCTGATGCATGCGAACAGCCGTGAGGACATCCAGGAAGCTTTCGCGGGCGACATCGTCGCGCTGGCGGGGCTGAAGGACACCACCACCGGGGACACGCTCTGCGCCGCCAACGCGCCGATCATCCTGGAGCGGATGGAATTCCCCGAGCCCGTCATCGAGCTGTCGGTGGAACCGAAGACCAAGGCCGACCAGGAAAAGATGGGCGTCGCGCTCAATCGTCTGGCGCGCGAGGATCCGTCGTTCCGCGTGTCGTCCGACGCCGAGAGCGGCCAGACCATCATCAAGGGGATGGGCGAGCTCCATCTCGAGATCCTGGTCGACCGCATGAAGCGCGAGTTCAAGGTCGAGGCGAACGTCGGCGCGCCGCAGGTGGCGTACCGTGAATACCTCGGCAAGAAGGTCGACATCGACTATACGCACAAGAAGCAGTCGGGCGGCTCGGGCCAGTTCGGCCGCGTCAAGCTGACCGTAATTCCGGGCGAGCGCGGATCGGGCTTCCAGTTCTTCGACGAAGTGAAGGGCGGCAATATTCCCAAGGAATATATTCCGTCGGTCGAGAAGGGCATGCGCGAGACGGCGGAAACCGGATCGCTGATCGGCTTCCCGATCATCGATTTCGAGGTCCATCTGTACGACGGCGCATATCATGACGTCGACTCGTCGGCGCTGGCGTTCGAAATCTGCGCGCGTGGCGCGATGCGTGAAGCCGCTCAAAAGGCCGGTATCAAGCTGCTCGAGCCGATCATGAAGGTCGAGGTCGTCACACCGGAGGATTATCTGGGCGACGTCATCGGCGACATGAACAGCCGCCGTGGCCAGATCCAGGGCACCGACAGCCGCGGCAACGCGCAGACGGTGGAGGCGATGGTCCCGCTGGCGAACATGTTCGGCTATGTGAACCAGCTACGTTCGTTCACGCAGGGCCGCGCGCAATATTCGATGCAGTTCTCGCATTACGACGAAGTGCCCGCGAACGTCGCCGAAGAAGTGAAGGCGAAACTGGCTTAAGCGCTTTCACGCGTAGGGCTGGCATAACGATCAACCAGCCGCTAAGGGGCCGCGTTCGCGTGGCCCCCGACGGCGGCACCGACATTCGACTCAGAAGGTAGGAAACAATGGCCAAGGCAAAATTCGAGCGGAACAAGCCGCATCTCAACATCGGCACCATCGGTCACGTCGACCACGGCAAGACGTCGCTGACCGCGGCGATCACCAAGGTGCTGGCCGAGACGAGCGGCGGCGTGGCCGTCGATTTCGCCAACATCGACAAGGCGCCCGAAGAGCGTGAGCGCGGCATCACGATTTCGACCGCGCACGTCGAGTATGAGACGGCAGCACGCCACTATGCGCACGTCGATTGCCCGGGCCACGCCGATTATGTGAAGAACATGATCACCGGCGCGGCGCAGATGGACGGCGCGATCCTGGTCGTGTCGGCCACCGACGGCCCGATGCCGCAGACCCGCGAGCACATCCTGCTGGCGCGTCAGGTCGGCGTGCCGACGATGGTCGTGTTCATGAACAAGGTCGATCTGGTCGACGACGAGGAAATCCTCGAGCTGGTCGAGATGGAAATCCGCGAGCTGCTTTCGAAGTATGATTTCGACGGCGACAACATCCCGGTTATCAAGGGTTCGGCGACGTGCGCGCTGTCGGGTTCGAACGACAAGCTCGGCAAGGAAGCCGTGCTCGAGCTGATGAAGGCGGTCGACGAGTATCTGCCGCAGCCCGAGCGTCCGCTCGACAAGCCGTTCATGATGCCGATCGAGGACGTGTTCTCGATTTCGGGCCGTGGCACGGTCGTCACCGGCCGCGTCGAGACCGGCATCATCAAGGTCGGCGAGGAAGTCGAGATCGTCGGCATCCACCCCGAAGTCCGCAAGACCACGGTCACCGGCGTCGAGATGTTCCGCAAGCTGCTCGATCAGGGCCAGGCCGGCGACAACGTCGGCGCGCTGATCCGCGGCGTGGGCCGTGAAGAGGTCGAGCGTGGCCAGGTGCTCTGCAAGCCCGGCTCGATCAAGCCGCACACCGACTTCGCGTCGGAAGTGTACGTGCTGTCGAAGGATGAAGGCGGCCGTCACACGCCGTTCTTCGCCAACTATCGTCCGCAGTTTTACTTCCGCACCACGGACGTGACCGGCACCGTCGAACTGCCCGAGGGCACCGAGATGGTGATGCCCGGCGACAACGTCGCGCTCGGCATCAAGCTGATCGCGCCGATCGCGATGGATGTCGGCCAGCGCTTCACCATCCGTGAGGGTGGCCGGACCGTCGGTTCGGGCATCGTGAGCGGCATCACGAAGTAATCCGCGAACAGGCCGTTTAACGGCCTGTCGCAAAACAGCCGCCCGGCGCGCCGAAAGGTGTGCCGGGCGGTTGCCTTTTTATGAGGGTGTCGCTAAGCGCCGCCCTTCGCATTTTAGAAAACAGCAAGAGGCGGCCAGTTAGCCGTCATCCCAGCGAAGGCTGGGATCTCCGGGTAGAGCGTATTCCGCTAGCCCCATGAGACCCCGGCCTGCGCTGGGGTGACGGTTGAATGAGTTGCCCCGCTCTTTCGCATCGGTAGGGACTATGGACAGCAACATCCGCATCCGCCTGAAGGCGTTCGACCATCGTGTGCTCGATCAGGCCACCGGTGAGATTTCCGACACCGCACGCCGCACCGGCGCGCTAATCCGCGGTCCCATTCCCCTGCCGACGCGCATCGAGAAGTTCACGGTCAACCGTGGCCCGCACGTCGACAAGAAGAGCCGTGAGCAGTTCGAGGTCCGCACCTACAAGCGGATGCTCGACATCGTGCAGCCGACCCCGCAGACGATCGACGCTTTGATGAAGCTCGACCTCGCTGCCGGCGTTGACGTAGAGATCAAGCTCGCCTAAAGGCGCGTCTCCCGCGGTCGACCTGACCGGTCCCGCGTGATTCGACATTGAGATACCGCCGGCCGCTTCGGCTGCCGGGCAGCGTCTCCCGTCACGTTTTTGCGTACTGCAGGAACACCAGCCCGGGACGGGGGCACGCTTCGCACATCCGGGCTGACACGCACGTGAGGAATGGTCCTTGCGTGCCTCTGTGAGGAGTTTGGTCATGCGTACCGGCGTGATCGCGAAGAAGATGGGGATGACCCGCCTGTTTCAGGACGACGGTCGGCACGTGCCGGTCACCGTTCTGCAGATCGAGGCGCTGCAGGTCGTTTCCCGCCGCGAACAGAATACCGACGGCTACACCGCCGTCCAGCTTGGCGCAGGCGTCGCCAAGGTGAAGAACGTCGCCAAGCCGCAGCGCGGCCATTTCGGCAAGGCCGAAGTGGAGCCGAAGGCGATCGTCCACGAATTCCGCGTGACCGAGGATAACCTCCTCGATGTCGGCGCAGAACTGTCGGCGGATCACTTCGTCGCAGGCCAGATGGTCGATATCCAGGGTCGTACGCAGGGCAAGGGTTTTGCCGGCGGCATGAAGCGCTGGAACTTCGGCGGCCTGCGCGCGACGCACGGCGTCTCCGTCAGCCACCGTTCGCTCGGTTCGACCGGTCAGCGCCAGGATCCGGGTCGCGTCTTCAAGAACAAGAAGATGGCCGGGCACATGGGCGACAAGTATCGCACCCAGCAGAACCTCGAGATCGTCGGCACCGACGTCGAGCGCGGCCTGATCTTCGTCAAGGGCTCGGTCCCTGGCTCGAAGGGCGGCTGGCTGTTCGTCAAGGATTCGGTGAAGGTGAAGGCTCACGCCGACGCTCCGTATCCCGCCAGCCTGAAGCAGGCTGCCAATACCAACACCGCTGCTGATACGCCGGCCGAAACCTCGGACGCGCCTGAAGCGACCGACGGCCAGGAGGGCTGAACGTGAAGGTCAAGATTTCCTCCTTCGACGACAAGGCGAAGGCGTCGGACGTCGAGCTCAACGACGAGGTCTTCGGCCTCGATCCGCGCGCCGATATCCTGCACCGCGTCGTCACCTGGCAGCTCGAAAAGCGTCGTGCCACTGCACGCGGCACGCGTGAGCGCTCCGACGTGGCTCGCACCGGCAAGAAGTTCGGTCGCCAGAAGGGCGGCGGCACGGCGCGTCACGGCGATCGTCGCGCACCGATCTTCGTTGGCGGCGGTAAGGCGCACGGCGCCCGCGTCCGCGACTTCAACCCGTCGCTGAACAAGAAGATTCGCGCGCTGGGTCTGAAGATGGCGCTGTCGACCCATGCCAAGGCAGGGTCGCTGGTCGTCATGGACAGCCTGGCCGTGGCCGAGAACAAGACCAAGACGCTGCTGAGCGACTGGGCGAAGCTCGGCTTCGGCAAGACCGCGCTCGTCATCGACGGCGACACGGTCGACACCAGCTTCGCGCTGGCGGCGGGCAACGTCCACACGATCAACGTGCTGCCTGCGGTCGGCGCCAACGTGTACGACATCATCAAGGCCGACACGCTGGTGCTGACCCGCGCCGCGGTCGAAAAGCTGGAGGCGCGCTTCAATGGCTAAGGCCCCGCAGAAGGCGATCGACAACCGTCATTATGACGTGATCGTCGCGCCGCACATCACCGAGAAGTCGACGCTTCTGTCCGAACAGAACGCCGTCGTGTTCAAGGTGGCTAACGATGCGTCGAAGCCCGAAATCAAGGCCGCCGTAGAGGCGATCTTCGGCGTGAGCGTGCTGAACGTGAACACGCTGGTCCAGAAGGGCAAGACGAAACGTTGGAAGGGTGCTCCCTACCAGCGTTCGGACATGAAGAAGGCGATCGTGACGCTCAAGGACGGGCAGTCGATCGACATTACCGAGGGGGCCAAGTAAGATGGCACTCAAGCATTATAACCCGACGTCGCCCGGCGTCCGCGGCCTGATCCTGGTCGACCGTTCGGCGCTGTACAAGGGGCGTCCGATCAAGGCGCTCACCGAGGGCAAGAACAAGACCGGCGGCCGCAACAACAAGGGCCATGTCACCTCGCGCGGCATCGCGGGCGGTCACAAGCAGCGCTATCGCATCGTCGATTTCAAGCGTCGCAAGTGGGACGTCGAGGGTATCGTGGAGCGGATCGAATATGATCCCAACCGCACCGCCTTCATCGCGCTCGTCAATTATGGCGAGACCGACGGGAAGTCCGACGTCGCCTATATCATCGCTCCGCAGCGCCTCGGCGTCGGCGACAAGGTGATCGCGGCGAAGAAGACCGACGTGAAGCCGGGCAACGCGATGGAGCTGGGTTCGGTCCCGGTCGGCACGATCGTTCACAACGTCGAGATGAAGCCCGGCAAGGGTGGTCAGATCGCACGGTCGGCCGGCACGTATGTGCAGGTCGTCGGTCGCGACAAGGGCATGGTGATCGTTCGCCTCAACTCGGGCGAGCAGCGCTATATCCACTCCAATTGCATGGCGACGGTCGGCGCGGTGTCGAACCCCGACAACCAGAACCAGAACTTCGGCAAGGCCGGACGTTCGCGATGGATGGGCAAGCGTCCGCTGACCCGCGGCGTCGCCAAGAACCCGGTCGACCATCCGCACGGCGGTGGTGAAGGCCGGACCTCGGGCGGCCGTCATCCGGTCACCCCGTGGGGCAAGCCGACGAAGGGTGCGCGCACCCGTCACAACAAATCGACCGACAAGATGATCATCCGGTCGCGTCATTCGACGAAGAGGAAGGGCTAACATGGCTCGTTCAGTCTGGAAGGGCCCGTTCGTCGAACTGAGCCTTCTGAAGAAGGCCGAAGTGGCGCAGGACGGCGGCGCACGTGCACCGATCAAGACGTGGTCGCGTCGCTCGACGATCCTGCCCCAGTTCGTCGGCCTGACGTTCAACGTCTATAACGGGCGCAAGTTCGTGCCGGTGAGCGTTAACGAAGACATGGTCGGCATGAAGCTGGGTGAGTTCGCGCCGACGCGCTACTTCCCCGGCCACGCCGCGGACAAGAAGGGCAAGCGCTGATGTCCAAGCCTCAGTCCCCCCGCAAGGTCGGCGAGAAGGAAGCCCTCTCGGTCGGCACGCAGATCCGTGGTTCGGCGCAAAAGCTGGGCCTGGTCGCCGCACTCATCCGCGGCAAGAAGGTCGGCGATGCGATGAACATCCTTCAGTTCTCGACGAAGGGCATGGCGGTCGACGCGCGCAAGGTGCTGGCCTCGGCCATCGCCAATGCTGAGAACAACCACAACCTCGATGTCGACGCATTGGTCGTCGCCGAGGCGTCGGTCGGCAAGTCGATCACCATGAAGCGCTTCGCGACGCGCGGCCGTGGCAAGTCCACCCGCATCCTGAAGCCGTTCAGCCGTCTGCGCATCGTCGTGCGCGAGCAGGAAGAAGCGTAATGGGTCACAAGAGCAATCCCATCGGTCTGCGCCTGCAGATCAACCGCACCTGGGACAGCCGCTGGTTCGCCGAAGGCGCGGATTATGGCCGTCTGCTGGTCGAGGATCTCAAGATCCGCAACTTCATCATCAAGTCGCTGCCGCAGGCCGCGATTTCGAAGGTGGTGATCGAGCGTCCGGCCAAGCTGTGCCGCATCTCGATCTTCGCGGCGCGCCCCGGTGTCATCATCGGCAAGAAGGGCACCGACATCGAGAAGCTGCGCAAGACGATCGGTGCGATGACCGCGTCGGACGTCTCGCTCAACATCGTCGAGATCCGCAAGCCTGAGGTCGACGCCAAGCTCGTCGCACAGGGCATCGCCGATCAGCTCGAGCGTCGTATCGCCTTCCGTCGTGCCATGAAGCGCGCGGTGCAGTCGGCGATGCGCCTGGGTGCAGACGGCATCCGCGTCGCGTGCGGCGGCCGCCTTGGCGGCGCCGAGATCGCGCGTTCGGAGAGCTATCGCGAAGGCCGCGTGCCGCTCCATACGCTGCGTGCGAACATGGATTATGCCGAAGCGCAGGCGCACACCGCATATGGCGTGTGCGGCGTGAAGGTGTGGATCTTCAAGGGCGAGATTCTGGGCCACGATCCGATGGCGCAGGACCGGCTGATGATGGAAGCGCAGACTTCCGGCGTGCGCCCCGCGCGCGATGACCGCAGGAACTAAGTCATGCTGCAACCAAAGAAGACCAAGTTCCGCAAGGCCTTCAAGGGCCGGATTCACGGCGACGCGAAGGGCGGCACCAGCCTGAACTTCGGCTCCTACGGGCTGAAGGCGATGGAGCCCGAGCGGATCACCGCACGTCAGATCGAGGCGGCCCGCCGCGCGATCACGCGTCACATCAAGCGCCAAGGGCGTTTGTGGATTCGCGTGTTCCCGGACGTTCCGGTGTCGGCGAAGCCGGCCGAAGTCCGCATGGGCAAGGGCAAGGGCAGTCCCGAATATTGGGCCGCCCGCGTCAAGCCGGGCCGGATTTTGTTCGAGCTGGACGGTGTCGAGGGCAAGATCGCCGCAGAGGCGTTCGAGCGGGCAGCGATGAAGCTGCCGATCAAGGTGAAGGTCGTCGCCCGTCTTGGCGACACCTCGCATCTCGGAGGCGAGTAACATGGCGAAGACCGATTTCGTCGGGAAGACCGACGACCAGCTCAGCGAGAGCCTGGGCCAGCTGAAGCGCGAGCAGTTCAACCTGCGCTTCCAGTCGGCGACGAACCAGCTCGAAAAGCCGAGCCGCGTGCGCGAAGTCCGTCGCGACATCGCCCGCATCAAGACCCTGCAGGCGCAGCGCACCAGCGCCGCGCCGGCGAAGTAAGGAAACTATCATGCCGAAGCGCGTGCTGACGGGGCTGATCGTCTCCGACAAGGGCGACAAGACGGTTGTGGTGAATGTCGAGCGCAAGGTCCGCCACGCGCTGTACGGCAAGATCATCCGCCGTTCGAAGAAGTATCACGCCCATGACGAGGCGAACGAATACAAGCAGGGTGAAACCGTGCGGATCGAAGAGACCGCGCCGATCTCCAAGCTGAAGACCTGGAAGGTCGTCGACCGGGTCAACACCCACGCGACGCCCGAGCGGGTCGAACTCGAGCCGGACGCCTCGGCGTCGGTGTAAACCTCTTTGGTTTTTTATTAGGGCGGGTGCCGGTCAGCAATCGGCCCCAAAGTTGAGAAGGATACGGATCGATGATCCAGATGCAGTCCAATCTCGACGTCGCTGACAACAGCGGCGCGAAGCGGGTGCAGTGCATCAAGGTGCTTGGCGGGTCCAAGCGCCGGGTAGCCGGAGTTGGCGACATCATCGTCGTCAGCATCAAGGAAGCACAGCCGCGCGGCAAGGTGAAGAAGGGTGACGTGCATCGCGCCGTCATCGTCCGCACCCGCAAGGACATCCACCGCGCCGACGGATCGACGATCCGTTTTGACAGCAACGCCGCCGTCCTGGTGAACAAGAACGAGGAGCCGATCGGCACCCGTATCTTTGGCCCGGTCGTGCGCGAACTGCGCGGCAAGAAGCACATGAAGATCATCAGCCTTGCGCCGGAGGTGCTGTAATGGCCGCTGCCCGCATCAAGAAGGGTGACAAGGTCATCGTCCTGTCCGGCAAGGACAAGGGCAAGACCGGCACCGTGACGCTCGCCATGCCGAAGGACGGCAAGGTCGTGGTCGAGGGCGTGAACATCGCCACCCGCCACACCAAGCCGACGCAGGGCGATCCGCAGGGTGGTCTGAAGAAGACGCCTGCGCCGCTGCACATCTCGAAGGTCGCGCACGTGACCGCCGACGGCAAGCCGACCCGCGTTCGTTTCGAGACGCAGGACGGAAAGAAGGTCCGCGTGGCCGTGAAGACGGGGGACAAGATCGATGGCTGATTACAAGCCCCGCATGAAGTCGATGTACGACGACACGATCGTGAAGGCGATGACCGAGAAGTTCGGTTACGCCAACGCGATGGAAGTACCGCGGCTCGACAAGATCGTGATCAACATGGGCGTCGGCGAAGCCACCCAGGACAAGAAGCGCGTCGAACAGGCCGCTTCCGAAATGGAGCTGATCGCCGGCCAGAAGCCCGTGATCACGAAGGCGAAGAAGTCGATCGCGCAGTTCAAGCTGCGTGAAGGCATGCCGATCGGCGTGAAGGTCACCCTTCGCCGTGAGCGGATGTACGAATTCCTCGATCGCTTCATCACGATCGCACTGCCCCGCGTCCGCGATTTCCGCGGGCTGAACCCGAAGAGCTTCGATGGTCGCGGCAATTACGCCTGCGGCCTGAAGGAGCAGATCGTGTTCCCCGAAATCAACTATGACCGCATCGACAAGGTGCGCGGCATGGATGTGATCGTGACGACGACCGCGAATACCGACGACGAAGCGCGTGAGCTGCTGCGTCTGTTCGGCTTCCCGTTCCCGCGCGAAGATGAAGCAGAAGAGAAGAAGGCGGCATGATCCGCGCTTCTGTCCTGAACTGAAGAAGAGAGCTTAAGTCCATGGCGAAACTGAGTTCCGTGAACAAGAACGAGCGTCGTAAGAAGCTCGTGAAGCAATATGCCCCCAAGCTTGCAAAGCTGAAGGCGATTGCCAACGACACCTCGCTCGACGAGACCGAGCGCCTGATCGCGCGCCTGAAGATGGCGGAGCTGCCGCGCAATTCGAACCCGACGCGGGTTCGCAATCGCTGCCAGCTCACCGGTCGGTCGCGCGGCAATTATCGCAAGTTCGGCCTCTCGCGCATCATGCTGCGCGAGCTGGGCAACAAGGGGTTGATCCCCGGCCTGACGAAGTCGAGCTGGTAAGGATACAGAGATGGCAGTGACCGATCCCGTGGGTGACCTGCTCACCCGCATCCGCAACGGACAGCGCGCGAAGAAGGATTCCGTCCTTTCGCCGGCGTCCAAGCTGCGTATCCGCGTGCTCGACGTGCTTCAGCGCGAAGGCTACATCCGTGGCTACAGCGATGAAGAGATGGGCCCCGCCAAGGGTGTCCGCATCGAGCTAAAGTATTTCGAGGGGCAGCCGGCGATCAAGCACGTCGCGCGCGTTTCGAAGCCCGGCCGCCGGGTCTATTCTGGTTCGCAGGATCTCCCGCGCGTCATGAACGGCCTCGGTATCACGATCGTATCGACGCCTCGCGGCGTTCTGTCCGACGCGGAAGCGCGCGAACAGAATGTCGGCGGCGAAGTGCTCGCGGAGGTGTTCTGATGAGTCGCATCGGCAAGAAGCCGGTCACCGTGCCTTCGGGCGTGACCGCGACGATCGAGGGCAAGCAGCTAAACGTGAAGGGGCCGAAAGGCGTCCTGACGCTCGTGCTGCGCGACGAGATCAAATACACGCTCGAGGATGGCGGCATTTCGGTGCAGCCGGCCAACGAAACCAAGCAGGCGCGCGCCTTCTGGGGCATGCAGCGCACGATGGTGCAGAACCTGGTGACCGGCGTAAGCGACGGTTTCACCAAGAAGCTGCTGATCACCGGCGTCGGCTACCGCGCCGCGGCACAGGGTCGTAACCTGAAGCTGCAGCTCGGCTACAGCCACGATGTCAACATCGCGGTGCCGGAAGACCTCGAAGTGAAGACGCCCGATGCGACCACGGTCGAGATTTCGGGCGCCGACAAACAGAAGGTGGGCCAGTTGGCCGCCGAGATCCGCCGCTGGCGCAAGCCCGAGCCGTACAAGGGCAAGGGCATCAAATACGACGGCGAGTATATCTTCCGTAAGGAAGGGAAGAAGAAGTGACCAAGGGCCTTTCGCTTTTCGAGAAGCGCCGCCGGCGCAATCGTACCGCTCTCCGCGCTCGCGCGGGAACCCGCGCGCGCCTGTCGGTGCATCGTTCGGGCAAGCATATCTACGCGCAGGTCATCGATGACGTCGCTGGCGCCACGGTCGCTTCGGCATCGTCGCTGGAAAAGGACGTGCGCGGCACGTCCGGGGCGAACATCGCCGCTGCGTCCGAAGTCGGCAAGCGCGTCGCCGAAAAGGCGAAGGCGGCTGGCGTGACGCAGGTCGTGTTCGACCGCGGCGGCTTCCTGTTTCACGGCCGGGTGAAGGCGCTGGCGGAAGCCGCGCGCGAAGCCGGACTGGAGTTCTAAGACATGGCTGACGAAAACAACACGCCCGCTGCTCCGGCGGCAGAGGCTCCGGCCCAGGAAGCGCCGCAGCAGCAGGCCCCGCAGCAGAGCGGCGGCTATCAGGGCGGCGGCGGCGGTGGTCGTGGCCGTGGTGGTCCCGGCGGCGGTGGCGGCGGTGGCCGTGGCCGTGGCGGTCCCGGCGGCGGTGGCGGCAACCGTGGCGGTCGTGACGGCGGTCGCGGTCGTGACAACCGTGGCCGTGGCGGCCCCGGCAGCGACGACGGCGGCGAAGAACTGATCGAGAAGCTGGTTCACATCAATCGCGTCTCGAAGACGGTGAAAGGCGGCAAGCGCTTCGGCTTTGCGGCGCTCGTCGTCGTCGGCGACGGCAAGGGCCGGGTCGGCTTCGGTCATGGCAAGGCGCGCGAAGTGCCCGAAGCCATCTCGAAGGCGACGGCTGCAGCCAAGAAGGCGATGGTCCGCGTACCGCTGAAGGAAGGCCGCACGCTGCATCATGACGGCGACGGTCACTTCGGCGCAGGCCGCGTGACGGTCCGGTCGGCCCCGCAGGGCACCGGTATCATCGCCGGCGGTCCAATGCGCGCGATCTTCGAATCGCTCGGCGTCGCCGACGTCGTGACGAAGTCGGTCGGCACGTCGAACCCGTACAACATGATCCGCGCGACGTTCGAGGCCCTTGGCGAGCAGACCTCGCCCAAGGCCGTCGCGCAGCGCCGCGGCAAGAAGATCGCCGACCTGCTGGGTCGCGGCGGCGCGGACAAGGACGTCGCCGAGGCGCAAGCCGACGCGATCGTGGAGTAAGCGATATGGCCACCATCAAGATCAAGCAGACCGGCTCGCCGATCCGCCGCACCTCCGATCAGCGCGCGACGCTGATCGGCCTGCGCCTCAACAAGATGCACCGTGTCGCGGAGCTGGAGGACAGCCCCGAAGTCCGCGGCATGATCCGCAAGGTGCAGCACATGGTCGAAGTGCAGGACTAAAGGTCCGCCGCTTCTACCTAGTGACAAATACGGGGAAGGGGGCTAACCGGCCCCCTTCCTTTTTCCATAGCGCGACAAAAGCGAAAGCGAGTGCATATCATGAAGCTGAACGAAATCCGCGACAATGCGGGCGCCCGTAAATCCAAGATGCGCGTCGGACGCGGCATCGGTTCGGGCAAGGGCAAGACCGGCGGACGCGGCGTCAAGGGCCAGAAGAGCCGCGAAGGCGTGTCGATCGCAGGGTTCGAGGGCGGCCAGATGCCGCTCCACATGCGGTTGCCGAAGCGCGGCTTCAACAACATCTTCGCCAAGGATTATGCCGAGGTGAACCTGGGCGCGATCCAGAAGGCGGTCGACGCGGGCAAGATCGAAAAGAACGCGACGCTGGACCACGAGGCGCTGAAGGCCGCCGGCCTGGCGCGCGGTGGCAAGGACGGCGTGCGCCTGCTCGCCAAGGGCGAACTGACCACGGTGCTGTCGTTCACGGTCGCGGGCGCGTCGAAGGGCGCGATCGAGGCGGTCGAGAAGGCTGGCGGCAAGGTCGACGTGATCAACCTGATCCCCGCCGCCGAAAAGGCTGCTGCGAAAAAGGGCGTGAAGTACAAGGAACGCCAGGCGCACAAGGCGTCGTTCAAGGCGTAACTTGCAACTGCTGTCATTCCCGCGAAAGCGGGAACCCATCTCCCGCGCGTTGTCACAAGCTGCATATCCGGGTGATGGGTCCCCTCTTTCGCGGGGATGACGAACAGGGGCATTAGACAAGCGCGCTCTCGCGCCTATATGAGCGGCGGGGCGGGTCATATCGCATCCCGCCGCTTTTCGTTTCGCCGCTATTTCCGAGTCCAAGGTACACAGACGCATGGCATCCGCAGCCGACCAGATGGCGCAAGGCATCAGCCTGTCGAAGTTCGCGCAGGCGACCGATCTCAAGAAACGGTTGTGGTTCACGATCGGCGCGCTGATCGTGTTCCGCTTGCTCAGCTATGTGCCGCTGCCGGGAATCGATCCGACCGCGCTCGGCCTGCTCAGCGCGCAGACCCAGGGCGGCGTGCTCGATTTCTTCAACACCTTCTCGGGCGGGTCGCTCAGCCGGATGTCGCTGATCGCGCTGGGCGTGATGCCGTACATCACCGCCTCGATCGTCGTGCAGCTGGCGACGTCGCTGTCGCCGACGCTGGCCGCGATCAAGAAGGACGGCGAATCGGGCCGCAAGAAGCTCAACCAATACACTCGCTACGGCACCGTCGCGCTGACCGCGGTGCAGGGTTATTTCATCGCCGTCGGGCTTGAGACACTGGGCGCGACGCAGGGCCTGCAGGCGGTGATCGAGCCGGGCATGCTGTTCCGCGTGGGTGCGGTCATCTCGCTGATCGGCGGCACGATGTTCCTGATGTGGCTGGGTGAACAGATCACCAGCCGCGGCATCGGCAACGGCATTTCGCTGATCATCATGGCGGGCATTGTCGCGCATCTGCCGACGACGCTGATCAACCTGCTCGAGGGCGGTCGTTCGGGCTCGATGAGCGCGTTCACCCTGATCGGCATCATCGTCGCGGTCGTCGGTCTCGTCCTGCTGATCTGCTTCATGGAGCGCGCGCAGCGCCGCATCCTGATCCAATATCCGAAGCGCGCGACGCAGCGCGGGATGCAGGCCGATCGGAGCCATCTGCCGCTGAAAATCAACACCGCGGGCGTCATCCCGCCGATCTTCGCGTCCTCGCTGCTGTTGATGCCGCTGACGATCACGCAGTTCGCCGGGCAGCGCGCCGCGGGCGAGAGCACGTTCGGCGACATCATCATCACGCTGAATCAGTATCTGCAGCACGGATCGCCGGTGTACATGGCGCTGTACGCCGCGGGCATCATCTTCTTCTCGTTCTTCTACACCGCGGTCGTGTTCAACCCGGAAGAGACGGCGGAGAATCTGAAGCGCTACGGCGGGTTCGTGCCGGGCATTCGTCCAGGCAAGAACACAGAGGTCTATTTCGATTACGTGCTGACGCGCATCACGGTGATCGGCGCGGCGTATCTGACCTTTATCTGCGTGGTGCCCGAATATCTCGTCTCGGCGCTGTCGATCCCGTTCTACCTTGGCGGCACGTCGCTGCTGATCGTGGTCAACGTGACGATGGACACCGTGACGCAGATCCAGTCGCACCTGCTGGCGCATCAGTACGGCGACCTGATCAAGAAGGCCAAGCTCAAGGGCGGCCGCCTCCGCTAACCTCCACTGAACGAATGGGAGTGCGTTCGGCCGTGAACATCATATTGCTTGGTCCGCCGGGTGCGGGAAAGGGGACGCAGGCGGCGCGGTTGGAGGCTGACCGCGGGATGGTCCAGCTATCCACCGGCGACATGCTCCGCGCCGCGGTGAAGGCGGGCACGCCGGTCGGGCTGCAGGCGAAATCGGTGATGGAGGCGGGCGAACTCGTCTCCGACGCGATCGTGTCTGCGCTAATCGGCGAACGGCTCGATCAGGGAACCGGCAACGGCGCGATCTTCGACGGTTATCCCCGCACCGCCGCACAGGCCGATGCGCTCGACAAGCTGCTCGCCGAACGCGAGGCGACGCTGGATTTCGTGATCGAGCTCGCCGTCGATGAGGATGCGCTGGTCGAACGCATCGTCGGCCGCTTCACCTGCGCCAACTGCGGGGCGGGCTATCACGACAAATTCAAGCAGCCGAAAGTCGCCGACACCTGCGATGTGTGTGGGCATCACGAGTTCAAGCGCCGTCCGGACGACAACGAGGAAACCGTCCGCACGCGGATGACCGAATATCGCGCGAAGACCGCGCCGATCCTGCCCGGCTACGAAGCGCGCGGGCTGGTATACCGCGTCGACGGCATGGCCGACATCGCGCACGTCACGCAGGCGATCGAGGACATTCTCGACCGCAAGTGACATTGCCTTCCCTACCCCTGCGCGTATCGTAGCGGGGAGGGGGGCAGGACGATGCGGATCATTGTCGGGATCATCGCGCTGGGGCTGGCGACGTCCGTCCAGGCGGAGGTCGTGAAGGCCGAACCCGCGGGTTTCGAAACCGCCGCCACGGTGACGATCGCCGCGCCGCCGCAGGTCGTGTGGGACACGCTGCGGTCGCCGACGAAATGGTGGAACGCCGAACACACCTATTCGGGCGACGCGAAGAACCTCTACATCGATTCGCAGGCCACCGGCTGTTTCTGCGAGAAGATTCCCGGCGATACGCCGACGACGCGCGGCAGCGTCGAACACGCGCGCATCGTCTATAGCCAGCCGCCGAAGATGCTCCGCCTACAGGGCGCGCTCGGCCCGCTGCAGGCCGAGGCGGTGACGGGAACGATGACCTTCACGCTGACGCCCGAGGGAGCCGGCGCGACGAAGGTGACGCTGACCTATGTCGTCGGCGGCTATATTCGCGGCGGCGCGGAAAAGATCGCGCCGCTGGTCGACAAGGTGATGACGCTCCAGCTCGACGGGCTGAAGGCAGCCGCAGTCGCCACGCCGCCCGCGACATGACGAACTTGTCATGATCGTGTCACCACGCTGATCGCCGCCACGGCGTAGCACCGGACTCAGGGCTGGCGGTCACTCCCTCTCCGCCAGCCCCCCGTTAAGGAGAGAATCCGATGTTGCGTTATCTTGCCCCGATCGCCGCGCTCGCAATGGTCGCCAGCCCCGCGTTCGCCGCCACCAAGACGGTCGAAACCCACAAGGTCGCCAAGCCGACCAAGGCCAAGAAGGTCCACGCCACCAAGGTGACGACCACGAAGACCAAGACGACTTCCTGAATCGGCGCCCTGGCTCCCGTAGGGTCGCCGTGGTCGGCAGGAAGTCCGCTTCCTGCCGGCCAATTCGTTTCATGCATCCGCGCGCTTGACAGCACGTCGACGCGCGCTTACCTGAAATTCACTCCGACATACCGGTCCCGGCGGCGCTTCTTGGCGTGCGCCGCAATCGTGCGTCGGGGCGATAGTCTGTTTTGGGCGAAGAGATAGCGTGCGTGGCAGCCATGCCGGACGCTGTGGAGCTAGGAGAACAATTTCATGGCACGTATCGCGGGTGTCAACATCCCGACCAACAAGCGCGTGGTGATCGCGCTGACCTATATCCACGGCATCGGCCCGACGAAGGCGAAGGCCATCACGACCAAGCTGGAAATCGCGCCCGAGCGCCGCGTCCAGGATCTGACCGATCAGGAAGTGCTGCAGATCCGCGAAGCGATCGACGCCGATCACACCGTGGAAGGCGATCTCCGTCGCGAAACCGCGATGAACATCAAGCGCCTGATGGACCTGGCCTGCTATCGCGGTCTGCGTCATCGCAAGGGCCTTCCGGTTCGTGGCCAGCGCACGCACACCAATGCGCGCACTCGCAAGGGCAAGGCCAAGCCGATCGCCGGTAAGAAGAAGTAAGTTCAAGGACTTACCAATTTTCGGCCGGTCAGGTCGGCGCGATTTAGGGCTAACCTTAGCCTAACTTTCCGCGCTCCGCCCGGCTCTTGAGAGACAAGGTCAGGAATACCGAATGGCACGTGAACCGCAGCGTATTCGCCGTCGCGAACGCAAGAACATCACCGCCGGCGTCGCCCATGTGAACGCCAGCTTCAACAACACCATGATCACGATCACCGACGCGCAGGGCAACACCATTTCGTGGTCGTCCGCGGGCATGATGGGGTTCAAGGGGTCGCGCAAATCGACGCCGTACGCCGCGCAGGTCGCTGCGGAAGACGCCGGCAAGAAGGCCGCCGAACACGGCGTGCGCACGCTGGAAATCGAAGTGAAGGGTCCGGGGTCGGGCCGCGAATCGGCGCTTCGCGCGCTGCAGGCGGTCGGTTTCCAGATCAGCTCGATCCGCGACGTCACCTCGATCCCGCACAACGGCGTCCGTCCTTCCA
The DNA here is from genome assembly GCF_024758705.1 of Sphingomonas sp. SUN019. Taxonomy (NCBI): domain Bacteria; kingdom Pseudomonadati; phylum Pseudomonadota; class Alphaproteobacteria; order Sphingomonadales; family Sphingomonadaceae; genus Sphingomonas; species Sphingomonas sp. SUN019. The sequence goes on along the minus strand of NZ_CP096971.1, from coordinate 870,567 downwards.
AGCGTCGTCGAGTCTGATCTCGGGCGTTTGATCTCCGACCCCCGGCTGACGAGCCGGGGCGTCTTTCTCTCCCGGCCGGTGCCGCCCCCGCACTGGCCCAACACCAGGGGACTTGAGCTTGTCCGTCAATGCAAAGAACTGGCAGGAACTGAAGAAGCCCAATTCGCTCGAAAAGAAGAGCGGCGATGGCAAGCGCAAGGCGACCTTCATCGCCGAACCGCTCGAGCGTGGCTTCGGTCTGACGCTCGGCAACGCGCTGCGTCGCGTGCTCCTGTCGAGCCTGCAGGGCGCGGCGGTGACCTCGATCAAGATCGAGAACGTGCTGCACGAGTTTTCGAGCCTGGCCGGCGTCCGTGAGGACGTGACCGACATCGTCCTGAACGTGAAGCAGATCGCGATCCGCATGCAGGGCGAAGGCCCGAAGCGGCTCCAGCTGTCCGCCACCGGCCCGGCCGAGGTGAAGGCCGGCGACATTGCGGTCAGCGGCGATATCGAGGTGATGAACCCCGATCTGGTCATCTGCCATCTCGACGACGGCGCGACGCTCAACATGGAGCTGACCGCCGACATCGGTAAGGGCTATGTGCCTGCGACCGCCAACCGCCCGGCCGACGCGCCGATCGGCCTGATCCCGGTCGATGCGCTTTACTCGCCGGTACGTCAGGTGTCGTACAAGGTCGACCCGACCCGCGTCGGGCAGGATCTCGACTACGACAAGCTGACGCTGACGATCGAGACCGACGGCACCGTCACCCCGGAGGACGCGGTCGGCTACGCTGGCCGCATCCTGCAGGACCAGCTAGCGCTGTTCGTCCACTTCGACGACGCGATCGTCCAGCGTTCGGCTCCGGTCGGCATGGCCGCGCCGCAGCCGTCGGGCGACATGACCAGCGATACGCAGCAGATCAACCGTTACCTGCTGAAGAAGGTCGACGAGCTCGAACTGTCGGTGCGTTCGGCCAACTGCCTGAAGAACGACAACATCATCTATATCGGCGATCTGGTCGGCAAGACCGAAGCCGAGATGCTGCGTACCCCGAATTTCGGCCGCAAGTCGCTGAACGAGATCAAGGAAGTGCTGTCGTCGATGGGCTTGCGTCTGGGCATGGAAATCCCCGGCTGGCCGCCTGAGAACATCGAAGAGATGGCGAAGAAATTGGAACAGGAGATCATGGGTTAACCCTGTGATCGTCTTAACATTCTCAACATTGGGGTTTTGGCGGTGGCCCGTTTCGCACCGCCTGGTCTGGGGTTTCCGTAAAACGGCCCCTTAACGAACGAAGGAAATACCAATGCGCCATCGTGTAGGCGGCCGTAAGCTTCAGCGGACCTCGGCCCACCGCATCGCCCTGTTCCGCAACATGAGCGCCGCGCTCATCAAGCACGAACAGATCACGACCACGGTCGCCAAGGCGAAGGAGCTTCGCCCGTACGTCGAAAAGCTGATCACGCTCGCCAAGAAGGGCGGCCTGTCGAACCGCCGCCTGGCGCATTCGCGGTTGTTAGACGAAACCCAGCTGATCAAGCTGTTCGACGTGCTGGCCACGCGCTACGCCGACCGCAATGGCGGCTACACCCGCGTCATTAAGGCCGGCATCCGCATGTCGGACGCGTCGCCGATGGCGATCATCGAATTCGTCGATCGCGACGTCAGCGCGAAGGGGCAAGATTCGGGTCCGGTGATGTCGGATGAGGATTTCGACGAGGCGGCGTAGCGAGGCGGCCAAGGCGTAGCGCAGCTACGCCGAGGCTCAAGCCTCGTCCGGTCAGCGGCGCTCAAGCGCCGGCTGACGGCGCGGCTTCGCCGCGACGGACATGAAGGGCCGCTCCAGCGATGGGGCGGCCTTTTCGCTTCGCGGGAGCGGCTATGGATGATCGTCTGTGACTGCTTGCGCTCAGAATCAGCCTTTCCAATTCGACAGGTCACACGCAGAAGGCTGTCGCTTTTCGGTCCGCGCTTTCCGACTTCTTGAGAGATGGGGTCGGCGTCAGCCGGTCGCGCCGCTCTGGGGGCACAGCGAATAATACATTCCCTCAAAGGGTTTTGGTAACCGGTACTGCGTAAAAAAAGACCAGCTAAAACCGGGAAATGCGATCGATGCTTCGATTGACGCTAGTGACGACTTTGATGTTGATGGGCTGCGCGAATGTATCAGCATTAACTTATAACCCGAACAGCGACGTGCATTGTCATGCCCTCGCGGTCTATTTTCAACGCCATGCCATAGGCGATCTCAACCGGCAGGGGAAAATCGATCCAGGCATCTTTTCGACCATAGTCGTTAGTGAGTGGTACCGTGCAAAATGGCTCGAACAAGCCGACGAGCAGATCGAAATGACGATCGTGAAGCCATTGTATGAGAAAATCGGGTCGGATTTCGAGGCTAGCAAGCGCGCGTGGGTTGGATGTTCTGATCGAGCAACAAACAATCAGGCGTTCGAGTCCTACGCGCGAGCGCTAACGTCGAAAATGAAGGAAGACGCTTGGTGGAAAAGTCTTAGCCGATAGAGTTGCGCTTTCCTACAGCGCCTCGGTATGCGACCAATCGCGCATGCCGAACGATCGCCAATCCTGTCTTATCGAAGACCAGCAACGAACCCCGGCAAAAACCGCGCCAGCGTCTCAACATTCTCAACATTCGCGCCCTCGGCGACAACGCGCGCTCCTTCTCCATCGCGCCGCGGCGAAGCCGCGCCGTCGGACGGGGCCGTAGCCCCGCCGGCCGCGCTTGGCCCTAAGCCTTTCGCTCGCGCGCGAGCGGGGCTAGGGCCTGCGCGATGGACCATCCTGACAGCATCCTCATCGTCGATTTCGGCAGCCAGGTAACCCAGCTGATCGCGCGCCGCGTGCGCGAGGCAGGGGTCTACAGCGAGATCGCGCCGTTCCAGCACGCCGCCGAGGCCTTCGAACGGATGCAGCCGAAGGGCGTGATCCTCTCGGGCGGCCCCGCCTCGGTCGTCGATCCCGACAGCCCGCGCGCGCCGCAGTCGGTATTCGACAGCGGCGTGCCCGTCCTCGGCATCTGCTACGGCCAGCAGGTGATGACCGCACAACTTGGTGGTCGCGTCGACAAGGGGTTCTCGGGCGAATTCGGCGAAGCCTTCGTCGAGGTCGATTCGCGCTGCGCCCTGTTCGATGCCTTGTGGCACGAGGGCGAACGCCATCAGGTCTGGATGAGCCACGGCGATCACGTCGCCGCGCTCGCACCCGGCTTCAAGCCCGTCGCCTCGTCGAAGGGCGCGCCGTTCGCGATCACCGCCGACGAAGAACGCCGCTATTACGGCCTGCAATTCCATCCCGAGGTCGTCCACACCCCCGACGGCGGCAAGCTGATCGCCAATTTCGCGCGCCACGTCTGCGGCCTGTCCGGCGACTGGACGATGGCGGAGTTCCGCCAGACCAAGATTGCCGAAATCCGCGCGCAGGTCGGCAAGGGGAGGGTGATCTGCGGTCTGTCCGGCGGCGTCGATTCTGCGGTCGCCGCAGTGCTGATCCACGAAGCGATCGGCGAACACCTCACCTGCGTCTATGTCGACCACGGCCTGATGCGCGCGGGCGAGAGCGAGCAGGTCGTCAGCCTGTTCCGCGGCGCTTACAACATTCCGCTGATCCATGTGAACGCCGAAACCCTGTTCATGCATGGTCTGGCCGGGGTCACCGACCCCGAGGCGAAGCGCAAGTTCATCGGCAAGACCTTCATCGAAGTCTTCGAAAACGAAGCGAAAAAGATCGGCGGCGCGGAGTTTCTGGCGCAGGGTACGCTTTATCCGGATGTGATCGAGAGCGTCAGCTTCACCGGCGGTCCGTCGGTGACGATCAAGAGCCACCACAATGTCGGCGGCCTGCCTGAGCGGATGAACATGAAGCTCGTCGAGCCGCTGCGCGAATTGTTCAAGGACGAGGTCCGCGCGCTCGGCCGCGAACTCGGGCTACCCGAGATTTTCGTCGGGCGGCATCCGTTCCCCGGACCCGGGCTAGCGATCCGCATCCCCGGCGAAGTCACGAAGGAACGCTGCGACATCCTGCGAAAAGCCGACGCCATCTATCTGGAAGAAATACGCAATGCCGGGCTGTACGACACGATTTGGCAGGCGTTTGCAGTGCTGCTGCCGGTGAAGAGCGTCGGCGTGATGGGCGACGGCCGCACCTACGATTCGGTGCTCGCTCTTCGCGCTGTGACCTCGACCGACGGCATGACCGCTCAGGCGTTCCAGTTCCCCGGCGATTTCCTCCCCCGCGTCGCGACCCGCATCGTCAACGAGGTGAAAGGCGTCAATCGCGTCACCTACGACTATACATCGAAGCCGCCCGGCACGATCGAGTGGGAATGAAGTGGACGCGCCGTTTTGCGCCATACTCGCAGCCCACACGAACGCACTCCTGACTGCGGATAGCGAGCGTAATGGCCTGCTGGACACGGTGGAAAATCGCGTGCTAACAGGAGCCTAACCGCCGCGGGGGGAATTGCGGCGGTGTTGCGGGGGTTGCGTTTTCATGAATCACGTTGGTGTGCGGTCGGTTTGGCCGCGGATGGTGTCGCTCGCGCTCGGTTCCAGCATGGCCGCCATCGCCGCGGGTACTGCGGCCCCCGCATTGGCGCAGTGCGCGCCCGATCCGACGGTGGCGAACGGGACCACGAACTGCGCGGGGACAGACGCGGACGGCCTGCGGATTGACGGCGCCAATTCGACCGTAATCGTAGAGGCGGGGGCCACGGTGCGGCCCGGTTCGGCGCAAGCGGCCGTGCTGGCTCAGTCGACGAGCGGAACGCTGGTGGTGCGCGGCGCGATCCTAGGCGCTGACAGGCCCGGCATGCTCGGTCTGAACGGGTCGCCGCGTTCGACTGTGTGCGATCCGTACGCCGGCGCGTCGGTCGGATACTGCCCGTCGCCGACGATCATCTTCTCCCCACAATCCTCCACGACGGTGACCGTCGACGCTGGCGGTGTAATCGACGGTACGGCGGCGATCCTGCTGAGCCGGCCGACTGCGGCCGATACGGGTTTCGTCGCTGCCACGATCACCAATTCGGGGCGGCTCACCGGCTCGGCGGGGCCAGCGGTGGTCGCTGGACCGAACACACGGATCGACCGGCTGGAAAACCGGGCTGGCGGGTTCATCGGCGGCGTGTCGGGCGACGTCTCCGCACTGACGAACGCGGGAACGATTGATGGCGGCGCTCGAGCGGCGATCGCCGCAGCCACGCCGTTCTTCTCCGCAGTCTCGGTGACTAACAGCGGCCTCCTCACCGCCGCGAGCGGCGAGGCCACCCTGTCCAGCGCGGGCACACTGTTCGCGACGAACACCGGGACGATCCGCAATACTGGCAGCGGCCCGGCGGTCCGGTCTGGCAGCTTCGCGTCGATGACCAATGGGGCGACGGGCACCATCGCCGCCGCAACCGCCGCTGGCGTGGCGCTCCTGATCGGCGACGGACTTTCTCTGACGAACAACGGAAGCATCATCGGTTCGATCGTGGTGAGCGCAGGCGGATCGCGGCCGACGACGATTGACACAACGCTGGGCACGATCGCGGGCGACGTCAGGCTCGACCGGACCGACGACCGCCTGATCGTACGCTATGACCGGACGACCAACCGGACGTCCAGCATTTCGGGCGCGATCGACGGTGGCGGCGGAGTCGACACGCTGCAGTTCAGGATCGACGGCGACGCGACGCTGGACGCGTCGACCATGCCGCTGAATTTCGAGCGGCTGGAAGTGCAACTAGCGAACGCTCCGGCCGTCACGCTGGCCCCGGGCTTCAACGCGACGGGCGGTTTGCAAGCCATCGGCGACGGCGTGGTCACCAACAGGGCGGCCCTGACGGCCACCGTCGGCCCGGCGATAAGCCTGTTCGGCACGGGGACGACAACCCGGCAAGCAGTGTTGGTCAATGAAGGCGGCATCGCGCTCAACATGGCGCCAAACCCGTTCGCAAGCGTCAGCGCGGTCGTCATCGCGACCGGTTCGCTCGACAATCGTGGCGCCATCACCGCGACAGGCGGAAACGGCGTGAGCGTGTCCAGCTTCAGCGGCGGCACGTCCACAAACAGCGGCAGGATCACCGCCACGGGAACCGGCGCGACCGTCTTCGGCGTCCTGAACAACAGCGGCACGATCGAATCGTCCGGCGGGGTCGGACTGTCGCTCAGCGGATCGGGCGCTTCGGGCGTCGCATCGGTCAACACCGGCACGATCTCCGGCGCGACGGCCGGCGTACGCGTGTACGGCGGGAGTTTCGAGAACAGCGGAGTCGTGTCGGGTGCGACGGGCGTGCTGTTCGAGTTCGGCGGCCTGTTCGTGAACGCCGCGGCCGGGGTGGTGAGCGGAAGCACGGCGGGTGTGCGCGGTGATGGCTATAGCATGACGACGTTCGTCAACCGCGGTCGTGTCGAAGGCGCGGTGGACATGACGGCGGGCGGCGCTAGCGGGTCGCAGGATCGCTTTGTCGACGAGGGCGGCGTCGTGACCGGCGCTATCCGGCTGGGCGGCGGCGACGACCTGCTGGTTACCGATCTGGTGGCCATTGCAGGCCGGCCGCTGGCCGGCGCTACCGGCGGAGTAGACGCCGGGGCCGGGACTGACACGATCAGATACCGCGTGCGTGAGACGGCGAGCGCTGTCGCCAGCGCGCCGGCGAGCTTCGAGATATCGTCCTACGAACTCTCGAACGGCGCGACGCTGACGCTAACTGCGCCAGCACCGCTATCCACTGGCGTCGGCTTTGCTGGCGAGGGTGTAGCCGACCTTGCGGTCGACGTTTCGCTGACCGACAAGGCGGCGCTGGACCTGACGTTGATCCCGTCAGACCAGTTGGTCGGAACCGCACCCTTCAAGGCCAACGCGCTGGACGTCACCAGCCGCGGCGCGCTCAGCCTGACGGTGGTGGACGGCTCGTTCGTGAGCGACCTCACGGCGGTGCGCGCAGGCGGTGCGCAGTTCGAAAATGCCGGATCCATCACCGTCAAGAGATCGTCCACAAGCAGTCAGGCGGCGTCGGCGGTGTCAGGCGGGCAGTCGTTCTACTTTTCAGAAGCCTCCGTGCTTAATTCCGGCACGATCACGCTTGATGGCGCAAATCTGACCGGCGTGCTGGGCGTAGCCCAATTCACCAATACGGGACGCATCACGGGAACCGGCGGTCCCAGCGTGACCGGAGTCTCGGGGGTGAGCAACGTCGTGAACAGCGGCGTGATCGAAGTGAGCGGTACGGGCGTATCATTGCCCGGCTTTTCGGGCGGCCCCGGAACACTCGTCAACTCGGGTTCGATTGCAAGCACGAGCGGCGTCGCGGTGCGCGGCGCTGCGTTCGGCTCGCTGATCGACAACCGGGCGGGCGGGATCATCGCCGCGCGCGTCGCGATCGTCGCGGAGGGGAGCACGGTCTTCAACGCGGGCACGATCACGGGGATGGTCCAGTTAGGCGCGTCGCCCTTCGGTGGCCCCAGCTTCGCGTCCGGCGCTTTCGTTTCGGCGGGCGGTACGGTCCAGGGCGACGTGCGGTTCGGCGCGGGGAACGACCTGTTCCTTCAGATCGGGGACGCCACCGGCGTTACCGGCGTCATCGACGGCGGTGACGGATTCGACGTCTATGGTCGAGGGTATTCGGGGAGCGCCACGGTTGCGCTGGGCACGCTTGGCGGTCTGAATTTCGAAGCGGAGTTGGTACAGGCGCGCGGCGCGGATTCGGTGGTGACGCTCACCGCTGACGCCCCGGTGGAGCAGGACGTGTTCGTGGGTGGAGACGGCCGGATCGTCAACCAGGCGACGGTGAACGCGTTGGTGACGACGGAACCGCCCCTCTATGGCTACGGCTTCTTCGGGCAGGAGGCGCTGAAGGCGATCGGACTTGACCTGGCGCTGGCGGAATTCCGCAACGAAGGCACGTTGAACGGCGGCTTCTACGGGCAGGTGCGCAGCTTCATCAATACCGGCACGGTCGGCTTCACGCCGGACGAAGACGGCGGGGTCAGGATCGACGGCACGGGCGACGTTTCGTTCGACAATTCGGGAACGATAGCCGGCTCCGACGGGGCGGTGGGCGTGGACATGAATCAGGCCACGCGCGTGTCGATCGTCAATAGCGGGGCGATCGACGGCGGCGTGTATGGCGAGGTCTCCTTCGCCGGCGAAACGCCCGGCCGCGTCACGGTCGCCAATAGCGGAACCATCTCCGCGGCGGCTGACTCGTTTCCGGCGCTCGACCTGTACGTGAAAACGTTCGAGGGCGCGGGCTCACTATTGCTTACCAATGAAGGTCAAATCTCTTCGGCTGGAGCGCTCGGCGTGCAGATCAGCATCGACGGAGACAAGGACGGCGGTTTCGCCATCGTCAACAACGGACTGATCGAGGCCACCGGCGCGGGCAGCAACGAAAGCGTCTTCATCTTCGATGGCATGACCGCGCGCGAGGTGACGACGTTCACGCCCGGGCGGGCGCTCTCCATCTATGGCGGCGGCGGCGCGGGCGGCACCGTCGTCAATTCAGGCGTAATCGCGGCGACCGGAGCGGACTCGGTCGCGCTGCTGACGACCCGGACGGCGCTTTTGCTCGAAAATTCGGGTTTGATCCAGGGCGGTGCCGGGGTAACGCGGACGCCGTCCGACTTTCCGATCACCATCTTCGACACGTTGCCCTATCTGGCTGGCGCGGTGCAATCGTTGCACACGTTTGATGACCGGATCCGCAACACGGGCCAGATCGTTGGGTCGATCGACCTTGGGGCGGGTGCCGATCGGATCGAGAACCGGGGTCTGATCGACGGCGCGGTGTTCCTGCGCGCGGGCGACGACCGTTACCTGCAGGGCGCCGGCGGCAGCCTGACGGGCGTGGTGGACGGCGGCGACGGAACCGACGTGATTGAGATAGATGCGGTCGGCGGCGGCACCGTCTCGGCGGAGCGGTTCGCGAACTTCGAGCGGCTGACGCAGTCGGGTGCGGGCGCGGTCGCATACTCGGGCGCGTTTTCGACCCCGACGCTGGAGCTTTCCGGCGGGACGATGCGCGTTGAGGCCGGGCGAAGCTTCGCCACGGCAGGTGCGGTCGCCGTGATGGGATCGGACGCCGCAGAGAGCGTCGAGGTCGCGGGCACGTTGGGCGCGGTGATGCTGGGCGGCGGCGACGACCTGTTCGTTGAGATCGGCGAGGGCCGGGCGACGGGACTGGTCGACGGGGGCGAGGGTGTGGATCAATATCGCGTGACGCTGGCCGGCGACCGTGCGGGGCTGTCGGCAAACACCGGCTTCGAGCGGCTCGGCGTGGACGGCGCGGGCACGCTGTCACTAGTGCTTCAGCAGAATTTCGAATCGGCCTCGCTGTCGGGCACGGGACTTGATCTTCTGTTGGACGGCTTCGCCATTAACGCAGTCGACGGCTCCGCCGGATCTGAGCGGCTTGGTGTGGACGGCGACGTGGCGCGCGTGTCGATGGGCGACGGCGACGACTCGGTGCGGCTCGGCGGCACGACCTTTGCCGGGCTGTATGACGGCGGCACGGGCGTCGATTTGCTCCGGTTCGCCGGAAGCGGCCCGGCTACGCTGTCGGGCGTTGCGACCGGTTTCGAGACGGTGACGGTCGATGGCGGCGCGCTGCTGGTCACGGGCGCGCTGGGCGCAACCACCGTGTCGTTCGGCGATGGGGCACAATCGCTGACGGTCGCGGACGGTGGCCGATTACAAGGCGCTTTCGATCTTGGAATGGGCAACGACCGCTTCCAACTCGCTACGGGCGGCTTGCTGGCGGGATCGGTAGCGGGCGGCGCTGGCCGCGACGCGGCGTCGGTGTCGCTGGCGGGCGACCGCGCGTTTGGCGCGAACACGCTCACGGGGTTCGAGCTGCTGTCGGTCGACGGCGTAGGCACGTTGTCGCTGACCCTCGACCAGAGCCTGGAAGCGATAAGTCTGAACGGCGTCGGGCTGGACGTGCGGCTGGCCGGCTTCGTGATCGGTGCGATCGAGGGCGGCGCGAATGCGGAACGCTTAGTGTCGGACGGCGACGTCGCACGCGTCGCGCTGGGGGCGGGAGACGATTTCCTTTCGATCGGCGGTGGGACGCTGGCGGGCGCATATGACGGCGGCGCAGGTACGGACACGCTGCGTTTCGTCGGCGCGACGATGCTGACGGGCCGGGCGGTCGGGTTCGAGGCGCTGGCGTTGGATCAGGCCACGACCCTCACTGTGCGCGGCGTGCTGGGCGCGGTGGGAGAGCGCTTGGCGGCGGGCGATGGCGCGGACGCGATCGTCAACGCCGGCCGGATCGATGCTTCGCTCGACCTGGGCGGGGGCGACGATTTGTACGCCGAAACGGCAGGCGCGGTCCTGGGCGGCGCGGTCGATGGCGGCGCGGGCACCGATCTGTACCGGGTCACGCTGGCGGGCGACCGGACCGGATTGTCGACGCACAGCGGCTTCGAGCGGTTGCTGGTGGACGGCGCGGGTACGCTGTCGCTGACGCTTCAGCAGGGCTTCGAGCGGGTGACGCTGAGCGGCGTAGGGTTCGACGCCCGGCTGAACGGCTTTACGATTGGCGCCGTCGAGGGCGGTTCGGGCGCCGATCGATTGCTGGTCGACGGCGACGTCGCGCGGGTCGCGATGGGCGGCGGCGACGATGTGGTGGCGATCGGTGCGGCGACCGTGGCGGGAAGCTATGACGGCGGGGCGGGGACGGACTGGCTTCGGCTAACGCGCGCGTCGACGCTGACGGCGGGACGGGCGACGGGCTTCGAATTCCTGTCCTCCGAAGCGCCGGGCGGGCTGACGTTGACGGGCGGCGCGTTCGCATTCGGCCAGATCGATGCGATTGGCGATCTGCGCATAGCAGCCGATTCGGCGCTGTCGGGTGCGGTGCGGTTCGGCGGTGGCGACAATCGCTTCGAAATCGCGGGCGGCTATGCAGGTTCGGTCGCAGGCGGCGCGGGCAGCGACGTCATCGAGATATCGGGCGGTTCGGCGGCGACACCGGTGGCGTTCGGGTCGATCACGGAGGTCGAGGCCTTCCGGATGACGCGCGGTTATGCGACGCTATCGGGCACGGGCGCATTGGGTTCGGTCGACCTGTCGGGCGGGCGGCTCGTCGGGCTTGCGGGTTCGGTGATGACGGCATCGGCATTCACCGTGCGGCGGGGCGCGACCTTTGGTTCGGCGGGCAGGGTGAGCGGAAACGTCGCCATCGCGGGTACGCTGAGCCCGGGTGCGTCGTCGGGAACCATGACGGTCGACGGGAACGTCGCGCTGGCGGGCACGTCGGTGTCGGTGTTCGAGATCACGCCGATGGCAAGCGACCGGCTGGTCGTAAACGGCGCGGTCTCGATCGCGAACGGTGCAACCTTGCAGATCGTGCCGACCGGGCAACTGCTGCCGGGCGCGTCGCTCGATCTGATAACGGCGACGGGCGGGATTACGGGCTCGTTCATAAACGTGGTGAAGCCCGATTCGCTGTTCGGCTTCTTAGTGCAGCAGAGCGGGCGCTTGTCGTTGCTCGGGCAGTTCAGGAACGACGCGTCGTTCACCGGCCAAGTGGGGCGCACGATCGACTATACCAACGCCGTTCTGGTCAGCGGGCGCGCTAACGCGGCGCTGCTGGCGGCGGCGCCGGGCCTGGTGGGTGCGAACGGAACGTCGAACGCGGGGGCCTTCGCGCTCCTCGCGCCGGAGGCCTACGCCTCGGCGCGCCAGGCGGCGGTGGAGCAGGGCCTGACGCTGGCGGATGCCGGCCGCTCGGCAGGGTTTGCGAGCCGACGCACCGAGCCGGGGCTGTTCACCTTCGGCCAGTCTTCGGCCGATCAGCGGACGCTGCGCGCGGACGCGGATCGCGGCGCCGCGCGGGCTAGGTTCGGCGGCTACGGACTGTTCGGCGGTCTGGGTTATGCGGGCGATGATTGGTCGCTGGGCGGATTCGCCGGTTATCTCGACGGGCGGCAGCGACTGGATGGACGGGGCGCGACGACCGAGATCGAAGGCGCGACGTTCGGCGTGCACGGCCGGGCGGCATTCGGCGCGTTCGGGCTGATGGCGACCGCAGCCTACGCGGCGACCGACGCGGATACACGCCGCGCGCTGCCGGGCGGATCGGCACGCGGTAGGTACGACCTCACGAACCTGACGCTGGACGTGGCGGTTACCTATGAGGCTGCGATCGGCGGCGATTGGGCGCTCAAGCCCCGGATCGGCGGCACGGTGGTGCGGGTGCAGGGCGACGCGGTGGCGGAAACGGGCTCGACGGCGTTTGCGGCGCAGGTGGGGAAGGGCAGCGATACCGCGGCGTTCGTCGACGGAACGGTGACCGTCACGCGAAGCGGGTCGGTCCGGCCGTTCGCCACTTTCGGTCTGCGTTATCAGGCGGCGGGGCGAGCGAGTTCGGCGTTAACCGGTTTTGGCGGAGGCGGGCTGGGATTGGTCGTCGAAGGTGCGGAACGTGCGCGCTTGCTGGGCACGGCGGCGCTGGGCGTCGAGGCGGACCTGCAATCCGGAGTGACGCTGTCCAGCGCGGTCGCGGCGGAGCGCGGCGAGGACGACCGGCGGGAGAGCGCACGGATCGGCGTGCGCTTCGCTTTTTAGGATTGCGGGAGGGGCCGGGCCGGACAGGCGCGCTCGGCCCCGCCTGATCTCACGATCAACCGGACCCTAGCCAACCGTCGCAGCGGGTTGCGAACGTCAGTCGGTCAAGCTGCGGTATGGACAATAGACAGCGCTTGCGAAGTACCTCCATCGGTGAGCGCGTCGGCAAAATATGCGTGGGAAGTCCCTCAATTCGCAGCGCCATTGTGGCGTAGAACGATGTAACCGCGGAGTCGCCAAATTGTCCCAAAGGCAAGCGGCCGGGAGCGAATCACGCATATGGACAGGATCGAGGTACGACTCGCGGAAACACGATCAGCCGGGTCGGTGCGCAGGACCGCTTCGTTCGATCGGACCGAAGTCTGGTGGGAAATCGATGGTCCTGACGAGGCGCTGCCGCAACCGCTCGATCGACACGACCTTGCCGCGACGGCGCTGATCTTCAAGGCGATGGGGACGGGGCGGGACTTGCATGTCGATGGCCCCGTGTCGCGGTCGCTGCTGGCGGGGCTCGAAGAGCTGGTCGCGTCGTGGACATTGTGGCGACCCGATCTTTACCGGCCTGTCCGGATTAGCGCGACCATCGAACTGCCTGACGACAGGAGCGGCGGCAGGCTTCCCGATCATGCGGTCGTCGCGTTTTCGGGCGGCGTCGACAGCGCCTTTACGACCTGGCGCCACGTCAGCAAGCGCGCGTCGAGAAGCAACCGGACGCTGGGTGCGGCGCTATTCGTACACGGGCTCGACATTCCCCTGACGCATGAGCAGCAGTTCGAAGACGCCTTCTCCTGCGCCGCGCAGACTCTGGCGTCGATCGACGTTCCGCTGGTGAGGATGCGCACCAACTGGCGGCACGTCGCCTCCAGGGTCTGGCAGATGGAGTTCGGGGCCGGCCTGTCCAGCTGTTTGCGGAACTGGCAGGGAACATTTGGCGCGGCGCTGATCGGCGCCGACGAAGACTATGCCAATATGGTCATTCCGTGGGGATCGAACCCGATCACCTTTTCGATGTTGTCCTCGCCCGACTTCCCGATCGTTCTGGACGGCGCCGCATTCGGCCGGACCGAAAAGGTGCAGGGCATCGGTGATTGGCCGGAATGCCTCGCCAATCTTCGGGTGTGCTGGCAGAACGCTTCCGCCCGCGCCAATTGCGGGCAATGCGAGAAATGCATCCGCACCAAGCTGAACTTCATGGCGCTGGGGCAGGAACCTCCGGCATCGCTGCCCGGCAGACCGTCGACAGCGCAGATACTGACGATGCGGACGAAGAATTCGGTGCAGGTTTCGTATCTGCGGGAGATCGTCCGCACCGCGAAAGGGCGCAATACCGGTGGACGATGGTATCGCGCCGTACAGTTCGCGATCATGTGGAATTACCTGCTGAACTGGGCGCCGCGAATGAAGCGGGTCATTTTCCCGAGACGGCGGCTACCGCCAAGGCCGGAGAACAGCGCGATCGGAACGATGTCCCCGTTGCGTGCGCGGTCGGGCTGATCGCGCTATTTTCCGCCGCGGACCTTGGCGATCCCATGCCGTACCAGCGCCTGAATCTCGCGTTCGGGACCGGTCGGCTTTCCCATCCAGGCCCACAGGGCGATCGAGGTGGCGACATAGCTTCCCGCGCCGATCAGGAGCAGGGTCGCGATCTCGGCGAGCAGATGCGCGATGCTCTTACCCGGTGGGAACACATGCCCCGTCAGCCAGACGACGGCGCTCATGACGATGACGGCGACGATGCACCGCATGTTGGCCGCAAGCTGCGTGCGCACCGGCAGCGCGATGAGCGCCCTGATCATGGCCATGTTGACCACGGTCGAGACGATCCCGGTCAGCACGCGCGCGATGACCACGCCCTGCAGCCCGGCCAGATACATTCCAGCGATGATCATGGGCAGGCGGATGCAGAACAGCTGGGTGTCGCGCTTAAACAGCAGCTTCGTCGCGCCTAGGGACATCCCGAGCGGCGCCACCTGCGATCCGATGGTCTGCACTGCGATGATCGCGGCCATCGCCTCGATCACCGTAGTCGCAGGCAACCACTTTTCGCCCATCGTCAAAAGCACGAGCGGTTCGGCGATCAGCGCCATGCCGACGCCCAGCGGCAGCGCGATCGCGGTTATAAGCGCCTGCGACCGTTGATACGCGCGCCGCAGCCGTTCGGTATCATGAGAAAATCGGGCGAAAGCCGGAAAGAGCGTCTGGGTCAGCGGCAACGTAGCTTCGCGGCTCGGAAGGATCGCCAGGTTGTTGCCGACCGTATAATATCCCAGGTCCGTGCTGCCCAGAAACTTGCCGATCAAAAGCTGGTCGAACCGCCAGTTGATCGTGTTGATCACCTGGCTCGCCGTCAGCCAGACCGAAAAGGACCATAGTTCGCCGGCATGCCGGAAGCCCGGCTTCGGCCGGAACGGCAGCACCGTGTAGGAGATGGCCACTTGCGCCACCTGGCCGGCGATCGTTCCGACGATGAGCGCCCAATAGCTCCGGTAGATCAGCGCCACGGCGATGCCGACGATCACGCCGATCAGTTTCTGGGAGACGTTCAGCATGAAGTCCTGCCAGAAGATCAGTTCCTTCTGCAGCATGATCCGTCTGGGATTAGCGAGGCCGCTCAGGAAGACGCTGAATGCGAAGGCGTACATGACGTTCGCCAGCCGCCCGTCGCCATAGAATGCCGCCGTCGCGGGCGCGGCCGCTGCGAACAGGCCGCCAAGCACCAGTCCGCGTAGCGTATTCAATGTCCAGGCGGCATGGAAATGGTCGATCGTCGGCTCGCGATGATGGACCAGCGCTTGCGACAGCGACAGGTTGGTGACGGCCTGGAGAATGGCCAGCATCGTCGTGCCGAGCGCAACAAGGCCGAAGTCGGACGGCAATAGCAGCCGCGCCAATACGATCGTCGAGAGGAAGCCCAGCGTGTTGACGATGCCGCGCGATGCGCTGATCCACATGCTTCCGCGGGCAAGACGCGCCGAAAGGTTCTGCACAATCGCTTCCTGCCTCGCGTGCGCCGGGATACGATCCGCGTAATAAGGAAGCTTGAGTGACGCAACGACGATGATGGCGAGCGTAGGAGCGAAAGAGCCGATCCAATGCTCGTGGGCAAGAGCCGGAAGGGATAAGGAGTTCGCATGAATATATTGCTGTATGTCGCTCAAGTGGCTTCGTTAGGCGCGACGAATTTCACGGTTGATGCGCCGTTGGCGGCACCAACCGCCGCGCCCACGTTTGTCGACGAATTCGATGCGACGATGATCGATCGCATGAAATGGCGCTTCGACACGTCGCGCAACGCCGCCGGATGGTACAATAACGAGCGCCAATATTACGCCGAGGCGCGCCGTGAGAATGCGCGGATCGAAGACGGCGCGCTGGTCATCGAGGCGCGTCGCGAGACGCTTACGAAGGCGCGGTTCAGCGACTGGGGCGGGCAGGCATATACCTCGGCGAAACTGGTGACGCGTGCGCCGCTCGGTTACGGTTTCTACGAGGTTCGCGCGAAGTTGCCGTGCGGGCGTGGCGCGTGGCCTGCGATCTGGATGTTGCCGTCTACCGGCACCTGGCCCGACATGGGCGAGATTGATATTATGGAGATGGTCGGCTGGGACGCGAACGTCATCCATGCAACGCTCCATACCGGCGCGTTCAATCACGCGAAGGGGACGCAGCGCGGTGCGCAAAGGCGCGTGGCGACGGCCTGCACCGCATTCCACAGATATCAGCTCGAATGGCGCGCGGACACGATCACGGTCGGTGTCGACGGGCGGGCCTATATGCGCGTGAAGAACGACCAGCCGGGCGGCGCGGCGGCGTGGCCGTTCACGCGCCCGTATGAGCTGATTCTCAACCTGGCGGTGGGTGGCGATTGGGGCGGGAAGAAAGGGATCGATGACCGCGCTTTTCCGCAGCGCCTGACGGTGGACTACGTGCGCTACTGGAAACGCTAACGCCGCCCGCGCACTGCGAGGATCGCCACGCCGCCGCCGAGGGTTAGGACCGCGAGCATAAGCATCACCGCGTCGAAATCGCGCGGTGTCGCGAGCAGCCAAGCCAGCATAGGACCGAGCAATGCGGGTAGGGTGTTGGTCAGGTTGAGCAGGCTCAGGTCGCGCCCGCGGTGCTCTGGAGACGGCAGCAACTGCATCGCGAAGGCGGAATGCAACGCGAGGAACACCGCCGACCCGATTGCATAGACGCAGAAACCCGCTGCGCCCTCGGTCCAGTCGTCAGCAATCGCCATGCCGAAAATCCCGAGCGCAGCGACGGCAGCGGCGGCCAGCAGGAAGGGCTTACGGCGGCCGGTGCGGTCGGACAGCCGCCCCAAGAGTATCGCGATCGGCAGCGGCAGGATGAAGGCGATCGTCAGCAGATGCCCGATGCGCGGCGCGAGGATGTCTGGCGGAATGTCCGGCGCGACGCTCTCGAAATAATAGAGCAGGTAAAGCGACAGCACGGTGCCCGCGACCTGCACGAGCAATCGCGCGCCCCACGCGGTCAGCAGGTCGCGGTGAAGCATCCGTTCGGGAATGATCGCCGGTTCATCGGCCCGAACCGCACGGGTCAGCAGCAGCGGTGCGAGGCACGCGGCCACGGCCGCGGGGACGATCGCGAAGCGGGCCGCATCGCCCAGCATGGCCGTTCCGATCAGCAGTGCCGACACGCCTGAGGCGACTGGCGCACCGAGCGCCAGCAGGCCACCCGCGACCCCCTTTTGCGCATCCGGAATCTCGTCGGCCATGATCGCCATCAGCGGTGCGAGCAACGCGTTCACAGCGAGTTGGAAGATCACCACCGACAGGATGACTGTCGACGGCGATGTCGCCAGCGAAATGCCGATATAGGATGCTGCGGTCGCGACGATGCCGATCGCCATCCCACGCCGTCGCCCGCCGCCGCGCGCGACCGCGCGGTCGCTGAGTATCCCGAACACGATGTTCGATACGCTCGCCGCCAACGCCCCCGCGATCACGCTGCCGGTTAGCACGTCGATCCGCGCCTCGCCCGCCACGCGTTCGATCTTGAGCGGCAGCAACAGGCTGAGCAGCGGCAGGTACGAGATGACGCCGCCGGCATAGGCCAGCGCGTACGTCAGCAGGAACGCGGTCGACCGGCGCGATGCCGCTAGGGATGGGGCCGCGGAGGGGTGAGCGGAGTGTTTGGACATCGCCGGGATAGCGGTCTTGCCCGCTATCCCGGCGATCGGCAAATCTACGGCTTCATCGTCGCCGGATCGAGCGTCAAGGTGCGGACGATCGCGCGGTCGGTCGCGTCGCGGGCCAGCGCCACACGATAGGTGCCACCCGCGATCCGCCAGCCGGGCAGCTTCGTGTCGTAATCCGCGACGATGCGGGGTTCCGCGGTCAGCGTGATGCGACGCACCTCGCCGGGTTTTAGCGTCACGCGAGTGAACGCCGCCAGCCGCATCGGTGCGGCAGAGCCTTCGCGTGCGACATAGACCTGCGGCACGTCCGCCCCTTCGCGCTGGCCGGTATTCACGACGTCGAACGAGATGCCGAGCGACTTGCCCCCGGTCACCACCGGGTTGCGATACGCGAAACTGGAGTAGCCAAGCCCGTGGCCGAACGCGAACAACGGGCGCTGGCGCTTCTTTTCGTACCAGCGATAACCGACATCGGCCCCCTCGACATAATCGATCGGGAAGCTTTTTAGGTCGTAGCCCGACGCGTTGGCAGGATTGGCCGCGGCCTGCGCCTCCAGCGAGGTCAGCGTGTCGAGCCCGACCGGCGCCGGTCGCGGGGCCTGCGCTGCGCTGGCGGGGAAAGTGATCGGCAGGCGGCCTGACGGGTTCACGCGCCCGGTCAGGATATTGGCGATCGCCTCACCACCGCGCTGCCCAGGATACCAGGCCTGCACGACCGCGGGGACCGCGGCCAGCCACGGCATCAATACCGGCCCGCCCGTCTCCAGCACCGCGACCGTCCTCGGCTGCGCGGCGGCGACCGCGGCGATCAACGCATCCTGATGATCGGGCAGGCGCAGGTCGGGCACGTCCTGCGCCTCGGTGGTCCATTGCGTCGCGAAGACGATCGCCATGTCGGCGTTGCGCGCCGCGTCGACCGTCTCGTTCAGGTTGCGGCCGTCGACATAGGTGATCTTCGCCTGCGGCATCGCCTTGCGCAGCGCGGCGAGCGGGGAGGACGCGTGATAGGTGATGCGCGCGAATGAGGAGGCTGCCCCGGTACTGAGCGCGATCTCGACCGGCGCGCCGCCGACCGAGCGGACCTGGCTCGACCCGCCGCCCGACAGGACACCCAGGTCGGCCGCGCCGCCGATCACCGCGATCCGTTTTGCGGTGCGCGCGATCGGCAGCAGCGCGCCGTCGTTCTTCAACAGCACGATTCCCGCCTCCGCGGCGCGCTGCGCAGCGTCGGCGTTCTTCGCATACGGGATCGTCGGCGCGTGTGTGGGAACCGGCGCGTCATACGCTCCGGTCTCGATCAGCCCGGTCAGGTAGCGCGCGACCATGTCGTCGAGCCGCGCCATCGGAACCTCGCCCTTCTCCACCGCCGCCTTCAACGGCGCGGAGAAATAGAGCGCCTTGTCGAGTTCTTGCCCGGATTGCTGATCGAGTCCCGCGTTCGCGGCCTTGGCGGTCGAATGGACCCCGCCCCAGTCGCTCATCACCCAGCCCGGATAGCCCCAGTCGCGCTTCAGCACGTCGTTCAGCAACCGCGCATTCTCGCACGCCCAATCACCCTGCACCTTGTTGTAGGCGCACATGACCGATCCGGGATTCCCCTTCTCGATCGCGATCTGGAAGGCGAGCAGGTCGCTCATACGCAGCGACGCCTCGTCGATCCGCGCGTCGGCGACCATCCGGCCGGTTTCCTGCGCGTTCAGTGCGAAATGCTTGACGGTGGAGACGATGCGGTTCGACTGCACGCCAGCGATATGCGCGCCGCCGAGCGTGCCCGCGAGCAACGGGTCTTCGCCGAGATATTCGAAGTTGCGGCCGTTCCATGGATCGCGGGTCAGGTTGACCCCGCCCGCGAGCAGCACGTTGAAGCGTTTCGCGCGCGCCTCGCTGCCGATCATCGCGCCGCCCGCGCGGGCGATCTCGGGATCGAAGCTGGCCGCGGTGGCGAGGCTGGAGGGCAGCGCGGTCGCGACGTCGCCCTTGCGCTGTTCGACCTGGTTGGCCACCCCCAACGACGCGTCGCTTTCGCGCACGATCGGCACGCCGAGCCGCGGGATGCCGTCGATATGACCGGCCGAGGGGATCAGGTCGTTCGCGGTCTTTCCCTTGGCGAAGGGCGGGAACAGGCCGTGGACCAGCGCGATCTTCTCCTCCAGCGTCATCTGCGCGACGATCGAGTCGGCGCGCGCGCGGGCTTCGTTGCGGACGGCAGTTTGCGGTTCGCGCGCCTGAGTCGCCGCCGCCAACCCTGCGATCACGGTCGCGCCGAGCAGCGCCGCGTGGAAAACCTTCGTCATCCTCAACCCCTTCGTTTGCCGCTGTAACGTTGCGCAGTGCGCGGCCCACGCAAGGAGGAGCATATTCTGGGAACGTTCACAATATGTGAGGTGGGCGGCGTCGGCTACTTGACAATCGACGTGGTTTGACGGAAGTGAACGTTCTCAATGAGGGCGCGGGCATACTGCGCCGATGGTGTATGGGAGGGGTTATCATGCGGAGCTTCAGGGCGCGCACGCTGTCGAAGATGGCGATCGGGGTTTCGGCGCTGGCGATCGGCGGCCTTCCAGGCGCTGCTTTCGCGCAGGACGCGGCAGCGACGATGGGCAACCCCGGACCGTCCGAAATCCAGCCCCAACCCCCCGCCGACGCGCCCGCAGGCGAGGACGACATCGTCGTCACCGGCATTCGCGCCAGCCTTCGCCAATCGGTCGACATCAAGCGCGACGGGCAGGGCGTGGTCGACGCGATCTCCGCCGAGGATATCGGCAAGTTCCCCGACACCAATCTGGCCGAGTCGCTCCAACGTATCACCGGCGTGTCGATCGACCGTTCCAACGGCGAAGGATCGACCGTCACCGTCCGCGGTTTCGGACCGGAGTATAACCTGGTCACGCTGAACGGTCGGCAGATGCCGACGTCGTCGCTGGGCGACGGCGCGAGCCCGCCAGCGTCGCGGTCGTTCGATTTCGCGAACCTGGCGTCCGAAGGGATCGCCGGGGTCGAGGTGTACAAGACCGGCCGCGCCGCGGTGCCGTCGGGCGGAATCGGGTCGAGCATCAACATCCGCACCCCGCGCCCGCTCGACAAGCCGGGCCTGCGCGGCAGCATCGCCGCAAAGGGCGTTATCGACACCTCGCAGAACGGCAAGAACGACATCACGCCCGAAGTGTCGGGTATCCTGTCGACGACGTTTGCCGACGATCGCATCGGCGTGCTGTTCAGCGGTTCGTACCAACGCCGCAAGGCGAGCACGAACACCGCGAGCGTCGGTTTCCGCGACGGTTTCTTGGGATCGGAAAACAACTGGGGCACGCTGGCGCAGCCGGGGACGCCGGGTGCGGCCAACATCACCAACCGGCCGGGTCCGACCGACGTCTATGAAATCCCGCAGAGCGCAGCCTATGAATTGGTCGACATCGATCGTGAGCGCATCAATGGCCAGTTGGTGCTGCAGGCCAAGCCGACCGACACGCTGACCGCGACCGCCGATTTCACCTATTCGAGCAACAAGTTCGAGGTGCGCAACAACAGCGTCGGCATCTGGTTCAACTTCGGCGACACGCGCAGCGCCTGGACCGACGGCCCCGCGGCCGGGCCGGTCTTCTATTCGGAGAATTTCGCGCCGGGCAAGGATCTGTCGTACAGCGGCTCGCTGGCGGCGAACAAGAGCATCAACAAGTCGCTGGGCGGTAACCTGACGTGGGATGCGCCGGGCGGCGTCACCGTGTCGCTCGACGCCCATCACTCGACCGCGGAATCGAAGCCGACCAACAAATACGGCAGCAGCACATCGATCGGGAACGCGATCTTCGGCGTGCAATCGCAGGCGGTCAATTTCGAGAACGACCTGCCGATCCTGTCGTACACCATGTACCCCGGCATCGATCCGCTGAATCCCGCGCTGATCACGCCGACCGGCAATTCGTTCCGCAACGCGTATTTCAAGGACCGCATCAACCAGGTTCAGTTGAAGGGCCATTACGACCACGACGGCGATTTCCTGGACAGCATCGATTTCGGATTCTCGTACGTCGATAACAAGGTGCGGTCGGCCTACGGCTTCATCCAGAACGACACGTGGGGCGGCATCGGCCCGGCGTCGGACATCCCGGACGACCTGTTCACGCAGGTGAGCGTGCCCGACAAGTTCAAGGGCGTGGATGGCGCGGGCACGGCGGGGATGATCCCGGCGTTGTACAGGTTCAATTTCGAGAACATGGCCGATCTGCTCGAAAGCAAATACGGCATCTGCAGCAATCCGCAGACCGGGGCGGCGCAGGCGGGCACGTGCCGCGCCAGCTTCACCGTCGATCGCCGCATCCGCGAAAAGACGATCTCGCCCTATATCCAGGCCAATCTGAAGTTCGACGTCGGATCGATGCCGGCGCACATCATCGGCGGCGTCCGGTATGACCAGACCGTGGTCGATTCGGCGGCGCTGGTGCCGGTGCCGGTCGGCACGCGCTGGGTATCGGCCAACGAGTTTGCGGTGATCTATTCGGCGGACAGCGACTTCACGCGGTTCAAGGGAAGTTACCAGAACTGGCTGCCCGCGATCGACGTCGATATCGAGCCGATCGACAACGTGAAGCTGCGTGCTTCGTACAGCCATACCATCACGCGCGCCGACTACGGCGTCCTGCAGGGCGGGCGGACGATCGATTCGAACCCGCGCATCGGTGGCGGCACGGGCAGTCAGGGTAACCCGGGGCTGATTCCGTTCAAATCGAAGAACATCGATCTGTCGGCGGAATGGTATTACGATCGCGAAAGCTATATTTCGGTCGGATATTTCACCAAGGACGTGCAGAATTTCATCGGCACGACGCAGATCAACACGCCCGCCTTCGACCTGCGCAACCCGGCGTCGGGGCCGCGCGCCCGCGCGGCGGCGGCGGCGCTCGGCACCACCGACACGATCCGGATTCGCGACTATATCCTGCGCAACAATCCCGATTCGTCGACCGTGACGGGGACGACGACGGTCGGTGGCGTGACGTATCTGACCGGCGATATCTTTGGCGTGGCGGCGGACGATCTGTTCAATTTCCAGATCAGCCAGCCGTTCAACAGCGATCAGACGGCGAACATCCACGGCTGGGAATTCGCGATCCAGCACCGCTTCTGGGAAACCGGGTTCGGGACGATCCTGAACTATACGATCGTCGATGGCGACGCGACGTATGACAATACGGTCGATCCCAACATCGGCCAGTTCGCGTTGAGCGGCCTTAGCGACAGCGCCAACGCCGTGCTGTACTACGACAAGGGCGGATTACAGGCGCGCGTGGCGTACAATTGGCGCGCCGAATTCTATAACGGCGGCGCGTTCGATCCGACCTATGTCGAGGCTTATGGACAGGTCGACGCCAGCGCCAGCGTCGAGTTCAAGAAGGGCCTGACGGTGTTCGTCGAGGCGATCAACCTGACCGGCGCGGGTCGACGCGGGCATCGCCGGTCGGACAATTTCGCGACCTTCGCAGCGCCGGGCGACGCGCGCTATTCGGGCGGCGTGCGGTTCAGCTTCTGACGCTGGCGGGCCACGCTCCGGCGGAGGGTGGCCTTTCATGGCGGCGGGCGGCAGAACAGGAGCATGACGGGGATCGGGACACGCGGCGTGGACACGGCAGTCGCTGAAATCGTGATCGTCGGCGGCGGCACTGCAGGGTGGCTGGCCGCGTGCCTGATCGCGGCGCGCGCGAACCCCACCGCGGCCGCGCCTTTGCGCGTGACATTGATCGAGTCCCCCGACGTGCCGACGATCGGCGTGGGGGAGGGGACATGGCCGACGATGCGCCGCACGCTGGAGCGGATCGGGCTGTCGGAGGTCGACTTCCTGCTGGCGTGCGATGCGTCGTTCAAGCAGGGATCGCGCTTCGACGGGTGGCGCACCGGTGCAGCGGGCGACAGCTATCTCCATCCGTTCACTGCGCCGGTGACCGGCGAGCCGCGCGATGTGGCGGCGGCTTGGCGGGATGGCGCATTCGCCGATGCCGTGTGTTCGCAGGCGGCGGTCTGTGCGCTCGACCTCGCCCCGCGACAGCGCGCGATGCCGGACTATGCGGGGGCGCTGAACTACGCCTACCACCTTGATGCGGGGAAGCTGGCGGCGATGCTCGCGCGTCATGCGACCGCGCGGCTGGGCGTGCGGCACGTCCGCGATCATGTCGTCGCGGTCGATCGCACGGATGATGGCGACATCGCCGCGGTCCGCACGCGTGCGAACGGCGCGATTGCGGGCGACCTGTTCCTCGACTGCACCGGGCACGCGGCGCTGCTGATCGGGGGCGAATACGGCGTGCCCTTCGTCGATCGTAGCGACGTTCTGTTCAACGACCGCGCATTGGCGGTGCAGGTGCCGGTCGCACCGGACGCGCCGATCGCGTCGCAGACCAACGCGACCGCGCACCCCTCGGGGTGGATCTGGGACATCGGGTTGCCGACGCGGCGTGGGGTGGGGTGCGTATACGCCTCCGCATTTGCGAGCGACGACGATGCGGCGGCGACGCTGGAGGCGTATCTGCGCCGTACGGCGCCGGGGTCCGCGATCGATCGATCGGCGTTCCGCCACCTGACATTCCGATCCGGGCATCGCGAGCGGTTCTGGGAGCGCAATTGTCTGGCGATCGGGCTGTCGGCGGGCTTCCTGGAGCCGCTGGAGGCGTCGGCGATCGTGCTGATCGAATTGTCGCTGGATGCGCTGCTCGACAATTTTCCGGCGACACGCGACGTGATGCCGATCCACGCGCGGCGTTTCAACGATCTGTTCCGCTATCGCTGGGACCGGATCGTCGAGTTCCTGAAGCTGCATTACGTGCTGAGCCAGCGCGACGAGCCGTACTGGCGCGCGCACCGCGATGCGGCGTCGATCCCCCCGCGGCTGACCGAATTGCTGGCGCTGTGGCGGCATCAACCGCCGTCGCACGCCGATTTGCCGATGCAGGACGAGGTGTTCCCGGCGGCGAGCTATCAATACGTCCTGTACGGCATGGGTTTCCCAGCGCCGCGCGATTTTGCGATCCGCTCGACCGGGCGTGACGCCGCGACGGCGGCGATGCGGCAGGTGGGACAGCGCGCGCGCACGCTCGCCTCGACCTTGCCCACCAATCGCGCCTATCTCGACGCATTGCACCTCTCCGAAAGCGCCGCCGAGTGACGAACCACGCGATCCTGACTGCCGAAGAACACCGCGACCTGCGCGTGCGCACCGATCGCGGCGTGGCGCTGGGCGATGCGGTGATGAGTTGCATCACCGTGCCGAGCGAATTCCGGCAGGTGCAGAACGATTATCCGATCCTGTTCCGTCGCAACCCCGAGCGCGACGATTTCGCCGCGGTGGCGCTGTTTGGGTTCGAGGCGGGAGAGAATCTGTTCCTCGACGGCGATCGGTGGGACGCCGATCACCAACCGCTCGCGATTGCGATCCAGCCCTTCCTGATCGGGGCGAATGCCGCCGGCTTCGGCGACAAGCAGGTGCACATCGACCTCGCCTCGCCGCGGATCGGCACCGGCGAGGGGACGCGCGTGTTCGCTGCGGACGGGCGGCCGACGCCGTATCTGGAATCGATCGCCGAACAGCTGGGCGCGCTGGACGAGGGCTATCAGGGGGCGGGCGCGTTCTTCGCCGCGCTCAAGCGCCACGATCTGCTAGAGCCGCTGACGCTTGAGGTGACGCTGGACGACGGGGCGATCAACCGGCTGGTCGGTTTCCACGTCATCGACGAGGATCGGCTGCGCGCGCTGGACGCCGCGGCGCTCGGCGAATTGCATGATGGCGATCATCTGATGCCGATCTTCATGGCGCTCGCCTCGCTGGCCAACCTTGGCAAGCTGATCGCGCGCAAGAACCGGCGGATGGCGCATGGCTGAGGCCGATCCCGGCGTGGTCGACGCGATCGCGCGCGTGCCCGAGGTGACAGTCGCCGACGCCGCCGCTCTGGACGCGCGGCTGCGGACCGCGGACACGCCGTTCGTCGTGCGCGGTCTGGTGGCGGACTGGCCGCTGGTGCGGGCCGGGCGGCGCTCCGCGAAAGACGCGCGCGACTACGTCCTGCGCCACCACCGCGACCGGCCGTTCACCGTCGCGGCGGGCCAGCCGGGCAGCGACGGGCGGCTGTTCTACGACGATGCGATGGCGATGAACTTCCGGACGCTGACCGCGAAGCTGCCCGACATCTTCGCGAAGATCGACGCGGTCGAGGGAACGGCGGATGCGCTGCCGATCTATCTCGCCTCGATCGACCTGCACGAATTCTTCGACGGGCTGCACGAGGCGAACCACGTCGATCTCGGCGATCGTACCCTGATCGCGAGCATCTGGATGGGGACGCGGACGCGGATCGCGGCGCATAACGACGTGCCGCACAATCTGGCATGCGTGGCGGTCGGACGGCGGCGGTTTACGTTGTTCCCGCGTGAGCAATTTCGTAATCTCTACCTTGGCCCGGTCGATAATACGCCCGCGGGGCGCGCGGTCAGCATGGTCGATTTCCACGCCCCCGATTTCGCGGAGTATCCGCGGTTCAGGGAGGCGCTGGATCATGCGCAGGTGGCGGAGCTGGACGCGGGTGACGCGCTCTACATCCCGGCGCTGTGGTGGCACCATGTCGAGGGGCTGGCGGCGTTCAACGTGCTGGTGAATTACTGGTGGCGCGACGCGCCGCGCTGGCTGGGCCAGCCGCAGGATGCGCTGAACCATGCGATGCTGGCGATCCGCGACCTGCCCGAGGATCAGAAGAAATATTGGCGCGATCTGTTCGACTACTACGTGTTCGAGAATGACGAGGCGGTCGTCGCGCATATTCCCGAGCAAGCGCGCAGCGTGCTCGGCCCGCTCAACACCGAAAGCGCGGGCCGCATCCGCGCCTTCCTGCTACGGGCGCTCAGCCGATGAACGGCGAGCACCGCCTGCGCCGCGTCGTGATCGCGGGCGGCGGCACCGCCGGGTGGATGGCGGCGGCGGCGATCGCGCGGACGATGGGGCGGACGGTCGAGCTGACGCTGGTGGAATCGGAAGCGATCGGCACGATCGGGGTCGGCGAATCGACCATCCCGCCGCTCGTCACATACAACCGGCTGCTCGGCATCAACGAAGCCGATTTCATGCGCGCCACGCAGGCGACGTTCAAGCTGGGCATCCGGTTCGACGGTTGGAAGAATGTCGGTGACAGTTACTTCCATTCGTTCGGGGCGACCGGCAAGGATCACTGGTCCGCGGGATTCCAGCATTTCTGGATGTATGGGCGCGAGAAAGGGCATGACCGGTCGTACGACGATTATTGCCTGGAGCTGATCGCGGCGCGCGAGGGGAAATTCGCGCATCTGCCCGACGACCGCATGAACTACGCGTATCAGCTCGATTCCTCGCTCTACGCCAAGTTCCTGCGCTCGATGGCCGAAGTGGACGGGACGAAGCGCGTCGAGGGCAGGATCGCGTCAGTCGAACTGAACGGTGAGAACGGCGACATCGCCGCCTTGGTGCTCGATTCGGGTGCGCGGATCGAGGGCGACCTGTTCCTAGACTGCACCGGGTTTCGCGCGCTGCTGATCGAACAGTCGCTGCACGCCGGGTTCGACGACTGGACGCACTGGCTGCCGTGCGATTCGGCGATCGCGGTGCAGACCGAGAGCGTGCGCCCACCCGTCCCGTTCACCCGCGCGATGGCGCATGATGCGGGATGGCAATGGCGCATCCCGCTGCAGCACCGCGTCGGCAACGGCATCGTCTATTGCAGCCGGTATCTGTCGCGCGACGCCGCGCAGGACCGGTTGCTCGGCAATGTCGAGGGACGCGTGCTGACCGAGCCGAACGTGCTGCGCTTCGTCACCGGCGCGCGGCGGCGGCAATGGTATCGCAACTGCATCGCGATCGGGCTGTCGGGCGGGTTCATGGAGCCGCTGGAATCGACCAGCATCCACCTGATCCAGCGCGCCATCCTGCGGCTGATCCGGATGATGCCGTTGCGTGAGATCAGCGCGTCCGACGTCGCCGAGTTCAACGACCAGCAGAATCAGGACATGGCGCAGATCCGTGATTTCCTAATCCTGCACTATAAAGCGACCGAGCGCCGCGACAGCGCGTTCTGGCGGCAATGCGCGGCGATGGCGGTGCCCGATACGCTGGCGCAGAAGATCGAGCTGTTCCGCGAGAGCGGCCGCGTGTTCCGCAAGAACGAGGAATTGTTCGCGGAGAACAGCTGGGTGCAGGTGATGATGGGGCAGGGGATAAGCCCTCGCGCCTACCACCCGGTCGCGGAGAAACTGACCGACGATGAACTCGCGCGATTGCTGAAACTGTTGCGCGACGAAGTGACGCGGACCGTCGCGAAGCTGCCCGAACACGGCGCCTATGTGGTGCAATATTGCGGCGCCGCGCGCGCCGTCGCGGCCTGAACCGAGCGATGGCGCGTCGGCGGCAGGCAGTGACGATCAAGCACGTCGCGGCGGATGCAGGCGTGTCGCTTCAGACCGTCAGCCGCGTCATCAACAACGAACCCAATGTGCGCCCGGCGATGACGGAGCGCGTCCGCGCGTCGATCGACAAGCTGGGCTACGTGCCCTCGATCGCGGCGCAGCGGATGGGAGGATCGCGATCGTATCTGATCGTCGCGCTGAACGACCGCGAACGCACGATCGCCGACTGGCGCAACCGCGAAGGTGTGGACTGGGTCGACCAGATGCTGCTGGGCGGGATGCTGACCTGCGCCGAATATGGCTATCGGCTGATCGTCGAGCTGGTCGACACGCACAGCGACCATATCGAGCGCGAGCTTATGGCGGCGATCGCCGCGCTGCAGCCCGACGGCGTGATCCTGACCCCGCCGCATTCGGAGAATCCGCTCATCACCCGGCTGCTGGAGGAGCACGGCATCAGCTTCGCGCGGATCGGGTCGCTGCAGCCGGGTGCGGGCTTTGCGCTGACGATGGACGACGAACGCGCCGCGCGGCTGGCGACCGAACATCTGGTGGAACTGGGCCACCGCCGGATCGGGTTCATCGCGGGATCGAGCGAATACGAGCTGAGCGGATGGCGCGTGAACGGATGGCGCGACGCGATGGCGACCGCCGGGCTGTCGACCGGCGACCTGCTGGGAGAGGGCGATTTCACCTACGCTTCCGGGCGAAACGCGGCGCTACGTTTGTTCGACACACCCGAGCCGCCGACCGCGATCATCGCTAGTAATGACCAGATGGCGCTCGCGACGCTGCAGCTGGTGCGCGAACGCGGGCTGGACGTGCCGCGCGACGTGTCGATCGTCAGCTTCGACGACACGCCGATCGTCCGCTTCGCCCATCCGCCGCTTACCGCGGTGGTCCAGCCGATCGCGGAGGTGACAGCGCGTGCGGTGGAACTGATCATTGCGGAGCAGGCGGGCCGGGAGACGCCGGGCGCGCCGGTCGTGGTGCCGGCCAGCCTGACCGTGCGCGGGTCCACCGCCGTTCGACCAGATTGATCGTGCGACGCGCGGAACGACCCTGCTAACGCACGGCCACCGTGTTGCTCAGCTCGGAAACCCCGGCTTCGTTGAACGCCTCCACCGCGACGTGATAACCGACCCCGACGTTCAGCGACCGCAGCGCGAGCGATCCCTTGCCCGCCTTCACCGCGTCGTCGGCGAACAACTGATACGTCAGCGTCAGGCGATCGGGCCGCACGCCCCAGCGCACATTGTAGCCGGTCGCGCCGGGCGCCGCCGTCCATGTCACGCGCGCGTTGCGCTGATCCTTTTCGCGCACCGCGGTCACCCCGCCCGGCGCTGACGGCGCAGCGCCGTCCGCTTTCCCGAACACGCGGATGTCGCTGATCGCCAGGTTCGCCGCACCGACGTGGCCGTGGACGTAGCGCACGAAACGCGCGCGGACCGGTTTCGCCAGTTCGAAGTAGGCGTTCGGGCGGTCACGGCGCGGCGCTTCGGTTTCAGCCACCTTCCGCCAGCTTTTTCCGTCCCCAGACGCCTCGACGCGGAATTCGGTGTAGATGTCGGGGGCGTCGCCGAACCGGCCCGATTTATAGTCCGCGAAATTCACCTGCAATGCGCGCACTTCTTTTGCGCGGCCGAGGTCGAGCGTCAGCGTCTCCCCCGCCTTATTCGCCCCCGCGACCCAGAACGTGCGCGGGTTCTCGTCGGTCGCTCGCGCGGCCGCAAACTCGCCCATCGTCGATGAGGCGGTCGCCATGGCGCGATATGACAGCAGCATCCAGCCGGTGAACAGCGCCTCCGGATCGGCGTTCGGTCCGTCGGGCGCGTAATGCGGGAAGTCGCCGAAGCGGGTCGACACCATCATCTGTCCGTCGGGATAGAAATGCGCCGGCCACATCCCGATCCGCCGCTCGAACGTCCAGTTATACCCGATCCACGGCGTACCCGTGTTCCACCAGTTCCCGTTGTTGTCCTGAAACGTGGAGCCATGCCCCGCGCCCTCGACGAACCCGCCGGGCTTGTACGCGACCGGATTGTACGGCGCATATTCGAACGGCCCCATCGGCGATTTCGACACGTATGTGCCATTGCCATAGACGTTATATTCGGTCCCCGGCGCGCCGTACTGGAGGTAGTAGCGGCCGCCGACCTTGGTCATCCACGCGCCCTCCATGAAGGGCTTGATCGGCGTGCCGTTGGGGAGGGTCCCCGAATGATCCTGACCGAAACGCTCCCAGCCGTGCTTGCCGGGTTCGAGCCCGAACAACGGCTTGGGCTTCCCGATGTACGACAGCCGGTTCTTCGGATCGAGTTCGATCGCATAGAGTGGGAAGACGTTCGACGAATTCCAGTACATATACCAGCGCGCGTCGTCGTCCTTGAACAGCGCCGGATCCCACGGCCCCGGCGGCACCTGACCGGGCTTCATACTATCCTCGAACCCGGACCGCACCATACCGGGCAGCGGCGGCAGGCGGCGGGTGAGGAACTCCAGCTTGCCCGTCTCAGGCGCGTCGCTGACCAGGATCACGCCCTGATCGGTCATCGACGGCATCAAATACAGCCGCTCCCCGTCCGACCACGCGGCGGGCGCGACGATGCCGCGGAACGGCCAGCGCGACGGCGTGATGAAGGTCCAGGTCGCCAGATCGGTCGACCGCCAATAACCGTCGGCCAGCGTCTGAAAGAGGTAATAGGCGCCCTTGTGCCGCACGATCGCGGGGTCCGCACCTGTCCGGTACGAAATCTGTTCGGGGGTCTGTTCCCAATTGTAGCGGTAATCGATGTCGATCGGGTTCGCGTAGGTGCGCTTGCCCGGCGGCGCGGCGACAACAGCGCTAGCGACGGTGGCGAGCAGGCAGGCGGCGAGAATGCGCATCTAATGTCCTTGGATGAATAGGTTCGCAGTCAGCCGGCCGATGCGCGGATCGGCGCTGAAAATCATGTCTTCGGGAATGAGGCCCGAATGGAGCAGCCGCCCCGAATAGATGACAAGCCGGTCCACGACACCCTCGACCCGGCCGATCTCCTCGAAGGCGGACGTGGAACCGTGGATGTAGCCGCTGGAAGCCGCTCCGGCGCGTTTGGCCTCCACGATGAATGCGTCGACGTTGATCGCGTCGACTGCTTCTATCCCCGTCGCACGCTGACGGAAGAAAGCGGTGCCCGTGTCCGGCGTGTCGGACAGATAATGCATCACCGCGAGATGTTTCGGGTCGAGCGAATCGAAATGCGGCGCGCGTTGCGCGGGCAGTAGCAACGCGGGCGACGCGGTGACGATCGAGAAGCTCGCCTCCGCGACGCGGAACGAATCGATGTCGAATGCGCCACCGACGAACGGCGCGACGGCCTCCAGCGTGCGCTCGAAATAGGCCCAGCCGTCACGATCGGCGGGGGTAAGCGTGCGGCGAACGCCGGGATAGTAATTGCCCGCACGCGGGAACGGCGCGAGCGCGGCGGCCAACGCCCGCACCCCCGCGACGTCGCCGGAAAAGCCGTCGACAACCACCACCGGATGACGCCCGGTCCCGACATGGCGCAGCGCAGGCGTCATCGGTGGGCGGTCTCCACAAAGAAAGCGGGGCCGCATGACGGCGGCCCCACATGGGTAACGTCAGAAGCGATACTTCAACCCGGCTTGGAAGCTGCGTGCATAGCCGGTGGTGCCATTCTCCTCGAGCGGCGGGTTCTCGCCACTGCCCGCGCCCCATGTCGAATAGGTGCGGTTCACCCAGTCGAACACGTTGAACACCGACAGATCGGCGGTGACATCGTGGCCCCACGGCAAACGGAACCGCTTCGACAGGCGCAGGTCGAGATTCTTGTAGGCAATGTCGCTCTTCGGGCTGAACACCCCGCCCTCATTGAAATAGGTGCAGCCGCCGCAATTCGGCGGCTTGATGTCGAAGCGGACGTTGCCGAAGCGCGGGCCTGACGCGAGGGTAAGCGTACCCGATAGCTGGAAGTCCAACGGCAGGTCGCCGATTCCGGTTGCGACCAGACGCCACCGCTCGAGTCCTCCGGTCGGTTGCCAGCCGAACGCATCCTGTCGCCCGGCGTTGAACATCTCGGCTTCGCCGAACGCGCGGCCGACATTCGACTTCGCATCGGAAATGGTCAGCGCCGACGTAAATCCCCAGCCCGATTCGCGCGAATACGTCTTTTCAGCGGTCAGGAAGAGCGCGGTGTAGCGTTGCTCACCATTCGACGAACCGATGTTGAGGCGGCCAGTATAGCCGGGCACGAACATCTCGGGCGTCATCGCCCCGGGATCGCGAATCCACGCGTCGCCACCGTCGGTATACAGGCCGTTCGCCTGCCGATTGCCGCGGACGTAGGTGAACGCGTCGTGCGAACGGTTATGGGCGATCGCCGCGGACAGCTGCACTTCGCCGAGCCGCTTGCGGACGCCCAGCGTGAACTGATCGGTATAGGGCACCTTTGCGTCGTTGTTGATCACCCAGATGTCGCCCGAGAGTCCCCCGGTCGCCACCGCGGACCGCAGCGCCGCGGGGTCGCGGAACGCCGGGTTCCAGCGAAACACGCCGCCGCCGCCCGCCGAACCGGGGGCCGTCGGCGTCCCGGCGGGACAGGCCGGCAGGCCGGTATCGCCGCAGAACGTGACGTTCACATCGCTGCGGATGTTGTTGAAGAGCCGCTCAAGACTGGCGGAGTAGAAGATGTTGCGATCGTAATAGCGCCCAGCGCCGGCGAAGAGAATAAGATCGCGGTCACCGCGAACGTCATACGAGATGCCGATACGCGGCTGGAACGCCCCCAGGAACGGGTCGCGCTTCGTGCCATCGGAAATGTAATTCTCCGGGTCGATCCCCGCCGCTTGCCACGGCTGATAGTTGCGCAGCGCATTGGCGACCTTGGCGGGCGTGACGTATCTGTTGTTGAAACTGTTCGACTCGTAATCCCAACGCAGACCGTAATTGAGCGTGAAATGCTCGTCGATCGTCCAGTCGTCCTGAATGAAAATACCGATCTGATTGGTCTTCGCCTTCAGTGGGGCCGGGGGAAGAAGCGAGATCGTCGCGGCATAAGGAATGCTCGTATCGACGCCGGTGAAGTTCGGGGCGGCGAACCGGTACTGACCATTCGAGAAGGCGTCCTCGATGCGCGACAACGACACGCGCGCAAAGCGGGCGCCGGTTTTCACGACGTGGTTTTCCCATCCGGTGTAGGTCGTGTTGTTTCGAAACGTATACGAATCCTGATCGTTCGCCTGCTGGAAGGAATTCGCGCCAAAGAATAACAGATCGCCACCGCCCGTATTGTTGACGGTGATTAGATACTCTGGTCCCTGCGTGATCGTCGGGGTGCCGGTAAAGCTGGAGAACTTGCTAAGCGTCAATTCGTTCAGCCAATTTTCGCCGCGGTGGTTCCATTCAAGCTGATAATTTTCGCTCTGGGTACCGATGTTGCGGCCGTTTTCGAACGCGCGGTTGCCGCCATAGTCGCGCAGATCGGTTTCCTCGCGCCGGAAGTAGCTGGCGTTGATCGTGTCCGCGTCGGTCGCGAACAGGCTCAGCTTTCCGAAATAGAGATCCTGCTTGAACTCGGCCGCGAAGGTGCCGGAAAGCAGACCGGCGAGCTGTGGCGGAATCCCCGCGCCCGTGGTCACGATGATCGCGGGATTGGTGCGTCGCGTGCCTTCATAGGCCGCGAAGAAATGGAGCTTGCCCGGGATGATCGGACCGCCGAGATCGCCGCCGAATTCGTAGCGCTTGTAGTCAGGCTTTTCGTTGTAGCATGTGTCCGATGCGTTGTTGGGGCAGGCGAAGCCCGGATTGTTGGCCTCGCCCTTCCGTTCGAAGAAGGGGCGACCGTACCATGCCTTCGGGATGAACGTCCCGAACACGCCGCCGTGGAACTTGTCGCCGCCGGTTTTCGTGATCGCGGTGATGATCGCCGAACCCGCCTGTTCGAACTCGGCCTTGTAATTCTGCGTCTCGACGCGGAACTCCTGGATCGCCGACTGCGGAAACGGATTGCCGCCCGAAAAATTCTGCCCCGCGACACCGCCAAAGCCCACGTTGTTCTTCTGGCTGGTGCCATCGATGAACACGTTGATATTGTCGGAACTGTTGCCGCCCGACTGGATGCGGGCGTTGTTGACGTCGCTGCTCAGCGTCACGCCGGGGGCGAGCGCGGCGAAGTTCAGGAAGTTGCGCTGAGTCTGCGGCAGCGTCTCGATCTGCTGCGTCGACACACTGGTGCCAATCGTCGCAGTGCGCACCTCGGCTCGATCCCGACGGCCGCTGACGACGATGTCGCCGCTGGTATCTGCGGTTTCGGGTGTGAAATCGACGGTGACGATCTGCGCGACGGGGACGGTGACGTTCTGCGTCGCCTCACCGGCTTTCACGCTATACGCCGACGGTCGCAGTCCGACGATCGTGAAAGTGCCGTCTGCCTTGACCCGCGTCGTAACACTGCGTCCGGTAGTCGTGTCGGTCGCGGTGACCGTCGCTCCCGCGGTCGCGCCGCGGCCTTGGATCGTGCCGACGGTTTGCGCCGCAGCGGGCGCTGCGACCATCACGCCGGTCGCCATCGCGAAAGTCGAAATCCCGAGCGCAAGGCTCGAACGCGTCGTGAAACCCTTTGCCATCTTCATCCCCTCCATTCGCTGTAACCGGTTACACTGCCGATCAAGCATTTATTGGCATACGTATGCGAGGCGTCGTTCAAAGACCGGATCGGCCAGATCGGTCAACTGATTCGATGATGACTGCGGCGCGCTGGCGACGTTTCACGACGAAATGTTGCTGCCAGGCCACAGTCGACCGGAAACGCGTCATGATCCACGTTCAGGCCGCGATCGGCGGGGCTTTGCAGTGGCGCGCGATGAAGGCGGCGTGGTCGGGCATCGCGTTGGCGCAATCGTCGATCACCTCCTCCACGTCCCGGACGAAGCCGGCGACCTCGGCGTCAGGAATCATGTCGACGACAGGGTCGTATCGTGCACGCAATCCCTGTCCCAGCAGCACCTGCACCCAGCTTTCTTCGCGGAACAGCTCCGCCTTCCCATGCTGGAAAAAGCGCGCCGAGGAGGCGAACAGATCGAGCCGTTCGGTCAGCGAGTCGGGCACGTCCATATGCTTCACATAGGCCCAGAACGGCGTGTCCTCGCGGTTCGTCACCTTGTAGTGCGCGATGATGAAGTCGCGGACGTCGGCATATTCGAAGTCGGTCTGACGATTATATTCCGCACGGTTCGCATTGACGTCGGGCGCGTCGAAGCCGCGGCCGGGGAACAGCGCGATCAGCCGCAGGATCGCGGTCTGCACCATGTGAATGCTGGTCGATTCGAGCGGCTCCAGAAACCCGCTGGCCAGCCCGATCGCGACGACGTTCTTCTCCCACGACCGGTGGCGCTTGCCCGGCGTGAACTTCACCGGCCGCGGGTCCGCCAGCGCGCGGCCGTCGAGGTTCGCCAGCAGCATCCGCGCCGCATCGTCGTCCGAAATGTGCTGGCTGGCATAGACGTGGCCGTTGCCGATCCGATGCTGCAACGGAATGCGCCATTGCCACCCCGCCGTCCGCGCGGTCGATCGGGTATAAGGGGTGAGCGGCGACACGCTTTCGCACGGCACCGCCAGCGCGCGGTCGCACAGCAGCCATCTGCCCCATTCCTCATACCCGACGCCCAGCGCCCCGCCGATCAGCAGCCCGCGCATCCCCGAGCAATCGACGAACAGATCGCCGTCGATCGTCCGCCCGTCGGCGAGCACGACATGGTCGACCGATCCGTCGTCAGGCTTCGTCACGACCCCGGTGATCCGCCCTTCGATCCGCTCCACCCCGCGCGCCTCGCTCTGCCCGCGCAGGAAGCGCGCGAACAGCGAGGCGTCGAAATGATAGGCATAGTCGATGTCCGCCATCGGCGATCCGGGATTGCGCGGGTCGGGCATGCAGAACCGGTTGCGCCGCGCGGCGAGGCAATTGAGCGCGTAGAAATCGAGGTGCTTGGCCTCGCCCTTCGCGGCCTGCTTCAGCCACAGGTGATGGGCGCGCAGCCAAAGCATGTCCTGCCCGATCTTGCCGAAACCATGGATGTAGCTGTGGCCGGGCGCGCGCCAGTTGACGAATTCGATCCCCAGTTTGAACGTCGCCTGCGTCGCGCGGATCATCTCCACCTGATCGAGCCCGGCGAGCTGCGCGTAGGTCCTGATCGCGGGGATCGTCGCCTCGCCGACTCCGATCGTGCCGATCTCGTCGGATTCGATCAGCCGAATCTTGAATCCCGTCAGCAGTTTCGACAGCAACGCCGCGGTCATCCAGCCCGCCGTGCCGCCCCCCACGATCATGATCGTCCGTACCCGCGCGTCGTCCATCGCATCCTCCTGCCGCGCCTTCTGGAACCAGGGACGCCCGCGCGTCCAGAGGGGACGGCGCGCGGGGCGGGGTCAGGAAAACAGTTCTCCATTATGGCGCGACATTGTCTGGGGGGCCGCGCAGTCGCGTCGCGGACTGCCGCGATCGCGCTAATTTTTTGGTAAGAATCCATCTGCGGCGGATTTTCTCTGCGGCTCGGGCCTGCCCAGCACCGCCAATATCGGTGACGGATGAGCCGAAGACGCACCGGTACCTGCGCTCGCAAGATATAATTCGTCGTTCGCGCCTTCATCCTGTCGCTCCCGCGCTCGTTGTGAGCGCGAAGATCTAGGGCGTGCTCGTCTGGCGCAAACCTGCTGCGGCGCGAGCGACCTGAAAGCGGAACGCGACCCCGCGGGAGCCGCGGTGGCGGTTATTTGTTTGCTTGCAGCAGAGCGGCCGACGATTTGGCCCGCCCGCCCGATCGATGCTGCACGGCCAGCGTTTCGAGCGAGGTTTGCCGGTAGAGGCGGAAGCTGCCGGGAATATCCACCGCCACCGGATCGACCAGCCATTGATAAATGGTGCCGAAGATGAACGAGCAGAACTGGATCGCGGTCAGCGCCGGATCGACGTCGGGGCGGACCACGCCGTCCTTGATCCCCTCGCGTAGCCAGCGTTCGGCGTCGCGGCGGTAGGCGGCGTGATGTTCGGCAAGACGGACGCGCAGATCGTTGTGGCTGCTGATCGTTTCGTACCACAATATGTACATCGCCTTCATGACGACCGATTGGGTCAACAGGAAATCTTCGACCGCATCAAGCGCGGCGAGATAGGCCGGCAGGCCGGTCCGGTCGCCGACGAACCGGCCGAGTTCTTCGACCCAGGTCTTGTTGAAATTGGTGACCAAATTGCCGAACAGCGCTTCCTTCGATCCGAACCGGTTGCTCGCAAGCCCGCGACTGTAGCCCGCGCGCTCTCCGATATCCTTCAACGTCGTGTTGTGGGTGCCCGATTCGAAGATCAGCGCGACGGCCGCCTCGTACATTCGCGCATCGGATATCGCGGTCCGTTCCGCTTGGGTCATCCGGGCAGGCTTGTCTGGCTTGGTCATCGTGCGGCGTAGGTTCCCGTTGTGAACGCGGTTGAAGCCCGCGTCGTTATAGAATTGCCTCCTCGCGCACATAGCGGATTGTGCCATCCGCGACGGCGGCGCGGAGCGCGCGTTTGTCGATCTTTCCGACGCTTGTCCGCGGCAAGCTGGACACTTCGGCCCAATATTCCGGAACGCAGAACTTCGGCATGGTCGTCATCAACCGGCCGCGCAACGCTGCGGGATGCAGGCTATCCGGCGTGGTTGCAACGATCAGCGCGAGCGGACGCTCCTCCCACCGTGGATCGGGCACGGCGATGACGGCGACCTCGGCCACCTCCGGAAGGCTGGCGAGGCGATTTTCGATATCGACCGAGGATACCCATTCGCCGCCCGATTTTATGATGTCTTTCACGCGGTCAGTGATCTGGACATAGCCGAGCGGGTCGATCGTGCCGACGTCGCCAGTGCGCAGCCAGCCGTCGGGGGAAAGCACGTCAGCAGATTCGCGGGCATGGTATCCCCGCGCAATCCATGGGCCGCGCAGTTCGAGCGCGCCGACCGCCGAACCGTCCTCGGGCAATCGTTCGCCGTCATCGTCGACGATGCGTACTTCGACGCCCGGCACCGGGCGGCCGCTCTTCGCGCGCCAGTCCAATTCCTGCTCGGTCGGCGTGCCGAGCGGGGGGTGCGACAGGACGCACAACGGGCTCGTTTCCGT
This sequence comes from Sphingomonas sp. SUN019, assembly GCF_024758705.1. Lineage (NCBI taxonomy): Bacteria > Pseudomonadati > Pseudomonadota > Alphaproteobacteria > Sphingomonadales > Sphingomonadaceae > Sphingomonas > Sphingomonas sp. SUN019. Next base: position 832,293 of record NZ_CP096971.1, on the reverse strand, counting down.
CATGCCCCAGCCCTGCACGACCGGGATGTTCCACGTCTCGCGAACCCGCTCGATCAACGCGGGCGAAACGGCGGAACCGCCTGACACGATAACGCGAAAGCACTCCATCCCGATCGGTGCGGTGGCGTGTTCGCGGAGCAGGTCGTTCAGGATGGTCGGCACGGTCGACACGAAGGTTGGCCGTTCCGCTTTTATCATGCGGCGCACCTTGCCCGGCTGCAGGTGCGGTCCAGGAAGGATGAACGTGCTGCCCGCGAACCAGCCGCTGAAGGGCAGGCCCCATGCGTTGGCGTGAAACATCGGTGGCAGGAGCAGGATGCGGTCCGACTGAGAAATGGCGAACGTGTCAACGCCCATCGACGCCAGACTGTGGGCGAAGATCGACCGGTGACTGTAGACGACGCCCTTGGGGTCGCCCGTCGTGCCTGACGTATAGCACGCGACCGCGGCGCTGTTTTCTTGGATGTCCGGCCAGTCGACGAGCGGTGCCTGATCGCCGAGCAGCGCGTCGTAACAGATCACGCGACCCGCAAAGTCGGGCAGGTCGACCATTTCGCCGACCAGGATCACGGCCTCCAGCGACGGGATCGAACCGAGTATGTGAGCAATCTGGCCGATCAGGCTGGCGTCCGCGATCAGCACGCGATCCTCGGCGTGGCGCGCGATGTAGCCGATCTGATCGGCGGAGAGCCGGACGTTCAACGTGTGCAGTACGGCCCCCATCGCGGGCACGGCCAAATAGGCTTCGAAATGCGGCTGGTGATTCCAGCAATACGTCGCCACCCGGTCGTTCGCGCGGACGCCGAGTGCGGCCAGCGCCGCCGCCAGCCGCGCGGCACGATCGGCCACCGCCGCATAGGATGCGCGGCTGAACCCCGATCCGTCGAACGACACGATCTCGGCCCGGCCGTGCAGACGCGCGCCGTGCCGCAGGATCATCTGCGTCGTCATCGGAAAGGCCATCATCGTCGGCTGCATCTCGGTGCTCGTCATCGGATCAGCGCCGCCGCTTCGGCGAGCAGGGCGGGCACGTCGCGTTCGAGCCCGCGCGCATAGGCGCTGTCGACTGCGCCCTTCCGGTACAGCACGAATGCGCCCTCCACGATCGCCGCCAGTCGCCAGAAGGCGAAGACACGATACCAGTCGAGGCGCTCCGACGACAGGCCGGTGCGGTCCGACCAGCGGTCCGCGAGCACGCGCGGATCGACCACGTCGCGACGGTTGGAAATTCGCTGGACGAAGTGGAAGCCCAGCGACGCCATATCTTCCCGCCGCCAAAACATGAGCAACAGGCCGAGATCGACCATCGGATCGCCGATCGTCGCCATTTCCCAATCGATGATCGACCGCAGCACCGGCCTGGCCGGATCGAACAGGCAATTGTCGAGATGATAGTCGCAGTGGACAATCCGCGACGCGCCGTCCGTCGGGAGCGTGGCGAGCAGCCAGCGCGCGATCATGTCCAGCATCGGCAGCTCGCGGACCGAGACCTCCGCTCGCAGATCGTTCCAGCGGTGAATCTGCCGCGTCAGGAAATCGTCCGGACGCCCGCAACCGGCGGGAAGGCGTGTCTGCCAGTCGATCGTATGAACCTGCGCGATTCCGTCCACCAGTTCCCGGCCGATCGTATCGACCGCATCCGCCGACGCCGGATAGGCCGCGGGCAGCGTGTCGGTCAGCGCCACCCCCTCCACGAACGCGGACACCGCAAACGGTACGCCGATCACCGCCGGGTCGTCGCACCAGGCGATCGCTCGCGGCACGGGCGCCACGTCGCCGATCGCGGCGAGCAGCCGGTACTCGCGCGCGATCCCCGCTCCAGCCTTTGCCGACACCGCCTGCTGCGGGGCGTGGCGCAGGACCATCGCTCCGTCCGCGCTCTCGATCAGACGCGTCACGTTGGCATTGCCGCCCGCCAGCAACCGCCCCATCCGCGCGTCCGAAATACCGGCCTCTCGCGCCATCCAGCGCGCGAAGCGGTCGGCTTCGTCCGGCGCTACAGCGCGCACATCAACCCGCCGTCAGTGGCGACCACCGACCCGGTCATATAGGGCGATCCGGCGACCCAATAGACGACCTCCGCCAGTTCCTCCGGCGTGCCTTCCCGCTTCAGCGGTATTCGCGCCACGACGCGCGCACGGGCACGCTCGGATATCCCGGCGGTCATTTCGGTCGAGACGAACCCAGGCAGCACCAGATTGACCCGGATGCCGCGCCGCGCGAGTTCCACCGCCAGCACCTGCGTAAGGCCTGCGAGCCCCGCCTTCGATGATCCATAGGCGCTGTCGCCGACGAACCCGCGAAAACCTACGACCGCGCCGACGTTTACGATCGAACCGCCGGCCGGCATGTGCGGCAATACCGCCCGGACGGCATGGAACGGCCCCGACAGATTGGTGGCGAGCACGTCGTCCCAGTCACCGACGCTGATCCTGTCGATCAGGTCGCCGCGATGTAGCCCGGCGTTGTTGACCAGAATGTCCACGCCGCCCCACCGCGCCGCCACCGTGTCGACGGCCGCCCGGACCGACGCGACATCCGACACGTCGGCGCGCAGGCCGATCGCCTCGCCGCCGACCGTCCGGGCGACCGCCTCGACACCCTCGCCACGTGCGAGCAGCGCGACGCGGTCGCCCCGCGCCGCCGCCCCGTGCGCGATGGCGAGTCCCAGACCACGCGAGGCACCCGTGACGATCCAGCGCCGCGGCGGCGGAGCGCCTGTCGCGTCGGGCTCCATGTCAGAAAGTTTGCGTCAGCGCGATGCCGTAGGTCCGCGGCGTGCGCGGCGCCGCATAGCTCCACAAGCCCTGCACGTCGAAACCGATCGACCAGCCATCCTCCTTCAACAGATTGCGCACGAAGCCGGAAAGCATGGTCTTTCCGACCTTGTAGCTGATCGAGGCGTCGACCAGATCCTGACCGGGATTTCGCAGCGCCGGATTGTTCAGGAACGTCATCTCGTGCGCGCCGAGATAATGCCATGTCCCCTGCAGATATGCGGTGCCGGGGCCGATCTCCCGCTCGTAATTGGCGCTGAGCGTCCAGTTCCATTTCGGCGCGCGGCGGAATTTCAGGCCGCTGTTGTCGGTAACGATGCCGTCGCTGTCCACGTCGGCGACGAAATTCTTGTACTTGGCATCGAGGTAACCGACGTTGCCGTTCAGCGTGAACCCGTCGAACAGCAATGCGGTGACGTCCAGTTCGACGCCCTTCACGGTCGCGGTGGCGGCGTTCAGGATGCGCGTTTCCTGCCCGGTGCCGACCGGGGCGGGCACGCTGAATTCCTCCTGCTTGTCCTTGTAATCCAGTTTGAAGATCGCGCCGTTCACGCGCAGGCGGCGGTCGAGCAGTTCGGCCTTCACGCCGATCTCGTAATTGTCGACCGTTTCGGGCTGGTACGGCGTGCGGGCGGCGTTCTCGGTCGCCGGGCGTCCGGTGAAACCGCCGGTGCGATACCCGCGCGACCACAGGCCATAGGCCAGCACATCGTCGGTCGGCTCGAAGCTCAGCGCAACCTTCGGCGTGAATTTCTTCCAGCTGTCCTTCACCGGATCGTCGTAGAAATCGAACCCCAGATCGCGCACGCCCTGGGTTTTCTTGTCCTTGGTATAGCGGCCCCCGAGGGTCAGCTTGAACCAGTCAGTGAAACGGTAATCCACGTCGAAGAAACCGGCGTAGGATTTGTTCGTCTGACGCACGGTCTGCGGCAGCGCCAGCACGGTATCGGGCACGACGAAGCCGATATAGCTGACCAGATCGATCCGGTACGCCGAGTCCCAATAGTATAGACCCGCCACGAAGCTGAGCGGACCGCCGCCGCCTTTCGTCAGGCGCAGTTCGTGCGTGTCCTGATGATAGCGCGCCGGCCGGTCGGTGTGGAACAGGGTCAGCGGCGTCGCGTCGAAATCCTGCGTGATCGCCTCGTCGGTTTCGTACCGGCCGTAGATATATTGAAGTTCCAGATCGGCGGTCAGGTCATATTTGACCTTCGCGATGAACAGGTTGGTGTCGAAGAACGCGTTCTTGTTCAGCGGCCCGTTGCTGATCGATTGATAGCGATCGCCCTGCTGCGGCACGCCGAATGCGGGCGAACACTGGTTCAGCACCGCGCAGAACAGGTTGGACCGCGCGATCGGCGGCGCGCCGAGCAGCGAGGTCGGCCCCGATACGTTGGAAAGCTGCGGCGGATCCTGATCGGTATTCTGGTCGTCAAAGCTGAACGATAGCTCAAGCCCCGGCGTCGGTGTCAGCAGCAATTGCACGCCGAGCGCGGTGAAGTCCGACCGCTGCCCGTCCTGGTTCTGCAGCGTGTTGTAGATATAGCCGTCGGTCTTCTTGCGCGCGCCCGAGAACTTTACCGCCGCCCAGTCGGTCAGGCCGAAGCTGACGACCCCTTCCAGATCGAGCGAATCGTAATTGGCATAGGTCGCGCGGACTTTTCCGGTCAGTTCCTGCGTCGGGCGGGACCGCGTGAGGTTGATGACGCCAGCGATCGCGTTGCGTCCGAACAGCGTCCCCTGCGGCCCGCGCAGCACCTCGACCCGGTCGATGTCGATCGCCTTGATCAGGCCGCCCGAACTGGTGCCGAAATAGATGTCGTCCAGCACGATGCCGACGGTCGGGTCGATCGCCTTTTCCACGTCGGCCACGCCGATGCCGCGGATGGCGGCGGAGGCGACGCCGCCCGGTCCCTGTTGCGTGTCGTCGATCAGCACGTTGGGCGCGGCATTGGCGAAATCGCGCACGTCGGAATCGAACCGTTGCGACAGCTCATTCGCCGACAGCGCGCTGACCGAAGTGGAGACATCCTGCAGGTTTTCGACCCGCTTGCGCGCGGTGACGATGATATCCTCCAGCCCGCCGGCGGTCGTGGGCGGCCCGGCGGTCTGCTCGGATGCCGATCCGGCGGCGGCGGTAGTGCCGGGCGCCTCCTGCGCGAACGCGGGCGCCGCGGTCAGTGCGGCCAATGCGGCCGAACCATTCAGGGCGGTTCGGAAAAGACAGGTGTGACGTCGGAACATTGGTTTTCCCCTCCTTGACGCCGTGTCGACGGACCGGTGCTTGCGAGGGGGCCGAGAGTCGTTCGTGCGACGCCCGTGCCCAGCACCATATCCGCCGGTTCTCCGGTACGGATGGTGATATAATGCTTGTTGACGTCTAGCAAGTGTGTTTTACAGACCGCGAAACGTCAGCCCGGATCAACGGCGTTGGGAGAGCGGAATGGGGCGGGTCGAGGGTATGGTCGCGATCGTGACCGGGGCCGGATCGGGCATCGGCCGGGCCGACACGATCCTGCTGGCAGCCGAAGGCGCCACGGTCATCGCCACCGACATCGACACGGACGGCGGCCGCGTTACGGTCGATCGCGCCGGCCCCAACGCGCACTTCGTGACGCAGGACGTGACCGACGAACAGGGCTGGATCGACCTGATCGCCGATGTAGAGGCGCGCTTCGGCCGGCTCGATATCCTCATCAACAATGCAGGCGTGGTGTCGTTCGCCACGGTCGAGGACGCCGGTCTCGACGATTTCCGTCGCATGAACGCGGTGATGGCGGAGGGCGTATTCCTCGGCTGCAAGCACGCCATCCCGGCGATGCGTCGCGCCGGTGGCGGATCGATTATCAACATGGCGTCGATCGTGACGAAGGTCGGTTTCCCGATCTTCTTCGCCTATACCGCCGCCAAAGGCGCGGTGGAGGCGATGAGCCGGTCGATCGCGATGCACTGCCAGGAAACCGGCTCCGGCATCCGCTGCAACACCATCCACCCCGGTGCGATCGAGACACCGATGATGGCGCTGGCCGAGGGCCGGCCGGGCGAGGAACGGCCGGTCGCGGCGGGTGCCTTGCCGCAGGGCGCGATCGGCGCGGCGGAGGACATCGCGCAGGCGGTGCTGTTCCTCGCCAGCGCCGAATCGCGCTTCATCACCGGCATCGAATTGCAGGTCGACAATGGCTGGCACGTGCGTTCTGGCGGGCCGACCTGATTATGTTACTTGTTATGATCTAGTAAGTGAGTTAGTCGTTAATACGAGCCGGTTGGAAAAGCTGCGCCGTGGGAGAGAGTGACGATGGCGGATCGGATGGCCGGCAAGGTGGCGCTGATTTCCGGGGGCGCCAGCGGTCTCGGCGCGGCGCAGGCGGTGCTGTTCGCGCGCGAGGGTGCCAAGGTGATGATCGGCGATCTGCAGGAATCGCTCGGCGCCGAAATCGTAACGCAAATCCGTGACGCGGGGGGTGAGGCGGCGTTCATCCGCCTGGACGTCACCAGCCTCGACAGCTGGACCGCGGCGGTCGACGCGACGATCGCAGCCTTCGGCAGCCTGACGACGTTGGTCAACAATGCGGGCATTTTCCATCCCGGCGGTGTCCGCAGCGAAAGCGAAGCGGGCTGGGCGAAGATGATCGCGGTCAACCAGACCGGGCCTTTTCTCGGCATGAAGGCGGCGGCGGAAGCGTTGCTGGCGTCGGGAAATGGCGCGATCGTCAACATATCGTCGCTGTACGGCCTGATCGGCAGCCCCGATGCGATCAGCTATCACGCGTCCAAGGCGGCGGTGCGGGTGATGGGCAAGGGCGCGGCGCTGGAATTTGCGCGGGCGGGCATCCGCGTGAACACGATCTTTCCCGGCCAGATCAAGACCCCGATCCTCGGCGACATCACGCCAGAGCAAGATGCCGCGATCAAGGCGTCGATCCCGATGGGCGACGTCGGCGATCCGATGGACATCGCGTACGGCTCGCTGTTCCTCGCTTCGGACGAGGCGCGTTACATCACCGGGGCCGAACTGTGGATCGATGGCGGCTGGTACGCGGGGCACTGATCCTTTTCACCTGAGGCCGCGGGTGCGGCCGGAGACCAAGATGGCGTGGGATTTTTCGACCGACCCCGACTTTCAGGAACAGCTGGACTGGATGGGCACGTTCGTCCGCGAGGAGGTGGAGCCGCTCGACCTGGTGTTCCGCGCGCCCGCCGCACCGTTCGATCCGAAATCGCCCGCGCGCGCGATCATGAAGCCGTTGCAGCGAATCGTGAAGGAACGCGGGCTATGGGCCTGTCACCTGGGACCGGAACTGGGCGGGAATGGCTTTGGCCAGTTGAAGCTCGGGCTGATGAACGAGATTCTCGGCCGCAGCCGTTTCGCCCCCACCGTCTTCGGCACGCAGGCGCCCGATACAGGAAATGCCGAAATCCTCGCCCGCTTTGGCAGCGATACGCAGAAGGCGCGGTATCTGCAGCCGTTGCTCGATGGAGACATCGTGTCCTGCTATTCGATGACCGAGCCGCAGGCGGGTGCCGATCCCGGCGAGTTCACCTGCGTCGCCCGGCTGGACGGGGACGAATGGGTGGTCGACGGCGAGAAATGGTTCGCCAGCCACGCCTGCGTCGCCGAATTCCTGATCGTCATGGCCATCACCGACCCCGACGTGCCGGTGCACGAAGGGTCGACGATGATCATCGTGCCCGCTGGGACGCCGGGCATGCACATCGTCCGCAACACCGCCGTCGGCCCGAAGGACGAATTGGGATCGGGCGTCCAAGGCTATATCCGGTTCACCGATTGCCGCGTTCCGGCGGACAGCAACCTTGGTCCGGTCGGGGCGGGGTTCAAGGTGGCGCAGTCGCGGCTCGGCGGCGGGCGCATCCATCACGCGATGCGCACCGTCGGCATGCTGAACAAGGCGATGGACATGATGAAGGAGCGTGTCGTCTCCCGCATTACGAAAGGCGAGCGGCTGGCCGACAAGCAGATGGTGCAGGAAAAGATCGCCGACAGCTATACGCAGATCCTGCAGTTCCGCCTGCACGTGCTGTACGCGGCATGGCTGCTGGACCGCGACAAGGCCTATACCCGGCCCGTCCGGCGCGAGATTTCGGCGATCAAGGCGGCGATGCCCGGCGTGCTGAAGGACGTCGTCTATCGCGCGCTGCATCTGCACGGATCGCTCGGCATGTCGAATGAAACGCCGCTGATGGACATGTGGCAGTACGTCCCCGAAATGGGCATCGTCGATGGCCCGACCGAGGTGCACAAGGTCTCGGTCGCGCGCGACGTGCTGCGTGACGTGCAGCCCTCGCCCGGCGTTTTCCCGACCTATTTCGTGCCCGACACCCGCGCCGCCGCCGAGCGCAAATTCGCCGCGTTTCTTGAAAAGGAGGTTGCCGCGTGACCGACGCTTTGCTCGCCCGGATCGATCAGCTGGAAAGCCGCTTCGCGATCCTGGATTTGACGTCCGATTACTGCCTGGGCTTCGACAAAAGGGATTGGGAGCGCTTCATCGGCATCTGGTGGGAAGATGCCGTATGGGAGGTTGGTCCACCGTTCGGCAACTTCGACGGGCATGAGGGCATCACGCGCGCCGTCCACGACATCCTGTGGCCGGCATGGAAACAGTCGACCCACTATAACACCAACCTGCGCGTCACGTTCGACGGGGCCGACCAGGCGAGCGGGGTCAGCGACGTCGATTGTATCGGCACGACGGCGGACGGGCAGGCGCAGACCGTGGCGGCGACCTACACCGACGATTTCGAGCGCCGCGGCGGCGTGTGGAAGATCGCGCGCCGCCACGTGAAGATGCATCATTTCAGCCCGCTGGTCGGCATCACGCTGTCGGCGCCCGCCTGAACAGACGCGCGACCGAGCACGAAGCCCGCAGGAGAGACGCATGGCCTTTATCGATGCCGAAGACGGCCGACAGGTCTATTATCAGCACCATGCCGGGCCGGGACGCCCGGTCGTCCTCATCCACGGCTGGGCGATGTCGTCACGCGCCTGGGCGGGGACGATCGATCGCCTGCGCGCCGCGGGGCACGCGGTGGTCGCGATCGACCACCGTGGCTGCGGGCGATCGGACCATGATTTCGCCGATACGTCGATCGACGCGCTGGCGGGCGACGTCGTCGCGGTCGTAGAGCAACTCGGGCTTGATGGGGTGGTGCTGAACGGCTGGTCGCTCGGCGGTGCGGTTGCAGTAGCGGCGGCCGATCGGCTCGGTGACCGTCTTGCCGGGCTGGTGCTCACCTGCGGCGCTACGCCACGTTACACGCAGGCGAGCGATTTTCCGTATGGCGGCACGGCGGAGGCGGTTCGCGGCACGCCGCAGGCGATGGCGGCGGATCGTGCCGGGTTCTTCATGGGGATCGCGCAAGCTGTTTGTGCGAAGCCCGTAGGGCAGCCCGTCATCGACTGGATGTGGGCCATGTTCATGGACAGCGGCCCCGGCGTCGGCCGGTCGATCGTGGATCTCGCCGATCTCGACCAGCGTGCGGTGCTCGCGCGGCTCGACGTACCTGTACTTTCGCTCGTCGGGAGCGCGGACGCGATCGTGCCGCCGGAGATCGGGATGCAGGCGGCGGAAATTGCGCGGCACGGCCGCCTGGTCACCTTCGAGGGCAGCGGCCACGCGCCGTTCGTCGAGGATCCCGACGCCTATCACGACACGCTGATCGGCTTTCTGGCGGACCTGCGATGATCGCTATCCTGAAAAGGCACTTCCATGCTTGATTCGCTGATGGTTCCTTTCGCGTACAAGTCGCTGAAGCTGGCCAACCGTTTCGTGATGGCGCCGATGTCGCGCTATTTCGCGCCGGGGGGTACGCCAGGGCGAGAGATCGCGGATTACTATCGCCGCCGCATCGACGGCGGTGTCGCGGGGGTCATCACCGAAGGCGTCGCGGTGGACGTGCCCGGCGCGGTCGCCGCCGACGCGGTCCCGCATTTCCACGGCGAGCGCCCGCTTCAGGGATGGCAGCACGTTGTCGACGGCGTTCACGCGAGCGGCGGCGCGTTCATCCCGCAGCTCTGGCACGTCGGCGGCTGCACCGATTTCAACTTCCCCGACTCCCCGCATGATCAGTTGGTCAGCCCTTCCGGCTTGGTAGGGCTCGACATGCCCGGCGGACGGCCGATGACAGAGGAGGACATCGCCGACGTCATCGCATCCTTTGCGCGCGCCGCGCGGGATGCCGTCAGGATGGGTTGCGACGCCATCGAGCTTCACGGTGCGCATGGGTATCTGTTCGACCAATTCTTCTGGGACGTCACTAACAAGCGAACAGATGGCTATGGCGGATCGGATATCGGAGCGCGGGCAAGCTTTGCCGCCGAAACCGTCGCCGCGATCCGCGAAGCCGTGGGGCCCGACCTCGCGATCATCTTCCGCGTCTCGCAGTGGAAGGTGTACGATTACGACGCGCGCTTGGCCCGCGACACGGCGGAAATGGAGCAGTGGCTGACGCCGCTGGTCGATGCGGGTGTGGACATATTTCACGCCTCCGAACGCCGTTTCTGGGAACCCACGTTTGAGGGGAGCGACCTGAACCTTGCAGGGTGGGTGAAGGCGGTCACGGGCTGCCCGACCATCACGGTCGGGTCGATCGGACTGTCGCGCGATCTGATGGCGGATTTTGTCGAAGGCACTTCGCAACCGGAGGTCGAGAAACTCGACGACCTGCGCCGCCGGTTCGAACGCGGCGATTTCGATCTCGTGGCGGTCGGCCGCGCGTTGCTGAGCGATCCGGAGTGGCTGCGAAAGGTGCTGGCCCATGATCTGACCGACCTGAAGCCCTACGCCCTGGAAACCAAAGACATTCTTTACTGAGGGTTCGACCCGCACCCAATCGTCCGACCGAAATCGCCTGCGCCAGGAGAAACCAGATGAGCACTACCGTCATCCGTACCGATGAAGCCGCGCAGGGCCGGAAGCCCAAGACAGATGGCGTGGATTTCGACGCCATTTGCATCGGCGCTGGGTTTGCCGGACTCGCTGTGCTCCATCATCTCGGCACGCTGGGCCTGTCGGTCCGCGTGTTCGATCGCGCGTCGGACGTCGGCGGCACCTGGGCGTGGAACCGCTATCCCGGCGCGGCGACCGACAGCGAAAGTTATTATTACTGCCTGACCTTTTCCAAGGAGCTGTTGCAGGAATGGAAATGGACCAAGCGGTATCCGGGCCGGGAGGAAACACAGAATTATCTCCGCTTCATTGCCGACCGGTGCGACATGTGGCCGAACATTCAGCTGAACACCGAAATCGTCGAGGCGCGGTATCTTGCCGATCGAGCCTGTTGGCAGGTCGACACTGCGGGCGGCGAATCCTTCACCTGCAAGTATTTTATCAGCGGGATGGGCATGATTTCCGAACCGGTGATCCCGAAGATCAACGGCATGAAGGATTTCAAGGGGCCGCTGTTCCATTCCTCGCGCTGGCCGCAGCAGCATCTGGACTATGCGGGCAAGCGCGTCGGCATCATCGGCGCGGGAGCGACGACCGTGCAGATGTTGCCGGTGGTCGCCGAAACCGCGGCGAGCGTGACGGTTTTTCAGCGCACGCCGAACTACGTGCTGCCTGCGATGCAGCAGGACATGACGCCGGAGTGGGACCGGAGCATCAAGCAGAATTACGACGATATCGTCGCCAAATGCCGCAAGCATGTGTTCGGCATGGCGTTCGACAGCCCGGTCGGCCGCAACGCCGTCGACACGCCCGCGGAGGAACGGCAACGGATATTCGAGGAGAAGTGGACCGGAAGCTTCCGCTGGGTATTCGAAACGTTCGACGATCTGCTGAGCAGTCCGGAGGCCAACCGGATGGCCGCCGACTTCATAGGCGCGAAGATGAGGGAGCGGGTGAAGGATCCGGTCCTGGCGGAAAAGCTGACGCCGTCATTCGACGATTATCCGCTCTTCGCCAAACGCCCGCCGCTCGACCACGGCTATCTTGAAGCGTTCAACCGGGACAACGTTCAACTGGTGGACATAAAGAACGCCGAACCGCTGGTCGAAATCATCGAGACCGGCGTGCGCACCACGAAGGGCGACTACGACTTCGACATTATCGTCCTGGCGACCGGCTTCAAGGCCTATACTGGCGCGCTGGAGGCGTTTCCGATCCGAGGCAGTAGTGGCCAGACGTTGCAGGAAAAATGGCGGGCGCAGTCGGAAAGCATCATGGGGGTCTGCGTGTCGGATTTCCCCAACATGTTCGTGATCACGGGTCCGCAGGCGCCATTCGCCAACCTGCCAACCTCGATCGAGCAGAACGTTATCTGGATCACGCGCTGTATCGACAAGATGGAGCGTGAAGGCTTCGACGTGTTCGAACCGCGGCGCGAAGCCGAGCAGGCGTGGTCCGCGCAGACCGCCGACATCCACGGGCAAACGCTGATGGCGCAGGGCGACAAGGTGAATTCATGGATGATGGGCGCCAATCGCGAGGACAAGCCGGCGCGGGTGCTGATCTATTTCGGCGGTGCGGGCCTTTACTATGATACGCTGGACAAGTCGGCCGATGGAGGCTTTCCCGAACTCGAGTTCAAGAGGCGCGGCGACTGAGCCAGGCTTGATCGCGTTCCGTCCTCAAGAGAGCCAGATCAGTCCCGGCCCCGCTATCACGCTTCCCAGCAGGGCGCCGGCAAGTACGTCGGTGGGATAATGGTGACCTGCGGCGATCCTGGCCCAGCCGATCAGGATCACGGTGGCGATGGCCGGGGTGGCGATCGCAGGCATCGCCACAGCAAGCGGCACGAACGCCGCCGTCGCCGTCATGGCGTGCCCGCTGGGGAAACTGTAACGGTCGAGCGGCTTCAGCAGCGAGGCGATCGAGGGGTCGCAATCGAACGGCCGCCGTCGCGCGCAACGCGTCTTTATTCCGGGATAGATCAGATGCGCGCAGAGTACCGAACTGGTGGCGATGATGACGCCGGCTAGTATCGGTCGGCCAAAGAACAGCAAAAGGATCGCGGCGACGATCGGATAGAGGCTGCCGTTGGACAGGCGATTCAGGACGATGGCGACATGGCGAACCGCTTTGCGCTCCATATGGCCGACATAGCGGCGCACGTGATCCAGTTCACGCGCGTCCAGCCGTTCGAAGAAATCGGCCAGCGATCCGTCTCGCGCCGCCCGTTCCAGCCCGATCCACCGTCGCATCGAAGCCCCCCTGCTGCAATGTGCCCCTCGCGCGACTCCTGTTTTCTTCGATCTTAACATAGCACAATGCGGCGCGTCGGTGCAGCCGTTCCGAATCGTGCGTGGGGGACCGTTGCGCCTGCGCGACGATTACGCGACTATCCGCCGTCCAAGCCCGTGGAGCGGGGGGAATCGATGCGGGGCTATCCTTACGCTTTCTATGTCGCGCTGGACGGCAACGGGATCAACGGCCTCGAAGGCATGGCGGGCATGTGCCTGTTCCTGTTCGATCCTGCGGGCGACCGTTTTGCCTGGAAGATCGAATATTACGACGGTGTCGCCGCGGGTCATGCCTGCATGGTCAACCCGGGCGGCACGACCGGCTTCCTCGGTAATGCCGGGCAGCACCTGTTGTTCTTCGACGCGAAAACGCTGGCGGAAACCGCGCGCATCTCGACGCTGCGGTTCGAGACGCCTGCGACGTCGCTGCACGGCAGCACGCATCTCGCTTGGCTCGACGACCGGCACTTCATCACCGCAATCGGCAGGCATTTCTATCGCTTCGCGCTGGACGATCTCGAAAATCCCGAACGACTGGAGCCGCACGGCGTGAAACTGCCGCACGCGATGAAGCTGACCGCGTCGAAGCGTTACCTCTGCTATGGATCGATGGACGATCCGAGCCGCGGCCGTCGCGGCGAGGCGAGGCATGTCGGCATCCGCGACATGCAGACAGGCGAGATTCGCATCGTCGATCTGCCAGCAACTTGCTGGCACGTTCTGCCGCACCGCAGCGAGGAACTTTTCTACGCCATTTCGTTCCGCGTCGCGCCGCAGGACCGCGTCGACTGGCATCAATGGGGCATGGCGTATCTGAAGGAATATGTGTTCGAAATCGATGCGACGCGCGGGGCGGTGCGGCGGCATTGGGCGACCGGGCGCGAGACGCCGGCGCATATCAATTCGGATATCACGTCGTCGGATAGCGAACTGATCTTCTGCAATGGCGGGAGCCAGTCGATCCTGTTTGTCGAATTGGCCGATCTGGCGCGCCACCGGATGATCGACGAGCGGCCCGACATCGCGGAACTCGCCAAAAGGCCGCGCGAGGTGGCGACGCAGGTGTTCGAGACATTCGTGCGCGGCAATGTCTTCAGCAACTCACAGCATTTCCTGGGCGCGCTCCAGGTCAGCCGTGGCTCGCTGCTCGATTCGGTTTATGCCTGTCAGCTCTCGGCCGACCAGAGCCTGTTGTTCACGGCCAATCGCGGGCTGAACCACATCACCATCTACGATTATCCGTCGAGCGCGCTGCGCCTGCGGGTGCCGATGCCGCCGCTGCAGGAATTCGTGCCGACGCTGTCGCCGTCGGCCGACCCGCGGCTGGGATTCCATCATGCTGCGCTGGTGGGGTGACGCTCAGTCGAGCAGCCCCGCCGCCGCATCCGCCGTATTGCGAAAGTTCTTGGGGATCAGCGTGCCGATGAGCAGCTCGATCGCCGCCGCTGCGGGGCGGCGCCATGCCGCAGGCACACGCATCAGCGCAGATGCGTCGATGTCGAGCCTGCCCTCGAAGGTCGCACGCGTGCCGCGGCCGCCCATCGCCGGTTCGAACCGCGTCTCGCCTTCGCAGCTTATCGCTTCCGCCATGAAGTAGGGTTCGATCCGCCAGCGGCAGTGCGTCAGATCCGCCGACCAGTCCGCGTGATCGAGCCAGCCAAGCATATCGGGCGTGATATGACCGTTGAGCGCGGCGGGCAGCTTCGGGTTGACCCGCCATTCGTTCACCAGCTTTACGCCGCCGCAGGGCTGCTCGACACGGGCGACGGCGCGGATGATTTCCACATCGTCCAGCGCCGGCGCGATTTCGGGCAGGCGATCGCGGATCGCGGGTGCCACGCGGGTCAGCGGCTGACGCAGGCCGACGAGGCAGTGGAACGCCTTCATGCAGCGAACCTCCGCTCGATCTTCGCGGCGGCGGCGCGGGCGGTCTGGACGGGGCGGGCGAGCCGCATTTTCATGCGCGTCTCGCGTGCAACATGCGCGCTGGCGGCGAGCCAGGCGATCGCTTCGGCCAGCGCGTCGGCGGCGGGGCGGGGGGCATAGCCGAGCGCGGCGGCGCGATCATGGCTATACCAATAATAACGGCCGACCATCTTGGCCTGCGCGCGCGTCGCGAGCGGTGGTTTGCCGGTCACCCGCGCGCGTGTCTCTTCGGCGAGCGCGATCCAGTAGCAGGCCGTGGCGCTCGCTGTCTCACCCGGCGGCGCGACCCCGGCGAGCGTCGCGATCCGTTCGTGGATGTCGCGCCAGCCGAGATTTTCGGAGCCGAGCACATAGCGTTCACCCGGCGCGCCGCGTTCGGCCAGAAGGATATGGCCACGCGCGACATCGCGCACCGAGACGATGTTGCAGCCGCCCGCCCAGGTCAGTTGCAGCGGATCGGCGAGATAGCTGGTGATGACGCCGTTGCTGGGCCCGAGCGACGTGCCGAACGCGCCGACGCTCATCGTCGGGCAGGCGATCACCAGTTCGACACCCAGCCGTTTGGCGACGCCGATCGTCTCGCGTTCCTGCGCGATCTTTGCGAGGACATAGGCGGGCTCGTCGGCGTCGTCCTGCGCTGTTCGCGCTTCGTTGCGGACGTCCGGGGTGTAGGACGCGCCGAGCGTGACCGACGACGAGGTCATCACGACCCGGCCGATGCCGGCGTCGCGCGCGGCGGCAAGCACGTTGCGGCTGCCCTCGACCGCGGTGCGCGCGAGATCGTCTGGCGCATGGCCCCAATAAGCGAAGTGAACCGCGGTATGGAAGATGACATCACAGCCGACCGCCGCCGCTGCGAGCGACTGCGGGTCCAGCACGTCGCCATATTCAAGCCGGACCGGAAGCCGCGCGATGTGCGACAGGTCGCTGGTCGGACGCACGAGGCCGACGACTTCATGGCCGTCATCAAGCAGTTCGCGCAGCAGATTGGCGCCGATCAGCCCGTTGGCGCCGGTGACCAGCGCCCTCACTGAACTAGCCCCGCATCGACCCGCGCCGCGTGCTGCAGATCGGCAAGGATATTGCCCATCGCGCGCGTCTTGCTGGGCGTCGTCGTGCGCGGTGCCGCCTCAAAGTGGCGGAAGCCGTCGTCGTCGATGCGGATCGGCTTCGGTTTGGTGTCGGGACGCTCGCCTAGCGATTTGATCCAGCCGATCAGGTCGAGATCGTGACTTTCGCCGAGCGACTTCACGAACTCGGTGATCCGTTCGATCGGCAAAGGCTCGTCTTCCTCTGCCCAGGCGCGGCCGATATGGATGTCGCGGCCCTCGGCGACCGCCTCCAGATTGGCGAAGGTGCGGCGGAAGAAGCGGCGATAGGCGTCGGTGACGAGGAATTGCTTGAGCGTCGGAAAGAGATCGAGGTCGATCGCGGCGAGCAGCGGGGGCAGACGGAAGAGCTGGCGGCCCCAGATCGTGACGAGCGTGTCGTCGCCGAGCGCTTCGAAGGTCACGATGCCGTCGTCGGCGATGGCGGAATCGTTGGCGCTCTTGACCGTCTTCCACACCATCTGCTGGCGGCGCGGGGCGTATCCGACCGCCTCGATCTTGGTCACATCGATGACCTCGCCGCCGAACAGGATCGAATAGTTGGGCTGCGGCAGATAGAGGTTGCGCTCGACCTGCCGGGTAACGCGGCCCGCGTCGTCACGCGCGACGACGATCGCGCTGCCGCCGATATAGTCGTTCATAAACTGGATGGTGCGGTGGATCTCGACCGCGTCCACGAAGGTGTCGAACGCGATCGGGTAGCGCCGCACGCCGTCGAACAGGATCGCACCGTCGTGCGACCGCCAGCGCAGGCCGGTCGCATCGGCCGGGATGCCGCAGAGCAGGTCGACGAGCGGCAGCAGCTCGCCGGCGATCCCGTTGAATGCTGCATCGGACACCGAAGCGGGATCGATGTTGACCGGGGCGTCGATGCGGTGGAGCGAATCCTTGTCGAAATGCGTCGCCCAGGCGGCTTGTGCGGCGGCGAGCTGCCCGAGCCAGAAATTGAACAAGGCAAGCAGGTTGGCATCCTCGGCACCGTCGAAGAACGGGGCGAGCGTGGCGTTGGCGCGATCGATCGCGGGGTTGGAGAAGGGGAACAGATCTCGGTCGACCGCTTGGAGCAGCGGCCGGACCGAACGGTCGATCGCGACCGACTGACGCCGAAGCCGGTTGGATTCGATCAGCAGCGGATCGACGTTGATCCAGCCGGGATAGGGACCGAGCGCACCCATCGTGCGGACGCCGGCAAGCAGGCCGGGCTTGCGAAGACCCGGCGCAGCCACGCGCGAGACGTAGGGATCGAGCCCCATCAGGACCGCGCCGTGATGATCGGCGAGCGCCGGATCGGTGGCGGCGATGATGGTGTCGGTGACGATCGGCCGCGGCGACCGCCCGCCGCCATTGCCATGCGCGCTGACGACCGCGTCGATCAACGCGAGATCGACCGGCGCGCGATCGAGCAAAGCCGCGACGACCTCACCGGGATCGCGCCGCAGCCGGTAGTGATAGTCCTTGTCGGTCAGCGGCAGCACGCCCAGCAGCGTGGTGAGGCAGAGCGCATAGCCGTCATCCTCGTCGCTGCGGTTCGCGGCGAAGACGATGCGCAGATCGGCTTCTAGCCATGCACGCGACAACGCGGTTCCGGCGAGCGGGCTGGTGTCGGGGAAAGCACCTTCGACAACATCGTCGGCGAAGTCGATCACGTCATACGGTCGGCCCTTGGGCGTTTCGTAGCGATAGCCCAGCAGGTCGGCGACCATGAACGGATCGCGATTCTCGAGCCACAACGCGCTGCTGTCGCGCGTCGCGCCGACATCGACCCGGGTCGCGCCGGAATCGAACAAGGCGTCAATCAGATGCTCGACCAGACGCGGATCGGTTGCCGTCGGCGATCCGGCCGCAAACGCATCGAGCGCAGGCGCGATGATTGCGGTGAAACCGGTCTTCGCCCTCTTCACTTGGGCGACGATGCGCGCCCGGAAACCCACCTGATCGAGCGCGCGATCCAGCAAGGCGGCAGGTGCCGCGCCGGGCGCACGGACGATGACGACGGCGCGGCCGGGCACGCCGGTTCAGTTTGCCGGGGTGACGATCAGGTGGACTCGCACGATCATGTCGTCGAACCCTTCGACCGCCACGTTCGACCGGTAACTGACGCCGGGCTTGAACTTTCGCGGATCCAGCTTGGCGCTGACCGTGACCGTCTGCTCACCGCACGCGGCGATGGAGAACTTGGCCGGCGCGAAGACCGGTTTCGCTTTCACGTCGCGCTCATCGTCCAGAAAATTGGAGGCGGTGAAAGCGATGTCCGCCGCGCTGTCATGCGGGTTCTCCAGCACGAAGTCGCGGCTCGCCACGCCGCCGCTCGGCCCCGACATTTCTATGTCGATCACCGGGGACGACCGTGTTTCTTTATCCACTGCGGTCGACAGGCCGGCGGCACGCGCCACGGCGGAGACATAGTCCGTCGCGAGCTGGAACGCGTCGGCCGGATAGCGGGCCGCTTCCTCCATCGCCAGCTTCGCATAAGCTTGCGCTGCGGCGCGGCCGCTGGCCCGGCCGTTGCCATAGTCGGCGAGGATGCGGCCGTAGCTCTGCACCGCCGACAGTCGCTGCGTCGCCCAGCGCCGTGCGAGCGACGACGTCGTGCGGCTCAGCGAACCGGCCGCTTGGGAGAAATCGGTGGCCATGTCAGCAGCACCCGCAGCGGCAATCGACGACATAGTCGTCGCAATCGCGCGGCAGCACCGCCACCGCGATGCGGATCGGCCGAATATCGCAGCCCTTCACTCGCAGATCGGCATAGGCGACGGCGCATTGCCTGACGTCGCCGGTGCGCTGGTTATCGTCGGTGCCGCCACCGCCGATTTCGATAACCAGCACCACTCTTGCCTCGCCGCACGGCTCGAGCTTGAACGAGGTCGGCCCGGCGATCTGGCCGCTGATCTGGACGCCGTCCACATTGGTCCAGCTCGACAGTTCCAGCTCGATATCACGCTCACGCCGCCAGTGGTTTTCGATGGTGATCGGAACGACCCGGCGCTCGCCCACGCGCGCCTCGACGAGCAGATCGCTGTCGGCAACGCAACAGCGGCAACTGCAATCGTCCGGTGCGCATTTCGCGCAGCAATCGCCTTTGGCGGGGCGGCGATCGAGCATGCCGGCGACGCCGGTTCGCCAGTTTTCGTACGCGTCGGCCCAAGGTTGCAGCATGTCCTTCGCCATTCGGCCCAGGTCGGTCCCGGCGGGCTTTTCTCGAACGATTGCGGTTCGCATCATGTCGAAGCTCCTCGTTTTCGTACGCGGGGCCGCTCTTCCTGCGGCGGCTTCGTCGCGGTGACGGCTACCAATTCGAGATCGACGGTATAGACCGGTATGAAGGCGCGGTAGCGACCATTCGGGGACAGGCCTTCGGGCAGGGTCACGCGCACCGCTGCCGTCTGGGTCGCTCCCGGATCGATGCGCATCGTCCCGTCGGCCATCGCGAGCGTCACGGTCCCGGCCTCGCGCATTGCGCGCCGCGTCCGGGTTCCGATCGTCCTGGCGAACAGGTCCGCAAGCCGCTGAAGCGCATCGCCCGTGTCGCGCTCGATCCGGTCGGGGAAGATCGCGATCTCCTCGCCAAGCGGATAGTCGCCGCTTAGGTCGATCGTGAGCGGGACGTTGCCGCGATTGTCGATCGCGATGACCGCCTCCTGCTGCACTCCCATCGCCAGGTCGATCACCACTGGCTGCGGCCGAATGGACAGATCGACCGTCTCGACGACGTCGATCACGACCGGTCGCGCGACCCCGGCAATCTCCACGCCGCCTTCGTAGCGGCCCGGCGGCGTCGCCGGATCGAGCCGGAGCCGGATCTGGCCTCGCATCACCCCGATCGAGCGCGCCGCAAGACCAATGCCGGACGCATCCGTGACGCCGGTCAACGACGCCTGTAGCTGCGGTTGGGATTGATTAGCCTGGGTAACGACCGGCGCGCGCAACGACGATGGCGCGCCCGAGAACCGAAGCGGTCGATCGGCCGGCCAGTCGACAGGATCGATCGTGGCCATCGCCCTCGTTCCTCAATCGCCAAGCCGGATACGAACGCCGTCGCTTCCGGCGCCATGATGGGCGGATTTCGGACGCGCCGGAGTCGGATGAGCGGACGCGGTCTTCACGATCCGGGTTTGGCGATCGGGTTCGCTGACGAGGATGTTGGCTTCACCCTCCAACGTGATGCCGAATATCTCGATGCCGAACAGAGTCAGCCCGACATGCTGGCGATTGGGCAGGCATATCCGCGTCGCCGGCAGCGGCCCGAGCGACAGGCGCAGGCATTGATCGACCACCACCGGCTGAAGATCGATCCCGGCGCGAAGACCCAAATCGGCCGTAGCGTTGGTGCGGATCGGCTCTGGGATGCTGAAAGCGAACTTGCCGTCGCTCTTAAACGTGTCCGGCAGCTTCAGCGTCGTCTCGGTCTTGATCG
This sequence comes from Sphingomonas sp. SUN019, assembly GCF_024758705.1. Classification (NCBI taxonomy): domain Bacteria; kingdom Pseudomonadati; phylum Pseudomonadota; class Alphaproteobacteria; order Sphingomonadales; family Sphingomonadaceae; genus Sphingomonas; species Sphingomonas sp. SUN019. Next base: position 811,869 of record NZ_CP096971.1, on the reverse strand, counting down.
GATCGGGGATCGCAAGCTTGATGTCGTCGAGGCCGTTGACCGCGACGGTCACCGGCCCGCTGTTGATCGCGATCGGTTCGTAAACGACTTCGATATCGGCCATCGTCGCACTCCCTGCGAACCTCGGCACCGCCACAAATGTATCGCAAAGCGACGATCGCCGCAACGCATGCTGCCTATTTGGCCCGGATCGCACGAGCCTCCGCAGTCAGCGAAAGTTCGGCGGCGAGCAGCGCCCCTTCCTGATCCTGCGCCGTGGACGTGCGCTCTACGATGTCGCTGACGAATTGCGGGCCGAACGGCAGCGGCACTTTCGAGCAATCCAGATAGCGCGTGCCCTTGCGATCGGCGATCAACAGATGGTTGCCGCCCGGCCGTCCCGCAATGTCGACATACTTCCGCAGCTCGATGTACCCTTCGGTGCCGAGGATGAAGAGGCGGCCGTCGCCCCAGGTCGGCAGGCCGTCCGGCGTGAACCAGTCGACGCGGACATAGCCGGCGCCACCGTCGCCGCTCAGCATCATATCGCCGAAATCCTCGAACTGCGGATGCCCGGGATTGCCGAAATTACCTGTCTGCGACGCGACGACGTGCGCGCGCTTGCTGCCGGTCAGATAGACGAATTGATCGGCCTGATGGCTGCCGACGTCCGTCAGGATGCCGCCGTTGCGCTTCGGATCCCAGAACCAGTCGGGCCGGGTCGGCGCGGCCAATCGATGAGGTGCGAGGTTTACCGTCTGGATCACGCGGCCGATCGCGCCATCGTGGACGAGCTGACCCGCCATGACCGCTGCGGGCACCTCGAGCCGCTCGGAATACATGATCCCGAATATGCGGCCGGTTTCCTTGATCGCGCGGCGAACATCCGCAAGCTGCCGCAGCGTGGTCATGGCAGCCTTGTCGCTGAGATAGTCCTTTCCAGCGCGCATGACCCGGATGCCCAGCGGCGCCCTCAGGTTGGGGATGGCCGCGCTGCAGACCAGTTTGATCGTGCGGTTTTCGAGGATTTGATCTTCCGCCCGCGCCAACGGGATGTCGCCGTATCGTTTGCGGAACGTCGCGATCTGCTTCGGATCGGTCGCATAGAAGGCGGAGAGAACGCCGCCGCCGCGGATGATCGCGTCGGTGATGCCGTAGATGTGATTGTGATCCAGCCCGATCACGGCAAACGGGACGCGGTACTTCGCCTCCGGTGCGGGCCGGGCGATTGCGCCCTCGGTCGGCGCATCGCCACGCGTGACCGATTGAGCAAGTGCGTCGGCGGCGAAGCCGGCAGCCAAGCCCGCTGTAAGGCCAAATCCTAAAATTGTGCGTCGGTTCGTATCTTCCAAAGCCGTCATCCCCTCAGATGATAATCCGTTTGCCAGTCGGCGCGGATGTGCTCGTCATGCCGATGGGCGGCAACTGACCCGCAGCCCTTCGATAACGTCAATAGATTTTGGTCCGGCCACATACAACAGGATTGTCATGCCTAACCGACAATGATACCTGACCGACCAGCGATAATTACAAGACCATCATCAGGAATAGAGCCCCGGCCGCGGAGCCTCTGCGGGATTGGGTACAGGGAGAGGGAATTTGAACCGCAAAAGCTGCGATAAGCGCCAACTGCTTATCTCGACGAGCTTCATCGGCTTGCTGCTCGCCGCGCCTGCCTCGGCTCAAGTGGCCGGACAAGCACCAACGCCGTCAACCGGCCAGACAAGCGAAGAGGGGCGCACCGCTCCGCCTCAACCCGATCCGACTCAAGCCAGTTCGCCGCCAGCCGATCCGGCCGAGGCCGATCCGTCGTCGCAACAAGCGGACATCGTCGTCACGGGCTTCCGCGCCTCGCTGAACAGCGCGCTGAACCTGAAGCGGAATGAAACCGCCGCGATCGACAGCATCGTCGCCGAGGACATCGGCAAGTTCCCCGATTCCAACCTGGCCGAATCGATGCAGCGGATACCCGGCGTGGCGCTGTCGCGCGGCGACGGCGGCGAAGGGCGCAACATCTCGGTCCGTGGCCTTGGCGCGCAGTTCACCCGCGTGCGCATCAACGGAATGGAGGGCGTGTCGCAGGTTAGCGGCAGCGACATTCGTGGGGGTGTCGCCACCGGTCGTTCGTTCGACTTCGTCACATTCCCGACCGAAATCTTCTCCGCGCTGTCCGTTCGCAAGACGCTGTCGGCGGATGTCGAGGAGGGGTCGCTGGGCGCGACCGTCGATCTGCGCGCGCCCAAGCCGTTCGATCAGAAGAAGGATTTCACCTTTTCGGGCACCGCACGCGGCATCTACAACGACATCAGCAAGAAGGTCGATCCGCGCCTGTCCGCGCTGGTCGCAAAGAAGTTCGGCGACACGTTCGGTATTCTCGGCAGCGTCGCCTATTCGAAACGGCATATCGACGAATTCGCCTATTCGGCGGTCGATGTCGTGCCGACCACCGTTTACGGTCAGGCGCAGCCGGCGGGCACTGCGAATGCCGGCGTAATCTTTCCGTTCTGCACGCCGGTCGGGTATGTTTACAAGGGGGCGCCGGTGACGAGCCCCGTTGTCGGCTATACCCAGCCGAACGGTACGCCGATCGGTTCGGACGCCAACAATTGCAGCACCGGCAATCCGCGCACCGGCACGCAGGCGGCCTATGATTATATCATGAGCCGCACCGGCGTGAACGGCCGTCCGGGTGGCGGCGTGTTCCTGCCGCGTCTTCCGCGACCGGTAAGAAGCAGTCAGGATCAGGAGCGTCTCGCCGGCACCCTGACGCTGCAGTGGAAGCCGACCGACGACACCGATATTTCGGTCGACGGACTTTATTCGCGCTTCAAGGTCGACCGCCTCGACCAGTATTTCGATGCGCGTTCATTCGGCCGCGCGATTTCGAACAACGGACAGCCGTTGACGTCCGTTCGCGAGATCGAGGTCGACGATAACGGGTCGTTGGTCCACGGCCTGTTCGATGGTGTCGATTTGCGTTCGGAGATGCAGAGCGAGCGGTTCACCTCGACGTATCGGCAGGTCAATCTGAACATCGATCACCGCTTCTCCGATACCTTTCGAGTCTTCGGCCTGGCCGGGATCAATCAATCGAAGCTGGACGTCAACCGCCTGCAGGTTGCGATCGATTCGAATGATACGCGCAACTTCTCGATCGATTTCCGTGACAACGCGGATGTTCCAAAAATCGGTTACGGGATCGACATCACGAACCCTGCGCTGTTCCAGTACGGCCCGCCGCTGCCGAACGGAGACCAGCGTGGCCAGCTGTCGAACTTCATTCGCCGCAACACGATAACCAGCAAGACGTTCGAACTGAACGGCGAGTGGGAGGCAGCGCCCGACTTCACGGTGCAGGTCGGCGGCCAGTATCGCACGAACAAATATACCGCGCGTGAGCGACAGCTCGCAACCAATACGCCACTCAGCCTGCCAGCCGGCGTCTCGCTGTCCAGCTTCACCTCCGTAACCAGCGGAGTCGGCAAGAATCTGGATGGACTGTTGCAGGATTTCGTCTCGATCGATCCGGACAAGTTTCGCAGCGCGGCCAATCTCGACAGCTACGTTTACTGCAGCATCGATTGTGCGAAGGGGACGTTCGGCGGAGTCGAGGAAAAGTACGGTTCGGGCTATGCCATGGTCAAGTTCAACACCGAGAATACATTGCCCGTTACGCTCCGTGGTGACGCCGGGGTGCGCTATGTCCACACAAAGCTCGACGCCTACGGTCCGATCACCACCGCCGCGCCGGCCGGATCGCTGTATCCGTCGCGCTTCGTCATTTCGGAGGTCAGCCGCAGCTACGACGACTGGTTGCCGTCGGCCAATCTGGCGCTGGACGTAACGTCCAACCTGATCGCGCGCGCCTCCGTCGCCCGTGTGATGTCCCGTCCGGCTTACGGTCAGCTCATACCGGCGGGGTCTGCCAATCTCGTCATCCAGACCGCGTCGTTCAGCAATCCTTTCCTTGAACCGATCCGCGCCAACACGTTCGATGCGGCGCTTGAATGGTATTTCGCGCCGGGTTCGCTGATCTCGGTCGCCTATTTCTACAAAAACATCGAGACCTACATCCAGACGACGAGCCAGCAGGTCGCGTTCCAGGACATCGGCCTGCCGCTGACCCTGCTGAACGGCACACAGCTCCGCCCGACCGATCTGTTTACGGTCCAGCGCAGCAACAACACGCCGGGCGGGCCGTTGCGGGGGTTCGAAGTCAATTTGCAATTGCCCTTCAGCTTCCTGCCGGGGGCGCTCAGCAATTTCGGCGCGCTCGGCAACTTCACCCGCGTCCGCTCGAACATCAACTACGTCATCTCGCCGACGCTCTCTCGCACGGCGCCGCTGGTCGGCCTGTCGCCGGAAACCGCGAGCGGAACGCTGTATTACGAGGACGATAAATTCAGCATCCGGTCGACCGTGAACTACCGGGCGGCGTTCCTCACGGCGGTGCCAAGCGGCTCGGTCGACGCGGACTCGACCTCAAACGCGAGTTCGATCTTCGTCGACGCGTCCGCCTCGTACAACATCAACGAGAACATCAAGCTGATCGCCGAAGTGTCGAATATCACCAACGAAACCAATCGCCTCACCGTCGACACGGTGCGGCAGGATCCGCTGTACACGTCCTATTTCGGTCGCACCTATGCGCTGGCGGTCAACTTCCAGTTCTAGGTGGAAACGGCATCGGCCAGCTCTGGCCGATGCCGCGGCGGCCGGGCGTCGCCGGGTCATGCCGTTGTATGGGGAGGATCACGGTCGCCATGACCGATCGCAATAGTGAACGTAACGGCGACGCGGGCGGACCAGCCGGTCCTGGCCGGTCACTCTTGATAGGGCGCGTCGGGCGCGCTGGCCGGGACCGCGCCGGGCCGCATGATGACCCATCCCGCAAGCCGGTGCCCGACGCGCGCGGCATCGTGTGGCGCGATGCCCGCCAGTCTTGCGTGAAGATAACCGGCGTTGAAAGCGTCGCCCGCGCCGCTGGTGTCGATAGGCGTCAGCACCGCCGACGGCGGCACGATCTCATTGTCGACCAAGCATCCCGCACCGCCCAGTTTCACCACGATCTCGCGCGCGCCGAGCGCGCGCCACCGGTCGCGGACGGCTGCCGCATCACGTGCGTTTGCGGGAAGATCGGCGAGCGCGATGTCGTCGTCGATCGTCGGCAGCCCGATGTCGGTCAGCGCGATCGCCTGGTCGCAGGCCGCGCGGGCCGTAGCGGCGCTTTCCCAAAGGCGCGGGCGATAATTGTTGTCGAACGCCACTCGTCCGCCACGCGCGCGAACCCTGTGACACAGGTCGAACAGCGCCGCCCGTCCTTCCGGCGGCAGGATCGCGAGGCTGATGAGCGAGAATACCAGCAGATCGGCGGTTTCGGCCGCGGCGATCATGCGGTCTACGCCGGGCAACGCGAAAAGCTGACGCGCCGCGCTCTCACCGCGCCAATAGCCGAAGCTGCGCTCGCCCAGCGGATCGGTGCTGATCGCATACAGTCCGGGCTGGCGATCGGGATCGGTCAGGATCAACGATATGTCGAGACCCTCGGCAGACCATGCGGTGCGCAGCGTTTCGCTGAACGCATCCGCGCCCAATGCGGTCGCATAGGACACGCCGCGGCCCAACCGCGCCAGATGGATCGCGGTATTGAGCGTGTCGCCGCCATGACCCAGCCGCCAATGCGCGCCGACCCGCGACAGTTCGAGCATCCCCTCACCGACAACGACGATCCGCGCCATTATTTTCCCTTCAGATATTCCAAGGCCGGTAACGTTGACGAACGTCGCGGGCGATGAATAATCTTGCCTTACCAATTCGCGCGCACTGGTACACCACTTTTACATCTGTTAGGGCAAAACGTGCCGAATATGTGCTGCGGCGTCGATGAGGGGAGGGAAGGCAAGTCCGTGTTGATGACGGAGACGATGCGCTGGTTCGGGCCGACCGACCCGGTTCGCCTGCGCGACATCCGCCAGGCGGGCGCGTGTGAGGTGGTGACCGCGCTGCACGACGTGCCGAACGGCCACATCTGGGATTGCGACGCGATTGCCAGCCGCAAAAGCGAGATCGCGGCGGCGGGCCTCGGCTGGACCGTGATCGAGAGTCTCAGCGTCCACGAAGACATCAAGACGCGCGGGCCGGACTGGGATCGGCTGATCGGGAATTATCGCCAAAGCCTCGTCAACATCGCGGCGTGCGGGATCACCGTCGTCACGTACAATTTCATGCCGCTGCTGGACTGGACACGGACCGATCTGGCCTGGCCGATGCCCGACGGCGCGCTGGCGCTGCGGTTCGAACTGGAGGCGGTCGCCGCCTACGATGTTTATATCCTGCGCCGCCCATACGCCGAGCGCGACTATGATGCGGCGACGCTGGAGGCTGCCGCACGGCGCTTCGCCGACATGTCGGATGAGGAGTGCCACACGCTCGAACGCACGATCATCGCGGGGCTGCCCGGCAGCGAGGAAAGCTTTACCTCGCCGGAATTTCTGCGTGCGATCGAGGCCTATGCCGATGTGGATGCCGATCGCCTACGCGACAATCATGTCGCATTCCTGGAAGCCGTATGCCCGGTCGCGGACGATCTCGGCCTGCAACTTGTGGTCCATCCGGACGATCCGCCGTTCCCGATCTTCGGACTACCCCGCGTGGTCAGCACCGAGGACGATCTGGCGACATTGTTCGCGCGGGTGCCCAATCGGTCGAACGGCCTGTGTTTCTGCGCCGGGTCGCTTGGCGTGCGGGCCGACAACGATCTGCCGGGGATGGTGGAGCGGCTTGGCGACCGGATCGGGTTCCTCCATCTGCGTTCGGTCCAGCGTGAACCGCGTGGCGCGTTTCACGAGGCGACGCACCTTGGCGGCGACGCGAACATGAGTGCGATCGTCGCTGCGGTCCACGCGCTTCAAATGCGCGAAGGCCGGTCGATTCCGATGCGCCCGGATCATGGTCACCAGATGCTCGACGACCTGAGTCGGCTGACCAATCCCGGCTATTCGCTGATCGGGCGGATGCGCGGTCTCGCCGAATTGCGCGGTCTGGAACGCGGCATCGCGCACGCCATGTCGTCGATCCGCCAGTTGCAGGAGGCCTGAACATGGCCCGTCCGCTCCGTCTCGATCCCGATCGCCTGTTCGCCAGCGATCCCGACCAGCGCGCGATCGCGCGGACGATATACGGTGAGGTCGCGACGTTGCCGATCGTATCGCCCCACGGCCACACCGATCCGCGCTGGTTCGCTACCGACGAAGCGTGGAGCGATGCGACGACATTGCTGCTGTCGCCGGACCATTACCTCTACCGGATGCTCTACAGCCAGGGCATCGCGCTCGACCGGCTCGGCGTTCCGTCGCGTGATGGCGTTCCGGATACCGATCCGCGCGTCGCGTGGCGCACATTTGCCGAAAACTATCACCTGTTCCGCGGCACGCCTTCGCGGCTGTGGCTCGATCATGTCTTCGCCGAGATGCTCGGCTTCGACGTCCAACTCGATGCTTCGACCGCCGACCATTATTACGACGCGATTGGCGAGAAGCTGACGACCCCCGCGTTTCGCCCGCGTGCGCTGTTCGACCGGTTCGGGATCGAGTTCCTCGCCACCACCGAAGGCGCGGATGCCGATCTGTCGCATCATCACGCGATCCGCGCGTCGGGCTGGGGCGGGCGCGTGGTGACGACGTACCGGCCCGATGGCGTGATCGATGTCGAGCATGAGGCGTTCCGCCCGGCGATGGCGCGCTTCGCCGAATTGACCGGCGAGGACGTGTGGCGCTGGCCGGGCTATCTCGCCGCGCACCGCAAGCGCCGCGCCGATTTCCGCGCCGCGGGGGCGACCGCGACCGATCACGGCCATCCGTCTGCGCGCACCGCCAATCTGTCGCCGGTCGAAGCGGAGGCGCTGTTCGCGCGCATTACTACAAACCCCACGCCGGAGGACGCCGACCTGTTCCGCGCGCAGATGCTGACCGAAATGGCGCGGATGTCGGTCGAGGATGGCATGGTGATGCAGATCCATCCCGGTTCCTTCCGCAACCACAATGCCGCGCTGTTCGACAGCCACGGGCGGGACAAGGGCGCGGACATCCCGATGCGCGCCGATTTCGTGACCGCACTGAAACCGATGCTCGATGTCGTCGGGAACGAACGCGATCTGACGATCATCCTCTTCACGCTCGACGAGACGACCTACGCGCGCGAACTCGCGCCGCTGGCCGGGCATTATCCGTGCCTGAAGCTTGGCCCGGCCTGGTGGTTCCACGATTCGCCCGAGGGGATGCGCCGGTTCCGCGAGATGACGACCGAGACTGCGGGCTTCTACAACACCGTCGGTTTCAACGACGATACGCGCGCGTTTCTGTCGATCCCCGCGCGGCACGATGTCGCGCGCCGGGTCGATTGCGCTTTCCTAGCAAAGCTGGTCGCCGAACATCGGCTGGAGGAGTGGGAAGCGGTCGACGTCGCGCACGAACTGACCAACGGGCTCGCGCGGCGGGCGTATAAGGTGTGAGGCTGTCCGCCGTCACGGTCGATCGCCTGCCGTCGGCGGTGGTGCGTCCGGACTATGATCGCGCGGCGCAGCGCGCGGGCATCGTCCATCTCGGCATCGGCGCGTTCCACCGCGCGCATCAAGCCGTCTACACCGACGCCGCGATGACGGGCGGCGATCGCGATTGGGCGATCACTGGCGTGTCACTCCGCTCGCCCGTCGTGCGCGATGCGATCGGCCCGCAGGACGGACTCTACACGGTCACAGAACGCAGTGCGGATGGCGCGCGCTCCTCACTGATCGGCGCGGTGCGGGACGTGATCGTCGCGCCCGAAGCGCCTGACGCGGTGGCGCGCGCACTTGCGTCGCCCGACACGCGGATCGTCACGCTGACGGTGACCGAGAAGGGCTATCACCGTCTGCCCGACGGAGCGCTCGACGTAGCAGTGATGGAGCGCGCGGAGGGTACGATCTATCATCATCTTGCGCGTGCGCTGGCCGACCGCCGCGCTGCCGGGCTGCCGGGACTGACCCTGTTGTCATGCGACAATCTTGCCGACAACGGCGGCGCGCTATCTGCCGCGCTGACGAACTGGCTCAATCGGATCGATCCGGCGCTGGCGGTTTGGTTCGCCGCAGAATGCAAATGTCCCGCCTCGATGGTCGACCGCATCGTCCCCGCGCCTTCGCCGAACGACCTCGCGGATATCGCGCAAATACTGAATATGCAGGACACGGGAGCGGTCGTCACCGAACCGTTCCGGCAATGGGTGATCGAGGATCGCTTCGCTGGCCCACGCCCGCGCTGGGAACTGGGCGGCGCGGCCTTCGTCGCCGATGTCGCGCCGTACGAAGCCGCCAAGCTGCGGATGCTGAACGGCGCGCATTCGGCGCTGGCCTATCTCGGCCTGCTGGCGGGTCACGCGCATGTCCACGAAGCGATCGCCGATCCGGCGATCCGAACAGTCATCGAGCAATTGATCCGCGACGAGGCCGCAGCCAGCCTCGACCCTGCGCCCGGGCAGGGTCTGTCCGCTTACGCCGCGGCGCTGCTCGCGCGCTTCGCCAATCCGGCGTTGCCGCACCGGCTGGCGCAGATCGCGACCGACGGATCGCAAAAGATCGTCCAGCGCTGGCTTGAGCCGCTCGCGGTCAATCAGGCACGGGGTCGGACCTGTCCCGCCACGTTGCGTGCGCTCGCCGCATGGATCGTCCACGTTCGTGGCGACGGTGAACCGGTCGCCGATCCGATGGCCAATAAACTTGCCGTCATCTGGGCCGGAGCCGGGCGCGAAGGGATCATCGATGCGCTGTTCGGCCAGCACGGCCTTTACGCCGCGCCGTGGCATCCGAACGACGAAGACAAATCAATCCTGACGCGAGCGCTTCACGCGCTCGGCTGAGAAATAAAAGCGGCGCTGGACGCCGAAACGGGAGAAGGTGCGTGAACATATTGCAGGACGTCGGGGGTGCTCAGACCAACCCCGCGTTACGCCCCGCCGGCAACGTCCGCTGGGTGATCTGTGCGCTGCTCTTCTTCGCGACGACGATAAATTACATCGACCGCCAGATCATCGGTATCCTGAAACCGACGCTGCAGGGCGAGCTGGGCTGGAGCGAGACCGATTACGGCACCATCGTCTTCTGGTTCCAGGCAGCCTATGCGATCGGCCTGCTTGCCTGCGGGCCGTTGATCGATCGGATCGGTTCACGCCTCGGTTATGCCGGGGCGATCGGCATCTGGAGCCTCTCGGCGATGGCGCACGCGCTGTTCCGCACTGCGGGCGGCTTCGCGATCGCGCGCTTTGCGCTCGGTCTGGGCGAATCGGCCAATTTCCCCGCCGCGATCAAATCTGTCGCCGAATGGTTTCCGAAGAAGGAACGCGCGCTGGCCGCGGGCATCCTGAACGCCGGGGCCAATGTCGGGGCGATCGCCACGCCGATCGTGGTGCCCGTTCTGGCGATAAACTATGGCTGGCGCGCGGCGTTCATCGTCACCGGGTTGCTCGGCTTCATCTGGCTGATCGCGTGGCTGTGGTTTTACCGCGCCCCGGCCGAGCACAAGAGTGTATCGGCCGAGGAACTCGCCTATATCAACTCCGACGCGCCGACCGATGCGGAGGAAGCGCGCATCCCGTGGCGCAGGCTGTTCCGCTACCGCGGCACCTGGGCTTTCGTCACTGCAAAATTCCTGACCGATCCGGTGTGGTATCTGTTCTTGTTCTGGCTGCCCGACTTCTTCGCCAAGCGCCACGGGCTGGACCTCAAGACCTTCGGCCCGCCGCTGATCGCGGTCTATCTGCTGGCGGATGTCGGCAGTATCGGTGGCGGCTGGCTGTCGTCGGCGCTGATCAAGCGCGGCTACAGCGTCAATGCCGGGCGCAAGCTGGCGTTGCTGGCCTGCGCGCTGTGCGTCACCCCGATCATCTTCGCCAGCACGGTGTCCAGCCTGACCGCGGCGGTCGCGATCATCGGGCTGGCCGCAGCGGCGCATCAGGGCTGGTCGTCGAACCTCTACACGATGGTGTCGGACACCTTCCCGCGGCGTTCGGTCGCATCGGTGATGGGGATCGGCGGCGCGGCGGGCGCGGTCGGCGGCATGATCATGGCCAAATATGTCGGCCATGTGCTCGATACCGTCGGCAGCTACCTGCCGGTATTCCTGTGGGCGGGCAGCGCATATCTGGTCGCGCTGGCGATCGTCCACCTGCTGGTGCCGCGCTTCGATCCCGATGCGGATGCCAAGGCTATGCGCTGATCCAACTCCCCGTTCGTCCTGAGTGGCTGCTGAGCCTGTCGAAGCGACGTATCGAAGGACCGGCGTCCGGGCATATCCTTCGATACGGGCCTTCGGCTTCGCTCAGTCCCTACTCAGGACGAACGGAGGTAGATGGAACGTCTCCGACTTACGCGCTCATCACCAGCGACGAGGGCCAGTCGATCGCGCGCCGTTCGTCCATCGCCTGTTCGCCGAGCAGGGATGCGATCGACGCGTGATACGCCTGGCGCAGCAGCCCCGGCACCGGCACGCCCGTCTTCACCGCCTCGCCGAACGCCTCGAACTGCAGCATCGTCTCGTCATATTCGCTCCAGCCGAGCGAGTCGCCGGGCGTCGTGATCGGCAATTCGGGAAACCAGGTCGCGCCGCCGATCGGGATCGTCCGCACGCGGTTCTTCTGCACGTCGGTGCCGAGCTGGCGGAGCGCGGGCACGCGCGGCACTTCCTTGAAGATGCGGCCGAGTTCGGGTTCGATCGTACCCTTGTGGCCTTGGATCTGTTCCTCGCACCCGTAGCGTGCGTTGTTCAGCAGCGAGGTGTAGATGAATTTCCGCCCGCCCGGATATTCGTAGATCAGCGCGACATGGTCATACACCTCGCGCCCGTCCTTCCAGAAACAGATGCTCCCCGATCCCATCACGCGCGTCGGCAGCGCATCCATGAACCAGTTGCCGACCTGGATTTGGTGCGTACACAATTCGGTCATCAGCCCGGCCGAGCTTTCGCGGTACAGTCGCCAATTGAGCTTGCGCTCCAGCCCGCTGCCCGGCGGAACCGCGCGGCGCCAGTCGCGATTGCGATGCCAGCTCGCGCGAATCTGCGTGATCGTGCCGATCTCGCCCGCCTTCGCGCGCGCCAAGGCATTCAGATAGGTCGGGTTGAACAGCCGCTGATGCCCGATCTGCAGGATGCGCCCGCTGGCGCGCGATCGTTCGACCATCTTCGTGCAATCGCCGGTGGTCCGCGCCATCGCCTTTTCGCACCACACATGCAGACCCGCGTCGAACGAATCGAAGGCGTGACGCGCGTGCAGATTGAGCGGGGTCGCGATGACCACCGCGTCGAGGCCCTTCGCATCGAGCATCGCGCGATGATCCGAATAGGTGGGAGTGCCCGCCGGAAGCAGCGCGCGCGCCTTGTCGAGGTACGGCTGATAATCGTCACAGATCGCGGCGATCGTGCAGTTCTTGGTCTTCAGGATGTTCTGGATCAGGGCGCGGCCGCGATCGCCGGTGCCGATCACGCCCAGCCGGATGCGCTCCCGCCCCGGCTCGGCCGCGATCGCGCCCGCCCAAGGCGCAGCGCTCGCCATGCCGACCGCGGCCGACGCCTTCAGCACGCGATCGATGAACGACCGGCGGCTGAGATCAAATTCCGTGTCGGCCATGGCGGCGCAAATCCTTTATATCGGTCGATGAGATAGTATGCCCGAAGACGAAGCGGCGGTCGCGTTCGTCACCGATTAGGCGCGCGCGTTCGGCATCATCGGCGATCAGCAACGCGGTGCTCATCGCTTCGGCTCGCGCACCCGATCGTTCGACGGCGATCGCGGTGCGCGGCGTGGCGACGACCTCACCCGTGTGCGGCCGGACGGTCGGGCTGCGGCCGGGGGCGTCGGCGTGGGCTCCGATCGTGGACGAGATCGACAGCGCTTCGTCCTCCAGTTCCAGTTCGACCAGAAAGCTGTCCGGCATGGTCGGATCGGGGATGCCGACTGGCCAGCGCACGTCGAGCGGATGCCGTCCGACGACCGCGATCGAACTCTCGCCCGCCGACAGGAACGCCGAGACGACCCCTGCGTCGCGCAACACCGCAACCGCACGATCGAGCGCGTAACCCTTGCCGAAACCCCCGAAGTCTAGCGCGAGTGGACGCGTTGTGCTGATCCGCGCCGCGGTTGCGTCGAGCGTTATCGAGGCCCATCCGCCCGTTCTCGCCACATCCGCGGCGGGATCGAACAGGCCGCCGGTCAGCGCGACCAACGGGTCCACTTCGGCAAGCGCTGCAAGCAGGATCGGGGCGTCGATCGCCGCACTCTGCCCGGTGGCAAGCCGCTCGTTCAGCGCGGTCGCGGGGGAGGGGCGGTGGATCGTCAGCGCATCGTCGACCGCCTCGACCGCGGCGCGCGCGTTCGCCAGCGCATCGGCGTCGCCCACGCCGAACACGTGCAGTTCGACGCGCGTGCCCATCGCCGCGAACCGCTCGACGCGGGTTTTTACAGCGGACGTCAGACCTTAACTTCCCAACCGGGTTGATAGTCCAGCGCCCACAGTTTCATCGCCTCGGGACTAGTTGGCTTGCCGGTGGTCGCGTCGATCTTGAGCGTGGATTTGGTGCGGTACGCCATGTTCCCGAGATGACAGGTCGTAGTGCTGATATGCCCCTCGCGCACCGGCGAGGCGAGGTCTCGCGCACGCCCACGGATCACGTCGACGAAATTGCTTGCGTGCAGGATGTCGAGCGCGCCTTCGCCCATAGTGCCGGTCGTTTCGGACGTCCCGTCGGCCGCGACCAGCATCTGCTTCACCGGCTTGTCGGCTAGATCGAACAGCTGGAATCCATTGCGATCGACGAGCGCATGGCCCTTCGTGCCGAGCAGCACCACACCGCGCCCGCGGCCATAGCGCTGCAGCGAGTTGCAGCTGTGCCCGTCCCACGTGATCTTGCGGCCGCCTGCGTATTCCAGCTTCAGCGCCAGTGTGTCGTACATTTCCCAATCGTCGTCGCGGTGGAAATGCCGCGCGCCCTCGGCAGACACGGTTTCGGGATAGGTGACGCCCATAAGCCAGCGCGCGACGTCCACCTCGTGCAGTGCGTTGTTGCAGATTTCGCCGGTGCCGTACTTCCAGAACCAGTGCCAGTTGTAGTGGACCAGGTTCGATCGATACGGCCCGCGCGGCCGCGGCCCCTGCCACATGTCCCAGTCGAGATTGGCGGGCGGCGCGATTTCCTGCCCGCGCCCGATCGTCTTTCGGTTGTTGGCGTACCAGGTCTGCGCTTCGTACACCTCGCCCAGTTCACCAGCGTCGATCAGTCCCTTCAGCGCGATCGTCTCGACGCTCGATCGTTGCTGGTTACCCATCTGAAGCAATCTCTTGGTGCGCTTCGTCGCCGCGATCAGCGCCTCGCCCTCGGCCGGGGCCATGCCGATCGGCTTTTCGACATAGACGTGGTGGCCCGATTCTATCGCGTCGATCGCGAGCTTCGCATGCCAGTGATCGGGGGTCGCGATCGTCACGATGTCTACCGCCTTGCGATCGAACAAGCGGCGATAGTCGCGCTCGGTCTTCGGCGCGGGAAGCCCGCGTTTGGCGAACGACTCGAGCCGCTTCGTCAGCACGTCCGAATCGACGTCGACGATATGCGTCAGCGCGCAATTGGGCGTCTTTGAAAAGGCCGCAACGTGCGCCATGCCGCGAGAATTGACGCCGATCGTTGCGACGCGGAGCCGGTCATTCGCGCCCTTGATCGCAGCATAGCTTTTCGCGGTCGTGGCTACGCCGATCGCCGCGCCGATTCCGCCCAGCATGGTCCGGCGATCGAGCATGTTGTTATCCCCCGTCACAGTTCGCGAATCTTGATCGAGCGGAAATCGACCTTGTTGCCGTGATCCTGCAGCAGGATCGGCCCCTTTTCCCACTCGCCGAAATACTTCCATTTCTTGTACTTGCTCTGCGCTACGAGCGCGCGGAATGCGGGCGAGCCGCGTTCGTATTCGACCATCTTGAAGCCGTTCAGCCAATGTTCGACGTGCTTGCCGCGTACGATCAGCACGGCGCGGTTCCACTCGCCCGGCGGGTTGAAGCGCTTCCCCGAGGCATCGGGATCGGACAGGTTGCGCGCGGCGATCAGGTCGTAGAGCGACGCCAGGGTCCGGTTCCCGTCGCGGCCCATCTTGGCGTCCGGATGGCGCTCGTCATCGAGCAATTGATACTCCAGCCCGATCGCTGAGCCATCGCCCTTCAGAAGGTTGGGATCGACGAAATATTTGATCCCGCTGTTGGCGCCCGGCGCCAGCCGGAAATCGACCGACAGCTCGAAATTCGAATAGTCGCGCGTGGTGATGATATCGCCGCCGAACGTCGCCTCCGCCCCGCCCGACTGGCTGACCGACAGCAGGCCGTTCGTCGTCGTCCAGCCCTTCGTCGGGAAACGGTCAAGCTTCGCGCCGCGCCATCCGGCGCTGGTCTTGCCGTCCCACAACAACTTCCAGCCCGCGCGGCGTTCGGCCTCGGTCAATTGGTTCGACACCCAGTCCTGTTGCGGCAGCGCGGTGGCGGGCAACGCGTGCGCGGCGGGGTTGGTGGTGATGATGCGGATGTTGCGGAACCGCGCTTCCAGCCCCGCCATCGCGGGATCGTCGGGTACGGCGTGGACCTGAAATGCGATGAAGCCGCGCGCGTCGGCGTCATCGACGATGTCCGCGGCCGGCACGCCGTTCACCCAGGTGCGGATGCGGTTGCCGATCGCCTCGACCCGGTAGCTATTCCAATCGCCCGAGCGGAAGGCGTCGTGTGCGGCCTTGTTGCGACCCAGTGTGTAAAGCCATTGGCGACGCTGCTCGTCGTAGATCCCGCCGCTCCAGCCACGCCGCGACGGATCGATCTCGGCCTGATAGCCGAACACGACGCCATTCTTGTAATCGGAGCGACTTTGCCCGCGGATCATCACCCCCGAGTTAAGCCTCGGATCGGTCTTCGCCTCATATTCCAGGATGAAGTCGCCATATTGCGCATCGGAGACGAGCCAACTGTTAGGCGTTTTCAGAATCGAACGGCCAACGAGTTCACCATTTTCAACCGTGTAACTCGCCTTACCACCCATCTTGGTCCAGCCAGTCAACGCGGTGCTGGGGACGAGTACTCGCCACCTTGCTGAGGTTGCCGATTGCGCCTGTGCGCTCCAAATGCCCGCGACTGGTAGCGAGGCGACCGCCAGCAGCAGGCCCGTCAGTTTCAGCGCGCTTCGCACGGATCCCATCCTCTCGTCATGTTCGCCGCCCTTTGGATGACGCGGCACTTTAACTTTATTGACACTGCCTATATAATGGTCGGGCCACATGCAAGCGCAGTGTCAGGCCTAATTGGCGTGCCAGCAGGTTTTTCGTGTGCTATCCTCCACGCTATGCGTATGCGTGGGTGCGACGCTGGCGGGATTATCGACATGATTCGGGATGCACTTATCCAAACATTTGGCAATCCCGGGGCGGGGGCGGGGCTGCAAGCCGACGGTCGCAAACTTTATCAACAGGTTGCGACCGCAATCGCCGCGGCCATCCAGCGCGGCGACTATCAGCCCGGACAACGCATCCCGTCGGAACGCGAATTGGCCGAAGAACATAAGGTCAGTCGTCCGACGATCCGTGAAGCGACGATCGCGCTGGAAGTGATCGGTCTGGTGCGGTCCCGGCATGGATCGGGCATCTACGTTGTCGACAACCCGCCCACCGAAGCGGCCACGACGGAACTCGACATCGGCGCTTTCGAGCTGACGGAGGCTCGGCGATTGTTCGAAGGCGAGGCCGCGGCGCTTGCCGCAGTGTCGATCACCGATGAGGAACTGGTCACGCTTGGGACGTTGATTGTTGCGATGGAGCGAGAGAATCAGCAGCATGTCAGCGGCGAGCACGCCGATCGCGAGTTCCACGTCACGATCGCCCGCGCGACGCGTAACTCTGCGGTAGTCGGGGTCGTCGAATCCTTGTGGGACGCGCGCTACAATTCGCCCCTGTGCGCTCATATGCTGGAGCGTGCGCGCAGCGTCGGCGTGCAGCCGCGCGTCGATGAACATCAGGTGATCTTCGATGCGCTGCAACGGCGCGACCCGATAGCGGCGCGCGCGGCGATGCGCGATCACCTGAAACGTGTAATCGAGGGCCTGCTGCTGGCCACCGAAAACGACACGCTCGATCGCGCGCGCGCGGAAGTCGAAGCAAAGCGAAACGAATTGGCGCGCCGCGTCGCGGTTTGATCGTCGGCCAAGCTGTTCGACGAATTTGCCCTTCCAGTAAATGCCTAGCGCTACCGCAAGGCTGCAGTCCGACGATCTCGCCGAGAAACATTTCAGAGGTTTCGGTAGCCTACGGCTGCCGCTCAATAGTACACGACGTCTGGCTTATGGGAGCGTTATGGGGACTGCGGCCTGAACTATGCGATTGCCGTCAGAGGCCAGAACGGGAATGATGCGCCATTTGGACCGCCGGTTCTCGCATAGTCCTCTACGGGGTTGGCCGAAAAGACGCTTTTCCGAGGGTTTGGGAAAGCGGTGCGTTTACAGGACTCGAAGCGGATTCTTAAATATCTAAAAATGCGTGTTATAAGGGATTAACTGGATGAAGCCCCAGTTCGGCCCTCATTTATATTAGCCCTCGTTGATCTTGAAACCAAGATACGCGGTAAATGCCTAATAGAAGAGCCCGAGCGAATGCGGAAAGCGGACCTCGCGCAGCAGCGACAGGTCGACCGATCCGTCGGCGCGCTTGATCCCGCGCTCGACCGTCAGCGTCGCCCATTCGCTCACCCCATCCGCGGTCAGGATCGCGGCTTCGTCGGTCGGCGCGGGGAAGAATGCGGCGGCGGCGTGCGACAGATTGTGTTCGGTGAACATCACCTTCGCCGCCGGTATTTCCAGTTGCGACGCGATGATCCCGCGGACCCACAGCTTTTCGCCGACCATGTTCTTCATCGCCCGCGGGAAGGCGCGCCACGACAGCGGGAAACTGCGCAGCAACGTCATCAGCACGCGCTCGAACTTCAGCCCTGGTCGTTCGTAGAAGACGACCGCGTCGAGATCGCCCGGCGCCAGTCCGGCGTGATCCAGGCACCATTCGATCGCGGGAACGCGGGTGCTGAGCGATTTTCGGGCTGCGGACGGCCAGTGGCGCAATTGGCGCGCCTACGATCCGAAAAGCGGCCGCAGCTATCGCCCCAGCCTTCGGCTGGAGAGCAAAGACCTACTCATTGTAACAGGGTGTGTCGCCTTTTCTGCCGGACACGCAGGTGGACCCGAAGCCGTTGATCGCCGGTTTGCCGGGTGCAGCGAAAGAGCCCTCCCGCACGCGACGGGAGGACTCTCTCGACCGACCGCGCCGGATCAACGAACGGTCAGCTTCCCGTTCATCCGGACGGGCCGGTTGATGTTGAAGTAATTGGGCGACGTGGCCATCACGTTCTCGTGGATTTCCGCGAACTGCGCCGCGGTGCCGTCGCCCTTGATGCGCACGTCATAGTCGATCGCGCGGTATCCGGCGGGCACGTCGGCGCTGAGGCCGAGGAAGCCGCGCAGGTCGAGTTCGCCTTTAGTCTCGATCTCCAGCGATTCCAGTTCGATCCCGCGCGTGGCGGCGCCCGCGACATAGCCGACCATCATGCACGCATTGACCGCGGTCATCAGCAGCTCCTGCGGGTTGGGCGCGGCGTTGTTGCCGAGCAGTTCGTTCGGTTCGTCGGCCAGGATCGTGAAATCGCGCTCGATCCGCTCACCGCCCAGCGTGACCGCCTCGACTGTGGTTTCGCTGCGGGTCTGACCCTGCCAGCGGCTGGTGACATGAAAGGCTACCTTCGCCTGCGCGGGGTCCGCCTGGATCGCTTCGACGACCTCGCCGAGCGCCGCCAAATCGATGTCGTTGACGGTCTTGTCTTTTACATTGTCCAACATTGCTCTTCTCCTCTGCTTGATAATCAACCGAATTGCGGGGCGGCGGCGGCCACGCGGGCGCGCGCGCCGGGCGAGATCGTCGCCAGCGTGTCGACGAACTGGTCGTGGACCATGCCCGAACCGAGATAGGTCCAGCGTGCGGCCTGGTGCTGCTGCGCGATCAGCGCGGCCCGGTCGGCGACAGGATGGCCGATCGCCTGTTCGAGTGCGGCGACGTTGAACTCGGCCTGCTGTGCGAGTGCGGCATCGATGAACGCGCCGATTTCGAGATATTCGTCGGTCGCCGCCAGGATCGCTGGTTCGCCCCGCGCGTCGGCCAGCGCCAGCACCATCAGCGTGTCGATCTTCGCGTGCTGCGCCTCTTCCATCCAGTGACGGCGCAACAGGCTCTTGAACAGCGGATCGATCGCGCCATCGTCGCGAACGCTGTCCAGATAATGGCCCTGCGTCATCCATTCGATGTGCAGGATCGCCATCGCCACCGCGAGCGGATCGTGCCGCAGCACCTCCGCCGCGATCGCCTCGGCCGGGCCGATCACCTGGCACGGTGTGCCGAACCCGGCGGCGAACGCCTGCTGGAAACGGCGAAACAGCTGGATGTGCTTCGCTTCCTCGCCCGCAAACTGCAGCAACGCGCGGACGCGATAGTCGTCGGTGTTGAGGAGCGGCCGGGCGTGATCGAGCACGAACGGCAGGATGAACTCTTCGATCACGCCAAACAGGCTGAGATATTGATGCCCGCTGATCTGGTTGAGCAGCAGCCGTTCGTGCGGGTCGAGTCCCGGAGCGATGTCGGTGCGGGCCAACGCCTCGGGCATGAACCGGGCGGCGAAATCGAGCCGGTCGTCCGGCCCGAACACGTCATCGAGCCGCCATCCGGCGCGCTCCGCGCTGGCGAGCACGTTCTGATACGTGAATTCACGGTACATGGTCGTTCTCCGAGAAAGAGAATCAGGCGTGACCGAACGGAGCGAGCGCGCCGATCAGCGCAGTGCCGCTACAGACCAGCGTGCAGAAGCTGACGATCAGTCGCTTTCGGGTTTCGGCGGACAAGTAAGTCTTCACGATGATATACTCCCTTGATTGGCAAAGATTTATATCTCCCGCCGCTGCGCGACCGGATGATGCGACCAAGGTTTTTTTTGTTGCGGCTGAACTACCGCCGCCGCGGCAAGGATTGAATGACCCGCCACCCGAATCATTTGATCGAAACGCCGGAAAGCGCGACAAGCGGGCATGGACGTGCTGAGCGACATTCTGTCGTCGATGCGGCTGAGCGGGGGCGTGGTGATCGACGCCGAGCTGAGCGGACCGTCGTGCCTCGTCTCGCAATTCACGAAGGAGCATTACGCCAGTTTCTTCGCCGAACCCGCGCACGTGATCGCCTATCATTACGTACGATCGGGGCGGATCTGGGTCGAGGTTCCCGGCGAGACCGCGGCGATCGCCGAGACGGGCTGCATCATCCTGCTGCCGCGCAACGACAAGCATTTGATCTATTCCGAGCCCGGCCTGCCGCCTGTGGAGTCGGAAACGCTGATCGAACCAGGGCTGAATGGTGAACCCGCCCGCATCCGGATCGACGGAGCGGGCGATCAAACCTCGCTCTATTGCGGGTTCCTCGGCAGCACCTCGCCCGAGAACGAGTTGCTTCACAGCCTGCCGAGCGTGATGCTGATCCAGGCGCGCGACGGCGCGTCGGACGAATGGCTGGAAAGCTCGCTGCGTTTCGCAGCCGGGCGCGCGCCGCCATCGGTCGTCGCGCGGCTGACCGAATTGCTATTCGCCGAAGCCGTGCGGCGCTACATTGACAGCCTGCCGGAAGGACAGGGCGGATGGCTGAACGGCCTGCGCGATCCCGCGGTCGCAAAGGCGCTGTCGATCATCCACAGCCGTTATGCCGAGGATCTGGACGTGACCGGGCTGGCGCGCGAGGTCGGGATGTCGCGCTCCGCCTTCGCCGACCGGTTCACCGCGCTGATCGGTGAATCCCCGATGCGCTATTGCGCGCGCTGGCGGATGCGGATGGCGGGGAACTTGCTGCGAGATGGCCGGCAGAGCAGCAGCAATGTCGCGTACGAAGTCGGCTTCAATTCCGAAGCCGCGTTCACGCGCGCCTTCAAACGCGAATACGGCGAACCGCCGGCGACCTGGCGGCGCAGGGTGGCAAAGGCGAATGGCGCGGACGCGCTGGATGAACCGACAAATTTGCTGGCGAAGGCGAAGGCGGGTGAACGTACCGGAATCTGCGTGTCGGCCGACGGCACCCATATCGCCTGGTCGGCGATGGGCGAAGGCTTTCCGTTGCTGCAACCGGCGGTGTGGTTCCACCAGATCGACGACGATTGGGATTCGGTTGCCTGGGGGCATTGGACGACCGAAGCCGTGCGGCATCGCCGGCTGATCCGCAGCGACCTGCGCGGCGTCGGCCGATCGGAACGGGAGCCGCCGCGGTGGACGTTCGACGCGCTGCTCGACGATTTCGCCGCGGTGGTCGAGGCGTCGGGTGTCGACCGGTTCGACATCCTGGGCGTATCGCACGGCGCTTTAGTCGCGCTTGCCTATGCTGCGCGGCACCCCGAACGCGTCCGAAAGCTCGTGCTTTATGGCGGTTACGCCGCCGGTTTCGAGGTACGTGGCGACCCGGAGGAGATCAAACGCCGCAAGTCGCTGCTCAACATGGGCCGCATATACCGCGATGGCGATCGCACGGTGTTCGGGCAAATGCTCGGCGCGCTATATTGGCCGGGCGCGCGCGGCGCGATGATCGACTGGTTCAACCAGCGTCTAGGCACGATCATGGGGCTGAACGAGTCGCTGCAGGACGTCTTTCGATCGCTGGATTTGCGCGCGGAACTGGGCCGGATAACGGCGGAGACGTTGGTCGCACACAGCCGGGGCGACCGGATAATCCCGCATAGTTGCGCCGAGGAGGTTGCGACGCTTGTTCGCGGCGCGCGCTTGCACCTGCTGAATAGCGAAAATCACGTGATACTTGCCCAAGAAGCAGCCTGGCCCGTCTTCGCCCGCGAGCTACAAACCACCTTCTCGCCCGAGTGATGTCCTGAACGTTAGGCCAAGATTCATTGTTTGGGCATCCAGGAGAGTATGACGGCGATGGCGGCCGCAGTGCGGCTTCGAAGAACTCTCCGCAACAGGACCGATCCGCCCGGTCATCCCGCGGACAAGCTTCGTCAAAAATTTGCGCTCAGACCCATTCGAACCGTTCGTGGCCGGAGTGGAGTCACTTGCCGGCCCTCCGCAAGAGTGAACGGGTTGCCGAACGAAAAGCGGTTACCACGCGCATTCGCGATATTGCTTACATCGAGCGTCACGCCGAAATCCCGGAAAGCAAGTCTGGCGCCCAGCGCGGCTTCGGCGATGTCGCCCTGCTGTCCCTCGACCGGCGAACCGACGCCAAGTTGCGATTCGCCCGAATACCGGATCGCAGCGGTCATCGAGAAGGCGAGCGTGCGAGACAGTTCGGACCGGAAATGAACCGCGGCGCGCGCGCCGTTATCGGGGATGTTGGGCAAGGTCCGTTCGTCCGCCGCTGCGAATTCCTGGACAGGAGAGGATAAGGCGCTCTTGTTGACGAACACGGCCAAGTCGAAGTCGAGCAGCGGCGTCGCCCGCCACCATCCCTCCACCTCGACGCCGTCGATACGGCCATCGCCCAAGTTGGTCGTGAAGGGGAGTCCAAACCTGTCGACCAAATCGGCCTGGATATCGTTCCACGTCGTATGCGAAACCGCAGCTTCGAGCGCGATCCGGTCTGCGCCGCGACGCCCCCACCGAAACCCCGCCTCCACGGCGTTGACGCTGTCCGAGACAAGGCGGCGACCTGCGGGCTTCGCGCCGAAGGCCGTCGTACCCAGCCCGCCTGCGCGAAAGCCTTCTTGATAACGGGCGTAGAGCAGGAGTTTTTCCGTCGACCGCCAGGTCAATGCGAGCGTGGGCAAGGCGCGCGCGTCGCGTCGATCCGCCTCGATTGTCTGGTTGACGACCGCGCCGGAAAAGGAGCCGCGCAATCTGGAATAGGTCAGCCTGCCGCCGATCGTCGCGAGCAGCCGCTGCGTCAGCGGTTGGCCGTATTGCCCGAACAGCGCGATCTCGTCGGTCTGGTTGCGGACCGTCGACAAGCGTTTGGGCTCGGCGGGCCGTCCCAGATCACGTGCAACACGGTTGATATCGTGAACGAAGCTTGACCCTATCACCCACCCTTCGCCACGGAAATCGGGTTGCGACAGCCGGATTTCTTGGGACAGCATCTTGATATGCGCGTCCTCGACGTAGATCTGCGGCCCCCTGGCCCCACGAAAGCCGCTCGCGTCGAACCTGGTCTCGAGCGCATGGTTCACCAAGCTGGTGGCCGCGACGAGCTCCATTGAGTCCCATTGCTTTCGCACGGTTGCGTGCAGGAGACGGTAATCGTTGTCGAACGGCTGCGCGAGACGCGATCGCCGGGTCAGCGGCGGCCCGCCGCGCACGGCGTAGCGCCCATCGCGCACGGCGATGTCCTGGAAAACGCCGCCGATCTCGATCTGCCAGCTTTCGCCCGCTTCCAGCAACACCGTGGCCCTGCCGCCGCGTATCGTGGTTGAGTTGATGTTGCTCAAGCGACGGCGAAGGTCGTCGATGTAGCCCGCGTCCCTGCTCGCATAACCCACCGCCCTTAGCGCCAGCCGGTCACGAACGATTGGCAAGTTGACCATCCCCGACGTATCCCAGCCCCATCCACCATGGGCGGTCGACGATACGCCAGCGGTTGTGGCGACCGAGATTTTGGCGGTGTCCGGCGGGGTCGGGACCAGGCGCAGGATGCCGCCGAGTGATCCCGTACCGTAGAGCGTGCCCTGCGGCCCCTCCAGAAGTTCGACGCGCGCGATATCGACGAGCTGGAGGTCAGGGTCCGGCGCGTCGAAGGTCAGACGGACATCGCCCAGATACTGGCCGATGATCGATTGGCTCGGGCCGTTGAAGCTGCTGTCGGCGACACCGCGGATGAAAAGCTTGTTTCTGCCCGGACCAAGGCCCGTCGAGGCAAGGATGGGCAACCGGTCAAGAATGACTTCGCTACCGCGCATCCCAAAGCGACCGGCGTCCGCGCTCGTAAGCTCCAGCACTTTGACGGCGCCGCCGAACCGGTCAAGTGCGGTGCCCTGTTTGCTGCCGGTGACGATAATGTCATCCTGAACGGGCGGCGGAAGCGCTTGGTGACGCGGTGGCGGCCGAGCGCGTGCGCGTAAGGCGCGCGCACGGACGATGCGAACCGTACCGCTTGTAACGAATACGTACGTGTATCCGCTTCTCGCCAGCAATCGTTCCAGCGCCGCGCGGACGGGCATTGCACCTCTTACCGGCAGCGATCGAATGGCGGCCAGCCCCGGATCGCTGGCGTCGATACCGATACGCGCCTGCTCGGCGAGGGAAATCAAAGCCGCGTCGAGTCTTCCACCCGCAATCTGGAACTGCACCCCGTCTGCGGCGCAACATGGCGCGGGCACGACGCAGCATACGGTCAGCGCAAGGAACGCGTCAGGACGACGCATTCGCATCGATGAGCCAGCCGCCGTCTTTCCGGTGCGCGTGAAGGCCCAGCATGGCGGCGAACTCGCCGACGGTCCTTGCGTGATCATTTCCAACGCGCAGCGAACCGGTGAAGGAGCGGGCTGCGTACGAAGGCGCGATCCGGACATTCACGCCGAGACTGCGCGACAGGTCGCTCGCCACGAGGTCCAGCCGCTCGCCTTGATAGCTGAGTTGCCCGCGGCGCCATCCCGCCATCGTCCCGGGATCGCTCCGGGAGAGTCGATGGCGACCGCCCTGGGTGATCGTCAGCGCCTCGCCGGCGGAAAGCGCGATCCGTGTGGTGGCGGGATCGACGATAACGCTGCCCTCGATAGTTTTAACCGACAGGCCGACATTATCGCGGACAACATTGAACACCGTGCCGGCATCGCGCAGTTGATGATCGCCGACCGTGACCGTGAACGGTCGAGCAGCATCGTGACCAACCGTAAAGGTCGCTTCTCCGACAGCCAATTCAGCAAGGCGCGGGTTTCGGCGGTCGAGAATGAGGCGCGTGCCGCCGTTGAGGTCGATTGCGTCGCCGTTGCCGACCACGATTTTTCTTTGTTCGCCAACGCGGGTGGCAACTTCGTACCGGGTCGACTCTGCGGCCGGCCAAATGAATGCGATCAGTCCCAGAGAGATAGTTGCGGCGGTAAACGCTGCGGCGACGGGCCAGCGGAACGGGGTTCGACGGGCCATATCCGAGGGCCTATTTGCCGTGTCGCGACAAACTGCCTTGAACGCACGGTCGACGCTTATTTCATGCTCGACGAGCTTATCGACCGCAGCGACACGGTCATAGGCGAGCGATCGCTTCGGCGAGCCGTCAAGCCATCGGGTGAAAGCCGCCCAGTCGGCGTCATCGCCGTCGCGCAGCCTGATCCGCCACCTGATCGCCTCATCCAGCGCATCTTCCTGAACGGGTTCAGCCATGCTTGTCCTTTACGGCTAGAGACGTCGCGACAAAGGCTTATCCGCCTCCAATCGCGCCTGCGCGTCGACGACGGACTTGTACGCCTTGTAGACGTGTTTCTCGACGGCGCTGACGCTTATGCCAAGCGCGGCTGCAATCTCCTTTTGAGGCTTACCTTCAAGGCGGAACATTCGAAATATTTGAACAGTCCGTTCCCGGCAGCAGGCCAAGCGCTTGCGATACGAGCGCAAGTCGCTCGCGCGCCAGCAAGGTTTGTTCGGCGGACGGGCGCTCGTCTTTTTGAAGGTCTGCGCCAGTCTGCGCCAATGCCCACTCCCGCTCGCGGATTGCGCGCCGCTCTGCCGAATGCCGGATGTCGAGCAACAGATTATCGGCCATACGATAAAGATAGGCCCGCGGCTGGGCGACCGGCCCGATGATATGTGTTTCAAGGCGCAAGAACATTTCCTGAAGCAAGTCCTCCGCTTCGTCGCGCGGCACGCCTCGGACTGACAGAAATCTAAGCAGGGCGGTACGGCTGTCGAGCAGTATCGCCGTCAGGCCGCCGTCCAAGACTTCCGGGATGGGATGAATAACAAGTCCCCTCACCGACACGATGGCCTTGCTGCTTAGGTCGGGAGACTAACATCGTTCGGTGCGCCGGACAACGCTGGCGCTTTGGGCAACATCGCGACGATCACGCGATCGGCGAAGCAGGGCAGCTGTTCTCGCTCTGATTTTTTCGGGTGAGCTCGGCTGCATCCTTCTGGCGAACGCGCTCAAGGGAACGATCACTGCGGTGAATGAGAATATTTGTGCTGTGGGCGCTGACAACCGGCGTCGTCTTACCAGCGATAGACCGAGAAGGACCGAGAGAAGGGCTTCGTTTGACCAGCTCACTCGGTTTTACGGTCGAAGGAGGAACCGATGCCGACACTCCCCAAATTCAATCCAGCTCGCTTCCGTTCAGGAGAGGCGATCGACAATAAATATTATCCGCTCACGCCGGGAACGGTGTCGGCGTTCGAAGGAGTGGACGCTCACGGGCAGCCGGTCGAGGCCAACGACTTTTTCACCACGGGGCTGACGCGGAACATATTGGGCGTAAAGACGACCGCGGTTCGTGACACTGCTTATGATGAGGGACGGCTCGCGGAAGAGACGATCGACTTCTTCGCTCAGGACAAGCGAGGTAACGTCTGGTATTTCGGTGAGAAGGTGACCAATTACGTCTATGACGATGATGGGAACTTCATCGGCACCAATCAGAACGGATCATGGCTCGCGGGCCAGGCTGGAGCGCTTCCGGGCGTGGTGATGCCCGCGACGCCAAAGGTCGGTCAATCGTTCTACAATGAGTTCGCCCCCGGCGTCGCATTGGACGAGACGCTCATTGCCGATCGCCACGTACGCATCAATACACAGACAGGTCACTACAATACGTTGAAGACGATCGACAGCACTGCGCTCGAACCCGGGATAAAAGAGTTCAAATACTACGCGCCGGGCGTAGGGCTTGTTCGCGTCGAGGAGGAGTTTGACAAGAACGGCGTTCCCAATCTTGTGAACGAGCTTCGCGACACGATACACGCCGGATCAAGTCATCCGCCAGACGGAGCGGAGGTGGTGAAGCGGCACGACTTCATCAGTGACGGCGAGGCTCGCTGGGTCACGATCCTTTCCGAAGACTCAAAACTATCGAATTCGATTGGTTACTACACGTTCGACCGGTCAACCGGCGTTATTGGCGAAGGCGGTATTCTATTCGCTGACTCGGACCACGTAGGATCCAACGAAAGCGGCCGCATTCGCGTGGCGGATGGACAAGGCATTGGGTTGTTTGTTGTACCTGACGGTGCCGATCTGGGCGTCGACCTGACAGAATACCGCGAGGGCGGTCTGTTCTTCGAGAATATGCTTACCGGCAAGCCCGCGCGCCTGTCCGACGGCATGGCGCCGATCGTCACGGACGCCGATGGCGATGCCCTCCCGATCCCCATCTTTCACGCGCTCGGTGCAAAGCACGGTGCAAACCTCCTCAATCCCGGGCTGGGACTGCAGGCGGTTGAATGGGACAATGACTCGCGGTCCGGCGAAGGAACGCTTGTTCTGGGGTTCGAGGACCAGCGCGCAACGCAAAAGGGATATGATGGCGACTTCAACGATATCGTAATCGCGTTTTCCAGCAACAAAAAGGGCGAGGAAGACAAGGTAGAACTGCTCCGCGATACAGGTGGCGAAGACGCGCCGCCAAGTTTCGATTTGGCCGTCAGCGAACCGCCGCATCAATATTGGACCGGTCAGACTAACCTGGAGCCCTTGTTCAGTTAGCGCAGCCGATCTTGTGGGGATGGCAAGGGGCGATGTCGCGCCGGGATGCGGACGCACGCGAAGCGCCAGTTCAGCGCGCACGAGGCGGGTGCTCGCTGCTCGAATCTAACGTTCGATCGCAGCGAACATATCCTTCAGCACATTTTTCAGCACCTTGCCGCCTGCGGTTCGAGGCAGTTCGCTCACGAACGAAGTCCTTCGAGGAACCTTGTAGCCTGCGAGCCGTGATCGGCAGGCCTGCAATATCCGAGCTTCGCCCGGTCCGCCGTCCGCGCTTTTCACGACGACCGCGTGCAGTACCTCGCCCCATTCCGGATCGGGATCGCCGATCACGGCGACTTCGCGCACGCCTTCCATCGCGCCGATAACGTTTTCGATCTCGCGGGGGTAGACATTGATGCCGCCGGTCACGACCATATCCTTTTTCCGGTCGACGATCGTAATGAACCCGTCGCCGTCGCGCCGCGCGATGTCGCCTGCGGTGACCCAGCCGTCGACCATCGCCTCGCGCGTTTCGTCGGGACGACGCCAATAGCCGTTGAACGCGGTCGGCCCCCGACAGAACAACTCACCCGGTGTGTCGGTCGCGACGATCGCGCCGCTTTCGTCGCGCAGCTCGATCGCCATGTTGGCGAACGGGAGCCCGACGCTGTCGGATTTGCGTATCAAGTCCGGCGGGCGGATGTTGGTGACGATGCCTGCCTCGGTCGATCCGTAGGTTTCGTGCAGCAGCCCCGCGCCGAAATGATCGATCACGCGGCGCTTCAGATGCTGCGGCAAGGCTGCAGCGTTGGAGATGATCGCGCTCAGCCGATGGTCATGATACGTGTCCAGCGTCGCCTGCGGCAAATCGAAAATTCGCGCCAGATGCGTCGGCACCACGAACATTCCGCTGATGTCCCGACGAGAAAGGCGCGCGAGGATCGCCTCGGGGTCGGAGTGATTGAACAACGTTGTCGTCCCGCCGAAGAACAGCGGCGCGACCGCGAAGACGAACCCGGCCCCGTGACACATCGGCGCGAGCGCGAGAAAATGATCGTCCGCGCCGAAGCAGCCATATTCCGCCGCCATCGCCAGAAACGTGAGCGCGCGCGACCGGTGCGACAGCAGCACGCCCTTGGGCCGCCCCGTGGTGCCGGAGGTGTATGCGAGCGCGAACGGATCGGTTTCGTCCGGTCGATGCGCCGCGCGCGCGTCACCGACGCCGGCGATCAACGCTTCATAGCTTTCGTCGATCACCTGGATCGCCAATTCGCGTCGCCAGTTGGGATCGATCGCTGCGAGGCAATCGGGATGGACGATGATCAACCGCGGCGTGCAATCGTCGAGGACGTCGCGGAGTTCGGCGGTCGTCAGGCGCGGTGTCAGCGTCGCGACGATCGCGCCGATGTCCGACAGGCCGGCGACGATCTCGACATAGGGCAGGCAATTGGGCGCGATCAGCGCGACGCGATCGCCCGGACGAAGCCCAAATTTCTCGCGCCCGACGATGGCGATCCGCGCCATGTGGGAAACCAGAGCGCCGTAACTGAGCGATGCCTCACCCAGGCGAAGCGCCGGCCGTTGCGGTCCGCGCGCGGCGGCGCAACGGATGCCGCGGCCGATCGTCAGCGGTTGATAGCCGTCAGGCGGCATCGTCGCTTTCCAGGCGAGCAGCAAGGCCGGGAAACACGCGCAACGCATTGCCGCGCATGACCTTTGCCAGACTGTCTGGCCGCAGCCCGAGCGCTTCGACTTCGGCGACGGCGCGACGGGGATCGATCACCGGCCAATCGGTGCCGAACAGCACTTTGTCGCTGCCGTAACTGTCCATATAGCGCACCAGCGTGGGCGGCAGATGCCTGGGCGCATAAGCGTCGATCCCGATGAAGACGCGCGCGTGCTTCCATGCCATCGCGATCATTTCGTCGGCCCAGGGAATGCCAACGTGGATGCCGATAATCGTCAGATCGGGAAAATCGATCGCGACCTGATCGAGCAGGATCGGCCTCGCGACCGAGGGCAGGCGGACGTCTTTCTGGTAGATCAGATTCTGGCCGACCTGCAGCATGAACGGAAGGTCGAGTTCACAGCACTTGGCGTAGATCGGATACCAGCGCGCGGCGTCGGGCGGCAGCCGGAACCAGTGCGGATAGGCGTGCACACCGACGAAGCCGAGCGCGGCGGCGCGCTCCAAATCCCGCAACTGCGCCATACCGCGTGTCGGATCGGCCCCGGCTAGCCCCGAAAACCGCGTCGGGTGCCGATCGCACCAGCGCGCGACGGTGTCATAGGAAATCTCGAACGAGCCGCGCCAGTTCGGGTCGCCCGCGCGCACTGCGACCAGCAGCGAATGCGCGACCCCCGCCTCATCCATGATTCGCACATAATCGTCGATATCCACCCCGCCGCGCATCGCGGCGGGCATCCGCACCTGATCCATGAACGCGGCGTCGAAGCCGGTCTGTCCGGCGGCGACCTGTTCGGGTCCGAACAGGTTCACGACAATGTCGATTGCCTGAGTCATGCGGCCATCTCCACATTCATCACTTAACAGCCCGCTATGCAGTTCACAAGAGTGAACGATCTGGACAGTGACATGAACTATGGTTGACACGCGGCTTGGCATGTGATGGATTACGGCCAAGCAGATGCGCACCCTGAAGCCGGGAGGTCGTTATGCGAAGTCACGCAAAACTGTTGGCGACCGTGTCGCTGGCGATCACCGCGACGCGGCCCGCGTGGGCGCAGGACGCACCGCAAGAGCAGCCGCAACAACCGCCGCAGGACGCAACGACGCCCACGTCGGACATCGTCGTTACGGCGCAGCGTCGCGAGGAATCGCTGCAGGACGTGCCGATCTCGATCACCGCTTTGTCGGGCGACACGCTGACCGCGGCGGGCATCCAGGATACCGAAAGGCTGTCGACGCTCACGCCGGGCCTGCTGGTCCAGCGTTCGGTGGTCGGCAAGATCAGCATCCGCGGCGTCGGCAACGAGAATTACACGATCTCCGGCGATCCCGGCGTGGCGGTCCATTCGGACGGCGTTTATGTCGCGCGCGCCGCGGCCGGACTGTTCGACCTGTTCGACGTCGCCCGTGTCGAGGTGCTACGCGGCCCGCAGGGTACGCTCTACGGCCGCAATGCGACCGGCGGCGTCATCAACGTCATTCCCAATTATCCGAGCGACAAGTTCGAGGGGCGCGTCGCGGCGGAATACGGCAATTACGATGCGTTCCGCGTCGAAGGGATGGTCAATGCGCCGCTGGGCGGCTGCTGGGCGGTGCGGATCGCGGGACTGGGCAGCTGGCGCGACGGCTTCACGCGCAACACCAATGCGTCGCGCTCGCGCGGTTTCGATCGGCTGGACAGCAAGGACGTCCTCGCCGGTCGCGGACAGATCGCCTATGACGGGGACAGCGCGTTCAAGGCGCGGCTGTCGGTCGAATATCTCGGCGACGACAGCAATCTGCCCGCGTACAAATACCTCAATCGCCCGGATGCGCTGCCGACCGCCGATTTCGGCGGCGGCGCGAACGCGTTCGATCGGCGCTTTCGCCGCACGGTGAACCAGGGCTTCGAGCTCGACATCCCGGGCACCAATCGCACCGTCGGCAGCGACGACGACGTGTTCAAGACCAACCAGTTCGGCGCCGCGCTCCACATGTCGTACGATTTCGGCGGGGTCACGCTGTCGTCGATCAGCGGCTATCGCAGCACGCAGTTCAACTGGCTGAACGACGGCGACGGCAGCGACGTCTTCTACGTCAATTACATCCAGCAGGACGACACCGACCAATATAGCCAGGAACTCCAGCTGAGCGGCCAGAGCGGCAGGTTCGAATGGCTGATCGGCGGCTATTATTTCCATGAGAGCGGCGACAGCTTCATCGCGCTGCCGTTTCCCTTCGGGGCGAATTTGCCGTTCTACATCCTGATCGACGGCACCGCGAAGACGCGCGTGCTGGCGGGCTTCGGCGAGCTTCGCTGGCAGGCCACCGATCGGCTGAAGGTCACGCTCGGCGCGCGCTACAGCGACGAGAAGCGCAAGGCGCGCTACCGCTACGAAATCAACTTCGGCACGCCGTTCGTCGCCAATCCCGATCTGAGCGATACGTTCAATGCGTTCACGCCGCGCTTGGTGGTCAATTACGAGGCCACCAAGGACATCAACCTGTACGCGTCGGCGACGCGCGGCTTCAAATCGGGCGGCTTCAACCTGCTGGCGATCCAGCCGGGGTTCGAACCCGAAAAGGTGTGGTCCTATGAAGCCGGTTTCAAATCGACGATCGGCGGCATCGCGACGCTCAACGCGAACGTGTTCTATGCCGATTACAAGGACATTCAGGTCGGGCAGATCGTCAACCTGTCGTCGGTGCTGACCAACGCCGCCGCGGCGACGCTGAAAGGGGCTGAGGTCGAGCTGTCGGTGCGGCCGACCGACGTGTTCGATCTCGGCGCGACGATCGCCTATCTCGACGCGAAATACGACAAATTCTGCACCGGCGATCCGACCCAGCCGGCAGCACCCGTCAGCGCGGGCTGCGACCCCGCCAATCCGATCGACCTGAAGGACAACCGCTTTCCACGCGCGCCGAAATGGACGCTGACCGGGACTGCCGCCTACACCATTCCGATCGCCCGCGGCGGGCTGACGCTGCGCGGCGACGTCCGATATCAGTCGAAGACGTTCTTCACGCAGTTCAACCGGCCGTTGATCGCACAGAAGGGCTATACGATCGTCAATGGACGCGCGACATGGACGGCGCCGGACGACCGCTTTTCGATCGGCGCGTTCGTCAACAATGTGTTCGACAAGACGTATTTCACCGAGATCCTGGAATCGGGGGCGTTCAATCCGCAGCTTGTCGCGCAGGGCTATGTTGCGCCACCGCGGACCTATGGAATCACGGCTGCGGTCAGTTTCTGATGGCGCATCACTTCCTCTCCGACGGGACGCCGCTTTGGTATGAGGAGCGCGGCGCGGGACGGCCGCTGGTGCTGCTGCAGGGGCTGCAGTTTCCGGGCGGTTATTTCTGGCAGCACAATGTCGACGCGCTGGCCGCGGACAATCGCGTGGTCATGCTCGATCTGCGCGGGCAGGGGCTGTCGGGCAAGCCGATGGCGGGGCACACCATCGCGCAGAACGCCGCGGACCTCGCCGAATTCCTGGCCGCGCTCGATCTGCGCGACGTGTTGCTCACGGGCGTCGCGTTCGGCGGGCTCGTGATCCTCGACTATCTCCAGCATCACGACGTCAGCCGGTTGCGCGCGCTTTGCCTGTGCGAGATGACGCCGCGCCTGATGTCGGCGGACGGCTGGGCGCATCCGACCTTCGGCGATTTTCCCGAAGCTGCCGCGGCGGGTTATGCCGACAGCGTGCGCGCCGACCGCGCGGTGCTGGACGGTTTCCTGCACGCCGCATTCGCCGATCTGCCCGATCCGGCGACGATCGCGGAGATGAAGGCGCAAATGTATCTGACGCCAACCGCGACGGTCGCGGACCTGATCGACGATATGGTCAGGATGGATTTCCGCGACATGCTGCCGTCGATCGGTCTGCCGACGTTGCTGCTGTATGGCCGCAAGAACAATCCGGTGATGCCAGGCGAGGTCGGCCGTTGGATGGCCGGGCGCATTCCCGATGCCGAACTGGTCGAGCTTTCCGGCGGCGGGCATAGTCCGTTCTGGGAGGATTCCGCGGCGTTCGACACTGCGTTGAACGCATTCAGCGCGCGGCATTGAGCATGTCTGCGCCCGCCTTCCTGACGCTCAAGACGACGGCCGATGCTGCGCAGCATTGGCCGGCCGCGATCGTTGCTGCGCGGGGCGATGTGCTCGCAGCGTCCAGCGCAGACGATGTGCGGCCGCTCGAACCGGGGACCATCCACACCGGACTGATCATCGCGCGCTTCGCTTTCGCCGAGGACCGCGACACCTTCTGGGCGTCGCCCGATTCTGCGAGCCTTGCCGCCGCCGACCCCGCGCTCGTCGCTTTGTCCTGCGCGGGCATCGCGTGGGAGGGCTGGCCGGGCCATTCGGTGCCGACCATCGCTACGGTCGACGTGCCCGACGCAGGCGCGCCGCGCGCGTATATGGTGATCGAGGGGACGGGCGAGGATCAGGCGCGGATGGATGCGTATCGCGACGTGATCCTGCCGATGATGCGCGAGCGCGGCGCTTATTACGTCGCGTTCGAACTGGGCGGCGACGTGCGCGTGCTGGCAGGCGAATGGGGCGAGGGCATCTTCGCGATTTCGCGCTGGCCGAGCCTCGCCCATGCCGAGGAATTCTGGTTCAGCGATCGCTATCAGAATGTCGCGGTCCCGATCCGCACGGGGGTGGGGCGCTTCCACGTCCAGATCGTCGAGGGGTTGGCGGGATGACGATGACGGCGACGATCGACGCGGCGACCGCGCTCGAAATCTACCGGACGATGGCGCGGATCGCGGCGACCGACCAGCGCATCCAGCAGGGGCTGGCGGCGGGCGACCTGCAGTTTCAATATTATCCCTGCGGTGGGCAGGAGGCGATCCCGGCCGCGATCGCGCCACTGCTGACGCGCGAGGACAAGGCGGTCATCACCTATCGCTGCATCCACGATATCGTCGCGAAGGGCGCGCCGATCCGCGAGATCATCGCCGAAATGTACGGCCGCGAAACGGGGATGTCGAAGGGCAAGGGCGGACCGATGCACCTGTCCGATCCCGACAGCGGGCTAATGGTGACGACGGGGATCGTCGGCGCGGGCGCGCCGATCGCGGCCGGCATTGCGCTTGGCGAGCAGTTGAAGGGTTCGGGCAATGTCGTGACGTGCAGCTTCGGCGACGGCGCGGCCAATATCGGCGCGGTGCATGAGGCCCTAAACCTGGCTGCGCTGTGGCAGCTGCCGATCGTGTTCGTCTGCCAGAACAACCTCTACGCCGAATATACCAGTTTCGCCGCATCGACACGCAGCCCGACCATCGCGGGTCGCGCCGAAGGATATGGCATGGCGGGCGAGCGCGTCGACGGGACCGATCCATTCGCGGTCCATGCCGCCGCCGCGCGCGCCATCGCCCGTGCCCGCGGCGGCGAGGGGCCAACCTTGTTAGAATGCGTCGCGCACCGGTTACAGGGGCACAGCTTCGGATCGGAAGAGGTTCACATGGATGCCGCGGCGCTAGCGGCGGCGCGTTCGGCCAACCCGGTGAAGATGTTTCGCCAGCGGCTGATCGACGACGCGTTGACGGAGGCGGCGGCGCTGGACGCGATCGACGCCGCGGTCACGGCGGAGATCGACGATGCGCAGGCGTTCGCGGACGCCTCTCAGTCGCCGCCCGCCAGCGAACTCTATGTCGATGTGTTCGCGAGCGCGGACGACCTGCCGGACGCCGAACCGCGCTTCATCGCCGCAGCGCCGATACCCGACTCCGACGGGCGCAGGATCACATTCGGCCAAGCGGTGAACGAAGCGCTCGACATGGCGCTGGCCGCCGACGCCCGCGTGATTCTGCTGGGCGAGGATATCGAAGATCCCGCGGGCGGCATCGTGAAGGCGACCGCAGGCCTGTCGACCAGGCATGGCCGAGACCGCGTGCGCGGCACGCCGATTTCGGAGCAGGCGATCGTCGGCGCGGCGATCGGCGCGAGCTTGGCCGGGTTTCGCCCGGTCGCAGAGATCATGATCGTCGACTTCGCGATGGTGTGCATGGACCAGATCGCGAACCACGCCGCCAAGCTGCGCTATATGTCGGGCGGTCGAACCAGCGTCCCGATCACGCTACGGATGCTGACCGCGGGCAATGTCGGCAGCTTCGGCGCGCAGCACAGCCAGTCGCTGGAGGCGTGGTTCGCGCATATTCCGGGGCTGAAGATCGTCGCGCCGAGCAACCCCGTCGACGCCAAGGGCATGTTGCTGTCGTGCATCGACGATCCCGATCCGTGCATCTTCCTCGAAGCGATGCGCTGCTATTTCTCGCCGGGGCTGGTCCCGGCGGGAGACTATCGCGTGCCGCTCGGCAAGGCGGCGGTCGCGCGGCCGGGTAGGGATTTGACGATCGTGGCGTGGAGTTGGGCGGTGCAGGAGGCGCTCGCCGCGGCCGACCTGCTGGCGGTGGATGGCGTCGAGGCCGAGGTGATCGATTTGCGCTCGATCGTGCCGCTCGACATGGCGACGGTGCTGGAATCGGTCGGGCGCACCGGCCGCGCGCTGATCGTCCACGCCGCGGTCGAATTCGGCGGTTTCGGGGCCGAGCTGGCGGCGCGTATCCAGGAAGCGGCATGGGGGCGGCTGAAGGCGCCGGTCGCCCGGCTCGGCGCGCGCTATACGCCGATCCCGTTCGCGCAGAATCTGGAGGCGATGCATTTCCCTGGCGCTGAGGGCATCGCCGCGAAGGCGCGCGCCGTGATGGCGGATCGCTGATGGCGAAGGTGACGCTGAAACTGCCCAAGCTGGCGGCGTCGATGCAGGAGGGCACGATCGTCGAATGGTTGGTCGTGAGCGGCGACCGGGTCGAAACCGGGCAGCCGCTGTACGTAATCGAAACCGAAAAGACCTCGACCGAGATCGCCAGCCCGGTCGCGGGCGCAATCAGCCTGATCGCCGAGGCCGGGCAAGTCCACCGCATCGGCACGCCGATCGCCACCGTCGAGACCTGACGATCACGGTGGCCGGGTCGCGGCTTCGTGGATAGAGGGGCGGCATGTCCCAGGAACTCGTGAAGTCGGCGGCGCGCGCGCTCGACATATTGGAAGTGTTCGCCGCCCGGCGCGAGCCGCTGACGTCGTCCGAACTGGGCGCGGCGCTCGGCTATCCCAAATCGAGCCTCAGCGTCCTGCTGCGCAGCCTGGTTGCGCAGGGCTATCTGAGCGTCGGGCCGTCGGACCAGAGTTTCTTCCCGACGCTGAAGCTGGCGCGGCTGGGCGACTGGATCGCAGGCGCTCTGCTGGGGTCGGAAATGCTGCTGCCGACCCTGGCGCAATTGCGTGACCTGACCAGCGAGACGGTGACGCTGACTGCGCCCGCCGATCTGCAGATGCGGTGCCTGCACGCGTTGATCGGCACGCATCCGATCTCGCTGCAGGTCGAGGAAGGCTTGATGTTCCCGTTGATCGGAACAGCGATCGGGACGGCATGGATGTCAGCACAGAATGAATCCACCGTGCGTGACCTGCTCAGCCGATGGACGAAGCAGTCGAGCGCGCGCGGGCGACCTGCGCTGGATGCGATCGAGGCCGCGATCGCCGATGCCCGCGCGTCGGGCTACGCGACCGCTTACGATGTTGTGCTCCCCGATACTGGAGCGATTGCGATCCCGATAAAGACCACGGGGGAAGGCGAAACGTTGGTCGTGGCGGTAGCAGGACTAAGTCACCGCATCCGCCGGAACGAAGCCAAGATCGTGCGTACGATGCGTCAGCTTCTGCAGGCGGAGACAGCCACTTGGCGAGCAGCGTAAGTGCGCGCGTCCCGCGACGGACCAGGGATCGACATCCTGGCTGCCGCCCATCCATGCGGACGGTACTATCGTCATCGCGACGCTTTTCGCGGAGTTGAACGAGCATTGGAGCCTACCGCCAGCAGCAAGCGACCCGGACGGTTTGCCCAAGGCCCATCTGCCGGAGCCCTTCGTCTTCGCTCACGGCTATTGTCCGCTGATTATGGCGGACAGTGCCGATTTCCGAGAGTCGCGCAGGTATGTCGGCGATCTCCTGTTGGATGAGCCGGACGAAGATGACGGCGATACCGAGCAGGCCAACGCCGCATTTGCCGAACGCTATCCCAACTATCGCACTTGCAAGCAGTGGCGCCAGATGCGGGTGGACGATCGTGCGCGCGTCGTCCTCAATGCGGACGAATTACGCGAAGAGCTCGCGTGCGATGCTTTTGCCCTCAGCATCACTCTGGAAAACTGCAAGCGGCAAGAGATCGATGCGCGACGCGGGTTCGAATGATCGCCAAATGGCGGCTTATGGGTCGAGCCAACCGAATCAGATTTCGGTCCGCTCATAGCCCGCCTTCGTGACCCGCCGAATTTCGAACAACTGACCGGCAATCGGTTTCTTCAGTTCCCAGTCGAACCCGGTCAGCTTCAGCGCGGAGCCCGTCATCCTGGTGACGAGTTGGCCGTCGAACGCGCGGACGTCGTAACGCGCGGCCGGGTCGAGCCAGGCGATCGTGACGCGGCGCACCGGCTCGACCGCATTGTGTCGAAAGACGCCGACAATGCCGCCTGAGCGACTGTCGGTGTTGATCCGCTGAAACCCGTCCCAGCCGCCCTCCTGCGGCTCTCCGAACCCCGGTAGATCTTGCCGGAAGCTGAAGATGTCGTGCCGTTCCGCCATCGCCGCCAGCCAGTCGGCATAGTGGCGGCAGCGCGCTAGCGTCGCGGGCGGCATTGTCCGCGGGTCGCCGAGGACGATCGGGAGCAAGCCGGCAAGCGACATCAGGTGGAGTTCGTACCCAGCGTCGTTGAGCTTGGAATTGCCGATCACCAGCGCGGTCGCCGGCATCGCCGGTGAGCGCCACCACACCATGTTGCGAACGCGCAGATCGTTCTGCGCTCCGGGCTCGTTATAGTTCGACAGCCAGTTGCCCTCGGCGTGCTGGAGCATTGCATAGTCGATTAGCTGCAACCCGCCCATCGCCTCGAACGTGCAGTCGATGAACACCTGCGGATGCTTTGCGTGGATTTCATCGAACACTTGCCACATCACGTCGAAATTGACCGACAGCGACTCTGCATGGTCGCGGTGGCCAGGATGGTTCGCCGCATAGCAGCCGGCCTTGCGCGTGTCGTATTGGTACGGACTGCTGACGACGGCGAAGTCGAGCTTGAGATATTCGAGGCCATATTCCTCGGTCAGCCGCAGCAGGACGCCCTTGATATAGTCGCGCCAGCCGGTGCTGAAGCACGCGGTCATATATTCGTTCTCATCGCCCTGCATCGCATAGTGCCGCCCGTCGGCATTACGCGCGAACCACTCGGGATGCGCCCGGTACACCGCACTCGCCGGATCGGCAGAGCCGATAGAAACCCATATGCCGGGCTTCATGCCGAGCGCCTTGATATGGTCGATTACCGGTTTCAGGCCGTCGGGAAACTTGGCCCGATCGATGCCCCAGTCGCCGTAGCTGTCCTGCCAGCCGTCATCGATCACGAACTCCTTGATTCCCGCCACGGCCGCCGCGGTGGCCAGGCTCATGACCAGTTCGGCGTCGATCTTCTTCTGAAACGGCTCCCACGTATTGTAGACGAAGCTCGGTTTGACCGGCAGGCGCGAGAGGCGAATGTCCATATGCCGTCGAACAAAGTCGGGCACGACGGTGTTGAGAACGTCTTCGAAGCGCGGTGTATCTGCATAGACGATGGCGAACGTGCGCGGCGCGGTGAAGCGCGCGCCCGGCTCTATCCAGCGGCGGAACGGCAGGCCAGCGTCCTTTCGCGCAAGACCCGCTTTGAATGTCCGGCCATCAGCAAAGGCCGCGGTGTACTTGTTCACGCCCGCCGCTTCATTGCCGAGGACGACGCCCTCGCCCCAGTCGGGATTGTGCAGCGCGACCAGCGCGTCCTGCCGCCCGCCGACGAACGGGATGAGCGACTTGCGACGACCATAGTCGCTATAGACCCAGCTCATCGTCGCGGGCCAGTAGAAGTCGAAATTGAAACATTCGACATCGATATTCTCAAGCTTCAGCGGGGTGCCCGTCAGATTGCGGACGGTCAGTGTTTTCCGGACGACGGGCAGACCAGGGTACAGCAGGTAGCGCAAGGCGACTTCCACCCGCGCGTCGTTGCTCCGAAGAATAATGTCGACCCCGCGGCTCTGCAGCGCGTCCTGCACGTCCGTGATCGCGTCGAGCGTCCAGCCGGACTTTCCGGAATAGAGAGTGTCGTTGGCGAGAAAGCCGAACTCGTCCGCTTCGGCGCGAAACTTGTCGCTCTCGCCGGTAAAGTATCGCGAACGCCGCGCTACCGTGCGGAAGTCGGTCGTCCCGATTGTGGATCGTGTGGCGCTCGGCAGCTGGATCCTCCGGCTGACAACGCCGTTCGAAAGGATGAGCCGATCACCCTCGCGCCGGGCAATCGCGACTGGCGCGCCGTCATCCAAAGCTGTCCATGCCGACGCCGGCGACGCTGCTGTCGCTGCTGCAACGCCTATCGTCCCGGCGAGATACTGGCGCCTCGTCGGGTTAAGGAAGCGAAAAGTACGGTCCATCTCTCGGCTTCCTGACAACGCTGCTCCGGGCGCGGCCGGAACGGGCGAACGGCATGAACGAACGTGTGGCTTTAGAGATTTAGAAAGCGCGCGTGAATGCCCGAGCTTGCCGCATTGCGATCTTGAACTGGTCCGGTGGCAAACGCGTAACGCGGTTTTTCGCCGCCCTCGGCACGAACGTAAGATCCTTGCGATTGAGTCCGCGGTCACATTCATCGCGCGGGACATGTGAACGAGCGTCCGCGCCCTTGGAAAGCGGTTTGGTCGAGCTGGGCGTCCATTTCTGCGTCGTTCCCGACCCAAAGTTGCCCGTCGGCTATCGTCCAGCCGAACTTGATTGCGGCGACCTGGTTGGACTTGTGAAAGGTGCGATCGGCCGCGCAGAAAGCTAGAGCCAGCGCCGCACCCTAGCGCAATAGGTAGTGAACGCATCGCCGAACTTGGTATGCATCGCCCGCTCTTCAGGTAGGATCTGAAAGCGTGACGTGAACAGCGCGAAGCCGAGCGGACCGAGCAATAGCCATGCGTTCGAGAGGCCACAGGCGAGCGCGACAAGCAGCGCGGTCAGGGCGACGTACATCGGATTGCGGGTGACCGAATAGATGCCTGTCGTCACCAGTGCCGACGCCTGATCGATCCTTACCGGGTTGATCGTCGTCTGCGCGCGACCGAATGCCGCGAAGGCGCTGCCGCCGAATATACCTGCAACCAGCAGCACCAGGGCTGTGATCCCATACCGGGCGGGCGGGGCCAGGTGGATCGTTGGTGTGACCGACGAGGCGACAAGCATCGCCATACCGACAAATACGGTCATAATCGGCGGGGGTATGCGATTGTCCAGTGGAGTCGGCATGAGATCTCTCCATTACACGTATTCGGCCAAGCTGGATCGATTCAGGCGCGCACGGCTCGCGGCGCGAACGCAGGCTGGGGCGGCGACTGATTCTGCGCGCTGTGTTCCGCGCGCCAGTCGGCATCGTCTATCGACAGGGTCGGATTGGACGGGGCGGGAAAGCCTTTCATCCGGTCCCACCGATCCAGATCGTAGCCGCGATAGATGGGCGTGAGATTGAATTTCAAGAAAGCCTTCATCCGATTGCCGAGCGTCTGGCGGGCAAAGGGCGTCGCTGCATAGCGGAGCGCGGTCGTCTCGAAGCTCTCGGCGGGTCTCCCGGTTAGTTCCGCGACGACGTCGGTGACGCCGCCGTCAAGTGCGAAGGTGCCGCGTTTCATTTCTTCGACGTAATAGCGAAAGCCGCTGATCTCCAATGGATCGATCCGTTGTTGCCGGGCGACCTTGCAGAACATCCAGAACGGCAGGTTGAGCGTGACCAACCGGTGTTCGACCACCTTGGCGACGATACCAGCCATATCGCGGCCGGACAGCAGTTCGGGACCAGTCGGCCGATAGCGCATTCCGGCGTGCCGATCCGGTTTCATCAGCAACGCGGCGACAACTCGCGCCATGTCCTCGTTCGATACGGGCGCCGCACGACCGGCGCCGGTCAGAACCGGGAAGATGCCGAGGAGCGCCGCAAAGTCGAAAACGCGCAGGAAATTGTCGGCGAACATCCCCGGATTGACGATGATGTGCGCAGTATCCGGCAGTGCGGCGAAAAGCTGATCCGTCAGCCACGTCTGGCGCGTCATAGTCGCCGGGTGCGACGGCTGCGACAGCCACTGGCTCATCTGCACCACCGCCTCCAGCTTAGCCTCCCGCGCGGCGATGGCAAAGGCCGCCGAGGCCTGAATCATGTGCGTGTGGAAGACCGGAAGATAAT
Organism: Sphingomonas sp. SUN019; assembly: GCF_024758705.1. Lineage (NCBI taxonomy): Bacteria > Pseudomonadati > Pseudomonadota > Alphaproteobacteria > Sphingomonadales > Sphingomonadaceae > Sphingomonas > Sphingomonas sp. SUN019. The sequence continues at coordinate 770,186 of NZ_CP096971.1, read as the reverse complement.
AGGCGCGCTGAACGCTGCGCAATGCGTCGGCCATCTGGTTGGCGTCGAAGATGTCGGCGATCACCGTTTCTACGCCGCGCCGATCCAGCGCTGCGCTTCGGGCATCGCGCGCGCGGACGAGCGCTCGCACCGGAAACCCCTTGTCGAGCAGCAGGTCGACGACGGCTTGCCCGGTCTTGCCGGTCGCACCGGTGACCAGAATCTTGGGGAGCGCCATGGTTAATGATCCTGCCTGACGGACGCCTCGAGCAACGCGATGCGGCGTTCGAGAGTCGTGACGCGCCCATCGAGATAGGTGACGCTGTCCAGGTCAGCCGCCTCGGCCCAGGCGGTCAGGGCGGCCACGAACCGCCTCAACCGCGACGGGAGCGTTATATGCCCTTTGACTGTCATATCTCGACATCCTCGACTCGTTAGATGACAATGATCATCTATTTGCTTGGATGTCAATCATCAGCTAAATGCGCAAGCGGCTTTTTAAAGGAAAGATCGATGCGCCAATCGCGCGAAGCGAAGGCCGACACACGCGAAGCGATCGTCGCGGCGGCGTCGCGGATGTTGCGGGAACGGGGGATCGACCGCACCAGTGTCGCCGACGTGATGCAGGCGGCGTCGAAGACGCATGGCGGGTTCTATCGCCACTTCGACACGAAGGATGCGCTGCTGTCGACCGCCCTGTCCGCCGCCTTCGGCCAGATGACGCGATATCTGGAAGCCGGGCTCTCTGAGACGGGCTCCATGCCCGTGCTGCCCGCCTTCGCAGACCACTACCTCTCAGACGCCATGGTCGCGAATGTCGGCGATGGCTGCCCGGTCGCCGCACTATCGGGGGAGGTTGCGCGCAGCAGCGGCGAAATCCGGCAAGGCTTCGGCGTGGGCGTGCGCGGCTTCATCGATACGCTCGCGGCTGCTCTTGACGGCGCGCCTGAAGATCGCCAGCGCCGCGCCGCGCAGGCATTTGCGATGGCGGCGGGCGCGGTGATGATCGCACGGGCCAGCGACGCCGAAACGGCGGCGGAGGTGCTGGCCGCCGCTCGCGCCGGGGTCGCCGCGATCTGATCCCGGGACGTCAGATCGATTTCCATCCGCCGCCCAGCGCGCGGAACGTCGCGACGGCGGCGCGCGCGGCATCGGCGCGGGCGGACGATGCGCTGTCCTGCGACGCCTGCAACCGACGTTCCGCATCCAGCGCCTCGATCAGGCTGACCGCGCCCGCCCGGTAGGCGAGCCGCGAGGTGTCGCGCGCCCGCGCCAGCGCGACGACGCTTCTGTCGAGCGCCGCCGCTTGCGCCTGGCTGCGCGCGAGGGTCGAGAAGCCGTTTTCGGCTTCGCTCGCGGCGCGCAGAACGGCCAGGCGGTAATTCGCGACGGCCTCGCGCGTCTGCGCGCGCGCACGATCGACCGCAGCCCCGGTTCGCCCGAAATCGAGCAACGGACCGGAGATGCCCGCGTCGGCCGCGCCGCGCGACGCCGATCCGGTGAATAGGTTGGAAACGCCGCCCGAAAGCAACCCGGCGAGCGCACCGATCGTGACTTTGGGATAACGTTCGGCGAGCGCTTGCGCGGTGCGCGCATCGGCGGCGGCGACCGCGCGCTCGGCCGCCACGAGATCGGGGCGGCGGAACAGCAAAGATGCCGGTCCGGCATCCCCGGCGATGATAGGTGCGGCCGGAATGGCGGCAGCGCGGATTTCGGCGGCTGAAAAACCGGGCGCACGTCCGGCCAGCAGGTCAATGCGGTTGAACGCGACCTCGCGCGCGGCCTCGATCGCCGGGATGGCGGATCGCGCCGTCGCGAGATCCGCCGCCACCTGATCGACCTCGAGCCGCGCGGCGACACCGCGCGAGAAACGCAGGCGTACGAGGCCGTCGAGACTGCCGAGCGTTGTCGCGCGATCGCGCGCGATCGCCAGTCTGACTTCGAACTCGCGCGCATTGAGATAGGTGGTGGCGATTTCGGCGGCGACGGTCAGGCGCGCGCCCGCAAGGGCGGCGTCCGCTGCGCTCAGGTCGGCGAGGGCGGCACGCCGTCCGGCCGCCAGCGAGCCGAACAGGTCGATCTCCCACGAAGCCGCCAGGGTGAGGCCGTATTGCTCGCTGGTGCGCTCGTAACCCGGAAACCGTGAAACAAAGCGGCCGGATGGATCCGCGATCGACTGGCGCTGGATCGCGCCTGATCCGACGGCCGCGATCAGCGGCAACGATTGCGCGCGCGCCGAGCGAACGCCCGCGGCGGCTTGCTCCAGGCGCGCCGCCGCGATTTCGACCTCTAGACTGCCCGACAGCGCCTCGTCGATCAGGCGGTCGAGCACCGGATCGCCGAACGCGCGCCACCAGCGGTCTTCGACCCGGATTCGCGCTCCGGCCGGTTGTAATGCCTCGTTGCGAAACGCATCGCCAAGCGACACGCTGGGGCGCACATAGTCGGGATGGCCCGCGCACGCGCCTAGCGGCAGGGCGACGAACAGGATCGAGGCGAGCGTCGGGCGCATCTGGACGTGTCCTTGAATTGTTTATAGTGACAGGATACGTCTAGTTTCATGAAAATCAAGAGTGAGGAACTGGCCACGCGCAAGCCCGGACGTCCGGCGATCGACCGCCGCGAGGAAATCCTCGATGCCGCCGAACGGCTCTACGACCGGGTCGGGTTCGAGAAGACGACGATCGGCGACATCGCGCGCGATCTCGGCATGTCGTCCGCCAATCTCTATCGCAGCTTCGCGAACCGCCAAGCGATCGACGAGGCGATCGCGGCGCGCAAGCTCGTCGTACTCGAAGATGTCGCGTGGAGCGCGGCGCGAACGGCGTCGATCGACGCGCCTGCGGCCCTGCGCGGAACGGTGCTCGCGGTCATGCGGCAGTCTCTGGCGCTGTTGTTCAGCGAGGAGCGGATGCACCGGCTGTGCGCGGTGGCGACGCAGTCTCGCTGGCCGGTCGTCGAAAAATTCGTTCATGACCTGCGGGGCGCGCTGCGCCACATCGTGATCGAAGGGCAGAACGCCGGGACGTTCGCCGCGGGGGATCCGGACCGCATCTCCGGTGCGTTGTTCGCGGCGCTCAGCAAAGTCTGGCACCCGGCGATGCTGGAAACCTATCGCACCGACGACCTCGAGGCGGAGGCCCAAGCGCTCTGCGACCTCCTTCTCGTCGGACTGAAAGTATAATAATAAAAAACATCATTATTCATCTTTATCTTTGGACGGGCGAAGTTTAAGCACGAGTCGGTCTATCGCGACTCGGAGAAGGTGATGTCCCCGTCCCCACGCATCCCCGGCGCCCTTGTCGGCGTCCTTCTTCTCGCTGGATGCGGCGCGGGAACGGCGAAACCGGACGCTGACGCGCCGCTCGTCAGCAGCGTGGTGACCGGCGCGGCGAAGGGTCGCGAGACTCGTTATACCGGCACCATTCATGCCCGGATCGAGAGCGATCTCGGTTTTCGGGTCGATGGCAAGATCGCCTCCCGGCTGGTCGATCCCGGCGCAACGGTGCGGCGGGGGCAGGTGCTGATGCGCCTCGACTCGTCCGATCTTGCGCTGACGGCGTCTGGCGCTACCGATCGCCTGCGCGCGGCGACCGCCGATGCGGCCAGGGCGGCGGCAGACGAGGCGCGGCTGCGCGGTCTGGTCGAGGCAGGCGCGGTGTCGGGATCGTCCTATGATGCGGCGATCGCGGCCAAGCGCATGACCGCCGCCAATCTGAGCGCGGCGCGTGCGGCGGCGAAGGCTGCAGGCAACCAGCGGCGATATGCCGCGCTGATCGCCGACAGCGACGGTGTGGTGATCGACGTTCTCGCCCAGCCGGGCCAGGTCGTCGCAGCGGGTACGCCGGTGGTTCGCTTGGCCAAGGCCGGGGCGCGCGAGGCGCTGGTCGCGGTTCCCGAAACCGCCCGGTCTGAGCTGCCGACCGTCGCGACGGCGCAGATATACGGTGCCGATGCGCGCTATCCGGCGCGTCTGCGCGAGGTTGCGGGCGGGGCCGATCCGATGAGCCGCACCTATGCTGCGCGTTACACGCTGGAGGGCGACGGCGCCGCGGCGCCGATCGGCGCGACGGTATCGCTCAGCATAACGCGAGGCGGCGCGGACGCCATCCAGGTGCCGCTTGGCGCGCTGTACGATCCTGGTAGCGGCGTGGGCGTCTGGGTGATCGGGCAGGACCGGCGCGTGCGCTGGCAGCGGGTACGGGTCGATGCGTGGCGCGACGAGGCCGCTCAGCTCGCAGCGGGCGGGCTGCACCCCGGCGAAAGGATCGTCGCGCTTGGCGCACAGCTGCTGCGAGAGGGTGAACGGGTTCGGCTCGTGGCTGCGTCGCAGCCATGAGCCGGTTCAACCTGTCCCAGCTGGCGGTGAAGGAATCGTCCGTCACGCTGTTCCTGATCATCGCGATCGTCGCCGCGGGGATCATCGCCTTCTTCCAGCTCGGTCGCGCGGAAGACCCCAGCTTCACGATCAAGGTGGCGACCGTCACCGCCGTGTGGCCGGGCGCGACCGCGCAGGAAATGCAGGATCAGGTCGCCGACCGGCTGGAAAAGCGCTTGCAGGAACTGCGCTACTACGACCGCGTCGATACGCAGGCGCGGCCCGGCCAGGTCAACATGACCGTGTCGCTGAAGGACACGACCCCGCCGTCCGCGGTCGCCGACGAGTTCTACCAGATCCGCAAGAAACTCAGCGACGAGGCGGTCAAGCTGCCGCGCGGCGTTATCGGCCCGATCGTCAACGACGAATATTCCGACGTCTATTTCGCGCTGTTCGCACTGCAGGCGAGGGGTTTGCCCGAACGCGGTCTCGTCGCCCGCGCCGAGGCGATCCGCTCGCGGCTGCTCGCGACGCCCGGTGTAAAAAAGGTGACGCTGATCGGCGAGCAGAACCAGCGCATCTTCGTAAACCTGTCCTACCAGCGGCTTGCGACGCTCGGACTGGGGCCTAATGCCGTGCTCGACGCGCTGACCGCGCAGAACGCGCTGGCGCCGTCGGGCGTGGTCGAGACGAATGCGCAGAGCGTGCAGCTGCGCATGAATGGCGCGTTCGACGATCTGGACGCGGTACGCGCGACGCCGATCGTGGCCGCGGGACGCGCGTTCAAGCTCGGCGACATCGCCGACGTCCGGCGCGGCTACGAGGATCCGCCGACCTATCTCGTCCGTCATGCGGGAGCACCCGCGCTGATGCTCGGCGTCGTCATGCGCGAGCGGTGGAATGGCAGCAGGCTGGGCATCGATCTCGGCGCGGCCACGACCGCGATCCGCGCGACCTTGCCGCTCGGGCTCAGCTTCACGCAGGTTTCCGATCAGGCCCGCAACATCGCCGAGGCGTATGGCGAGTTCATGGTGAAGTTCGCGGTCGCACTCGGCGTCGTGATGCTCGTCAGCCTGATCGCGCTGGGCTTCCGCGTCGGGCTGGTGGTCGCCGCCGCCGTGCCGCTGACGCTCGCGGCGGTGTTCGTCATCATGCTGGCGACGGGGCGCGATTTCGACCGGATCACGCTGGGCGCGCTGATCCTGTCACTGGGTCTGCTGGTCGACGACGCGATCATCGCGATCGAGATGATGGTCGTGAAGATGGAGGAAGGGCTAAGCCGCGCTGACGCGGCGACGTTCGCCTGGGGCGCGACCGCCGCCCCGATGCTGGCCGGCACAATCGTGACCATCATCGGCTTTCTGCCAGTCGGCTTCGCGCAATCGACCGCGGGCGAATATGCTGGCAACATCTTCTGGATCGTCGGCTTCTCGCTGATCGTCTCGTGGCTGGTCGCAGTCTATTTTACTCCGTATCTGGGGGTTAAGCTGTTGCCGGAGATCGAGCCGGTCGCGGGCGGCCACAACGCGATCTACGCCACGCCGCGCTACGAACGGCTGCGCGGGTGGATCACGACCTGCGTGCACCGGCGCGGCGTGGTCGTGCTGGTGACACTCGCGGCATTCCTCGTTGCAGGCATGCTGCTTGCGGTCGTCATCCCCAAGCAGTTCTTCCCGTCGTCCGATCGCCCCGAATTGCTGATCGAGGTCTATATGCCGCGCGGGACCGGCATCGCGCCGACGCGCGCGGTGGTCGAGCGGATCGAGGCCGACCTGCGCGCCAGCACCGAGGCGCGCTCGGTCGACAGCTTCATCGGCACCGGCGCGCCGCGCTTCTTCCTGTCGCTCAACCCCGAACTTCCCGACCCATCCTTTGCCAAGATCGTGGTGCAGACGCCTGATGAGCATGCGCGCGACGTGCTGCGCGCGACGATCGAGGCGCGGATCGCGGCCGGGCGATATGCGGCCGCGCGCGTGCGCGTGTTGACATTGCTGTTCGGGCCACCGGTGCCCTATCCGGTCGCGTTCCGCGTGTCCGGGCCGGACCCGGCGGTGCTGCGCCAACTCGCGGTCAAGGTCGCCGGAATCGTCCGCGCCAACCCGGACGTCCGCGGCGTGAACCAGGACTGGGGCGAACGCGCGCCCGCCGTCCGGCTGGTGTTCGACCAGCAGCGGCTGCGGCTGATGGGGCTGGACCCCGCGACCGTCGCACGGCAGGTCACGGCGCTCGTCTCCGGCGTCACGGTCAGTCAGGCGCGCATCGGCGACCGCGTGGTCGACGTCGTGGCGCGGACCCCCGAAGCCGAACGACGCGGCCTCGGCAATCTCGGCGATCTCACCATCGCCAACGCCGCTGGACAGGCGATTCCGCTCAGCGCGGTCGCACGGCTCCGGCCCGAGTTCGAAGATCCCGTGCTGATCCGCCGCGACCGTGCGCCGACGATCAGCGTGCGCGCCGATGTTCGGGCGGGCGTGCAGCCGCCCGACGTCACCGCGGCGATCATGCCAAGGCTGAAGAGTCTGATCGCCGGTCTGCCCGACGGCTATGCGCTGACACCTGCCGGATCGGTCGAGGAATCGGGCAAGGCCAACGCCGCGCTCGCGCCGATCTTCCCGATCATGGTGTTGCTGATGCTCGCGGTGATCATGTTTCAGACCCGTAGTTTCCGCATGACCGGCCTCGTCTTCGCGACCGCGCCGCTCGGGCTGGTCGGCGCCGCGCCGTCACTGGTGCTGATCGGCGCGCCGTTCGGGTTCAACGCGATTCTCGGGCTGATCGGCCTCGCCGGCATTCTGATGCGCAATACGCTTATCCTGGTCGATCAGATCGAGCTCGAAAAGGCGCGCGGACTCGACGACCGCGCGGCGGTAATCGAGGCGACGGTTCGCCGCGCCAGGCCAGTGCTGCTGACCGCGCTCGCGGCCGTATTCGCGTTCCTTCCTCTGACACTGTCGAGCTTCTGGGGACCGCTCGCGATCGTGCTGATCGGTGGAACATTAGTTGGAACAGCGATCACGCTGTTCTTTCTGCCTGCGCTCTACGCATTGTGGTTCAGGGTAAGCAAAACGCTTATTGAACGCAATATTCCTGATCCCATTTACACAAGGTTCAAGGCGTCAGAACTTGCGTAAGCAAGCCTGGTTCCTAGTCTTATTATATCATGAGTCGGTTAGATGATTTAATGCACCGGTCAATCGCATCAGATTGGAAGTGAATCGGCCGAGTCGAAGGCCGCCTGCTTCACATCTTAGCGGGGTGGGCCTACCCGGCCTGCCGAAATGGTCGCTGACTGCGGGTGGCGATGCGCTGCCGATGGCGGGACTGGGCGGGGATGTGTTGCTCCACGCCGACGCGATCGCCAAGACGCGTCATTTCGGCGACCCGACGGGATCGCGCTTCACGACGATCACCGGCTACGCGCTGGCCAACTGCAGGATCGGTTTCCGCAGCGCGCAGGGGTGGGAGCAGGCGGTTCTCGCGCGCAACCTGTTCGACCGCGACTATATCCAGAACCTGACGATCAGGCGGGCAATTCCGGGCTGATCCTCGCGACGCCGAGCGACCCGCGCACGATCGGGGTGACGTTTCGCGCGCGGCAGTAAGCGTTTCAAGACACCATCGACCGCACGACTTCGCTGAGCATCGGGCAAACCCCTCTTGTCAGGGCAGGCATCTCGGCTTCGGCATCGTATCGTCATGAACGTTGCCCGATAGACGATACGACTCGTGGCGTAACGACTGACCGTTGGATCAACGAGGTATCGCTAGTAAACCTCGCCAAAGGTTTGTCCCGGCAAGCTCGGAGCGGTTGGTATCGAACTCAGCGGCTGGCGCGGTTCAGCGGGAAGGCATGGCATCACGTCTGCTAGCCGCCCAGCAACTGGCGCTGAACGTCGGATGCGATCGTCGTCACCAATCGTCGAGCGACGGCAAGAGAGGCTGTCTTCAGCGATCTTTTGATCCGCGAATTTCCCAAGATTCCATAAAGATCAACGGGCATTCTGGTTCGATACTGGTAGATTGCACCTCGTCGCCACAGTCCAGATGGCCATTTGGGCGACATCGATGGTGACAGTTCGGCTCGGACTCTAATCGAGCGATCTGATGAGATTAGGTGTTTTTTAGCAGTGTGTCTGGGCGACAGTCGCATGTCTCGGTCATCAGATACCGTTCTCTAAACGATTATTCCGAAGATTTCCGGGACGATGGTGCCGCTTACAGGACTCGAACCTGTGACCCCCGCATTACGAAGGTTACTCACGATCGAGAAAATATCCATTAATTCGAGTTAGTTATCGTGTGAACCAGTCCCGTTTTATGTGCTAACCCACGACGTTCCCAAACTCGGCAGAAATCAGATTAGGGCGGCGTCCTACTGAAAGCACTTTGGTAGGAGGGCCGACGCAAAATCGCCCCCCTCTATACCCCTGAACGGCGGCTCAGTTCGCACGCTCGATGTATGGCTTCTACAAGGACTGCGATCCATCACGCTGCTTCCTGCAACTCCGTCAGCTTCTGAAATTCAGAAAGTATATCAGCATGGCGATGTGCGAGATGGCGGACCACACGTGCGTTGCCGAGCAGTCGGTTCACGTATCCCACAGCCAAAACAAGATCGAGGTGATCGGCTCCATAGTTTTCCGCAACAAGCTTGAACTCTCGGTCGATGTTTTCAGACTCGCGCTGCATCACCGCGATTTCATCCTCGGTGAGGCCCCTGGGTCGCCGCGGGCGTCCTTCAACCAAATCGCCTTCTTGGGTCGCAGCTACCAAGGATTTGGCATAGCTGACCGAGTATCGGTTCATAGCGATCATGGCTTGAACGGCTTCAATTTGTCGCAGGGGCTTTAAAAAGCGAAGCTCTGTAAAAACGTGGATAGGGACGTGCTTGTCTCCGAGCAGCGCTGCCGCTTCGGGACAAATCCCGACTAGCAAATTTCGCTTTATCCTTATGTTGGCGATGTTGACGTTAAGTGCCCGTGCCAATCTCTCCTCCGATACGCCTTTTTTGACAGCGTTCAGAATCATCCGGTGCTCTTGAATAGTGGCGATGCGGCTAACCCGCTTGTTATATGTGAAAGCTTCGTCGTCGAGTGCGACCAAACAAATGACATCGTTCTCGCCACGTTCGCGCATAATTGCGATGCGTAGGTGCCCGTCAAGCAGGTGAAATCGAGTCCGATCCTGACGGTCTCGCGTCACGACGGGTGGCTCGATGATACCGACCTCGGCAATCGAAGCAGCTATCTGTCCGTATTTTATCGAGTTCCTGACCGCCGCTGTGACCTCTCTCAGCGGGAAGATCGCCTCAATCGGAAGGCGCACGCTCACCTCCTCGAAGCCGATCTTTACGGGAATCGTAGGACGTTTCGGGGTCATGGAGCGGCCCTCAAACCAGATAACCGAGCGGCGAGCACCGCTGGCATCGTCGCCAAATCCTCGTCCTCTAACAGGCCCAGGAAATGCTCATCCTTCGACAGCCGCTTTAGCGCTTCAGTGATCAGCATCAGCCGATCAGCGGTGGCGTTTGCGCGCCGGATCATCTCGCGTTTTCGGGCCACATCCTCTTGATAGGCACGTACCAGCCCGGCCGACGAAAGGCGCGGCGTTTGATGGGGGCCCGTTGGGGCTAGTCCTTTCCCTCGCCGTCGGCGCGCTTCGACGATATTTTTCGCAACAATCAATTTTTTGCCGCGTAGCTGCCCGCGTTCATAAGCGAGTTGCAGGGCTCGTTGTACGTCGTGGTCTTCGGCTTCCGCGATCTCGACGGCGACGCTCAGCGGCATCGCCTTAGACTCGACCGAACGCAGCAATCGCTGCTCACCCTTCTCCAAGAGTCTCGTGACGCCGTTCACATACTCAACGGAAAGACCAGTTTTGCGGGCGATGTCGGCGGCCGCATAGCCGCGTTCGCGCAGTCGGCCTATATCCTGCAGCAAATCGATAGCTTGATGCTGGCGACGAGCGCAATTTTCAATGAGGCTTGCGATCAGGCAGTCCTCCGGATCGGCGGTGACCACCAAAGCAGGCACCTCCCGCTGGCCCAATGCCTCGTAAGCTTCCAGTCGCCCTTGGCCGCAAACCAAATCGTAGAACGGACCGTCTGCCTGAATGCGACGGGTTACCGTGATAGGACGCTTCAAACCTATCTGAGCGATATTGTCGACGATCTCACGAAACCCGTGCTTGTTGCGAGTTCTCGGATTAACGACGACGATCCGGTCTAGGGGAATCCACTCTATGCGCTGCGAGTCTGTATGCGTTGTCATGCGACCCTCCGAAGTGGTTCGCGCGAAGCCAATCTATAAAAGGGGTCGAGCGTATCGAACCGGTAGGCATCGAACGACAGTCCGTTATGCTCGGCGAGGCGAAGGGTCGCATCGCGCATATCGAGACGTGGTAGGATGTAATAATCCTTCGCGACCTCATTTGCCTCGTCCATCCGGATCGCAACGGTCAGGTCCGGCTTTAGCGCGGTGTCAAATCGGAGCTTCCATCGAAGGGAGCCACCAGCCGTGGCAAAACATCGAACGACGATGATCGAGGCGGTGAATTCGCTGTTGATCGTGAGAATGTCGGACGACGGGTCCCGTTTGATGTCGCCACCGGCCGCGCAAAGTCCCAAGATCGCCTCTTCCACGACGCTTGGGTGCATCTGGCGCAGTGCGCGATTCACCTCGAGATAGCGGTAATCATTTCGGGGTACGAAACCCACCAGCGTGTAGGCACGTAGGAGGCTTCCAAAACGAGCTCTAAATGTGCTGCTAGATGGAGCGGTCGCCGCCTCATCGACAATAAGTCCAGTCAGAACGCCCTTCTCGACTAAGATCGAGCGAAGGCTGTCTAGCATCTCAGCGTCGGTGAGACGTTCGGACCGTTTGGCAATAATCTTCTGGGCCGCAATGAAGGCCTCAGTATCCACAATGGACGGAAAAACGCCTTCCGCGCGCACCCATTCGCTCGGGTCATTCGATGCGTAATTTTGCTTAAGCTTAAAGGACGTTTTCGCCCACACATTGTTGCCGATATACTTCTCGTTGATCAAAAGCTGATGGACGGTGCCGCGCGTCCATCCACGATCAAGGTCTGAGAGTACGCCGCGTTCATTCAGAATATTTGCGATCTCAGTTTCGGTACGGCCGTAGGTCGTGAATAACGAATAAACCTCTCGCACAACGGCGACTTCTTCAGGTGGGCCGAGGCTCAAGACCACCCGATCGGTCGCGATACTTTTGTGTTCGCCGCGGGAAAGTTCTGCCTTGGGATTTCCGTCTTGATCGACGAGCAGCCGCCGCAACCCGTATCCCGCCATACCGCCCTGCCGGTAGCCAAGCCGAATCAAGTTTGCCTGACCTGCAAAAACTTTGACCGATAACTCGCGGCTGTACTCGCCAGCCATCGCGCGTTTGACCGTTTTGATTATCGAGGAACCTATGCTCCCATCGTTCTCAAACTGCTCTGCGCAATAGTGGACGGCGACTCCAGCTTGCCTGCAACGCAACTCGTACGAAGCAGCCTCGTCCGGGTCTTGAAACCGGCCAAACCGGCTAACATCATAAACGATCAGATCGGTGAAATCCGCCTTACCGCCTTCTACATCCGCAAGAAGCGTTTGAAGGCCAGCGCGCCCCCCGATGTTCAGCCCGCTCTTTCCGTCATCCGAATAAGTGCGAACAATCTCGAAACCACGGTGATCGGCATAAAGCTGGATCGCGGCGGCTTGGTTGTCAGTCGAATACTGCTGATGCTCGGTCGACATTCGCACGTAAATAGCCGCCCTGCGCCGAGGTGGCGGGGCCTCGTCGCCGTCAGTGGGATGGTTCCAATTGATTACCATTGCCGACCTATGTGCTGACGCGGCGTAGAGCCTTCACCGTTAGCGCGGAAGGAGCGGCAGGATGCTTCCTAAAACCGGCAGGAGTCTTCCCAAGAGACCGAAACGTGTTTCCGACGCGGTTTATGTGGCCCGAATAAGTGAGGCGTTACGTGGCACGTTGGGCTCCAGCCGTCGCGCGACCAAGACGGTCGTTCGATGGACTGGTGCTTGTGATCGCACCGCCCGAACATGGATAAACGGCGATGGCGGACCGAGCGGCGTGCACCTTCTAGCCCTCGCGCGTGAAAGTGATGACGTCTGGGCTGTGGTGCAGGAACTTGCTGGGCGGGAGGCAGCGTTACTAGATAGTGACCTTCACGCGATCGAGGTCGCGCTCGCAAAGGCCAGCGGAGCGTTCCAAATCCTTCGTCGGCAACGGGGAGGCGCACCCTAGCGGTTCAAAGATGGCGACCTTCCGTTCCGTTTTTGTTCTTTCCTACTCCGCTCCGTTCTGACACATACTGGAGAAAGGAGTCGCGCTATGATCGTTCTCGATCCCGCTATGCTGGCCGCCGTCGCAGCATTCGTCACAAGCTGTTCTGCGCTGATTTGGTCGCTTCGGCGCAAATCGTAACGAGCTAGGCGTGAAGTGCCTTTGCGCTTCGGCCGCCAAGGCCGAGGAAAACGGCTTGTAGCAATTTTCGCATACCGCTGAGCATCATTCCCCAAGCTCGCTACGGGTGCTCAACTCATACTTGCAACGATCTCCCGCGCCGGGGACAGTTAACATATCCAAGAGACCGTCCACCGGTCGCGTTGAGCATGGAACGGCTGGCAAGTAGATGGTCCTGTCGCACCAACGACAGTTCGTCGAACCTACGCCCGTCGGCGCTGTAGCCCAAGGCAGCGACACCACGCTCGCGTCGGCGCTATCGTCTATCACTCGCCACGCAGCGTTAAAGGCAGGGTCAGTTTCAAAACCGGCACTATGCGAAGTCTCCCAGCTTTTCAGCATCGTCGTCCGGCAGACCCGACGCATCGTCGTCCATTGGTGGTTGCTCAGGCTTAGCCACGTCGTCTGCTTCGGTCGGCAGGACGCCATCATCGTCGGCGGGATTTTTAGCGGGGTCAGACATTCTAATCTCCTCAATCGTCCAACGCGCAGTTCGGCAAAAGGGGCCGCATCATTTCACCGCCAAGATAGGAGCCGCCGGGCGCTCGTTAGCGAAAAGCTCGCTGTCGGTCTCCCGGGCGATGCAACCCACAGGCCTGCCGCAGCCCTAAGAGCTAGAGGCAATCACGTAGAATGCCGTACAAACCTAGTAGAAAACAAAAGTACGAATACGCGAGACGCAAACCGAATTCCCGAGGTAAACATCTGTCATCGGAAGTGGCCAAAGCGCAGCCGGCGGTCGCTAGTAACACCGGCAGAGTGGGCTCGATTACCTTGTCGTGTGACCATTCCTTCAACGCCGGGCTGGCGTGACAGTTCGGAGAGACGGACATCATTCTTGGGAGTCACAAGTCATGTCGCAGGTGCTCATCAACGCATTCCACAATACCGCAAATCTCAAGCGCGACGCTGTGTTCGACGATCAGCGTCTCATGCCTATTTGCGCGCAGCACGATGCGCTGACCGCCGCGCCGGGCTGGATCGGCAAGAACTGGCGTCCAGGCGGCACGCTGTTAATGGCGATTAATCCAGGCGGCGGCGGCGATACCTATCGGATCAACCCCGCGGACGTGACGCTGTACGGTCTTATCCGGCGATTCCGCGACGCGGCCTCTAGCGACGAGCGCGCGGCGGGCCTTCGGGCGTTGTCGGACGCATGGATCGGCATCCAAGCGACGCACAATATTCGGCGGGTGGTCGATGCGGTCCTCGATGCCACTGGTAGCGACGCTTCACAGGCTGCGTTTCTAAACGTGGTTCCTTTTCGCACTCGCGGTGACAGGCCGGCGCGTAGTGCAGAGTTGCGCCGCGCATGGCTGATCTCGACGCAGCAACAGGTTGCGGCACTAGCACCCCGGCGCATCGTTGCGCTTGGTTGTAAGGCGTATGACGCTCTGGTCGCGGCCGGGGCGGATCGGTCGCACGATGTCGTCCTGCTGAAGCGCGCCATCGGCGACAGTCGCATTACGCCGCAGGCGAAGGAAGTGCTCACCCGTTTGCGGGAGGAGCGGGAGTGAGCGTCCATCCCTTCCCTCGGAAAGGTGAGAAGCGCGAACCGTCGAGCCTCGTTCCAACCCTAAACGAAGATATCATCAAGCGCGTCGAGGAACGGTTCGAGGCGGCTAGTCCAGGCGATAAGGCAACTGTCTGGAAGCTGAGGAAGAGGTTGCCGAGCGAGCGGCGCGACCTGATTACATTGGCGCGCAATCTCGACGCGATGCTCGGCAAGCTGCGGCGCGGCGGGAAGGTTGAAGCGTTGGCCGCCGCCGGTTTCTCGGGCGACGAGCAAAGCGGCTATCGCGGCAATCTGACCATTCCGGAAACCGTCGATCAGGTCGACGGGGATCGGCTCCGCAGACTAACTCCTCGCGTGGACCGCTATCTGAACGTTGCACTTGCTATCGCCGGCGATCGAAGGATCGCGATAGAACGGCTGTTCCGCGGCACCTCGTTTGACGTTCAACACGCGAACGAAGATCGAGATTGGGCGGATCGCTTGTCCCGGGCACTCGAGGTAATGGCGGGAAGGGTCGACGCTCGGTCTGGTTTGAGCAAGCTCTTCGATCAGCTATCGAGCGACAATGTCTGCCTGACGGGCGCGGCGGGCCTGGACCTTCGGATTACCAATTGGCTGTCAGAGACCTTCCATAAATTCGATTTCGCGACGGGCGGGGCGGTCGACGGATCCTGGCGGTATGATCGCAGCGAGGATGGGACTCCCCGGTGCGGCGCACCGCTCTTCTGCCCTAAGATTGCTCTGGCTCGTCGGTCCCATGACTGGTCTTCCAAGGTGTTCGCACTGGTGGAGCGAGACGGAACCAAGCTCGATCATCCGGGGCAGATCACGATCCGGGCGGCATCCACCACGTACCTTGCGCTAGTTCCGATCGCCAGTTCGTTGACTGTCCCTTCCACGATCGCAGCATGGCTCATGGAGCGGCCAACGGCCTCGATTCAAGGACGGACGGGCGACACGATCTGGCGAATTTGCCCCGAAGGTCGCGGATACACTATGTGGACAGACAGCGGGGTTTGGTCGCTCGGTGCCGATTCGATCGAAAGCTCAGATTGGCAAGCCCATTTGTTCCTTGATCAGAGTGCCGCCGCCTACGAAAACCCTGACCTCGGTTCAGGTTCGTGGTGGTGCATGCCCGCGACGGCCGGGAACATGCGCAAGCACCTCTCGGCTGAACCGCAAGAAATGCTTCTGCGCTCGCCGCGACCGAAAATTAACTTGAGCCGGGTCGCACGCGACGTGGACGAGTGGGAAGAGCTTGACCGCAATCTGGTGGATCCCGCCATCTACGCACCACTAGGCAGTACTGCCGCCAAGATTCAAGAAGGCCTCGCAACGGGGGCTCTCGCCGATCAAATGACGGAGGAGGTCGAAACGCTGGCAGCGGCGAGACAAACATTGAAGCGTCGGCTGAGAAGCGGCTGCGACATCGCGAACCTCATGCTCGCGCCTTAACCCTGTCGTGCCGGCAACTCCGACTGCGCATTCTCCGGGCGGTCCAGATTTTCCGCTAAACGAGCCGGATCAAAACAGGAACAAAGAGGCATGGATATGCCCAGCCCCTTCATGCTCGCCCAGATGGTCCTCAGTGCGCCGGGATGGGCGCGAGTCGGTATCACTGCTCCGGATGAACGCCTTCGCGAAGAGGCGGCGCTGGAACTGGGTACGCTGATCGCGGATCGGCTCGAACGACCGTTCGTGATCGTCCCGGATGGGCAGTTGCCGCTGCCGCTATAGGGCGGACGACCTAGGACCGCGGCGCAGGCGGTTCAGTGGTGGCATCGAGATGCTCCAAGCCGTTTGTACACCAGATCGAAGCAGACCGCGTCTAAGAGGGCGCGGCAAACGCTGCCGACTAAACCGTCAGTCGGCCAACCGGCCCGGCGTTTTCGCCTCTTCAGCGAGCTTGTAGCCTAGAAGAATCGAAAGGTGACATAGCGGTTACCCGAACGTCCCATCCGATTAAAGATGGGACGCCCGGGCTCGTCGGGATTAGTCGAGTAGGCTGTAGTGCCCGTCCGAATTGCATCGCCAGAGAGGCGTCTTGGACCGCCCAGCTGCGCTATAAGTCAACACCGAGCCGACGTGGCCGCGCTTGAAGCCGAAGGTTCTCGCCACCGCAATGATCCAACCGGCTGTATCAATGCCTTCGCAAATGCAGGCGGTGATTACGTTCACAAGCCGCTCGTTAACGTTCGTTCCGGGTCCACTGGCATCGAGCATCTCTTCGACATTAGACCTGAAAGCGGCCATATCTTCGTCAGAAAGCTGCCCAGTGGACTGGGTTCCGACAGCGCCCGCCTGGACAACCGGAATAATTGGTGGGTGATCGGGCGACTTTGGGATCCTGATATGAAAGGTGCCAGATACCGTAACTTCCGACACGCTGTTTGCTGTATTGTGCATTATATAACCTCCTAAATATGAATTGCTTCCTTCGCTGGTAATTAGATCCGGGCCGGTATCCAATACCGAACATTTCCTAAATAGGCCAATATTTATGTCGGTCTAGCCCAGATGGATCTAAGTTATTCACAATTAACTTCGAAAGACGATTGGCAAAGGATATATTTATTTTAACCCCTGAACTCTCATAAAATAGGAAGGCGAAGCGGCTAGCTTTTTATGTGCCTCAAACCTTATCGCGCTTGATGCAATGAAACGCTTGGCAGAGCGATTAGTCCGAGGAAAATCGGGTCGGACCTCGGCGCATCAGCGCACAGGATAACCCCGCCGAAAAAAAATTTGGGCCCGACCCATCCACCAGCAATATGCCAGCGAATGGGTCGGGGAAGGGGAATTACTTAGCTTGAGCCCAATCGATGCTCTGTTTCGAAGCTCCCGCTTCCACGGCGGCCAGCAGAGTGTCATTGGCCAAATGGGAGTACCGTTGCGTACTCTGATAGCTGGCGTGACCCAGCACCTTGCCGACCGCGAACAGGTCGACACCCGAGTTGATCATGAACGACGCCGCCGAATGGCGCAGGTCATGGATGCGCAGGTCGTCCAGTCCCGCATCGCGCCGCGCTTTCTGCCACGCGTGCTTGATCGTCGTGAATGGCTTCAGCGTGTCCGGGTTCGGCAGCAGGTACGGACACCGCCCGACCCGATGCAGTTGCACGATAATGTCGATTGCCGCTTGCGATAGCGGCACGTGTCGTGACTTTCCGGTTTTCGATGTCGGGATTAGCCAGGCACGCCGATCAAGGTCGATGTGGGCCCATTCCGCTTTCAGGAGCGCGGACACCCGTGCGCCGGTCAGCAACAGCAGTCCTACGATGGACGGCAGCAGCGTGTTGCGCGAGTCCACCACCGCCCTTTGCAGCCGACGGGCCTCTTCGACAGTCAGGAAGCGTTCCCGTGCGTTGTTGATCGGCGGACGGCGAATGCCGACGATCGGATTGCGGGTGACGCCGGGGGTGCCCCAAGTCAGCGCAAGCGAGAAAGAGCGTCCGAACGTGACCCGGATTTTCTCGACCGTGGCGGGTGCCAGACCGCTAGTCGCCTTTTCAGCAAGCCATACCGCAACGTCCTGTTGGCGAATGTCAGTCAGGCGAACCTTGCCCCAACGCGGAACGATGTGCCGCCGGACATACATTTCAGTGGTGCTGTAGCTGCGTTAATACGTCTTCGCATGGGCAAGGTGCTGTGCGGCAAGCTCGGCATACGTCGGTACTGCCCGAAGCTCTTCCTTCGCTGCCGCGGGGTTGCCGCCGAGCGTGATCTCCGAACGAAGGCGCTTGGCCTCCTTACGGGCCTGCTCGAACGTGATGTCGCCGTAGGCACCAATGCGATGCTGGCGTTGGCGATCGTGCGCATCTTGGTAGCGCATATAGAAGGTCCGTCCACCGGAGGATCGCACTTCAAGGACGAAACCAGTCGTGATCGTGTCGTAGTACGTTTCCTTGTTTTTGCCCGTTGGGCAGGAGGCGGTGAGGCAGAACGTGTTATCCAGTTTAGCCTTTGGCATGATGTGGTTTCCTAGTTTGTGTGGGTTGAAGCCCCGACCGCGCAGAAGCCCGCTGGACGCGGAGGATCGGCGGCGATGGGGAAGTGCCCTGCACGGGCGAAGTCGCGTCGGGTGGGCCGTCAGGAGGGCAAGTCGGATGCCCCCGGCTGGCACTCCGGATTGGGGAGGTGCCGCGCCGAGGGAGGCCGATCGCCGGAAAGCTGGAGAGGTGGCGGGGACCTGGAATTCTGGGGCTCTGGTCTCCGCCCCCCAACTTTCGATGCTGCGGACTGTTAGTCCTTAGCTTAAGTCAACGGGGTGTATTCCCGCTTGCCGTGACCGCCGGTAGCGAAGGTCCATTTGTGCACTGCGGGATCATCGCCGGTGTAGCGCTCGATGATCGTAACGACCCGATTACGCCCGATACGCTCGGTGCAACTGACCGCTTTGGCCAACAGCATTTTCGACCTGATACCATTCGCAATCTCGCGTTCGATTGCTGCGATAATGGGAGTGTCGGATCGCACTTCCGACTGGCGGAACAGTTCGGTCAGTTCCTCGTCGCCTACCTTGCCGACTGAGGCGAGGACCGAGGCGTAAGATTGCCCTTCCTCGATCGAGTAGGAGTACGCTGCTGTCGAGGCGACATTTCCGCGGCGCTTGATGTTTTCGAAAGCCACCACCCTTCGGCCTTCGTCCTTTTCGACCTCGTCGAGCATGAACGCACAATCGAAATCCTCAAGCAGGTCCGTGGTGCCGGAATGGACCCGCTTCCCATCTGAGCTTCGGTTTTTGTTGGTGTGTGCCAGACCGACATAGGTTCCGCCCTTCATCACGAACCGCCGGATCGTGTCGCCGAATTTGCGGGCTTCGGTCTTGTCCATAAGCGAAACGAATTTTTTGATCGTGTCGGCCACGATGCAAAGTCCGTTGACCTGATCGTTATGGGTCATGGTGGTGATGGTGTTGACGAAGCGGGTTGTCTCAAACCCCCGATGCACAACTCATTTTGGCAGAGGCCCCGGGACGCCGTGGATCATTTATAGTGATTGATGGAAAGCAGAGACTCCTCGCAATTAGACGTTTTGCATCTATTGATAACAGTGATCAATTCAAGCCGTTACGTTTGAGTGGTTTAACTGAACTAAAACACCTGAATAAAAAGACTTACTCTAATCTCAGAGACGAGCTTAATTTATCTGATGACCGCAGTGCATTTGATAACGCTAGTATCAGAACGATTGTTATAAGAAATTGGCAACACGAGGCGTATCTTTACGAGGTATTTTTACGGATAAATACCGGTAGCGTACAATTATCGCCGCAAGAACTTCGTCAGGCATTAAATGCCGGGCCGTTCTCCGGATACGTGGATGATTCTTCTGCGCAGTCTGACGGATTGAAGGATGCATTAAATCTTAAATATCCGGACTTCAGAATGCGCGATGCAGAAATACTATTGCGGTTTATAGCGTACAGAAACTTTATCTCGTCGCATAATGGAAACCTAAAACTATTTTTAGATAATGCGACAAAGACATTAAATGCTCAGTGGACGAACCAAGAAAACGAAATTCGCAATCAAGTCTCGGAGATGGAACACGCTTTTATCTTTACAAAACGCGCGTTTGGAAGTGACCATTTTCTGAGAAAGTGGAATGGCGATGAATTCGAGCCGAAAAAGAACCGTGCTGGCTTTGATATAATGTTGCATTACTTTTCCTACCCGGAAGTAAGGTCAGCCTTGGAGGGCAAAATATCAGAGATTAAACCTGCTTTTATAAAGTTATGTAACGATGAGACGTTCCGAACGGCTCTTGAAACGACCACTAAATCGTTGACGTCCAACAGAATGCGTTTTAACCGCTGGGGCGAGGCACTTGAAAATGTGTCTGGAATAAGCTTGGCCCATATCAAGTTTCTGGCGTAGTTATGCCGTCAGTTGAATTCCAAATCCTTCATCATGCAGTTGCAGTCCTCAAATAAGACTTGATGGACTTTTCTCCCAGCCCAACCGTTCCCTATTCAAATGCGAGTCTCTTAAAATGTCAGGCATTTGTGGTGTTTTCACATGCGGAAATGCAATCATATTGGGAAGCAGTAACGCGACGAATTTTAAGTGAAGCCGAGGATAGGTGGAAGAATTCGTGCGTTGTTGATCGCGTCCTGGCAGCACTGGTAGCGTTTCGACAACCCGAGCGGGTTTCAGTCCCTCTCGATCCGCTTGCCCCTCACAGCGGGGGTAATTTTGAAAAGATCGTGGAACAAGCAATAAAAACTCAGGCCAATGTCGTTGGCGAGAACAACGGTATTAAACGTAAGAATATTGCTGATCTCCTTGTGCCACTGGGGGTATTCCCCGGGGATCTTATCGAGACAATGTTGATACAGCTCGATCGAACTGGCAAAGCTCGCGGCGATATGGTTCACAAGTCTAGCAAAGTCTCTCTTCGTACTATTCGAGACCCCTTCGCAGACGAAATGAAAGATATAGAGGAGTTGATAGCCGAGATTGAGAAATTCGATTGCAGGTTAGAATCGCTTAATCTTTTGTCTCGCCCCGAAGCGCATATCAACCCGTGAGCCCGACCCGAACGAGGGCAGCGTCGGCGAGGCGACGGTCGAGATAGGCGGGGCCGAGCGTAGTATTCAAACGCCGGAAAGCGACTTTTGACCGTGCCAGCCGAGGTGCTCGCCACGTGCGCAGCGAGGCAGGGGGTGGCGTGGGCCTTGTCTCATCTGTCCCACCCAAAGCGCCCCACGCAGTACCCAAACACGGACCCACCCGGAAGGCACTTCCGCCGTATGTCACTGTTCTTGCCTGCTGAAAGGGGTGGTGCCGCTTACAGGACTCGAACCTGTGACCCCCGCATTACGAATGCGATGCTCTACCAGCTGAGCTAAAGCGGCCCGTGCCGTGCAGTGCTGCACGTCGAGGGAGCGGCGCGTAGCAGGTGATTTGGGCGGCTGCAAGCGCGCCGGTAATTCGCGGCCTTTACGCGGTCTTTACCACATGGCGGGCACAACCGCCGCTCGAACAATCGCCCCCGAGGGACAGTTGCGCATGGATACCGCCCGCGGCCTGGATCAGGCCCGACACGATGCCGATAACGACCCGACCGAGGGCGGCGTCGGCGAGGCGACAATCGAGATCGGTGGCGATGAGCGCCGGATGCACGTCCGCGCCTATAACCACTGGGTGTCGTTGCTGAAGGGCCGCGCCTATCCGTCGATCGAGGATCTTGATCCGGCCTCGATCGCCGATTTCGGCCCGCATAGCGTGCTGCTGGATTTCTCGCGCGGGATCGAGGATCCGGCGATCCAGTATCTGGGCCGTGCGCTGCGGGAGGAATGTTCGCTCGACCATTCGATCGCGCATATCTCGCAGGTGCCCGCGCGGTCCTTGCTGTCGCGGCTGACGGACCATTACCTGCAGATCATCGCGAATCGCGCTCCGATCGGGTTCGAAGCTGAGTTCGTCGCGTCGCGCGGCAACAACACGATGTATCGCGGCATCCTGATGCCGTTCTCATCCGACGCGGATTCCATCGATTACATCTACGGCGTGATCAACTGGAAGGAACTGGTCGCGCCGGCCGAGCAGGCTAAGCTCGACGCGGAGCTGGCGGCGGCGGTGCGAACCGCGCCGCGTGCGAGCGAGACGCCCGCGGTCTGGGCCGATGGGCCAAGCGCCGGGGTGGCCGAGGATGCACCGTCCGAGGTGGAGGAAACGACGGAAGCAATTCCCGAATCGCTCGCCGATCGGCTGGCGATCGCGCGCGAGACCGCGGCGGTGGCGCGGGCCCACGATACGCGCAGCCGCGCCGCTTTGTACCGCGCGCTGGGCCGGGCGCACGACTTCGCGCTGACTGCGGCAGAGGATGCCGAGGGATTGGCCGAACTGCTCGACGACGCCGGCATCTCAGCGCAGGCGCGCGCGCCGATGACGCCCGTCGTGAAGCTGGTGTTCGGCGCGGATTACGACAAGACGCGGGTGACCGAGTTCGCCGCGGTGCTGACGCATGCGGCGCGCGTCGGCGTGCTGACGGGCGAACTGGTCGAGTTCATCGATGGCTTCCCCGGCGGAATCAAGGGTGTGGTCGCCGCGGCGCGTGCGGAACGTCGCCCGGTGGTGCGCACGCCTGCGCCGCGGTGCGATCGTGCGGCGATCGCGAGCGTAACGGTGCCGACGAGCGCGGCGACGGGCGAGTTCGTCCTGCTGGTCGCGCGCGCCGCGGCCGACGGATCGCTCGACGTGCTCGGCGCGGTCGAGAATGACGCGAAACTTACCGCGCGCGCGGTTGCCGCGCTCGGGTAAGTTTCGAGCGCTTCTGCGCCGAAACAGCGGTGGGGGTTGAGCGCGAACCGCGGCGGGGGCATAGACCCCGCCATGTCGAAATCGTCTCTCAAGTTACTATCGCAGGCCCTCGCCGAGCGGCTGACCAAGGGCGCTTTGCCGGGCGAATTGCACGGCTTTGGTCCGGCCGAGCAACAGGAGGCAGCCGCTTTCCTGACCGCGACCGCCGAGCGACGCGAGAGCGGGACCGCGGCGATTGCACTGGAATCAATGCCCGGCGACGGCGCGGCGCGGCGGATGCGGCTGGCGATCGTCAACGACGATATGCCGTTCCTGGTCGATTCGATCGCAGCCGCAATCGGCGCGCATGACATTCCGATCGACCGCATCATCCATCCCGTAGTGCCCGTAACACGCGACGCCGACGGCGTGCTGACCGGCGTTGCGGACGGCGCGTCGACGCGCGAATCGATGATCTACATCGAAACCGAGCGCGCCGATGCGCGCATCCGGCGCGACTTGGTCGATGACCTGACCGGGTCGCTGGCCGACGTGCGCGCCGCCGTGAAGGACTGGCGCGCGATGCAGGCGACGCTGGCGGCGGACGCAGGCGAGATTGAGGATACCGGTGGCGATGCCGAAGGCGCGGCGCTGATGCGCTGGTTCCTCGACCGGCACTTCACCTTGCTGGGGCAAGAGCGCTGGCTGGAATCCGGCGGCGTGGACGGTGAACCGCTGGGACTGGCGCGCGCCGCGCATGAACCGCCGTTGCTGGCCGATCGATCGCGCCTTCTGGCGCTGGATTGGTTCCGTGCCGGACAGCAGGCGCCGTTGCTGATCAAGTCCAGCTTGTTGTCACCGGTGCATCGCCGCGTCCCGCTCGACCTGATCGTCACACCGATCCGCAACGGGGCGAAGGTTACTGGACTGTCGATCCATGCCGGGCTGTGGACCAGCGCCGCGCTGAACGCGCCGCCGCGTGCGGTGCCGGTGCTGCGCCAGCGGCTGGCCGAGTTGGAGGCGAAGTTCGCGTTCGATCCGGGCGGCCACAATGGCAAGGCACTGACGCACGCGCTGGCCGCGCTGCCGCACGATCTGGTCACCGCATTCGACGGCGAGGCGCTGGAGGCGCTGACGCTCACCGCGATGAGTCTGGCCGATCGCCCGCGCCCGAAACTGGTGCTGGTGCAATCGTCGCTCGGGCGCCATCTGTTCGCATTCGCGTGGCTGCCGCGCGACGACCTCACCACCGCGCGGCGCGTAGCGATCGGCGAGATGCTGTCTGAGGCGGCGAACGGCGCGATCTTGAACTGGTCGGTCGCGATGGAAGACGGCACGACCGCGATGCTGCGCTATACGATCGATCTGCGCGGCGAAGGGCGGATGCCCGATGCCGAGGCGCTCGACGCGCGGCTGGCGAAGATGGTGCGTGGCTGGGTGTCGGATGTCGAGGCGGCGCTGGCGGAACATATCCCTGCGGCGCGCGCGGCGCGGCTGGCGATCCGCTGGGCGGCGGCGTTTCCGCCCAATTACCGCACCGTCAGCACCGCGGAGGAGGCGGCCGAGGACATTCTTCGCGTGTCCGAACTCGCCGACGCGGCCGACCGTTCGGTCCTGATCTACCCACATCTCGGCGGGGACGATCGGCGGCTGAAAATTTACAAGACGCATGGCGCGTTGCCGTTGTCGGACGCGGTGCCGGTGCTGGAGAATTTCGGGTTCCGCGTGATCGGCGAACTGCCGACGCGGTTGCGCGAGGACAGCGACAGTTTCGTGCATGACTTCGTCGTTCAGGCCGAAGGCGCGGCGCTGGACCATGACCGCGTCGTGTTGGAGGATGCGATCGCCGCGGTGCTGAAGGGCGCGGCGGAGAATGACGCGTTCAGCCGGCTGATCCTGGCGGCGGGACTTACCCCGCAGGCGATCGTTCTGTTCCGCGCATGGTTTCGTTACCTGCGGCAGGCGGGGATGAGCTACGGCCTGACGACGGTCGTCGACGCGCTGGCGCGTGCGCCCGAACTGGCCAAGGCTCTGATCGCCCGCTTCACGATGGCGCATGATCCCGCCGCGAATGGTGACACGGCGGCGTGCGATGCGGAGATCGCCGCCGGGCTGGATGCGATCGTGGCGATCGACGACGATCGTATCCTGCGCAATTTCAAGGCGGTCATCGCGGCGACGTTGCGCACCAACGCCTTCGCGCCCGCCGCCGCCGAAGCGCTGGCGTTCAAGCTGGACAGCGCGAAGATTCCGGGCCTGCCCGCGCCGCTGCCGTGGCGCGAGGTTTGGGTATACTCCCCGCGCGTCGAGGGTATTCACTTGCGCGCTGGGCCGGTGGCGCGCGGGGGCCTGCGCTGGTCCGACCGGCGCGACGATTTCCGCACTGAGATCCTCGGCCTGATGAAGGCACAGCGTGTGAAGAATGCGGTGATCGTACCAACCGGCGCGAAGGGTGGTTTCTATCCCAAGCACCTTCCCGCGCCCGGCGACCGCGACGCATGGCTGGCGGAGGGGACCGAAAGCTATCGCATCTTCATCCGTACGCTCTTGTCGATCACCGACAATATCGTCGCGGGCAAGGTCGTCCATCCAGATGGCGTGCGCGTTCATGACGGCGAAGACCCGTATTTCGTGGTCGCCGCGGACAAGGGCACCGCGACGTTCAGCGACGTCGCCAATGCGCTGGCACTGGAACGCGGCTTCTGGCTGGGCGACGCCTTCGCCAGCGGCGGCAGCGTCGGGTACGATCACAAGGCGATGGGCATCACTGCGAAGGGCGCGTGGGTGTCGGTTCAGCGCCATTTTGCGGAGCGCGGCGTCGATGTGCAGAACGACGTGATCCGCGTCGTCGGCTGCGGCGACATGTCGGGCGACGTGTTCGGCAACGGAATGCTGCTCAGCCAGACGCTGAAGATCGTCGCGGCGTTCGATCACCGCCATATCTTCCTCGATCCCGATCCCGATCCGGCGGCAAGCTGGGCCGAGCGCGCGCGGATGTTCGCGCTGCCGCGGTCGAGCTGGGCGGATTACGACAAGGGCCTGATTTCAGCGGGCGGCGGGGTGTTCGCGCGTGATGCGAAATCGATCGCGCTGACCCCGCAGGTGAAGGCGGCGCTCGACCTGAATGTCGATGAGATCGAACCCGGCGCGTTGATTTCCGCAATCCTGAAGGCGCCGGTCGACCTGATCTGGTTCGGCGGCATCGGCACCTATGTGAAGGCTGCGTCTGAGGCGAACAGCGCGGTCGGCGACCCGGCCAACGATCGCCTGCGCGTCGATGCCGAAGAATTGCGCGCGATTTCGATCGGCGAGGGCGCGAATCTGGGCGTGACTCAGGCCGCGCGCATCGCGTTTTCAGGCCGGGGCGGGCGGATCAACACCGACTTCATCGACAATTCGGCGGGCGTCGATTGTTCGGACAATGAGGTGAACATCAAGATCGCGCTGAATCGCGAGATGACCGAGGGGCGGCTGTCGTACGAGGATCGCAACATCCTGCTCGGCAGCATGACAGACGACGTTTCGGCGCTGGTGCTGGAGGACAACCGCCTGCAGACGCTCGCGCTGTCGATCGCCGAGCGTGACGGCGCGCACGCGCTGCCCAGCTACGTCCGCGCGATCGAGATTTTCGAGGCGGCGGGGCGGCTCGATCGCCGGGTCGAGGGGCTGGCGGGGAATGAGGAACTGCTGCGCCGCGGCGTCGAGGGCAGAGGCCTGACGCGCCCCGAGCTGGCGGTGCTGCTGGCGACCGCGAAGCTCGCGTTGCAGGATGCGATCGAGGTCGCCGGGCTGGGCGCGGACGCGACTCTTGCGCCCGATCTCCACGCCGCCTTCCCGCACGCGATGCGCGAACGTTTCGCCAAGGCGATCGACAACCACCAGCTGCGCGGCGAGATCGTCGCGACGAAGCTGGCCAACCGCATCGTCAACCGCATCGGCATCCTGGTTCCGTTCGAGCTGGCCGAGGAAGAAGGCGCGGCGCTGGCCGACGTTGCGGCGATGTTCGTCGTGGTCGAGCAATTGTACGATCTGTCGGCCCTGTGGGGCGGAATCGAGAGCGCGGCGATGCCCGAAAGCGGGCGGCTGGCGCTGTTCGAGAGCGTCGCGAAGGCAGTCCGCGCGCAGGTCGCCGATCTGCTGCGCGTCGTCGCGCCGGGCACGCAGCCCGCGGACGTGCTGAAACGCGTCGGGAAGGGTGTGGCAAAGCTCGATGCCCAAGCAAGCGAACTGCTGCTGGAGGAGGCGCGCGCGGAGAGCGGACGGATCGCAGCGTCGCTGACGGCGGAAGGTGCGCCCGAGGCTCTGGTTGCGCGCGTCGTGCGGCTGTTCGAGATGGACGGTGCGATCGGCCTCGTCGATCTCGGCGCGCGGTCGCGGACCGACGAGACGCAATTGACCCGCGCCTATACGCGGCTGGGGCAGGCGCTGGGGCTCGACTGGGCGCAGGCGAGCGCGGGGCGGCTATCGCCGGCCGATCCGTGGGAGCGGCTGATGATCGCCGGGCTGGTGCGCGAGTTCGAGCAACTGCGGCTCGAATTCCTCGGCCGCGACGGCAAGGGCGCGCCCGACAAGCGCGTCGATGCGTGGCTGGCGGAGAACGATGCGCGCGTCGCGCAGTTCAACGCGGTCGTGGACCGCGCGAAAAGCGCCGCTGCGCCCAGCGCTGCGATGTTGGCGCAGGTCGCGGGTCAGGCGCGAGTGCTGTTGGGGCGGTAACAGAAATTCTTCCCCGGAACGGGGAGGGGGACCGCCCGCTTCTTAAGCGGGTGGTGGAGGGGCAGCCACGAGCGCTGGTGCTGCTTGGCTGCCCCTCCACCACTTCGTGGTCCCCCTCCCCGTGCCGGGGAGGAATGATTACTCCGCTGCGACCACGTCGCGCTGTGCGCGTTGTCTGGCGGCAAGGTCGCCCTTCCACCCGCGCGCACGCCACCACATGATGATGCCGGTGACGCCGAGGATCGCGGGGAGCAATCCGCCGAGGAAGATCACGACCTGCCAAACGATCCCCATGTCGGTGCCATCGTGGATGCGCCGCATCAACCGCGCGACGCCGCCTTGCTGGCGTGGCGGGGCGAGCGCGGCGGTGCCGCTGTCGTCGGCGACGCTGACGCCGATCGGCCGGCCGGTCCCGGCGAAGGCGATGGTCCAGTCGGGCTTCAGGTCGGTCGGCCACGTCACCGAACGCAACTCGCCACGGCCGAGCGGCGCGGCGCGGCCGAGCGCCTCCATCAGCAGCGTCGCCGGGGCGTCGAGCGGCCTGGCGCGCATCAGCGCGGCGCGATCTGGCCCACGTTGCGGCCCGCGCGGGCCTTCGCCGACCAGGCCGCCGAAGAACGCCGGGAAACTGATCCACGCGCCCGTCAGCGACAGCACGAACAACGGCAGCGCGACCCAGAAGCCGGTCAAATAATGCAGGTTCGTGTCGGTGTTGCGGTGACGTTTCCAGCGCAATCCACGCGCCCAGCGCCCGACCGTCGGCCACCACAGCCACAGCCCGGTGACGCACGACACCATCATGAACACGCCGATCCAGCCGACGATCTGCCGCCCCATTCCCGGCACCATCAGGCTGCCGTGGAGCACATGTAGCACGCGAACCAGCCCCGCGCGGCTGTCCGCGACATCCAGCACACGCGCGGTCGGCGGATCGAGGTACAGCATCGTGCGCGACGGCGGTCCGGCCTGCGGCTTGTCCGCCGGTGCGCGCGCGGCGGCGACGATGATCGGGCCGCCGTGGTCGTCGGGCAGGCTGATCTGCGCGACGCGCTCGCCCGGCGCCAGGCGCGCCTTCGCGGCGTCGAGATACGCTTGCGGCGAGAGCAGATCGTCGCCGCTCGTCGCGAAGCGCTGCGGATTGACGAGTTCGTCGAGCGCGTCGTGCCACACCAGCGCCGCGCCGGTCACCGAAATCGGAATGATCAGGATCGCCAGCAGCAGCCCGATCCACTTATGGACCTGAAACCACGTCCGCCGCATCGCCAGCTTGTTCATTCCGCACACCCCGCCGTCAGTCTCTCGCCGCTGGCATAGGGGCTATTGCAAGTCAATCGCATACAAGGATGAAGTCGCTTTTCGATCCTCCCCTGCAAGGGGAGGTGGCAGGCCGCAGGCCTGACGGAGGGGTGTCACCCTATCGATGGCGCGACACCCTCCGACGCGCTGCGCGCGCCACCTCCCCTTGCAGGGGAGGGTTTGAAAGGCTCACGCGTCGGCCCAACGACGGAGCAAATTGTGGTACACCCCGGTTAGCTGGATCACCGCGGGGTCGGCCTGGCCCTTGGCGGCCGCCACCGCCTGCACCCCGCGGTCGAGATCGAACAGGATGCGCCGCGCGCCGTCGTCGCGGACCATCGACTGGACCCAGAAGAATGACGCGGTGCGGACCCCCCGCGTGACCGGTGTCACGCGATGCAGGCTGGAGGCGGGGTACAGGACGAGGTGCCCGGCGGGGAGCTTCACGCTCTGTTCGCCGTACACATCCTCGATCACCAGTTCGCCGCCGTCGTAGCTGGCGGGATCGTCGAGGAAAAGCGTCGCGGACAGGTCGCTGCGCAGGCGGAAATCGCTGCCGCGCTTCAGCCGGATGGCGTTGTCGATATGGACGCCGAAATCCTGCCCACCCTCATACCGGTTGAACAGCGGCGGGAAGACTTTCGCGGGGAGCGCGGCGGCGACGAACAGGGCGGTGTGGGACAGCGCGTCGAGCACGATCTCTCCCGCCTCGCGCGCAGCCCCGCAATCCTCCGGCAACTGCCGGTTGCGCTTGGCAAGCGCCGCCTGCGGGCCGGAGGTTTCGTTGCCGTCGATCCAGTCCGCCGCGTCGATGATCGCATGAACCTTCGCGACCGTGGCGAAGTCGAGAACGTCTGGAATCGCGATCAGCATGAGCGCGGGCGTAGCGGGATCAGAAGCTGTAGAACAGGCTCAGCACCGCGCTTCGCCGATCGCCCGGCGTCGCCCAGCCGCCGGTGATCGCGCCGTTGTTCGCCCCCGTCGTGCTGACGTTGTTCCGGATGCCGGTGACGTATTTCTCGTCGGTGAAGTTCTGGATGTTGAGCTGCGCAGTCAGACCGCCGCCGAACGTGTAAGCCACATATGCGCGGTGGATAAGGTAATCGTCGGCGCGATATTGCGGGGTGTCGATCGTCGTGGTCGTGGTCACCACCCGCACGCGGTTGTTCAGCGCGAAGCTGCCTTGGTAGGTCAGGCCGTAGCCGACCTCGAGACCGAACGGGAGTTTGTACGTCGTGAACAGGCTGCCCGAATGGTTTGGCGTCTGGAGCAGATCCTGCCCGGCCTGCGCGTCGAATACGCCCGCGGCGCGATCGCGGTTCGAAATGCTCTGGCGGACCGAGCCGTCGAGATAGGTGTAATTGGCGAAGATCGTCCATGCGGGCGTCACAGCGCCGGACACGCCGAGCGCGATGCCGTCGACCCGGCTCTTGCCGTCCAGCACCTGCAACCCTGCGGGCAGCGAGGGATCGTTCGACGGCACGCGGAAATTGCTGCGTTCGTTGCGGAACACCGCGGCGGTCAGTTCCAGCCTGCGGCCGAACACTCCCGCCTTCACCCCCGCTTCGTAATTGCGTGCGCTTTCCGGCGCGGTCGCGCAGGGGTCTGCCCCGCCTGGAACTGTAGGAACGCCGCAGCCGAGCCGGACGGTCGCCGACGACGGGGTCTTGGCGTTGCCGTAACCGGCGTAGATGCTGACGTCCTGCACCGGATGGAATACACCGCCGATACGGTAGGAAAAGAGCTTCTCGCGGCTGGTTTGGGACGTTCGTAGAAGGTCTGTCAGCGGCGCGGTTCCCGGCGGCACGAACTGCAACGGCAGCGCGCGGAAAGTACCCCGGTTATATTCCCAGCGGACGCCGCCGTTGATCTCGAAATAGCGCCCGATTTCCAGCGTATCGAACGCATATACCGCGAGGTTGCGGGTTTCGGCCTTCGACTGCGCGGTGATCGTATAGTTGATCGGGCCAGTGTAGGTCGTGTCGGGATTCGACAGGCTGATCTGCGGCAACAACACCGGCGCACCGGCCGCGTTGCGCGGCAGCGAAGCGGTGGTGATCGCATAATCCTCGATGGCGCCCTGCACGCCGACATTCAGCGTGTTATGGAAATTGCCGTCGCGCTCCCCGCTTTCGATGCGCAAATCGGTCTGGTTGGTCAGGAGCTGGTTCTCCTGATCGCGCACCAAACCGCGCGGGCCGGACGGCTGGAAGAAGCCGGGCGGGACCGGGACCGTGACGGTCTGCAGCGGGCCGTCATTGATCGAAACGTTCGTGACCGTCGCGTTGCAGGCGATGCCGGTCGTCGCCGCGCCGTCCGCGCCGAGCGGCTGGAGGCCGTTCGCGAGGCAGAACGTCCCCTGCGGCGCGCTGGTCTGGCTATACTGGCCGACCCGCTGCCAGCGGGTCAGGTTGCGGACGCTGATCTGGTCGCTCACCTGATGCCGGAAAGTCGCGGTCAGGCGGTCGACCGTCTGTTCCTGCCGGTCGAGATTGACGATGCCGTAATAATCGGAGCGATCGACGCCGGGCAGCACGCCGTCCGCCACGCCGCTCTTGAAATACGGTACGCCGTAGATCGGCGTGTTCTCGTCCTCCTGATGGACATAGGCGAGCGTCAGGCTGGTCGGACTATCGATGCCGATCGTCACCGCAGGCGCGACGCCCCAGCGCTTGAATTTCTCGACATCGCGGCCGGGCACGTCGTTGCGGTGATAGGCGGCGTTCAGGCGGACCGCGATCAGGTCGCTTGCACGCACGTTGCTGTCGATCGCGCCACGGTAATATTCGTCGGTGCCGACCGATCCCTGCACGATCGTGAGAGTCTCGGGCGTCGGCACCTTGCTGACCAGATTGATCGTGCCGCCGACGCTGCCCGATCCGTTGAAGACCGAATTCGCGCCGTTATAGACTTCGATCTGCTGCAGGTTGAACGGGTCGGTGCGGCTGTATTGCGCGCTGTCGCGCACGCCGTCCTGCGTGATGTCGTTGCTGGCGCTGTAACCGCGCAAGTTGATCGAGTCGCCATAACCACCGCCGCCTTCGCCGGCGCCGAACGTGATTCCGGGGATCGTCTGCAGGACGTCGCGCAACGTCTGCAGATTCTGCTTGCGGATCACCTGATCGCTGACGACGGTGATGGTCTGCGGCGTGTCGAGGATGGCGGACGTAGCCTTCGGGCTTTCGACCTGCGGCGGGGGAACATCCTTCGTGCCGTTCACCACCACGTCATCGCGGTCGGCGACGCGGCTCTGCGGCGTGGCGGGCGCTTCGGCGAAGGCGGGCGCGGTGGCGATGAACCCGACGCAGGACAGCGCGAGATACGGCAGGTTGGTCGGCAAATCTTATCCCCTTACGGGGAGGTGCGCTATTGAGAGTCGATCGCACTGTCAACGCTAATGCGATCCAGTCGCACCTTTGTCGTAAAATGTATCGTGTCCGGCAAATCGCATCGCCACGTCGCAACGCGCGTAACGCGCCCCGTAATCGCGCCCGATCGCAGCGTCATGCACGAAGCCCAGTTTCTCGTAGAGATGGATCGCGGGTGCGCATATGCTGCTGGTCAGGAGATACAGCAGGTCCGCGTCCAGTTCGCGTGCGCGGCGCAGCATGGCGCGCAACAGGAATTCGCCCGCCTTGCGTCCGCGCGCGGCTTCGGTGACGCCCATCTTGGTCAGTTCGAAACGTCGCTCGCCGGTGCGTTGCAACGCGCACGTGCCGATCACGCCGACCCCGTCGGCCTCGACGAACAGGATGTCGCCGCCCGGCGCGATGATCCGCTCGCGCGGGTTTTCCAGCACCTCGCGATCGGTCGGCTCCAGCGTGAACATCGCCGAAATCCAAGCCGCGTTGATGTCGTGGAATGCGCCTGCCAGCGTATCGTCGAACCCGCGGATCCGCAGCCCCGACGTCGCGCCGTCCGCTGCGCGCCGGTCGAGCGGTGCGGCGCGCAGGCCGTCCTCCAATGCCCCGATCTGCGTCAGAAATGGGCCGGCCTGAACGCCGCACAATTCGGCGACTGCGCTCTCTACATGCGGCCACACCTCGCGTTTCGATTGCAGCATCGCGACGCTGCCCGCCTCGGTCAGCACCAGCGCCTTTTGCCGCCGATCCTGCGCGGTTGGATGCGTCGCGATGAAGCCCAGTTCGATCAGCCGCGTCACCCCGCGCGTCACCGCCGGCTGGCTCATCCCGATTGCGCGCGCGATATCGCCGACGGTCGCCGGGCCATCGCGGTCGATCGCGGCGAGTACGGGATAATGCGTCGGCTGAATCGGCAGCCCCGCGGCCTCGACGATCCGCGCGACATCGGCCTGCATCCGCTCGCCCAGCCGCTTCAGCCGACTGCCAAGAAACAATAGTCCGTCGTCCGCCAGAATATCGCCGGTCACCGTCATCTCCATAGCACGTTATATAACATGTTATGGAGATGTTGCTAGAGCGTCAAGCGTACGTCGAGCAGCCACGTTCGCAACGCGCTGGCCAAATTGGGCGGGTCGTCGGCAGTGATCCGCATTGCGTCGATCTCCGCGATCAGCGCGTTGAGGGGGAGCGCGCGCGTGGCGGCGGCGCCTTCGAGCGCGGTCCAGAAAGCGGGCTCCAGGCTGATCGAGGTCTGGTGCCCGGCGATCGTGACCGATCGCTTGACCGGGCCTCGGAAACCGCCCGGTGGCGCTACGATCATTCCGTATCGAACAGCGCGGCGAGCTGTTCGATGATCGTGCCGCCCAGCTGATCGGCATCCATGATCGTCACCGCGCGCTGGTAGTAGCGCGTCACGTCATGCCCGATGCCGATCGCGACCAGCTGCACCGGCGATTTCTTCTCGATCCAGTCGATCACCTGCCGCAGATGGCGTTCGAGATACGATCCGCTGTTCACGCTGAGCGTCGAATCGTCGACCGGCGCGCCGTCGGAAATGACCATCAGGATGCGGCGTTCCTCGGGCCGCGCCATCATCCGCGCATGCGCCCACAACAGCGCCTCGCCATCGATATTCTCCTTCAGCAACCCCTCGCGCATCATCAGCCCGAGCGAGTTGCGCGCGCGCCGCCACGGCTCGTCGGCCTTTTTATAGACGATATGGCGGACGTCGTTGAGGCGGCCCGGCTGTGGCGGGCGGCCCGCGGCGAGCCAGGTCTCGCGCGCCTGCCCGCCCTTCCAGGCACGCGTCGTGAAGCCGAGGATCTCGGTCTTCACCCCGCAGCGTTCCAGCGTGCGCGCGAGGATGTCGGCGCTGATCGCAGCGATCGAGATCGGACGGCCGCGCATCGATCCCGAATTGTCGATCAGCAGCGTGACGATTGTGTCGCGGAACTCGGTCTCGCGCTCTACCTTGTAGCTGAGCGAGCTGCCGGGGCTGACGATGACGCGCGCCAGACGCGCGGCGTCGAGCAATCCCTCCTCCTGGTCGAAATCCCACGACCGGTTCTGTTGCGCCATCAGCCGCCGCTGCAGCCGGTTGGCGAGTTTCGACACCACCGCCTGCAGATGGACGAGCTGCTGGTCGAGATAGCCGCGCAGCCGGGCGAGTTCGTCGGCGTCGCACAATTCGGTGGCGGCGATCACCTCGTCGAACTGCGTCGTCCACGGCTTGTAGTCGAAGTGCGGGCTGAAATCCGCGAACGGGCGGTTGGGGCGGACGGGCTGCATCCCTTCCTCGCCGTCGTCGCCGGGTTCGCCGTCCATGTCGTCGAACTGGTCGTCGCCCTGATCCTCGCCTTCGCCCTCGGCATCCTCGGCGTCGCGTTGCTCGCCGCGCGAATCGACCTGCGATTCGCCCTCCGAGCCTTCGCTTTCGCCCTCGTCGCCGTCGTCCTGATCCTGGCTGTCGGTGCCTTCATCCTCGTCGCCGCCGCCCTCGTCGGTGTCCTCGGGCACCTGGTCGCCCTCGACCAATTCGAGGTCTTCGAGCAATTTGCGCGCAAGGCCCTGGAATGCGCGCTGATCGTCCAGCGCGAGCGCGAGCGCGTCGAGGTCGCCGCCCGCCTTCTCCTCGATCCAGTCGCGCACCAGCGACAGGCCCTTGTCGGCGGCGGCGGGGGCTGGGGCGCCCGTCAGTCGTTCGCGCACCAGCAGCCCCAGCGCAGTCGAAAGCGGCACCTCGTCGCGCGTCCGCGCCCGCGTGATCGGATCGCTGCGCAGCCGTACGTCCAGCGCGGTGGCCAGATTGTCGGCGATCCCGGCATAACCCTTCGACCCCAACGCCTCGACCCGCGCGCCCTCGACCGCATCGAACACCGCCCGCGCGACCGCGTCCTGCGGCGCGGCGCGGCTGTGCAGCGCGGTGTCATGATGCTTCAGTCTTAAAGCGAAGCCATCCGCGAATCCGCGCGCCTCCGCGACCTGATCTGCGGGCAGCGCGCGCGCGGGCATCGGCACCTTGATGTGCTTGCCCGACTGCACCGGCGCATCGGCGGTAAAGGCCAGCTCGATCTCCGGCTCGTCCGCAAGCGCGCGGCACGTGCCGCCGAGCACGGATTTGAAGCGATCGAGCGGTGTTTCCTGCGCCATTGCGCATGGCTTTAGGGCGACACGCCCTGCGCGCACAAGGCCGCGCCGCGGCGCAGCTAATCGTTTCGCTTAGAGCCGCGTATGGCGTCAGGCGTTAGTGAGACCGGATCGACTGAGGAGAGATCAGGTGAGTATCGCGATCGATCGCGCCAGCGGTTCTTCCCCGCTGACACAGCCCACGCAGACAAACACCGCCGATCCGGCAGGACACGCAAGTCGGCTTGTCGCGGGTGCACAGACTCCGCTGGGCACCGATCTGTCGAAGATCCACGCCGACATCGCCGAGTTGGCGCGGCACGACCCCGCCTTCGCCCGCGACACTCATGCCGCGGTCGCACAACAGTTGGACCCGGTGGATGCCGGCAATTTCCTGTCGGGCATCTTCGACAAGATCGGCGATTTCTTCGGCGGTCTGGTCGGCAAGGTTCGCGAAGCCGTTCAGGAAGCGCGCACCGAGGGTACGGACGGAAAACCCGCAACGAGCGGCGTTGATCTCGCCACCACCCCCGCGACACCAGCCGATGCGCCCGCAACGATCAATTTCTCGCGCTCGGCGCAGGCCACGTTCGATCAGCAATGGGCCGACAGCTTCCCCGGCGGCAGCGCGAAGGAACAGGGCGGGACGCTCGTCTTCGACAAGACGACGGGCCAGATCGACGTCATCAACATCGGCGGAAACGGCAGCACGGCGGGCACGTTCACGCCCGATTACACCATTCCCGATCCGTCGAAGACCGGGCTGCTGGGTGTGTTTCACACTCATCCCTACGATTCGGGCGATACCGGAATCTCGTTCAGTGGCGCCGACGTCGCGGTTATGATCAACGAAGACCATCCGCTGATCATGGCGCAAAGCGGCGATCGTCAGTTCGTGATGATGCAAACCGAGCAGACGCCCGCCAACGTGGACTATACGAAGCTGAACAACGATCAGAACGCGCGCATTTCCGAACTGGTCGGCGAGGGGCAGAGTTTCGCCGACGCGGCGAGCCAGGCCGCATCGGAGGTCGCAACCAAATATCATCTCGCTTATTATGAAGGTTCGAATGGGCAGCTATCGCGCATCAATCCGTAACACGACGCTGGCGGCGACGATCGCCGCGTGCTTCGTGCTGCCCGCCTGTGGCGACGCCACCCCCGCCATCGCGCAACGCAAGGCTGATCCCATGACGACGACCGACACCGCCAGCACAGCTACGCAGCACGCCGCCGCGGGCAAGAAGGCGCTGGACAGCGGCGACTATGCGACGGCCAACGCCGAATTCGATCGCGCCATCGCTGCGATCGGTGACAGCTATGTCGATACGAAGGCGATCGACGATACGGGCGTGCAATTGACCTTGGCGCAGTCAAAGGTTGGCAAGGGCGATCTGGCCGGCGCCGCGAAGGTGAAGGCGCAGGTGGTCCGCGCGCGCCTGGAACAGGTCGAGCGCGCAAAATGATCGTGCGGCGTCGTCAGCTTTTACCGACGACGCTCTCCGGCAAATCCTTCCCGAACACGCGCTGGTAATATTCCGCAACCAGCGGGCGTTCCGCCTCATCGCATTTGTTGAGGAAGCTCAACCGGAACGCGAAGCCGACGTCGTTGAAGATCAGCGCGTTCTGCGCCCAAGTGATGACGGTGCGCGGGCTCATCACGGTCGAGATATCGCCGTTGATGAAACCCTTGCGCGTCAGATCGGCGACGCGGACCATGTTCTCGACGGTCTTCTTGCCCTCGGGCTTGTCATATTCGCCGGACTTGGCGAGCACGATCTGCGCCTCGGTCGCGGCGGGCAGATAGTTCAGCGTGACGACGATGTTCCAGCGGTCCATCTGGCCCTGGTTGATCTGTTGCGTGCCGTGATACAGCCCGCTGGTGTCGCCGAGCCCAACCGTATTGGCGGTCGCGAACAGCCGGAAATAGGGGTTCGGGCGGATCACGCGGTTCTGGTCGAGCAGGGTCAGTTTGCCCTCCGTCTCCAGCACGCGCTGGATCACGAACATCACGTCGGGGCGGCCAGCGTCATATTCGTCGAACACCAAAGCGGTCGGGGTCTGCAACGCCCACGGCAGCAGCCCTTCGCGGAACTCGGTCACCTGCTGCCCGTCGCGCAGCACGATCGCGTCGCGCCCGACCAAGTCGATGCGGCTGATGTGCGCGTCCAGGTTGATGCGGATGCACGGCCATTTCAGACGCGCGGCGACCTGTTCGATATGCGTCGATTTGCCGGTGCCGTGATAGCCCTGCACCATCACGCGGCGGTTGTGCGCGAAGCCCGCCAGCACGCTCAATGTCGTGTCGGCGTCGAACACATAGGCCGGATCGAGATCGGGCACACGTTCGTCCGCCTCGCTGAACGCGGGGCATTCCATGTCGGAATCGATTCCGAACATTTCGCGCACGCTGATCATCTTGTCAGGCGCGTCCATGATCGTCGTTTCGCGACTGTCGGGCTGGGTGTTGGAGATATCGGTCATCATCGCCTCGAAGCTGGCCTTACGCCTTAGGGCAAAGCGATCGACTTACTCAACCACTGCGATCAAGCGATCTTCTCGGGAAGGGCGAACAGATCGACGAAACGCTGCGCCGCGGACAGATCGCCCTCCACCGCCAACGTGCCGCCCGCGCCGTCGCGGCTGAGCGGCACCTTCCCGTAGATCGTGTGGCGCATCGCCATCGTGTCGCCGGTGAAGATGACGTCGGGGTGCCCGGTTTCGCCGCGGACGATCGTCAGACCCGCAGCACCCGTGTGGACCACGAACACATCGGCGGGAAAGCGGAAGGCGATGGTCAGTTCGGTCTGTGTGGCGCGCTCCGGATCGACGAGCGTCTGAAGCGACATCATGGCCGAGGCGCTCGACATGAACAGCATCGGATCGTGCCGCGGCGAACGCGCCGCCCACCGCCCGAGATCGCGCATCAGCGGCGCTGCTTCATGGCCCCATTGGGTAAGTTCATACACCTGGACATTGGCCGGAGAGGGAAGCCGTCGCCGAACCACTATTCCGGCCGCCTCCAGACCCTCAAGGCGCTGGGTCAGCACGTTGGCGCTGATCCCGGGCAGGTTCGCCTTGATCTCGCCGAACCGGCGCGGCCCGAACACGAGTTCACGCATGATGAGCAGTGACCAGCGTTCGCCGACGAATTCCAGCGCAAGGGCGGTGCCGCAGGCGTCATCATACCAACGCTTTGTCGATGCTTCCGCCCCGTCGGTCACTTTTTCTAACTTCATGGTTGTTTTTTGTAACCTAGTCGGGCAGAAAATGCAAACACCGAGTCGCAAAGGAGTGATTGGTCATGACAAAGATGATCTTCGTGAACCTGCCCGTCGCCGATGTGGCGAAGGCGACCGCCTTCTACGAAGCGATCGGATGCTCGCAGAACCCGATGTTCTCGAACGAGCAGGCCTCCGCGATGGTCTGGTCGGACGCGATCAGCTTCATGCTGCTCGATCGCGCCTTCTATTCAACCTTCACGACCAAGCGGATCATCGACGCGAAGGCGGAAAGCGGTGTGCTGATCGCGCTGTCGCAGGACAGCCGCGCCGCGGTCGACGCGATCACCGAGAAGGCGTTGGCCGCGGGCGGGCGCGAGGCGCGCGAGAAGCAGGATCTGGGGTTCATGTACGGCCGCGCGTTCGAGGATCTCGACGGGCACACGTTCGAACCGGCATTCATGGACATGGCCGCCGCCGAACAGACGATGGGCCATCAGGAACCGGCCGGAGCGAAGTGACATGACCGCCGCCCGCAGCATCCTGATCGGCGTCGTCGCCTTTGCGACCACCGTCATAATGATCGCCGCACAAGCGGCGCATAATATCGCCTGAGAGGAGAGAGAAGATGCGTCCCACCATCACCGCGTTCGACTGGGTGCCCGATTTCGCAAAGGGCCAGGTCCGCGACCTCCGCGTCCGTTGGGCGCTGGAGGAAGTCGGTCAACCGTATGACGTGCGGTATCTGCCGCAGGGTGCACAGAAAGCGGGCGACCACCGCGCGCGCCAGCCGTTCGGGCAGGTGCCTACCTATGAGGAGGGCGACCTGACGTTGTTCGAATCGGGCGCGATCGTGCTGCATATCGCAGAGACACACGACGGTTTGCTGCCGCCGGATCGCGCTGGACGTGCCCGCGCGACTGAATGGGCCTTCGCCGCGCTCAACACGGTTGAGCCGCCGATCATGGACCTGGCCTTCGTCACCTTGTTCGAGGCCGATCAGCCGTGGTCCAAACCGCGCAAGCCTGCGGTCGAGGCGCGCATCGATGAGCGGTTGAAGGAATTGTCCGACCGGCTCGGCGACCGGCAGTGGCTTGACGGGGACGGCTTCACTGCGGGCGATCTGCTGATGGCGGCGGTGCTGCGCATCGTCGAGGGCGAGGGGCTGATCGAAAAATACGGCAATCTGACTGCTTACGTACAGCGCGCCACCGCGCGACCGGCGTTCCGGAAGGCGCTGGCGGATCAAATGGCCGGGTTCACCGGCGCGCCGCCGCCCGAATTCGCGGCGTGGCAGGAAAAGATGAAGCAGAGCCAAGGAGAGATGGCATGACCTATGTGCAGGGGTTCCTGATCCCGGTTCCGACCGGGAAACAGTCGGCATATCGCGAGATGGCCGAAAGCGCCGCGCCGTTCTTTCGCGAACATGGCGGCAAACGCATTGTCGAAACGTGGGGCGATGACGTGCCCGACGGCAAGCAGACCGACATGAAGCGCGCGGTGAAGGCCGAGGACGGCGAAGGCATCGTCTTTTCGTGGATCGAATATCCCGACAAGGCGGCGTGCGATGCCGCCAGCAAAGGCATGGAATCCGACGAGCGGATGAAGCCGCCCGCGGATATGCCGTTCGACGGTAAGCGGATGATCTATTCCGGGTTCGAAACGATCCTGGATACAGGGGGCGGCTCGTTCGGTTATGTCGACGGCTTCGTTGCGGCGGTGCCAAACGCAAACCGGCACGCGTATCTCGACCACGCGAAGGAAGCGGCCGACGCTTTCAAACGGCTCGGCGCGACCCGGCTGGTCGAGAATTGGGGCGTAGACGTCGCCGATGGGATGGTCACCGATTTCAAGAAGGCGGTGGCGGCGAAGGATGACGAGACCGTCGTCTTCAGTTGGGTCGAATGGCCCGACAAGGCGACGCGCGACGCCGGGATGTCCGCGATGCAGGACGATCCTGCGTTCCGCGACATGCAGATGCCGTTCGACGGCAGCCGCATGATCTTCGGCGGCTTCACCCCGATCCTCGACACCGATCAGCAAAAGGAGGCGTGAGATGGCCAATCCCAACGGTACGCCGATCTGGTTCGAACTGACGACCGACGATCAGGCGAAATCGAAGGATTTCTACGCGAGCGTGATGGGCTGGGCGATCGCGCCGTCGCCGATGGACGAGCATGGCGACTATCTGCTGGCCAACGCGGCCGATGGTGAGGGCGTCGCGGGGATCATGAAGCCGCCGCCCGGCATGGCCGGTGTCCCCGGATGGACGATCTATTTCGGGGTCGACGACGTCGATAAGCAGGCCGACGCGGTCAAGGATGCGGGGGGCGCGGTGCATTTCGGGCCGATGGACATTCCCGGCGTCGGCCGCTTCGCCACCTGTGCCGATCCACAGGGCCTTGTGTTCAACATCATGCGCGGGAACAGCCCGGAAGATTCGACCGCGTTCAAGCAGATGGCGGGCGACGCCGGGCTGGGCCACGGCGTATGGATCGAACTCGCCACGCCCGATCCCGATGCGGCGCTCGGCTTCTACGGCAGCCTGTTCGGCTGGTCCAAGCAGGGCGCGATGCCGATGGGACCGATGGGCGATTATACGTTCATCGGCCGCAGCGAAGCGGACCGTCCGGGCGCGATAATGTCGAGCACAACCACCAACGCTCCGGCGCGCTGGAACATGTATTTCCAGGTCGCCGACATCGACGCCGCGATCGAGACTGCCAAACAAGGCGGCGGCACGGTGACAGGACCGGATGAAATTCCCGGTAGCGATTATTCGGCCAACGTCACCGACCCGCACGGCCAGCAGGTCGGCATCGTCGGGCCGCGAAAATAAGGAGAGAGAGGATGCCGAGCGACAAGATCGTGACGTGCCTGTGGTTCGACGGGCAGGCGCGCGAGGCGGCGGAATTCTATGCTGCGACTTTCCCCGACAGTCATGTCGGCGCGCGTAACGCGTCGCCGAACGACAACCCTTCGGCAAAGCAGGGTGACGAGCTGACGGTCGAATTCACCGTGCTCGGCCAGGCATTCATCGGCCTCAACGGGGGCTCGATGTTCAAGCCCACCGAGGCGGTCAGCTTCATGGTGATGACCGAAAACCAGGAGGAAACCGACCGTTACTGGAACGCGATCGTGGGGGGCGGTGGCGCGGAGAGTATGTGCGGCTGGTGCAAGGATCGCTGGGGTTTCTCGTGGCAGATCACGCCGCGTGCGCTGATGGCCGCGACCACCGGTTCCGACAAAGCGGCGGCCAAGCGCGCGATGGATGCGATGATGACGATGAAGAAGATCGACATCGCGACGATCGAACGGGCGCGGCGCGGCGAGGAGGTGGCGGCATGACCGGCGCCGGACACGAACTGGTCATCGAACGCGTGTTCGATGCGCCGCGTGACGTGGTGTGGCGCGCGGCGACCGAGCATTTCGCCGAATGGTGGTGCCCAAAGCCGTGGCGCGCTGAGCCGCTCGCGCTCGAATGGCGCACGGGCGGGCGGTTCTCGATCGCGATGCACGGCCCCGACGGCGAACGCCACGGCGGCGACGGCATGCTGCGCGAGGTGACGCCGGGCAAGCGCTTCGTATTCACCAACATGCTGGGCGAAGACTGGACGCCGCAAAGCCCGCAGCCGGTCGGCATCGTCGGCGAGATGAGCTTCGCCGACGCCGGTGATGGCCGCACATTGTACCGAGCGCGGGCGCTGCACTCGAGCTCGGCGGATCGCGACGCCCATGCGGAGATGGGCTTCACCGAGGGCTGGGGCATGTGCGCCGATCAGCTCGGGGATGTCGCGAAACGGCTGACGGAGAAGGCCGATGCGTAGGATCGTCGGCAGTGCGTTCCTGTCGCTCGACGGCGTGATCCAGGCGCCCGGCGGGCCGACCGAGGACTGGACCGGCGGGTTCGACCTCGGCGGCTGGCTGTTCGGCTTTGACGACCCGGCCATCGGGGACGTGGTCGGCGGCCTCTTCTCTCGCCCTTATGCCCTTCTGCTGGGCCGCAAGACCTACGACATCTTCGCGGCCTATTGGCCTTATGTCACGGGCGAGGAAGCGGAGTTCGCAGCATCGCTCAACCGCGCGGACAAGCACGTCCTGACGCATGGGACCGCGCCGCTGGAGTGGGAAAACAGCCACCGGATCGCCGATGTGGAGGCGATCGCGGCGCTGAAGGAAACCGACGGTCCCAACCTGCTGATCCAGGGCAGCAGCACGCTGTACCCGCTGCTGCTGCGCGCCGGACTGCTCGACCGGCTGACCACGCTTACCTTCCCGATCGTGCTCGGCAAGGGCAAGCGGCTGTTCCGGGAAGGCACGCCGAGCGGCACGTTCGCGCTTGCCGAGCATCAGGTGTCCGCGATGGGCACCGTGATCGCGACGTATGAGCCGGCGGGCGAGGTCCGCGTCGGGTCTTTCGCGCCGACCGTCTCGTCCGCGCGTGAAGAGGCGCGGCAGGAGCGGATGAAGCATGAGGATGCGGCCCTGCTCGATGCGGCCGACCTGGACTAGGCGAACGCCGGAGCCTGTTTCAGTTGTTGATAGGCGCTGATGACCTTCGTCAGCATATCCTCATGGCTCCGATCGCCGCCGTTGCGATCGGGGTGATAGCGGCGGACCAACTCGGAATAGCGTTTGCGCAGCGCCATGCGGTCCGCGTCCGCTGCCAGTCCAAGGATGCGGAGCGACTCGCGATCCTGCCCTGACAGCGGCTTGCCGTCGCTGCGTTCGGGCGCGGCCGTGCGGCGAAAGCGCGCGCCGATCGCGTCGAGCGGATCGGTGAAGGCGGACCAGCTCGGGCCGGGGTCGGTTCCGGCGTGCGCGAAGGCGCGGGTTTCGCGCTCCCATCCCGCCAGCGGACGCTGCGCATGGTGGATTTCGTCGGCGGTCATGCCGTCGAAGTAATTGTAGCCCGAATTGAACGCGCGGACGTGTTCCAGGCAGAACCAGCGGA
This sequence comes from Sphingomonas sp. SUN019, assembly GCF_024758705.1. NCBI lineage: Bacteria > Pseudomonadati > Pseudomonadota > Alphaproteobacteria > Sphingomonadales > Sphingomonadaceae > Sphingomonas > Sphingomonas sp. SUN019. The sequence goes on along the minus strand of NZ_CP096971.1, from coordinate 726,963 downwards.
AGCGCGACGGGCCTTCCCCTGCGCCCGGCCCCTCCAGCGGCGGCGCGCGAAACTCGCCCGCCTCTTCGCAGCCGCCCGTGGCGCATGGCCGGTCGCCCTCGATCCGGCCGTGGAACCGCGCATTCGGTCGATCTTTGCTCCCGCTCAACTTAACCTTCCCGAAACCCGCGCGAAACGGCCTATATAGGGCGTATGACACAGCCTTCCACCGGACCCGTCGCCACCGAAATGACGACCCGCCTCACCACCGCCCTCAGCCCGTCCCGGCTGGAGGTGATCAACGAAAGCGCGCAGCACGCTGGCCATATGGGCGACGACGGATCTGGCGAGAGCCATTTCCGCGTCGTCGTCGAAAGTGCGGCGTTCGCCGGGCTTTCGCGCGTGGCGCGGCAGCGCCTCGTCAACCAGGCGCTCGCCGATCTGCTGCGCGAAAAGGTTCACGCGCTGGCGATCCGCGCGACCGCCCCGGGGGAAGCTGCATGACGTTGAGGCTGTGGTACTGGCCTTCGATCCAGGGCCGCGGCGAATTCGTCCGGCTGCCGTTGGAGGCGGCGGGGATCCCGTATAAGGATTGCGCGCGGGCGGTGGGGGAGGAGGGGCTGCTCGCCGACCTGAACGATCGCACAGGCCACACGCCGTTCGCGCCGCCGTACATCGATCTGGACGGGATGACGATCGCGCAGGTCGCCAATATCCTGTTCTACCTCGGCGAATTTCACGGCGTCGGCCCGACCGGCATCGCGGATCGGTACTGGGTTCACCAGTTGCAGCTGACGATCGCCGATGTCGTGGCGGAGGTCCACAACGTCCATCACCCGGTCGCGATGATGGATTATTACGACGACCAGAAGGCCGAGGCGGCGCGCGCGGCGAAGCAGTTCCGTGACGGGCGATTGCCGAAGTATCTCGGGCATTTCGAGGATGCGGCGGGCACGGTCGCCGGCGACTGGCTGACCGGCGACGAATGGAGTTATGCGGATACCTCGCTGTTCCAGCTGGTCGAGGGGCTGCGCTATATGTTCCCGCAGCGGATGGCGGCGATCGAAGGCGACTATCCCGGGGTGATCGCAATCCGCGACCGGGTTGCCGCGCTACCGCGCATCGCCGAATATCTGGCGAGCGAGCGGCGAATTGCGTTCAATACCGACGGCATCTTCCGGCACTATCCCGAGCTGGACGCGGCGTGAGGCAACCCCGTCCGGCGGCGCGCATCCTGTTGGTCGATAAGGCAGACCGCGTCCTGCTGTTCCGCTTCACGCCGCCCGACGATCGTGCGCCGTTCTGGTGTACGCCGGGCGGCGCGATCGATCCGGGCGAAAGCTATGCCGCCGCGGCGCGGCGCGAATTGCTGGAGGAAACCGGGATCGATGCCGATCCGGGGCGCGAGATCGCGCAGCGGCACGTCGATTTCCTGACGATCGAGGGCGCCGAGGTCAGCGCGGACGAACGCTGGTTCCGCGTGAACGTCGATGCGCACGAGGTCGATGCTGCGGGTCACACCGAACTCGAGCGGCAGGTGATGACGACGTGGCGCTGGTTCGCGCGCGACGAGGTCGCGGGCTGGCCGGAGATGATCTATCCCGCCGACCTGACCGATATGCTGGAGGCGAGTGATGAGCCGCGATGACCTGATCGAGCAGACGCTGACCCCCGTCACGCACGATCTGGGCGGGTTCAAGGTCCACCGCACGCTCCCACATCGCGACCGCACGATGGTCGGGCCGTTCCTGTTCTTCGATCAGATGGGGCCGGCGCATCTGCCGGCGGGGGAGGGGATCGACGTCCGCCCGCATCCGCACATCAACCTGTCGACCGTCACCTATCTGTTCGATGGCGCGATCGATCACCGCGATTCGCTCGGCACGCTGGCGACGATCAGGCCCGGTGCGGTCAACCTGATGACGGCGGGGAAAGGCATCGTTCATTCCGAACGGTCGCCTGCCGAGGTGCGAGCTGGCGGCCCCGCATTGTCGGGCATCCAGACCTGGCTCGCGCTGCCCGATGGGTGCGAGGAAATCGACCCGGCGTTCGAACACGTTGCGGCCGAAACTCTGCCGTTGATCGAGACTCCGGGGGCAGTCGCGCGGGTCATCATGGGGACATTGTGGGGGCAGACGGCGCCAACCACGACCTATGCGGGCACGATCTACGCCGACATCGCGCTGTCGCCGGGCGGGAGCGTGCCGATCGACGCGGCGGCGGACGAACGCGCCGTGTATCTGGCGGAGGGCGAGGCCGAGCTGGAGGGAATGAAACTCGAACCGCGGCGGCTGTACGTGCTGCGCCCCGGTATCTCGGCGACGCTGCGATCGACGCGCGGCGGCCGCGCGATGCTGGCGGGCGGGGACGCTTTCGCCACCCCGCGCCATGTCTGGTGGAACTTCGTCAGCTCCTCGCGCGACCGTATCCAGGAGGCGCGCCGCGCATGGACCGCAGGCGAATTTCCGCGCGTACCGGGCGACGAAAAGGAATGGATTCCTATCCCCGGCGAACCGAACACGGTCAGCTATCCCTGACATCCTGGCACCTCAGCGACGCGCTACGGCCCATTTCCCGCCACATCGTGCTGGCAACCCGCACGCTATGACCATCCGTCTTGCGATCCTTTCGAGCGCCGTTCTGCTGGCGAGCGCCGCGCCCGCGGGCGCGCAGATCCTCGGCCCCCATGCCGCACGCTGCGCGCCCGGCGCGGGGCCTGCGGTGTTGGCGACCGTCACGGGCCTCAAGAACCGCAACGGTACGATCCGCCTGCGGCTGTTCGGCGGCAGCACCTCGACCTGGTTCGACAAGAAGAAGTATCTGGTCCGCATCGAGGTGCCGACACCCGCGTCGGGGCCGATCCGCATCTGCCTGCCCGCGCCCGCGCCGGGCACCTATGCGGTCGACCTGCGCCACGACGCGAACAACAACAACGACACGGACCGCGCCGACGGCGGCGGCGCGTCGGGCGATCCGCAAGTGTCGCTGTGGGACATCATTCTGGGACGGAAGCCATCCCCGAAGATCACGGGCTTTCACGTCGGGCAGGGCGTCACCAACGTGACGATCACGACGATGTACGTCAGCGGGACGAAGCTGAGACCGGCGAGTGCGCGTTGATTTTGATCGGCTCACGCCGATAAGTCGGTGCCAGCCCGCTCCCCCGCCCCGCCTCCCATAACAGTATAATTGAATGGGAGGCGGGGCGGGGGAGCGGGCTGGCACCGCGAAAGATCAAAGGTCGATCAGAATCCGCGTCGGGTCTTCGATCGCATTCTTCAGCGCGACCAGGAACGTCACCGCCTCGCGACCGTCGATCAGGCGATGGTCGTAGCTGAGCGCCAGGTACATCATCGGGCGCACGACGACCTGCCCGTCGACCACCACCGCGCGATCCTCGATCCGGTGCAGGCCCAGCACCGCGGATTGCGGCGGGTTGATGATCGGGGTCGACATCAGCGACCCGAACACGCCGCCGTTGGAGATGGTGAAGGTGCCGCCCTTCATCTCGTCCATCTTCAGCGTGCCGTCCTTGGCGCGCTTGCCGTAGTCGCCGATCGTCTTCTCGATCCCCGCGACGGTCAGATCCTGCGCATCGCGGATCACCGGCACGACCAGCCCGCCCGGCGCCGACACCGCGACCGAGACGTCGACATAATCGTGATACACGATCTCGTCGCCCTCGATCGAGGCGTTGACGTTGGGGATGTCCTTCAACGCCATGCACGCGGCCTTCACGAAGAAGCCCATGAAGCCGAGGCGGACATTGTGCTTCTTCTCGAACAGATCCTTGTACTTCGTGCGCGCCTCGATGACCGCGGTCATGTCGACGTCGTTGAACGTCGTCAGCATCGCGGCGGTATTCTGCGCTTCCTTGAGCCGCTTCGCGATCGTCTGACGCAGCCGCGTCATGCGGACGCGTTCTTCCTTGCGTCCGGTCGAGGAGGCGACCGACGGAGTCGCAGGTGCAGCAGCGGGTTCCGGAGCAGTCGCAGGCTTGGACGAAGCGGCGGCGGCGACGTCTTCTTTGGTCAGGCGGCCGTCCTTGCCGGTGCCCTTGATCGTCGCGGGATCGACGCCGTGTTCCAGCACCGCGCGCCGCACCGACGGGCTGAGCGCAGCGGGAGAGCCGGTGCTTTCGGCGGCAGCAGGGGCAGGGGCCTCAACCGGACTTTCGGTCACCGCGGGCTGCGGCGCTTCGGCCTTCGCAGGCGCGCTATCCGCCGCGTCGATCGTCGCAATCATCGCGCCAACCTGCACGGTATCGCCAACCTGCACCGCGTGCTGGCCCATCACGCCCGCGACGGGGGAGGGCACCTCGACGGATACCTTGTCGGTTTCGAGGGCGGCGATCGGCTCATCCGCAGCGACCTTGTCGCCCGGCTGCTTCAGCCATTCGCCGAGCGTCGCCTCGGTGATCGATTCGCCCAGCGTGGGTACGGTTACTTCGGTCGCCATGTCATTCTCGCTTCATCGTGGCGCACCGAAGCGCGCCACATGGATTGTCAGCTCGCGGCCTTGCCGGCCTTCTTCACGCTTTCGGATTCACGCGCGCGGCGGATTTCCTGGCGCACATTGTGCCCCAGCGCATCTGCGACCAGCGCGCCCTGCTCCATCTGGTGGCGCTTCATCAGGCCCGTCGCAGGCGAGGCGGCGGCGGTGCGGCCGGCGTAGCGCGGGCGCGACACCGTGCACTTCGCCTGCTGCAACGCGCCTTCGATGAACGGTTCTACGAAGAACCAATAACCCTGGTTCTTCGGTTCTTCCTGCGCCCAGATCACTTCTTCAAGGTTCGGCATCCGAGCCATCCGCGCCGCGAGCGGTTCGCCGGGGAAGGGATAGAGCTGTTCGACGCGAACGATCTGCGTATTCGTGTCCCCCGCCGCGTTTCGCGCCTCGATCAAATCATAGGCGACCTTGCCGGTGCACAGGACGAGCCGCTTCGTCTCCGCGTCCTTCGCACCGTTGGTGTCGGACAGAATGCGCTTGAAATGCGTGTCGCCCAGGAAATCGGCAGCGCTACTGACCGCCAGTTTGTGGCGCAGCAATGACTTCGGCGTCATCACGACCAGCGGCTTGCGGAAGCCGCGGTGCATCTGGCGGCGGAGCAGGTGGAAGAAGTTCGCCGGGGTCGTGCAGTTCGCGACCTGCATGTTGTCGCCGGCGCACAATTGCAGGAAGCGCTCGGGTCGCGCCGAGCTATGTTCCGGCCCTTGTCCCTCGTAACCGTGCGGCAACAGCATCACGAGGCCGTTCGCGCGCAGCCATTTGGCCTCGCCCGACGCGATGAACTGGTCGATCATGATCTGCGCGCCGTTGGCGAAATCGCCGAACTGCGCCTCCCACAGCACCAGGGTCTTCGGGTCGGCCAGCGCATAGCCGTATTCGAACCCGAGCACGCCATATTCGCTGAGCGTGCTGTCCAGCACCTCGAACGTCCCATGCGGGATCGTCCAGAGCGGAACGTATTTGTGCTCGTCGGTCTGATCGACCCACACCGCGTGACGCTGGCTGAACGTGCCGCGGCCCGAATCCTGCCCCGACAGGCGGACGCCGTAGCCCTCCGAAAGCAACGATCCGAACGCCAACGCCTCGCCCGTCGCCCAGTCGAAATTCCCGCCCGACGTAAACATCTCGCGCTTGGCGTCGATCACGCGCGCCAGCGTCTTGTGGATCTGGATCGTGTCGGGAACGGTCGTCAGCGTGCGGCCGATCGAATCGAACAGTTTGCGTTCGATTCCCGTATCGACGTTGCGCCGCGCGGTTTCCGCATCCGCGGGCGTGTGCAGCCCCGACCAGCGGCCGGAGAACCAGTCCGCCTTGTTCGGCTTGTACGACGTGCCCGCCTCGAACTCGCCCTCCAGCAGGGTCGTGAACTGCTTCACATTGTCGTCGATCCACGCCTGATCGATCACCTTTTCGGCGATCAGGCGCTTGCCATAGATTTCGCTGACCGGCGGGTGCGACTTGATCGCCTTGTACATCAGCGGCTGGGTGAAGCTCGGTTCGTCACCCTCGTTGTGGCCGAAGCGGCGATAGCACCACATGTCGATCACCACGTCGCGGTGGAATTTCTGGCGATATTCGATCGCCATCTTGCACGCGAACGTAACCGCCTCTGGGTCATCCCCGTTCACATGAAAGATCGGCGCCTGGACGCCCTTCGCGACGTCGGACGGATAGGGCGACGACCGCGCGAATTGCGGGCTGGTCGTGAAGCCAATCTGGTTGTTGATGACGAAATGCAGGCAGCCGCCGGTATTGTAGCCGCGTACGCCCGAAAAGCCGAAGCATTCCCATACGATGCCCTGACCCGCGAACGCCGCGTCGCCGTGGATCAACACCGGCAGCGAATTGCAGTGATTTTCCAGATCCTTCGCGATCGTCTGGATAGCGCGGACCTTGCCGAGCACCACGGGGTCCGCGGCCTCGAGATGGCTCGGATTGGCAACCAGCGACATATGGACCTTCTGCCCGTCGAACTCACGGTCGGTGCTGGTGCCGAGGTGGTATTTCACGTCGCCCGACCCGCCGATGTCGTCGGGGTTCGCGCTGCCGCCGGCGAATTCGTGGAAGATCACGCGCAACGGCTTTGCCATGACGTTCGCCAGCACGTTCAGCCGCCCGCGATGCGCCATGCCGTAAACGATCTCGTTCACGCCCATCGCGCCGCCATATTTGATGACGCTTTCGAGCGCGGGGATCATCGATTCGCCGCCATCGAGCCCGAAACGCTTCGTCCCGACATATTTGCGGCCGAGGAACTTCTCCCATTGCTCGGCCTCGATCACCTTCGACAGGATCGCCTTCTTGCCGAGCGGGGTGAATTCGATCGCCTTGTCCTTGCCCTCCATGCGGTCCTGCAGGAAGCGGCGCTCCTCGACGTCGGCGATGTGCATGTAATCCAGCCCGACATTGCCGCAGTAATTGGCGCGCAGGATGTCGACGATCTCACGCACGCTCGCCCATTCGAGGCCCAGGGTGCCGCCGAGGTAGACCGGGCGATCGATGTCGGCGTCGGAAAATCCGTGATAATCGGTCTTCAGGTCGGCGGGCAATTCGCGGGTGGCGTTCAGGCCAAGCGGGTCGAGGTTAGCCGCAAGGTGCCCGCGCACGCGGTAGGTGCGGATCAGCATCTGCGCGCGGATTGCATCGGCCGCGGCCTTGGTCACGTCGGCCTGCGCGGGGGCGGGGGCAGCGGCGGCAGGTTTCGGCGCACCGCCCTTTGCGGGCTTGGGCGCAGGCTCCATCTGGGTCGGGTCGAGCGCAGCGGTCAGGTCGTCGGTGCTGCTGAGCGGCCACGATTTGCTCGCCCAGCTAGGGCCAGTCAGTGCACCTTCGAGCCCCTCGAAGAAACCGCGCCAGCCGGGCTCGACCGAATCCGGCGATTCCTTGAACCGCGCGTATAGCGAATCGACGAACGCGGGGCTGACGCCGCCTGCGATGTCCGAGAAATCCTGGCCTTCGTAGCCCATGACGCAGCGTCCTTCGGGCATCCTGGGGAGGGAATGCCGTTTGGGCTCCACGGGCATTCCGTGGAGCCGGTTTCACTTACCCCTTCAACACTTCCAGCAACGTCGAGCCGAGTTCGCTGGGGCTCGCTGCGACCTTGATGCCCGCGGCTTCCATCGCCGCGATCTTGCTTTCGGCATCGCCCTTGCCGCCCGAGACGATCGCCCCGGCATGGCCCATGCGACGTCCCGGCGGTGCGGTGCGGCCCGCGATGAAGCCCGCCATCGGCTTCGACCGGCCGCGCTTCGCCTCGTCCTGCAGGAACTGCGCCGCCTCTTCCTCGGCCGACCCGCCGATTTCACCGATCATGATGATCGACTCGGTCGCGTCGTCGGCCAGGAACAGTTCGAGCACATCGATGAAGTTCGTCCCGTTGACCGGATCGCCGCCGATGCCGACTGCGGTCGTCTGCCCCAGGCCCGCATTCGACGTCTGGAACACCGCCTCATAGGTCAGCGTGCCTGAACGGCTGACAACACCGACCGAACCCTGTTTGAAGATGCTGCCGGGCATGATGCCGATCTTGCATTCGCCGGGCGTAAGCACGCCGGGGCAGTTCGGGCCGATCAGCCGCGACTTGCTGCCCGACAGCGAGCGCTTAACGCGCACCATGTCGAGCACCGGAATGCCTTCGGTGATGCACACGATCAGCGGCACCTGCGCGTCGATCGCCTCCAGGATGGAGTCCGCGGCGAAGGGCGGCGGCACGTACACGACGGACGCGGTCGCGCCGGTCGCGGCGACCGCCTCGGCGACGGTGTTGTAGTTCGGCAGACCGAGGTGCGTGGTCCCACCTTTGCCGGGCGTGACCCCCGCCACCATCTGCGTCCCGTAATCGAGCGCCGCCTGCGTATGGAAGCTGCCGGTATTGCCGGTCATCCCTTGCGTGATGACCTTGGTGTTCTTGTCGACGAGGATTGACATTAAAGCTGCCCTTTAACTCGAAAAAAATCCGGAACCATCAAGCTTGATGGTTTCGTGTAGTTTTCTAATTTTGACGGCCTTACCGTCAGATAATAAAAGCTACTTATAGGGTAATCACATTTAAAATCCGCATATAATCTAAGAAATGATTTTCCAAGTAGATAGCAAATGCGTATTTCGAATGATTGTGGATATTCCATTATTAATTGAACAAATGTGCTAGACCATGAACGACTCAAGTCAATTACATCTTTTTGATCTCGTTTAAACGCCGACAAACTCTTAAATCGAGAAAATTCAACAAAAAGTTCCATGCCGTTTACAAAATGCAGCAAGAACTCACGAAACTGTGTCCAATTTTCCTTTAAGTACGGAGAGAGTTCAGAGTTGCCCACTTTTTCCCGCAAATCCCGTGGTAAACTATCTAGGTACAGATACGCCAAGCCAGCGCATAAGTCGTTAGAGAGGTTGGCTCGGAGTTCATCCGGCGATGAATACAAATCTATTTTTTGGACGTTACGCAGAAGCACGGTTTTGATGTCATAATCTGTGACCGGTAGCCACTCATCCCATCGTGCGCCCAACACCATGTGATATTCCCTAGCTCAGGCTTCCGTCGATCCCCCGGCACGCCGCCAGCAGTTCCTTCACCGCATCGACCGACACGCCGAGGTTCTTCTTCGCCTCGTCGTCCAGCTTGATCTCGACGATCTGCTCGACGCCGCCCGCGCCGATCATCACCGGCACGCCGACGTAGAGCCCGTCGAGGCCGTACTTGCCCTCGACGAACGCCGCGCACGGCAGGACGCGCTTCTGGTCGTAGAGATACGCCTCCGCCATCGCGATGCCGCTGGTGGCTGGCGCGTAATAGGCCGATCCCGTCTTCAGCAGCGCGACGATCTCGCCGCCGCCCGCGCGGGTGCGGGCGACGATCGCGTCGATCTTTTCCTGGGTGGAGAAGCCCATCTCGATCAAATCGGGGACGGGGATGCCCGAAACGGTCGAATAGCTGATGACCGGAACCATCGTGTCGCCGTGCCCGCCCAGCACGAAGCTGGTCACGTCCTTCACCGACACCTTGAATTCGTCGGCGAGGAAATGGCTGAAGCGCGAGCTGTCCAGCACGCCCGCCATGCCGACGACCATGTGGTGCGGCAGGCCGGAGAATTCGCGCAGCGCCCACACCATCGCGTCGAGCGGGTTGGTGATGCAGATCACGAACGCATCGGGCGCGTTGTTCTTGATACCCTCGCCGACCGCCTTCATCACTTTCAGGTTGATGCCGAGCAGATCGTCGCGACTCATGCCGGGTTTCCGCGCCACGCCTGCGGTGACGATGATGACGTCCGCACCTGCGATATCGGCATAATCGTTGCTGCCGGTGATCGTGCCCGAAAAGCCTTCGACCGGGCCGCATTGCGACAGGTCCAGCGCCTTGCCCTGTGGCACGCCTTCGACCACGTCGAACAGCACGACGTCGCCAAGGTTCTTGAGCGCGGCAAGGTGCGCGAGCGTCCCGCCGATGTTACCGGCGCCGATCAGCGCGATCTTCTTGCGGGCCACTTCGCTCTCCTCCACGGTCGTGCGGGCGCGGCGACAAGGGGGCAGCCGCGCTGTTCGCCCGACGCGTTAGGCGCGTCTTCGCGAACGCACAACCATGAATTCGACTATCTTTGCAACTAAGAAACAGTTGCAATAAAGGCTTTAGCTGCGGCGTACACCCGTCGCGGTGACGACGCCCGCGGTCGAGTAATCGACCCGGAACGTCTCGAAGCTCGGGCCGGAGCGACTGCGGCCAAGATAGTAGATATCGGCCGCCGGGCCGGTCGAATCGGGGTCGCCGAGCACCGATCGCACCTGATCGCGGGTCGCGCCGACGCGCACTCCGGCGTCGTCGATCCCCGACACCATCGCGCCACGCTTGCTCTCGCCGTCGTAGTTACCGCGTTCGGCGGCCCAGCCGGCCTTGTCGAATGTCATTCCTGCGCCTCCACAGGCGGCTGCCGTCATCAGCAGCGCCGCGCCCAAGATCGATCGCCGCGCAGTCACGAGCTGGTATAGGCGTCGCCGTCGGGGGTTCCGATCTGTCCCCCTTCGCCGACCGTCGGGTCGGTGACGCCGTGATCATTGCGTGCCACCTCGTTACTGTAGGCGAGGTGACCCGACCGGTCCACCACCACCAGCCGCCCGTCATTCAGCGCCTGCAGCGTCGCATCCGCCAGTTCCTCGGGCGAGGCGCCGGGATTCTCCGCCGCGATCTGACGCCCGACTTCGTTATTGTAGAGATCCATCGCCTCGCGCACCGCCGGGTTGCCCGGCGCGCCTTCGTGCGCGGTGGCGAATTGCTGCGTCCATTCCGCGCCGTATTCCGACGTCATCCGCGCATTCCAGTAAGCGTGGCGGAAGGCGTCGGTGTGGCCGTCGTTGGTAGGATAGGCGTCGCGTGCCTGTTGCTGCTGTTCCGCCGGTAGCCGCGCGATCTGCGCCTCGGCGTGGGGCGGGATCGATGTAGCCAGCGGCACACGCGCTTCGGACGTGTCGAATACTTCGGTGAGCATGTCGTCGAAGCCCTTCAGCCCCAGCAGCCCGCGGTCGCGGGTCAACTGGTCGAGCAGCTTGCCCTCGGTCGCGGTCACATTCTGCGTCCCGCCCAGACCGCCAAGCGAAATCCAGCCGAACGCCTTCGCCGAATACTCGATCATCTCCTCGGTCTGCACCTGATAGTCGCGCTCGATCTGCGCGGGATCGGTGCGGCCGACGCCGCCTTCGGGAAGAGCGTAGCGGGCGGGCGGGGAGGCGCTGACGGAAGTGGCCCCGATCGACTGAAGCACGGGTCGGTCCTTTCGGTGATATTCCCCGAAGATGGACCGGCGCGCCGACGGTTTCGATAGTCGTTCCGACTACGTCGCGCTCGTTTCGCCGTGGCCTTCGCTCAGATAATCCTCCGACCGCATCTCCTCCAACCGGCTGACCGTTCGTTGGAATTCGAACCGCCCGTCGCCCGTTGGATAAAGCTGGTCGGGCTGCGCGTCGGCGGCGGCGAGCAGCTTTACCTTATATTCGTACAGCGCGTCGATCAGCTGGACGAAGCGCGCCGCTTCGTTGCGGTTTTCCGGGCCGAGCACCGGGATGCCGACCAATATTACGGTGTGGTACCGCCGCGCGATCGCGAGATAGTCGGCCGCCCCGCGCGCCTCTCCACACAGTTTCTTGAACGCGAAGACCGCCACGCCTTTCAGCGATTTGGGCACGCGGAGCGTCCGTCCCTGCACAACGATCGACTCCTCGGGCACGTGATCGCGATCCTCCGGCGGATAGTCGGTCAGGCGGAAGAAGTCGGCGGACAGTTCCGCGGTCGCCTCCACGCCATTGGGAACCAGCCAGGTGTCGACCTGCCCCAGCCGGTCGCGGCGGTAATCGACTGGGCCGTTCAGCGCGAGCACGTCGAGGCGCTGTTCGATCAGCGCAATGAAGGGCAGGAAATGTTCGCGGTTCAGGCCGTTCTTGTAGAGATCGGACGGCGCGCGGTTGGACGTGGTGACGATTGTCGTACCGGCTTCGATCAGCGCGATGAACAGCCGCGACAGGATCATCGCGTCGGGCGAATTGGTGACCATCATCTCATCGAACGCGAGCAGCTTCGCTTCCTCGGCGAGCGCGGCGGCGACGGGGACGATCGGATCGCCGGTTTCCTTGCGCCGTTCGATCGCGATCCGGCCGTGCACCTCGATCATGAACTCGGCGAAATGAACGCGGCGTTTTGCGGTTATGTCGACCTGCGCGAAGAACAGATCCATCAGCATCGACTTTCCGCGCCCCACACCGCCCCACAAATACACGCCGCGGGGTGCCGCCGACTTGCGGAAGCGGGCGAGAAGACCGCGTTTCGATGGCGTCTCGAGCGCCGTAGCGAGCGTATCGAGCCGTGCCGCCGCGGCGGCCTGCTCGGGGTCGGGACGAAGTTCGCCCACGGTGACGAGCGCCTGATAGGCAGCAATGACCTTAGTCATGTTACTTCGCGGTGGGCTTGCGGATGGTGCCCGAAAACTCGGTCACCACGTCGTCGCCCTGCACCACCAGCCCGCGCAGGAACAGCAGCCGCCCGGTTTCCTTCAGCAATTCCACGCGCGCCTCGATCGGCTCGCCAATCCGCCCGCCGCCGATGAAGTGGGTGTTGAGGTCAAGCGTCACCGCCGTCCCGGCCGAAATCAGCCCGAAGCTGCGCGCCGCGGCGAACAGCGCGACATCGATAAAACCCAGCAACGCGCCGCCATGCACCCGGTCGCCCAGATTGGAATGCTGACGCCCCGGCGTCATCCGCACCCGCGCCACGCCTTCCTCCACGCGAACGATCATGTCGCCGAGAAACGCGTTATAGCGCGTCGCGTCCTTGAAGCCCCATTTCATCCAGCCGGGATGATCGGGATGCTCCTCGTACAGAAACTCCTTGGCGTCGCTCAAAGAACGCGCTCGACTTCCATCTTCTTGATCTCGGCGATCGCCTTCGCCGGGTTCAGCCCCTTGGGGCACGCATTTGCGCAATTCATGATCGTGTGGCAGCGATAGAGGCGGAACGGATCCTCCAGCGCGTCGAGCCGCTCGCCGGTCATCTCGTCGCGGCTGTCGGCGAGCCAGCGATACGCCTGCAACAGGATCGCCGGCCCCAGGAACTTGTCGCTGTTCCACCAATAGCTCGGGCACGACGTCGAACAGCACGCGCACAGGATGCATTCGTACAGCCCGTCCAGCTTCGCGCGATCCTCCGGCGATTGCCGCCGTTCCTTGCCCGCGGGCGGCGGGGTGACGGTCTGCAGCCATGGCTTGATCGAGGCATATTGCGCGTAGAAATGCGTGAAGTCGGGGACGAGATCCTTGATCACGTCCATCGCGGGCAGGGGGGTAATCTTCACCTCGCCCTTCACGTCGTCGATCGCGGTGGTGCAGGCCAGACCGTTCTTGCCGTCGATGTTCATCGAACACGACCCGCAGATGCCTTCTCGGCACGACCGGCGGAAGGTGAGCGACGAATCCTGCTCCGACTTCATCTTGATCAGCGCGTCCAGCACCATCGGGCCGGTCTCGTCCAGGTTCAGCTCGAACGTGTCGTAGCGCGGGTTCTCGCCCGAATCGGGATCGTAGCGATAGACCTTGAACGACTTCATCCGCCCACCCGGATGGGGCGACTTGTGCGCCTTGCCGCGCTTGACCTTGCTGTTCGCGGGCAGAGTGAATTCGGCCATGTCGTCCCTTATCCGTCGGTCGATTGCGGAACGGTGCGCAGACCACTCCAGTCGAGGTTGCGGGTCAGGTACATGATGCCGGCCAAGGCCGCAAACAGGAGAATCGACCCGATCAGCAACGAATACGCCTCCAGGCTGAGCAGGATGTAAAGCACGCCGTACAGCGCCGCGAGCAGTCCCGCGACATAACCGCCGCGCCGCCAGCTTTTCAGCACCGCCGCGGAATAGGCGGTCAGCAGCCCGATGATCGCGGCGGCCGCCAGCACATAGGCCGCAGCGAACCCGATCACCTCGGCAAACGCCAGCAGCATGACGAAGAACAGCACCAGCCCCGCGCCGACCAGCAGATATTCGACCGTCGCGACGCGCACGCCCGCGATCACGTCGAACATCAGGAACGCCATGAAGGTGAAGCCGATGAACAGGAACCCGTATTTCACGCTGCGATTGACCTGCGAATACAGGTCGACCGGCGAGACGAGATCGACCCGCGCCTCGTAATCGCCTGCTGGCGCAGCAACCATATAGCGGTCTGCGCCAACCGCTGCGCGTGCATCAGGTTGAGCGGCGTCGTTGGATACCAGCGAACGTCCTAGCGCCAGATTGCCCACACGCCACATCGCAGTAAAGCCTTCGTCGCTCACCTTGTGCGTGGTCGGCAGGAACCCCCCCTGAAAGCTTGGGTGCGGCCATTTCGACGTGACCGTCCAGCGCGTGTCGCCCGCCTGCGGGGCGAGCGCGAGCCAGCCGTTGCCGCGGAAGGCGAAGTTGAACGTCGCGGTCATCGGGCGTTCGCGGATCGAGGCGGCGTCGAGCCAGGTGAAGAAGCCCGATCCCCCGGTCGCAGGCGATCCCTTGCCCGGCTGCAGCACCAGCCGCCGCCCGTCGATGCTGACGCTGGGCGGCGTGCCGAACAGACCGCGCGCGTCCTTCAATCCAAACCGGAGTTCGGCGCGGTCGTACGACAGGCGATCGGCGGTGATCCCCAAGCGGGCGAGATCGGTCGGCAGCGCGAACCGCGCAGTCCCGCTCGCGGTCGCTTCATACACCACCGCCTCGTAGATCGACCGCTTGCGGCGTTCGGGGGTCAGGTCGGTGCGCAGATCGGCCTGTTCGGGGGCCAATGTCAGTTCGCGCCACACGGTGTTGGTGCGCGCGACCTGCCGCCCGCCCTCGGTGACGGTTTCGGTCACCTGTTCCTGATAGGGAAGGACGAGCACCGGCCCCGCGATCGTCTGCGGCCCGCCCCAACCCTCGGCGATCGACGCACGCGCGGTTTCGGACTGGCTCTGGCGATCGTACACCAGCAAATAGACGGTGAAGAGCGGGATCGCGAGCAGCAGCGCGATCAGCACCGCCATCATCAGTTTACGGCCGGGCGTGGGATTCTCTTGCGACACGGTGCGACCTCGTTTCAGCGACGAACCGTGCCCGGATAGCGCCGAATTGAGAGAGTGGCAATCCAGATTGCCTGATTCTCCCAATCTACACCTCCCCGGCGAAGGCCGGGGCCCAGTCGCGATGACGTAGGAGAGGCTCGACCCGCTGCAACATCATCCGTTGCGACTGGACCCCGGCCTTCGCCGGGGAGGTGCGCTTGGGTTGGCCGTGGCTTAGATCACATCGAGCACCAGCCCCAGATCGCGCGCTTCCTCGGCCTCGATATACCAGTTCGACGGCGCCTTCTGTTTCAATTCCTCGATCGTCACGCGGCTGCCCGCGACGATCGCCTCGAATCCCTCGTCCTGGATCAGGATCGACTGTTCGATCTCATGCAATTTCGCCCGCAGCACCTCGGGCAGGGTGGAGAGCGGGCCGGACAGCTGGATCGTCGATTGCATCGACCGTTCGTGGATCATCAGCCGCGTGCCGTGCGTCAGAAACCGGCAGCCGACCGGCACCGCGCTCATCAGCGTCGCGCCCGCAGAATAAACCGCGACCTTGCCCAGAAACAGCGTCTCGCGCCCGCTATAGTCGCGCAACAGCCGGATATCGTCGCCCATCGCGCGCGCCATTTCGGGATCGCCGCCCAAGGTCGTGATCGACAGGACGATCGGGCCGTCGGCGGGGGCGGCGGCAAGTTGATCCTTGAAATGCGCGTACATCAATTCGTTCACCGGCCCGTGCAGCCGGATGTGCGGGGTCGCGAGCAAGGGATAGCGTTGCGCGCGATTCCCTGCGGTGTCGGCCGCGGCCTGTTCGGGTGTTTCGGGGTGGGCGGCATGGGGCGTATCGGTCATGGCGCGGCGAACCGACGCCGGGCCGCGGAGTTCCCGCTATTTTTTTGCCAGGACGTTGATCGCGGGCGTGCCGACCGGCGCGGAGGCGGCGGGCAGCGCGCGTTCGAGCGCGGCGATCCACGCCTTCGCGCCGTCGCCGATCGACACTTGCGGTTCGGAAGGCTTCAGCTTGCCGGTCTTTTCCCACGACGCGACCAGGGCGCCCGCCTCGCTCGCCGCCGCTGCCAGCGGTTGCGGCTTGCGCAGCGCCTGATTGATCAGCGCGTCGCCGAAGAAGGTCCAGTCGCTGTCGGCCTGACAGCCGAAACTGGTGCGGTCGGCCGACGACGCGGTCAGGATCGCAGTGGTGTCCGACGACAGCGTCGGCACGAACACGCCCGAATAACACGCGCTGATGATGAGCAGCCGGTTGCGGATGCCGAGCGTCGATAGCTGCCCCCACAGTCGCGACGGCGAGATCGCGCCATATCCCTGATCGCCGTCGTTATAGTAGAGGCCGAACGGCACGCCGTGCGACGTGGTGTAGAGGACCAGCACGTCTTCGGCGTGGTCCATCTGTTCGGCGACGCGCGCCAGCGCGAGCGACAGCGATTGCGGACTGCCCATCGGCCGGTCGCTGTCGCGTGCACCGTCGGTCCCGGCGAGCAGGATCGCGCGGCCCTTCGCGCCATAGCGGCGGGTGAGCACGTCGAACGCAGCGCGCGCCTCGCGCCCGAACACCGCATCGCTGTCCAGCGCGGCGACGACGACAAACGCGTCGACGGTCCCTTTGCGCTGCGGCCCGATCGCGGCAATCGCGGCGGTCAGACGGCGATGTTCGGCCAGGCTCCACGCCGCGGGCCGGTCGCGCTCGACCATGATGCCGAGGTCCGCCTGCGCCAGCGCCTCGCGGCCATCGCCCGCCATGATCGGCGGCGGCTGCTGGGTGTGCTGTATCGGCTGGTACGTCTGCGCGGACGACGAAGCGGCGAGCGTGGCCAACAGCAACGACAGCAAAGCCTTCACGCGCGATCCCCTTTCGCGCGACTGTCGCGGGCGGGCGTCCGTTTCGCAAGCGCTTGTGGCTTGGCGCGACCTAAGCAAAGCTTGGTCGCAAAAGGAGGGGCATGTGATCGAATTCTTTTTCGACGTGTCGAGCCCGTGGACGTGGCTGGCCTTCGAAAGCATCCAGCCGCTTGCGGCCGAAATGGGCGTGCCGATCGCATGGAAGCCGATCCTGGTCGGTGGCGTGTTCAACACGGTCAACGGATCGGTATACGAAAGCCGCGCCCATCCGGTCCCGGCGAAGGCGCGCTACATGAAGAAGGATCTGGCCGATTGGGCGCGGCTGCAGGGCCTGACGATCAACTTCCCGCCCAGCGTCTTTCCGGTCAACAGCGTAAAGGCGATGCGCGCCTGCTGCTGGCTGGGGCAGGACTGCGTGCCCTTCGCGCGGCGCGCATTCGAAGCCTATTGGACCGAAGACCGCGACATCTCGCAGGAGGCGGTGCTGGCCGAGATCGCTCGAGACGTCGGGATCGATCCCGAAGCCCTCTTCGCCGCCATCGCGACCGACGCGGTAAAGGCCCAACTCCGCACCAACACCGAAGAACTCATCGCCCGCGGCGGCTTCGGTTCGCCGACGATCTTCGTCGGCGGCGGCGACATGTATTTCGGCAACGACAGGATACCGTTGGTGCGGGCGGCGGTAGCGCGATTGTTATAACCTTGTGGTAACAGCGAGGCGCTGCTAAATGAGGACCATGCAAACCGCGCTACGCAAGATGGGAAACTCGACCGGGATCATCGTTCCGCGAGCGATCCTAGGTGAGATCGGCCTTGCCATCGGTGCGGAAATCGACCTGCGCGTGGAGAACGGCAAGTTGATCGGCACGCCCATTGCCTCTGGCGCACGTGCGGGCTGGGCCGAAGCAGCGGCGATCGTGGCGGAGCACGAAACCGAAGACGAAATCGCCTGGCGCGCGTTCGCTAACGAGGACGACAGCGACCTGACGTGGTGAAGCGCGGCGAAGTCTGGCTCGTCGCGCTCGACCCGACCGTCGGCAGTGAGATACAAAAGACGCGCCCCTGCGTGATCGTCTCGCCCGATGAAATGAACGCGCATCTCCGAACCACGATCGTCGCGCCGATGACATCGGGAAGCCACCCCGCGCCGTTCCGCGTTCCGGTGCGATTCCGGCGGAAAGACGGGTTGATCCTCCCCGATCAGATGCGGACGGTCGATCGAAAGCGGCTGACGGCGCGGCTGGGCCGGATCGACGCGGCGGCGATGCGCGCATTGCTGGAGGTTTTAGGACAGATGTTTGCGGCGTAACGCAGAAGACTAGTCTCTAATCAAATATGTTTCGCGTACCGCCCCGTTTATATAACCTTCGCACCATTTCTCCGAACCAACGCCCTGCACGCTATTTGCGCGAACGACTTTATCAGGCCAGTTCTTTCTCCCACGCGCAATCATTTTCCCGAGAAGTCTTGAATGAGATATTCCGGGATCCTGCGCAACAAATCCGCGGATAATATCCATTACGCTGCCGGGCGTCGCCGCTAGTTTCGGGCCTAATCTGTAGTGACCTGCCACTCAATAAACCCGCTTCTTCGGCTTGATATACTCCACGTCGTCGGTGAGCGTGTAGTCGTGGACCGGGCGGTAATCGATGTTGGTCGCGCCGCCGGTGCCGCCCCAGCCTTCGAAGGTGGTGATGGTGTGCTTCATCCAGTTCGCATCGTCGCGGTCGGGATAGTCTTCGTTGACGTGCGCGCCGCGCGATTCCTTGCGGTTGGCGGCTGAATCGATCGTCACTTTCGCCTGCGCGATGAGGTTGTCGAGTTCCAGCGTCTCGACCAGATCGGTGTTCCAGATCAGGCTGCGGTCCGTCACGCCCACGTCGGTCATGCGGCCGTAGATCTCGGCGATCTTCGCGGTGCCCTCGTTCAGCAGCGCATTGTCGCGGAACACCGCGCAATGCTTCTGCATCGTGCGCTGCATGTCGAGGCGGATGTCGGCGGTCGGCGATCCGCCGCTCGCGTTGCGGAACTTGTCGAGGCGGCCGAGCGCCATGTCCTCCGATCCGCCCGGCAGCGGGTTGTGCGGGGTCAGCGGCTTCAACTGGTCCTTGATCCGCAGGCCGGTGGCGCGGCCGAACACGACCAGGTCGATCAGCGAATTGGAGCCCAGGCGGTTCGCGCCGTGGACCGATACGCACGCCGCTTCGCCGACCGCGAACAGCCCCGGCACGACCGTATCGGGATTGCCGTCGACCAGGTTCACGACCTCGCCGTGGAAGTTCGTCGGGATGCCGCCCATGTTGTAATGGACCGTCGGCGTCACCGGCAAAGGCTGCCGCGTCAGGTCGACGCCGGCGAAGATCTTGCCCGTCTCGGTGATGCCGGGCAGGCGTTCGTGCAGCACCTTCGGGTCGATATGGTCGAGATGGAGGAAGATGTGATCCTTCTCCTTGCCCACGCCGCGGCCCTCGCGCATTTCCATCGCCATCGAGCGGCTGACGACGTCGCGCGACGCCAGATCCTTGGCGCTGGGGGCATAGCGTTCCATGAACCGCTCGCCCTCGGAATTGGTCAGATACCCGCCTTCGCCGCGCGCGCCTTCGGTGATCAGCACGCCCGCGCCGTAGATGCCGGTCGGGTGGAACTGGATGAACTCCATGTCCTGCAGCGGCAGCCCGGCGCGCAACACCATCCCGCCGCCGTCGCCGGTGCAGGTGTGCGCAGATGTGGCGGAGAAATAGCAGCGCCCGTAGCCGCCGGTCGCCAGTACCGTCTGGTGCGCGCGGAAGCGGTGGATGCTGCCGTCGTCCATGCACAGCGCAATGACGCCGCGGCAGACACCGTTCTCCATGATCAGGTCGAGCGCGAAATATTCGACGTAGAAGTCGGTGTCGTACTTCAGGCTCTGCTGGTACAAAGCGTGGAGCATCGCGTGGCCGGTGCGGTCGGCGGCGGCGGCGGTGCGCTGGACCGGCGGCCCTTCGCCCATGTTCTGCATGTGGCCGCCGAACGGGCGCTGATAGATCGTGCCGTCCTCGTTGCGGCTGAACGGCACGCCTGCGTTTTCAAGTTCATAGACGGCGGCAGGGGCCTCGCGCACCATATACTCGATCGCGTCCTGGTCGCCGAGCCAGTCCGATCCCTTGACGGTATCGTACATATGCCAGGTCCAGTGATCGGGCGAGTTGTTGCCGAGACTGGCCGCGATCCCGCCCTGCGCGGCGACGGTATGCGACCGCGTCGGGAACACCTTCGTGATGCAGGCGGTCTTCAGCCCGCTCTCCGCAATGCCCATCGCGGCGCGCAGGCCCGAACCGCCCGCGCCGACGACGACCGCGTCATAGGTGTGATCGATGATCTTGTACGCGGCAGGCATCAGGCGGCTGCTCCAAGGGCGACCTTCAGGATCGCGAAGAGGGCGGTGGCCGCGACCGCGGCGACGAAGACGTTCAGCAGGACGATCGACACGACGCGCCCGGCGTCATGCATGTAGTCCTCGATCACCACCTGCAGCCCGAGGCGGAAATGGTAGCAGACCGACACGATCAGCAGCGCCATCGGCACCGCGACCCACGCCGACGACAGCCAGGTCACGACGGCGGCATGATCGTATCCCGGCAGCCGCGCGATCGAGATCATCAGCCAGCTCATCAGGAACAGGTTCGTCCCCGCGGTCAGCTTCTGGTGCCACCAGTGATGCACGCCTTCATGCGCGGACCCGAGCCCGCGGACGCGGCCGAGCGACGTTCCCGATCCCATCACTTCACCCCCAGATAAAGCCAGAACACGATCGTCAGCAGCGTGGAGGCGACCATCGTCATCATCGCGAAGGTCTTGTTCGCCTTCAGCTCGAACGCCGCGCCGGTATCCATGACCAAGTGGCGGATGCCGCTCATCATGTGCTGGAACAGCGCGAAGGTGAGCCCGACCCCGATCACCCAGCCAAGGATGTTCAGCCGTCCATCGCCGTAGGTGAAGGTGTCGACGAAATTCGCATAGGCAGCCCCGCCCGCGGCGATCGCGGCGAGCCACCATACCAGCAGCGCCATGCCGACGGTCGCCATGCCGTCGCCCGTCGCGCGGTGCAGGATCGACACCAGCATCGCCGCGCTCCAGCGGTAATGGATCGCGAACGGCCCGCTGAACAGGTGCGGGCTGCGCGGCCGGGATTTGGGGCGGTCTGGAGTGGAAGCCAAGATATGCGTCCTGTGCGGTGAGCCGACGGTTCGGCGCGGTCTATGCGGTCACGCAGGCTGCGATGCAACCCGCGGGCAGACCCTAACCGCGCCTTAACCATTGCAGGCGTAGCTCCAGCTCAGAACCCGAACGACGGAGCATTCCACCTTGTCCAGCGACCAGACGCCCAGCGATCTGCCAGTTCCCGGATCGATCGCTGCCGCGGTCGATCTGACCGCGCGGCTGCGCGCGTTCGATTTCGACGGAACGCTGGCCGACGCCAGCCGCCAGGTGTGGGAGGTATTGCTCCCAGAAATCCGCATGGTGTCGGAGGCATATTGGCAGCAATGGCTGCGCTGCTTCGCCGACGAACGCGTGTGGGCGCCCGCCGACAATGCGAAGATGATCGATGTCGGCTGCGTGTTTCTGGAGAACCGGTTTCTCGGCACGTCGGCGCGCGCGTGGATCGAATCGGTCGAACGCTCGGTCGCCGCCGCCTACACCGCCGACGTGCAGCCGATGGCGTTGCTGTCGATGATCAGCGCCAGCGACCGCGCCGCGCTGGAGGTGCTGATCCGCCGGGTCACGCGTGACGATCCCCGTCTGCCGGGAATGATCGACACGCTCATGCGGCTGTCGGCGATGGAAGGCGAAATCACCGTCGCGATCTACAACGAATACCGCAAGCACAGCGCACAGGTCGCGCGCGACCGGCTGGCGGCGGAGTTCCGCCAGGGTATCGCCGCGACGGTGCAGGAAGCCACCGGCGAGGGCGGATTGCTGCGCGTGCAGGCATCGGGCGCGTCGTCGTCGGCGCGCGGCGTGCTGGGCAAGGCGAGCGAAGTCGCCGCCGCAGCCGAGCAATCCGCGGTCGCGATGCGCGACGCCGCCTCCACCGCGGCGGGCCTGATCCGCGCGATCGAGGACGCGCGCAGCGAGGTCGAGGTAGCAGCCGAGATCGCCACCCGCGCCAGCGGCCAGGCCGGGCAGGCGGTCGGCATGAGCGAAACATTGTCCGATCACGCCAAATCGATCGAATCGATCCTGGGCCTGATCCGCGACATCGCCGGACAGACCAACCTGCTGGCGCTGAACGCCACGATCGAGGCGGCGCGCGCGGGCGACGCGGGGCGCGGGTTCGCGGTGGTGGCGCAGGAGGTAAAAAGCCTCGCCAACCAGACCGCGCGCGCGACCGACGATATCGCTGGCAAGATCGCGGCGATCCAGTCCGCGACGCGCATCACGGTCGACACTAATGCCAATATCAAGGCGACCGTCACCGAGGTCCAGGAATCGGCGACGCGCATCCGCCGCGCGATGGAGGCGCAGGCGCAGACGGTCACCGCGATCACCGCCGCGGTCGATGAAACCGCGTTGGCGGCGGATTCGATGTCGAACACAATCGCTGCGATCCGCGAGGATACCGAAACGGTCGCCAGCGAGATCGATTCGCTTGGCGCGGGGTTCGATTCGCTCGCGGGCCGGCTGGGCGCGCTGCAGGACGGCGCAGGAGAATTCGCCGCCAAGGTCGCGGCCTGACGGAAACGAACGTCGCCGGCAGCGCGACGCGAACGAGGCAGGGGATTGAGATGAGCGACAATAGCAGCCTGGCAATGGGCGCATGGAGCGGCGACGAACGCAGCCTGACGGAGCACGTTCGCGACTATCGCTGGGATGCCGCGGTCCTGGCGGGCTTTGCCGAGATCAGCGCGATGCTGAACGACGACGATTGGCATGATATCGCGGCGTCGTTCTGGGCGCGCTACCTGGCGCTTGATGCGACGACCCATATCCGCGGCCACTTCACCGACGAACTGCTGGCCAAGCGTACCGCGCGCAGCGCCGAATATGCGCGGATCAAATACGCCGATCCCCTGGGTGAGAAGTGGCATTCTTTGGCCATGCGGCACGCCGCTGACAGTCAGGCGTCCGGCATACCGCTGCCGGCGCTGCTCGCCGCGATGGCCAACGCTTATTCGAAGACGCTCGAACGGATCGAGGGCAAGCTGGCGGGCGACATCACGCGAATGCGGCAGCTGAGCGACTATGTTCTGCGCATGGCCCTGGTCGAAGCAGACGTCATGGCGTCGCATCTGGGGCATGCCGATGCGGCGCGCGCGCGCGATGAGCGTGTCGTGCGGGCAGCGGCGTTCCGGGAACAGATCGCGGGTGCGATCGACGGCGCTGCGGCGCTGGGCGAACGCGTGCGGGTCAAGGCGGCCGACACGTCGACGACCGCGCGCGCAGTGATGACGCGCGCGAGCGAGGTCGCAGCGGCGGCGGAACAATCGGCGGTCGCGATGCGCGATGCGGCGACGACTGCGGCGGGCCTGATCCGCGCGATCGAGGATGCGCGTGGGGAGGTGGAGGCCGCGGCGGGTATCGCGACGCGAGCCAGCGCTCAGGCGGGCGAGGCGGCGAGCACGTCGGCGGCGCTGAGCGATCATGCGCAGGGAATCGAATCGATCCTGGGACTGATCCGTCAGATCGCCGGGCAGACGAACCTGCTGGCGTTGAACGCGACGATCGAGGCGGCGCGGGCGGGCGATGCGGGACGCGGGTTCGCGGTGGTGGCGCAGGAGGTGAAATCGCTCGCCAACCAGACCGCGCGCGCGACCGACGACATCGCCGCCAAGATCGCCGCGATCCAGGCGGCGACGCGCGCGACGGTCGACACCAGCGCGGCGATCGAGGCGACCGTGGGAGAGGTGCAGGAATCCGCCGCGCGTATCCGTCGCGCGATGGAGATGCAGGCCGTGACGGTCGGCGCGATCACCGCCGCGGTCGACGAAACCGCGCTCGCCGCCGATTCGATGGCGGGCAACATCGCCGCGATCCTGCACGACGGAACGCGTTACGCGACCGACATCGACGCGCTGCGCGGCGAATTCGCGGCGATCGACGATCGGCTTGCGGCGCTGAAGGGTGCGGCGGAGGGATTTTCCGCCGACGTGGCGTAAGCCGCCGCGCGTCGTTATGGCGCGCGCATGACCAATATCCTCCTTACCGGATCGTCGCGCGGCATCGGCGCGGCGATCGCGCAGGCGCTGTCCGTTCCGGACTTGACGCTTGCCGGGCACGGCACCGCAAGCGGTATCGCCGCCGATTTCGATACGCCCGACGGGCCTGCGCATCTGTGGGATACCGCGCTGAAGAAGCTCGGCAGTGTCGATGTGCTGATCAACAATGCCGGGATCTTCGAGGCGACGCCGATCGATCTCGACGATGCCGAATGGCTGGCGGGCTGGGAGCGCACGATGCGAGTGAACCTCACCGCCTCGGCGACGCTCTGCCGTCTGGCGGTGAAGCATTGGCAGGCGCGGGGGTGTCCGGGGCGGATTGTCAACGTCGCCAGCCGCGCGGCCTATCGTGGCGATTCGCCTGCGCACTGGCATTATGCCGCGTCGAAGGCGGGGATGGTCGCGATGACCAAGACCATCGCGCGCGGCTATGCGAAGGACGGCATCCTCGCCTTCGCAATCTGTCCCGGTTTCACGATGACGGGGATGGCGGAGGATTATCTCGACAGCCGCGGCGGCGACAAATTGCTCGCTGACATCCCGCTCGGGCGCGTGGCGATGCCGGAAGAGGTCGCGGAAATGGCGCGGTGGCTGTCGCTGGATGCGCCCGCCTCGATGACCGGCGCGGTGCTCGATGTGAACGGAGCAAGCTATGTCCGATAGGCGTCATCCGACGGCTATCGGACCGGCCGGCGATGCCGCGGTCGCGGCGTCGACCGACGGCCCGGCGACGGCCGGGTCGGCGGGTTCGTGGAAGGTCACTTTGCCCTGCACCCGCACAGAGGCGGAGGCTATTGATGCGGCAGATGATCTCGCGATCGACGCAGTGCTGATGACGACCGAGGAGGTCGAGGACGACATCGAACACTGGCGGCTGGACGCTTATGTCGAGGGTGCACCGTCGGCCGCGCTGATCGAGGCGATCCGCGCCCTGGCGCCGAGCGCGGGCGATGTCGCGCCGGTCATCGTCGCGCTCGACGATGCCGATTGGGTCGCGATGAGCCAGTCCGGGCTGGAGCCGATCCGCGAAGGCCGCTTCGTCGTCCACACCAGCGCGTATCCGGTCGAGGCGTCACCGGGCGGGCGAGCGTTCCTGATCGATGCGGGTCAGGCGTTCGGGACCGGACACCACGGCACGACCTCCGGGTGTCTGGCGATGCTCGACGGCTTGGCGAGCGAGCGTTTCACGAACGTCATCGACCTCGGCACCGGTACCGGCGTGCTCGCCTTCGCCGCACGGCATCTCTGGCCTGACGCGATGGTAACCGCGACGGACATCGACGCCATCGCGATCGACGTGACGCGCGAGAATATGGTCGCGAACGATATGGCGGACATCCACCTGATCGTCGCCGATGGCGCGCGCGATCCTGCGATCGAGGCGGACGCGCCTTACGACCTGATCATCGCCAACATCTTGGCCGGGCCGCTGATCGCGATGGCGGCGGAGGTCGCCGCGATCGCCGCACCGCGCGCGATGATCGTGCTGGCGGGGCTGTTGTCGAAACAGGCGGGCGATGTAGTCGACGCCTACGCCGCGCAAGGCTGCGTCGAAACCGCGCGCGACGTGCGCGGGGACTGGACGATCCTTGGGCTCACAGCGCCTGAAACGCGCGTCGCTGGCCAGCAGAGCAACGCCGATCGCGGGGCCTGGGCGACCGATTCCTGACGGTTATCCGGCTGCCTTCTTCTTCGCATATTCCTGCGTTCCGACCGAGATCACGCGGTCGTCCGGCATGATCTGACCGACCGGAATATCGCGCTTCTCCTTCAGCCCGGCATAGAGCGGCGCGAAGTCGGTTTCGACGGTCACGCGCAGAAGTTCGTCGAACGACGGGATGACGAAATAATTCTGCTGGAAATCGTCAATCCGGTAGTCGGTTCGCATCACGCGCGCGAGGTCGAACGCGATGCGGTTGGGGCTGGCGTCGTCCAGCGCGAACTTGCTCTCGGCGAAGCTGGAGACGATTCCCGATCCATATATGCGCAGGCCCTCCGGCTCGGCGATCAACCCGAATTCGACGGTGTACCAGTATAGGCGACCAAGGTATTTCAACGCATCCAGGCTGAGCGCACGCTGCCCGCCTTGACCATAAGCGACGAGATAATCCGCGAACACCGGATCGGCGAGCATCGGGACGTGCCCGAACACGTCGTGGAAGACGTCGGGTTCCTGCAGATAATCGAGCTGGTCCGGCCGCCGGATGAAATTGCCCGCAACGAAGCGGCGGTTGGCCATGTGATCGAAGAACACGTCGTCCGGCACCAACCCCGGCACCGCGACGACCTGCCATCCGGTCAGCTTCATCAGCCGTTCGCTCAGTTCCTCGAAATCGGGGATGCCGGGTTTCGACAGCTTAAGCACGTCAAGCCCGCGCAGATACGCGTTCGATGCGCGTCCGGGCAGCAGCTTCGCCTGCCGCGCGAACAACGTGTCCCAGGTCGCGTGGTCCTGTTCGGAATAATGCGCCCAGTCCTGCGGGATGGTCCAGTCGGTCGTGGCGGGGGGCGTTTCGAGGTGCGCGGTATCGTTCATCGGCCTAGCATAGGGTTTTGCGGGACAAGTAACAAATGCGATCACTTCGGCGGCGTTACCGGTTCGCGCTGGGTGTCGTGGCGCTGATCGGCGCGTATCCGCTCGCCGGTCTGGCGGGGGGCGCGATCCCCAGCAACGCCGGGTGGCGCGCGGCGGATAACGGCGTGACGATCTATATCGAAAGCAACGGGGTCCACGTCGGGCTGATCGTTCCGAAGGTCGCGGCGGGTGTGGACTGGCGGTCTTCTTTCCCGCCGCGCGACCTGACCGATCCGCGCTACGCCGCGCACGATCACGTCGCGATCGGCTGGGGCGAGCATGACTTCTTCCTGAACACCCCGACCTGGGCCGACATTTCGCCGCGCACGATCGTGGCGGCGGCGGTCGGCAGTAACCGGACGTTGCTCCACGTCGAACATATCGCAGCACCGCACGTCGGCGGCGACGTTCGCGCGGTCGTGCTGCGGCCGGTGGAATATCGTCGGCTTGCGGCTTATGTCCGTGCGACCCTGGTCGAGCGCGGCGAACATCATCCCGGTTATGCGGGGTATGACGTATTCTATCCGGCGCGTGGGCGCTATGACGCGTACCGGACGTGCAACGCCTGGGCGGGCGATGCGCTGCGATTTGCGGGCGTTCGCGTCGGCGCGTGGACGCCGTTCCCCGCGACGGTCCTGTGGTGGTTCTGATCTGGAGTTCTTGCGTTTCCCATGACCCACAGGATCGATCGACGCGGGTTGCTGCGCGGTGCGGCGCTCACGGCTGCCGCCGCGCCGCTGTCTCCGGCATGGGCGCAAATTGTGTCGCCCGGCATCGTCGCACCACTGCCGACCGAGATCGGCCCCGACATCGCGCTGCGCATCGCTCACCAGATGATGGCGGTCGACGGCCGGCAGACCCACGCGATCGGCATCAACGGCCACGCCCCTGCGCCGCTGATCCGGCTGCGCGAAGGGCAGAACGTGCGGTTGTCGGTGACCAACGACCTCGACGAAGATTCATCGATCCATTGGCACGGACTGCTGGTGCCGTTCCAGTACGACGGCGTGCCCGGCGTCAGCTTTCCCGGCATCCCGCCGAAATCGACCTTCGCCTATAAGTTTCCGGTCCGGCAAGCGGGGACGTACTGGTATCACAGCCATTCCGGGCTGCAGGAACAGATGGGGCATTACGGCCCGATCGTCATCGATCCCGCAGGCGCCGACCCGATCGCGTCGGACCGCGAACACGTCGTGATGCTGTCCGACCACAGCCCGCTGCATCCGCACGCGATCTTCCGGAAGCTGAAGCAGCAGGGCGGGTATTTCAACTATCAGAAGCAGACATTGGCCGACCAGTTTCGCGGCGAAGGACAATCGGGCAAGGAGCGCCGCGACTGGGGCGCGATGCGGATGGACCCGAGCGATGTCGCCGACGTGACCGCATCGACCTACACCTATCTCGTCAACGGCCACGGCCCGCGCGACAATTGGACCGCGCTGTTCCGGCCCGGCGAGCGGGTGCGCCTGCGCTTCGTCAATGCGTCCGCCATGACGACGTTCAACGTCCGCATCCCCGGCCTCAAGGTCACGATCGTCCAGGCCGACGGACTGAACGTGCGGCCGGTCACGGTCGACGAATTCCAGATCGCGGTCGCCGAGACATACGACGCGATCGTCGAACCCGCCGACGACCGCGCCTATACCCTGGTCGCCGAAAGCATCGACCGGTCGGGCATGGCGCGTGCGACCCTCGCCCCGCGCGCCGGCATGACGGCCGAGGTTCCGCCGCTACGCAAACGCCCGCTCGCGACCATGAAGGACATGGGGATGGGCGCGATGGCCGGGATGGCGGGCATGGACCATTCGATGCGCGACCTCTCCGCCGCGCCCGAGGTGAAGAAGACCGCGACCGTCCAGACGATCTCCCCCATGCCGGTCGATCGCACCGGCGAACCGGGGCAGGGGCTGGAGGACGTCGGCCACAGGGTGCTGATCTATCGCGATCTGATCGCGGTCGACCGCAACCCCGACCCGCGCGCGCCCGATCGCGCGCTGCGCATCCATCTGACCGGCAATATGGAACGCTATATGTGGGCGTTCGACGGCGAGAAACTGAACGAGGTGAAGGAGCCGATCGCCTTCCGGCAGGACGAACGCGTGCGGGTGACCTTGGTCAACGACACGATGATGGGGCACCCGATCCACCTGCACGGCCATTTCTTCGAACTGGTCACCGGCCACGGCGATCACGCCCCGCGCAAGCACACCGTCAACGTCCAGCCTGGCGGCACGGTGACCTTCGACGTCACCACCGATGCGGTCGGCGACTGGGCGTTCCACTGCCACGTGCTCTATCATATGCACGCCGGGATGATGCAGGTCGTCACGGTACGCCCGCGCGACGGGACGGCGGCGTGAGGGGTGTGCTGCTGCTTGTCGGCATGATCGCGCTGGCGGGCCCGGCGGTCGGGCAGACGATGGATCATTCGACCATGCCAGGCATGAAGACCCCCGCGCCGAAACCTCCTGCGCCACCCGCCGATCCTTCCTGTCCGCCCGAGCACGCCGCGATGGGGCACTGCACCCCAGCCGCTCCCAGCGGAGACCACACCGCGCCGCCCCCCGGCAACGCGCCCGCGCCCATCGCGCCTGCTCCGACCTATGCTGACCGCGTCTGGGGTGCAGCGGCGATGCAGGAATCTCGCGAGACATTGCGCCGCGAACATGGCGGCGGCACCTTTTCGCAGATGATGGTCGACATTGCCGAATTGCAGATCCGCGACGGCCGCGACGGCTTCCGCTGGGAGGGCGAGGGCTGGTTCGGCGGCGACATCGACCGACTGGTGGTGAAAACCGAAGGTGAGGGATCGTTCGGGCAGCGGCTGGACGATGCCGAGGTCCAGGCGCTCTATTCGCGCGCGATCGGGCCGTATTTCAACCTGCAGGGCGGCGTGCGGCAGGATATTCGCCCTACGCCGTCACGCACCTATGCCGCGATCGGGGTCGAGGGCCTTGCACCATACTGGTTCGAGGTCGAGGCGCACGCCTTCGTCTCGACCAAGGGCGATCTGCTCGGTCGGTTGGCCGCCAGTTACGATCAGCGCATCACCCAGCGGCTGATCCTGCAGCCGCGTGCGGAACTCAATTTCGCGGCGCAGGACGGCGCGGGCCTGAGCGATGCCGAACTCGACCTGCGGCTCCGCTACGAGATCAAGCGCGAATTCGCCCCCTATATCGGCGTGTCGTGGGCGAGCGCAGACGGCGAGGATCGCGACGGGCTGAACCTCGTCTTCGGCGTCAGGGCGTGGTTCTGACCGCTGCGGCCCCACGCTACGCCGCGATCAAGCGGCATCTGCTGGACGCGATCCGCGACGGCGCGATGCGGCCGGGTGACCGGCTGCCGTCGGAGGCCGAGCTGGTCGCCATGTTCGGCGTCTCGCGCATGACCGCGAACCGCGCGTTGCGCGAACTGCAGGCCGAGGGGATCGTCACGCGGCGCGCGGGCGCGGGATCTTTCATCGCCGAGCCGGTGCCGATCGGCCACGTCATCGAAATCCGCAACATCGCCGAGGAAATCCGCGGCCGGGGCCACGACTATCATGCGGCGGTCGTGCAGAACCTTGCGCTGGAGGCCGACGCGCGCACCGCGGCGCTGCTGGAGGTCTTGGCGGGCACGCCGGTATTCCATTCGATCATCGTCCATCACGAAGCGGGCATGCCGCTGCAACTGGAGGATCGCGTCGTGCTGGCCGCTGTCGCGCCCGATTACGGCGCGCTCGATTTCACCGCGACCACCCCGAACGACTATTTGACCCGCGTCGCGCCGATCGAGCGTGTCGAACACCGCGTCCGCGCCGAACTGCCTGATGCCCGCACGCGCGACCTGCTCGATCTGAAAGCGGGCGATCCGGTGCTGGTGATGCTGCGCCAGACGTGGAGCGGCGGGCGGATCGCCAGCCACGCGCGGCTGACGCATCCGGGGCGGCGGTTCGAGCTGGCGGCGGCGTTTACGCCGTAAGCAGCCGCGCCGCCACTTGCGCATAGCGGCGCTCGATAGCGTCGCGGTGGACGTGCCGTCCCTCGCTAACGATCCGCCGTCCACCGCGCCACACCGCATCGACGCCGCGCGTGCGTGCGAAAATCCAGCGGTCGAGGATGGTGTCGCCGGTCGCTGAATCCTCTGCGAGCGCGACAATATCGGCGGGCGCGCCGACCGCGAGACCGCCGATCGCGCCGAGTGCCTGCGCACCCCCCGCCAGCGCCGCATCGAACAGTGCCCTTCCGGTCGACCGCCCATCCTGCGCCAGCACCGCGCGACGCCGCAGCGTCAGGCGCTGGCCATATTCCAGCAGCCGCAGTTCCTCCGCCGCATCGATCCGCACGTTCGAATCGGTCCCGATCCCGAACGCGCCGCCCCGTGCCAGATAGTCGGCGGCGGGAAAGATGCCGTCGCCCAGATTCGCCTCTGTCACCGGACACAGCCCGACGACCGCGCCCGATGCGATGATCCGCGCGAGTTCGCTCTCTTCGACATGCGTCGCGTGGATCAGGCACCAACGTTCATCGACCGGTGCGTGATCGAGCAGCCAGTCGACCGGCCGCTGCCCCGACCAGGCGAGGCATCGCTCCACCTCGCGCACCTGTTCGGCGACATGGATGTGGATCGGTGCGCCGTTCGCCAGCGTCACCAACCGGTCCAGTTCGTCGGGGGCCACCGCGCGCAGCGAATGCGGCGCGACCCCGACGATCGTGTCGGGCAGCGACCGGACTGCGGCGCGGCTCGCGTCGAGCAGGCGCGCGAACCCGTCGAGGTCGTTCACGAAGCGGCGCTGCTGCGCGGTCGCCAGCGCGCCTCCGAAATCGCTGTGCGCATAGAAAACCGGCAACAGGGTCAGCGCGATGCCGGTCTCGTCCGCCGCCGTCGCGATCGCCGCCGCCATCGCCGCCAAATCGTCATAGCCGCGGCCGTCGGGGGCGTGGTGCAGGTAATGGAATTCGCCGACGCGGGTGAACCCGGCCTCGGCCATCTCGACATAGGCCAGTGCGGCAATTGCGGCGACGTCGTCGGGGGTCAGCCGCTCGACCAGCCGGTACATCAGCGTCCGCCAGCCCCAGAAATCATCCTGCCCCGGCGCACCGGGCGCTTCGGCCAGCCCCGCCATCAACCGCTGGAAGGCGTGCGAATGGAGATTGGGCAGGCCGGGCAGGGCGACGGCGTGACTCTCGTCTTCGGCCGCGGCGCTCACGTCGCGCTCGACCCCGGCGATACGGCCATCGGCGATCGTGATGCGCACGCGCTCGGCCCAGCCGTCGGGGAGCAATGCGCTGGCAAACCACAATGTCGTCACGCTCATTTCCTCCGTCGCTTCATCGATGCCAGTATTGCCATCAGTTGTATAGACAGGTACGTGATCGAGCATGAGATGCGACACGATCTGGCGGGGCGCACGGCTTGCGACGATGGCGTCCGACGCGTCGGGAATCGGCCGAATCGAAGACGGCGTTATCGCCGCCAGCGACGGACGGATCATCTACGCCGGGGCGGCTGCCGACGCACCTGCGCTCGATGCGGCAACCGTCCACGATTGCGCGGGACGCTGGATCACGCCGGGCCTGATCGACTGCCATACGCACCTGATCCACGCCGGCAGCCGCGCGCGCGAATTCGCGATGCGGCTGGACGGCGTGTCGTATGAAGAGATCGCGCGGGCGGGCGGCGGCATCCTGTCAACGATGAACGCGACGCGCGCGGCGACCGAGGCCGACCTCGTCGCGACCGCCCTCCCGCGACTCGACGCGCTGATCGGGGAGGGCGTCACGACGGTCGAGGTGAAATCGGGCTACGGCCTGACGCTGGACGACGAACGCAAGATGCTGCGCGCGGCGCGGGCGTTGGGCGGAGCACGCGACGTTCGGATCGCGACGACCTTCCTCGGCGCACACGCGGTCCCGCCCGAATATTGCGGTGACGCCGACAGCTATGTCGATCTGGTCTGCGACACGATGATCCCCGCGGTCGCGGCGGAAGGGCTGGCCGATGCGGTCGACGCCTTCTGCGAGAGTATCGGCTTCACCCCGGCGCAGACCGATCGCGTGTTCGCGGCGGCGCGCGCGCATGGCTTGCCGGTGAAGCTCCACGCCGAACAACTGTCCGCCCTCGGCGGCGCATCGCTCGCGGCAAAACACGGCGCGCTGTCGGCCGATCACCTCGAATATGCGACCGACGACGATGTGGCCGCGATGGCGCGCGCCGGAACGGTCGCGGTGCTGCTGCCCGGCGCATATTATTTCATGCGCGAGACGAAGCAGCCGCCGGTCGCCGCGCTCCGCGCCGCCAATGTGCCGATCGCCATCGCCACCGATTGCAACCCGGGAACCTCGCCGCTGACCTCGCCGTTGCTGGCGATGAACATGGCCGCGACCTGCTTCCGCCTGACCGTAGACAAGGCCCTACGCGGCATGACGATCAACGCCGCGCGGGCGCTGGGGTTGGCTGATGAGATTGGTTCGCTGGAGGTCGGCAAGGCGTGCGACCTCGCGATCTGGGACGTCGATGACCCCGCCGAGCTGGTCTATCGCATCGGCTTCAACCCGCTCCACGCGCGCATTCGGAATGCTAAATGATCCTTACTCCTGCCTGCGTTTCCTATGACCAATGGCGCGCGGTCTATGAAGGCGCGGCATTCACGCTCGACCCGGCGTGCCGCGCTGGCATCGAAGAAAGCGCCGCCGCCGTCGCCCGCATCGTTGCGCGCGGCGCGCCCGTATACGGCATCAACACCGGCTTCGGAAAACTCGCGACCGTCAGGATCGAGGCGCACGACCTCGCCACGCTCCAGCGTAATATCGTATTGAGCCACGCCGCGGGCGTCGGTGATCCGATGCCCGCGGACGTCGTGCGGCTGATGATGGCGCTGAAGCTGATGAGCCTCGCGCAGGGTGTCTCGGGCGTGAAACCCGCGACAATTGCATTGCTCGAAGCGATGCTCGAACATGGCATGACGCCCGTCATTCCATCGCAGGGGTCGGTCGGTGCGAGCGGCGATCTTGCGCCGTTGTCGCACCTCGCCGCGGCGATGATCGGGATCGGCGAGATCGTTCGCAATGGCGTTGCGAAGCCTGCGGCCGAGGCGTTGGTGGATGCGGGATTGGCCCCGCTCGAACTCGGCCCGAAGGAAGGGCTGGCGCTGCTCAATGGCACGCAATTCTCCTGCGCCTATGCGCTCGCCGCGCTGTTTTCGGCCGAGCGGCTGTATCGCTCCGCATTGCTCACCGGCGTCGTCGCGACCGAGGCGGCGAAGGGATCGGACGCGCCGTTCGACCCGCGCATCCACACCGCGCGCGGGCACGCCGGACAGATCGAGACCGCCGCCGCGCTTGGCCGCATGATGGAGGGATCGGCGATCCGCGCCTCTCACCGCGAGGGCGACGAACGTGTGCAGGATCCCTATTGCCTGCGCTGCCAGCCGCAGGTGATGGGCGCGGTGCTCGATCTGCTGCGGCAGGCGGGTGCGACGCTGCTGATCGAGGCGAACGGCGTGTCGGACAATCCGCTCGTCTTCGCTGAAACCGACGAGGCGCTGTCGGGCGGCAATTTCCACGCCGAGCCCGTCGCCTTCGCCGCCGACATGATCGCGCTGGCGCTGTGCGAGATCGGGAGTCTCTCCGAACGCCGCGTCGCGATGCTGGTCGATCCGGCGCTGTCGGGTCTCCCTGCGTTCCTGACCCCGCGGCCGGGTCTCAATTCGGGTTTCATGATTCCGCAGGTCACCGCCGCGGCGCTGGTCAGCGAGAACAAGCAGAAGGCGTATCCCGCCAGCGTCGATTCGATCCCGACCTCGGCCAATCAGGAGGATCACGTGTCGATGGCGGCGCACGGCGCGCGGCGGTTGATCGGGATGGCCGCGAATGTCGAGGCGGTGCTGGGGATCGAATTGCTGACCGCTTGCCAGGGGTGCGATTTCCACGCCGGCCTGACGTCGAGCACGGTGGTCGAGCGGGTGCGCGCCTTGCTCCGCGCCGATGTGCCGACGCTGGAGGACGATCGCTACATCGCGCCGGACATGGCGGCGGCGATCGCGATGGTCGCAGACGGTCGACTGGTCGCTTGCGCCGATGCGCTGCCGGGAATTGTGGCGGCGTGAGCTGGCTCCACGTCGCGCGCGCCGATACGCCGCTGATCCTGGCGTTTCCGCACGGCGGGACGTATTTGCCCGAGAGCGATTTCCGATCGGACTGGATCGCGCGGCGCGACACCGACTGGCACATCGCCGCGCTGTACGATGGGCTGGTTGAGGCGACCACGATCCGCACCGACATTTCGCGCAGCATCATCGACGTGAACCGCGATCCGTCGGGAGCGTCGCTCTATCCAGGGCAGGCGACGACCGAATTGTGCCCGACGACCACCTTCGACGGCGATCCGCTTTACAGCGATGGTGCTGGCCCGGACATCGCCACGCGGCGGGAACGCTGGTTCGACCCCTATCACGCCGCGCTCGCCGCAGAGGTCGCGCGGCTCCGCAAGCTCTATGACCGCGTCGTCGTATACGATTGCCATTCGATCCGCAGCCGCATCCCGCGGTTGTTCGACGGCGAATTGCCCGAACTCAACATCGGCACGAACGGCGGCGCGACCTGCGATCCGGCGTTGACCGAAGCCGTGGCCAAGGCGGCGAGCGCGCGCAGCCACGTCGTCGATGGCCGCTTCCGCGGCGGCTGGACGACCCGCCACTACGGCCGTCCGTTGGAGGGCATCCACGCGATCCAGCTAGAGATCGCGATCCGCGCCTATCTCGACGAACCCCCTGAGATAACACCCGAAAACTGGCCGCCGCGCTACGACCCCGACCGCGCTGCGCCCCTACGCCGCGACCTCGCCCGCATCCTGAACGCCGCGCTGAACTTCGCGAAAGGCCCCACATGACCCGCCTCGACAACAGCCGCCATATCGTCGCGCCGACCGGTCCGATCCGCAGCGCAAAGAGCTGGCAGACCGAGGCGGCGCTGCGGATGCTGATGAACAACCTAGACCCCGCGGTCGCCGAAAACCCCGCCGAACTGGTCGTCTATGGCGGCATCGGCCGCGCCGCGCGCGACTGGGACAGTTTCGACCGGATCGTCGAGACGCTGCGGCGGCTGGAGGATGACGAAACCCTGCTGGTCCAGTCGGGCAAGCCGGTCGGCGTGTTCCGCACGCACAAGGATGCGCCGCGCGTGCTGATCGCCAATTCCAACCTCGTGCCGAAATGGGCGACGTGGGAGCATTTCCACGAGCTCGACGCGAAGGGTCTGGCGATGTACGGCCAGATGACCGCGGGATCATGGATCTACATCGGCACGCAGGGCATCGTGCAGGGCACGTACGAGACATTCGTCGAGATGGGCCGCCAGCATTACGGCGGCGACCTGTCGGGGCGCTGGATCCTGACCGGCGGGCTGGGCGGGATGGGTGGCGCGCAGCCGCTGGCGGCGGTGATGGCGGGCGCGTCGTGCCTGGCGATCGAATGCCAGCCGAGCCGGATCGAAATGCGGCTGGCGACCGGCTATCTCGATCGGCAGGCGGAGACGCTGGACGAGGCGCTGGCGCTGTTGACGGGGGCGAACGCGCCGGTTTCGGTCGGGCTGGTCGGCAATGCGGCGGAGATTTTTCCCGAACTCGTCCGGCGCGGCGTTCGTCCTGATGCGGTAACCGACCAGACTTCGGCGCATGATCCGCTCAACGGCTATCTGCCGGTCGGCTGGACGCTCGATCGCTGGGCGCGCGAGCGCGAGAGCGACCCCGCCGCGGTCGAACGTGCGGCCAAGCAATCGATGGCGATTCACGTTCGCGCGATGCTCGATTTTCAGAAGATGGGCGTGCCGACGTTCGATTACGGCAACAACATCCGGCAGGTCGCGTTCGACGAAGGCGTCGCCGACGCCTTTGCCTTCCCCGGCTTCGTCCCGGCCTATATCCGTCCCTTGTTCTGTCGCGGCGTCGGGCCGTTCCGCTGGGCCGCGCTGTCGGGCGATCCGGAGGACATCGCGCGCACCGATGCGAAGGTGAAGGAACTGCTTCCCGACGACGCGCACCTTCACCGCTGGCTCGACATGGCGGCGGAGCGCATCCGCTTTCAGGGCCTGCCCGCGCGTATCTGCTGGGTTGGTCTCGGCGATCGCCACCGGCTCGGCCTGGCGTTCAACGAGATGGTTGCGAGCGGCGAGTTGAAGGCCCCGATCGTGATCGGCCGCGACCACCTCGATTCGGGATCGGTCGCCAGCCCCAATCGGGAGACTGAGGCGATGGCCGACGGATCGGACGCGGTCAGCGACTGGCCGCTGCTCAACGCCCTGCTCAACACCGCGTCAGGCGCGACCTGGGTGTCGCTGCACCACGGCGGCGGAGTCGGCATGGGCTATTCGCAGCATTCCGGCATGGTCATCGTCGCCGACGGCACCCCCGATGCCGCACGCCGGCTGGAACGCGTCTTGTGGAACGACCCTGCGACGGGCGTCATGCGCCACGCCGATGCGGGTTACGATATCGCCCGCGACTGCGCGCGCCAGAAGGGTCTCGACCTGCCGAGCCTCGCCTGACGGTTGACCGATCGCCCGCCTCTGTGGCAGGCGACCCCCGCGATGCCCTTGGGCGGGTATAGTACAATGGTAGTACAGCAGCCTTCCAAGCTGAATACACGGGTTCGATTCCCGTTACCCGCTCCACCCCTCCGACGAAGCGCTGCGCCGATCAGCGTTTGCCGAACGAGCGCATGAACTTCTTTTTCTTGCGTTTCGGCAGATCGGGCTGAGGTTCGGGTTCCGGCGCAGTCTCCGCGATCGGCGTTTCGGACGCGGCGGCAGGGGCGAGTTTCGCTTCGATCTGCGTGCGAAGCTCGACGAAGCTGTCATCGTCGGGATGCTGCGCGATCCCCGCGTTGACGACCTCCAACGCCTCCGGATCGCGGCGCAGGCGCTGCAGCGTCGAGATCACCCGCTTGCGCGCAGCGACCGCGGCCGGATCGATCGACAGCGCGCGGCGGCCTTCCTCCACGGCCTCGTTGTATTTCCGATGCATCATCATCACCGCGGCCAGGTTCGCATGCGCCTCCGCGGTCGGCTCACCCTCGGCCAGCAGTTCGCGGATGGTGTCGCCCGCGTTGGGCCGGTCGGAACGCATCAGGATGCGCATCTTGTGAGTCAGCGCGACTTTCCGCGACGGACCGGTCAGTTCCGGCTCCACCACCGCCAACGCGGCGTCATAGTCTCCGCTGCGGATCAGATCCTTGACGTTCTTCATGCTGTCCCATCGCCTCTGGTTGTCTTGCCCGGCCGTCGACCGAGCGCGCCGCGCCTATACGCCGGACGATGCGGCGAGTCGCGTTACCGTGCGGCGTTGCACGAAATTTACCGGATCGGGTGGTCGGCAGGTATCGCTGCTATTGGTGGACAGGGCTGGATTCGAACCAGCGTACGCTTGCACGGGCAGATTTACAGTCTGCTGCCTTTAACCACTCGGCCACCTGTCCCCAGGGTTGCGTCGAAACGCGTCGCTTCGTGAAAGCGAGGGCGCCCCATGCCGAAGCGCCGCTCGGCTGTCAACGCGCGTCCACACCGCTTGCGCGCACGACCGCCGCGGCATAGCGTCGTGCGCAACGAATATCGCCAAGGGGTCTCAATCGATGCGTCCATTCCTGTTTGCCGCGGCGGCGTTCGTCGCGGTCCCTGCACTCGCGCAGGACGCGGGGCAGACCGCGCGGATCATCGACGAGGGGATGAACCACAGTCAGGTGATGACGACGGCGCAGCATCTGAGCGACGTGATCGGCCCGCGCCTGACCAATTCGCCGCAGATGCGCGTGGCGGAAGGCTGGACGCTGGCGAAGTTCACCGAATGGGGCCTGAAGAACGCGCGCAAGGAGGGTTTCGATTTCGGCCGCGGCTGGTCGATCGACGGATCCAGCGTGCGGATGACGACGCCGCGCGTGATTCAGCTGACCGCGATCCCGATCGCGTGGACCCCGCCGACGAACGGCACGCTGACTGCGCCGATCGTCGTCGCGCCGATGGAGAAGAAGCGCGATTTCGCGCAATATCGCGGGAAACTGACGGGCAAGATCGTGCTGGTGTCACAGCCGGGAAATGCCCGCGACCTGACGAATCCACGGTTCAAGCGCTACACCGGGGACGACCTCTCGAAACTCGACCAGTTCGATCAGCCGAAGAACGATCCCGCCGCCGACGCCAAGGAACTGCGCGAGAATTTGTTCGAGGTCGAACGCGACGCGTTCCTGAAGGCGGAGGGCGCGGTCGGTTATGCGACGATCTCGTACCGTGACGGCAAACTCGTCCACGGCGAAGGCTATATGTTCGAGACGGGCAAGTCGCCGTCGATGCCGGGCGTGCAGATCGCCGCTGAGGATTATCGCCGCCTCGCCCGCCTCGCCAAGATCGGCCCCGCGCCGGCGCTGGAGATCGTCAGCCAAGTCAAATACGACGACAGCGACCAGCAGGGCTACAATATCCTCGCCGACATTCCGGGTGCCGACGCCAAAGCCGGTTACGTCATGGCCGGCGCGCATCTCGACAGTTGGGTCGCGGGCGACGGCGCGACCGACAATGGCGCGGGCAGCGCGATGATCATGGAGGCGGCGCGCATCCTGTCGGCGATGGGCGTGCGGCCGAAACGCACGATCCGCTTCGCGTTGTGGAGCGGGGAGGAGCAGGGGTTGTTCGGCAGCATCGCCTATGTCGAAAAGCACCTCGCAACCCGCGGCAGCCCGAACGACCCCAATACGACCGGCCTGTCGCGCTATTTCACGTGGGACAAGCGTTGGCCGATCACGCCGCAGCCGGGCTATCGCGACCTGGCGGCGTATTTCAACATCGACAATGGATCGGGCAAACTGCGCGGCATTTATGCCGAGAACAATCCGGCTGCGGCGAACATCTTTCAGGAATGGATGGCGCCGTTCCGCTCGATGGGGATGACGCAAGTCGCGACCGCGCGAACCGGCGGGACCGATCACGTTTTCATGCAGTCGATCGGCGCGCCGGGCTTCCAGTTCATCCAGGATCCGCTCGATTACGATTCGGTCACGCACCATTCGTCGGCCGACACGTACGACCACCTGCGTGCCGAAGACATGCGGCAGGGCGCGACGATCCTCGCCGCCTTCCTGCTGAACGCCGCCAATGCCGAAAAGGCGCTGCCCCGGCCGCCGCTGCCGACGAAGCCTGCGGTCACCGATCCCTTCGCATACCCTGAGAGTGACGACTGATGGCCAAGCGTGGACACCGGCCGAGCCAGGCGCAGGGCAACCGCCCGCGCTTCTGGGGACGTCATGCCGTCACCGCGGCGCTCGCCAATCCAGAGCGCACCGTGCGGAAAGTGTGGGGCACGCGCGAGGCGCTCTCGTCGCTCCAACTGCCGCCGGTGATCCCGATCGTCTATGCCGAGGTCACCGATCTCGCGCGGCTGGTGCCCGGCGACGCGCCGCATCAGGGGCTGGTGATCGAGGTCGATCCGCTGGAGGACGTGTGGCTCGGCGAACTGCTCGATCAGGGCGCGCAGGATCCAGAGGATCGTCCGCGGCCGTTGGTGGTGCTCGATCAGGTCACCGATCCGCATAATGTCGGCGCGATCATGCGCTCGGCCGCGGCGTTCGACGCGCTCGGCATCGTTACGCAGGACCGCCATTCGCCGCCCGAATCGGGGGCACTGGCGCGCGCCGCATCGGGCGCGCTGGAGGTCGTGCCGTGGGTCCGCGTCGTGAACCTCGCGCGCGCGCTGGACGAAATTCGCGATGCGAACTTCTGGCGCATCGGGCTGACCGGCGCGGCGCCGCAGACGTTGTCGGTTATTCTCGGCGAACAGAAGAAGGTCGCGATCGTGCTCGGCGCGGAGGGCGAAGGGATGCGGCAGAATACCGAAACGCACTGCGACGAACTGGCGAAGCTGCCGATCTCGGGGCGGGTGGAGAGTTTGAACGTGTCGAACGCGGCAGCGATCGCGTTGTACGCGGTGGCGGCGCGGTAGAAAGGTCGCGAAACTACTTTCCTACAAGACCGCACCTGCGATATTGTCGGAACTGGTCTTTCACATCGCTGGTAGCATGCTTCCTCGACGCGATTCTATCTTGACGTTTTCGGACTAGATTCAGGCGTGCGAAAATGCGTTCTTGGACTAACCTTAGCCTAACCTTCCGTGCGGCGACGGCGGCAAAGCCGCCGTCGGACGGGTTCGGCGATGCCGACCCGCCGGCCGTGCCGGACGCTGCGCTTAGCGCATCGGCGCGGGCGTGGCCGCGCCTGCGTCCGTCAGTCCTCCTCGGCCACCGTCACCCGCAACCCGTCCAGCGCGTCGGTGAAC
The DNA here is from genome assembly GCF_024758705.1 of Sphingomonas sp. SUN019. NCBI lineage: Bacteria > Pseudomonadati > Pseudomonadota > Alphaproteobacteria > Sphingomonadales > Sphingomonadaceae > Sphingomonas > Sphingomonas sp. SUN019. The sequence continues at coordinate 686,000 of NZ_CP096971.1, read as the reverse complement.
TCGACCTGGCACGACAGCCGCGAATATTCGTTCCGGTCGCCGGACGATTCGAGCAGGTCGTTCTCGTCCTCGCTCATCGGTTTCAGTTTGGCCGCAAATTCCGGGTCGACATGGACGTGGCAGGTGGCGCAACTGCAGCAACCGCCGCACAGCGCCAGGATCTCGTCGATCCCGGCATCGCGCGCGACCTCCATCACCGACAGGCCGGCCTCGCCCATGATCTCGCGTTCTTCCCCATTGCGCGTCACGACGATAAGCTTCGGCATCATGCTCTCCCGAAAAATTCCCCCGCCCCATGCCGTCTCCTTGGCGAGCCTGCAATGGGCCAACAGGCGAAGCCTCAAATGGGCCTGAACGAAGCGCAACTCCGCGGCAGCCTCGATGCGCTGGCGCTCAGCGAGCCTGCGTTCGCCGCGGCGCTTGCCCGTGTCGGCTATCCCGCGCCACGTATCCGCGACCGCGGCTATGCCACCTTGCTGCGCACGATCGTCGGTCAGCAGGTCAGCGTCGCCGCGGCCGATTCGGTCTGGCGCAAGCTGGAGGCCGCGGTCGGCGATCCGACCAAGCCCGACAATATCGCCGCCGCCAGCGACGAAACCCTGCGCGCGTGCGGCTTCTCGCGGCAGAAATCCTCCTACGCCAAAAGTCTGGCGGAGGAGGTCACGAGCGGACGGCTCGATCTGGAAAACCTGCCGGAGGACGACGAGGAAGCGATCGCCGCGCTGGTACGTGTGAAAGGGATCGGGCGCTGGTCGGCCGAAATCTATCTGTTGTTCGCCGAGGGCCGAGAGGATGTGTGGCCAGCGGGCGACCTGGCGGTGCAGATCGAGGTCGGACGTATCCTGGGCCATGACGCCCGCCCGAGCGAGAAGCTGACCCGCGATCTGGCGGAGGCATGGCGGCCGCACCGCGGCGCGGCGGCGATCTTCGCATGGCATCATTACGGTGCAGGGGCCGACGCCGCGCCGGTGTGAAACTCAATCCTCCCCGGCACGGGGAGGGGGACCGTTCGCGCAGCGAATGGTGGAGGGGCAGACCCAATCAACGTCAGCCGTTTTGGCTGCCCCTCCGTCAGCCCTGCGGGCTGCCACCTCCCCGTTCCGGGGAGGAATAAGAGCTTAACGCGCCACTTTCCACGTCTGCGTCTGGCACAGGAACGCGATGCAGCCCTGCACCTTCAGCGATCCGTCCGCATTGCGCGTGACGATCGACTTGTAGCTTTTCCCGTTGCGCGGATCGTAGATCTTGCCGCGCCAGTCGTCGCCCTTGTCGACGAAGCCCGACAGCACCGCCATGCCGACGATCGGCCGCGTGCGCAGCGCGGCGTCCTTGTTGTTGACGTCGGTCGCCGGTGCTCCGGGTTTCGCCTTCAGCACGCGCGCAATCCGGCCGCAATATTGCTGGCCGCACGGGGCGACCTCGACCATCGCCGCCCCGTCCTCGGTCAGATAGCGTCCGCTGATCGGCGTCGCGGCGTAGGCGGTGGCGGGGAAGGCGATGGCAGCTAGGGCGGCGGCGGTGATGCGGCTGTTCATGGTCCGGCTCTATCCAATGAAGCGGATGAACTGACAATGCACGATTTGTTCAGGCGAGCAGCCGCTCCGCCAGCGCCTCGCGTCGCGAGGCGTCGACGCCAAGAACGGTTTCGGCATAGGCCTCGATCGTCGGGTATCGATCGAGGATCGCCGCGGTCGCCGTCTCCAGGTACATCGGGTCGACCGACATCAACGTGATGATCGCCTCGTCACTCATTCCCGCGCCATAGCGCGCGCGGATCGATCCGGCGGCCGACGCGATCCGGCGCTGCGGATTTCCGGCGATGTTCGTCAGGACGTAGTCCGCCATCACATCGTCCTCATGCACCCCGAGCAGCCGATGAAGCAGCGCCACCGCCAGGCCGGTGCGATCCTTCCCCGCCAGGCAATGCAGCAGGCTCGGTCCGTCGCGCGTCGCCAGCGCCTCGAAATACAGCGTGATCGATCCGATCAGCACGGGGCGAAACGGCATCGCGGCGTAAAGCTTCGTCATCGCCGCCTTCGCCTGATCTGCCGTGGTGATGCCGCGCCCGGCCTCCTCGTGCGGGGCGAGTTCCGACCCTGCGGTTTCGCCCGGCGCGAACAGCACCAGCCCACCGAACTGGTCGTGACGCAGGCACGGCATCTCTCGCCGTTCGCTGTCGCCGCGCAGGTCGATCACGGTCGAAAGGCCAAGTTCGGACACCGCGGCAAGGTCGGCCGGGGTCGCGCCGCCATGCTGGCCGGACCGCCACAACGCGCCCGTCTTCAATCGCCCGTCACGCGCTTGATAGCCGCCGTAATCGCGGAAGTTGTGGATGCCATCTAGGTTCTTGACGCGGTCGATCATGGCGGTCCCGCTACCGCATCGACATGACATTGTCGCTACCGATAAGCGGAGCGACTTAGCCCTCTCCGCTGTACTTTATTTCCAGATACCGGCTGCGCGTGGCGAGCGAGTCGAGGTCGCCCTGCGCCAGTTGTTCGCTCATCTGCCCGATCTCGCGCTCGATCACCTCCAGCCCGTCGACCAATTGCCGGTCGGGCGTCTTGCCGTTGCGGGGGACGCCGCGCATCTCGCGCGGGACGCGTTGATAGTCGCGGACGAATTCGGGCAATTGTTCGCCCACCAGCCGCCGGATTTCTCCGGCTGCGGGCGTGTCATCGTCGAGCGCGGCGAGCTGGACGCCTAGCGTATCCAGCCGCACGCCGATCCGGTCGGCGACCATCACCGCAGGCGCGGGGAGGGCGGCGCGTTGCGAATCGAGCCAGCGCCCGGTTTGCGCGGGCAGCGTGCGCAAATCGGCCTGACGCAGCCGTTCGGGCGGCAACGCCACGTCCTGCGGATAGATCGCCAGCGCCACCGTCGCCGCGATCAGCAGCGCCATCACCGCCAGCGCGCCGAACATCCCGAGCGGAATGAACAGCCCGATCACCGTCGCAGCGAGGAGGATCGCGGCGTCGGCCACCGCTATCCGCGTCACCCGCTTGCGCAAGCCGCCGCCACGCGAACGTCGGCGCGTAGGAACTACGTCGTACCGCGCGCCGGTGATCCGTTCGTAGGCGGCGCGCGCCGACGCGATCGTGTCGTCGGTATCGCTCACACCGACTCCAGCTTGAACGTGTCGGGCGACGACGACAGGCGGTTCTGCGTCGCACCCTCGGCGCGCGCGATATAGCCCTTCGACTTCTCGACCTCGCCCGACAGCGCGTCGACCGTCGTTTTCATCGTGTCGAGCGCCTTCAGCTTGAACGTGTCGATCGCGTCCATCGTGTCGTAGATGTTCTGGAACGCGCGCTGCAGCGTCTCCAGCGGGATCGCCGACGCGGCGGCCTGTTCGTGGATCTGCGCGGTCTGGCTGCGCAGCAGCTTGCCGGTCGAATCGATGATCCCCGCGGTCGTGGTGTTCAGCGCGGTGATCTGTTCCAGCACCAGTTTCTGGTTCGTTAGCGCCTGCGCCACCGTCACCGCGGTGCGAAGTGCCGCGACCGTGGTGGTCGAAGCGCGATCGACGCCCTTCACCAGCTCGACGTTGTTCTTCTTGACCAGATCGAGCGCGAGATACCCCTGCACCGTGACCGCCATCTGCGTCAGCAGATCCTGCGTGCGCTGGCGGGCGTAGAACAACGCGGTCTCGCGGATCGCCTTGGCCTTGGCGGGATCGCTGTGATCCAGTTCGTTCGCCTTGTCCTCCAGCTTCGCGTCCATCGTCTTCGACAGATGGATCATCTGTTCCAGCCGCCCCATCGCGGTCCACAGATTCGCGCGTTCGGTATCGATCGCGGCATTGTCCATCAGCAGCTCGTCCTTGCCGCTGGCAAGGCTCTTCAGGATGCTGCTGATGTGCGTCTGCGACGATTTGTAGCTGTCAAAGTAATTGCGCATCTTGTTGCCGAACGGGATGATCCCGAACAGCTTCTGCGGCGCGGTCAGATTGCCCTTCTTGCCGGGATCGAGATCCTCGACGACGCGGCGGAGCTGGGCGAGATCCTTGCCGACGCCATTCTCCTGATCCATCGCGCGGACCGGGCGATCGAGGAAACGGTTCGACTGGCCCGCCGCTTCGCGGATTTCCTTCGCGCCCATCGCGGTGATGGCGTCGACGCGCTTGCCGAATTCGGGCGAGTTCACGTCCTGCGCGACAAGCTGATCGATGAACCCGTCGACGCGCTCCTCCAGCTTCGATTTCGTGCCTTGGTCGACGGGAACCAGACCAGACGCCTTCTCGGCCGACACCGCCGGCACGGGGCTGGGCGGGGTCAGGACGAGATCCTGTTCAGCCGTTGCAGGCTCGCTAGTCGTGATCGGGGGTGTCGTCGCCATTCCATTCCTCCAGCGGTCGCGTGTCCGATTCTGGACGCGATCACGCCCTGCTTCAAGTGTGTTGCCAATATAATACGGATGCTCGGCGCGTACAGGGCGTAAATGAATGCCCGTGTCATCGATCCGCAACGCGCCCGTCGCGGAACTGCCTTCGACCGCTCCTAATCGCTGCGATGCACAAAAGGGGTTCTTCAACATGACCAGACTGTTCGCGCGATCGGCGCTATCCACCTTGCTCGCCTGCTGCTCGACCGGCGCGTTGGCTCAAGCCACCGAAACGCCCGCGCCGGACAGCAGCAACGACGTGGTCGTGACCGCGCAGAAGCTGGAGCAACGGATCGAGGATGTGCCGTTGACCGTCACCGCGGTGACGCAGGATCGGATGCGCGAGATCGGGGTCAATTCGCTCGCCGAAGTCGCGCTGTTCGTGCCGGGCCTGCGCATCCAGGAGCAGAGCGCGAACAATCCGGGCTTCGTCATCCGCGGCATCACGTCGGATTCGGGATCGGCGCAGCAGGGCGCGCGGGTCACACTTTACTACAACGGCGTTGACATCAGCCGGTCGCGCGGGGCGTATCAGGATCTGTACGATCTGGAGCGGCTGGAGGTCGTGAAGGGGCCGCAGGCGACGTTGTTCGGGACCGCCGCCGCGATCGGCGCGGTCAGCGTCATCTCCGCCAAGCCGCAGCCGGGTTTCTCGGGCGAATTGCTCGCCAGTTACGGCAATTTCAACCGCACCCAGGTGGCGGGGTTCATCAATGCGGGCAACGATGTGCTGAGCGGCCGGCTGGCCTTCGCGTATAAATATCGCGACGGTTATGTCCGCAACATCGCTGGTGACCCGGATGTGCCGAACCAAAATCAGGGCCGTGTCGATCAGGACGATCTGAACGGACAGGATCAGCGCGGCATCCGCGGGTCGCTGCGCTTCACGCCGAACGACGCGATCACCGCCGATCTCGTGCTGACCTATGACGGTCAACGCAATCCCGGCACCGCGTTCAAGAGCCGCGCCTTCGCGCCGACCGGCGGGCAGACCGGCGATTATGGTTACGCCGAACTGTCGGGATCGCCGTTCAGCGAGAGCGTGCTGGGCAAGCGCAAGCTTGGGCTCGACCGCAACGTGTATGACGCGAACCTGACGGTCAGCGTCGATCTTGCGCCGGGCGTCACCTTCACGACGGTCAACGGCTATCGCCGCTTCGACAGCCTGGAGACGTTCGACGCCGACGGCGGCCCGGCCTGGTATCTCGAATTCGCCGAGGATGCGAAGGGCGATCAGTGGAGCCACGAAGGGCGCTTCGCGTTCAGCGGCGATACGTATCGCGCGTCGTTCGGTTGGAATGCCTTCTTCGAGAACGGCCAGCAGCGCGTGCCGTTCTCGACCGAGGAGGGCACGTATATCGCCTGTTCGGTGGCGACCGGGTTTGCGACCGTGCGTGGCATCCTGAATGGTGCGGGGGTGACAACCGGGCCGAATTGCGTCGCGCCGAACGGCACGATCCCCGCCACCCGCGCGACCGGGATCCTGACGCGCGGCGCGGCGACCGCCATTCCCTATGCGGCGGAGTTCACCAATTACGGCAACAACGACACCTATTCGGTATTCGCGGACGGGACGTGGATTCCAACCCCGGCGGTGGAGATTACGGTCGGCGCGCGCGTACTGATCGAGGACCGCCAGTCCGGCTACAGCTCGGTCCAGCCCAATTCGGTGATCGCGGGTGTCAGCCTGCTCGGCACCGCCAATACAGGGGGGCGCAAGTTCGAGGCGGACAGCAGCTTCACCGCGATCCTGCCACGGTTCAATGCGCTGTATCGCGTGACCGACCAGCTCAATCTGTATGCGACGGTTAGCAAGGGGCGGCGCTCACCGATCGTCCAGCTTGCCGCGCGCGCGGCGGGCGGCGTGGTCGTGCCGAACCTGCAGATCGTGCCCGACGAAGTGGTGTGGAACTACGAGGCCGGGCTGAAGCTGGGCCGCGGGCCGCTGACCGGCACGCTATCGGCCTTCTACCAAACGTACCGCGGGTTCCAGGTGTCGGTGACCAACAACGGCGTCACCACGACGCAGAGCGCCGGGTCAGCGAAAAACCCCGGCGTCGAGGCGGAAGCGACCTACCGCATCGCCGACGAACTCTCGTTGTTCGGCAGCTTCGCTTACATCGACGGCAAGATCGATGAGGGCGGCAATGTCGCGCCGACCTTTGCGGGCGCACGCTTCCGGCTGCAACCGAAGGTTACCGCATCGGGCGGCGCGACGATCCGCCTGCCGTTCACGAACGGGGTCGAATTCTACGCCACGCCGTCCGCCAGCTACCAGAGCAAGGTGTTCTTCGAACTACCCAATTCGGAGGCGATCAGCCAGGACGGCTATGTGCTGGTGAACCTTCGCGCGGGCGTCGAGTTCGCCGAGGGACGCTACCGGATCGGTGGCTTCGCGCGGAACCTGACCAACCGCCGTTACCTGATCGATGCCGGGAACACCGGCGGCGGGTTCGGCGTCCCGACCTATATCGCGGGCGAGCCACGCTTCTACGGCGTGGAGGTTGCGGGGCGATTCTAGGGCTGATTGCGATGGTGCGCGTGCTGCTATATACCAATGATATATAGCAGCACGCGAGGCCTTCCGATGAACGACATGGCCAAGATATTCTGGAGCGGCCGCAGTCAGGCGGTCCGGCTGCCGAAGGAATATCGCTTCGAGGGCGAACAGGTCAGCATCCGCCGTGAAGGCGACAGGGTGATCCTGGAGCCGGTGCCCAAAGACGGCTGGGCATGGCTTTCACGCCTACAACCGATGGATTCCGATGCGGTCCAAGCCACGCTCGATCGGCCGGGGCCAGAGGTGATGCCCGACGGTCCTTCGTTCGATTGATGCTGTATTCGCTCGACAGCAACATCGTCATCGCGCTGATGGCGCATCATCCCGCAGCGCTGAAACGAACGATGCGTCACCGGCCCGGCGATGTCGTCCTTTCCAGCATCGTTGTTCACGAACTGATGTTCGGCGCCTTCAACAGCGAGCGGGTCACGGCCAACCTCGATCGCCTATCCGCTCTGGATTTCCCCGTGCTGTCGTTCGATGCGGACGACGGGCGTGTCGCCGGTGAAATACGCGCGCGGTTGAGGCGCACCGGAACGCCGATCGGGCCGTTCGATGTCCTGATCGCAGGACAATCGCTGGCGCGAGACCTCACCCTGGTCACTGCCAATACGCGCGAGTTCGCCAGGATTAAGGGACTGCGCCTCGAAAACTGGATGGAGTAACCCTTCCCGCAATGCAACAAATGCGCTAGGGGCGCGCGCTACCCAGTCTTACGCACATCGAGAGAATTTCATGAGCCTCCGCAACGTGGCGATCATTGCGCACGTCGATCACGGCAAGACGACCCTGGTCGATCAGCTTTTCCGCCAGTCCGGCACGTTTCGCGACAATCAGCGCGTCGAGGAGCGCGCGATGGATTCGAACGATCTGGAAAAGGAGCGTGGCATCACGATCCTGGCCAAGCCGACGTCGATCGAATGGGACGATCACAAGGGGCACAAGACCCGCATCAACATCGTCGACACGCCCGGTCACGCCGATTTCGGCGGCGAGGTGGAACGCATCCTGTCGATGGTCGACGGCGTAATCCTGCTGGTCGATTCGGCCGAAGGCGCGATGCCGCAGACCAAGTTCGTGACCGGCAAGGCGCTGGCGCTGGGGCTGCGTCCGATCGTCGTCGTCAACAAGGTCGACCGGTCGGACGCGCGTATCCAGGAAGTGCTGGATGAGGTGTTCGACCTGTTCGTCTCGCTGGAGGCGACCGACGAGCAGCTCGATTTTCCGGTGTTGTACGCATCGGGGCGCAATGGTTACGCCTCCACCGACGAGAATGCGCGCGAAGGCACGCTGACGCCGATGTTCGAGACGATCGTCAGCCACGTGCCCGAACCGACCGTCGACGTGGACGCGCCATTCACCTTTCTGGTGACACTGCTGGATCGCGACAATTTCCTTGGCCGCATCCTGACCGGGCGCGTCAATTCGGGCACGGTGCGGTTGAACCAGCCGATCCACGCGCTGGATAACGACGGAAAGATCGTCGAAACCGGCCGCGCGTCGAAGATCATGGCGTTCCGCGGGCTGGACCGCGTGCCGGTGGACGAAGCGAAGGCGGGCGACATCATCTCGATGGCTGGCCTGACCGTCGCCACCGTGTCGAACACGATCGCAGACACGTCGGTCAGCGAACCGCTGCACGCTCAGCCGATCGATCCGCCGACGCTGTCGATGCGCTTTGCAGTGAACGACAGCCCGATGGCTGGGCGCGAGGGCAGCAAGGTCACGTCGCGCATGATCCGCGACCGCCTGCTCCGCGAAGGCGAATCGAATGTCGCGATCAAGGTGACCGAAGCGGCCGATCGCGACAGCTACGAAGTCGCGGGTCGCGGCGAATTGCAGCTTGGCGTGCTGATCGAGACGATGCGCCGCGAGGGTTTCGAACTCGGCATCAGCCGTCCGCGCGTGCTGTTCGGCGAGGACGAAAACGGCGCGAAGACCGAGCCGTATGAAACCGTCATCATCGACGTGGACGAGGAATATTCGGGCACGGTCGTCGAGAAGATGAACGTCCGCAAGGCCGAGATGACCGATATGCGCCCGTCGGGTGGCGGCAAGACGCGCATCACGTTCAGCGCACCCAGTCGCGGCATGATCGGATACCACGGCGAATTCCTGTCCGACACGCGCGGCACTGGGATCATGAACCGGCTGTTCGAGAAATACGGCGCGCACAAGGGCAAGATCGAGGGCCGCAAGAACGGCGTGCTGATCTCCAACGGATCGGGCGAAGCGAACAGCTATGCGCTGGGGCCGCTGGAGGATCGCGGCATTCTGTTCGTCGGCCACGGCGAGGCGCTGTACGAGGGCATGGTGATCGGTGAGAACGCCAAGACGGATGACCTGGAGGTCAATCCGATGAAGGCGAAGCAGCTGACCAACTTCCGCGCATCGGGCGGCAAGGACGATGCGATCCGCCTGACCCCGCCGAAGAAGATGACGCTGGAACAGGCGATCGCGTACATCGACGACGACGAACTGGTCGAGGTAACGCCGAAGTCGATCCGGCTGCGCAAGCGGTTCCTGGACGCGAACGAGCGCAAGAAGGCGAGCCGGGCGAAGGTCGCCGCGTAAGTCAGAACACTGCGTGGGCGCCGCGCTCGGGCGTGGCGTCGCCGCGGATCAGGCCTTCGTAATAGTCGAACAGCGTTTCCGTCCCCGTCGAAGGCGTGGCGTCGGCGTCGTATCGACCGGTCGCGGGATCCAGCACGAGCATCGATTCGGTCGCATAATAGCGGCCGATCCGCGCCAACTCGGCCTTGTCGGCCAGCGCCGGTACGACGCGGCCGAGCGCGCCGAGCACGGTGATGATCGTGTCCAGCAACTTTACGGGCACCTGGCGGAACCGCGGCGGCTGTCCGAGCAGCGCAAACAATCTTTCGCCCTGTTGCCTTGGCGTGATCGCCGCGCCGGGGCCACCGATCGGCAATATCCGGTTCCAGCGCGCTTCATCGGTCAGGCAGTCGGCGATATACGCCCCCAGATTGGCATCGCTGATCGGCTTGCACGCGGTGAGCGCACCGTTTCCGAACAACAGGAACGGTTTGCCACGCTGGACGCGCGCCACTTGCCCCGACAAAGATTTGAAGAACGCGGTCGGGCGGACGATCGAATAGCGTACGCCGGAATCGATCAGCGCCGCCTCGAACGCCAGCTTCGCGTGCTGAAACGCGAGACGCGGTTTCTGCACGCAGATCGCGGACAGCAGGACAAAGTGCGGGATGTTCGCCGCCTTGGCAGCCGCCAGCGCGTCGATGTGCGCCCGATAGTCGACCGCCCAGGCGTCGCCGGGCCTGCCGGTGCGCGAGGCGAGGCACGATATGAGGGCATCGAATCGTTCGCCACGGAGTCCGTCGCGGACGAGTGATCCTGAATCGGTCGCGTCGCCGTAGCGAATGGTCGCGCCGCCGGGCAGTGACTGTCCCGAACCCGGCCGTATCAGGCACACCAATTCATGGCCGCGGTCGATCAGCGCGCGAACCGTCGCGCGGCCGATCGTGCCGGTAGCGCCGAGCATGAAGATGCGCAGTCGTGGCGAGGTGTCGCTTCCGCCTGTCGTCACCGCCGCCTCCCCCGGTAGAGTTTCCGGGGGAAGCACTGTCACGTCATGCGGGATGGAGACAAGTCAGTCGAACCGTCCGCTGAGCGAGACGCCGATGATGCGCGGTTCGTTGAAGACCGCGGCGTTGTAGTTCTCGATCACGCCCTTCAAATTCTTTTCGCCGGTGATGTTGCGGGCGAATGCGGCGATTTCGTATTTCTGGTCCGGCGTGGTGTAGCCGACCTTCAACCCCGCCTCGAGATTGCCATCGGCGTAGAATTCGCGCGTCCGGTACAGCACGAAGTTCGTGTAGCCCTGCACGTTCGCATCGCCGGAAACGAACAGCGCGCCATCGTTCCACAGCGGAATGTCATAGCGCACCGCGGCATTGAGTTGCCATTTCGGCGCGTTGGGCAGGGGGTTGCCGTCGACCTGCGCCAGCGTCGCGGGCTGGCCGAAGATCGTGCGGACGATCGTCGGGTCCAGCACGGTGCAGGTGGTGCGGCCGTTCAGCGCGCAGACCTGAGCGAAGACGCGCTTGTCCTTGATCTCGGTATGCAGCGCGCTGGCGCCGAGCGAGAACGAGATGTTGCGGATCGGCCGCCACTCCGCCTCCGCTTCGATCCCGTACGCGTTGGCGTGATCGGCGTTGAACAACACGCCGTTGCCGTCGGCGTCGTTACCGTTCAGCTGGATGTCATCGACACGCCACGTGAAGGCGGTGGCGTTGAAGCGCAGGTTCGATGTCGGCTGGCTCTTGAAACCCGCCTCATACGACACGATCGTTTCGGCGTCCGCGGTCGTGAACGGCGAGTTGAACACCGCCGAACGCCCCTGGATCGTCGGGCCGCGGAAACCGCGCGCGACGCGGGCGTACAGGTTCAGGTCCGGGTTGACCGTGTAGAGCGCCGACACGTCGAAGCTCGGCTCGGTCGCCTTCAACCGCACGTCGCGCGGCGCGGTCGCGGGGAACAGGTCGACCGTGCCCGCCGCGTTCCGGGTGGAGCGCACGAGCGCCGTGCGCTTCTTGTCCTCGGTGATGCGGCCGCCGACCGTCAGCGTCAGCGCGTCGGTCAGCGCATAGCTGCCCTGCGCGAACGCCGCCCACGACGTGTTGACGTTGTGCAGCCGGACGAAATTGTTCGGATTGTTGGCAGGCGGTGTCAGGAAGAATGCGCGCTGATAGAATTCGGTGTCGTCGCGGCTGTCGAAATAGAAACCGCCGACCTGCCATTTGAACGGCCCATCGCCGTTGCTGGCGAGGCGCAGTTCCTGCGTCCACTGATCGAGATCGCGCACGTTGCCCTGGCTCTGCCCGAACCCGTTGGGCAGGCCGTTGACCGGGAAGTTCGCCGCCGCGCCGCCATCGGTATCGCCGCGGCTGAAACCGGCGGTCGTCTCGTACGCCGTGATCGAGGTCAGCGTGACGCCGCCGAGTTCGAGCGCGGCGTTCACCGAACCGCCGTAGGTCGTATAAGCCTGTGGGTTGCCCTGTCCCTCGTCGAGCGCGATCTTGTCGCGCGGTTCGCTCTGAACATTGTTGCCGCCGCGCTTGATCGCCTGACGGTGGAAGATCGTCGAGGTGCCGTCATAGTCGCGTGCATGGCCCGACACGTTGATCGATAGCGCCTCGGTCGGGGTGAACAGCAATTGCAGACGGACGTCCTTCTCCTCGAACCCGCCGAGCGCATCCTTGCCGCCGCGCGTGCCGTCCGCACCGGTGCCGGTGAAGGTATTGTCGACCCAGTCGTCGCGGCGCTGGTACAGGCCCGACAGGCGGAACGCGACCTTGTCGGCGACGATCGGCCCGCCGACGCCCGCATCCAGCGTCGCGGTATTGTAGCTGCCGTAGCTGGCGGAGGCGCGGCCGTTGAAGTCCATCGACGGACGGATCGTGTCGAACTTGATGATGCCCGCGGTCGTGTTGCGGCCGAACAGCGACCCCTGCGGTCCGCGCAGCACCTCGATCTGGTTCACGTCGAACACCGGGTTCGACTTCAGGACGACGTGTTCCAGCACGACGTCGTCCTGGATGATCGACACCGGCTGCGACGCGCCGAGATAGAAATCGATGTTGCCGAGACCGCGGATGTAGAAGCGTGGGAAGATGCGGCCGGTGGTCGTTTCGGCGTACAGGCCGGGGACGCGGCCTGCCAGAGCCAGCGCATCCTCGCCACCCGCCTGGAACGCGCGGATGTCGTCGCCCTTCACCGCGGCGACCGAAACCGGCACGCGCTGCAGGTTTTCGCTGCGGCGTTCGGCGGTGACCACGATGTCGCCCAGCGCGCTGCTGTCGGCGGTCTCGACCGGCGCCTGGTCGGCGGTCTGCGCATGGGCGGCGGTGGCGAGCGAGAAGGCGGCACCCAGAAGAAGGGCGCGCTTGATGATGCGTGTCGACATGATGTTCCCCGAAGATTCCCTGAACCGGGTGGCGCGCCGTATCGGATTCGCTCGAGTCGAATCGGCCAGCGTCGTCCCCGCTGCCGAACGCGCTAGGGAAACATTGTGTCGGATTCGTGAAACAATCCGGCCATCAGCCCGACAGCGCCAAGATCGCCTTCCATTCCTCCGCCGTGACGGGTGAAACAGACAGCCGCGACTGGCGGATCATCGACATCTGCGCGAGCCGGGCGTCGCCTTTCATGGCCGCCAATGTGACGGGCGCGGGCAGCGGCTTCACCGGTTCGATCGCGACCGATACCCAGTTTCCGTCATCGCCATCCTTGCGCGCAATGCGCGAAACGCGCGCGATGCCGACGGCAGCCTTGTCCTTGCCGCTGTGGTAGAACAACGCCTCGTCACCGGCCTTCATCGCGCGCAGATGCGCCGCGGCGGCGTTGTTGCGCACGCCGTCCCACTCCGTCGCGCCGTCGCGGATCAGATCATCCCAGCCATACGTTTCCGGTTCGGATTTCAACAGCCAGAACGCCATCGCATATTCCCTAAACGCCACATGAACGCCATATTCTGCACCGGTTCAGACCGACTCGGCCATAGCTTTGAACACGCTCGCAGCCTTGTGCGTTACACCTCGAGCGGAACCGAGCGTAACAGTATGAGGAGGTTCGAGATGAATGGATTGCTGATGAAGGCGGGCCTCGGCACCGCCATGGCTGCTACCGCGCTGTCGGCCGCCGCCCCGGCAGATGCGCAACGCTGGCGCGGACGCCATTATGACCGTGGCGGTGATGTCGCAGCGGGTGCGCTGATCGGCGGCGTGATCGGGCTTGGCCTGGGCGCGGCGATCGCGTCGAACAATCGCGACCGTTATTACGACCGCGGCTATTATTACGACCGTGGGTATTACGGTCCGCCGCCGCGGGTCTATTACCGCGAGCGTTACTATCGCCCGCGCGCTTACTATCCGCGCCGCAGTTATTATCGTGATTATGGGTACGGCGACTATGGATATCGCGCACCACCTCCGGGCTATTACGGCGGCTGGTGATTGATCGAAGGGCGGCGCGGGGAGCGATCCTCGCGCCGCTTTTTTTGTGCGCGCGGATCGGCTAGGCACCCGCGCCATGACCGATACTCCTCCCGATCGCCTGTCGATCGACCCGAACAGCCCGCATTTCGACCAGGCCGCGCTGGAGCGCGGGATCGGCATCCGCTTCAAGGGCGCCGAGCGCAAGGATGTCGAGGAATACAGCATCCCCGACGGCTGGATCCGCGTCGCGCTGGGCAAGAAGGTCGACCGCAACGGCCGCCCGCTGACGATCAAGCTGCAAGGCGAGGTCGAATCCTGGTTCGAACGTCCGGCCGAGGGCACCGAAGACTAGTTTGACCCTAGGCCCAGCCGCGTGTCTTGATCCGCGCGACGACGCGCCCGGCCCAGATCGCCTGGCCGGTGCGCAACAGGTGGGTCGCGTCCTGAAACATCCCTGACGGAAAGACTCCGGCCGCAATGTCGGCGCGATCCGACACGTCGGGCGTATAGCCAATCGCCAGCATCTCGGCATCGCTCGGCGGAGTCGAGAGGTCTAGATAGGCCGACGCGTGGCGCGATTGCAGCGCGGCGTTGAGCCGGTCGTAGGGTATTCGTTCGGGCAGACCGATACGAACGCCGCGATCGGGCATGACGCCCGCGACCATGTAGCGCGGTGATCCGGTCAGATAAGCGACTGCCTGCGCGGTCAGCGTGACCGTTTCGGCGGGATCTTCCAGTTCGATCCCGTTTCGTCCGGCGCACAGGAACATGATCGAGCTGCGTTCCGCCACCGCTTGATCGGGGATGAACGGCGTTCCGGCGGGGCAGGGGACCGCGTTTCCCGCTGCGGAGCGGATGAAACTGGTGGTCCCGCCGCCGTCGCTGGCACAAATACCGGCGACGCCCGCCAGCGTGCCCGCGATGTCGCCGCGCGCGTTCGGATCGCCCGCGTAGAAGAAGATGTTGGCGCTCGCCGATACGACCATGACCGGTCCGGCGGCGGGGATGGTGTTGGCGGCGACCGTGAGCAAGGCGGGTGCGCCACCCTGACGCGCGACGATCTGCGCGGCGTTCTGGCCCGATCGCCCGGCGTTGATGACGGTCAGCGACGGCAGTTGCGCGGCGACGACCGCGGGAAAAACGTCGGGAGCGACCGCGCCGATGCCTTCGGTGCGGCTGTCGCCCCACAGGATGAGGCGGGCGGCGGTTGTGGTCGGCGTTGGCGTGGGCGACGGGCTAGGACTGGGCGCAGGCGTCGCCGTGGTCGACGGCACGACCGCTACGCCGCCTGTGCCGCCGCCGTCACCGCCGCAACTGGTCAGCGCGACCGCCGCGGCAAGCGTGCCCTGCGCCAGAAAGTCGCGCCGTCGCAAATCCATCGTGATCCCCCGGCGCGTTGCGGTCGCCCGGAACGCTCCGTGTCGAAGCGCGTGGCTGCTGTCGAGCCGTGCGATCGCTATTTTTCCTCGACCAGCATACGCAGGCGATCGAGCGCGGCGTCCCATTGTCGCGTCACGTTCTCGAGGAACGCGCGTGCCGGGCCGAGCGCGTCGGCGCGCGCGACGAAGCGGGTTTCGCGGCCCACCGGCGCGCTCTCGACCAGCCCGGCACCCTGCAGCACCCGCAGATGCTTGGTCACCGCCTGCCGCGTCAGCCCGGTGTCGATCGCGAGGTTGGCGATCGACAGATGCGCACCGCCCGCCAGCCGCAGCATCAGCGTCAGCCGCGTCCGATCCCCCAGCGCGGCGAAAACCGGGGCGAGCGCTTCAGCTTTCGACATGGCGGCGGACGTTTTCCATCTGCTCGATCCAGCCGCCTTCGTTTGATCGCAGTGCGCTGTCGCGGACATCGGGGGCAAGCTGGTCGAAGCCCGATTCGGTCACCGTCAACCGCGTGCCGTCGCCGTTGGGCGCAAGGACGAATTCGACCAAAGTCGTCGGCCACTCCGAATAATCTACCGCGGTGTCGGTGGCGTTCGGCACCCAACGGAAGGCGAAGCGGTGCGGCGGCTCGATCGCGACGATCGTCGCCGCCCACGGCATGTTCTCATAGCCGGGATAGGTCATGTGCCCTGTCGAGGGCGTGCCGACCGCGAACGGCTGGTCGAGCGCGACGCGGAACCATACGCCGAATTCGCGGTGGTCACTGATCGCGCGCCACACGCGGTCGACGGGCGCATTCAGGTCGATGATGCGTTCGATCGTATCGGACATGAGCAACCTCCTGGTTGCGTATTACTTATAAGCAACCGATTGGTTGCGCAAGTGGCCGGTTGTCGCGTCCGCGTACCGCTGCCATCGTCGTCGCGATGGGGGACAGATTGCCACACGCCCGCGCGTTGATCGCGCATATCGCCTTGCATCTGCAGGCGGATTGCTCGGTCGAATTGTGGAACAGAGAGGTGCTTCCGCTGGGGCGGGATGCGCGCGACGACATCCGCATCGTCATCGCGTCGCCCGCGGCGATCGGGCGACTGGTGCGCTCGCCACGGCTGACCACCTTGGTCGAGGTGTATCTGGCGGGCGGGATCGACATCACCGGCGGCAGTCCGCTGGAGGCGCTGGGGCGGTGGGAGCATCTGCGCGCGGTGCATCTGAAGCGACATGTCGATCGTGCGCTGGTGCTGCGCCATGCCCTGCCGTTCCTGCGGGAGCGAACGCCCGAGGATGCGGGGCTGGGCTTTGCCGCGCGGGTGAAGCGCATCGCCGGGCGCGGGCGCGACGATCAGGCGATGATCCAGTTTCACTACGACGTCTCGAACGCCTTCTACGCCCTGTTTCTGGGTGAGGAGATGCAATATTCGTCCGCGGTCTTCGCCGATGTCGACGAAGATCTCGACGTGGCGCAACGGCGAAAGCTCGATCTGATCTGCACCAAATTGCGGCTCGCGCCGGGAAAACGGCTGCTCGACATCGGCTGCGGCTGGGGCGGTCTGGCGGCACACGCGGCGGACCATTATGGCGCAACCGTCCACGGCGTTACCTTGAGCGCGGCGCAGCTAGAGGCGGCGCGGGCGCGGACCGAGCGGTTCGGGGACCGGGTGACGCTGGAATTGCGCGACTATCGCACACTGGATGCGCCCGAAAGCTATGACGCGATCGCACAGATCGGCATGTTCGAACACGTCGGGATCGACAATCACGACACGTTCTTCGCCCAGATGGCGCGGCTGTTGACGCCCGGCGGGCTGTATCTGCATCAGGCGACGACACGGCGCGCGACCCGCGACTTGAGCAAGTTTCGGCGGCAGTCGGCGTATATGAAGGTCATCAACCGCTGGATCTTTCCCGGCGGCGAACTCGATTATGTCGGCATGACCGCGACGAATGTGGAACGCTGGGGGTTCGAGGTGCGCGACGTCGAGACGATGCGCGAACATTATCACCTGACGCTGAAGGCGTGGAGCGAACGGCTGTATGCACGCCGCGACGAGGCTTCGACGGAGGCGGGGGTAACCCGCACGCGGCTGTGGCTGCTGTATTTCGCCTTGTCGTGCATGGGTTTCTGGCGCGGGGTGCTGTGTGATTTCCAGACGCTGGCGCAGAAGAAGGTGACCGGGCTGTCGGGGCTGCCGCTGCGGTAAATGCCCACACTGGTGAAGCGATGACCGGTCCCGGTTAGTGGCGTATGGCCGATCGCGCTGGCGCGGCCTATATCCGGACATTCCCCGATCTGATCCGGATGCGTTTGATGCTCGATTCCCCGCTGGCCCAAGTGCCGACACTGTCGCTCGACGATCAGGCGACCGATCCCGATGCGTTCGCCGCGGCGCTGGGCGGATCGTTCGAGCGGTTCGGCTTTGCGATTGTCGCCGATCACGGCGTGCCGCACGATCTGGTCAAGCGCGCATGGGCCGAAACCGCCGAACTGTTCGCGTTGCCCGATGACGAGAAGCGCGGGTACTTCGTCGCGGGCGGCGGCGGCGCGCGCGGCTATACGCCGTTCAAGACCGAGATCGCCAAAGGCGCGAGCGCGGTCGACCTGAAGGAATTCTGGCACGTCGGGCGCGAACTGCCTGCCGGGCACCGCTTCGCCGACAGGATGGCCTCGAACATCTGGCCAGCGCGACCCGAAGGGTTCCGCGACACGTTCGTCGAACTGTTCGCCGCCTTCGACACCGCAGGCGACAAGTTGCTGTCGGCGATCGCGCGGCATCTGGAGCTTGCCCCAGACTGGTTCGACCATGCGGTGAAGGACGGCAATTCGGTTCTGCGCCTGCTGCACTATCCGCCGATCCCGGCCGATGCGGAAGGGGTGCGCGCGGGCGCGCATGAGGACATCAACCTGATCACGCTCCTGTTGGGCGCGGAAGAGGCCGGGCTGGAGCTGTTCGACCGCGCGAACGGCCGCTGGCTGGCGATCAAGCCGCCGGAGGGCGCGATGGTGGTTAACGTCGGCGACATGCTGCAGCGGCTGACCAATCATGTCCTTCCCTCGACCACGCACCGCGTCGTCAATCCGCCGCCCGAACGCCGCGGGCATTCACGCTATTCGATGCCGTTCTTCCTGCATCCTGCGCCAGATTTCCTGATCGAGACGCTGCCGCAGACGATCACGCCGGAGAACCCGAACCGTTACCCCGAGCCGATCACCGCCCATGACTACCTGCATGAACGGCTGGTCGAGATCGGCCTGGTCAAGAAATAGGCGTCAGGCCGCGGCGGCGAGCGGCGGCTGGCCGGCCACGATTCGCTCGCACATCGCGGGCCAGTCGGCGAACCCGAATGTCGTGGGATCGGCCTCCTCGATCACCTGATCGCCCGACAGATCGTCGGCGATCTGCACGTCGCGCACCGGGACGAAGGCGCGATCGGTGACCGCGTAGAAGGCGCGAAAGCGCGGGCGCGAGGCGCGGCGGCCGTTGTCCAGCGCCACCGCCAGCAGGTTCGACCGCAGCCGGACCAACGTGCCGACCGGATAGATGCCGACGCTGCGCATGAAGCGGAACAGCAGCACGGGATCGAAATGCCCCTCCCACGATCGCATCGCGGCGATCGTCTCGACCGGTTTCCACGCCACCTTGTACGACCGGTTAGACGTCATCGCGTCGTACACGTCGCAGATCGCGCCCATCCGCGCGCTGAGGCTGATCTCGTCGCCGCCGAGCCGAAACGGATAACCCGAGCCGTCGATCTTTTCGTGGTGGTGCAGGCATACGTCGAGCGCGACGTCGGGCACGGCGTCGCTTTCGCTCAGCAACGCATGGCCGCGGCTGGTATGGTGGCGGATCTCGGCGAATTCCTCGTCGGTCAGCGGCCCTGGCTTGTCTAGGATCGCGTCCGAAACCGCCATCTTGCCGACATCGTGCAGCAGGCCCGCCATTCCCAGCTCGCGGGTGGCGGCTTCGTCCATCCCCAGCTCGCGCGCGAAATTGACCATCAGCGCGCAGACCGCGACCGAATGGAGGTAGGTGTATTCGTGCTTCGCCTTCAGCCGCGTGACGCCGATCAGCGCGTGGCGATTGTGGTCGAGCGAGGCGGAAATGTCGTCGACCACCGACACCACGTCGGCCGAACGGATCGCGCGACCCAGTCGCGCGCCGTCGAACACCTGCTTCATCACGCGTTTCGCGCGGCCGACGGTTTCGCGCGCGAGCGCGTGGTCGCGGTCCTGCGCGGCCTTTGCGCGATCGGCCGCGCGTTGCGGGGCGGCGCGCACGGGACCGACGTAGGTGATGCGCGACGGCGCGTCGCGGTGGTCCGTTGCAGCGGCGGGCGGCGGCGCCTCATCCGGTCCTGGCCCTTTCGACACGTCGATCACGACAGCCGCCACATCGCTGTCGCGGACTTTCGCCAGGTCGGCCGGGTCGGTCAGATGGAATCGCGAACGCCAGAACGGGTGCGAGAACCAACCGCCGTCGAAACCGTGAATGTACATCCCCAGACGCGCCTGTCCGGGTTTGATCCGCAGCAGCATGGTCCCCTGCCTTTCCCAACGGGCACCATACGTATCTTACGTAAAAATCGGGTGAATGGACTTCACGGCGGGGAGTTGGCGGGAGGACCGCGGAAACGAGCCGGTGTCGCCCCGTTCACGCCTTGCCGGGGATCGTGCCTTCGTCGGCGATCCCCGCGCCGAACGATTTCGACGCGTCGGCGCCGTCGGCAGTATGCGCGCGCTTGGGATTCTTCGCCGGTTTGGGCGTCGATCCGCGCAGCGACAGCAATGCCGCAGTCGCCGCGACGCCGATCGCGGCGACGCCGCCTGCGACCGCCGCTGCACCCCATTTGCCGCCGACCTTGTCGGTCGCTTTGGCGAGCGTGGTCTTTGGCGTGGCGGGCTTGGCAGCGGCTGGTTTCGCGGTGGCGGCTGGTTTCGGCGCAGCCTTGGGCGCGGCGCGCCGCGTCGGGGCCGGGGTCGCGCGCTTCGTCGATCGCGGTTTCGGGGTCGTCGGACGCTTCGCCGGCGCAGGCTTCGCGTCGCTCGCGTCAGTCTTCACTGCGGGCGTTTTCGCCGCGGCGGGCTTCGCCACGGTCTTGCGTGTTGCGGCGCGACGGCGCGGCGGAGCCGGGGCCTTGGCGGGGGTCGGCGGTGTTTCGGGCGTGTCGGCCATCAGTTGCTCCCTGAACTTGTTCGGGTAGCGTAACGCTAACGCCACCGCTTCGTTTCACATTATCGGAACGGCGGCTCGTTGAACGCGCGCAGCTTGCGGCTGTGGAGCCGTGCGCCCTCTCGCCGAAGCTCCTCGCAGGTTTCGATCCCGATCCGCATATGTTCGGAAATCGCGCGTTCGTAGAAGCGGTTGGCCTGTCCGGGCAGCTTCAGTTCGCCGTGCAGCGGCTTGTCCGACACGCACAGCAACGTGCCATAGGGTACGCGGAAGCGATAACCCTGCGCCGCGATCGTGGCCGATTCCATGTCGATCGCCACCGCGCGGCTGAGCGAGAAGCGCAATGCCGATCGGCTGTACCGCAATTCCCAGTTGCGATCGTCGGTGGTGACGATCGTGCCCGTCCGCAGACGGCGCTTCAGTTCCTCGCCCGACTGGCCCGAGACGGTCTCCGCCGCGCGCGCCAGCGCCTGCTGCACCTCGGCGATTGCGGGGACGGGAATTTCGGGCGGCAGCACGTCGTCCAGCACATGGTCGTCGCGCAGATACGCGTGCGCGAGGACGTAGTCGCCGATCCGCTGGCTGGGTCGCAATCCACCACAATGCCCGATCATCAGCCACGCATCGGGGCGCAGCACCGCAAGGTGATCGGTGATCGTCTTCGCGTTCGACGGCCCGACCCCGATGTTGACCAGCGTGATGCCCGTCCGGTCGTCCGCCATCAGATGATAGGCCGGCATCTGCAGCCGCCGCCACGCGCTGTCGTCGATCGTCGCGGGATCGTCACCGGGGCGGAACATCACGCCGCCCGCGCCCGACAAAGCGGTGAAGCGCGTATCGCCCTCCACCTGCTGAATCGCCCAGCGGACGAATTCGTCGACGTAGCGATGATAATTGGTGAACAGCACGTAACGTTGGACGTGCTCGGGCGGCGTGCCGGTGTAATGCCGCAGCCGCGCGAGGCTGAAATCGGTGCGCAGGCCGTCGAACAGCGCCAGCGGCCGGGTGGCGTCGACCGAGGCCCACATCCCGTCCGCGATTTCGTCGCCGATATGCGCCAGTTCGGTCGCGGGAAACCAGCGCGCGAGTTCGGACGCCGACACCTCGTCCAGCCGCAGCGCGTGGCCGGGATCGAGCACATAGGGGAAGGGGATTTCGGTGCGGCCCGCGACCGCCTCGACCTCGACGTCGTAATCTTCCATCAGCAGCGTAAGCTGCTCGATCAGATAGTCCGCGAACACCGCCGGCTTCGTCACGCTGATGCGGTAATCGCCCGCGGTGATCAGGCGGCCGAACGAACGCAACGGCGTCGGGCGGTCGTCGCCGCCGCGAAACTTCAGCCGGATTTCGGGATAGGCGAACGATCCGTCGCGCCGCGTTTCAGGATCGGGGGGCGTGCCGTCGGTGAGATAGATGGTCAGCGCGGTCTGCAGCCGTTCGACGGCGCTGGTGTAAAGCCGGTCGAGTTCGGCGACGATATCTGAAGCAGTCATCGCAAGCGATTAAGGCCCGCGCATGACGCTGGCAAGACACCGCCCCCGACGAATGCCGGGGGCAGTAGACAACTTATTTCTTCGGTGCAGCCTTCGGCTTGGCGGGCGCGCGTTTGCGCGGGGCTGCGCGTGGCTTCGGCTTGGGCTTGTCGGCGGCGGCAAGCTTGCTGACGCCATATGCGACTGCGCCCACCGCGGCGACCGCCGCGACGGCGACACCCGCCGCAGTATAAGGATTGTCCTTCGCCGCCTCGACCGTTGCGCTCGCTGCGGACTTCGCCGCGTCGCGCGTGGACGACGCGGCGCTCTTGGCGGCATCGGCGGTTGCGCTTGCTGCGGCGCTGACCTTTTCCTGCGCTGTCGTGGCGGCGTCCTTGGCCTTCTCGGTCAGCGATTTGTCGAGCGCGGTATCGGTCATGAAATTACTCCTTACGGTTCCGTGACGATCAACGCGCGCTGGCTAGATAGGTTGCGGTGCCAGCCCGCTCCCCCACCCCGCCTCCCACAACAGTAGGCGGGGTGGGGGAGCGGGCTGGCACCGCCTTATCGGCGTGAGCCGATCAAAGTTGCCCGATCAGGTGCTCGGCGGAGCTGACCTTGAATTCGCCCGGCGCTTCGACGTTCAGCTGTTCGACGACGCCGTCGTTGACGATCATCGAATAACGCTGGCTGCGCGTACCCATGCCGAACTTCGATCCATCGAACGAAAGCCCCAGCGCCTGCGCGAACTCGCCATTGCCGTCGGCCAGCATCGTGATGTCGCCCGCATTCGCCGATTTCGACCACGCGCCCATGACGAACGGATCGTTGACCGATGTGCAGACGATCTCGTCGACGCCCTTCGCCTTCAGGTCGGCGCCCTTCTCGACATAGCCGGGCAGATGCTTGACCGAACAGGTCGGGGTGAACGCGCCGGGAACCGCGAACACGGCGACTTTGCGGCCCTTGAAGAACGCCTCGGTATCGACCGCATCGGGGCCGTTCTCGGTCGCCTTCACAAGGGTCGCCTTGGGCAGTTTGTCGCCGACGTTGATCGTCATGGGGGATGTCCTCCAGCCGCGGGAATGCGGTTCGAGGCGCTACCTCGGCGCGATGCGGCGGGATTTCAAGCGTGGCGGGCCGCGGCGACGCGCGCTATTGTCGGCGCGCATGGATTCTTCTCCGTTCCTGACCGGCCAATTCCTGCTCGCGATGCCGGGAATCGGCGATCCGCGCTTCGATCGCGCGGTGATCGCGATCTGCGCGCACGATCCAGAGGGCGCGATCGGCGTCGGGGTCGGGGCGACGATCGCCGGACTGGGCCTCCACGATGTGCTGGAACAACTGGAGATCGCGCCGGGCAAGGCCCCCGATGCGCCGATCCATTTCGGCGGCCCGGTAGAGACGCGTCGCGGTTTCGTCCTCCACTCGCGCGATTGGAGCGGTGAGGATACGATCGACGTGGCGGGCAAATGGTCGCTGTCGGGCACGCTCGACGCGCTGCGCGCGATCGCCGCGGGGACCGGGCCGACGCAGTGGCTGGTCGCCCTTGGCTATGCCGGGTGGAGCGCGGGGCAACTCGATGGCGAGATGACGCGACACGGCTGGCTGAACGTCGCGGATGACATCGGGCTGCTTTACGACACCCCCGCGGGCGAACGGTGGACGCGCGGTTTCGGCGTCGCAGGGATCGACCCGCGCCTGCTCGCCACCGAAAGCGGGCACGCCTGATCCTCATATAAAGATATCTTTATATTTGCATGATCGGTGCGCGATCGGTAAAGGCGCTATATGTCGATCGGCGTGACGCGCCTTGGTCGGCCCAATCGACCTGGAGACTGCCCCGTGGCCACTGTGCTCGACCGCACCATCAACGATTATGTCGTGAAGGACATTTCGCTTGCCGACTTCGGTCGCAAGGAAATCGACATCGCCGAAACCGAAATGCCCGGCCTGATGAGCCTGCGCACCGAATTCGGCGCGTCGCAGCCGCTGAAGGGCGCGCGGATCACCGGATCGCTGCACATGACGATCCAGACCGCGGTGCTGATCGAAACGCTGACCGCGCTCGGCGCCGACGTCCGCTGGGCGACGTGCAACATCTTCTCCACGCAGGATCACGCCGCCGCCGCGATCGCCGCGACCGGCGTGCCCGTGTTCGCGGTGAAGGGTGAGAGCCTGGCCGAATATTGGGACTATGTCGGCGACATCTTCAGCTGGGATGGCGAAGTAGAAGGCCAGACCTCGAACATCATCCTGGACGACGGCGGCGACGCGACGATGTTCGCTTTGTGGGGCGCGAAGCTCGAGGCCGGTCACACTCTGGGCGAGCCCGAGAATGACGAGGAAGTCGAGTTCCAGCGTGCGCTGAAGGCGTTCATCGCCAAGAAGCCGGGTTACCTGACCGAGACCGTCAAGAACCTGAAGGGCGTGTCGGAAGAAACCACCACCGGCGTGCACCGCCTGTACGAGATCGCCAAGAAGGGCGAGCTTCCCTTCCCCGCGATCAACGTGAACGACAGCGTCACCAAGTCGAAGTTCGACAACCTCTACGGCTGCAAGGAATCGCTTGTCGACGCGATTCGTCGCGCGACCGACGTGATGCTGGCGGGCAAGGTCGCCTGCGTGGCGGGCTTCGGCGACGTCGGCAAGGGGTCGGCGCAGTCGCTGCGTAACGGCGGCGCGCGCGTGATGGTGACCGAAGTCGATCCGATCTGCGCGCTGCAGGCGGCGATGGAGGGCTTTGAGGTCGTGACGATGGAAGAAGCGGTGCAGCGCGCCGACATCTTCTGCACCGCGACCGGCAATGCCGACGTCATCACCGCCGAGCACATGGCGGCGATGAAGCCGATGTCGATCGTTTGCAACATCGGGCATTTCGATTCGGAGATCCAGATCGCCGCACTGTCGAACTACGAATGGGATGAAGTGAAGCCCGGCACCGATCTGGTGAAGTTCCCCGACGGCAAGCAGATCATCATCCTGGCCAAGGGCCGGCTGGTGAATCTGGGCTGCGCGACGGGTCACCCGTCGTTCGTGATGTCGGCCAGCTTCACCAACCAGACGCTGGCGCAGATCGAACTGTGGACGAAGGGCGAGAACTACCAGAATCAGGTCTATGTCCTGCCCAAGCACCTCGACGAAAAGGTCGCGGCGCTTCATCTGGAAAAGCTCGGCGTGAAGCTGTCGCAGCTGACCCCGAAGCAGGCGGGCTACATCGGCGTGCCGGTCGAAGGGCCGTTCAAGCCGGACCATTATCGCTACTGATCGTTCTCTGAACGACGTGCGACACGAAGGGCGGGAGCTGCGGCTTCCGCCCTTTTTCGTGGGTGTTGCAGCGTTGAGGGATGACGCCCCTTTCAAATCCGCGCGTCCGGCCTAGAACCGCGTACATGATCGCACAGACCTGTCCGGCGGCGGGCGCATGATCGAAATCGGGACGACGGCGGCGGTGCTGGGCGGGGTCGTGCTCGCGCTATTGATCGCGGCGGCCGGTTACGCCTTGTACCGCGGGCTGGGCGCGCAGGCGGGGGCGGTGGAAGCGGTGAACGACGCCGCGCGGTTGCAGGCGCTGCTGGCCGCCGCGCCCGCCTCGGCGCTGATCGTGCAGCCCGACGGGCAGATCGACATGGCGCGGCCGCTGGCCGATTGGCTCGGATTGGCGGGCATTCCGGACAGCCTGCGCGATCTGGGCGGTGCGGAAGGCTTGACCAGCGCCGATCTGGAGGGGCTTCGCGCCGACGTGGTCGCGGCGCAAAAGGCCGGGCGCGGGTTCACACGCGTGGCCGTGCCGCAGGGATCGGCGCGGACGCTGCTGATGCGCGGCGGTCGCGCGCCGTCCGCGGTCGGCCCCGGCAACGTCCTGGTCTGGGTCTTCGACGTGACGGAGAGTGAACGCGAGATCCTCCGCCTACGCCAAGACCAATCAACCCTTCGAGAGGCGTTCGAGGCGCTGACGGGACTGATCGAGGCTGCCCCGCTGCCGATGTGGTATCGCGGCCCCGACCTGCGGCTGGCGATGGTCAACAGCGCTTATGTCGGCGCGGTCGAGGGCAGCGATGCGGCCGACGTGGTCGCGCGCGGGGTCGAACTGGTCGAGGGGTCGGGGCAGGGCGGACCGCTCGCCGGCGCGGCCGCGGCGCGCGAGCGTGACGGCATCGAGGAACGCGTGTTGCCCGCGACGATCGGCGGCGCGCGGCGTTCGTTGAAGCTATATGACGTGCCGTTGCCGACCGGCGGGGTTGCGGGCTTTGCGATCGATATCGAGGAGCTGGAACAGGCGCACGTCCGTGAAAAGCAGTTTGCCGATGCGCAGCGCGCGATGCTCGACCGGCTATCCGCCGGCGTCGCTCAGTTCGGTCGCGACCGTGCGATGGTCTTCTGCAATCAGCCATTCCGCCGGATGTTCGCGATGCGCAGCGAATGGCTGGCCGATCGGCCTGAATTCGATCGTGTGCTGGAACGGATGCGGGAGGCGAATCGCGTGCCCGAGGTGCGTGACTTTCCCGGCTGGAAGGCCGAACGCCGCGACTGGTTCGTGCGCACCGACGAACAGGTGGAGGAGGCATGGCATCTGCCCGGCGGCACGCACGTCCGCGTCGTCGCGCAACCGTTGCCGGACGGCGGGCTGCTGCTGATCTTCGAGGATCGCACCGAGCAGGTCCAACTGGCCAGCGCGCGCGACACCCTGCTCCGCGTGCGCACCGCGACGTTCGACAATCTGTTCGAGGCGCTGGGCGTGTTTGCCGCCGATGGCCGCCTGCAATTGTGGAACAACCGCTTCCGGGCGTTGTGGGGTCTGGAGGAGGAATTCCTTAGCGGTCACCCGCGTGTCGATGCGGTCGCCGAAAAGGTTGCTTCGAAATTCGCCAGCCCCGGCCGCGCGAAATATATCGCCGAACTCGTGCGCTCCGCGACGGTCGAGCGGCAACAGCGCGGCGGGCGGGTGGCGCTCGCCGACGGACGGCATTTCGAATTTGCGGTCGTGCCGCTACCCGACGGCAACGCATTGTTCACGATGCTCGACATTTCCGACAGCCGCCGGATCGAACGCGCGCTGCGTGAAAAGGCGGATGCGCTGGAGGCGGCGGACCGGGTGAAGACGACTTTCGTCGCCAACATGAGCTACGAACTGCGCACGCCGCTGACCTCGATCAGCGGCTTCGCGGAGATGCTGCACGGTGGCTATGCGGGCAAACTGACCAGGCAGGCCGACAGTTATGTCGAGGCGATCATGGAATCGGTCGACCGGCTGAGCGTGCTGGTCGACGACGTGCTCGACCTGACCTTGCTGGAGGCCGACGAAGGACGGATCGAGCGCACCGACGTCGATCTCGCGGTCGTGGCGCGTGAGGCGGCGGACGGGTTGCGCGATTCGGCTGAGCGCCGGAAACTGGATTTCGCGATCGATGTCACACGGTCGACCGGACGGCTGAGCGGCGACACGCGTCGCATCCGTGAGATGATCGAACATCTGCTGCGCCACGCGATCGCCTCCACGCCGGAGAAGGGCCGTGTGCTGCTGCATACCGACGGCAATGCGACGCGGGCGCGGATCGTCGTTTCGGACGATGGCGCCGGGATGAGCGCGGAGGCCGCGGCGCACGCTTTCGACCGCTTCGCGCAGCCTGGAATCACCAGCGGCGGCGAACGCGCGCTGGATCTCGGCCTGCCGCTCGCCAAACAATTCGTCGCGGCGCACGGCGGGACGATCGCGCTGGTCAGCGAACCGGGCGAGGGCACGCTGGTCACCGTGGAATTGCCGCGGCGATGATCCGCCTTGCCGATCCGGTCGCGACCGAAGCCATCGGCGCGTCGCTTGCGGGCGTCGTTGCGCCCGGCGATGTCGTCACGTTGGAAGGGCCACTCGGCGCGGGCAAGACGAGCATCGCGCGCGGGCTGCTGCGCGCGCTCGGGCTGTCCGGCGAAGCGCCGAGTCCCAGCTTTGCGATCGTCCAGCCTTACGCCCCGCCCGAGGTTCGCCTGCCCGTGCTGCACGTCGATCTCTACCGCATCGACGATCCGGCCGAGATGGAAGAATTGGGCCTCGACGAGGCGCTGTACGATTCGGTGCTGCTGATCGAATGGCCTGAGCGGGCGGGGCCGGACGCCTGGCTGAATGCGTTGCGCCTGGCGCTCGCGATCGAACCGGACGGCGCACGTCGCTTGACTTGGGAAGCGCCCGCGGCTTGGGAGCGGCGATGGCGACCGACATGATTCCGCCGACCGGCGCGCCCGCGTTCCTGGCTGCACACGGCTGGGGCGGGGCGACGATCCTGCCATTGGCGGGCGACGCGTCGTTCCGGCGCTATTTCCGCGTGGTGGACGGAACTCGCAGCGCGGTGCTGATGGACGCGCCGCCGCCGCACGAAGATCCGCGCCCGTTCGTCTCGATTGCGCGCTGGTTAATTGCGAAGGGTTTCTCCGCCCCCGCGATCCACGCCGCGGACGAGGCGCAGGGCCTCGTGCTGCTGGAGGATTTCGGGGACGATCGCATGCGCGAGGCGATCGACTCCGACCCTGTGGTGACGTTGCCGCTATACGAGGCCGCGATCGACCTGCTCGTAAGGTTGCGCGCGCATCCGGCCGAGGGTTTGCGCCCCTATGACTTGGCCGAGTTGCAGCGCGAGGCGGCGTTGTTGGTCGAATGGTATTGTCCTGCAGTCGGACTGGGGGTCGATACCGAAGACTACCGCGCGGCGTGGGATTTGGTGCTGGGGTCGGCGCTGACCGACGCGCCCGTCACCGTCCTGCGCGATTATCATGCCGAGAATTTGATGCTCGTCGGGGACGCTCGCACGCTCGGCCTGCTCGATTTCCAGGACGCGCTGGCCGGGCATCCGGCGTATGATCTGGTGTCGCTACTGCAGGATGCGCGGCGAGACGTCGATCCGGGTCTGGAGGAGGCGATGTTAGCGCGTTACGCCGCAGCCACCGGCGAGGGCGACGCGTTCCTCAACGCCTATCATGTTCTCGGCGCGCAGCGGAACGCGAAGATCATCGGCATCTTCGTGCGGCTGTGGAAACGCGATGGCAAGCCGCGTTATCCGTCGATGTGCCCGCGTGTGTGGAGCTATCTGGAACGCGATCTGTCGTTCCCCGCGCTCGCCCCCGTCGCACGCTGGTTCGACGAGAACATCCCCCCGGAATTGCGCGGCGATCCGCTGGCGATGCAGGCATGACGCGGTTGCGGATGTTTCGGCCCGACCCCGGCGGTCGGGTGCCAAAGACCGCGATGGTGATGGCGGCGGGGCTGGGCAAACGGATGCGCCCGCTGACCGCGACACGACCCAAGCCGCTGGTCGAAGTGGCCGGAAAGGCGCTGCTCGACCACGTGTTCGATCGGTTGCGCTCGGCCGGGGTCGACCGCGCGGTGGTCAACGTCCACTATCTCGCTGACGCGCTCGAGGCGCATCTCGCCAATCGCGTAAAGGGTATCGAGGTGGTCGTGTCCGACGAACGCGGGAAGTTGCTCGAAACCGGCGGTGGGATCGTGAAGGCGCGCGATCTTATCGGTGACGATCCATTCCTTGTCGTCAACAGCGACAACCTCTGGATCGACGGCCCGACCGACGCGATCCGCATCCTCGCGTCGCGCTGGGACGATGCGACGATGGATGCGTTGCTGCTGCTGGTCCCCTTGGCGCGCGCGCACAATCATCCCGGGCAGGGCGATTTTCACATCGATGCGCACGGCCGCATCGTCAGCCGGCGCAAGCCCGGCCGGATCGCGCCGTTCGTCTACACCGGCGTGCAGATCCTCTCTCCGCGCCTGATCCGCGACTGGCCCGACGGCGCGTTCTCGACGAACCTGTTTTGGAACCGCGCGATCGAAAGCGGCCGCGCATTCGGCGTCGTCCACCAAGGGCTGTGGTTCGACATCGGTCATCCCGGTGCGATCCGCGCGACCGAGGCGATGCTGGCCGATGGCTGAGGGCCGCGTCGACCCTAACCAAGAACCCGTCACCCCAGCTTTCGCTGGGGTGACGGGTTGAGCGGCTGACGCGCTTGTCGACGCCCAAACTCTACACCATCCCCGCCCACCGCGCGTTCGCCAACACGCTCGCGGCGGGGCTGATCCGGCGCTTCGGCGCGGATCGCCTGACGCTGGCTCGCGGACTGGTATTGCTGCCCAACAATCGCGCGAAGATCGCGGTCTCCGAAGCGTTCGTTCGCGCGAGCGGCGGCGCGTTGCTGTTGCCGCGGCTGGTGGCGATTGGCGCGGATGATCTGGGCGAGGCGGTCGGCGTCGCGCTCGACCCGGTCGACGATGCCGAACCCGTCGCGCCCGCGGTGTCCCCGCTCGCCCGCCGGATGATCCTCGCACGGCTGGTGCAGGAGGAGCGCCCCGATCTCGACGCCGCCGAAGCGGTGCGGTTGGCGGGCGAACTGGCGCGGACGCTCGACCAGTTGATCGTCGAGGAAGTGCTGCCGTCGGCGCTACACGACATCGATCTCGGCCCCGAACTGTCCGAACACTGGCAGCGCGCGTTGGCGCTGTTCGGTATCGTCACGGACCGCTGGCCGCGCGAACTCGAACGGCTCTTCCGGATCGATCAGGCCACGCGGCGCGCGGCGTTGCTGCGGCGGCTGGCGGCGCTATGGAAGGACGCGCCGCCGCCCGGTTTCGTCTGCGCCGCCGGCATCACCGATTCCGCGCCCGCGGTTGCGCGATTGCTGCGCAGCATTTCGGAATTGCCGCAGGGCATGGTCGTGCTGGCGGGTCTCGGCCTTACGATGCCGCTCGAGGAGTGGGACGCGCTTGGTCCGCACAAGCCCGACCCCATCACAGGCGCAATCAAGCGGTCGATCGAGGTGCATCCACAATTCCATCTGAAGCTGCTGCTCGAACGGATGGGTGTGGCGCGCGACGAGGTGTCGGTATGGCAGGGCGGCAGCGATCACGATGCGTCGGCCATCCGTGGACGCGCGATCGCCAACGCGCTCGCCCCGGCAGAATTTACCGGCAAATGGACCGATCTCGATTCCGCGCAGCGCCGCTTGACCGGCGTGACTGCGGCCGAACTCGCAACCCCGGCGGAGGAAGCGCAGGCGATCGCGCTGGCGCTTCGCGGCGCGCTGGAGGAGCCCGGCAGGACCGCTGCGCTCGTCACCCCCGATCGCGCGCTGGCGCGTCGCGTGGCGGCGCATTGTCGGCGTTGGAACATCGATATCGACGACACCGCGGGGCGGCCGCTGTCGATCCTGCCGCCGGGAACGTTGCTGATCGCGATCGTCGAGGCCGCGGCGCAGGATTTTGCGCCGCTCGCGCTGCTGACCCTGCTCAAGCACCCGCTGGTGCGGTGGGGCGTGGTGCGGCGATCGTGGCTGGAGGGCGTGCGGCGGCTGGACCGGGCGTTGCGCGGGCCGCGGCCGGGGCCGGGCCTGAACGGCATCGACGCGCATCTGGGTGACAAGGCGACCGATTGGTGGCGCGAGGCGCGCGCCTTGTTGACCCCGATCGCGGAAGCCTTCGGCGACGGCACGCGTCCGCTTGCCGATCGCGTCGCGGCGCTGCGCGATGCGGCATCCGCGCTGGCGGGGGACGAGGTTTGGCGAGGACCGGCAGGCCGTGCTGCGGCGGACCTGCTCGCCGATCTGGAGGTGGAGGCGCCGTCCGGTCCGCGCGACGTAACCGCGGACGGTTTCGCGCCCTTGCTGCGGCTGTTGATGGACGAGGTCGCGGTGCGACCCCAGCAGGGCGGGCATCCGCGCCTCGCAATCTACGGCCTGATCGAGGCGCGGCTGCAGTCCGCCGATCTGATGATCCTGGGCGGGCTGAACGAGGGCGTTTGGCCGGGTAGCCCGGCGCCCGACCCTTGGCTCGCGCCGCGCATCCGCAGCGAACTGGGGCTGCCGGGGCTGGAGCGCGGAATCGGCGTGGCGGCGCATGATTTCGGGCAGGGCTTGGGCGCGCCGACCGTCCTCATCACGCGCAGCCGCCGCGATGCGCGCTCGCCCGCGCTTGCCTCGCGTTTCTGGTTGCGGCTGGAGGCGATGGCGGGGGAGCGGTTCGCGCGCGCAAACGACCTAGAGGGCTGGACCCGCGCGCTCGATCGCGCGGACGCGCACCGTCCCGCCGACCGCCCCGCGCCGATGCCGCCCAAGGCGCTGCGCCCGACCGAAATCTCGGTCACGCAGGTCGACCGGCTAAAGGCCGACCCCTACGCCTTCTACGCGCAACGCATCCTGCGGCTCGCGTCGCTCGATCCGGTCGACGCCGATCCGAGCGCAGCGTGGCGCGGGACCGCCGTTCATGACGTCCTCGAACGTTGGGCGAAGGAGCATGACTGCCGCCTCGACGCGCTGCGCCCGATGGCGCTGGCGATGCTCGACGATCCCGCCGCGCATCCGCTGCTCCGCGCGCTCTGGCAGCCGCGGCTGATCGCGGCAATCGACTGGATCGCCGAACGGCTCGACCGCGACCGCGCGGAAGGACGCGAGGTGCTGGCGTCCGAAGGAAAGGGCGGCACGACGATCGCGGGCGTCACGCTGTCGGGCCGCTTTGACCGGGTCGACCGGATGCCCGGCGGCGGGATCGGGATCGTCGACTACAAGACCGGCAAGGCCCCGTCCCCCGTCGCGGTGAAGGCCGGCTTCTCGATGCAACTCGGTTTGCTTGGCGCGATCGCCGAGCGCGGCGGGTTCGCCGGGATCGGGGGGACCGCGACCGATTTCGAATACTGGTCGCTGGCGAAAAAAGGCGATGCGTTCGGATCGGTCACGTCGCCGGTCGATCCGGTCGGCAAATCGGGCAAGATCGTGACGAGCGAATTCGTCGCCAACGCAGTCGCGGTGTTTACCGACGCCGCGCAGACTTGGCTGACCGGCGACGAGCCCTTCACCGCGAAACTGCATCCCGAATTCGCGCCGTACGCCGAATACGACCAGTTGATGCGCCGCGACGAATGGTATGGCCGTGACCGCTGAACTCGCACCCCTGCCACCGCTGGCGGGCGACCAGACGATCGCCAGCCGCCCCGACGCGCACGTCTGGCTCGCCGCGTCCGCTGGCACCGGCAAGACGCAGGTGTTGGCCGCGCGAGTGTTCCGGCTGCTGCTGCGCGGGGTCGATCCGTCGGCGATCCTGTGTCTGACCTTCACGAAGGCGGGCGCGGCCGAGATGGGCGAACGGATCAGTCGCCGTCTGGCCGCTTGGGTACGCGCGAAGGACGCCGCGCTGGGGCAGGATCTGATCGCGTTGGGAGAAGAACCGACGCCGCAGCGGATCGCGCGGGCGCGGACGCTGTTCGCTAAGGTGCTCGATGCGCCGGGCGGTGGCGTGCGCATCCAGACGATCCACGGCTTCTGTCAGGGATTGCTCGCGGCGTTTCCGGTCGAGGCGGGACTGGTCCCGGGCTTCCGCCCGATCGAACCGCGCGAGGAAGCGTTGCTGGCGCGGCAGGCGTTGTCCGACCTGCTGGTAAATGCGCAGCGTGAGGGCCGCGGCAAGCCGGTCGCGACGATCGGCGCGCTGTCGGTGCGGATGGGCGAGGAGGGGGCTGAGCGCTTCCTGCGCGATTGCGCGCGCGCCGGGCCTGCGCTGGAGGCGTTGCCCGCGGGCGTGCAGCCGTATCTGCGCCGCGAACTCGGGCTGCCGTCGGGCGATATCGAGGAAGCGATCGCCGCGGGTTGCGCAGATCTCGATTGTTCGGTGATCGAGCGAATCGGCGCGGCGAACCGCGCATGGGGCACCGCGACCGGTTCGGGCTATGCCGACAGAGTATCGAGTTGGCTCGCGGCGGAAGCGGAGGGGCGCGTCGCCGCGCTCGCCGATCTGCTTGCCATCGTGCGAACCGGCACGGGCAGCGCGCGAAAGGCCTCGGCAAAGCTGATCGCGGCCGATCCCGATTACGTCGAACTGGCCGCCGAACTTGGCGACGCCTGCGCCGAACTCCTTTCGCTCCGCGTCTGCGCCGCCTACGCCGATCTGCTGGCCGACGCGTTGGAGGTCGGGCGCGACTACGCCCGCGGTTATGCGGCGGCGAAGCGGCGGGTTGGCGCGGTCGATTTCGACGATCTGATCCGCTCGACCGTCGATCTGCTCGACACGCCCGGTATCGGCGAATGGGTGCGTTATAAGCTCGACCAGATCACCGAACACGTCCTGATCGACGAGGCGCAGGATACCAACGCGAACCAATGGCGGATCGTGCGCGCGCTGGTGGACGAATATTTCGTCGGGCGCGGCGTCTATGCGCCGTCGGTCCGTACGTTGTTTACGGTCGGCGACTACAAGCAGGCGATCTTTGGGTTTCAGGGCACCGACCCCGATTTCTTCGCCGCCGCCGAACGCTATTTCGCGGACAAGGCGGAGGAGGTCACCGGCGACGACCGGATGCCCGCGCACGAGCGAGGATTGCCATTCGAGAAGCTGTCGCTGGTCACCTCGTTCCGCTCGACCGCGCCGGTGCTGGAATTCGTCGACGCAGCCGTGGTCGCGGTCGGGGAGGGCGCACTCGGGGCGGTGGGGGAGGTTGCGCAACACGCGACGCGGGTGGATGGGCCGGGCTTTGTCGAGCTGTGGCCGACGGTCTGCGCGGGCGCGAGTGAGGGCGACAACGGGGAGGAGGGCTGGATCGACGACGCGGTGCGCGAGAACGCGACCCGCATCGCGCGGCAGGTGAAGCAATGGCTCGATGACGGCCTGATGCTGGAGAGCAAGGGTCGGCCGCTGCGGCCCGAGGACGTGATGATCCTCGTCAAGCGCCGCGGCGATCTGGCGCAGTTGCTGGTGGCGCGGCTTTATGCGGAGGGCGTTCCCGTGGCCGGCGTCGACCGGTTGCGGCTGAACGCGCCGCTGGCGGTACAGGATCTGCTCGCCGCGATCCGCTTCGTGCTGCAGCCCGACGACGATCTCAGCCTCGCCAGCCTGCTCGTCTCGCCGCTGATCGGCTGGACGCAGGACGAATTGCTCGCGCGCGCGATACCACGCGCGGTCAGCCTGTGGCGTCACCTGTCGACGCACCACCGCGAGCATCTCGGCGTGCTCGACGCGATGCTCGCACGCGCCGATTTCACGACGCCCTACCAGTTTCTCGAGGCGCTGTTGCACGACGGACGCCGCAAGATGCTCGAACGCCTGGGCGAGGAAGCGCGCGATCCGATCGAGGAATTGCTAAACGCCGCGCTCGACTTCGAGACGTCCGCGACCCCATCATTGCAGAGGTTCCTAGACTGGTTCGACCGCGGCGAAGTCGAGATCGTGCGCGACTCCGCCGCCCCGCTCGACGCGGTGCGCGTGATGACCGCGCATGGCGCCAAGGGGCTGCAGGCCCCGCTCGTCATTCTTGCCGACGCGACCGCCGATCCCGATGCCGCGCCGCGTTCCACGCTGATGTGGACGCCCGAGGGAGCCGACGCCCCGATCCCGGTGTTCCGCCCACGTGCCGCCGAACGCGCCGGGGCGATCGACGAGGCGATGGCGCTGGTTGCCAGTCGAGAACGCGCCGAGCATTGGCGGCTGTTCTACGTCGCCGCGACGCGCGCGGAGGAACGGCTGGTGATCGCGGGGTCACTCAGCGCGAAATGGCAGGGCCAACCGCCACCGGCGAGCTGGTATGCCGCGTCGCGCGCCGCCTTCGACCTGATCGAAGCGCCCGAGGGGGAGGGCGCGCGCATCTATACCGGCTGGGCGAAGACCACCCCCGCCAAGCCACGCGCGACCGCGCCCCCGGTCGTATCCGATCCGATCGCGCTGCCGGACTGGGCGCGCCAGGCTGCCCCGGTCGAAGCGCGTCCGCCACGCCCGCTCGCGCCGTCCTCGTTGGGCAAGGATGCGGTCGCCGACGCCCCGCCTACACCTGCCATGCGCGCAGCGGCGGAGCGTGGGCGGCGGATGCACGCCTTGTTCGAACGATTGCCCGCGGTTGCGCACGAAGACCGGCAAGCGGCGGCCGATCGCTGGCTGCGGCAGGTCGAGCATATTGAGGCGGCGGACGAACGCGCGCCGATCATCGCCGCGGTTCTGGCGGTCCTCGACGATCCCGCCTTCGCCGACATCTTCGGCCCGCAATCGCTCGCCGAAGCGCCGATCAGCGCGGTGCTCGACGATGGATTGGTCGTTGCCGGAACGGTCGACCGGCTGCTGGTCACCGACGACCTCATTGCGATCGTCGATTTCAAGACCGGACGGCAGGCTCCCGCCTCGCTCGACGCCGTCCCTTCATACCATCTGCGCCAGATGGCCGCTTACGCCGCTGCCCTAGCCCGCATCTTCCCCGACCGCGCGATCGAGGCGGCACTGCTATATACGGCCGGGCCGACGTTGATCCCGATCCCGGCCGAAACGCTTGCCGCGCGCAAGCCCGGCTATCCCGCGGCGGAGCAAAGCTTGCGCGTGGATGGTTGAGTGCGTGCACACGGCCTCTTAGGTAGGTCGCAACAAGGAGATTTCAGATGGCCACCAAACAGATCACCGACGCGAGCTTCGACGCCGACGTCCTCAGCGCCGATAAGCCCGTGCTGGTCGATTTTTGGGCCGAATGGTGCGGGCCGTGCAAGATGATCGGGCCGAGCCTGGAGGAATTGAGCGATGAGCTTGGCGGGCAGGTGACGATCGCGAAGATCAATATCGACGAGAATCCCGAGGCTCCCGGCAAATACGGCGTGCGCGGCATCCCGACGATGATCCTGTTCAAGGCCGGCGCTCCCGCGGCCACGAAAGTCGGTGCGGAGCCAAAGGGCCGGATCAAGGCCTGGCTGGAGGGCGAACTGGCCTAAATAGCGTTCGGGTCGCGGCGGAATCCGTCGTAGCGCGGCAGATCGTCGCCCGCGGGCGCCCACGGAATATGTTCGGCGTAAAAGATGTGGAAGCCCGGCGGAACCCCCGCCGGGTCGTCCAGCGTCACTAGGCTGACGTACAGGTTTTCGGGTTCGCGCAGATCGGCGACATACAGCGGCGTACCGCAATTGCCGCAGAAGTGGCGGCGCGCCGCTTCGCTCGATGCGAAGTAACGGATCACATCCTCACCCGCTTCAAGCACCAAGTCAGCGGCCGGGACGGTGGCGAAGGCCATCGCCGGGCTGCCGGAATTTAGCTGGCAGATGCGGCAATGGCACCATGCCGGGTCGCGCGGCGCAGATCGCAGCGCGTAGCGCACGACTCCGCAGGCGCAGCCGCCTTTCATGATCGCCTCCTCAGCTTCTGTAATCCGCGTTGATCGAGATGTACCCGTGCGTCAGGTCGCACGTCCATACCGTCGCGCGGCCCTCGCCCAGCCCTAGTTCCACGCCGATCTCCACCTCACGGCCCTTCAGATGCGCCGCGACCGGGACTTCGTCAAACCCCTCCACCGCCACGCCGTCGCGCGCGACCTGCGTCGCGCCGAAGCGGATCGACAGTTTGTCGCGGTCGGCGGGTTCGCCCGCCTTGCCGACCGCCATGACGACGCGGCCCCAGTTCGCGTCCTCGCCAGCGATCGCGGTCTTCACCAGCGGCGAATTGGCGATGCTCATCGCGATGCGGCGCGCCGAGGCGTCGCTTTCCGCGCCCTCCACGGTGATCTCGATCAGTTTCTGCGCACCTTCGCCGTCCCGTACGACCAGCATCGCGAGTTGGCGGCACAGATCGGACAGCGCCGCGCGGAACGAGTCCGCGCCGACGCTGTCGTCGTCGGTCAGCGGCGCATTGCCTGCCTTGCCCGTCGCGAAGGCCAGCACCGTGTCGCTGGTCGAGGTATCGCCGTCGACCGTGATGCACGAAAAGGTCTGCGCGTTCGCCGCCGCCAGCGCATCGTGCAGGAACGCCGGATCGACCGCGGCGTCGGTGAAGACGAAGCCCAGCATCGTCGCCATGTCGGGCGCGATCATCCCCGATCCCTTGATGATGCCCACGAGGGTCACCGTCCGCCCGTCGACGATCGCGCTTGCCATCGCGCCCTTGGGATAGGTGTCGGTCGTCCCGATCGCGTCCGCCGCGGCGCGCCAGTCGCACGGCGTCTCGGTCAAGGCGGCATCAAGCCCCGCTTCCGCCTTGTCGATCGGCAGCGGTACGCCGATCACGCCGGTCGACGCGACGAACACGTCCGACGGTTGGCATCCGACATGCCCGGCCACCCGCGCCGCGATCGCCTCCACCGCCGCACGCCCGCGGTTGCCGGTAAAGGCGTTGGAATTGCCCGCATTCACAACCAACGCGCGCGCCTGACCCAGCACCAGCGCCTTGCGGCACCATTCTACCTCCGGCGACGGGCATCTGCTTTGCGTCAGCACCCCCGCGACGACCGTCCCCTCATCGAGTTCGGCCAAGGTCAGGTCGCACCGGTCCCACTCCTTGTACCGCGCCCGCGCCGTCCGCAGCGTGACGCCGCGGATCGCGGGGAGGGCGGGGAACGGCGTGGCGAGCGGAGAGATGGACGTGGACATGACGCTCCCATAGTCTCGCTTTGTCAGGGATCGAAGGGGTTTGCGTGTCGGAGAACGAGTCGGGACAGTCGAAGGGCGATGAACGCCTTCTGGTGCTGAAATCGGACCCGCGCATCGCGAATGGTTTGGTCGCCCCACGTTCCGGAACCGGCGTGATCGCACTCGTCATCGGCGCGTGCGTGGCGATCGCGCTGGTCCTGCTCGTGCTTTCCGCACTGGCGGTCGAGCGATGGATCGATCGGCACCGAAACGCCATGCAGGACGTATCGGCGACACAAGCCGAGGAAGCACCAGCGCCAACGCGTTCTATCCCGCCGCCCGACCCAATGAAGGCGAACGCAACATTGCGCGGTAATCCCGGTGCCGCGTTCAGCGCAGACAACTACCCCTTCGAAGCCTTGCGCCGTCGCGAGCAGGGGCGAACCGTCGCCAGGCTGTCGATCGATGCCAGCGGCACGCCTGTAAGATGCGCGGTGGAAACGAGCAGCGGCTCGTCCAGTCTGGACGAAACCACCTGCCAGATCGCGCTGCGCAGCGTTCGTTTTGATCCGGCGCGGGACAGTGCGGGCGTACCCAAGGCGAGCGAGTACAAGCTGCCCGTGCGCTGGCAGATCCCGCAATAGCGATGTTCTGCCAATGGTGGACGCTCGGCCCTGCAACCCCTATGTCACACTCGCAATGAACCTGCTGCTACTCCTCTCCGCGCTGCTGTCCGCTCTTACGGGTGTCGGCACGCGTGTGGGTGGCCCGGAGCCAGTACAGGCAGTGGCGCGGGAGAATGCGCAGGTCGCGGTTGCCGCGGAGGTCGCCAAGCGCCTTTCAGTGCGCCCGGTTTCCGCGCTTCCCCAACTCGCAGAAGTCGCCTTCGTAACGCCAGTTGCAGCATTCACGGTCGCGACCGTCCCCGCCTGGGCAACCCGTCGGCGCGAATAGCGTTCTTCCGTCGCGGTCACGCGGCGTAAACCCGACATTTTATCAGCGCGGGGGCCGGCGTGGCCCGCCGCGCCATTGCCAGATCAGGAATTCGCTTATGTTCGGCGGCCTTGCCAAATCCATGTTCGGTTCGTCCAACGACCGGTACGTCAAATCGCTCAACCCGATTCTCGCGAAGATCGCGTCGTTCGAACCGGCGCTGCAGGCGATGGACGACGCGACGCTGGCGCATCAGACGGTACTGTTTCGCGAACGGCTCGCGAACGATGAACCGCTCGACAAGCTCCTTCCCGAGGCGTTCGCCACGGTGCGCGAGGCATCGGTGCGCGTGCTCGGGATGCGCCATTTCGACGTGCAGATGGTCGGCGGCATCGTGCTTCACCGCGGCGAGATCGCCGAGATGCGCACCGGTGAGGGCAAGACGCTGGTCGCCACGCTCGCCACCTATCTCAACGCGCTGCCGGGGCAGGGCGTGCACGTCATCACCGTCAACGACTATCTCGCCGCGCGCGACGCGGAGTGGATGGGGCGGGTGTACACGTTCCTCGGGTTGACCGTCGGCGTCATCATCCCGAACCTGACCGACGATCAGCGCCGAGCCGCGTATAATTCGGACATCACGTACGGCACGAACAACGAGTTCGGCTTCGATTACCTGCGCGACAACATGAAGTACGAACGCGCCTCGATGACGCAGCGCGCGTTCAGCATGGCGATCGTCGACGAGGTCGATTCGGTGCTGATCGACGAAGCGCGCACGCCGTTGATCATCTCCGGCCCGACCGACGACAAGTCCGATCTCTACCTGCAGGTCGATGCGGTCGTGAAGCAGTTCGCGGCGGAGGATTACGAAAAGGACGAGAAGCAGAAATCGATCATCCTGACCGAGGATGGCACCGAAAAGGCCGAACGGATGCTGGAGGCGGCTGGGCTGCTCGAAGGGCAGAACCTGTACGATTTCGAGAATACGCAGGTCGTCCATCACCTGAATCAGGCGCTGCGCGCGAACATGATGTTCAAGCGCGATACCGATTACATCGTGAAGGATGACAAGGTCATCATCATCGACGAGTTCACCGGCCGCATGATGGACGGCCGCCGCTGGTCGGATGGCCTTCACCAGGCGGTCGAGGCGAAGGAGGGCGTCCAGATCGAGCCCGAGAACCAGACGATGGCCTCGATCACGTTCCAAAACTACTTTCGCATGTACCCGAAGCTGTCGGGGATGACCGGCACCGCGGCGACCGAAGCGGCCGAATTCTACGACATCTACAAGATGAACGTCGTCACGATCCCCACCAACGTCGAGGTCAAGCGAGTCGACGAAGAGGACGAATTCTACAAGGATACGCAGGA
This sequence comes from Sphingomonas sp. SUN019, assembly GCF_024758705.1. Classification (NCBI taxonomy): domain Bacteria; kingdom Pseudomonadati; phylum Pseudomonadota; class Alphaproteobacteria; order Sphingomonadales; family Sphingomonadaceae; genus Sphingomonas; species Sphingomonas sp. SUN019. The sequence continues at coordinate 645,410 of NZ_CP096971.1, read as the reverse complement.
CAAATTCCGCGCGATCGCCAAGCGCATCCGCGAACACGCCGAAAAGGGCCAGCCGGTGCTGGTCGGCACGGTCTCGATCGAAAAGTCCGAATTGCTCAGCGAATTCCTCAATCAGGAGGGCGTCGATCACTCGGTCCTGAACGCGCGCCATCACGAGATGGAGGCGCATATCGTCGCGCAGGCCGGACGGCTGGGTGCGGTGACCATCGCCACCAACATGGCGGGCCGCGGGACCGACATCCAGCTCGGCGGCAACTTGGAGTTTCGTATCAACGACGAACTCGACGGGATGCCGGAGGGGCCGGAGCGCGACCAGGCGATCGCGCAGATCAAGGGCGAGATCGGGGCGGAAAAGGCGCGCGTGCTGGAGGCGGGCGGGCTTTTCGTACTCGGCACCGAACGCCACGAAAGCCGCCGCATCGACAACCAGCTGCGTGGCCGTTCGGGGCGGCAGGGCGACCCCGGCCTCAGCCGCTTCTACCTCAGCCTCGATGACGATCTGTTGCGTATCTTCGGTCCGGACACCTTGTTTGCAAAGATGATGCGCAACAACATCGGCGACGGCGAGGCGATCGGCAGCAAATGGCTGACCAAGGCGATCGAAACCGCGCAGAAGAAGGTCGAGGCGCGCAACTACGACATCCGCAAGCAGGTCGTCGAATATGACGACGTGATGAACGATCAGCGCAAGGTCATCTACGAACAGCGCGCCGACATCATGGATGCGGAGACGGTCGGCGATGTGGTGGTCGACATGCGCGCCGAGACGGTCAACGCGATCGTCGGCGAGGCGTGCCCGCCCAATTCCTATCCCGAACAGTGGAACATCGCGGGGATGAAGGAGAGACTCGCAGAGATCCTCAACCTCGAACCGCCGATCGACGACTGGCTGACCGAAGAAGCGATCGACCCCGAACTGGTGACCGAACGTGTCCAGGCGGAGGCCGATACGATGGTCGAGGCCAAGGCTGCCGATCTGGAGCCCGAGACGTGGACGTCAGTCGAGAAATCGATCCTGCTGCAGAATCTGGATCACCACTGGAAGGAGCATCTGTCGACGCTCGATGCGCTGCGGCAGGTCGTTCATTTGCGCGCCTATGCGCAGAAGACGCCGATCAACGAATACAAGCAGGAGGCGTTCGCGCTCTTTCAGCGGATGCTCGATCACATCCGTGAGGACGTGACGAAGACGATCGCGCACGCGCAGTTCCAGATGCAGCCGCTGCCCGAATTGCCCGAACTTCCCGACTTCATCACGACGCACTTCGACCCGTTCTCGGGCGAGGACAATTCGAACGATTGGGATGCCGGGAGCGCCGGGTTGATCCAGACGCAGTTGCCGCCGATGCAGATACCACAGCCGACTGCGGTCGACCTGGGCGAGGATCCGGCAAGCTGGGAAGGCGTCGTCAGCCGCAATGCGCCATGCCCGTGCGGGTCGGGCCGCAAATACAAGCACTGCCACGGCGCGGTATGACGTGAAAAAGGGCGGCGGGAGTGATCCCGCCGCCCTTTCGGTTTCTACCGTCGGCGTAGCGCCTACGGCTTGGGCAGAACGATACTCGGCCCGATCGACTCGGTTACCGCACGCGCATTGAAGGCGCGGACGTCATCCCTGGCCGGTGCGCCGCGGCGCATCACGATCTCCGCCGAAGCCTCGTAGCGGTCGATCGTGCGGACGTCGAAATCGTTGAAGCCGCCGAAGCCGCCAAACCCGCCGTAGCCGAACCCGCCGCCAAAGCGGCGCCAGCCGTAGCCGCGGCCATAGAAGCCCCAAGACGGACCCCAATATCCGTTCCCGAACCCACCGCCGAAGCCGCCGCCACCGAAGCCGGTGGAATAGGTGCGCGCCTGACGATCGGTATCGCGGTCGACCATCACGAAATAATCGTAGCCGTTCTGGAGGGTCAGTTCGGCCGCGCGGAACAGCAGATAGCGCTCGACGATATCGCGATCGGTTATCGTGTTGCCGGCGAACGTCACGCGGTAGCGATTCGGCTCGATCCGGATGTCGGTGTAACCGGTGCGGCTGAAGCCGGAGCCGGTGGCGGGGCGGTAGGTGGTGGGGGTGGCACAGCCCGCGACCAGCAGCGCGCCGCCCGCGACCGTGGCCAGAATGACGCCCCGACCCAATCGGAATGTTGTCATTGTAACGTCTCCGTGTCCGCCAATTCGGCGGGACGCCCGCAAAATAGGCACTGTCGATGGAACGTGCGATGAACGGGATAGGTTTCCGTCCGTCATTTAAGGAACCAGATTAACAATCTGCCGACATTTTCGCTCGGGAACAATGCGTTCGAGATGGCCGGCAACGATTCGACACCCGCCAATGCGATCCGACGGCGGGTTGAAGGGGAACCTCCGTCCTTCTCTTGCGCTTGCTCGCCTTCATACGGTCGAACGGCGCCGCGATAAGGGAGCGAATTGTGACAGCGAATCAACTGGAGATCGACACCGCGTCGATCCTCGACAATGTCGATGAAGCGCAGGTGGAATTTGCCGGGGAAGTGGACGGCGACGAATATCAGTTCGCCGCGCAATACGATCTGCTGGAGGCGTTGAGCGGCGACCGGCCGGAAAACGACGCGGTCGACATGTTCAACCGCTTTGTCGACCAGATTTCGGAAGCCGCATTGTCCGCATTGTCGCGGAACGCCGATCAGGCGTTGATCGTGGTGAGCGAAAACGATCTGGAATGACCGCGGGTTTTGTCCGCGCGATCGGTGGCTCCCTGAGTAGGATTCGAACCTACGGCCGCTCGATTAACAGTCGAGAGCTCTACCGCTGAGCTATCAGGGATCGTTGCCGAGGGCGGCTCTATAACCGGGTCGAAGCAGGATGCAAGCTGCTCAGGCGATGAATTGCTCCATCGTTATGCGGTCGTCGAGCGCGTGTTCGGGATCGAACAGCAACGTCAGTTCGCGTGAACGGTCCAGCGCGATGTCGACTTGCGCCACATCGCGGATTTCGTGCTGGTCGGCGACCGCGGAAACGGGGCGCTTGTCCGCGTCTAGAATGGTCAGCCCGATCCGCGCCTTGTCGGGCAGGATCGCGCCGCGCCAGCGCCGCGGGCGGAACGCGCTGATCGGGGTCAGTGCGATCAAGGCCGATCCCAGCGGCAGGATCGGGCCGTGCGCCGACAGATTGTACGCGGTCGAGCCCGCAGGCGTCGCCGCCAAGATGCCGTCGCACGCGAGTTCGTCCAGCACGACGCGGTCGTTGACCGTCACGCGCAGCTTCGCGGTCTGTCGCGTTTCACGCAGCAACGACACTTCGTTGATCGCGGGCAAGGTGTGAATGCGTCCGTCGACGCCACGCGCGGTCATCATCAACGGAATGACCTTGAACGCCTTGGCGAGCGACAGTCGCTGGTCCAGGTCGTGCAGCCGCCATTCGTTCATCAGGAAGCCGACGGTGCCGAGGTTCATGCCGAACACCGGGATCGGCGGGCGGCGCTGTTCAAGCATCGTGTGCAGCGTCTGCAGCAGGAAACCGTCGCCGCCGAGCGCGATGACTACGTCGGCCTCGTCGAGATTGCACCAGTCCCACGCGTCGGCAAGTTCGGCGCGCGCGATCTGGGCCGGTGGAGTGGGCGACGCGACCAGCGCGCGCCGCGGGTAATCGGTCATCCGCCGGTCACGCTCATATGCCGCGCTACTGCCGGGGCCGCCCCACGCTCGACGCTGAAATCGTGACGGCGCGGCTTGGAGGCGATACCAGCCAGGATCGTCTCGTCGAGCGCGGGCAGGCCGCCGTCGCGCAGCGCCGCCTTCAGATCGACCTGATCGTCGTGGCCCAGACAGCCGTACAGCTTGCCCTCGGTCGTGAGCCGGACGCGATTGCAGCCATCGCAGAAGTTGGCGGTTAGAGGGGAAATCAGGCCGAGCTTCGTCCCGGTGCCAGCGACGCGCCAGTAGCGCGCCGGGCCGCCGGTGCCGGTCGTTTCGCGCTCCAGCGCGAAGGCGGCGGACAATTCGTCGAACACCGCGGTCAGCGGCAGGAACCGGTCGGCGCGGTCCTCGTCGATCGCGCCCATCGGCATCGTCTCGATCAGCGTCAAATCCAGTCCCTGATCGACGCACCATGCCAGCATCGGCGCGATTTCGTGGTCGTTCAGGCCGTTCAGCGCGACCATGTTGACCTTCACCGTCAGTCCCACGGCTTGCGCGGCGGCTATTCCGCTTAGCACCTGCGTCACGTCGCCGTGGCGGGTGATGTGGCGGAAGGTGTCGGGATCGCGGCTGTCGAGGCTGACGTTCACGCGGCGTACGCCTGCATCGAACAATGCCTCCGCGTGCTGCGCGAGCCGCATCCCGTTGGTCGTCATCGTCAGTTCGTCGAGATCGCCCCCGACGTGCCGCCCGAGCCGCCGCACGAGATCGATCACATCGCGCCGCACCAGCGGTTCCCCGCCCGACAGCCGGATTTTCCGCACGCCCATCGCCATGAAGCGTTCGGCGATGATCGCGATTTCCTCCAGCGCGAGCAGCTTTTCGCGCGGCAGGAAGGTCATTTCCTCCGCCATGCAGTAACGGCAGCGCAGGTCGCAGCGATCTGTCACGGATATCCTCAGATACCGAATGGCGCGGCCGAACCCGTCGACCAGCGGCGCGGCAACGGAAGGGGACAGGGGTGCCATCATACGGAGTTAGGGGTTCGCGCAGAGAGCGGCAAGCCTGCAAGCCCGATTGGCGGCGGCGCGGCGGCCCGCTACGGTCCCGGGATGGCGGGGAAAGAACAAGGGCGTGGGACGGTGGCGGTCGCGCCGTCATCCGGTGGAGAAATGCTGGCCGCGGTCCTGGGAACAGGTTGGAGCGTGGTCGATCGCGATCCGCTCGTCTGGCTGGCCGATGCGAATGCGGTAGCTGAAGTCGACGGCGTGGCATCGGCGGCGCGCGCCGCTTTGCTGGCGGTCGTGCCGGATGCTGCTGCGGCCGATCGCGCTTATGACGATGGCGCGACCCATGTGATGATTGGCGAGCCGGCCGGTGCGGCGTTGCTGCAGTCGCTGCGCTTTGCCGGGAGATACGCGCGGCGGCTGCGCGGGTTCGGGCGCGATCGTAGGGCCGGCGACGGGGGCGTGTCGGCGATTGACCAGTTTTTCGCGCATCACGGCGAATCGCCATCGACGATGGCGCGGGTCGCACTGACGCGGTTCGATGTGGTCAACGAAGCGTTCGGTCGCGCAGCGGGCGACGCCCTGATGATGGCGGCGGCGGCGCGGATCGGGGATGTGCTGCCCGACGATGCGGTAATTGAGCGGGGCGATGGCGCGACATTCGTGATCGCCTTCGCCGGGGACGAGGCGGGAACGCAGCGTGTCATCGGGGAAATCGAGAATGCGCTGACCCGCGCGTTCGAGGCAGACGGGCAGGCGGTGAACCTGGGCGCGCGGATCGGCGTGGCGCGGCGGGTGGCCGGGGAGGATCTGGCGCATTTGACCCAACGCGCGCTGGATGCGCTGAGCGATGCGCTGATGAGCGATGGCGCGACGACCTTGGCGGCGGACGAGCCGCGCGAGGCGCCCATGCTGCGGCTGGCCGCCGACCTGCACCGCGCGATCGATGGCGGCGAGATCGGGGTGCTGTTCCAGCCGCAGGTAAGGGCTGCGACCGGCGAAATCGTCGGGGTGGAGGCGCTGGCGCGGTGGGAGCATCCCGAGTTGGGGCCGCTCGGTGCGGACACTTTGTTCGCCGCGGCCGAACGCGCCGATCTGGGCATCGCGCTGTCGGAGCATATCCAGGCACTGGCGCTCACGCGCGTCGCGGCGTGGCCGGACACGCTGGCGCATCTGCGGGTCGCGATCAACGTGACCGCAGCCGACATCGCGCGGCCCGAATTCGCAAGGCGCTTCCTGGCGCGGCTCGATGCGTCGGGGGTGGCGCGGAACCGGGTGACGGTGGAGATCACCGAAACCGGGCTGATCGGGGAGCTGGAGGCGGCGGCGGCGCATCTGGTGAAGTTGCGTACCGCCGGGTGTCGAATCGCGATCGACGATTTCGGAACAGGCTATTCCAGCCTGGCGTATCTGAAGGCGTTGCCGTTGGACTATTTGAAGATCGACCGGTCGCTGGCGCAAGATATCGCGGGGTCGGAACGCGACCGGATCGTGGTGCGCGCGGTGCTGACGATGGCGTGGTCGCTGGGGCTGGAAACTATCGCGGAAGGGGTCGAAACCGCGGAGCAACGCGATTTGCTGGCGGCGGAGAGTTGCACGTATTTCCAGGGGTTTCTGTTTGCCGGGCCGGTGGATAGCGCGGCGTTGGCGGGGTTGATGGGCGGATCCTAAAGCCCGTTCGTGCTGAGCGAAGTCGAAGTACAAGCCCATGTGCTTCGACTTCGCTCAGCACGAACGGAGGGGGTGTCGCTCCCGCGGAGTGCGCTACCCCGCTGCCTTCGCCAAGCCCTTCGACAATTGCAGTGCGCCGTGCAGCCGCGCTGCGGGGTCTGGCCACACGCGGTTTAGGACCAGTTTGGAATCCGGACGCAGCTTCGCGATCCCGCCCAGCCGTTCGACATAGGCCAGCAGCCCCGGAACATTCGGCGGCTTGTCGTCGTGGAACGACACCAAGGCGCCTTTCGGCCCGACGTCGATCTTCGACACGCGGGCCTTCTTCGCGTTCAGCTTGATCTCGATGACCTTGATGAGATTGTCGGTCGCCTCCGGCAGCGGGCCGAAGCGGTCGATCATTTCCGCCGCGAAGGCCTCGATCTCGCGCACCGCGTCGAGGTCGTTCAGGCGGCGGTAGAGGCCCATGCGCAGGTCGAGATCGGGGACGTAATCGTCGGGGATCAGGATCGGCGCGTCGACGCTGATCTGGGGGCTGAAATCGCGCGGGCGTTGCGCCATGCCGCCGGCCTTGGCGTCCATGATCGCCTCCTCCAGCATCGCCTGATACAGTTCGTAGCCGACCTCGCGGATGTGCCCGGACTGTTCATCGCCCAGCAAATTGCCCGCACCGCGGATATCCAGATCGTGGCTGGCGAGCTGGAACCCCGCCCCCAGCGAATCGAGATCGGACAGCACCTTCAGCCGCTTTTCCGCAGCATCGGTCATCTGCCGTTCGGGCGGCGCGACCATATAGGCATAGGCGCGCGTCTTCGAGCGCCCGACGCGGCCGCGGAGCTGGTAGAGCTGTGCGAGGCCGAAGCGGTCGGCGCGGTTGACGATCAGCGTGTTGGCGGACGGAATGTCGATCCCGCTTTCGATGATCGAGGTCGAGATCAGCACCTCGAACTGCTTTTCGACGAAGGCGCTCATCCGTTCCTCGACCGCGGTCGGCGCCATCTGACCGTGCGCGATGACGTAGCGGATTTCGGGCACTTCCTTGCGCAGGAACTCCTCGATATCGGGCAGGTCGGCGATGCGCGGGGTGACGAAGAAGCTTTGCCCGCCGCGATAATGTTCGCGCAGCAACGCTTCGCGCAGCACGACCGGATCCCACGGCATGACATAGGTGCGCACCGCGAGACGATCGACCGGCGGGGTCTGGATGACGCTCAGTTCGCGCAGACCCGACATCGCCATCTGCAGCGTGCGCGGGATCGGGGTGGCGGTGAGGGTCAGCAGGTGGACCTCGGCCTTCAGCGCCTTCAGCCGTTCCTTATGCGTGACCCCGAACCGCTGTTCCTCATCGACGATCACGAGGCCGAGGCGCTTGAAGTCGACGTTCTTCGCCAGCAATGCGTGCGTGCCGATGACGATATCGATCTTGCCGTCGGTGAGACCGTCCTTGACCGTCTTCGCCTCCGCCGCGGGAACGAGCCGCGACAGACGGCCGATCTCGATCGGGAATCCGTCGAAACGCGTCGTGAAGTTCATATAGTGTTGCCGCGCGAGCAACGTCGTCGGGCACACGACCGCGACCTGCATTCCCGCCATCGCGGCGACGAACGCAGCGCGCAACGCGACCTCGGTCTTGCCGAAGCCGACGTCGCCGACGATCAGCCGGTCCATCGGGCGGCCCGCGCCGAGATCGCCGAGCACGTCGTCGATCGCGCGGTCCTGATCGTCGGTTTCCTCATAGGGAAAGCGATCGACGAAGCTGGGGTAGCCGCTCGAATCTGGTTCGGCGACCTCGCCCGGTCGCAGCGCGCGTTCGGCGGCGGTGGCGATCAGCGCGCCTGCGATCTCGCGGATGCGCTCCTTCATCTTCGACTTGCGGCGTTGCCATGCCTCGCCGCCGAGGCGATCGAGCGCCGCGCCGTCCTCGCCCGATCCATAGCGCGAGAGGACTTCGAGATTTTCGACCGGCACGTACAATTTGTCGCCGCCGGCATATTCCAGCGCGACGCAATCGTGCGGCGCACGCGCGACCGGGATCTGCGTCAGCCCGATATAGCGGCCGATACCGTGATCGACGTGGACGACGAGATCGCCGGGCGACAGCGTGGCGAGTTCGGCGAGAAACGCGTCGGCCGATTTCCGCCGTTTCGCGCGCCGGACGAGCCGGTCGCCCAGCATATCCTGTTCGGTCAGCACCGAGACGCCGGGCGCGGCGAAGCCGTGATCGAGCGGCAGGACGATCAGCGCAACCTGTGTTTCGCCGACGCCCAGCGCCTGCTGCCACGTCTCGACCGGCTTCGCGCCAGTCAGCCCGTGGTCGGTGAGCAATGCGCTCAACCGGTCGCGCGCGCCGATCGAATAACTGGCGAGAACGGGCTTCACCCCGTCCCTGCGCAGCTTCGCGATGTGTGCGACGACTGCCTCATAAACGTTTTCATGCGCCGCGCGCTCGGGTGCGAAATCGCGCGGGCCGTCGACCTGGAAGTCGAGCACCTTCGCCGATTCGGGTTCGTGGAACGGCGTCACCAGATGCGCGGTGGTTGTGATCAGCGCGGCCTGCCACTCGGCATCGTCGAGGTAGAGCGTCTTCGCGGGCAGCGCGCGATAGCTGCCGGGCTGCGCGGCCTCGGCGCGCTTGCGGTTCTCGTAATAGTCCGCGATCGATTCGAGTCGACTTTCCGCCGCCGCCGCAACGCCGTGATCGCGCACGATCATCGCATCGTCGCCGAGGTGCTCGAACAGCGTCGCCAGTTTGTCCTCGAACAGCGGCAGCCAGTGTTCCATCCCCGCGAGGCGACGGCCTTCGCTTACCGCCTGATACAGCGGGTCGCCGGTCGCGGTGGCGCCGAATTTCTCGCGATACCGGCTGCGGAACAGTTTGACCGATTCGTCGTCGAGCAGGGCTTCGGACGCTGGCAGCAGGGTGAAACCGTCGATACGCCCTGTGGTGCGCTGATCGGCAGGGTCGAAGGTGCGGACGCTTTCGATCTCATCGCCGAAGAAATCGAGCCGTAGCGCGTGGTCCTCGCCGCTGGGGAACAGATCGACGATGCCGCCGCGGACGGCATATTCGCCCTGGTCGTGGACGGTGTCGGTGCGAACGTAGCCGTTCGCTTGCAGCAACGCGGCCAGTTTATCGCGATCGATCCGCGCGCCGGGCTTCAGCGTCGCGACAAGCTGGCGGATGCGGAACGGCGTCAGCGTGCGCTGTGTCGCGGCGTTGGCGGTGGTCAGGACGAGTTGCGGCGCCTTGGGCGTCGCCTGAAGCCGGTGCAGCGCGCCGATCCGTTCGGCCATCACCCGCAACGTGGGGGAGGCGCGATCGTAGGGCAGGCAATCCCACGCCGGTATCTGCACCACCTCAAGCTCGGGCGCGAAGAACGGCGCGGTGGCGGCAATCGCGCGCATCGCATTTTCGTCCGGCGCGATAAACACCGCGCGCGTCTTCGCCGCGCGCGCGAGGTCGGCGAGCAGCGACGGCAGGAATCCACCCGGCACGCCCGACAGGGTCAGCGGCGCGCGGGCGGTCAGGATCGTCTTCAGGTCGGGCAAATCGAAATCCGAACGGGAGGAATGGTCAGCGGCTGACGGGCACGAATTTCAGCGTCCGCATCCGCTGCATCATCGCGCCGTCCCACTCGGGCGGGCAGGCGATCGATCCGATGGCCCAGCCCATGATGTCGACGTCCTGCTCTTCCAGCAAAGCCTCGAACCAGTCGAGCTGCTCGGTCGTCAGGTCTGCATGATGCGCGTCGAAGAAGCCCCCGATCATCAGGTCCGCCTCGCGCGTGCCACGGTGCCAGCTACGGAAGCGCAGGCGTTTCAGGCGGGTCTCGTGGTCCATGCGGCTCCTTGAGCAGACGCCCTCGCGGGCTTTGGCAAATGCAAAATACCCGGCGGGCGCTGGCGGCGCACGTCGGGGGCGGGTATCGCATGACAGATAGTCATGCGACCTGACATCCTCAATCCACTGTTCGCCGAAGTCACCGCGTTGAAGGGCGTGGGACCGGCGCTGGCCAAGCCGCTCGACCGGCTCGGGCTGGCGCGCGTCGTCGACGTGGCGTTTCACCTGCCGACCGGCTGGGTCGACCGGCTGCCGCGCGACGAACTCGATATGGCGGACGCGGGGCGGACGATCGCGATCACGCTGACGCCGCGCGATTACCGCGTGTCGAGCGGGCGCGGGCCGACGCGGGTTCATGCGGTGGACGCGCTGGGGAATTACGTCAGCCTGGTCTATTTCGGCGGATCGTCGGGCTGGGTGAAGAAACTGCTGCCGCTGGGCGAACCGAAACGCGTTTCGGGCAAGCTGGAGCAATATGGGCAGGAATTGCAGATCATCCACCCCGACCTGGGCGAACCGGGCGAGGAGTTTCGCGAGCGCGAGGCGATCTATCCATTGTCGGAAGGGGTCACGTCGCGGCGGATCGGCGCGCTGGTCGATCAGGCGCTGGAGCGGGCGCCCGACCTGCCCGAATGGATCGAGCCGAGCCTGAAGGCGCAGCGCGGCTGGCCCGCGTGGCGCGAGGCGCTGACGCGTATCCACGCCGATCCAGCGGATGCGAAGGCGCGCGAGCGGCTGGCCTATGACGAGGTGTTCGCGAACCAACTCGCGCTCGCGCTGGTGCGGCAGGACACGCGACGGCGGCGGGGCAGGGCGCTCGCCGGGGACGGGCGGCTGCGCGATGCGTTGCGATTGCCCTATGCGCTGACCGGGGCACAGGCGCGGACGGTGCGTGAGATCGAGGGCGATCTGGCGCAGGAATCGCCGATGCTGCGGCTGCTGCAGGGCGATGTCGGGTCGGGAAAGACACTGGTCGCGGCGATGGCGCTGCTGATCGCGGTGGAGGCGGGCGCGCAGGGCGCACTGCTCGCGCCGACCGAAATCCTCGCGCGGCAGCATTTCGATTCGCTCCAGCGGCTGATGGCGGGCGTGGGCGTGAACATCGCGGTGCTGACCGGACGCGACAAGGGACGCGCGCGCGAGGCGACGTTGATGGGGCTGGCGTCGGGCGCGATCGACATCTTGATCGGCACGCACGCGATCTTTCAGGAGGCGGTCGGCTACCGCGATCTCGCGCTGGTGGTGGTCGACGAACAGCATCGCTTCGGGGTGGCCGAGCGGATGATGCTGCAGGCGAAGGGCGCGCGCCCGCCGCACCTGCTGGCGATGACCGCGACGCCGATCCCGCGCACGCTGACGCTCGCGCACCACGGCGAGATGGACCAGAGCCGCCTCGACGAAATGCCGCCGGGGCGCGAGCCGATCGAAACCCGCGTCATCAGCGAGGAGCGAGTCGACGAGGTCGTCAACGCGCTCGGCCGCCATCTTGCGGAGGGTAAACAGGCCTATTGGGTATGTCCGCTGGTCGAGGAGAGCGAGAAGTCCGATCTCGCCGCGGCGGAGGCGCGCGCCGAGGCGCTGACGCAGCGGTTCGGGGATCGCGTCGGGCTGGTCCACGGGCGGATGCGCGGGCCGGAGAAGGATGCGGTGATGGCGGATTTCTCTGCCGCGCGCACCGGCGTGCTGGTCGCAACGACGGTGATCGAGGTGGGCGTCGACGTGCCCAATGCGACCTTGATCGTGATCGAGGCGGCGGATCGGTTTGGCCTTGCGCAATTGCACCAGTTGCGCGGTCGCGTCGGGCGGGGTGGCGGCAAGTCGGTATGCCTGTTGCTGCGCGGCAATGCGCTCAGCGAAACGTCGCGCGCGCGGTTGGCGCTGATGCGCGAAAGCAACGACGGTTTTCACATTGCCGAGGAGGATTTGCGGCTGCGCGGTGGGGGTGAATTGCTGGGAACACGGCAATCGGGGGAGGCGCTGTTCCGGCTCGCCACGCCCGAGATGTTGGGCGATCTGCTGCCTCCTGCGACCGACGATGCGCGGCTGCTGATCGACCGCGACGGCGGGCTTGAGGGGCCGCGCGGGGAGGCGGCGCGGGTGGCGCTGTATCTGTTCGATCGCGACGCGGGGGTAGCGTTGTTGCGATCGGGGTGACCAAAATTCCTCCCCGTGCCGGGGAGGAATGAGAGTGGCTATGCCATCGCACCCAGCACCTGATGATAACGGTTCGCCGGGATCGCTCGCTCCAGCTGGCACCCGATCCGGCCACCCAGCGACCAGCGGACCACTGCAGTGACGATCCCGATCGCGGGAAGCGCGACACTCAGCCGCTCGCCTTCGGGATAATCCTGATCGCAGCGCAGCATCATTCCGTGCGGCGATACGTTCACCACGGTCACCGACAAGTGCCGCCCGTCTGGACCGACCGCACGGGCACGGTGCATCACCTCATCGCGCGGTTCGCTGCGGTCGTGCCAGATAGTCGCCGCCGCTGTCGCCATCAAAATACCCCCGTAATCCCGACCTTCGGGTTAGCGCTGCGGCCGTGAAGCATGACGCAACGGAAAGGGTGAATCGCGCGCTAGCTATCCCGCGACAAGCAGGCCGTGGCGCTTCTTGCCCAGGCTGATCTTCACCGGACCGTCGCCGTCGAGCACGACCTCATACGCCGCGTCACGGATCGCGATGTCGTTCAGCCGCACCGCGCCCTCTGCGATTTTTCGGCGCGCCTCGCCATTGGACGCAGCGAATCCCAACGCGGTCAGCGCGACGACGATCGGAATCTGTCCGCCCTGCACGGTCAGGCTGGGGAGCGAATCGCCCGCCGATCCCTCCTCGAACGTGCGCCGCGCGGTCTCCGCCGCCTGCTGCGCCGCGTCGCGTCCGCGACACATGGCGGTCGCTTCGTTCGCCAGCACGATCTTGGCGGCGTTGATCTCCGCGCCTTCCAGCGCCTCCAGACGGGCGATCTCGGCCAGCGGCAGGTCAGTGAACAGGCGCAGGAATTTCCCCACGTCGCGGTCGTCGGTGTTGCGCCAGAATTGCCAGTAATCGAAATGCGGCAGCTGATCCTCATGCAGCCACACCGCGCCCGACATCGTCTTGCCCATCTTGCCGCCGTCCGCGGTGGTGATGAGCGGGGTGGTGATGCCGAATACTTCAACCCCGTCCATCCGGCGCGTCAGTTCGATGCCGTTGACGATATTGCCCCATTGATCCGATCCACCCATCTGCAGGCGGCAGGCGTGACGCGCGTTCAGCTCGCGGAAGTCATAGGCCTGCAGGATCATGTAGTTGAATTCGAGGAACGACAGCGATTGTTCGCGGTCCAGCCGCAGCTTCACGCTGTCGAAGCTGAGCATACGGTTGACCGAGAAATGTTGCCCGACCTCGCGCAGGAACGGGATGTACTCAAGCGCATCGAGCCATTGCGCGTTGTCGAGCATGATCGCATCGCTGGGGCCGTCTCCGAAGGTCAGGAAGCGTTCGAAGATGCGCTTGATCGAGGCGATGTTGGTCGCGATCGTGTCGTTGCTCGACAGTTTGCGGGCTTCATCCTTGAAGCTGGGGTCGCCGATCTTGCCCGTCCCGCCGCCCATCAGCACGATCGGCTTGTGTCCGGCCCGTTGGAGGCGGCGGAGCAGCATGATCTGGACCAGGCTGCCGACGTGGAGCGACGGCGCGGTGGGATCGAAACCGATGTAACCGGGGATGACCTGGCGCGACGCCAGCGCGTCGAGCGCCGCGGCGTCGGTGGTCTGGTGGATGTAGCCGCGCGAGGAGAGCGTGTTGAGGAGATCGGAGGCGAAATCAGTCATGGTGGGGCGATTAGCGCCGTCCACCACCTTCTACCACCCCGGCGAAAGCCGGGGCCCAGTTGCGGCGAAGGCAATTGGCTGGCGGCATCCGCAGTTACATGGCTCGTTGCAACTGGGCCCTGGCCTTCGCCGGGGTGGAGTTGTTGGTCGAGGTTACTTCGCGCCCAATTGCCCGACCGGATCGACCGGCGTCCGCCCGCGGCGCAGTTCGAAATGCACCTCGGGCCGGTCCGCGAAGCCCGTGTCGCCCGACAACGCGATCGTCTGGCCTTTCTTCACCGCTTGCCCGCGCTGGACGGTCAGTTTCGACGCGTGGCCGTACACGCTGGTCCAGCCGTCGCCGTGCTTGACGATCACCAGTCCGCCCAGCGCCGCGATGCCGTCGCCGACATAGGCGACGGTGCCGTCGGCGACGGCGCGGATCGGCGTGTCGATCGGCACCGCGATCTTGATCCCGTCGTTGCGCTCCCCGCTCGCGCCGGGACCGAAGCGCTTCACGATCTGGCCGTCGACCGGCCACAGGAAGCGGCCGGGCCGTCCGATCGGTTGCGTCACCGCCGCGGTCGTCGGCAGCACGCGGCGCGGGGTCGCGACGGGCGTTGCTGGGGCTTGGTTGACGGCGAGCGCGGGTTCGCCCCCGGTCAGGATGTCGTCCACGTCGAGCGTGAAGGCCGCGGCGCGTTCGGCCGCGCTGCGCACGCGGTCCGCGCCGGGGATCAGCACGCGCTGCCCGACGCGCAGGATGTACGGTTCCTCCAGCGCATTGGCGGACACGACGCGCGACCATTCCACCCCGTAGGCACGCGCGATCGCGATGCCGGTTTGACCCTGCCGGACAAGGTGATAGCGCCCGCCGGGGATCGTCAGCCGCTGACCGCTGCGGATCGTGAACGGCTGTTCGAGCGCATTGGCGCGCGCGATCGCCTCCGATCCCGCACCCGTCCGGTCCGCCACGGCGCGCAAGGTGTCGCCGGGGGCGACGGTATAAGTTTGCGCTTCGATATCGCGCGCGTCGGGCGTAACCGGCCGCGCCTCCCACGCCGGTCGCGGCGCGGGAAGTTGCGTCACGTCGTCGGCACGCTGACGTTCGTAATCCGCCGCGGGTTCGTCGGATGGTCCATAGACCGGCGCGGGCGGGGCGGGACGGTCGACCGAGGGAATGCACCCCGCGAGCAGCAGCGCCGCGGGCAGCACGATACGCAAACTCATTCCCGACCCCCGGTTATTATTCCCGCACCTTAGCCAACGGTTGCGGTCGAAGTCGAGGACGGCGCAGCGTTACCGCGGCTCCAGCCGGTTCAGCCCGCCCAGATACGGCTGCAGCACCTCGGGCACCGCGACCGATCCGTCCTCCTGCTGATAATTCTCGATGATCGCGACGATCATGCGGCCGACGACAAGGCCCGACCCGTTCAGCGTATGGACGAAGCGTGTCGCTTTTTCACCCTCCGGCCGATAGCGCGCGTTCATGCGGCGCGCCTGGAAATCGGTGCAGGTGGAACAGGACGAAATCTCGCGGTAGCGCGCCTGGCCGGGCAGCCAGACCTCCAGATCGTAGGTGCGCGCGGCGGTGAAGCCCATGTCGCCGGTGCACAGCTTCATGCGGCGGAACGGCAGGCCGAGCCGCGTCAGCACATCCTCCGCCGCCGCGGTCATGCGTTCGTGTTCGGCCTCCGACTGATCGGGTTCGACGATCGAGACCATCTCCGCCTTTTCGAACTGATGCTGGCGGATGAAGCCACGTGTGTCGCGCCCGGCCGCGCCCGCCTCGGACCGGAAACACGCGGTCAGCGCGGTGAAGCGCAACGGCAGGTCGGACGCGGCGAGAATCTTTTCGCGCACGATGTTGGTCAGGCTGACCTCGGCGGTGGGGATCAGCCAGCGGCCGTCGGTGGTCTGGAACAGATCCTCGGCGAATTTCGGCAGTTGTCCGGTGCCGAACATCGCCTCGTCGCGCACCAGCAGCGGCGGGACGACTTCCTCGTAGCCGTATTCGCGCGTCAACAAGTCGAGCCCGAATTGCCCGAGCGCGCGGCTGAGGCGCGCCATGTGCCCGCGTACGAGCGTGAAGCGCGCGCCCGAGATCGCAACGCCGGTCTCGAAATCGAGACCTAGCGCGGGGCCGATCGTGTCGTGCTCCTTCACGTCGAACGCGAACGTCGGGCGCTGTCCGCGTTCGTGGACGAGTTCGTTGTCGTCCTCGTCCGCGCCATCGGGCACGTCGGGCAGGGGTATATTGGGAAGCGAGGCTAGCAGGCCGTCGAGTTCCGCGCTAAGTCGTTCATCTTCTGCCGTCAGTTCGGGCAGCCGCTCCTTCAGGGTCGCGACTTCGGCCATCAGCGCGTTCGCGGTCGCTTCGTCCTTTGCAGCCTTCGCCGCACCGATCGCTTTCGACGCTTCGTTTCGGCGCGCCTGATCGGTCTGGAGTTGCGTCACGACTTCGCGGCGACGCTTGTCCAATTCGAGGATCATCGCGCTCTCGGCAGGATTGCCACGCTTCGCCATGCCGGCGTCGAAAGCTTGCGGATTCTCTCGGATCAGGCGGATGTCGTGCATCGCGCGGCTATGGCGAGCGCGTCGGAGGTAGGCAACCCGGCGGTGCGTGCGCGCGTTGACGGGTCAGGCATAACCATAAGGAGATACGCCCATGCAGCTTCCCTACAACTCCGTCGTCCTGGTCGCAGACGGACGAAAGATGCTGTTTCTCCGAAACGAGGGCGATGCGGTGCACCCGCATTTGACGGTCGAGCACGCGCGGGAACAGGACAATCCAGCAACGCGCGATCAGGCGACCGATTCGGCGGGCCGCGCCTCATCGCCGCAGGGGGCCGCGCAAAGCTCAGTCGAGCCGACCGACTTCCATCAACTGGAGGAGGATCGCTTCGCCGCCGAGGCCGCGGCGATGCTGAAGAAACGCGCGCTGTCGAACGATTACGAATCGCTCATCATCGTCGCCCCGCCGCGGACGCTGGGGGAACTGCGCAAACATTATCACAAAGAGGTGAGCGACCGGCTGAAGGGCGAGATCGACAAGGATCTGACCGGCCACCCGATCGCCGATATCGAAAAGGCGCTGATCGCGGCGTGATTTGTCGCGGTGCCAGCCCGCTCCCCCGCCCGCCTCTCATGTCAGTATATTTGATTGGGAGGCGGGGTGGGGAGCGGGCTGGCACCGCTTTATCGGCGTGATCCGATCAAACAAAAAGCAAACGACCCCCGCGCCGTTACGCGCGCGGGGGTCGTATCGCTGCCCGAAAAAAGGGTAAATCAGGCCGCGATAGCTGTTTTCTTCGTCAACCGCTTCCGAGCGACCAGCCCGGCCGCCGCGGCGCCGAACAGGATCAGCATCGGCGGGGCGGGCACAGGTGAGGGATTGCCGCTGCTGCTGCCCGAACTCGACGGCGGTTTCCCGCTCGACGTCCACCCGCTCGATCCCCAGCCCTTGGAGCTCGACCCATAGGACGAACTGCTGGTCGACGAAGAGGTCGAGGAGGACACGTTGCCGCTCGAACTGGACGAGGTGGAGGTTGAAGACGACACATTGCCGCTGGAGCTGGACGACACGTTGCCGCTGGACGACGACGTGCTGCTGACGTTCCCGCTCGACGATGTGCTGCTGACGCCGCCGGTCGAACTGGAAGTCGACGAGCCGCCGGTCGACGTGGACGAACCGCCCGATGACGTGGAGGTCGATCCGCCGCTGCTGCTCGACGTCGAGGAAATCAGGATCCCGCTGGAACCGCCGCCCGAACCGCCGCCGCTGCCGCCGAAGAACCCGCCGGCGAAGAAGCCGCCGCCGCCGCCGAAGCCGCCGCCGCCGATGGCCGGCGCGAACCCGCCGCCGCCGCCCGCATAGACCGGTGCCTCAGGCAGCGGCACGGGGATCGGCGCGGCCTGCGACGCGACGGTCACGACCGTGGGGGCGCACGTCGTCGTGGTCCGCATCACGCGCCGCACCTTGCCGCGCTTGGCATATGTGCGCTTCACGATACGCTTCGTGGCGACCTGCTTCTTGCTGTAGGCGGTCCGCGCTTTCGAGGTTTCGGCGACGTGCACAGCGCCACCGCCGACCAGCGCACCACCCGCGGCGCATGCACAAAGTTTCGCCATCGCCATCCGCACCGACATGATGTCACACCCCTTGATCGACGGGTTTCCACGCGCCGCTTGTGAACTTCAGCAGCTATCTCACCGCTATCCTTTAAAGTGCGAAACAAAGGATTAAGTGCAACGATATTAACCATCTTTGCTCCTTCATTTGCACGAAGGGGAGCAAGTGCTGCGCCAACATTATGGTTAACGTGCCAGCGTGGTACGGATTCAGGTTGAGGCGGACGCCGACGGACCACGCGATGTACCGCCATTTCGTTCACCTCCCGGCAATTCGTTTCGTGTCAGGGGGTTGTCGTCCGCCATCGCTTGTCGAGACCGCAACCTGAGACTATAGGCGCGGCCCAGGGGCGCACGGGGTGCTGAACGACATCCTGGCGCGGGCGGGAGACGGTCATGGCGACGGCGTACAATGTGCGAGATGAAGGTTCGGAACCGGAGGCGGCCAACGACGGCGGCGGCTATCGCCCGCACACCGACGAACCGTTCATGAATCCACGCCAGCAGGCGTATTTTCGCGACAAGCTGTATCAGTGGAAGGACGCGTTGCTGCGCGAATCGCAGGGCACGCTATCGCAACTGCAGGTCGATTCGCTGCGCGAGGCGGACCTGACCGATCGCGCATCCAGCGAGACCGACTGGTCGATCGAACTGCGTACGCGCGACCGGCAACGCAAGCTGGTCGGCAAGATCGACGCCGCGCTGCGCCGGATCGAGGATGGCGAATACGGTTATTGCGAAGTGACCGGGGAGCCGATCAGCCTGGCCCGACTGGAGGCGCGGCCGATCGCGACGATGACGGTTGAGGCGCAGGAGCGCCACGAACGCCACGAAAAGGTTTCGCGCGAGGAATGACCGGGGCATCGGTTGGTGATTCGTCAATGATTGGGCCGATATGATCTCGCGCATGGACCAGCCTGATCCCTGCGCATTGGCGAGCGCCGAATCGCCTGCCGGAAACAGCGGACGGCAGCGCGACAGCCTGTTCCTGCTTGCGCAATTGCATGTGGAGGGTCGCGCCGAACCGATCGCGGTGCGGGTGCGCAATCTGTCCGCCGGTGGCCTGATGGCGGAACTGCCGCATCCCGTCCCGACTGATCGTGCGATCGATATCGACGTGCGCGGGATCGGGCGGATCACCGGCCGCATCGCCTGGCAGACGGCGGGCCGAATCGGCGTCGCCTTCGATCAGCCGATCGATCCGCAACGCGCCCGCAAGCCGGTGAGCGGTACCGCGACCGCCAAACGATAAGGCCGCGCGCGGACGCTTTTCTCGCCGAATAGATGAGCGGCGGCGGGCGATCGATGCGATTCGCGCGCGTCTCACGGTGTATCCGTGACGGCCAGGGCGACGCCCGGCTTACGTCGTCTGCAAAGCCGACATTCCAATCGCCATTGAGCACGCCCCCGGCGACCCCACCCGCATA
This sequence comes from Sphingomonas sp. SUN019, assembly GCF_024758705.1. Lineage (NCBI taxonomy): Bacteria > Pseudomonadati > Pseudomonadota > Alphaproteobacteria > Sphingomonadales > Sphingomonadaceae > Sphingomonas > Sphingomonas sp. SUN019. The sequence continues at coordinate 625,925 of NZ_CP096971.1, read as the reverse complement.
TCTCACCGGGATAAAATCCCGCGAACCTGATCCCAAGCCGATCGCCGCGACGCCACCGATTGACGGTGCTTCAATTGTATTATAATTCACATAATCAAGTCGGGCCATAAGGGTTGGATCCGCGCGCCGGCATGATCGGCATGAAGGGGAGAGGGGCTATGGTTTCACAGTTCAACGCAGTCGCGCGAAATCGGCGTATGCATCTTTTGGCCGGCATCGGCGCCGCCGCGATCGTACAACTGCCGCTGGCCGCGCAGGCGCAGGTTGCGCCCAGCGATCCGGTCCCGACAACATCGCCAGCGCAGGATCCCGCTCTGGCCGGCGGTGAGAACGACATCGTCGTCACCGGCCTCCGCGCCAGTCTTCAGCGCGCGATCGACGTGAAGCGAAATGCCGACGTGATCGTCGATTCGATCGCGTCGGAGGATCTGGGCAAGTTCCCCGATTCCAACGTCGCCGAATCGCTCCAGCGCATCACCGGCGTGTCGATCGATCGTTCGGGCGGCGAAGGACAGTTCGTCACCGTCCGCGGCTTCGGTCCGTCGTTCAACACCGTGCTGGTCAACGGCCGGACGATCGCGACCGAAAATGCCGGGCGCGCGTTCAGCTTCGACCTGCTCGCCGCCGAGCTGATCTCGGGCGCCGACGTGTACAAGAGCAGCAACGCGGTCCTGCAAGACGGCGGGATCGGCTCGACCATCAACGTCAAGACCGCGCGGCCGTTTGACATTCCCGGCACTAAGATCGTGCTGTCGGCGAAGGCGAGCTACGAGGATATCGCGGACAAGTTCGCGGGCGAAGGGTTCGGCCTGATCAGCACAACGCTGGCCGACGGCCGACTGGGCCTGTTGCTGGCGGGCTCCTATCAGCGGCGCAAGGCGCAGGTGAACACCGTCGCGACCAACGGTTATTTCCGCACCAACCTTCCGCAGGCGGGGCTGACCAACGTCTATTTCCCGCAGAATCTGGACCAGATCGTCGACCGTCAAGATCGCGAACGCATCGGCATCAACGCAACCGCGCAGTTCCGCGCGACCGATACGCTGACGCTGTCGCTGGACGGGCTCTACAACAAGTTCACGGTCGAATCGAACGCCAGCAGTCTGGGCCATTTCTTCTCGCCCGGTGAAATCACGTCGGCGACGCTCGACGACAACCGCACCGTCACCAGCATGGCGCAAAGCATCAACGGCAAGACCGACTACATCAGCCGCACGTTCAACCGGCCGACCGAAGTCTATGGCGCCGGCCTGAACCTGGAATGGAAGCCGACCGACCTGATCACGGTTGTGTCCGATTCCAGCTATTCGAAGGCGGTGTCGAACAACGGCGGCAATGAAGTGTTCGCGGTCGTCGGATTCCCGAATCGCGTGACCTTTACGAACAACGGCGGCATTCCGTCGGTGGTCGGCCAGTCCAGTTTCACCGATAATGTGACCGGCCGTGCGCACTTCGCGACGCGCGAAGGCATCGACACGTCGGAGGAGCTGTACGAACAGCGGCTGGAGGCGACGTTCAAGACCAATGGTGGTTTCGTGAAGGACGTGAAGGTCGGCGGCTATTTCCTCGACCGGACCAAGGAAAACGCGCTGATCCGCAGCGAAAACAATGTCGGTTGCGCCTATTGCGGGTACGCGATTCCGGTTCCGAACGGACTGCTGCAAACGTTCAACGCCGGTAATTTCCTGAAGGGTGAGGGGGCGGACCTGCCGCGGCAGTGGCTGACGTTCGATAGCGAAGCCTATTTCAGCTTTCTGGAATCGACCGCCGCCGCCAATGCGCAGGACGCCGCGGTCGGCCGCCCGGTCGGCTCGCTCGCCGCCTTCCTCGCGGCGAACAATGGCTACGCGCCGATCCGCTATCCCGACAGCTTCCGCATCGGCGAGCGCATCGTCGCGGGCTATGCGCAGATCGATTTCGAAAGCGAACTTGGCGGCCTGCCGATTTCGGGCGGCGTGGGCGCGCGCTATGTCCATACCGACGTGACGTCGAACGGCTCGCAGCAGGTGCTGCTCGACCTGCGCCTGATCCCCAATGATCCGACCGCTTATACAGCGGTCTTCGCGCCGACCGCCGCGCCGGTTCAGCGCAAGACGAACTACACCGATTTCCTGCCGAGCGCGAACGTTCGGATGGATTTCACCGACCAGATCGTCGGGCGGCTCGCCGCATCGCGCACCGTCACGCGTCCCGACGTGACGTTGCTCGCCCCGCGCGTCAGCTTCACCAATTTGCGGCCAGGCAACCTTCAGGCCAGCGGCGGCAATCCCGAACTGAAACCGTACAAATCGACCAACTTCGACGGGTCGTTTGAATATTACTATCAGAAGGGCGGGTATTTCACGGTCGGCGCGTTCTATAAACGCGTGAACAACTTCATCGTCAGCCAGGTCGCGCCCGAGCCATTCGCGCTGGCCAACGCCGACAATATCTTCCCCGGCGGCATCGCGTCGGTCAACGTACGGCGGCCGCGCAACCTCGAGGCGGCGGACGTGTACGGCGTCGAGATCGGCTTCCAGCATACGTTCAACTATTTGCCTGCGCCGCTCGACGGTCTCGGCGTCACCGCCAACGCGACCTTCGTGAAGAGCAGTGCGGGCGTGGACACGTCGACCACCAGCCAGACCTTTGCGCTTGAAGGGCTGGGGAACAGCCAGAACGTCGTCCTGTTCTATGAGAAGGGTCCGATCCAGGCGCGCGTCGCGTACAATCATCGCAACGAATTCCTGCAGACGCTGGCCAACGGCACCGGCGGCGACCCGATCTTCGTCGAACCGCTGGGCCAGTTCGACGTGTCGGCACGCTATTCGATCAACGAAAACGTCGCGATCTTCGTCGAGGGCGTGAACATCACCAACGCGACCACCAAACGGCATGGCCGTTTCGACAATCAGTTCCTCGCAATCGTGGAAACCGGCGCGCGGTACAAGGCGGGCGTGCGCGTCGACTTCTGACGCGGGCGGCGAAACGACTTCCCCTGTGGGGCGCGGGCAATCCCCGCGCCCCTTTTTTATGCCCGGACGAGGTGGAGGATGACGCCCGTGCCCGGATGGAGCCGCGGCGGCTGCCAACCCGCGCGCATCAACGCGTCGCCGCTGACCGTGGTGGCTTCCGTGGCGCGCGGCCAGATCGATCGCATCGCATACTGCCCGTCCGGATCAAGCCCCGCCAGCCGCAGCCGCGCCGGATGCGCCGCGCGGCGCTCCTCGACGCAGGTGTAGGAGAACAGCGCCTCGCCGCGATCCGCCGTGACAATGCCGAACGCGTCGACGCCCGGCCGCGGATCGAGCCGCAGGTGATCGCCCGCATGGATCAATCCGCGGTATTCTTTGTGCAGCGCGATCCCCGCGGCCAGATCGGCGAACGCGGCCTCGTCCAGATCGCGCAGGTCCAGTTCCATCCCCATGTGCCCGAAGAAGGCGGTCTGGACACGCGTCGCCATCGTCAGCCGCCGCCCGGTGATGTGGCACGTCGCGGGGCCGACGTGCGAACCCATCAATTCGGCCGGGAAGAAATGCGAAAAGCCGCGCTGGATGCTCAGCCGGTCGAGCGCATCGTTCGAATCCGATGTCCAGATGCGGTCGGTCCGCGAAAGGATCGCATAATCGGCGCGGCCGCCCCCCGATGCGCAGCTTTCGATCTCGATCTGCGGATGCTCGACGCGCAGCCGATCGAGCACCTCGTACACGCCGCGCACATGTGCGTCCGCGGCGGCGCGACCGTCCACACCGCCCGGCTGGTTCAGGTCGCTGTTCATGTCCCATTTGAGATAGCAGATGCGGTGATCGGCGAGCAGCGCGCCGATCTGCGTATGGATGTGGTCGCGCACCTCGGCGCGGCCGAAGTCGAGCACCAGCTGGCTTCGGAACGGCCGCGGCGGGGCGGGCGGGGTCGCCATCGCCCAATCGGGATGCGCGCGGTACAGATCGCTGTCGATCGACACCATTTCGGGCTCGACCCACAGCCCGAACTCCATGCCCGCCGCCTCGACATGTGCGATCAGCGGCGCGAGGCCTTCGGGATATATCGCCGGATCGACCGACCAGTCGCCCAGCCCCGCGCGGTCATGGCGTCGCCCCAGGAACCAGCCGTCGTCCAGCACGAAGCGCTCCGCCCCGATCGCCGCGGCGCGGTCCGCCATCTGCATCAGCACCGCGGGGTCGTGATCGAAATACACCGCCTCCCAGGTATTGTAGTGGACCGGGCGCGGGCGGATGCGGAGCCGGTCATGCTCTGGGCGGCGGCGCAGAAACTTGTGGAAACCGCGCGACAGGACAGTCAGGCCGTCCGCGGTGGCTGACGCGTACAGGTCGGGCGTCGACAGCGTCTCGCCGGGTTCGAGGCGGATTTCGCCGGGAAGGTATAGCGCCTCCATCGCGACGTGCGCACGCCCGTCGGGCAGCGTCTCGACGTGGATACGATGGTTGCCGCTCCATCCGAGGTGGAAGCCATAAGCATCGCCGTGCCGTTCCGTTGTGCCTGCGTCGTGCGCGATCAGCCCCGGAAAGCTGTCGTGACTGGTCCGTCCACGCCGGTTCTCGCGCATCCATAATCCCGGCGGGCGATCGATGGCGACGGTCTGGAATTCGCCCGACCAGCGCCCCTCGAACGCGGTCAATCGCGTTGCCGAATCGGGCAACGGGATCACCGGCGCGACGAGCGAGGCGACCGCCAGCGATTCGCTGCCGATGTTGCGCAGTGTCGTCGACGCGATCAGCACGTCGTCATCGGGCGACAGGCGGAGCCGATGCGTCAGCGCGATGCCGTGTGCCGTATCGACGCTCTCGATCGTGATTGAACCGGTTTCCTGCGTCATCGCGGTTACGACCGCGTTCACCGCCCAGTCCACACCCGCGCGGTCGACGCCGATTCCGGGCCGCCCCGGAAACCCCGCACCGGGCATCGGGGTCAGCGCCACCACCGCGTCCTGCGACGGCGACGACGGCGCAACATCGCGCGTGGCCAGCGTCTGCAACATCGCGGCGGTCACCGTCGTGTCGATCCGCGGCCCCCAATAAAGGACGACCGGTGCGTCCTGCTGGATCGCGATCACCAGCGTCACCGCGCGTCCGTCCAGGCGCATCTCTTCCGAAAAGGCAGTCATTTTCGGCACTCCGATCCAACTTCCGGCACAAACAATTTGCTGTTTCTCAATTATACGATAATTAGCGTCCAACGGACCGCCTGTCTATTGCGAGCCGACATAGGGGAAGGATTGCGAGGGCGTGCTAGGCGTTTGTTATTATCCCGAACATTGGCCCGAGGATTGGTGGGCCGAGGACGCCGCGCGCATGCAGGCGCTCGGCCTGACGTACGTGCGGATCGGTGAATTCGCATGGTCGCGGCTGGAACCGCAACCGGGCGCGTACGACTTCGCCTGGTTCGATCGCGCGATTGATACGCTGGGCGCGGCCGGGCTGAAGGTGGTGATCGGCACCCCCACTGCGACGCCGCCGAAATGGCTAGCCGACCGCGATCCCGACATGCTCCCGGTCGATCCTGCGACGGGCCGCATCCGCGGCTTCGGTTCGCGCCGTCACTATGACTTCTCCAGCGAAAGTTACGCGCGAGAGGCGTTGCGGATCACCGAGGCGCTGGCGCGGCGATACGGCGAGCATCCCGCGGTCGCAGGGTGGCAGACCGATAACGAACTATGCTGCCACAACACCGCGCTCAGCGCCTCGCCCGCCGCGCGCGATGGTTTTCGCGCGTGGTGCGGCGCGCGCTATCAAAGCATCGACGCCCTGAACAGGGCGTGGGGCAACGTGTTCTGGTCGATGGAGTATCGCGACTTCGACGAGATCGAATTGCCGGTCGGTGCTGTGACCGAGACCAGTCCAGCACATCGCCTCGCGTGGCGGCGCTACGCGTCGGACACGGTGGTTGCCTGGCATGATGCGATGGTCAGGATGCTGCGGCGGCATTCGCCCGGCCGCTTCGTCACGCACAATTTCATTCCGATGGACGAGACGGGCGTCGACAACCAGGCGCTCGCCGCGCCGCTCGACTTCGCGGCCTATGACAATTATCCGCTCGGCCGGACCGACCTATTGATGGCGGACGCCCCGGCGGAAGCTTTTCGCCCGTATATGCGCACCGGGCACCCTGATTATGGCGCGGTGTTCTTCGACCGCACGCGCTGCCTGACGAGCCGCGGTTTCTGGGTGATGGAGCAGCAGCCCGGCCCGGTGAACTGGGCAGGACACAATCCTCGCCCGTTGCCCGGCATGGTGCGGCTGTGGACGTGGGAGGCGTTCGCGCACGGGGCCGACGTCGTCAGCTATTTCCGTTGGCGGCAGGCGCCGTTCGCGCAGGAACAGATGCACGCCGGGCTGGAGCGCCCCGACCGCAGTCAGGCGGAGGCATGGCCCGAGGTTTCGCAGGTCGCCGCCGAACTGGCGAGCGTCGCTCTCGCCGCGCTTTCGACCGCGACCGCGCCGGTCGCGATCCTTGTCGACGACGAGACGCAGTGGCTGACCGAGATCGAGCGGCAGGGGAACAGCTACGATTACAAAAGCATCGTGCTGCAATATTACAGCGCGCTGCGCGAACTTGGCGTCGATGTGGATTTCATCGGCCCCGATGCCGATCCCGCGCCGTATCGACTGATCGTCGCTCCCGCGCTCTCGACGCCAAAACCGGAGATGGTGGAGCGGTTGCGAGCGTGCGAGGCCATCGTCCTGTTCGGCCCGCGATCGGGCGCGAAGACGCTCGATGCGACGATTCCCGAAGGTCTTGCGCCGGGTCCGCTACGGTCGCTGATTCCGATCCGCGTACTCGCGACAGAGACGATCCGCCCCGATTGTCCCGGCGAAATCGTCCGCGACGGACAGCGTTTCGCTAGCACGATGTGGCGCGAGACGATCGATCCGGGCGACTGCACGGTCGCGGCGACGTATGAGGACGGCGCGCCCGCGCTGATCCGCAACGGCCGCTCCGCCTATCTTGCTACGCTGACGGACGCCGCGTTTCTCGCCGACCTGTTCGGGTCGCTCTGTGCGGAGGCGGGCGTCGCAACGTTCGAACTACCGAAGGATTTGCGCGTTCGTCGACGCGGTCCCGTCACCTTTGCGTTCAATTACGGCGCGGACGAGGTTGCGGCGCCTGCACCCGCGGACGCGGAATTCTTGTTGGGCGGGGCAGTCATCGGCCCGCGCGACCTCGCTGCCTGGAGGACGACATGATCCGCCGCCTGATCGCCATCGCCGCCATCGGCCTGGCCGCGGTTCCGCTGACCGCGCAGGACGCGCCACCCGCTTCGATCGAGGCGGATGCGCCTGCGCTGGCCCCCCGTGGGACATTGCCGGTCGGGACCGCATCGCTGACGTTGGTCGCGCCCGAGCGCCCCGACGTTCTCCGTCCCGGCCCGACCGGTTTCCCGCGCGGAAACCGCTCGCTACCGATCGAGATATGGTATCCGGCCGCCGCCGCTGGCACTCAGCGAACGACATACGAAATGCCGCGTCCCGACCTGGGCGACAACGCCCCGGCCGGCACCGTCCGGTTCGACGGGCAGGCGACGCGCGACGCCGCGTCCGCCAAGGGACGCTTTCCGCTCGTCGTCTTGTCGCACGGCTTCGGCAATCGCGCGGTGATGTGGAGCGCGCTCGCCGAAAACCTCGCGTCCAAGGGCTATGTCGTCGCGGCGATCGAACACGGCGACGTCAGCGCGAAAGAGGCCGGATCGCCGCTCACCTCCTTCCTCTCGACCGTCGTCCACCGCGCCGCCGACCAGCGCTTCGTGATCGACGAACTCACCCGCCGCGCGAAATCGGGGCAGGGCGTCTTTGCCCATGCCGATGCCGCAAAGGTCGCGCTGATCGGTTACTCGATGGGCGGGTTCGGCGCGCTGACGACAGCGGGCGCAGGCTATGATCCGAACGGCGGATTGTTTCGGCAAGTGCCTGGCGGGCTGCTGGATGCAGCGCTTGAGGATCGTGTGACCGCACCCGCCAACCTGCGCGCGCTGGTCGCGATCGCGCCGTGGGGTGGGGCGGCGGCGACGCGGATGTGGACTTCCGCCGCGCTTGGCAAGATCGCGATACCCAGCCTGATCATCGACGGCGATCATGACGACATCGTCGATTATGAGGGGGGCGTGCGCTGGCTGTTCGGCGCGATGACGCGCAGCGACCGGCATCTGCTGATCTATCGCGACGCGCGCCACAATATCGGCATGAACGCAAGCCCGCCCGCGTTGCGAAACGACTTCCGCTACCGTGAGCGCTATGACGAACCGGTGTGGCGCGCCGACCGGCTGCTCGCGGTCAACGCGCATTTCATTACCGCCTTTCTCGACTCGCGGATCAAGGGCGAGGCGGCGGCGGGGCGCTATCTCGATGTGCCGACGCCGATCGCCAGCGATGGTGATTGGCCGCTGGCGCAAGGCGCTCAGGCCGGGACGTCCACCGCCGGGCCGCCCAGCTATTGGCCGGGCTTCCAGCGGCGCTGGGCGATGGGACTGGAATTGCACCGTGGCCCGCTGACCACCAGGGCGAAGGAATAAGGCATGGCGCTGGGCAATCTCCAGATCTGGATCTGCATCATCCTTTCGCTCGGGGTGGCGTTCGCCACGTATCTGAAGGTCAAAAGCACCGGCGGACGCGGCGGTAACTCAAGCCGCGAATATTTCCTCGCCAACAAGGGGCTGTCCTGGTTCTTCGTCGCCGGATCGATCACGATCACTAACCTGTCGACCGAGCAATTGGTCGGCATGAACGGCAATCAGATGGCGCTGCTGGCATGGTGGGAATTGTCCGCGGTCGCGGGGCTGGCGATGCTCGCCTTCATCTTCCTGCCGATCTATTATCGCTATAATTGCACTACCGTCACCGAATTGCTGGAGAAGCGTTACAACAATGTCCATGTCCGCGCCGCGATCGGCGGACTGTTCCTGTTCGGCAACATCGTCATCTATCAACCGATCATGCTCTATACGAGCGCGCTGCTGATCAAGACGATGTTCGGGCTGGATACGCCGATCATCGTGCTGGCGGCGCTGTTCGGGATCGCGGGCGCGGCCTATGCGGTACTCGGAGGCCTGCGGGCGGTGGCGATCGTCGACACCTATAGCGGCGTGCTGCTGCTCGGCATGGGGACGTTGGTCGTCTATCTCGCGCTGGGCGCGATCAACTATGATTTCAGCGGCATTCCGGCGGAGCGGCTGACGATGCTGGGCGGGGCGGATTCGCCGATTCCCTGGCCGACGTTGCTAACCGGCATGATCTTCATCCAGATGTTCTATTGGTCGACCAACCAGACGATCACGCAAAAGGCGATGGGATCCCCGTCGCTGAAGGAAGCCCAAAAGGGCCTGGTCGCGGCGATCGTGCTGCGCGTCCTGATCATTCCGCCGATGGCGGTCATTCCGGGGATCGTTTCGTACAAATTGTTCGGCGACATCGGCGATCAGGCCTATGGCCGCATCGTCGCGGCAGTGCTGCCGAACTGGCTGTCGGGGTTGTTCGCGGCGGCGATCGTCTCCGCGGTGCTGGCGCATTTCGCGAGCATCCTGAATTCGTCCGCCACGCTCTACGTCTGCGACCTGCACGAGACGTATATCGCGAAGAAGCCCGATGTCCGCCGCCTCAGCCGCTGGATCAGCGCGGCGTTCGTGGTCGTCGCGATCCTGCTGGTGCCGGTGTACAGCGGCGCGGACAGCATCATCAATCTGGTTCAGCAACTGAACGGGTTGACGAGCATGCCGGTGCTTTCGGTGTTCGCGGTCGGGCTGCTGTTCCGGGGCGTCGATGCGCGCGCGGCGATCGCGGGGATGTTGTTCGGGATCGCGCTGTACGCCTTCTTCACGTTCGGCTGGACGCCGATCCACTACATCCACCTGATGGCGATCACCTTGTTCGCCTCGATCGGGGTCGCGCTGTCGCTCAACCGCTTCGCGTTCGGCCGGACGGCGATCCCGATCTGGTCGCGCCGCCCCGGCGAACCCGCCGACCCGATCGTCGCGGGTTAGTTCCCCGTCAACTCGGCGAGTGCGTTCGCGGTCGTCGGAGCGGCGGGTGCCGCGCCGATGTGGAATCCAAAGCTCGTTTCCCGCAATGGCAGGCGGTATTTGCCGTGCGGCCGGCCGTCGCGGCTCCAGGCGTCGTCCCCGCCGACCCCGGCCTGCGCCGCGTCGATCAGCAGCGAGACGTGCTCGCGCGGCTGGATGTCCGAACTGCGCCGCGTCCCGGCCGGGCGGTGCATCAGGTCGTCATAGGGGAACGCCAGCGCGTTGACCGACAGAGGCTTATCGCCCGTCACGCGAAGACCCTTTCCGGCACGATCGGTCAGGTTCATCCAGCGCACGTCGACCTTGTTGCCGGTTTCCTGCGGCCGCATGTAATCGTGGTTCTGCGCCGCGATCGCCCCGCGCCACAATCCGATCGGCGCACCGTCGCGGCGGTCCTGATAGCTCTCATGCGGGCCGCGCCCGTACCACGCCACATCGACCAGGCTGGTCGGCGCGGTGAAGGACAGGCCGATCCGCAACGGATCGGGCAGATTGTCGCGCAACGGCACGAACCGTCCGGTCACCGCCAGCGATCCGTCGCCGAGCATCCGGTAGCGGCTCTCGAACCGCACCGATCCCGCCCCCAGTTCGTAGCGGATGCGGATCGCGGTGGAGTCGCCGTCGCGCTCGACGGTGACCGCGCCGACGCGGCGCTGTTGGCTCATCGACAGCCACAGGCTATGCGATTTCTCGACCCCGGTGCCGAGATCGTTGTCGGTCAGCGCGCGGTAGAAATTCGGCGCACCACCCGCGAGCAACGCACGTCCGCCGCGGCGATAACGATCGACCAGCCCGGTCGTCCGGTCGATCGCGAGTTCGCCGTCGCCTGCGCTCAACACGACCTGATCGCGCGTTTCGCGCACCGTCACTTTCCCTGAAGCGGCGATCGGCGGGGCGGCCGGGACGGGCAGGATGAACTGTTCCCACGCCATCACCGTACCCGCACGAACCAGCGGCCCGCTGGCGCCGCTATCACGCGCGACGAGCGTCACGACATAATCATGACCCTTCCGCCTTGCGCCATCCGGCAACGCGATCGACACGTCGGCGCTCGCCCCGGCAGGCGCATTCGGCGGCGGGAGATCACCGCGCGCGACCGGCGCGCCATCCTCCAGCAATATCCACTCGAACTTGTATCCGGACAGATCACGGAAATCCTGCCGGTTGGTCAGGCGGAACCGCGCCGCGGCGGCGTCGACATCGGTGAAGGCGATCGGTTGATACACCTTGCGCAATTCAAAGAATTGCGGGTTTGGCCGTCGGTCGGCATGGAGCACGCCGTCGCCGAATTCGATGTCGCCGCCGGGGTTGGGACCGTAGTCGCCACCGGTGCGCCAGTAGAATCGGCCCTTCGCGTCGCGGCCGTTCATGCCCTGATCGGCCCAGTCCCAGATGAAGCCGCCCTGCAACCGAGGGTGCGCGTAGATCACGTCCCAATAATCCTGCAGATTGCCGCCGCTGTTGCCCTGCATATGCGCATATTCGGTCTGGATCATCGGTTGGCGGTGGCCGGGATCGTCGGCGTAATCCTTCATCTTCGACAGGCTGTCGTACATCGGCGCGTAGATATCGACATAGTCATTGACGCGGTGCCCGTCGTCGAACGTGCCCCAGCCAAGGTAACTGATCAGCCGGGTCGGATCGCGGCGGCGCGCGGCGGCGGCGGCTTTTTCGAAATTGGGGCCGATCCCGGCTTCGTTGCCGAGCGACCAGAAGATGATCGACGGATGGTTCTTGTCGCGCTCGACCATGTTCATCACGCGTGAGACGTGCGCGCCCTCCCACGCGGGGTCGAAACCTAGTTGATAGAGCCGCCGCGTCGCGTCGCGATCCTCGGTCGGCGCTTCGTTGCCCTTTTCCATATAGGCGTGCGATTCGACGTTCGCCTCGTCCATCACGTACAGACCGTATTCGTCGGCCAGCGCATACCAGCGCTCGTCGTTGGGATAATGCGATGTGCGCACCGCATTGATGTTGTTGCGCTTCATCAATTCGATGTCGCGCCGCATCGACGCTTCCGAGATGACATGGAAGGTGTCGGGATCGTGTTCGTGGCGGTTCACGCCGCGGATGCGGATCGCGCGGCCGTTGACCATGACCTGACCGTTGCGGATTTCCACCGTGCGAAACCCGATCTTCGTCGCGGTGGACTGAACGACCGAGCCATCCGCGGCGAGCAGTTCGGTCACCAGCGTGTAGAGACTGGGCGTCTCGGCGGTCCACTGACGGATGCCCGGCAGCGACGCGGTGATCCACAGGCGGCGCGGGCCCGCACCCGCGGCGACCTTCGTCTCGCGGGTCAGGATCGCGGTTGCGCCGTCGAGCAGCACGGTTCGCACCCGCCCCGCCGCGTCGCCGGTCAGTTCCAGATCGAGCGCAAGCCGCCCGTCGCGATAGGCCTTGTCGAGCGTCGCCTTGGCGAAGATGTCGCGAACCCGCGCGCGCGGCGCGGCCATCAGCCAGACGCTGCGCTCGATCCCGCTGACCCGCCAGAAATCCTGGTCCTCCAGATAGCTGCCGTCGGACCAGCGATATACCTCGATCGCGATCATGTTCGTGCCCGGCTTCACGAAGGCGGTGACGTCGAACTCGCTCGGCAGCTTCGAATCCTCGGCGTAACCGACGCGCTTGCCGTTGACCCAGACGTAATAGGCCGATCCCGCCGCGCCGATGTGCAGGATCACATCCTGCCCGCTCCATCCCGGTGGCAGCGTCACGTCACGGCGGTACGATCCGACCGGGTTGGTGGCGTGGGGGATCAGCGGGCGGTTGGCGGGGAAGGGGTAGGTGATGTTGTTGTAGCGCGGCTGGTCATAACCCTGCGCCTGCCAATCCGCGGGCACGGGAATCGTCTTCCACGCCGACACGTCATAGTCCGGCTTCCAGAAATCGCGCGGCCGGGCGTCGGCGCTCGGCGAAAAGGCGAAGCGCCACGCACCGTCGAGCGACAGGAACCGCGACGATCGCGCCATGTCCCCCGCCAGCGCGCGCTCCCGGTCCTCGAACGGAAATGCCGTGGCGCGCGCGGGCAGCTTCCCGATCGCGTTGACGGCGGGGTTTTCCCAATCGGAACGATCAGCCGAAACCTGCGGCGCAATCGGAACCGCCACTTGCGCCGACGCCGGAAATGCGACCAGCGATATCGCCCCGAGCAACTTTTGCATAACCATCATCCGCCGCAAATCAAAAGGCATACTTATATGATAAAATTGGACCCTCAAGGTGGTTTCTCGCTCGTTTAGCCTCCTCCTTACTTGCTTCGTGTCACCGTGAATTCGCCTTGACCGGCAGGGTCGCAGGGGTGACGATCGCCCGTCGGATCGTACGGAGAGCGGCCGTGGCGTCCAGGTTGGCGTTGGTTCTTAGCGGGGGTGGCGCCAAGGGCGCTTTTCAGGTCGGCGTGCTCGACGCGCTGATCAATACGCACGGCGTCAAACCCGCCATCGTCATCGGAACATCGACCGGCGCGATCCAGGCGCTCGGCGTGGCGCAGGGCGATGTCGACAAGCTGCTCGCTGTCTGGCTCGGCATAAAGGGCGACCGCGATATCTACCGCGAGCGCGGCGTCGCGGGTGCGATCCTGTTCGGGGAGAAGGCGATCTTCGATGCCGCACCGTTGCGCCGCCTGCTGAAATCATTCGCCGATCCGGTCAAGCTGGCCGCATCGCCGGTCGACATGCGCCTGGGCGTCGTCAGCTTGCAGGCGGGCGAGTTCCGCACGATCGACAAGTCTGTGCCGGACATCCACAATTGGGTCTACGCCAGCTGCGCGATGCCGGTGTTCTTCGACCCGCTGCAGACCAGCGACCGGCAGCAATGGGTCGATGGCGGGGTGCGCGACGTGACCCCGCTCGGCGCGGCGCTGGAGCTGAACCCGACCGGCGTGCTGGTCGTCCGCGCATCGCCCGCCGGCAAATCGGACACAACCAAGCGGTTCGGCGGTATCATTTCGATCGGCCTGCGCGCGGTCGACTTGCTGCAGTCGGAGGTGTCGCGCAACGATCTGGCGAACACGTCGCTGATCAACGACATGCTCGCTGCGCGCGATCAGGTCTTCACCGCGCTGCAGGCCAACGGTTCGTCGGCGGCGGAGGCGAGCCGGCTGTTGCTGGCGCTAGACAAGCAGATCTCGAAATACCGTTTCGCGCAGGTGCGGGTGATCGAACCAGAGGAATCTTTCTCCGACACGCTGGAGTTCGATCCGGCGAAGATACGGCGTGCGATCGACGCCGGTCGCGCCGCCGTGGAGGAGCAATGGCCGGTGATCGAACGCCTAGTGATCTGACGGCCGCGCCCGCCGCCGAGGCGGGTTGTCGCCTCGCGAACCGGGGGCTAACACCGGCCAGCAATCGTTTGCAGATTGCATAGAACACCACGCCGGGAGAGCCGCATTGGCCGATGAGCGAGTGAAGTGCGTCGTTGTGCTGGGCGGGGGGACGGCCGGATGGATGACCGCCACCGCGCTGTCGCGGACGTTCGGGCGTAAGGTCGAGATCACCCTGCTCGAATCCGACGAGATCGGAATCGTCGGCGTGGGCGAGGCGACGATCCCGACGATCCACTGGTTCAACGAGTTGATCGGCCTGGACGAAGCGGCGTTCCTGAAGGCGACGAAGGCCAGCTTCAAGCTGGGGATAGAGTTCGTCGACTGGAGGCGGCCCGGTCATCGATATTTCCATCCGTTCGGGCAATATGGCGCGACCTTGCCCGGGGTGGCGTTCCAGCATCGCTGGCTGAAGGCGCAGCGTGACGGGCTCGACCTGCCGCTCGATGCTTATTCGCTGACGACGCAGGTCGCGCAGGCCAATCGCTTCGCCAAGCCCGCGGGGGAGGCGCGGTCGATCCTGTCGACGCTGGGCTACGCGTATCATTTCGACGCCGGGCTTTACGCGCAGCATCTGCGCGGGCTGGCAGAGGCGGCTGGCGTGATGCGCGTGGAGGGCAAGCTCGCGTCGATCGAACAGCAGCCCGAAACCGGTTTTATCGAAGCGCTGGTCACCGAACGCGGCGAGCGGCTGGCGGGCGACCTGTTCATCGATTGCTCGGGCTTTCGTGCGTTGCTGATCGAAGGCGCGATGGCCGCGGGATACGAAGACTGGTCGCACTGGCTGCCGTGCGACCGCGCGGTGGCGGTGCCGTGTGCGCGCGTCGCCGAGACGACGCCCTTTACCCGCTCGACCGCTCGTTCGGCGGGATGGCAGTGGCGGATCCCGCTGCAGCACCGGACGGGTAACGGCTATGTGTATGGAAGCGCGTTCATCAGCGACGACGAGGCGGCGGCGACGTTGCTCGCCAATCTCGACGGCGAGGCGCTGGCCGATCCGCGCTTCCTGCGCTTCACCGCGGGACGGCGGCGTCGGACGTGGGTCGGCAACGTCGTCGCGATCGGGCTGTCGTCGGGCTTCCTGGAGCCGCTCGAATCGACCAGCATCCACCTGATCCAAAGCGCGATCGCGAAGCTGCTGACGTTGTTCCCGGACCGGCATTGCGATCCGGCGCTGGCGCGGCGCTTCGATGCGTTGCTGGCGGCCGACATGGACAATATCAAGGACTTCCTGATCCTGCATTATCACGCGACCGAAGGCCGCGACGATCCGCTCTGGGCGCATTGCCGCGCGATGAAGGTGCCCGGTACGCTGACCGACCGGATCGCTTATTATCGCGACTCCGGGCGGTTGGTGATCGAAAGCGACGAGCTGTTCCGCGATGCGAGCTGGCTGGCGGTGCTGCACGGGCAGGGGATCGTCGCGCGCGATTATCACCCCGCCGCCGACGCGATCGATTCCGCGACCAACGTAGCGCAACTGCAGCAGATCGCCGCGGTGATCGCACGCGCGACGCCGACGCTGCCGCTGCACGATGCGGCCATCGCCGCGGCGATGGAATCGGGCAACGCGTCGATGCCGCGCGCCGCGGCGCGATGAAGCGACCCGAGATCGTCGCACGGCGGATCGGGCGCGAGCAGCAGCCGATCGCGATCATCGACGATTTCGCCCCCGATCCGGACGCGCTGCGCGCCTTCGCGATTGGCGCCGAGTTCGGTCCGGGGCGCGAACATTATCCCGGCATCCGCGCCACGCTGCCGGATCGCTATCTCGCCGAACAGCAGGCGTTGATCGCGACCGTCCTGCGCGAGATATTTGGCCACGCGACCAGCGCGAAGATGCTGGATGCCAGTTTCTCGATCGTGACGCGCGCGCCCGAGGAACTGTCGTTGGAACAGCGCCTGCCGCACGTCGATGCGGTGGAGGCCGGGCGGATCGCGATGGTCCATTATCTCTCGCCCGACAGCGCCGACGGCACCGCCTTCTTCCGCCACCGCGCGACCGGGTTCGAGACGATCGACGCCGCGCGTGCGGGCATCTACTATCCGCATCTCGACGCCGAGTTACGGAACGGGGCGATGCCGGCGGGCTATATCGCGGACGATACGAGCCTGTTCGAACGCATCCACCACGTCGATGCACGCTACAATCGCGCAGTTCTGTACCGCAGCGCTGCTCTGCATAGCGGCGCGATCCGTGAGCCAGCGGCGTTAAGCGCCGATCCTGCGGTGGGGAGGCTGACGGTTACGGCATTTCTGGCGGCGACTTAGCAGTGGTGTAGGACCGGCTGACCCACCCTCCGTTCGCCCTGAGCGAAGTCGAAGGGCCGCTATCCTCAAACTGCAACTTAGTAGGAGAGCGGTGCTTCGACTTCGCTCAGCACGAACGGATTTGGGGTGATTACATCCCGCCAAATTCTGTTCTACCGCGCGCCACCCTTCGGCGGCTGCACCGCGAGGTACACCGTGCTCCACAATTGCGCGGCGTTGGATTCGTCGACGTCCTTCTTTCCCGCGCCGAACGGCACCACCCGATAGCGGCCGTCGCGATATGCCCAAGACCATAGTTCGGAGCTTTGCACCTCGCGCGCCGCAGCGATCACGCGCCACAGCGCGGCCTGCGCGTCGGTCAGCCGCGTGCGGGTCGCCGCGGGAAGGTCGGTCCGCGCCAGTTGCCGCTCCAGCCCGGCGGCGAGCACCGCCTGCTGCCACGACCACACCACCGCGCCATGATAATGCGCGGGGCTGAAGCGCGCCTCCACCGTCGTATCGGCGAGCGCCGGATTGGCGACGAGCAGCCCGATGCCGGTCATCAGACCGGCGGGGAAGGGGCGCATGATCGTTTCGACATAGGTGTCGAGATCGGCGGCAGGCGGATCGCCGAACAGCAGCGCGAACCCCTCGTCGGAATGGATGATCGGCACCGCTCGCCCCGCGGCGTCGAGCGCGATCGCGTGGAAGGCGAGCGGGCGCTTGCCGAGCGCGGCGAGCGCGGGGGCGGCGGGCACGTTCAGGCTCTCTGCATAGGCGCGGATCTGCGGCGCAGCGGTGGCGGCGGGGACCGCGATCTTGAACATCGCGGGCACGCGGGCGCGCCACGTCGCGGCGAGCTTGTCGGCGGTATCCAACGCGGCGCGATCGGCGGGCGACAGATAGGCGTCGAGCAGGCCCGATGCGCGCATCCGTCGCGCAGCGTCGAGCGCGGCGGGCACGAACACCGCGTTCACGTCATAGGCATATCGCCCGCGGCCAATCCCCTCGTCGCTGTCGCGCCATTGGCCAGCCATGCGGCCCTTCTTGACCTCGATCAGCGTGGCGTAGCCGGGTTTCGCCGCGAACGGCTGGGCCTGCGCAATCACGAAGCGCAGGTTGCGGATCAGCGCCTTGCCCGCGGTTTCGTTGTTGCCCGGCGTCACTTCGCTCGGCACTGCGCGCGCGAGCCAGGCCGCACCCCGCGCCTTGCTGGCATGATCGAGCAGATAGGTCGCGGCCACCGGCGCGAGCATGAAGTCGTCGTCGACCATCGCATAGTCGAGCGTCGCGGCGTCGCCGGTTTCGCCGTTCTTGCGCCGTTCGAGCACCGCAAACTCGGACGGCGCCTCTTCATGCGCGACCTCGCCCGCCGCATTCAGCCGCGCCAGCACCGAATTCAGCCCGGCCTCGATCGCGGGCGGTTGCAGCGCGGGCATCAGCAGCCGCACTGACATCAACGTGTCGCGCCCGAAATAAGTGTTGAAGCGCCACGATCCGGCGAGGAATTTCTCGCGGTAGCTGAGGAAGCGCAGCGCATTGCGCGCGACCGGATCGTCGGCGGCGCGATCGTTCAGCAGGTCGGACAGCGCGAGGCCGTGGAGCGGCGTGTCGCCGGTCGCCGCGGTGATCTCGACGCGGATACGTCCGCCCGGCCCCGCGACGATGGCGTCGCGCTCGATCTTTCCCTCGACGACGCGGATGGTCAGCAGATAGCCCGGCGCTCCATCGACGCGATCACGCGCGTAGCTGATCCGGTCGCCAGCGACGGTCATGGCGGTGGCGAGTTCGGGCGGGAAGCGGCCGACCGCCTGATAATCGCGCAGGAAGCGGACATTCGACAGCAGGCCCTGCTTCACCACAAGGCGTGGCGCATCGATCGTCGCGGTCGCGCGGATGCCGTTCAGCGCGCGCCCCTTCTTGTCGGTGAGCGCGATCGGCTGTGGCGCGGCGTCCAGCGTCCAGCGTGCAGGCTTGCCCAGCGTGTCGAACCACAGCCCGACGCCGCTGTTGCCCGCGGGAAAGGCGACAAGAACGCGCGGATCGACGCCCGACCGCAGCAGCAGATGCGCCGCCACATCGGCTTCGCGGACGAAGGCGTTGATATTGTCGCCCTCGGTCAGCTGATACGCCAGTTCGGGCGTCTTTGTCTGCGCCACGGCGTGGGGCACGATCAATGCGCAGGCTACCCCGGCGAGCAGCCACCGAACCATCGACGCCATATCATACTCCCGCGTTCATAATATTGGAGGGCGGCCAGTCGCGCGACCGGCCGCCCTCCCATCGATCGTCTCAGAACTTCAGCGTCAACGACCCGCCGACCGTCGTCCCCACGATGCCGCGGGCGTAGAAGAAGCCGTCGGTGATCGCCTGCGTCTGGCCTGCGCGCGGGTTGCCTTCGGTCAGGCCGACGACGTCGAAGATATTGTCGACGTTGACGTTCGCCTGAAGCCGTTCGCTCAGGTTCAGCGTCACGCCCGCGCTGGTGACCCCGTAGCTGGGCAGCGCCAGGCCGTTGCCGTTGTCGGCGAAGATCTTCCCGACATATTTGTAGCGGCCGTACACCTCGCCCAGTCCGTTCGGCAGCTGGACCACCGGCGTGATCGTGAACAGTTTCGCCGGCGTGCGCTCGGGCCTGTTGCCCTCGAAAACCGCACCCTGATCGACGCCGTCGAGTTGCAGGTTCAGCAGTTTGGGTTTCTGGAACACGCCCTGGAAATTGATCGAGAACCATTCGATCGGCCGCACCAGGAAATCGATCTCGATGCCCTTGGTGCTGAGGTCGGCATTCAAATTCTGCTGCTGCGACGGGTTCAGCGGATTGGCGAAATTATAGTTCTGATCGTCGAAATTGGTCTGGAACACCGTCGCCGAGCCCGAGAAGATGCGGCCGTATTGATAGCGGACGCCCGCTTCGTAAAGTTCGATCGTGGTGACCGGATCGACGTTGTTGGTCTGGAAACCGTTGGCGTAACGCGCATAGACCGACAGATTGGGCGTGATCAGATAGTTCGCGCCGACGGTGTAGGACGCCTTCTTCTGCGTCGCGCGCCGCGTGGTGAACGTGCCGTCGAAGGTGGAGCCGACCGTACGGACGACGCCGCCGACGCCCGCCGGAACCGGTTGATTGACCGCCGCCTGATTGCCGTCGCGCGCCGTGGCGCGGTCGCTTTCCCAGCGGATGCCGGCGTCGACGCGCAGGTCGCCGATCGCGATTTCGTCGTTGGCGTAAAGCGAGACGGTCGAATCCTTGCGCTCGCGAATGCCTGCGCCCCAGTCTCCGTAGGACACCAGGCCGTTGTCGCTCAGCGTGCCGACGACGTTGTTGTTCGCATCCAGCGCCACGATGTCATAGATGTCGCTGTTGGTGCGCACGTCGTTGACGACGCTGGCGGTCGCTGACTGGTCCTGCTTGCGCGTAACATTGTAGTACATCACGCCCGCGGTGAACGAGTTGGTGAAGCTGTCGCTCTCATATTCCCAGCGGCCGCCGACGTTCAGCCCGAAGTCCTTGCCGTCGATGAAGTCGTGGTTCAGCACCGTCCGCTGCAGGAAGCCGTTGCCGTTCAGCGCGTTAAGATCGGCGGTCTGGTTTGAGCCGAGGATCACGCCGGTGCGCAGATTCTTGATCCCGAAACGCTGCGTCGTCGGGAACGCCGTCTGGCCCGCTGTCAGCAGATCGTTGATCGGCGAGCCCGCGCCCGGCGTCAGGTAGTTGACCGCGCTTGTCAGGCCGGCATTACCCGTACCCGACCCTGGGAACAGGCCGTTGAAGTCGTAGGAATATTTGAAATACCGGCCGCGCGCGAACAGATCGATAGACTCGGTCACCGGCTTTTCGAAGTCCAGTCGGATTTGCGCGGTCTTGGTCTTCACGCCGTCGCGATAACGGAACTCCCGGAAACCGCTTTCGTGCGCGAAGGTCGAAACCGGCACCGCGATGTTGCTGAACGCATCCCCGCCGACGTTGCCGAACTGCGTGTCGAGGCTCGGAATACCGCGAATCTTGCCGTCGACGAACGCATAGGGCTGCGTCGCATAATAAGCATATTCGACATCGCCGCCCTTGGCCGACAGCCGGATGAAGCCGCCGTCGTCGAAGCGGTATTCCAGCGCGCCTTTGAGCCGCCAACCGGCATAGTCGAACGGGTTGTCGCGCACACCCGGGCTCGACTGGAAATAGCCGCCGATGTTGAACGCGAGGTTTTCGGTGATCGGCTGCGAATAATAGAGGTCGGCGCGCTTCATACCGTAATCGTAGGCGGTGGCGCGGGCCATTCCTTCGGCCTGGGTGAAGTTCGGGCGCTTGGAGATGAAGTTGATCGTCGCGCCAGCGCCGTTGACGGTCAGCACGCCCGACGAGCCGCCCTTGACCGCTTCGAGCCGGTCGATCGTCAGATCCTGATCGAAGAAGAAATCCGCACCGCCGCCGCTGTACAGGATCGGCAGGCCGTCCTCTTCCAGCTGCACGAAACGCTGTCCGCCGCCCTGCAGGCCGCGCACCGAATAATTGTTCGAAATCTGCCCCGCGGTGCCCTCCACGAAGATGCCCGGAACCAGTTCGAGCAGGTCGGCGGTCGATCGCGGCGCCTTCCGGTCGATCGCATCGCGGTCGGCCAGCGTAATGTCGGCGGATGCGGTGATCAGCGGGCGGTCGCGGGTCGTCTGCCCGGTGACGACGATGTCTTCCTGCGTCGTATCGGCCGGAGCCGCGGGCTGCGTATCGACCGGCCCGGCGACCTGCGCCGCGGCGGGCAGGGCGGACAACGAAGCGCCCAGCAACAGCGTGGCGCGGATGCTAATGCGACGGGTCGTGCTCATGACCTCTCCTCCCTGGATATGCGGACTCGGATCGAGTGGTCCGCTTTGCAACTAAAGTATGAGCGGCATAGCCGATCGCAAAGCCTATGCAAACGTTTGTTGCGGCGAATTGAAAACGTTTTCAGCCGCGATGTTTTCGCGTTGGCAGCGGGCGGTCGCGCGGTATATCCGGGCGATGTCCAGCACCGAGCAGCCTGTCGACGTGACCGGGACGCGTGTCCGCACGATCGTCGACCTCGCGAAGGTCGCGGGCGTGTCGCCGGGCACCGTCTCGCGCGCGCTGGCCGGATCGCCGTTGGTCAATCCGGCGACCCGCGATCGTATCCAGACGCTTGCCGCCGCGCATGATTTCCGGCTGAACCAGATGGCCAGCCGGCTGCGTACGAAGCGCACCGGGGTGATCGGCGTGGTCGTGCCGCTGGGGCATGAACGGCGGCAGCATCTGTCGGACCCGTTCTTCATGACGATGCTGGGTCACCTGGCCGACGCGCTGACCGAGATCGGGTATGATCTGATGCTGTCGCGCGTCATTCCCGACGCGCCCGACTGGCTGGAACGGATCGTCGATTCAGGGATGCTCGACGGCGTACTGCTGCTGGGCCAGTCGGACCAGCGCGCCGCGATCGAGCGGGTCGCCGAACGTTATCGTCCGCTGGTCGTGTGGGGCGGGCTGGACGGCGGGCAGGCGCATTGTTCGGTCGGGACCGACAATCACCGCGGCGGCTGGTTGGCGGGGGAGCATCTGCTGGCGCAGGGCGCGCGCCGGATCGCGTTTCTGGGCGACGTTCACGCGCCCGAACTCGACCTGCGGTTTGCGGGACTCTCGGCGGCGCTGGCCGCCGCGGGCGCCGCCCCGCCGGTAATGCTGGAAACGCATCTGGCGACCGACGTGATGTACGAAGAAATCGCCGTGCATCTCGATCGCCATGGCGGCGCGATCGACGGAATATTCGCAGGCTCGGACGCGATCGCGATGATGACGCTGCGCGCGCTCGCCGATCACGGGATAAAGGTGCCGCACACGGTGCGCGTGGTCGGTTACGACGATCTTCCGCTGGCGGTGCAGACCGTGCCGCGGATCACCACCGTACGGCAGGAATTCGCGGCCGGGGCGAAGGCGATGGTCGAACGGTTGCTGGCGCGGATGGGCGGCGTCGCGATGCCGTCGCTCGTGCTCGCCCCGACGCTCGTCGTCCGCGGATCGAGCGACGCGACGGTCGAGGCCGGCGGCGCGCCTACGCCCTGACGGCGCGCGCCGGGGCGGGCGAAGACCGCACAAACAGGGTCGCGACCGCCGCCGCCAGCATCATCCCGCCCGCCAGCAGCAACACGTTGCGCGCATCCCCGCCCAGCAGGCTGCGATAGAACAACGGCACCGTCAGCGTTTCGATCAGCATCGGCACGACGATGAACATGTTGAAGATGCCCATGTAGATGCCGGTGCGCTCGGGCGGGATGCAGTTGGCCAGCATGATGTACGGCGACCCCATCAGGCTCGCCCAGCCCAGCCCGATGCCGATCATCGGCAGGTAACTCCACGCCTCCTGCGTCATACTGGGCAGCGCCAGCATCCCCAGGCCGCTGAGCGTCATGCACGCGGCATGCACGGGCTTCGCGCCCAGCCGCCGCGTGATCGGCATCAAGGCCAGCGCCGCGACGAACGCGACCGCATTGTAGAAACCGCCGAGCCGCCCGTTGATCAGCGCCGCATCGCGCACCGCGTCGGCCTCCCCGCTGCCGAACATCGACCGCGCCAGCGAAAAGACGACGAACTGCCAGTAACAGAACATGCCGTACCATTGGAACAGCATGGCGAGCGCAAGCTGGCGCATCGGCGTCGGCATTTCGCGCACCGCATCGCGCAGGTCGCGCATCACCTGCGCGGTTCCCGGCGGGCTGGCCGCGGCATGCGCGCGCTCTGCCTCGGTCATTGGCAACTCCGGCACCCGCCACACCGACCAGGCGATGGTGGAGATCGACAGCACCGCGCCGATCGCAAAGGCGATGCGCGTGATGTGCGGGATGCCGTTCGCATCGACCAGGTCGGGGTTCATGCCGAACCAGACGAAGATCGACGGCGCAAGATACGACAGCGTCTGCGCGAGGCCAGTGAAGGCCGATTGCGTGAAGAACCCCGTCGTTCGCTGCGACGGATCGAGCCGGTCGCTGACATAGGCGCGATACGGCTCCATCGTGATGTTGTTGGCGGCGTCCAGCACCCAGAGCAGCGACGCCGCAATCCACAGTTCCGCGCTGTACGGCATCGCGAACAGCGCAAGGCTGCACAGCACCGCGCCGATCAGGAAATACGGCGTGCGCCGCCCGATCCGCGTCACGGTGCGGTCCGACAGCGCGCCGACGATCGGCTGCACGATCAACCCGGTCATCGGCCCCGCCAGCCACAGCAATGGCATCGTCGCCTCGTCCGCGCCAAGATAGCTGTAGATCGGCCCCATGTTCGACTGCTGCAGCCCGAAGCTGAATTGCAGGCCCAGGAAGCCCAGGTTCATCTGCACGATCCGCGCGAGCGACAGCAGCGGTTTACCGGTCATGTCCCGCTCTCTCCCTATGCCGTCTTCGCGCGTTTCGGTTCGCAGACTAGCCGCGCCAACAAACGTTTGTAAATCCGCCTGACGGTGTCCTGACGTCCGTCATTTCCGATCTGGCCAACCGAAAGAAGCTCAATTATAGGCCCCAACTTCGTCGATCGGCACGCGCGGGCGTGGTGGAATTGGTAGACGCGCCGGACTCAAAATCCGGTTCCGCAAGGAGTGTGGGTTCGATTCCCACCGCCCGCACCACCTGTTGCAGATCGCTTGCGCACCTCGCGGCTTCGCTTCATCTCTGTCCTCAAACATGGTGAGAGGATGAGGTTATGGGCGATCGGTTCGCGGGCAAGACGGTGTTCGTCGCGGGGGCGTCGAGCGGGATCAATCTGGCGATCGCGCACGGCTTCGGCAGCGAAGGCGCGAAGGTCGTCGTGCTCAGCCGCAGCGCGGAGAAGATCGAGGCGGCGGCGCAGGGCCTGCGTGACGCCGGGGTCGACGCGTTCGGCATCGCGTGCGACGTGCGCGACTATCCGGGGCTGGAGGCGGCCTATGCGCAGACCGCCGAACGCTACGGCAAGATCGACGTGCTGATCTCGGGTGCGGCGGGCAATTTCCTGGCGCCCGCGATCAAGATGAGCGCGAATGCGTTCAAGACGGTGATCGACATCGACCTGCTCGGCACGTTCAACGTCTTCCGCGCCAGCTTCGATCATCTGAACAAGCCCGGCGCGTCGCTGATCGCGATCACCGCGGGGCAGGCGGTGCATCCGATGTCGTTCCAGGTCCACGCCTGCGCGGCGAAGGCGGGGGTCAACATGGTCACCAAATGCCTGGCGCTGGAATGGGGACCGGCCGGGGTACGCGTGAACGCGATTTCGCCCGGCCCGATCGCCGATACCGAAGGAATGGCGCGGCTCGCCGATCCGGTGCGTGAGAAGCAGATTAAGGGCCGCCTGGCGCTGCGCGACTATGGCCAGAAGACCGACATCGCCGACGCCGCCATGTATCTGTCCAGCGACGCGGCGAAATACGTCACCGGTACGATCCTGAACGTCGACGGCGGCAGCGAT
Organism: Sphingomonas sp. SUN019; assembly: GCF_024758705.1. NCBI lineage: Bacteria > Pseudomonadati > Pseudomonadota > Alphaproteobacteria > Sphingomonadales > Sphingomonadaceae > Sphingomonas > Sphingomonas sp. SUN019. Next base: position 600,902 of record NZ_CP096971.1, on the reverse strand, counting down.
CTGGGCGACGCAAGCGCGAACGCGCTGGCGCAATAAGCCTCAGCGCGCCCGGCCGATTCCCAGATCGGCCGGGCCGAACGCATCGGGCAACAGGTCGGACAGCAGATACTCGTGCAACCCGTCACCCTCCGCCCCGGCGCAATAGACGCGCAGGTCGCGTCCACCGATCTGCGCCGCTTCGTTCAGCACCTGGCGGCACCGCCCGCACGGGCGCACCACATCCTCGCCATGCGCGATGCCGTCCCGCATCATCCCGCCGATCACGCCGATCGCCACCACGTCGCCCAGCCGCCCCGCGGCGCTCGCGGTGGCGATCGCGACCGTCTCGGCGCATAGCGACAGGCCGTAACTGGCGTTCTCGACATTCGCGCCGGTCACGACGCTGCCGTCGGTCAGCAGCACCGCCGCCCCGACCGCGAAATTTGAATAAGGCGCGTGCGCATGGCGCGCCGCCGCGCGCGCCGCCGCGATCAGCCGTGCCGCTTGGTCATTCATTCATCAGCCCCGGATGTGGAGGACGCAGATCAGCGTGAACAGCCGCCGCGCGGTGTCGAAATCGATCTCGATCTTGCCTTCCAGCCGCTCCTTCAGCAACTCGGCTGCCTCGTTGTGGATGCTGCGACGCGCCATGTCGACCGTCTCGATCTGTTGCGGCGTCGACTGACGTATCGCCTGGAAGTAGCTGTCACAGATCGCGAAATAGTCCTTGATCGGGCGACGGAAGCGCCCCAGCCCCAGGATCAGCGTTTCCAGCGGCGTATCGTCCTCGCGCCGGATCTGGATCGCCAGCCGCCCTTCCTCGACCGACAATGCGATCCGGTACGGCCCGGCGTAACCGTCAGGATGCTCCCGCTGCGGCGCGAAATGATTTCCCTCGATCAGGTCGAAGATCGCGATCCGCCGTTCCTGCTCGATGTCCGCCGACCGCCACAGGATCGTGCGTTCGTCGAGCTCGACATGGATGATCCGCGGGTCGGCCATCAGGTTTCGATAGAGACGAACTTTGCTTCCGTCACCATCCCCGTCATTCACAGCACAAATCGACGCAACCCGCTTGAGCTATCGGCCTTGCGCCCCGTAAGACCGCACCGATGGCCACTCTTGCATTCCCGATCCCCGCCGCGCCCGACGCTCCGCAGCTGCCACGCAACGTCGAGGCGGAGGCCGCGATGCTGGGCGCGATGATGATCGACAACCGGCTGGCCGACGACATCGTTGACCGGCTGGAGCCGCAGCACTTCTACGAACCGCTCCACGGCCGCATCTTCGCCGCGATCAAGACGCTGCGCGGCAACGACATGCTCGCTACGCCGGTGACGCTGCGGCCCATGTTCGACGCGGACGAGGGGATGAAGGAGCTGGGCGGGCCGTCCTATCTCGCCAGCCTGACGGGGTCGGGCGCGGGGCTGATCGGCGCGCGGCAGTTTGCGACGCAGATCTACGACCTGGCGATGCTGCGCGCGCTGGTGACGGTGGGGCGCACGCTCGTCGATCGCGCGATGGACACCTCCGAAGAGGTCAATCCGCGCGGGCAGATCGAGCTGGCCGAAGAGGAATTGTTCAAGGTCGCGGCCGACGGCGGCGCGGAATCGAGTGTGAAGACCTTCGCGCAAGCCACGACGATGGCTGTGAAAATGGCCGAGCGTGCGCTGAATTCGGGCGGCAACCTGTCGGGCGTGACGACGGGGATCGAAAGCATCAACGCCAAGATCGGCGGCATGCATCATTCCGATCTGATGATCCTGGCCGGACGTCCCGGCATGGGGAAGACCTCGCTGGCCACCAACATCGCCTTCAACGCCGCGCGGCGCTGGATGCGCGACATGGCCGACGGCATCGCGCCCGCCGATTCGGTCGGGGCGAAGGTCGCGTTCTTCAGCCTGGAAATGTCGGCGGATCAGCTGGCGACCCGTATCCTGGCCGAACAATCGGGGATCAGTTCGGAAAGCCTGCGCATGGGCAAGATCAGCCGGTCCGAGTTCGGGCAATTGGCGGCGGCGGCGGCCGAGCTGGAGAACCTGCCGCTGTTCATCGACGATACCGGCGGGCTGTCGATCGGCGCGCTGCACACGCGCGTGCGGCGGCTGCAGCGGCGGCACAATAACGAGATAGGGCTGGTGGTGGTCGACTACCTCCAGTTGCTCAGCGGATCGGGCAAGACCGGAGACGGTAACCGCGTGCAGGAAATATCCGAGATCAGCCGCGGTCTGAAGACGCTGGCGAAGGATCTGAACGTCCCCGTGCTGGCGCTGTCGCAGCTCAGCCGTGCGGTCGAACAGCGCGAGGACAAGACGCCGATGCTGTCCGACCTGCGCGAATCAGGATCGATCGAGCAGGACGCCGACATGGTGTGGTTCGTCTATCGCGAGGATTATTACGTCGCGTCGAAGGAGCCGAAGCGCCCGATCGAGGGCGACAGCGCCAAGATATTCGAGGATCACGCTACTTGGGCCGCGGATATGGAGCGCGTCTATGGCCTGGCCGAACTGATCGTCGCGAAACAGCGCCACGGTTCGACCGGCAAGGTGCGGATGAAATTCGACCCGACGATCACCAAATTCTCGGACTTGGCCTATTGAGGAGGGCGGACATGCCGCGGATCGACCTGGACGCGATCGCGCCGATTTCGGGGACTGGCTACCCGGCACCCTTCGACGACACCGCGGGCGATCGCCGCATCCGGCAATTGTCGAAGCCGGGCGGGATCACCGATTTCGAGATCAATCATGTCGCGCTGCCCGAAGGCGCATGGTCGAGCCAGCGGCACTGGCATGAGGGCGAGGACGAGTTTGTCGTCCTGCTGTCGGGCCGCGCGACCTTGATCGACGACGCGGGAGAAACCCTGCTCGCCGCCGGGGATTGCGTCGCCTTTCCGAAGAACGATCGCAACGGGCATCACCTGATCGGCGGGGAAGGCGGATGCACTTTCGTCGTGTGGGGCGTGCCGGAGAAGACGCCGTGCCATTATCCCGACATCGATCTGCTGCTGAACGCGTCGGACGGTATCTACCGCCACAAAAACGGGACGCCCTACTGAAAGCCGGTCACTTCTCCGGAAACGGCTTCACCATCACCGACCCGCCCTTCGGGATCGGGCCGATATGGGCCTTGATCGTCGCATATTACGGATGCGTCTTCGGATAGCGGAATTGCCCGTCACCGACAGCGCCACCCGCACCCGTCGCGCGCAGGTTCAGCACGATCGTGCCGTCCGCCTCTTCGGTCGCGATGCCGATCGTCTCCGGCGCGGCGTCTTGCGTATTGCTCTGCATCGCGTTTCCTTCGCCCGCCTTCCGCTCCTCAGCCTGCACGCAACTAGCGGCCGCCAAGAGGATTGTCGCGCCAATAGGCGTCCAGGGCAGGCGTGTTGATCGAGCCATGCGATCCTCCATAATAGCGTGCCGCGCTTTCGGCATAACTCTCGGACTGGCCCGCGGCTCCGGGTTGCGTCTCATAGGACGGCAGTGCGCCGATGTCGGCTTTGCGCGCCGCGTTGAACGCCGGGCTTGCCGAATTGAGAGAACCGGACACCATCGCATCCACTGCATGCGCGGATTCGTGGATGACCAGATTGGCCGAGCCATGCCCTTCACCCGTCGCGGCGCGCCCGCGCTGCTGCACGCCTTTGAGGTCCGCCGCATAGTCGGTCACTGAATCTTGGCAGGCGACCACCTTCGTGCCCGCAGCGTCCATCTGCCGCGGCGCGGTGACCGGCATCTTGGAGAGTTCGGCCACGACCAGATCGACGTCGGCCTGATCGCCCGTTCCGCCAGCCTCGACCAATTTGCGGGCGAGGCGTTCGTTCTCGGGCATGTTCGCCGTGCTGCCCTGCACCTCTTCGACGATCGATTTGGCGATGTCCCTGACGGTGTGGACGACGTTGTCGAAGAAATCGCCGATGCCGTCGAGGAAGTTTGACGGGGCGGGGGACGGGGGCGCCGCTTGCGGCACGGGGGGTGGCGCACTTCGCACCGAACTGTCGACCGCGTTCATGCGCGCTCTCCTCGATTGGTTGGTCGAGGATTAGCGCGGGGATGAAAAGCTGGCTCTAATTGAAACGCTTAGGGCGGTCAGAACACCGGTTCCTCGCCCGGTTTCTCAGGCACGTGGATGCCGCATTCCACCTTTTCCCACCCGCGCCAGCGTCCCGCGCGGGGGTCTTCGCCCGGCATCACCTTCGACGTGCACGGCTTGCAGCCGATCGAGAGATATCCGTCCGCCTCAAGCGGATGGCGTGGAAGTTCGTGCGCGTCGAAATAGGCGTCGAGCCGCGCCTTGTCCCAGTCGGCGAGCGGGTTGAGTTTCAGGCGGCCCTCATCCTCCTCGAACCGCGGCAACGCGCGGCGGGTGCCCGATTGGAACCCCTTGCGCCCCGAAATCCACGCATCGAAGGGCGCGAGCGCGCGGCGCAGCGGCTCGACCTTGCGCAGGTCGCAGCAGCCATCCGGGTCGTAGGACCAGCGCAGGCCGGTCGGGTCTTTCTCCGCCAGCAGGCGCGGATCGGGACGGAACACGCGCAGATCGCTGAACCCGAGTTTCTCGGAAAGTTCATCTCTATATTCAAGCGTTTCGCCGAACATCTTCTGCGTGTTCGTAAAGATCACCGGGACGTCGCGATCGATCCGGGAGATCATATGCAGCAGCACCGCCGATTCCGCCCCGAACGACGACACCGCGGCGATGCGGTCCTTCAGTTCGCCGGTCAGCAATTCGGCGAGCATATCCTGCGCCGACACGCCCGCGAAGCGCGCCTCATATATCGCCGCATCGTCGGCGGTGAACGCCGGCGTCACGTCGATCATGTCGAGGACGCGCGCGGCGTCAGCCATGCCGCAGCTTCCAGACGGGAACTGAGGCATCGGCGGCCGACTGATAGTCGAATTCGTAGCGGTCGAGGCTGCGCTGGAGCGTCGCGGCGTCGATCGGTGCCTCGGGCGCGAAACTGTCGAAACCGCAGCGGCGCATGAACGCCACCTGGTCGACCAGCACGTCGCCCGCCGCACGGAGTTCGCCGGTATATCCGCCCTCGCGCAGGATACGCGCCGCCGAATAACCGCGACCGTCGCGGAACGACGGGAAACTCACCTCTACCAGCGCGATCTGTTCGATGTGCGGCAGCAACGCGCGCGCATCGTCGCCCGCCTCCAGCCGCACCGCGCCCGCATTGCTCTGCGCAGCGAGGAAGCTGTCGAGCGTCTCGGCAGGCTCGTCATGCGCCTCGTCGTCGCGAAAGCGGAGGAGCGCATCGGTCTTTCCAGCCAGATCACCCATAGATCGCCTCCTTGAACGTATCCATGCCGACCCGGCGGTAGGTGTCGAGGAAGCGTTCGCCGTCCTCGCGGACCTGCACATATTTGTCGGTCACGCGTTCGATCGCGTCGACGATGCCGTCTTCGGAAAAGCCGGGGCCGGTGATCTTGCCGAGGCTCACGTCCTCCGCACCCGACCCGCCGAGCAGCAACTGGTAATTTTCGGTGCCCTTCTTGTCGACGCCGAGAATGCCGATGTGCCCCGCGTGATGGTGGCCGCAGGCGTTGATGCAGCCGCTGATCTTCAGCTTCAGCTCGCCCAGATCACGTTGCCGCGCCGGATCGGCGAAACGCTGCGCGATCTTCTGCGCGACCGGAATCGAGCGGGCATTGGCCAGGCTGCAGTAGTCAAGGCCGGGGCAGGCGATGATGTCGCTGATAAGGTCCAGGTTCGCCTCGGCGAGCCCCGCCTCGTTCAGCGCCTGCCACATCGGATACAGATCGGCCGCGCGGACGTGCGGCAGGACGATGTTCTGCGCGTGGGTGACGCGCAGTTCGTCGAAGCTGAAACGCTCGGCGAGATCGGCCATCACGTCGATCTGGTCGGCCGACGCATCGCCGGGGATGCCGCCGATCGGCTTCAGGCTGATGTTGACGATGGCGTAGCCGGGTTGCTTGTGCGGCTTCACATTCTGGTCGACCCACAATGCGAAATCGGGATCGCTGCGGTCGACGTCGCCGGATGCACCGGACTCAAAATCCGGTGCGACGAAGAACGCCGTGATCCGATCGAATTCAGCCTGCGGCGGATCGATACCGAGCGCCTTCACCGCGATGAACTCCTCCGCGACCTGACGGCGATATTCGTCCGCGCCCAGTTCGTGGAGCAGGATCTTGATCCGCGCTTTGTAGATGTTGTCGCGTCGGCCGTAGCGATTGTACACGCGCAGGCACGCCTCGAGATAGCTCAGCAGATCGTCGGCGGTGACGAACTCGTTGATTTCGGGCGCGACCATCGGCGTGCGGCCCATGCCCCCGCCGACGAACACGCGCGCGCCGAGCACACCGTCACGTGTCACCAGCTCGATGCCGATATCGTGCAGCCGCATCGCCGCGCGATCTTCGGGGGAAGCGATCACCGCGATCTTGAACTTCCGCGGCAGGTAACTGAATTCGGGGTGGAAGCTGGACCATTGGCGGATCAGTTCGGCCCACGGGCGCGGATCGGCGACCTCGTCCGCGGCTGCCCCGGCGTACTGATCGCTGCTGATGTTGCGGATGCAGTTCCCGCTGGTCTGGATCGCGTGCATCTCGACCTTTGCCAGATCGGCGAGGATGTCGGGCGCGTCCTCCAGCTTGATCCAATTGTACTGGATGTTCTGCCGCGTCGTGAAATGCCCGTAACCGCGATCGTACTTGCGTGCGATATGCCCCAGCATCCGCATTTGCCGCCCGTCGAGCGTGCCGTACGGCACCGCGACGCGCAGCATATAGGCGTGAAGTTGCAGGTACAGGCCGTTCATCAGCCTGAGCGGCTTGAACTGATCCTCGGTGATCTGCCCCGCCAGGCGGCGCTTCACCTGATCGCGAAATTCGTCGACACGCGCATCGACGATCGCCTGGTCGTAGGTATCGTATTTATACATGGGTCGGTCCCGTGAGTTTGTTCACGCGAAGGCGCGGGGGCGCGAAGAGAAAAAGTTTGTTCGCGCAGAGGCGCAGAGACGCAGAGGTGTCGTACGCGCGGCAATCGTCCGGGTCAGCGGAAAACGAAATGGATTCGGCTAGCGATGATAGTCGCCGCTGCGCGGCAAGCACGCCATCTCTGCGCCTCCGCGTCTCTGCGCGAACCATCTTCTTTCCTTCTTCGCGCCCTCGCGCCTTCGCGTGAACGATCATATCACCCAACTTCCTGCCTCCGGGTCCGCAGGCTTCAGCGTCAGGTCGGGCCGCACCGTTGGCCCGAGCGCGCGGATGCGATCCTTGATGTGGGCGGGGCGGGGGCCTTCGGGGGTGGCGGCGGCGTCGATCACATAGGGTGCGTTGACGCGGCGCGCGCCTTCCTCGGCGTGGGCGATGGCGTCGCCCTGGTCCCCGACGTCCGCGGCATCCTCGACATGGCGCGACCAGCCACTGCCGGTCCACCACGTCACATCGCCGGTCGGCAGGTCGTTTCCGGTCAGCAGTTTCATGCGCTCAAACTCTCCGCAGCCTTCGCCCAGGTGGCCAGTTTATCTTCCGCATCGGACAGTTCGACGACCTCGCCGACGACGATGATCGCCGGGCTCTGAACGCCCTCGCGCGTCACCATCGGACCGAGATCGGCGAGCAAGGTCTTCAGCGCGCGATGCCCGGCCAGCGTGCCCTTTTCCAGCACCGCCACCGGCATGTCGGGCGCGACGCCGTCGGCCATCAGCTTATCGGCGATGTCGTTGGCGGTCGCCACGCCCATGTAGATCACCAGCGTCCGGCCTTGCCCGGCGAGGCCCGACCAATCTTGTTCCGACAAACCCTTGCACTGTCCCGCAACGAAGCTGACCGCGCTGGAATGATCGCGGTGCGTCAGCGGCAACATCGCCTCCGCCGCGCAACCGAGCGCTGCCGAGACCCCGGGGATCACCTCGACCGGGAGGCCCGCCGCACGCACCGCCTCCACCTCTTCGCCGCCGCGGCCGAAGATGAACGGATCGCCGCCCTTCAGTCGGACAACGATCGCCCCGGTGCGGACGTGCGCCACGATCAGCGCGTTGATCGCGTCCTGCGGCAACGTGTGCCGCGCACGCTTCTTGGCCACCGAGATACGCTGTGCCGCGGGCGGCGCGATGTCCAGCACGCGCGGGTCGATCAACCCATCATGCACGACCACATCGGCGGCACGGAGCGCCTCCACCGCGCGGACGGTCAGCAGCCCCGGATCACCCGGACCTGCGCCGACGAGAATGACGCGCCCACGCGCATCGGGATCGAGAAGTGTCGCCATGCGCAGCAAATGGTCTTTTGGGGGCTACGCGACAACCGACTGTTGCTTGGCGCTGCCCTAGCCCAGCTTTCGCGCCGCCGCCGCGCGATCATTCGACAATATGGAAATCCGGGTTCGCCGGATCGACATAGGCGCTCTGCAACGTGAGGATGCTGCACCCCGTTCGCGATTCATGCGGGCCATGAACCACCCCGGTCGGATGTGTTACGAACGCGCCGGGCATGAGCGTTTCGCCCGCGTTGATGAAGTCGCCGCTCAGCACGTAATGCGCCTCCGGACCGTCATTGTGGTAATGAGCGGGAATACGCGCGCCGGGTTCGATATGAATGATCGTCGTGACCAGGCCGCGATCGGCGTCGACGTTGACCAATGTGGCGGTCACTCCGCCTTCGGTCGCCCCGGGGATGGGAAACGGCACGGGTTCGACCTGGCCGGTCTGAACGACAAGTGACTCACCGTCGATCTGCATCGCGTGCTCCTCCCCGGATCGGCCCTGGTCTCAGGAGTACAGCGGATCGATGACACTTTTCGTACGCTGCGGCGACCGATGCTCGGCGCATCGGGCCGGACGCGATCAGTGCTTCCCGCGCGCCTTGCCGACCGCGGTCACCACAAACGCGATGATACCGCCGACGATCAGCCCGACGATGCCCGATCCGATCGCGGTGACGATCCACGCCACGGCGGGTCCGACCGCCGCGGTCGCCGCGCCGGCGTGGTCCGATACCTCGTGCAGCCAGTGCGCCGGTCCCGCAAAGCCCAGCACCTCCGCGCCATGCAGCAGAATCCCGCCGCCGACCCAGATCATCGCCGCAGTGCCGATCACGGACAATGCGCTCAGCAGATAGGGCACGCCCTTCACCAGCGCGCGGCCGATCGCTTGCGTCGCGCTCGACTGGCGCTGCGCCAGATGCAGCCCCACGTCGTCCGCCTTCACGATCATCGCGACCACGCCGTACACGCCGACCGTGATGACCAGCGCGACCAGCGCCAGCGTCACGCCCTGCGTCACGATCGGCCGATCCGACACTTCGTTCAGGGCGATCGCCATGATCTCCGCCGACAGGATGAAATCGGTGCGGATCGCGCCCGCGACCTGGCGTTTCTCCAGTTCCTCAGGACTGGCGGCGGCGACTTCCTCCGCGCCGTCGCCGTGCCCGGTCAGCGCATGGATCACCTTTTCCGCGCCCTCGAAACACAGATACGCGCCGCCGATCATCAGCAGCGGCGTGACCGCCCACGGTGCGAACGCACTCAGCAGCAGCGCGGCGGGCAGCAGGAACAGCAATTTGTTGCGCAGCGACCCCAGCGCGATCTTCCAGATGATCGGCAGTTCGCGGGCAGGGCTCAGGCCCACGACGTAGCGCGGGGTCACCGCGGTATCGTCGACCACCACGCCCGCGGCCTTCGTCCCGGCCTTCGCCGCGGCGGCCCCCACATCATCCAGCGACGCCGCCGCCAGCTTCGCCATCCCGGCGATATCGTCCAGAAGCGCTACGAGTCCGCCGGCCATGAAAGTCTTTCTACGGAGAGGTCAGCTGTCGGCAAGGCCGATGCCGATCGACGCGCGCGCCGCATCGGCCTCGTTGCTCACCACCGGATAGGCGCAGTAATCGGCCGCATAATAAGCGCTCGGCCGGTGATTGCCCGACCAGCCGATACCGCCGAAGGGCGCGGACGAAGACGCGCCGTTTGTCGGCTTGTTCCAATTGACGATGCCCGCGCGCGCATTGGCCCAGAACCGGTCGTACAAGGCGGGCGTCTGGCTGATCAGCGACGCCGACAGGCCGTAGCGCGTGTTGTTCGCCTCCGCGATCGCCGCGTCGAAATCGTCGCAGCGGATCACCTGCAGGATCGGACCGAACAATTCCATGTCGGGGCGATCGGCCATGTCGGTCACATCGATGACGCCGGGCCGCAGGAACGGGCGGCCGTCGATCGTCCGCTCCAGATGGCGGATCGGGCGGCCACCCTTCATCAGCAGCGCGAGGAAGCTCTCGGTCAGCTGATCGGCGACCTCGTTGTCGATCACCGGCCCCATGAACGGCTGCGGCTTGGCGTGCGGTTCGCCGACGATCAGCCGGGTGAGCAATTTGTTCAGCTCGGCGATCAGCGGGTCGTACAGTCTCTGGTCGACGATCAGCCGCCGCGCGGCGGTGCAGCGCTGCCCCGCGCTGGTGAAGGCCGACTGGATGACCAGCACCGCGGCCGTGTACAGATCGGGCGTGTCCCACACCACGATCGGATTGTTGCCGCCCATCTCCAGCGCGAGGATCTTCTCGGGCTTTTCCGCAAAGGCGCGGTTGAGCGCCAGGCCGGTGCGCGCGGAGCCCGTGAACAGCAACCCGTCGATGCCGGAATGCGCCGCCAGCACCTTGCCCTCCGCCGGACCGCCGATGACCAGCCGGATGCAGTCCGCCGGGACGCCCGCCTCGCGCAGGCAATCGACCAGCATCGCACCGGTGGCTGGCGTCTTTTCGGACGGTTTGAACACCACCGCATTGCCCGCGATCAGCGCGGGCACGATGTGGCCGTTCGGCAGATGCGCCGGAAAATTATACGGCCCCAGCACCGCCAGCACGCCGTGTGGCTTGTGCCGCAGCGCCATCCGGCTGCCCATTGGCGAATCCAGCCGCCGCTGCGCGCTGCGCTCGGAATAGGCCGCGGCAGAGATATCGACCTTGGCGATCACCGAATCGATCTCGGTCCGCGCCTCCCACAACGGCTTGCCCGTCTCGCGCGCGATACAGTCCGCGAAGGGTTCGTATTTGGCGCGCACGACATTGGCGAAGCGGCGCAGCGTCTCGATCCGATACGTCAACGGCCGCGCCGCCCACGTCGCCCAGCCGCCACGCGCCGCCGCAACCTCGCCATCGACATCGCCGATCGCGCCGCGCCACAATTCCGCCCCCGTCGCGGGTTCGAAGGAAACGAGTTCGGCGGCCATCAACCCTCTTCTATCCGTCATGTCCGCTTTCGCGGGGATGACTCCATTAGTCCAGAGCCTTGCCGAACGCCCGAACAGCGGCGACCTTCGCATCGAAGGCCGACCAATCGTCGGCATCCGCGATCCCGGCCCAGATCGCCTCGACCTCATCGATCAGCATCGCGCAAGGTTCCCCCGACCAGAAAGCGTGAGAGCGGTCCGTGCGGTGGGCATAGGGCGCTATCGCGGCGCGCGTTTCGTCCCACGCGTCGCCATAGCCTTCCGGCAACTCCTGCGCGAAACCGTCGAAGAAGAACCGGTCGATCCCGACGCCGCTCGATCGCAACGCCCGCTCCAGGCTCTGCACCAGCGCGCGATCGGTATCGGCGTCGATCGGCACCCGTCCCAGCCGCCACAACAACGCGTCGGTGATCGCGCGCCCATAATGATCGCCGAATCCTTCGAGCAGCGCGATCATCGGCGCGGCCGGCGCGATCAGCCGCAGCGACACCGCCAGCTGCATCGCATCCCAATGGATCGCCTCGGGTTGCCGCCCGAACGAATACAGCCCGGCGTGGTCGAAATACGCCGCCACGAACCCCGGATCCCACGTCGGCGCGAACCGCCACGGGCCGTAGTCGAAACTCTCGCCGGTCACGTTGATGTTGTCGCTGTTCAGCACGCCGTGAACGAACCCCGCCGCCATATAGCGCGCCGCCAGCACCGCGGTTCGCTGCACGACCAGATCGAGCAACCGCACCGGATCGTCGCCGTCCTCACCGTACAGGTTCGCCAGCACATACCGCACCAGCGCGCGCATCCCCGCCTCGTCACGCTCATACGCCAGCCGCTGGAACGTCCCGATGCGGATATGCCCGTGGCTCATCCGCACCAGCACCGCGGACCGGGTGGGGGAGGGCTCATCGCCGCGTTCCAGCGCCTCGCCGGTTTCTAGCAGCGAGAAACTGCGGCTGGTCGGCACGTTCAGCGCCTCCAGCATCTCGCTCGCCAGCACCTCGCGGACGCCGCCCTTCAGCGTCAGCCGCCCGTCGCCGAACCGGCTCCACGGGGTCTGCCCCGACCCCTTCGTGCCCAGGTCAAGCAACCGCCCGCGATCGTCGCGAAGCTGCGCGAAGGTGAAGCCGCGCCCGTCGCCGATCTCGGGATTGTACACGCGGAACTGATGACCGTGGTAACGCAGCGCCAGCGGTTCGGGCAGCGTGCCGGTCAGCGGCGCGAACCGTCCGAAATGCGCCACCCATTCCGCGTCGCTCAACCCGTCCAGCCCCACCTCCGCCGCCGCACGATCGTTCCGAAACCGCACCTGCGTTTCGGGAAAATCCGCCGCGCACACCGCGTCGTAGAAAGTATTCCCGAGCGTCAATAACGCGACCTCGGGTCGATAGGCTTGCGGGTCTGTAAGCATCCGGTGATATGGGGCGGGCGCAACCAAAGGTGCAAGCATGACCGCGTGGGCTGACATCTATTGGTGGTCGAACGACGGGTTGCGGCTCCACGCGCGCGATTATCCCGGCGACGCGAGCCTGCCGCCGATCATCTGCATGGCCGGCCTGACCCGCAACGCGCGAGACTACGCCGTGCTGGCCGAACGGCTGGCCGGGCCGCGCCGCGTCATCGCGATCGATTTTCGCGGCCGCGGCGAAAGCGCGTATTCCAAGGATCCGATGACCTACGTCCCGCTCACCTATGCGCAGGACGTGACGAAGCTGCTGACCGAACAGGGCATCGACCGCTTCGTATCGATCGGCACCTCGCTCGGCGGGATCGTGACGATGCTGCTCGCCGGGCTCCTCCCGGGGCAGATCGCCGGGGCGCTGCTGAACGATGTCGGGCCGGAGATCGACGCCGCGGGCCTCGCGCGCATCCGCAGCTACGTCGGCCGTGCCAGCAATTTCCCGACCTGGATGCACGCCGCGCGCCATGTCGGCGAAAGCAACGGCGACGTCTATCCCGGCTGGCAGATCGAGGAATGGCTGGCGATGGCCAAGCGCCTCTACCGGCTGAACAGCGCCGGGCGCATCGTGCTGGACTATGACATGAAGATCGCCGAACCGTTCCGCGTGCCGGGGAACGAGGCGGGTCCGGACATGTGGCGTGCGTTGGCGTCGCTGGGTACGGTGCCGGTGCTGGTCGTGCGCGGAGAACGATCGGACATATTGTCCCAAGGGGTCGCGGAGCGGATGGCCTCTGCGCTGCCGAACGCCGAACTGGTCGTCGTCCCCGGCGTCGGCCACGCGCCGACGCTGACGGAGGCGGTGGTCGAAGCGCCGATCGACCGATTGCTCGCACGCACCGCGGAACCCGCGGCTGCATGAAAATTTCGTCGGGGATGCACGCAAGATCACCATTCAAGCACCACCCCGGCGAACGCCGGGGCCCAGTTGCGCCGCGTTGGTTGGCGCGCGATATCCTCACTATTAGACGACGCCGAAACTGGACCCCGGCCTTCGCCGGGGAGGTGCTTACATCACGGACGAGCGCGTGAAATGACCTTCCCCCTCGACCATCTGATCCTCGTCCCCGCCGACATCGACCTTACCCGCTCCCCGCTTGCTGCGGGAAAGGTCGACGCCGAAACCTACGTCCTCGGGGCGTTCAACCCCGGCATGACGCGCCTAGCGAACGGCAATCTGCTGCTGATGGTCCGCGTCGCCGAAGCGCTGCGCAATCCGATCCGCGACGGCCACATCCACGCAATCCGCTGGGCGGACGACGGTTACCACCTCGATCCGTGGCCGCTCGGGCTGGTCGACACCGCCGACCCGCGAAAATTCATGCTGCGCGGGGCCAAGGAAAACGGGGGCTGGCGGGTGATGGCGCTGACCTCGCTCTCGTGGCTGCTGCCGGTCGAACTCGATTCCGAAGGCCGCCGCATCGAGGCGATTCACTACGACCGCGCCATCGCTCCGCGCGCACCATACCAATGCTACGGCGTCGAGGACGCTCGGATCAGCCGCGTCGGTGACCGCTATTTGATGACGACATGCTCGGTCAGCCCGGAACGGCATTCGACCACGCTTTACACCAGCACTGACGCGCTCGACTGGCGTCTCGAAGGCATCGTCCTCGATCACCAGAACAAGGACATGCTGATATTCGAAGGGCTGATCGGTGGTCGATATTGGGCGCAGACCCGCCCGCTCGGCGACCTGTATTTCGCCTACCCGCCCGGCAGCGAATGGCGCGCCGGGCCGTCGATCAACCTCGCCAGCTCGCCCGACGCGCTGCACTGGAAACCCAGCGACCACCCCGGCGTCCGCCCGCACGCCGCCACCACCGCCACCGCCCGCATCGGCGGCGGCACCCCGCCGGTGCTAACCAAGGACGGTTGGCTGACCCTATGGCACGGCGTCGAGCCATCGGGCGTCGTTGGCATCTACCGCACCTACTGGACCCTGCTCGATAGGGACGAGCCGTGGCGGACAGTACGGACGCAGCACGAAGCGCTCCTCGAACCGAACCCAGCGCTCACCGAGCCGCTGAAGGACCAGATGTATATCGACGACGTCGTCTTTACGACCGGCATCGCCGACGCTGGCGATCACTGGATCGTGGCGAGCGGCGAGGCGGACTTGGCGTGCCGGATCACGCATATGCCAAAGAACGCGATCGGCAAATAACTTCGCAATCCTTCCCCGCCGGGGAGAGGTGGCACGCGTAGCGTGACGGAAGGGGAGGTAAGCGATACGCTTGAGGACGCGACACAATCCAAGCGCATCGCCGACCTCCCCCTCCGTCGCCTTCGGCGCCACCTCGCCCTGGCGGGGGAGGATTCGGAGGCTGTCCTACAACGCCCGTCCTGTGTCATGGGAGAAGCATGAGCCGGCCATCCGCGAAAGTTGAGACCTCCCGAAAAACCGCGCCAGCGTCTCAACATTCTCAACATTCGCGGGTCCGTCACGCCTGATGCCGTCGCTGCCACCCCACATCCTCCACCTCCATTCGACCTTCGATCTCGGGGGCAAGGAGGCGCGCGCGGTGCGGTTGATGAACGCGTTCGGGGATCGCGCGCGGCATACGATCGTGTCGGGAATGCCCGGCAACCTCTCCGCCCGCGACCGCATCGCCAAGGGCATAAAATACGAAATCGCGCAGGACGCGCCGCCGCTGACCGGCCGCCCGTCGGTCGCGCGGTACGAGGCGATCGCGAAGTACATGCGCCGCTTCGATCTGGTGCTGACCTATAATTGGGGCGCGATCGACGGCGTCATGGCGCGGCGCGTTTTCGGCAAAGGGGCGCCCGGCCTCGTCCACCACGAGGACGGTTTCAACGAGGATGAAGCGCGCGGGCTGAAGCGCGAGCGCAACATCTACCGCCGCCTCGCGCTCGGCGCGGCGCATGCGTTGGCCGTGCCGTCGGAGGCGCTGGAGAAGATCGCGCTGGAAACGTGGAAGCAACCCCGCGCGCGCGTCCACCGCATCGTCAACGGCATCGCCACCGATCTCTACGCGCAAGACCCGGAACCGGGCGCGATCCCAGGCTTCGTCCGCGGCCCCAAGGACATCGTCATCGGCACCGTCGCGGGCCTTCGCGCCGTTAAGGATCTGCCCGCACTCGTCCGCGCCGCGGGCGGCCTGCCGGGAAAGTTCAAGCTGGTGATCGTCGGGGAGGGACCGGAACGCGCCGAGATCGAACGCGCCGCACTGGCGATGGGGATCGACGACCGCGTGATCCTGCCCGGCTTGCTCGATCGCCCCTACCGCTTCATGCGGCATTTCGACATTTTTGCGCTCTCGTCTTGGTCCGAACAATTCCCGATTTCGGTGGTGGAAGCGATGGCCGCTGGTCTGCCCGTCGTGTCACCCCCGGTCGGCGACGTGCCGAAGATGCTCTCGTCCGAAAACGCCCCGTTCGTCACCGACTATCACGGCGAAATCCGCCTGCGCGATGCGATGCTGCCGCTGGTGAAGGACGCCGCGCTCCGTGCAACCGTCGGCGCGGCCAACCGTGTGAAAGCACGCGCGGAATATGACGAAAACAAGATGATCGCACGCTACGCCGCGCTTTACGAAGCCGCGATGCGCCGCCCCGGCAGCCTGATTTAGGTCGCAATTCGCTCGCGTCGGCGCAACCTTCCGCTATAGGAAATCGTATCCCACACAGAAGGTGTACTGCTGCCGTGTTCAAAGGGCTGAAGCCGATCGTCTATAACGGGCGCGAAGTCTGGCCGCTCGTCGAGGGCGGCAAGGGCGTCGCGGCGACCAACCACGCCTCGGCCGGCGCATGGGCTGCGGCGGGCGGAATCGGCACGGTCAGCGCGGTGAATGCCGACAGCTACGACCCCGACGGCAAGATCATCCCGCAGATCTACAAGGCGCTCACCCGCCGCGAACGGCACGAAGAACTGGTCGAATACGCCATCGAGGGCGCGGTGCAGCAGGTCAGGCGCGCCCATGATATCGCGGGCGGCAAGGGCGCGATCAACATCAACGTGCTGTGGGAAATGGGCGGCGCCCAGCGCATCCTGCACGGAGTCCTCGAACGCACCCGCGGCCTCGTATCGGGTGTTACTTGCGGCGCGGGGATGCCGTACAAATTGTCCGAGATCACCGCCTCCTATAACGTCCATTATCTGCCAATCATCAGCTCCGGCCGCGCGTTCCGTGCGCTGTGGAAGCGCGCCTATTCGAAGGCGTCGGAATGGCTCGCTGCGGTGGTGTACGAAGACCCGTGGCTGGCGGGCGGGCACAACGGCCTGTCCAACGCCGAAGACCCGCTGAAGCCGCAGGATCCGTATCCGCGCGTAAAAGAACTGCGCGAGGTGATGCGCGAGGGCGGCATCCCCGACAGCACGCCGATCGTGATGGCGGGCGGCGTCTGGTATCTGCGCGACTGGAGCGACTGGATCGACAATCCCGAACTCGGCTCGATCGCCTTCCAATATGGCACGCGGCCCTTGCTGACGCAGGAAAGCCCGATCCCGCAGGGTTGGAAAGACCGGCTGACGACGATCGAGGAAGGCGAGGTGCTGTTGCACCGTTTCTCCCCGACCGGTTTTTACTCCTCCGCGGTGCGCAATCCGTTCCTGCGTGCGCTGGAGGCCCGCTCCGAACGTCAGATCGCCTTTTCGACACAGGAGGCGGGCGATCACGTCTTCCAGCTTGACGTGGGCGTGAAGGGCAAGAATTTCTGGGTCACCCGCAACGACCTGCTGCGCGCCCGCACTTGGTTCGGCGAAGGCCACACAGACGCGCTGAAGACACCCGACAATACGCTCGTTTTCGTCTCGCCGGGCGAGAAGCAGGAAATCCGCAAGGATCAGGCCGACTGCATGGGATGCCTGTCGCAATGCTCATTCTCGAGCTGGGCCGACACCGACACCAATTCGACCGGCCGCCTCGCCGACCCCCGCAGCTTCTGCATCCAGAAGACGCTGCAGGACATCGCGCACGGCGGCGACACCGAACAGAACCTGATGTTCGCCGGGCACAGCGCGTACGAATTCAAGCGCGACCCGTTCTACTCCAACGGCTTCGTGCCGAGCGTGAAGCAACTGGTCGACCGGATTTTGACGGGGGATTGAGTCGCGGTTGCGGAAGTCAGGCTATGCGCCATGCTGCTTTCATGACGACGCGGGTTGATCGTTTTCGGGCATGGGTAAAGGCGCTGAAGACCGAGGTCGTCGCGGTCTGGATCGCCTCCCGCAGCCCGCGAACGCCGCTGGTCGCTAAGGTGATCGCCGGGGCCGTCGCCGCTTATGCGCTCAGTCCGATCGATCTAATCCCAGATTTCATTCCTGTCCTCGGGTATCTGGACGATCTGATCATCGTACCGCTGGGTATCGCGATCGTCGTCCGTCTGATCCCAGCAGACCTGATGGATAATTTTCGGGCGCAGGCGATGGTGCGACCCGACCGGCCAACAAGCCGCGTCGCGGCAGCCTTCGTCATCACTGTCTGGGTTGTCGTATCGACCGCACTGTCTGTTTGGTTATGGCGCTTGTACGTTTATCGGTAGGTGCGGCTTGGCCAAGCAGGGGCTCAATCCTTCGGAAAGAACCGCTCCACCACGTCGCGTGCCAGCCGAGATGGTCGCAACGTCTCCGCATCGAGGCAACACCAGCTCGACTTCACCTCGGCGAGCACCTCTTCGCCGCGGCGGATGATCGTTTCGTAGAACGCACGCGCACCCTGCACCTTTTCGAGCAGGACGGTGGCGATGACCTCGTCGTTCAGGAAAGCGGGTTTGCGGTAGGTGATCTCATGCTTCAGCGCGACCCACGCGTGCGCTGCTACCGCATCGGCCGGCGCGATCCGCTGCCAGTGGCTGATTACCGCCTCTTGCACCCAGCGGAGATAGCTGGCGTTGTTGACATGTCCCATGAAATCGATGTCGGACGCATCGATCGGGATCGGATACAGATGCGGGGCGGGTGATGTGGTCACACGTTCGGCGTAACATGAAGCGCGATGATTGGCGATTATTGCATGTAAAGAAGCCGCGAATTTTCTTTCCCATGTTGCGTTGGTCGCTTGTCCTCATTATTGTTGATTATGGATACAGGAGTGGCGGTATGGCGGATACGATGACATTGAACGTCCGGGTCGGCGGCCCGCTCCGCGATCACGTCGCGGCCAGCGTCGGCGAATACGGCCGCTACGAAAACGTCAGCGAATATGTCCGCGACCTGATCCGGCGCGATCACGCGCGTGCCGAAGACGAACGCTTTCAGGTGCTGAAGGCTGAACTGCAGCGTGCGTTTGCGACGCCCGAAAGCGATTTCGTTCCGCTGGATGCCGATGAATTTCGCGAACGCATGAAACAGCGCTACGCGTGATCGATGTCACGATCGCTCCGGTGGCGCTGGCGCATTTAGAAAACATCTACGACTACACATTTCGCCGTTGGGGTAGAGCTCAAGCAGACAAATACTCGGATCAATTGTTAGACGTGATCGAACGCATTGCGGCTCGACAAGTACCTTGGAGGGTGATCTCGGCCGATGTTGGCGTGGACGGTTACCATTACAGGTGCAGTGCGCATTTCGTCTATTGGCGCGTCGCCCGTGATGGTTCCATTCGCGTCGTGGCTATCCTCCATCAGCAGATGCATCAGGTAGAACGCCTTCGATGGGCGCTTGATCTCGACAGCTAAGCCCACCCCTCCAGCACCTGATCCGGCGGCCGGTGCCCGTCGGCCCACATCCGGATGTTCTGGATCACCTTCTCGCCCGTCGCGATGCGGCCTTCATAGGTCGCGCTGCCCATGTGGGGCGTCATCACCACGTTGGGGATCGCCAGCAACCGCGGATCAATCGCGGGTTCGTGCCGCCACACGTCCAGTCCTGCCCCTGCGAGCCTGCCGCCCTCCAGTGCGGCGACCATCGCATCCTCATCGACGATCCCGCCGCGGCTGGCGTTGATCAGGAACACGTGCGGCCGCAGCAACGCGATCCGCGCGGCGTCGATCAGGTCGCGGCTGTCGTCGTTCAGCGGGGTGTGGATCGTCAGGATATCGATGCTCGCCAACATCTCGTCCAGGTTCGGGTGCCATTGCGCGCCGAACTCCGCCTCCACCACCTTCGGCAACCGGTGGCGGTTGTGGTAGTGCACGCTCAGCCCGAACGCTCGCGCCCGCCGCGCGACTGCCTGGCCGATCCGCCCCATCCCGACGATGCCCAGCGCCTTGCCGCCGATCCGGTGCCCCATCATCCCGCCGGGGGTCCAGCCCTTCCACGTGCCCGACCGGACCAGTTTCTCACCCTCCGCCAGCCGTCGCGGCACGGACAGGATCAGCGCCATCGTCATGTCGGCAGTATCTTCGGTCAGGACGCCCGGCGTGTTGGTCACGATGATGCCGCGCGCGCGCGCGGCCTTCAGGTCGATATGGTTCACGCCCGCACCGAAATTGGCGATCAGCTTCAGCCGCTCACCTGCGCCCGCGATCAGATCGGCGTCGATTGCGTCGACGACGGTCGGAACCAGCACATCGCAATCGGCCATCGCTGCGGCCAGCGCATCGCGCGGCATCGCTTCGTCGGTGCGGTTGTTGGTCGTGTCGAACAACGCCTCCAGCCGGTCCATCACTGCATCGGGCAGTTCGCGGGTGACGATCACTTTCGGGTTGGCGCAGCGCCGCGTGTCGACCATGCGCGCCGGATTGGCGAAACCCGCGCCATGCGTCAACGATGCGGTTGTGCGGCACGCAGCCAAGCGGCTAGATGTGGCGGGGAATTTTTCGGAAAGCAGGGGCAAGAGATGCGACGCTTGGGAGCGGTCATCGCGGGCGTGGCGCTTGTGACGCTGGCGGCAGCGGACGTGCAGGCGGCCGATCCGCCGCGCAAGACGCCCTATTTCGCCTCGATTACGCCCGGCCGCGCACGGATGCGCAGCGGCCCCGGCCGCACCTATCCCGCCACGTGGATGTACGTCCGCGCCGACCTGCCGGTGAAGGTGATCGATGTGTTCAAGGAATGGCGCAAGGTCGAGGATCCCGGCGGCACGCAGGGCTGGATGCTGGGCAACCTGATCGGCAGCACGCGCACCGCCGTCGTCCAGGGATCGATCGTCGAACTGCGCGACAAGCCGAATTTCGCGGGCAAATTGCTGTGGCGCGCCGAACCCGGCGTGATCGGGCGGTTGAGCCAGTGCCGCGACGGCTGGTGCCGCTTCGATGTGAAGGGGCAGTCGGGCTTCGTCGAGGCGACGCGGCTGTGGGGCGTCGATTCGGAAGAGGTTCTGCCGTGAGCTTTTCGCTTCCCGGCTTCGATCTCGACGCGTTCGTCGTCGCCACGCTGGCGGAGGATCTGGGGGAGGGCGGGGACGTCACCTCCGCCGCGGTCATCCCCGAGGACGCTCGCTTCACCGCGGTGATGGACACGCGCGACGCGATCACGGTCGCGGGGCTCGAGATCGCCGCCGCCTTCTTCCGCGCGCTCGACCCCGACGTGCGGGTCGAAATGCTGGTCGAGGACGGCGCACAGGTCGCCAAGGGAACCGACCTGATGCGGCTGGAGGGCCGCGCGCGCGCGATGCTCACCGCCGAGCGTTCGGCGCTCAACACCGTGCAGCATCTGTCGGGCATCGCGACGCTGACCCGCGCTTATGCCGGCCGCATCGCCGGCACTGGCGCGACGTTGCTCGACACGCGTAAGACCATTCCCGGCCTGCGCGTGCTGGAGAAATACGCCACCCGAATGGGCGGCGCGAAGAACCACCGCATGGGGCTGTGGGATGCGGCGATGATCAAGGACAATCACGTCGCGGTCGCGGGGAACGTCGGTGAAGCGGTCCGCCGCGCGAAGGCCGCCGGGATCGCCGAGATCATCGTGGAGGTCGATTCGGTCGACCAGATCGAACCTGCGCTGGCCGCGGGCGCGACGCATCTGTTGCTCGACAACATGACGCCGCCGATGCTGCGCGGCGCAGTGACGCTGATCGGCGGTCGCGTTCCGACCGAGGCGTCGGGCGGGGTCACGCTGGAAACGATCCGCGCGATCGCCGAAACCGGCGTCACCTACGTCAGCGTCGGCCGCATCACCCAATCCGCCCCCGCGGCCGACATCGGACTGGATTTCAGCCCTGTCTGAACCACTTGGCGCAGTGGCGTGCGACGAGTAGCGTCATGCCAACTCTTCAGGACAACCTCGACTCGATGATACGTCCCCGCTCCATCCTTCTGTTCGAACGCCTGTTTCTGGCCTCGCTGCTTCTGTGGTGCGTGTTGCAGGCGATGACCTGGGATTACCGGGTTGCACTGCTGGCGACCAACGCCATCCTCGCTACGCCCGCGGCCGCAATGGCGACGGTGGTCCTCGCCATCTTGGCGGTGTCGGTCGCCGTCTGGTATTTCGTCGCGCGTCGATCCAGCCGGATCGCGAAACGGGCAGCAGTGGCGCTGGCCGTCTGCTCGGCCATCACATTCATTTTCGGGCTGATCGCAATCGGCCAACCGGGGTTGCCCGGCCCCACCATAAAGCTTCTGTCGGTCGCCGTATCGGCGCTCTGCGTTGCCGCCGCCGTCCCGCTTTTCCGGCCCGACGCAAAGACCTGGTTCGGCGAAGACACGATCGGAGTCACCATAGAATGATCCGCTGCCTCCTCGCCGCCGTCGCGCTCGCCGCGCCCGGCGTCGCCACCGCGCAAGCCTATAAATGCGCGCTTCCCGGCACGCCGCCGCGCCCGCGCCCCGACCTGCCCGACGAAAAGCAGCCGCGGCGCGTGCTGCCGATCGGCGGCTATACGCTGGCGATCAGCTGGTCGCCGCAATATTGCCGCAGCCATGCGCGCGACGACCGATCGCGGTTTCAGTGCGGCGCAAACCGCTTCGGCTTCGTCCTGCACGGCCTGTGGCCCGATGGCGTGGGGAAGGACTGGCCTCAATATTGCGCCGCAACTCCCTTGCTCTCCCCGCGTACGATCCGCGCGAACCTGTGCAGCACGCCCTCGGCGCAGCTCCTCCAACACGAATGGGCCAAGCACGGCACATGCATGGCGGGCGAGACGCCCGACGGCTATTTCCGCCGCCCGACCGCAATGTACCGGAAGCTCCGCTATCCCGACATGCAGGCGCTGTCGCGACGTCCGCTGACCGCTGGCCGCTTTGCGCAGGCGATGGCGCGCGCCAACCCCGGCGTCGGCGCCGATATGATGCGCATCACCGCCGATCGTCAGGGCTGGCTCGACGAGGTCTGGCTGTGCACCGACCGCCAGTTCCGCTACGCTAAATGCCCGTCGCACCAGGGCGGTCTAAAGCCCGCCGCCCGCCTGCGCATTTGGCGCGGCCCGCGCTGAACAGGAGACCCGCGATGCCCCCGATCCGCACCCTCATCGCCGCGTTTGCGCTGGCGCTGCCCGCCACGGCGATCGCCGCCACGCCGATCGTCATGCACCGCGATCCCGGCTGTGGCTGTTGCGAGCAATGGGCGGCACAGGTCCGCAAGCAGTTCGGCCGCCAGGTGACGATCATCGACGATTCGAACCGCGGCGCGTTCGCAAGGCAACGCGGTGTCCCCGCCGACCTCGCCTCATGCCACACCGCGCTGATCGACGGGATGAGCTTCGAGGGGCACGTGCCCATCGCCGATATGAAACGCGCGCTGGCTGAGCGGCCGAAGGGTGTATCGGGCCTGGCGGTCGCGGGAATGCCGATGGGATCACCGGGGATGGAGATGCCAGGAATGAAGGCTGACCATTACGAAGTGATCGCCTTCGGTCCCGCCGGTCGCAAGATCTTCGAGCGACACTGACCGGATCGTCCGACCCGCCCCCGCTCGATCCTGACCCCATCCGAAATTCCGCCGCTCTCGCCGCAACGAAATAGCGGTGCGGGGGCGGACCGCGCGGACGGCGCGCGCGTTCTGCGGAGATGACGATCCTGATCCCGATCCTTGGCGACCAACTTTCCGAATCCATCGCCAGCCTGCGGGACGTAAGACCCGAAAATGCAATCATCCTGATGATGGAGGTGCGCGAAGAAGCGACCTACGTCCGCCATCACAAAAAGAAGATTGCGCTGATCTTTTCCGCGATGCGCCATTTCGCGGAGGCGTTGCGCGGGGCCGGGTGGACGGTGGACTATGTCAGGCTGGACGATCCGGCCAATTGTCACGGCTTCACCGCGGAACTCCGCCGCGCTGCCGAACGGCACCGGCCCGACAGGATCCGCGTCACCGCCGCCGCCGAATATCGCGTGCGTGCGATGCAGGACGAATGGTCGGATCGCACCGGATTGCCGGTCGAGATACTCGAGGATGACCGCTTCGTATGCAGTCTCAACGACTTCTACACTTGGGCGCAGGGCCGCAAGGAACATCGCCTGGAATATTTCTATCGCGACATGCGGCGGCGCACCGGCCTTTTGATGACGCCCGATGGAAAGCCGGAGGGCGGGCAGTGGAACTACGACAAGGACAATCGCGAACGCCCCCCGCGCGGCCTGAACTATCCAACGCCCGAACGCTTCGCTCCCGACGAGATCACCAATGACGTTCTGGCGCTGGTCGCAACTGAATTCGGCGATCACTTCGGCGATCTCGCCCCGTTCGAACTGCCCGTGACCCGAGAGCAGGCGAGGCGGGCGCTCGCACATTTCGTCGCGACCGCTTTGCCTGACTTCGGGCGCTATCAGGACGCGATGGTGGCGGGGCAGGATTACCTCTATCACAGCGCGCTGTCGCCGTACCTGAACCTAGGGCTGCTGGAGCCGATGGAAGTCTGCGAAGCGGCGGTCGCGGCGTATGAGCGCGGCGATGCGCCGCTGAATTCGGTCGAGGGTTTCGTCCGTCAGATCATCGGGTGGCGCGAATATATCCGGGGGATGTACTGGTGGGACATGCCCGAATTCGCCGGACGCAACGCGCTGGCGGCGGATCGGCCGCTGCCGGAATTCTACTGGACCGGAAAGACCGACATGCGCTGCCTGGCGGAAAGCATTGGCCAGACGAAGCGCGAGGCCTATGCGCACCACATCCAGCGGCTGATGGTGCTCGGCAATTTCGCGCTGATCGCAGGCGTCAGCCCGCAGGCGATCTCGGACTGGTTCCTGGTCGTGTATTTCGACGCCTACGAATGGGTCGAACTGCCCAACGTCATCGGGATGAGCCAGTTCGCGGACGGCGGCATGATCGCCTCGAAACCATATGCGTCGGGCGGCGCGTACATCAATCGGATGTCGGATTATTGCGGTCGTTGCCGCTACGACGTGAAGCAGAAGACGGGTCCGGACGCGTGCCCGTTCAACGCCTTGTACTGGGATTTTCTCGCCCGGCACGAAACACGGCTCAGGGGCAATATGCGGATGGGAAACATGTACGCCACGTGGCGCAGGATGCCCGAGTCCGTCCGCGCCGAATATCGATCCAGCGCCGCAGCCTTTCTCGAAACCCTCGAACCCGCCGCACCGGGGTGGGCTCGCGCAGGCGACTGATCCAAACTCCGATCACCGCTTCCACAGCGGAGAAATAGTGCTCAGTCACACAAATGAATTTTAGAAGTTATGGTGGACGCACTTGGGCTCGAACCAAGGACCCGCTGATTAAGAGCGCGAACAAAGCATGAACAGGGAAATCCTGCTATGGTTCAACCCCAACAACTTACATGATATAATTTCCAACAGCTGCTCAGAACGTCCCGGCCACTTGCTACCTACGGTAGCCGCATTCAGCCAGGACCCGCTGATTGGAGAAATGGCCATGCCTGTTGGACAAGGTACGTTGCAAACGATCCTGACCGACGCCAAGATCATGGCGATCCGGCGACCACGCCAAGGGCAGGTCGAAGTTCGCGACCAATCCGTGCCTGGCCTTCGCATTCGGGTCGGCGTCTCGGGCACACGGACGTTCATGCTGCGCAAGAACGTCGCTGGCCGTTATCGCAATATCACACTCGGTCGCTTCTCCACCCGGTTCGGCCTGGCCGAAGCGCGCAAGAAAGCGCGCCAACTCCTTTCCGACATTGAGATGGGTGCCGATCCCGTAACCGCGCTGCCACAGCGCCGGAAGGTTGCGCCGGTCCTGACAGTTAATGCGTTGTTCCCAAGCTACCTCAAAGCCAAAGCGAATCTTCGCAGGATCAGTGAGGTGGAGCGCGTTTTTAAACGACACATCCTGCCGGTGTTCGGCGACCGCGCAGCCGAGCAGATCAGGCGCAGCGAGATCACCCGATTTATCGACGAGATTGCTGAGGACACCCCGGTCATGGCGCGCAACGTGCTAGGGTATTTTTCTTCCTTCTATGGCTGGGCGATGCCGCGTCTTGACAATCTTGACGCTAATCCGTGTCGCGATGCCGGGCGCCCGCCAGCCCCCAAGCCGCGCGACCGGGTGCTCAGTGAAACAGAGGTTGGAGCGCTCTGGCGCATACTTGAGCGCGAACCGAAGCCGTTTGGTCCAGCCATCAAGCTACTTTTGTTGACCGGGCAGCGGCGCAACGAGGTATTTGACGCAGGCAGAGGAGAGTTCGACCTTGCGGCGAAACTTTGGACCATCCCCGGCGCGCGCGCCAAGAACGGGGCAACCCACCTTGTACCGCTGCCGCCCATGGCGTTAGCGATCATTCGGGAGCTACTCGCGATCGAAAAGAGCGACAAGCTGCTACCCGCAAAGGGAAATTGGGAGGCGAGCCCGAGCGGATTTAGCAAGGCTGTGCGTCGCATCCGAGCCGCGCTGGAGGTCGAGATCGACGTTCCGGTACCGCATTGGACACTGCATGACCTGCGCCGCACCGTCGCCACCGGATTGCAGCGGTTGGGCGTCCGGCTGGAGGTGACCGAAGCCGTGTTGAATCATCTGTCCGGATCGCGGTCGGGAATTGTCGGCGTCTACCAGCGGCACAATTACTACGACGAGAAGCGGGTCGCGCTCGCCGCTTGGACCCGGGAGGTGAAACGTCTCGCCAGCACGACGGCATCCTCGAAACAATCCCGCCCGAAGCGACCCACAGCAGCTAAGATCTTGCGCTAGATCAGTCTGAAAAGCTCCCGCCGACCCGACCTCCTTAACTGATTCGACAGGTGATGGGCGCATGGCTTTCGTGGGAGCACCGTGTGTCTAGAAATCTCGATGATCTGATTTTGGCGTGCGGCGCGAGGCTCGATCACGGAGATCGAGCGGAGCAGTTCTTATTGGACAATGTTCAGGCGGCCTTGCGGCTCGGAGACGAGGCGCTCGCCAACGAAATGCACCGGGCGATGAGCATTCTGACCGCCTGCGGAGCGGGAAAGCCGACCACACAAAGGATTGTCATGTCGACCAAAGCGAAAGACGAACCTGTTCGGGACAACCGTCGCAATGACGACCGCCGTCAGCCAATTCCAACGGTCTATGTTGGCGAGGAGCGGCGTTCCGGTGAACGGCGCCGATAGTGATGCGTGAGCTTCAGTTAAGAACGACGGCATACGCCGAAAAAGGTAGCCTGTGACCAAGCGGTTTGAGTTGCCCACCGCACTCCGAACGATGAGGCGGGCCGTGGCGCGTCGCATCGGGATGACCGGTTCGGCATCCGAGCCGACCAAAGCGGATGTCTCGGCAAAAACGACTCAGGCGGCAGCTGGTGTCTACGAAGCGCTCCGAGGCTCGCCGGCTGCTCAGGAAACGGCCCAGACAGATTCTCTCACCTTTGTGGCGATCGCCGAAATCGAACGATTCTCAGCGCTTCGGCGCAGTGTCGGATACAGTTTGGGCAACCGCGTGCTCAACCTTATCGCCAGGCGCATCGCGGAAACAATCGCCGGAGCCGAGATCGGGCGTGTCGGACGCACGACCGTGGAATTCGCGTTCCCAGCATCATCAGCCGCCGCCGCGATTGACAGTCTGCGCCTCGCGCTTCCGTCGATCGAACATCGCGTCACGGTCGAGGAATATGAGTTCGAACTCGTCGTCAGTATCGGTTTCGCCGATGCCGGTACCAGTTCGATCCGCGACGAACTGCTAGATCAGGCGGCAGCAGCCCTGTCGGCAGCGCAGGCCGATCATCAAAAAGTTCGATTTGCCGACGCAGCAATCCTTGCCCAGCAGAGCTTCGCTGACCTGGAACTGATGCGCGCTCTGCCGCTCGCCATGATGAATGACGAACTGCAGCTTTACTATCAGCCCAAGCTCAACGCCCGAACCAATCGTGTAACGTCGGTCGAAGCGCTGCTCCGCTGGTTCAGCCCGACGCTTGGGCAGGTGCCCACGGTTCGGTTCATTGCTGTCGCCGAGGAGACGGGCGCAATCCGCGACCTCACGGAATGGGTCATCAAACGCGCAATCGCGGATCAGATAGCGTTGGCCAATGCCGGGTACGAAATTGAAATCTTCGTCAATCTCTCAGGGCAACTGCTCCCTGATGCTGATTTTGCGAAACGTATTCTCACGCTTGTCGGGGCTGCCTTGGGACGTATCGGCTTCGAGATTACCGAAACTGCCGTCATTACCGATCCGGATGCCGCTTTGGCCAACCTCGCAGCGTTCAGCGAGGCGAACATCCGGATTGCGATCGACGACTACGGTTCGGGACTGTCGTCCCTTGCCTATCTAAAACAGCTTCCTGCTGACGAGTTGAAGATCGATCGGCTTTTCATCAGCGGTTTGACCGAAAGTCACCGCGATCCCTTATTGGTGAGATCGTCGATCGACCTGGCGCATGCGCTCGAGATGGAAGTGACAGCGGAAGGTGTCGACGACCCCATAGCCCTCTCGTTACTGCGGATTATGGGATGCGATATGCTGCAGGGGTATCTCATTTCGCCGCCTGTGCCGATAACCACGCTCATCAAATTTCTTGGCGACACAGAGCGTCTCGACAGGCTCGAAAATTCCAATCCGACGATCGATTCCTGGCAAGCCGCTTCTTAAGAACCTTCGCCGGCGTGCTCGATAAATGTATTAGTAGACGCGATAGTCGTCGAAGCGCGATCGTCTGCCTCCATCCGACCAGCTAACAGGCTTCCGGCTCGCCGTTGATCGACCCTATCTCCCGAAATTCTCTCGCAGAATAACAGACTGAACATGAATTTAACGCTCCCTGTTGGCAGCTCGCATAGGAATAGCGTCGTAAGCGACTCACTTGAGATGGGACAGGGCCGTCTCGAGGGGTAAGAAATGACTGCATCTTTCCGAAGCAATAAATTGCTCGGCGGCGCTATCACCGCACTCGTTGCGGCGCTCGCGCCGTTCTCTGTCGGCGCCCAGACAACGGCATCGCCGACTCCCGCGTCAACACCTGCGTCTGTTCCCGCTACACCAGTAGCTCGACCGATCGTCGCACTGGGTGGGGCGGTGAACCCGCTCGCAAACATCCGCACGTTCCAGGGCGACATCGATCCCCTGATCGGCAACATCCGGACATTCAACGGCGACCTGACCCCCTATATCGGCAATATCCGCACGTTTAGCGGGGAACTGAACCCTTACATCGGCAACATCCGCACTTTCTGGGGAGGCCTTGCTCCCGCTGAAGGCGAACTCGATCCCCTGATTGGCAATATCCGCACATTCTGGGATAGCTTCAGCGTCGGGAGCAAGACGACCCTCACGGCATGGGCGAACATTCGCACGTTCGATCAGGCCCCCGCCGAGTATCAAGCGCTTGCCGGTTCCCTGAACACGATGATCACCCAGTCGCAGCAAATCTATGGTCCAGCGGTCCAGGCACGCACGGGTCTGTCGTTCGCAGCCGGCTTCAGTAATCCTTTGCTCGCGCGATATGGCATCGACCTGTCGCGCCCTGAGACCTTGGCCACCCTATCGCCCGGCCTCCGTCAGCAGTTCTTCCTCGACTGGTATGACGGCCTGATGAACTTTTCGGGCATGGATCAGGTCGATCACTGGATGACCGAGGTGAATTGGTCGCCATCGATCACGGCGACCATCGGCGAAGGAAAACGCAGCATCATCGGATTGCTCGACTTTACGGTAACCGGGGACGGCACGAAAAACATCACCCGCTATAACGGGATTTCGAACTTCACCAATGGACACGGCTCCGCCGTGGCCAGCCTGATGATCGCGGCGCACGACGGCCGAGGCGTCATGGGCATCGCGCCGATGGCGTCGGTCGTTGCGTATAATCCGTTCGACTCGAGCGGAACGGCGAACTGGGACGATGTGCGCAACGGTGTGCTGATGCTGGCGCAGAACAACGCGAGTATTATCAACATGTCGCTGGGCGTACCGGGTTCGACGCTGAACCAGGGCTGGAACGACGTGTTTGCCGATCCCGCGGTTGCCGCCGCGACGAAAAGTTCGGTCTTCGTCATTGCAGCGGGTAACGATGGGTCGACGCAAACCCAGAATGTCGCGTGGAACTTCGCAACCAATCCCAACCTGATCGTGGTCGGCTCGGTCGATCCGACCGGTACGATCTCCGCCTTTTCGAACCGCCCCGGCACCGCTTGCCTGACGAACAACGGCGTGTGCTCCGCGGGCAACCGATTGATGGATCGCTTCCTCGTAGCGCCAGGCGAAATGATTTTGGTGTCCGACGGCCTGGGCGGCGTGACGCGCGTATCGGGCACCTCTTTCGCCGCGCCGCTCGTTTCGGGCACGATCGCCTTGCTGCACGACCGGTGGCCGTGGCTCGCGAACTATCCGAAGGAGAGCGTCGACATCATCCTGCGCTCCGCCAAGGATCTTGGCGCGCCGGGGGTCGATCCGATCTACGGTCGCGGCGAACTCGACGTGACGGCCGCACTGTCACCGCTCAGCTTCGAAGGGCTGAAATGGTACGAGTATAAGGACGGCAAAATCAGCGAAACGCAGGCCAAAAAAATCAGGAACCCGAAGGAAGTCGCCAAATGGGAAGCGGCTGGGATGTTCTTCTATGCCTACGAAGACATTGGCAACAGCTTCCGCGATTTCGCCATTCCGATGTCGAGCAAGTTGGTCGGCCAAACCGCGCTGTCGTCGGGTGGCACCATGGAGCAGCTACAGGCTTATATCTACAGCCGGTTCATTGCCTGGATCGGCGCGGGTGGCAAAGCCGGTCAGGCCGGCCCCGGTTTCGTCGGGGCGCTCAGTTTCTCTTCGCCAGTGCAAACCTCGGGCGGCCTGAATTATTCGATGGCGATCGCGCCGCGAACCCCGCAGGTCGGATTCCGGCAGCCAAACGTACCCTATCAGTCCGCGGTACGGTTTTCCGTACCCGACGGCCGAGCTAGTTTCACGATGGGCGAAGGTGACGGTGCCATCGTGCTTGGCAGTCTGAACGGGACCGGGATTGCGTCAGACTACAATCCTTACACCGGCGGCTCCAATCCGCTGCTCGGGTTCGCGTCGGGCGGCGGCTATGGCCAGGTCGCGATCAGTATCGGAGACCGCGTGAAGGTTTCTAGCGGGTTCTCGCAGCGTAAGCTGGTGCGTGACGTCCGTCAGATGTCGATTCCCGACCGCATCGATTTCGGATCGATCGCGCCATATCAGGCATCGGCGCAAACCTTCTCCGTCAGCTACACTATGTCTTACGCCGTGCAGCTGACGGGAACGTACACCCGGTTGGAGGAAGGCAGCGCGCTTCTGGGTACGCAGTCGATCGACCCGGCCGACCTTCGCGACGGATCGATCACCGAAGGCGCCAGTCTCGGCGCGGAAGTTCGCCTCACCCCGACGCTGTTGCTGACGGCGACCGGCATGATGGCGCGGACGAATTCAGGTGACAGCGCACGGCAGAGCCTCGCAGTGTCGAGCGGCGGGCTGATCAGCAGCGCCTTCCAGGTGTCGGGCACCAAGCGCAAAATCTTGAACCGCAACGATAGCATTCGGTTCACGGTGTCGCAGCCGATGCATATGGAAAGCGGAGCAATCGATTTCACCGCGGTGAAGGTCGTAAACCGGCAAACCGGCGAGCTTGGCCCGGTGACACAGAGGATTGATCTCGTTTCGCCCGAGCGCCAGTTCATCGGTGAAGCCACTTACGGCATGGCGGTGATGGACGGCGCAGCCGAGGTGCGACTGTTCGGTCAGGCGACCCTAAAAGGACCGACGACCGAACTCGCACCTGCGGTAATGGCTGGCGCGGGCTTCCGACTGGCGCTTTAACGCTCACGCTCAAACGAGGGTGGACGGTCATGTCGATCGATCGAAGAGACTTTTAACGCATTTGCGATAACCCGTTCGTGAACCGGGGGATTATTATGCGTTACCTGATCCCATTTGCCCTCGCTGCGTTGATTAGCGGCGCGACTGTCGTCGGCGCGGAGCCGATCGCGAACCCCCCACGGCAGGGCGCCTACGCGACCTTCGACAAGGCTGTAGCCGAAGCCAAAGCGGCGATGATGGGCGATCCCCAGCAGGCTTTGGCGAAGAGCGATATCGCGGCCGGTCTGGCCAAAGCTCTGCCGGCCTCACGCGATGCGCAGATCGCCGCAGCAACGGCAGCATGGCTGCGCGCAGAATCGCTCATCATGGTCAACCGTGCGGCCGAAGCGAAAACGACCGTCGCCACCGCTCTGGCGACGATTGCTCGCGTCGATCAGAACTCAAAACTTGAGGGCGATCTGATGCGGTCGCGTGGTGGCATTTCGGCGATCCAGGGCAATGTCATGGGCGCCTTGGAAGACTATCAGCGCGCGTTCCGTATCTTCGGTGCTGCCAAAGTGCCACGCAGCCAGTCCATCGTGCTGCAGGATATTGGTCAAATCTATTGGGATTCAGGGGACTACAACAAGGCGCTGCGGTACTACCTTCAGTCTGCCGATACCTATAGCGGCGAGCCTGGATTGACGCTCGGCGCGCATAACAATCAAGGCGAGGTGCTACGCAAGCTCGGGCGATATGGCGATGCCGAGCGAGAATATCGCTTGGCCCTGATCGCTGCGAAGCAGCTCGGAAGCAATCTGTTGACCGTGCGGATCCTGGGCAACATCGCGATTGCACAGGTCGAAAATGGACAAGCAGTGGCGGCCGAGCAAACGGTTCGTCGAGCGCTGGCGTTGTCAAACAGCGGCGAAGCCGCGAGCTGGCGGCCGTTCATCTTGGGCGTGGAGGCCAAAGTCGCTGCCGCGCGCGGGCAATACCCGCGGGCAGCGTCGCTCTTGAGCCAGACCTTCGCCAACGCAGACTTCAAGACGACCCAACTGCCGTTCAAGGAATTTCATGAACTGGGCGCCGCCGTCTTCGAAAAGCTGGGACAGCAAGAGCGCGCGCTGGCGCACCTGAAGGCCTTCCAGCGGCTCGACAGTGAAGCGCGCAACTTGACCGCATCCGCCAGCTCGCAGTTGATGGGCGCGCGTTTCGATTTCGCAAATCAGAACCTAAAAATCTCCCAGCTCAAACAGGGCCAGCTCCAGCGCGACATCGCTATCGAGCGGCAAAAATCTGAGTTTCGCACGATCGTGCTGAGCGGTCTGATTGGTGCAGGCGGCATAGTTTTTGGTTTGCTGCTGTTCGGCTACGTGTCCATTCGCCGCAGTCGTAACCAGGTACGTGACGCCAACGACGTGCTGACAACCGTCAACACGCGGCTCGAGAAGGCACTGAAGGCAAAGACCGATTTCCTCGCGATGACCAGCCACGAGATTCGGACCCCGTTGAACGGGATCCTCGGGATGACGCAAATCCTGCTCACCAACAAGCGCATCGATACTGAAGTGCGCGAGCAGGTCGAAGTGGTGCACGGCGCTGGCGAGGCCATGCGTGTGCTGGTCGACGACATCCTCGACGTCGCCAAAATGGAGACCGGCGAGACCTCGGTCGTGAGTGAAGTCACCGACTTTCACCGGATGCTGGAAGATTCGGTGAGGCTTTGGCAGGGTCAGGCGATTGGGAAGGGGCTCGGCCTGTCTATGGATCTGGGCGGCACGCCCAAGATGATCATGTCGGATGGTGCTCGCGTCCGGCAAATCATCTTCAATCTGCTATCGAACGCGATCAAGTTTACCCCCAGCGGCACGGTCGTGTTGTCCGTTGTCACGAGCACGGGTGGCGATACGGGGATGCTGGAGCTGGCGATTGCCGACACCGGCATCGGTATCCCGCCCGATCAACTGGAAGCGATATTCGAACCTTTCCATCAGGTGGACGGCGGGACGACGCGGCAATTTGGCGGGACCGGCTTGGGGCTGGCAATCTGCCGTAACCTCGCGCGCGCGCTGGGGGGTGACGTGTCAGTCGTTAGTACGGTCGACCATGGGTCAACCTTTAAACTGCGGATTCCGCTCTTAGCTGCCGGGGAGGGAGGCAATCTCGGCCAAGCGTTGGAGAATGCTCCCGTGCTTCTCAGCGACGTGCGCCTGTTGTTGCTGGAGGCTAATGGCATCACACAGGGCGTATTACGCAGCGTTTTCGAAGGAAGCGTGCGCAGTTTCGACTGCGTCGATAGCGCAGAACGCGCGCTCGAAATTCTATCCATAGGCGGATGCGATCACCTTCTTGTCGAAGGCAAATCGACCTGCTTCCGAGAAAAGGACGCTCTCGATTCGCTACGCGGCCTTGTCGGGTCAGCATCGATCAAGGGGATTGCATCGACGGTGTTGTTCGCGCCGAGCGAAGCCCTCCCCGAGCGCGACGTTGCAATGATTGGTGCAAGTCAGATCGTCCTGAAACCGGTTGGTGCAGTCCAGCTCCTCGCCGCCATGACGGATTTCTACCGGGCGGACGAGACCCCAGACGTCTCGGTTAATCGGCTATTTACGTCCGCTGCCTAGGCTGAAAGCGAAAGGAAGGGTCATGGAAGTGCTTTTCGTCGAGGACGATGCGATGAATCGACGGGTGGTGAAGGACATGCTGCGCGTCGTTGGCGCAAACATGGCCGAAGCGCCCGATGCAGAAACCGGCCTCCAAATGATCGAGGACGGTGACTACACGATCATTCTGATGGACTTACGCATGCCTGGGATGGATGGCTTGACCGCGATCCGCCACCTGCGCGCCCGTGCCGACGCAAAAGGTGCCTTACCGGTTATTGTCGTTACTGCCGACACAGCCACCGACCTCCGGGAGCGCTGCCTTAAGACCGGTGCCGACGACGTAATCCAGAAACCCGTCGCGATGGGCGCACTCCTTAATGCCATGGGCCGGATGGTCGCGAAATCCGGCGGCAACGAGATGATGCTCGATTAACTGACGAGCACACAATCCTTGAATTCTGTGCGGCGATTACCGAGCGCTAGGACAAGCAATTTGCTCGACGATCACTTCCGGTATGGATCATCGAGGTTTGCCGCCCAGCCGGTCCCTACGGCTTTGAAACCGCGGGGACTAGGTTCGGTCCTCTTAAGTCTGTTAGCCGTTGATCCACCTGTAGATACGATGGTTTTCGAGCGTGCCGCGTCCGGATCTATCGTCTGGGCAAACCGCAGACCTGCTACGTCGTCGTACACCCAAACGACCGTCGCACCGACTTCTTCCAGCGCTCCGACCGATACGAGTACGGTACTTCCGACACGGAGCGACCTGGCCTGATCAAAGCGCGCACCGCCGCTGGACAAATCGCGGACCCGATGCTGAGTCGGGGTACCACCCCAAAATCCGGAAATTCGCGCGCCCAGCATCACCCGCTGGCGCGGCTCTCGTAAAGGCGGCTTTTCAGGCGCGTCGGTTTCGGACACGGCGGTCCTCCAAAGGCACTCATCGGCGTTACTGGCTCTACCGGGAAGGATAGATACGCGTCGCTGGTCGCCATATCAGATTCACCATTAATTCCGCGCGTCCAAAAAGTTCACGAGGGTCCCATCAAACGAATGCGTCGCGATTTTGATCGCTGTTGTTTCGAGCCAGCTTTCAGGGCTCGGTGCGGTACGTAGCCGCAAAACTTACGCTCGATCTACTGACCGGCATCCGCGGAATAACACATCGGATTGCGCAGCCAGGCATCGACCGCGGATTCGCGCCAACCGGCGCAACGATCGCTGATCCGAAGATTCTGGGGAAACGTTCCATTCTGCATTTTCCGATACATCGTCGACCGGCTGAGCCCGGTGCGGTCGAGCACTGCGTTCAGGCGGAGGATGCGGTCGGGAGTGTTGGTCATGCTGTGGTCCTTTCTGCGTTGCTTTGACGTGCAGAGGATAGAATTGAGATTGACGTGTGCGCTGCAAGGGCGCGCGATCCGGGCGGCATCGCACGTGTCCTCTACGACCCCATAAAAGCTTCACGACTAAGAATTTTCATCCGGCCATAGCGGCATCCCACGCCCGCGGCGTGGCCGCGCTCTACGCCGCTGCCGCGTCGCCGAGCCGCCCTTAAGCGTCTCGAGCCATTCGGATGACGATCGCTGACGCGTGGCCGTCGCTACGCGCCGGCGTGGCGGTCGGCGCGTTGCGCGCAGGCTTGGGTTTGGCGCGGCTCGGCGGGGTGGGCGTCGCTACCCTCTGGTCCCGCCGCGGCGGGCCGCAACCTGAGCTCCGCTCAGGTCCTCCTCTTCGTTTCGGTCCTGCGGATGCTGCCCGCCGCTTCGGCGGGACCGGTGGGCACGCTCCTGCCGCCCACCCCGCCATTCCGGCCGGGCTGCGGTGGTTGGGAGTAAGGAAGATGGGCCCTGAGACAGGCGAGCAGCGGCAGAGCCTCTATGCCGAGGTGACCGCGCGGGTGATTGCCGAGCTGGAGGCAGGGCGGCTGCCATGGGTGCAACCGTGGGACGGCGCGGCGTGCGGCTGCGCCATGCCGCACAATGCGACGACCGGGCGGCGGTATTCGGGGATCAACGTCCTGATCCTGTGGGGCGCGGTGATCGCGGGCAGATATCGCGCACAGCGCTGGCTGACCTACAAGCAAGCACAGGCGGCGGGCGGCAACGTCCGGCGCGGCGAGAAGGGAACCGTCGTCTGCTACGCCGACCGGTTCACGCCGAAGGTTGAACAGGCCCAGGCGATGGACGAGGAACGCGACCCGCGCGCGGTGGCGTTCCTGAAGCGGTTTACCGTGTTCAACATCGACCAGTGCGAGGGCCTGCCCGATAGGCTGACCAGCGTACCCAAACCGATGGCCGACGAGACCGCTTTGCTTCCCGCAGTGCAGGCGTTGATTGACGCGAGCGGCGCGGATTTCCGAATCAGTGGTGAGCATGCATTTTATGCGCCCGCCGAGGACGTGGTCGCTGTGCCGCCGCCGGTCGCCTTCCATAACCCGGCGAACTGGTACCGCACAGCACTGCACGAGCTTGGCCATTGGACCGGGCATCGCTCCCGCTTCGATCGCAATAAGCGCGGGTCCTTCGGCAGCGCCGACTATGCGCGCGAGGAGCTGGTAGCAGAGATGGCAAGCGCGTTTGCGTGTGCATCGCTGGCGATCACCCCGACCGTTCGCCACGCCGACTATATCGGCTGTTGGCTGGCGGTGTTGCGCGAGGACGACCGAGCGATCTTCCGCGCCGCCAGTGCTGCGTCCAAAGCCGCCGACTATCTGCTGGCGTTCGTGCCGGAGACGGCGTCATGATCCCGCACCCCGCCGGTACCGCGCGCATGGCCCGGCTCGCAGCGGTGCTGCGGCAGATGCCCGAGCGGCAGCGGGCGATCTTCCTGACGGTGAGCAACGACGAACAGACCTTTGCCGAGCTGGCCGAGCGGTTCGGCATCAGCAGCGCAGCAGTCGAGCAGGAACTGGCGCGCGCGTTGGTGCTGTTGGACGGGGCGGCGGACGACGCCGGATCACTAGGCGGACGCTTTTGCTCCGCTGGATCAGGCGGCATCCCCGGGGCTGACCGATGCGTCTCGCTGGCACCGCCAGCGAGACTGTCGCGGGGCGGAAACCATGGTTACAAGCGATGACGATGCGCACCGACCTCGACCATCTGCCGCCCGCCAAACAGCGCGAGCTCGAGCGCGTGGTCGAGATCCTGTTCGAGGAGTTTGGCGACGCGAACGGGCTGGCGACCGGCAAGCGCAAAGCCGGGCGCATCCTCAAGATCATCCTGTTCGGCAGCTACGCGCGCGGCGGCTGGGTCGACGAGCCGCAGACCGCCAAAGGCTATCAATCCGACTACGACCTGCTGATCATCGTCAACCAGCAGGAGCTGACCGACCGCGCCACCTATTGGTACCGCGCCGACGAGCGGCTGATCCGCGAGATGACCATCACGAAGACGCTCAGGACCCCGGTCAACTTTATCGTCCACACGCTGCAGGAAGTGAACGACGCGCTCGCGCACGGGCGGTTCTTCTTCATCGACATCGCGCGCGACGGCGTTGCGCTCTACCAAGCCGACGACAAGCCGCTCCTCACCCCCACCCCCAAGACGCCCGATCAGGCGCTCGCGATGGCGCGGGAGTATTTTGAGGAGTGGTTCCCGAGTTCACTTGTCTACTTGGAGACAGCGAACGGCCTTCGCGAAAAGGGCCGGACAAAGGAACCCGCCTTCATTCTGCACCAAGCCGTTGAGCGGCTTTACCACTGCGTGCTCCTAGTCAGCACGTTCTACACGCCGCACGTCCACAACATCGCGTTCCTGCGTACCCAGGCCGACAAGCTAGACCGTCGGCTGATGTACGTCTGGCCGCGCGACACGCGCGCCGAGCGCGCGATGTTCGAAAAACTGAAGGACGCGTACGTGAAGGCGCGCTACTCCAAACATTATCGCATCACCGCCGAGGAGCTCACATGGCTCAGCGCGCGCGTCGAGGAGCTTGGCCGTGCGGTGCAGGAAGTATGCGAAGAGCGCATCGCGCTGCTCGCGCGCGATGTCGCTGCGTAAGGTCTAGCGCGCGGCGCTGTCGCGGATCGCCTGCTCGATCATGGCCGCGAGCGTCTCTTCCGCTCGCACCCGGATGCCCGGCTCAGGCAACACGAGGTCCTGCCGTATCCACTGCGGCGCGCGCGCCAGAACAGCAATTATTATGGCTTGGAGATCGTCAGGCATCGCGCGCTATGCGTCGGACGTGTCGGCGACCGCACCCCAGAAGGTACAAGCCTGCGTGTCGGTTGCGAGAGAAGTGATCCGCGCCCGTATCGCTTCGAGCAATAGTGTGGTTCGCGCAAGACTGCTCGCGCCGCGCGATGATCGCGCGGCGCTCGCCGCCTCAGTCCATCTTCAGCTTGAGCGGCGCGCGTTTCGTACGCTCGGCTCCTGCAGTTTTCGATGCGGTCGCCTTCGCCTTGCGTCCCTTTTGGCCGAGACCGATCTTCAGCGCTGCTGCGCGACGAGCCTCCGAATAGCCTTCGGCGACCATCGGGTAGTCCGCCTTCAGCTTGTACCGCGCGCGATACTCTGCCGGGGTCAGGCCATGGCTCGACAGATGCCGGCGCAGCGTCTTGTAGGGCTTGCCGTCGATCATCGAGATGATGTGATCTTTCGATGCAAGCGATTTACGTGCCGTCACCGCGGGCGTGTACTCTTCGGTCTGTGCATCGTCCGTTGAGGGCAAAGAGGTGGAAGACCCGTTCGCGAGTTCGGTTACTGTGTCGAACATCTTCTGCAGGAACGCTGGCACGTCTTCCGCAGATATGCGATTGTTCTGATTGGAGAGCCACGCGATCGTCAGTTCGGTGGCGAGTTCGACGGTGTTCGTGTCGCTGGTGTCGGTCATCTTGGTCCTGCGTTGTTGGATGGCCGATCCGCATTGATCAGCTTTTAGCTAATCGATCCATAATGGATGTTTCTAGCGAGTCGATACTCGCAAGCGCGCAATCCGATCAATCGATCGCGCCATGCTCGAACATTCGCTTTCCACGCCGACGCCACAGCAGGATCAACTGCTCGCGATCGTCAGCGCGAAGTCTTGTGGCAATATCGGCCAACGCGCCGAGCATCACTGCACGATCGTCGTCGGTAAGCTCGATCAGTCCGGCCTTGGCGATCAGGCCGCCAAGCTCGATCAACTGGCGCGTGCGTTCGCGGCGTTTCATGATCCAGTCGCGTCGGTCATTTCTCGCGCGTTTCGCGTCCAGGCGATGACGCCATGCCGCCACCTTTCGCAGTGTCGCCAGCGTCGCGGCGAGATCGGCGCACCGACTTATCTGCCCCGCGCTGAAAGAACGCAGCGCCGCGGGTGCGCCAACTCTCTTTCGCGCCCGCGTCCTTGGTTTCGACCGCGGCGAGCAGCACGCCCGCCAGCTGTTCGATCGGCAAAGCCCCGCCGCCGGTGGCGACGACGAGTTCTCCGAGCTGATTGATCCTCCGGTCTTTCAATCGCCGCGCCTTGTCGTTCAGCGTCATCAACTCTGCATCGAAATCGCGCGGCTTGCGCATCGCCCGTGTCCTCCGGTTGATCGTCGGGGACAGACCAGTTATCGCGTCGTTCGATCAGTCGCAATGCGTTGAAATCTCTTGGGATCACGCGGTCCCGAGACAGATGAAATCTTTCGAGGGCGCGCTTATACGTCGTGCCGACGTCGCTTCTGAAGTGTAAGTGGATTGCCGTCATGGCGATCTACCACTTCTCGGCCAAGGTCATTTCGCGCGCCGCCGGATCGAGCGCGGTTGCGTCCGCCGCCTATCGCTCGGCCTCGCGGCTTCACGATGAGCGGGTCGATCGGCATCACGATTTCTCGAACAAGGCGGGCGTCGTCCATTCCGAGGTGATGCTGCCCGAAGGTGCGCCCGAGCATCTGGCAGACCGCGAACGGCTGTGGAACGCGGTCGAAGCGGGCGAGAAGCGCATCGATGCGCAGCTTGCCCGCGAGATCGAGTTTGCGATCCCGCGCGAACTGAGCAGACAAGAAGGTATCCGTCTGGCGCGCGAGTTCGTGCGCGACGAGTTCGTCGATCGCGGCATGATCGCCGACCTGAACGTGCATTGGGACATGGGTGCGGACGGCATGCCGAAGCCGCACGCGCACGTGATGCTCACCATGCGCGAGATAAACGGGGAGGGGTTCGGTTCCAAAGTTCGCGACTGGAATCGTACCGATCTGTTGGAGCATTGGCGCGGAAGTTGGGCCGAACACGCCAACCGGCGGCTCGCCGAACTCGATATCGATGCGCGGGTCGATCACCGCAGCCTCGAAGCGCAGGGCATCGAGCTCGAGCCGCAGCACAAGATCGGCCCCGCCGCCTCGCGCATGGTGCGCCAAGGCCTGGCATCCGAACGGCTCGACGAGCATTGCGATATCGCGCGGGCGAACGGCGACAAGATCATCGCCAATCCACGTATCGCGCTCGACGCGATCACGCGGACGCAGGCGACCTTCACCACACGCGACCTAGCGAGGTTCGTGCATTGCCATAGCGACGACAAGGAGCAGTTCGACCGCGCGATGAGCGCCGTGCGGGGCGCGCCCGACCTGGTCGCGCTTGGCAAGGACGGGCGCGGCGAAGAGCGGTTCACCAGTCGTGACATGATCGAGACGGAGCAGCGGCTGGAGCGTGCCACCGCCGCACTGGAGGCGCAGCGCCGACACGCGGTCGGCGAGCAGCATCGCAAGCTTGCGCTGGTCCGGGCTGAGATGCGCGGTCTCGTACTTTCCGCAGAGCAGCAGTCAGCGTTCAATCATGTGACAAAGGCGGACGGAATCAGCACGGTCGTCGGCTACGCCGGCACCGGCAAATCCGCGATGCTTGGCGTCGCGCGCGCCACTTGGGTGAGTGCGGGTTATGAGGTGCGCGGCTGCGCGCTGTCCGGCATCGCCGCGGAGAATCTGGAAAGCGGGTCGGGCATCGCATCGCGCACGATCGCGAGCCTGGAGCATCAATGGGCTCAGGGCCGCGACTTGCTGACGGCGCATGACGTGCTCGTCATCGACGAAGCCGGCATGATCGGTACGCGGCAGATGGAACGCGTGATCGCCGAGGCAGAGAAACGCGGGGCGAAGGTCGTGCTGGTCGGCGATCCCGAACAGTTGCAGGCGATCGAAGCCGGTGCGGCGTTCCGGTCGATCGCCGAACGCCACGGCAGCGTCGAGATCACCGACATCCGCCGCCAGCAGAGCGACTGGCAACGCACCGCGACGCGGCATCTGGCGACCGGGCGGTCGGCTGACGCGATAGAAGCTTACCGCGATCACGGCGCGGTTCATGCCTCCGCCACGCGCGGCGATGCGCGCGCAAACCTGATCGACCGGTGGGATCGGGAGCGCGCCGCGCAGCCCGATGCCAGCCGCATCATCCTCACGCACACCAATGAGGAGGTGCAGGCGCTGAACGCCGCCGCACGCGACCGGCTGCGCCGCGGCGGGGATCTCGGCGACGATGTCATGCTGCACGTCGAGAAAGGCGAGCGCGCGTTCGCGCGCGGCGACCGCGTGATGTTCGGTCGGAACGAGCGCAGCCTCGGCGTGAAGAACGGATCGCTGGGGCGGATCGAGAGCGTTAGCGCCGTGCGAATGGCGGTAATGCTCGACGATGGTCGTGCGGTGGCGTTCGACCTGAAGGATTATGCCGCCATCGATCATGGTTATGCCGCGACCATCCACAAGGCGCAGGGTGTGACGGTCGACCATGTTCATGTGCTGGCGACGCCGGGGCTCGACCGCCACGCTGCTTACGTCGCGCTGTCGCGGCATCGCGACGCGGTTGAGGTTCACTACGGTCGGGACGACTTCGCCGACGAGGGTCGGATGGTCCGCACGCTGTCGCGCGAGCGGGCAAAGGACATGGCATCCGACTATCGCCGGACGTTCGCCGACCGACGGCAGATTATCCTGCCGTCACCGCCAGCGCCTGAACGCGTAAGCGCCGTCGACCGAT
This sequence comes from Sphingomonas sp. SUN019, assembly GCF_024758705.1. Classification (NCBI taxonomy): domain Bacteria; kingdom Pseudomonadati; phylum Pseudomonadota; class Alphaproteobacteria; order Sphingomonadales; family Sphingomonadaceae; genus Sphingomonas; species Sphingomonas sp. SUN019. The sequence continues at coordinate 558,751 of NZ_CP096971.1, read as the reverse complement.
CGGTGTCCGATCGACTGGCGCCGGTGACCCCACCAATCACATCGGTGCGCGATCTGACACCGGCTGCCACTACCGCGGTCGAGCGGCATGGCCGCATCGTACAGGCCCTGCGGTTCGCGACCAGCGTCGGAGAGCCGCATACCGCCCAACAACGAAATGAACTGAATGCCAGCCGCAGTTCGCTCGACGGCCTCCGACCGTATGGTGCGCGTGACCTTGAAGCCGCGTTTGCGTCGGATCATGGACTGATCCGCAACGCGGCCGAAGGCCGGACCACGGCCGCACTCCGCGCGATGCAATTTGAAGCCGAGGTTCGGGTCGACCCTCAGCTCCGCGCGAGCACCTTCGTCCAGCGCTGGCAGACGCTCGAGCGGCAGCGGCGGATGCTGCTCCGTGATCACGAAGACACGCGTGCAAACGCGGTCGGCGACCGTATGCTCGGCATGGCCAGGAGCCTCGAGCGCGACCCGCAGATCGAGTCGATCCTGCGCAGTCGCAAGGCGCAGCTTGGCTTGCCGGAAGTACCGGGACGAAGCGTTGGCCAGAGCCTTGCCGACCTTGTCGGTCGCAATCGAAGCCGCGGCATTGGTATCGGTATGTGAGTACGCTGTTGCCCGGCCCGTCTCGTCGCAACGGGCGGCCAGCCGGCTGCGATTCGATGCTCGGATGGGTGCTTTCGGTGGAGAACGGCCTGGCGGCTTCCGGGCGATGAGTGGCGTATCCTAGAAGAGGTCCAGCGGCAGTTCTTGGGCTGTTCGATCCATCCGTCACCGCTCAACCCCCCCCTAGACTTGGTTGAGGTTCGCCGAAACGACGCGAGGAACCAAATTCGGTCACGTCAGCGTTATTGGGCGTGTTTCGAAACCGGATGGCCATTAATCTCGACATACGGCATCGTTGGAGACGCAATCGGATCGAGTGTGCGTGGGTCGAAGAGCTCCGCGCGTCGCCGATCACCCGTGACCATGTCGATAATCATCCGCCTGGAGAAGCGTCGCATCAGCTTGATCATCGAGAGGCGTTCAAGATTTCTGGCGTCGCCCGACGCTTCGTTAGTAAACAGATGGCCGATCGGCGGCCCGAGAAGCAGGTCACGTTGACCCGGGTTACAGTTGGCCACCACAGTTGTTATGTACGGGATTCGGCCATTTTTGTATGTGTTGAACAGCGGTGTATCGCAACATCGTGCGTACCATCGAAGCGTTGGCTTTTCGGTTAGATGTAGGCAGGCAAGCTGATCACGACCGACAGTAAGTCTCATCATCGCGCAGCGGCCTTGGTAAAGCGCGGTTCCGGCGGTTCGATCCAGAACGCGATCAACCGCACCAAGACGCTTTGCGAAAGCCTGACAATCTGTGCAGTGGCATACGACATGGTCGCCGACGCTCGGGCCGGGTTTGATCAGCGTTCCCACTACCGACCCGCAGGCGCACGAAAAGGACAGGTCGAGCCGCAACTGCTCATTTCCTTTGCTGTCGGTCAACAACCGGCCGTTCGCTCCTGCAACCCGCTGAGTGCACATGATAAGGTATTTGTGATGATTTGCGTAGCCGGCGTTTAGGCGGCCTAGTGATCGTCCGGGCGGTCGCCGCCAAGTAGCAAACCCAATCCCAGACATTCAGGCGGTCCAAGTCTCTTACTTAAACCTGACCTTCGTTCATGGCGGAAGCCCACGGCAGCTATGCGCCCATAATCGGTCATCGCACTTGCCAGCCAGCAATCCCGGAACCTGCCTTTCGTTCACCTTGCTCGCCGTGAGGACTTGGATGGCCTATATTGGGACGGTGCCGACGGTCTGCTTCCAAGCGCGGGTTCCTAGAAAGCAGTCATCCGAGCTAAGGATTGACGGCTGTTCCGGATCATTACTTAATAAGAGAGACGGAATAGCGGACACTCGACCTTGATATATGACGGAGCGTTTAAACGACCGACCCGTTTAGCCTCCATATAAAGACGTGCCAATCCCCGCTATGATGGCTAAGAGCGGCCCGCCTCCCGATCAGTATTCGAGAACGCCGGATGGCCGATGTTTTGTTGTGCGCGGGCACCTCTGGCAAATCTTGGACCCGTCTTGCTCTCCAGAAGATAAGGTTCGCTTGGTATCCGATCTCATGGCTGCGCGCCGTGATACCGGATCGGGTCTCCGATCCGGCGACGATGGGCGACAACACGCGGTGCAAATCTTTGTCGGCAGGCTGGGTTTCTTGCGGACGATAGACGATCAACGCGCGGAGGCCCACGCTTCTGTCATCTCGGTCCGAAGGCATGCGAAGAAGCGCGAAGCTGTCGTTTTCCCGGCGCATCAGCCCAATCCGTGCGAAGGCCTCGAGCTAGCCTTCCATCGGCCATCTGCCCGAACGCTCACTTAACCGGCGTGCGTTTCGCACGATTCGGTAACATGCTGTAATGGGGATCATAGTTTTCGTCATGGTGCGCGATCGTCGCGACTGCGCGCCGGGCGCGCGAGGTGGCAGCCACTCCGCCCTAGCGGGGCACTTGGTGCCCGCGGGCCGCGAACCAGCCGACGCGGAGCTGTCCAGCGAGGTCTGCCGCGACCTCCAGACCGTCTACCACCATGCTGGCACCGGCCGGATGAGCGAGCGGCGGGCGTGCATTGGCGTCGGAGTGGACCGCAAGAGCATGCGGTATCGCTCGTGCCAGTCAGACCTGCGGTCGCGACTATGTGAGTTGGCGCAGCAGCGCCGACGGTTCGGCTATCGGCGGCTGCACGTCCTGCTCCGCCGGGACGGCGTCAAGATCAACCGCAAGGAATCCCAGCGGCTGTATCGAGAAAAGGGTTTGACGGTGCGGCTCAGGAAGGAACGGAAGCGTGCCGTTGGTTCGCGGGCACCCGCGCCGGTGTTGGCGCTACCGAACCAACGCTGGAGCTTGGACTTCGTCCATTATCAGCTTGCCACCGGCCGGCGCTTCCATATGCTTAACATCGTCGGCGACATCACGCGCGAGTGCCTAGCGGCGGTGCTCGACACGTCGATCTCAGGTCCGCGGGCTGTTCGCGAACTGGGGATCTAATCACGAGGCGCGGTGCGCCGAAGATGATCGTTAGCGACAACGGGACCGAACTTACCTCGAACGCGGTGCTGGCCTGGTCAGGCGATGTCGGCGTCGAGTGGCATTACGTCGCACCGGGCAAACCGACGCAGAACGGCGTTGTCCAGAGAGAGCTTCAGCGGGCGCATGTGCGACGAACTGCCCAACGAAACATTGGTCTTCACGATCGGTTAGGCACGTGCGATCCTCGCCCGCTACTCGAACAGCGAAGGGGCGGAGTTAACCCCGCCGTTGCTTCACCTGCACTCATACGCGACAACACCGGTCGGTCTCTGGTTGCCGCTGGATGAAAGGCGGGGGTCACGTCATCGCCATACCAGCATCCCGTTCCTTCAAGATCGCGATGATCTGCTCTTCGCTTAACCTGCCGCGGTTCATTTTTGTCAGCGTCCCTAGAAGCGGCCTCCACCTGCTCGCGGTCAAATTTTAGGCGCGCACATCACCTCTTCCAAACAGGATAACAAAGGGGGAGACGCGAGCGTCTTTAAAGTTGGAATACTTGATGCTATGCCTTTGAAAATTTGGGGGTGCAAGCGTGACAATCGAATACGCGCAGAGCAACGTCACAGTGCGCAATGGCGCCAATGTCACCGGCAACCCTGCCGTGCTGATAAGCGGTAACAACGTTACACTTCGAAACGCCGGCTATCTAGACGGCGAGAGTTCTGGCACGATTGTTGGTCTGACCGGTAGCGGCACCACGTTCATCAACGAGGCGGCCGGCAATGTTGGGTCGGACTTTTTCCGCTCGACCATCGTCGGCTCGGCGTTCAGCGACACCATTATTAACGAGGGTCGCATTCGCGGCCGGGTCGACCTTGGCGCTGGCGATGATGTCTATATCGAGCGCCGCTCGAGCGCAGAGGTGGCTCTCGGAGACGGCGACGATCGGTTCGACTTCGTGGCGGGCCAAAACTACACCGATATGTTTTTCCTGTCGCTCAGGCTTGACGGTGGCATAGGCACCGACACGCTCAACCTCTCCGGTCAAGTATTAAAGCTCAATCCAATCATCCGAGACTTTGAAACACTTAATGTCTCTAGCTCGTTGGCCTATTTAAATAGCGTTTCTGGGTTCAAGACGATCAACTTGGCACCGAACGGATTCTATGAACTGGCCTACTCCTTGAACCCTGATGTCGATCTTTCGCTGCAGAGCTCGCTATCCTTACGGGGCAGCTCTTCGTTGCGGAGCATAACGGGCTCGGATGGGCAGGAAGAGCTTCGGCTGGCCGGCAACGTCCGTATTGGCGGGAATGTTCGGCTTGGTGCCGGCAGCGACTTTGTGACGCTGGACTATACAACAGCAGATCTTGGTGCACCGAAGGTAGGAGGTCTTATCGACGGCGGTCTCGGTACGGACCAGCTCACCATAATGACGACGGGCACGATGCCGCTTACCGTCGATTTAACGCAGTTTCGCAACTTTGAGAGCATTCAAACTCGTTCGGGCGCAAGTAACCTGATATTTCAGGGTGTTTCCGACGTTGCAACCATCTGGCTGTCCGAGGACGCATTATCTACATTCGAGTTGCAAGCCGCGACGCTGGATGTGGCTGCGATAAGCGGGCGCATTCAGATTGTTTCGGGCACCATTGTTGGATCAATCACCGGACCCGGAGGGCATTCAACCGAGCCCGCTGAAAGCAGCCTTTCGATCGTCAATACCGGGAGCATCCTCGGCAACGTACGGCTGAGCAATGGCGATGACAGCTATCAGGGCACCGGCAGCGTCAGCGGCGTCATTTACGGTTTTGCCGGCAATGATCATCTGGTTGGCGGTATGGGATCGCAGACGATCGATGGCGGCGACGGTCACGACAGACTGTACGGCGGCATCGGTTCGGACCAATTTTTTGGTGGATCGGGTGACGACCTTCTTGATGGCGGTTCCGGCGCTGATCGTTTGGACGGCGGCACCGGTAATGACACCTATATGATCGACAATGCCGGTGACGAAGTCATCGAGTTCAGTCAGGCCGGCGTCGACACCGTGATCTCAAGCGTCAGCTTCACGCTAACCGCGGGCCTCGAGAACCTGACTCTTATGGGGAACGGCTGGATCGACGGCACCGGCAACGAGTTGGCCAACTACATCGTCGGTAACAGAGGTAACAACCGTCTATCGACGGGCGCGGGGGACGACATCGTCACGACCGTAGCGGGGGTTGAGGGTTACAAGTCCGATGCCGGCTTCGACGTGGCGGATGGCGGCGACGGCTTCGACACGCTGCTCCTTGGCGGGTTCAAGTCGGACTATCATGCGTTGATGGCCAGTGGTCGCACCTTTCTTGTCACCGAAAACGGCGCGGTCGAGCTATTCGGGTTCGAGCAAGGCGCGTTCAGGTCGAAGGGGGCCACCTCGATCCCGGAGCTGTTAGCGAGCACGGTGGCGTTCGACGGCCTTGAATACGTCGCGTCTTATAGCGACCTTCGCGCCGCGTTCGGCACTGATGCGGCCAAGGGTCTGACCCATTATGTCCAGAACGGTTTTACCGAAGGTCGGTCGGTTGTGTTCGGCGGTCTCGAGTACATCGCGTCGTACAGCGATTTACGGGCAGCGTTCGGCGCCGATGCCACCGCGGGTGCGCGCCACTACATCCAGAACGGCGCGAGCGAGGGCCGTAGCATCACTTTCGATAGCCTCACCTATCTGGCGTCGTACGGGGATCTCATTCAGGCCTTCGGGACGGATGCGAACGCAGCAGCGCGTCACTTCATTCAGTGGGGCGCGAACGAGGGCCGGTCGACCATGTTCGATGCCAATACCTATGCGGCGAATTACAGCGATTTGGCCGCGGCATTCGGCGACGATGCGGATGCGTTGGCGCGTCACTACATCCTGACCGGTTACGCCGAAGGACGGACGTTTGTGCCGCCGTCGTCGGGCTCTGCCGCTGCGCCGTCTTCGGTACCGGCCGACGCTTTTGCCGATACAGTTGGCGCGCCGAACGCATCCTGGTTTGATGGGCACTTTCCCGGCGCGATAGCACTGGACACTCACCTTCTCATCATCGCCTGATAACAGCGTGAAAACGCCCGGTGCTCGCTCGTTTAGAATTCAGATAACCTCCGACGAGTTCCGCTGAGCGGCGTCGCGCACATCTGGCGCTGTCCGCTTACTCTAGTACCCCGGTCACGTTCTCGCTGAGCGCCTGCATGGTACCGCCGCATGCGCCGCACGCGTCTGCGTCCGGGTCGAATGTCTTGGCCTAAGGTGGTTAGCCGACGTTCTGCTCCCACTCTACAAAGCCAACCTTGACCTTATTCTCTCTCGCTCACCGCATAAAGCAATCTGCCTGCTCAAAAGAGTGGCCGGATGCGTCAACTCGCTTGTCGCCGAACAGAACTCACCCCTGTCTGTAACCCTGTAAAGCACATCGTCCGGGAACATCCCGCATTTACGGATTGCGTTGGCTGCCTCTTCAAAGGTCGCCGTCTTAGCTCCACATCCCGTAAGCAACGGTAGCGCAGCGATCCACCCAACCATCGACTTAGGCGCATCCTGACAAGCATCGGCAAAGCGTGCATCATTGTCGGTGATGTCCGCAAGTGGGCGTAAACGGTCGTTCAGGACGCTGGCCCCGGCAGGGTCAGCTTTGCGCCCTAATTTCCGCCGTTCGGCAGGACACTGCACAATCCCCGAAACCAGCCGTTCATGTAGCCGGTCTCAGCTATTGCCTGACGTCCGACATTAGCACTTTGCTGCCGTTTCGCGGCCACCAATTGAACGACAGGTTGAGCCAAAAGCCGCCGTTCTTTGGCTGGAATCAGAATGACCGCGATGTTGGACGTTCCGGTTAGTCCGCTTGGCAATTGAAAGGGGCCGGGACAAACCGTTAGCTCGTGCCGGGTGCCACCATCGTGATGTTTTTCGGATTGATGAGCAATTTCAGATCGGACATTGCCGCCTGATCCGCCCCATATTCCTCCAAGTCATCGACTTTCCGGCGAACATCAAGGGCTTCGGAGCGTGTCGACCGATACTGCCAGTCGGGGTCTTCGGTCTTGGCAAACAAGACCTTGGCGCTGAAGGTTATGCTGCTTTTGGCAAACGATGCCGAGTTGAGATACAGCCCTTCCGGGGGAGCCGACGTCTCTTCAATTCAGGCGCGATACCGGCAGCGCGCAGCCCCGCCCCCTCAGGACACCATGACCGTAGGCATCCCAAACATGAGTGAGCGATCCGGCCATGATCGGACTACCGCCGGGTTATCTAGCGCGGTTCATCCGCGACGGACGACCGAGAAGCGTGCCGCCGCTTGATCGCCGCCATCTATCGCTGCTCTTCGACGTTGAAGAGACGGAGTTCGGTGCCGATGGTCCGCGGCGGGTCGAAAATATTGCCGATCGGCGGAACGCGGAGCAGGTTCAATATCAAACGGGAATTACAATGTTGAGCGACCATATCGACTATTTCCGCCAGCGGGCGGCGCAGGAGCTGATAATTGCGAACGAGTGCACCGACCCGGTGACCGCGGCGATCCATCGCCGAATGGCGCAGGAATACTCGCGGCGGGTACGCGAGGCGGGATCAACTCTGCGAATCGTTGTAGACCAATAGATAGGCAGGGCGGGCGGTGACCGCATACCGGCACAATTTTCCGGGGACGGAACATCTTGCGGACGCGCCGCATATGGTTGGCTACCGCTGCCGCCTTTGCACCGCCAATGATCCCGACGGCGTGATCGAGCAGCTTGCCGCCGATCTATGGGATGGCCGCCGCAACCGGCATCTTGATGATCGTTCATGGGCGCAGGCGGGGGAATACTGGCAGCGCACGCTTCGCGAGTTCGTTTCGACGGCGGTAAGTTCGCTCAGCCATCCGAATGCCGAACCAATGAGCGATGGCTGAGGCCAGGAAAACATGGCGTCCCGCTCGAACGACTGGGAATCGGAGTGCGGGACGCCAAGGAGTTTGCGTATTGCAGGAGGGCCCTAGTGTAACGGTCAGCCAGCGTCACGGTCTTAATTTAGATCATTCGACGGACGCGATTTGTCCACAATTATCACGCCTTGCTCACCCGGCAGATGAAGTTGCATCATAAACAAGGATTCTGACCTGTCCGCTTTACCTGAGCGCCAGAAGGCGTTCCGCGCATCGTGGAACCACGGCGACGTGATCGACGAAGCTTCACACCGGACCGCAGACGAACTCGATGCGATCATCACCCAAGCTGAGTTTGACCTGATTACCTGACCCGCGACTAGCCGCTTATGTTAAGGTCAGATTTGGTCGAATTCGTCGCCGCAGAGATTGGTAGCCCGACGGTGGCGGATGATATGGTGAAATGTCTTTTCTCGACGATGGTCGCGCATTTTGAAAAGGGCGGCCGCGTCGAGCTTCGCAAGTTTGGTTCGTTCAGCGTGAGATCGTATCGCGGGCGGAACGCGAGGAACCCTGCGACCGGCGAATTTGTAACGGTTTCGCCCAAGTGCCGGGTTCATTTCAAGCCAAGTCGTCAACTCACGGCATCGCTAGCAGCAGGCGCTGCTTTAGCGTGACACTTAGGGGCGAGAAGCTGGACGGCTGCCAGCAGGGCGCGATTGAAGCGGATCGCCGTCACTCAGTCCTTACCATTCTGCGTAGTATGTCGTTCGCGCCATTTGGAATAGCATTCTTCATCGCTGTGCTGCTGGAATTTGGTCGATGACGGATGAGATCGAAGGCGATTGGCGGATGCTGATCGAAGATGAGGCGCTGGGCGCGGAAACGACAATATACTCATTCCGCGACGGTATGGTGATCGACCCAAACCGCGAGTCAGTAGGTTCATATGAGGCTTCCGACGACGGGCGTTATCTCATCACCATTGGCGGGATGGCCTGCAGCGTGAGCGCTGGGGCGAGTGGCACGATCGAGACGCTCACGGGATCAATCGATCAGGGCGAATGGTCCGACCCGGTGACGTTCCTTAGGATGCGGTTCGACGTGCGAGCGCCCGACCATCTCGACGGAGCCTAGGGTTTCAAGGTGCAATCGCGCAACGCTCCAGCACGAGGCTGACCCAGATTGCGATGAATTGCGGTGGGAGACGGACCCTCTATTGCACTTCGCCGTTGAGACTTCCGCACGAGCGGCGCTCGCGCCCCACCCAGTTGGAGGAAGCATTATGGGCTTGTTCACGAAAGACATCGCCACGTTCGACGACCTGTTCCTTCACCAGTTGCAGGACGTGTACTACGCCGAGCACCAAATCACGAAGGCGCTGCCGAAGATGGTCCACAAGGCTACCGATGCGGGCCTGAAGCAGGGCTTCCAAACCCATCTGAAAGAAACCGAAGGTCAGATCGAGCGGCTGGATCGCGTGTTTGATCTGCTCGGGGAGAAGCCGAAGGCAGTCACGTGTCCGGCGATCGACGGCATCATTAAGGAAGCCAACGAAGTTGCTGGCGACATCTCCGACAAGGCAGTGCTTGATGCCGCGCTGATCGCTTCAGCCCAAGCGGTCGAGCATTACGAAATCACGCGCTATGGCACGCTGGTCACATGGGCCGGGCAATTGGGCCGCCCGGACATCGCAAAGCTCCTTCAAGAGACGCTCGACGAGGAATATGCGACCGATGACAAGCTGACCGCGATGGCGAAGGCGAAGGTCAACCCGAAGGCCGAAGCGGTCACGGCCTGATCGACCGGGGGCGGCCGTTCCCGGGGAAGGCCGCTCCCGTGTCACCCGCGCATCCGCCTCATTCACCGTCGCCAGTCGTACCTCGATCGCGGCAACCATGCGGTATGACGATCGCCGCTATCCAAAATTCGGCGCATTCTAAAAATGCAAGGCCGCCGCAGGGGGGAGCCGCGACGGGCCTAAGTGCATCGCTGGAACAGCTTTAATGGTCGCAGCGCACGACAGCTCCAGACGCTCGGTTTATGTTGTACCGATTGAGCCACAATCTCGCATCATCTTGTGCCTTTCGTAGTTGATGACCTGAGGATTAGAGCGATAGCGCAGGCATACAACCAGCCTTTGGTCGTCGAGGCTGAAGGTGGAGACCCTCACGTTGATGGTCTTGGCGGCGTGACAATGTCTCTAACACCTGAAGCGGCGGCTGAGATGTCGGCGCGGCTTGCGCGTGTCGCGGTCGCGACGGCAGGACAGATCGTCACGCGTCGTGGCTCTCGGCGCGTCGATCTGCCAAGCGCGCGATAGCTCGTACGGCCCCGGGCTTGGAACATCGGTAAGTGGCAGTTCGCTTTGCGGCAATGCCTACTCGTTTGCTTTTCGCGTACAGTTTGATCGTCGTGCTATTGGTCAGCGTGGGGATGGGGTTAGCCGTTTGGTATCGCCAAAAACGCAAGCGGCGTCAAAATCGACCACGCCGCCCTCCTGCAAAATTCTAGGAGGCGCGGCGGTGCATCTGTCAGGTAGTAACCTCAATTGAGACGCCGCCCGAGCTAATAATCTTCAGACGGTTCCTCCGACGCGTTGATTGGTTGAGCAGCTTAAGCAGCCATCTCCAGTCCTCAAGCCACCGCGCGGACATTAAGCCGACCGCAATGCTGGCCGCCACGCCGACGATCGGGTAGCCCAACCGCATCGCACCCCCGACACAGATCATCTGCCAAAGGTAGATGCTGTAACTAGCGCGCCCCAACGCGACCAACGCTCGCGAAACCCGTATGTGCGGCGGCTCGTACCCTTGAAGCGCGACGAGTGCGCCGAGCGCGAAGAATGCCGCCGTTCCAACCATTACCGCGGGATGACCTACCGCGGCCCACACCGTGAAGAAACCGACAGCCATCGCGAAGAGGATCAAACGTCTGAACCGACCCGCCGCCATAATAGCGGGCCAAACGGCATACGCTTGAAACTCTACCGCAATCGACCACAGGTGGCCGACATGGCCATGCCCAGAGGCTCCGCCAAAAGCTATTAGCACGTCAGATCCGCCGAGGAAGTGCCAGGGGTAACCCGCCATATCGCGCCCTTGAGCTTCCGCGATGATGAGGTTCGCGACGAGGTAGATGTAGAAGGGCGGGATCAAGCGTACGGCGCGCCGCTGCCAAAATGTAATCGGTCGCATACCGTCCCGCATTTGTCGGGTGATGAGATACCCGGACAGCGCGAAGAAAATCGGAACGCCGATCCAACCGATAGAGAGATAGTTCGCATGGAATAGAAGCACAGCAACCGCCGCGACGCCGCGGGCCGCGTCAATCGAGCTGTTTCTCTGCATCTCGGGCGCGTGCGCCTATCGGCTCTCGGTAGCAAGCGGAACCGCGAGCAGCGCGCTCATCCTTGTTGACGCTAAGTCTGCGAAGATGGCGGCAACTGGATGATCCGCTGCCACAGCTCGATCGGGACCATCGCACCGCGAGCGCAACTGGCGGCACCTGCAACCGGGATCGCCGCGATTACCCGCGCATCCGCCTCACCAACCGCCGCCAGTCGTCTTCCGTTTTCGGCCCCCGGTTCGGCAATTTCGGCAGATCGAAAGACAACGCGTACCTGTATGACCTTGCCCTGCAGCGCACACATCGCAGATGGCCGAGGAGGTAGATTATCATCTTGTCCCAGCGCATTACGAAGAAATAGCGTTCCAGTGTCTCCCGGTCGATCGTGCCCTTATGGCCGCACCGGCCCGCATAGCTGCCGTGGGCCTCCGCCATGAACGAAGGTCAGGTTTGGGGAAGAGGCTGAGCCCGCCTGAACGTCTGAGATTGGGTCAAATTCGTGATTGCCAATCACCGCCGTGATTGAAAAATGAGTGCTTTAGATTGAGCAGCGTCTGTGCGTTTCCGTGCGTGATCGCCGCCTTCTCCGCCGCCGTCAAATGGAGCCGGTCGAGCGCGTTCAGCGTCCGTGCCAGCGAGAACTGAGGATAGTCGGACCCGAGCAAGACATGGTCGATGCCGACGTTGCGAATGGTCCAGACAAACTCGTCGGCGATTGGAGAGCCGGCGGCTAAGGTCACGGTCGCCGAAATGTCGAAATAGATGTTGTCGCCGAACAAACCCTCGGCCGTTCGCGCGAGCTTCAGCACGTTCCAGAAGCGGAAATTCATACCGCCAAGGTGAGCGAACAGGAATTTGGTCTTGGGTGCCCGCAGTGCGAGGTTGAACAGTTTCTCGCTGTCGCCGGGCAGAATGTTGGCGTTGTCCATCATTACGATGACGCTCAGTTCCCCGGCGCGCCGGACTAGTGCCAGCACACGCGGATCGGCCGCATCGAATAGCTGAGTATGGGGATGGATTTTGATCACCCTGATGCCAAGACCGGCGACGCGCTGCAGCTCGGCGAGAGCTGCCGCACCGTCATAGGGATGGACAGTCGCGATAGGGAGCATTTCTGAGTGTCTGGCGGCTAGTGCCAGTAGCGCGTCGTTGCTGGCGCGGATGCGAACTGGCTGTCCCGCCAGCGCCTGATTGGGCCCACCAAACCACATTCCGCCGAAACCGGTCACTGTCTTGCAGTCCGCCTTAATCTGCTCCTCGTACTCGCGCAGCGACTGCTCGCCGTTCCAGAGATGGACGTGGTTGTCGAACACCTGCGCTTGCGCTGCCGGCGTGACGAGCAGAAGCGCCGTGGCGAGGATCGATCTGAACTTCATGCCGCCTCCAAGCCGTTGGTTGTGACGCCGTCGTTGCCGTCGCCGTCAGCCTACGAGGCGGGAGGCCGGTGTAAACGCGTTTTGCGCCCGCTCCACCCGCCTGGGTGGAATGCCTGAGCCGGCTGTAAGTCCAGATGAACGGGCGGCCGGTTTGGGGAAATGCTTTCGGGCCTAGCTGAGTGTCTGCAATTGGGTCGCAACCGCCAGCTTCCGCCCGTTAGGCAACGACCGGCACCCGCCCCGTCCGCAACGCTTGCTTCATTGCACCGCTCAGATGATCATTGCCACATGCATGCCGGAGCCGCTCCTCTCCTAGACATCGTGTTCGAGGCGGCGGTAATCGAGTGGCGTGGGCCCGCTCCCTTCTACTTCGTCGCCATACCTTCCGAGCATCTCGGTGAGGTAAGCTATGCCGCGCGTGAGGCGAGCTACGGCTGGGGCTGCGTTCCGGTCACGGCCAGTATCGCCAGCGCATCGTTCGAAACCTCGCTTTTCCCGAAGGACGGCGGCCATCTGCTACCGCTGAGGGCTGCGGTGCGGGTGCAGGCCGGTATCGCGCCCGGCGATAACGTTTGCGTTCGCATGCGCATCGCCCGCGTCGGTGCCTAACGGTCAGGCCGGGAGGAGCGGCTGTGGCATCAACAAACCGCATGAACGAGTGACCAAAATGGGGAAGCCGATAGGATAGCGTAAACGTCTTCTCCTGGGTCACCCTTGCTAGATTGCCGGGCCCTATTGAGTTCAGACCGTGGCTATCAGCAGTACCCGCCTGAACGCTCGCCGCGACGAATGGTTGATCTTTGGTTCTAGCAGCCGTTCGGGGCAGTAATTGACCTAATGAGAGGCCGCGGTCCCCCGGAAGTAAGCTGGACGAGGGCTCTACCATTGCAGCGCATTCCAGGGGCTGCGTAGCGATACGTTACTCGATAGCTTCCACGCCCAGCGGGTGTGATACTTGTCAGTCGCAACGGGTCGGGCAACCGTCCGTAGAAGCGGGTGATTGCGTCGGCAGATTAGGTGCGGCTGGACCTTTCTTCCGGGATGATCTGCGCCGATGCCACGTCGCCTCAGCCAGTGCCGAGAGCATTATAAAAGGTCCGTACCGTATCCTCACCCACTGACGCGGCGACGGCCTGAGGCTCAGTTGCGTTCGCGACCTTCCGCGGGTCCGGTACTCTCGTCTGAGGGGAAAGCGCCGAGAGTACTACCTCCTCCGCCTCGCGATTTGTGCGTGGGCCGCCAATTTCTGAGAATGGAACTCGAGGAGAGACCTCTGACGGTCCGGTATCGGATGCTGCGAGCGAGGTCTTTGGGGATGTCGTATCGACCGCGGGGCGCGGGCGGTATGTCGCGTCAGACAGGTTGAACGCAGCAAGTTTGCTGACGATCGCCTCTTCGCCCGTCATGACGTAGACGAGGCCGCTCGCGTCTGCCGCGCCTTGGGCTGTGTACTCGATGTCCGCCGTCAGGCGGCGCTCGCCACCGAGCGCCTGTCCGGAACCGGGAGGAGCGTCAAGAATAAGACGCCCCTTGCAGCGTGTGAGGTCGAGGGTCGGATCCCAGTCTTTTACGATGGGCGCTTCCATCCTTACGAACGAAAAGGCTTCGAGCGTGTTTAGGTTGGTTCGATGGCTGCTTTGCGCGCGCGTCTGATCGAAAACGACGCGCTTCATGCGATCATAGGCTGTGCTCGATGCGCAGGCATCCTTATGCCGCTTTGCCTCAGCGCGAGTTTGTGCCGGCTCGGCAGGCTCGGTTTCCTTGAACTTGCCGCATGCGCCAACCGCAAGCGCAATCAGGAGAGACCATGTCGAGATGTTCCACGCAATCGTTGACCGATTCATTGCCACTCCAAAACGAACTAGTCCGTCCAACTTATCCGATCCGGCAAAGTTCAGGTGGTGCGCCAAACGCGCATGGCAACCTCTGACGTGACTGAAACGCTGGGGGCCAGAATAAGGGCTCGTGCTCCGGCGTACGTCCCTCAGCCTGTATCAGATACGTAGCGAGAGCAACGGGGCGCCTGGAAACATAAAAGTCCGACCGAGATGAGCTTGCGACCGTCGCCTGCACAGCAATGGACCGGTCGGCAAGGCTGCCGATCCGATCCATCACCATACGCTACGCCACGCTACTTAACTGAAGCTCTCAGGTGGTGAATCGCGAGCGGCGCGAACTGTGGCCCCCGTGACGGTACAGGATGTCGGTCACGGTTTCGGCCGGGACCGTATCGGCACTCGCTTCGACCGAGACCAGCACGCCTCCTCGACCAAGGTGATCGCCGTAATACCCGGCATCCTGCTCATCGACGCCGTGCTTGGTCAGCGTCTCGTTGAGCGTTCCAGCCGCAGCGCCGGCGGCCGCGCCGATTGCCATTGCGCCGGGGACTGCCGTCGCGGCAATCGCGCCGGCGGCGATCAACGGTCCGACGCCAGGAATGGCGAGGGCTGCGACACCAAGCCCGGCGCCAAGCGCGCCGCCGCCCAGGATGCCGCGCATGACGCTGCCATGGCCGTCGTCGGTAACGTCACCAACGCCGTCTGCAGTGCTGGTCACGCCGTCGTTCGTGGTCACGATGGACAAAGCGCGATCGGGCACGCCCGCCTGGCGAAGATCCGCGATGGCGCGATTTGCTTCTTCGGGGGTGTCAAAAACGGCCGAAGCTAGATTGGTGGTCATTGGATATTCTCCAGAGATCAACGCAGCGAACCGCGGCGAAAGAAGTTGATGATTGCGAGCAGCACGACCGCCCCTAGCAACGATACGAGGATCGACTGAATTGAGATCACTCCGCTGGTGATCGGCGCGCCGCCAATGAGCGGGGTCACGATGAACCCGGCGAGCAACGCGCCAACGATGCCGACAACGACGTTCAGCAGGATGCCTTGCTGGCCATCGGTGCGCATGATCATGCTGGCGACCCAGCCGATCAGCCCGCCGACGATAAGAAGGACGATGAGGCCCATGATAATTCCCTTCGCTTGATTGCGTGAAGGTTAAACCGCTGGCGGAATGCGAATGTTCAGATCAACGCGACCATCGTCCAGCGACGATTGGTGCAGACGTACCAAGTTGATTGGTACTGATCCGCGGAACAGTCGGCGCTTTCGCGCGCTTGAAGGGCATGTCGAACGCTGCAATCGCCGACCATCAGATCACGCTCCGTCATCTCGAGCAATTGATGGCGCAACTGCTCGACGGAGTGATATTGATCGACACGACTGGCGTTATTTTGAGCGCGAACGACGCGGCGCTGGGTATGCACGGCGCGCGCACGATCGAGGATCTGGGGAGAACAGCAGAGGAGTATGCACAGCGCTTCGCGCTGCGCACCCGCGAGAACCGGCCGATGCGGCATCGCGAGTATCCGCTGTTCCGGCTGCTCGCAGGAGAAAGTTTTCCCGACCTGATCGTCGAAGTCGCACCGGCGGGCGACGATGAGGTCCGTTGGGTGCATCAGGTGCGCGACGTCGTTACGAACGTCGATGGCGGTGAGGCCGATTTCCTTGCGCTGGTGATCAGCGATGTGTCCGAGCGGTTCGATGCCGAAGCGCGCTTTGCTGCGATGTTCAATGCTAATCCCGCCCCGGCGATCGTCGTGCGGCTGAGCGATCAGCGGATTGTCCAGGTCAATCCCGGGTTCGAGGCGTTGACCGGGTTTGCGCCCGAGCAGCTCGTCGGCAAATCGCTGTTCGGGCTCGATCTACTCGATGGACTTACCGAACCAGTTGCAGTGCGACGGCAAATCGAGGACGGCGCGGTCGTCACTCAGAGCGAGGCCGACCTACTCATTGCGGACGGATCGCGGCGCCTAGTGCTGTTCGCTGGCCAGCCGATCGACGTGACCGATGAGGACGCGCTCCTGTTAACCTTCGCTGATCTCGAACCGCGGCGGCAGGCCGAACGTGCGCTTTCCGCGAGCGAACATCACTTACAGGCGGTGTTCGAGATGGCACCGGTCGCCATGATGGTGACGCGTGAGGTCGATCATAGGATATCGAGCGTCAATGCGGCATTCCGCGAGCTGACGGAACATGGCAGCGCCGCCGCGATCGGGCGAACGACTGACGATTTGCAGCTATGGACGCAGGCTGAGCATCGCGCGGCGCTCGAGCGCCGATTGGCCGAACACAGCAGCGTCCGCAATGACGATGCCGTCCTTCAGTCCGCAAACGGCGCTCCGATCGATTGCCTCGTATCGGCGGAGACGATCAGCATGGACGGCGCGGCGTGCGTGCTCTGGGTGTTCCACAACGTGACCGAGCGTAAGCAGACCGAGCGTGAGCTTGCTGCCGCGATCGAGGAGGTAATGAAGGACACCAACTGGCTCAGTCACTCGATCCTCGACAAATTGGCGACGCTGCGTCGCCCCGAGACGCAGGCCCCGACGGCCGCCCTAAGCTCGCGCGAGCGCGAAATCCTCGAGTTCATCTGCGACGATCTGGACGACAACGCGATCGCCGAGCGATTGGCGCTCTCGCGCAACACGGTACGCAACCATGTCGCGCGTCTCTACGCCAAGATCGGCGTCAACCGCCGCAGCGGCGCAGTCGTGTGGGGGCGGGAGCGGGGGATTGGGAAGGCAGGCTGATGCTTGAGCGGCATGCAGTAAGGCTCAGTAACCTTGAAGAGGGGTCGCCCGCGAAGATTTATCATGCGGCGCCACATGCCGACCACGAAGACGACTATCCTGTCGGCAGCGGCATCTCAGAAAGCCTGGCACCCGACACAATTAGACAATGAGCGTATGGAGTGGAAAGCGAAGGCGGCGCGACTCATAACTACCATTGGGTCTTTCAGGCTTTGAGGCTAGCTGAACGATGTATCCCGTTCAGCATTGAGCACCCGCACGCGGTCGGTCAACTTCCCCGTAGTTCCAGTCAGGTTCCGACGGTGGGTCAGGCTCGCTAGGCGGAGGCGAATCTCATTTAGCGCCAAATTGTTTCGGACTGTCGCATACTCGGCGCTACCTAGAACGCTACCTTGCAAGGTGCCATAAGAGGAAGGCACCCGGCGAGCGGCTCTAAATGATTGATTTTGCTAAAAAATATGGTGGACGCACTTGGGCTCGAACCAAGGACCCGCTGATTAAGAGTCAGCTGCTCTACCAACTGAGCTATGCGTCCATGACCGTCGTGGAGGCCGGGAAAACGGCCGCCCCGTGATCGGGAAGGGCGCGGATAGCAGCGGGGGCGGGGAATGCAAACTCTTTTTACCCTCCAACACACGCCCTACCAGCGGCTCGCGCGGCGGTTGGTGCGGTCGATCGACATCAGAATCGCCAGGCACAGGCACACCGTCATCTGCGCCGATCCGCCGAAGCTGACCAGCGGCAGCGGGATGCCGACGACAGGGGCAAGCCCCATCACCATCATCAGGTTGATCGCAACGTAGAAGAAGATCGTCGTCGACAGCCCCGCCGCGGTCAGTTTCGCAAAGCGGCTGTCGGCGCGCACCCCCACGTTCACGCCCCAGCGGATGACGAGGAGGAACGCGGCGATGATGAAGATGCCGCCCGCCAGCCCCCATTCCTCCGCCATCGTCGCAAAGACGAAATCGGTATGTCCTTCAGGGAGATAGTCGAGATGGCTCTGCGTGCCGTTAAGGAACCCCTTGCCAAAGATGCCGCCCGATCCGATCGCGATCTTCGACTGGCTGATATGGTATCCGGTGCCCAGCGGGTCGCTTTCGGGATCCATGAAGATCAGCACGCGGTTGCGCTGGTAATCGTGGAGCAGGAAATTCACCGCCAGCGGCGCGGCGACCGCCAGGCTGAGCGCGCCGCCGACGAACAGCCGGAGTGGAACGCCCGCCAGGAACACCACCGTCACGCCACCCGCCGCGATCATCAGCGCCGTGCCCAGGTCGGGCTGCAGCATCACCAGACCCGCGGGAATGCCGACCAGCAGCACGGCCGGCCACAACCCGCCGATCCGCCGGGTCTGGTTCGGCGGCAGCATATCGTAGAAGCGTGCTACGGCCAGCACGATGCCGACCTTCATCAATTCGGACGGCTGCAACCTGATGAACCCGAGATCAAGCCAGCGCTGCGCCCCGCCGCGCACCGCGCCGAGCAGTTCGACCAGCACCAGCAGCACCAGGATGACGACGTAGGCGGGCAGCGCCGCCTGCCGCCAGACCTCCTCGCGCAGCCGCGATAGCACCACCGCGCCGCCCAGGAACACGAAAAAGCGCACCGCCTGCGGCAACGCCCACGGCCTGAGACTCCCGCCCGCCGCCGAATACAGCACGACCAGCCCGAAACAGCCGATCGCCAGCACCGTCAGCAGCAGCCGCCACGGCAGCCGGGCGAGCGGAGCGGGAACGATCGAGCTGTGCCGCATCACTCGAACCCCGGATCGTGCGAACCGACGCTCGCCGGACCCGCGCCGTTCGCAATATCGCCGACGACCGCCTCCTGCGACGCATTGGAGGCGTCGGTCGCGCGCTCCACGGCGGGCGCGTCGGTCGCGCCGGGCGCGTCGGTTTCGGTCGCCACCGCCTGCACCGGCGGGGGCGCATTTTCCGCCACGCGATACGCTTCCGCGGTCGCCGCCATGCGCGTGCGGATGTCGCCGCCCCACGTCGGTTCGTATTCGGCAAGCGATTTCAGCGCGCGGTCGCGGTCGAGCAGATAGGTGAAGATGTCGCGCGCGATCATCGGCGTATCAAGGTTTTGGATGAGATGCCCGTTATGCTCCAGCACGATCCCGACGGCATAGCGCGGGTTTTCGGTCGGGCCGAACGCGATGAACAAGGCGTGGTCGCGCAGTTTGAACGGCAATTGCCGGTTGTTCAGCACGCCGCCCGCGCGCTCGGCCATCGTGATGCGGCGAACCTGCGCGGTGCCGGTCTTCGCGCTGATCGTCATGCCCGGAATCTGCAGCCGCGACATGCCCGCGGTGCCGCCGTCGTTGACCACCGCGAACATCGCGTCGCGAATGCGCGCCAGATTTTCCGCGCTCGACGACAATAAAGGCGCGTCGCGACGCACCTTGTTCACCAGCAGGCTCGGCTGCAGCGCGCGGCCCGATGCGATCCGCGCCGCCATCACCGCCAGCTGCAGCGGATTGGCCAGCACATAGCCTTGGCCGATCGATGCGTTCATCGTGTCGGCGACGGTCCAATCGTCCTTGTATTTCTTCAGCTTCCAGGCGCTGTCTGGCACGGTGCCGTAACGCTGGCTGTTGTACGGCAGGTCGAATTTCTCACCCAGCCCCAGCGACCGCGCGACCGGCGCGATCGCGTCATATCCCACGCGCCGCGCCATTTCGTAGAAATAGATGTCGCAGCTCTGCGCCACCGCGCGCCGCATATTGATCCCGCCGTGCCCGCCGCGTTTCCAGCAATGGAACACGCCGCTGCCGACCCGCAGCGCGCCCGAACAACTGACGCTGGCGTTCGGATCGACCCCCGCCTCCAGCAGCGCCAGCGCGTTCATCGGCTTGACCGTCGATCCCGGCGGATACAGTCCCTGCAGCACCTTATTCATCAGCGGAACGTGATCGTCGTCGCTCAGCATCTTCCATTCGAGATGGCTGATCCCGTCGGAAAAGCTGTTCGGATCATAGGCCGGCATCGACACCATCGCGAGGATCTCACCGGTCAGCGTGTCGATCACCACCGCGGAGCCCGAATTGGTCCCCAGCCGCCGCGCGATATATTCCTGCAGCCCGACGTCGATCGTCAGCCGCTGGGTCTGCCCCGGCACGTCGGGCCGCGTGGCGAGTTCGGCGACCAGTTTCCCGCGCGCAGTGACCTCGACCCGCTTCGCCCCGGCCTGCCCGCGCAGCTCGGTTTCCATCGTCTTTTCAAGTCCATCCTTGCCAAGCTTGAAACCGGGTGTGACGAGCAATTGCTCCTTCGTTTCCTTGAATTGCTCGGCCGTCGCCGCCCCGACATAGCCGGTCAGATGCGCCACCGCGGCCCCCGCGGGATAGTTGCGCGCAAAGCCGCGCGTCGGCGCGACGCCGGGCAATTCGGGCTGGCGCACCTGCACCGCCGCAAAGCGTTCCCAATCGACATTGTGCGCGACCTGCACCGGTTGGAACCCCGCCGCCTTCTTCAGATCGGCGCGAATGCGCAGCAGATCCTCGGGTGTCAGCGCCAGCAATTGCTGGAGCAGCGCCAGCGTCTTGTCCTCGTCACGCAGCCGGTCGGGGATGATGTCGACGCGGAAATCGGTGCGATTGTCCGCGATCGGGCGGCCGTGCCGGTCGACGATCCACCCGCGCCGCGGCGGGATCAGCGTCAGGTTGACGCGATTGCTCTCGCTCAGCAGGTTGTAATGCTCGTTCTCGGCGATCGACAGCCAGCCCATCCGTCCGATCAGCAGTGCGCCGACGCCCAGTTGCGCGGTGCCGAGCAGCCACGCGCGCCGCGAGAACGTGTAACCCTGCTGCGCCTCGGTCGCGATTCGTTGCTGGCGCATCTGTCGCAGCCCTCAGTCGACGTCGCGTTTGCGGTCGATCCACGCGACGATGCGGGCGGCGACGGGGAAGAGCAGGATCGAGATCACGATCTGCACTATTAACACGCTATCGACGTGCGCGCCGAGGGGGGATGCGAAAATTCGCCCGCCGATCAGGCACAAGGCGATGCCCGCCGCGGCGATCGCCCAATCCTGCAGGAAATCGCGGAACATCGTCCGCTGGTCGAACAGGTCGATCAGGAAGAAGGCCAGCGTCCACAGCAATACCGCACTGCCCAGCGGCTGACCGCTCACCAGGTCGTCGAAAAACCCCAGCAAAGCGGGGGCCCAGCGCCTTAGCGCCAGCGGTGCGAGCAACCGCCACGCCAGCAGCATGAGCAGTCCGCACGGCGGCAACAGCGCAAACGTCGCCGCGACGGGGATCGCCGTCACCAACGATCCCGCCATCACGCTGACCCACGGGACCAGCCGCGCGCGCGTCGGCGGCAGCGTCGGCGCAAACTCCTTGCGCGGCGCGGCGCTCACGGCGCGCTTCCCTCCGGTGGCGCGGCGCGCGGCGACAGGGTGGGCATGAACGCGCGGCTGACGATCGCGAAGTCGAACGTGTCGGCGCTGGCGAAAGGTTGCGCCGGGGCCGAATCGCTGCCCGTCGCGCGCACCTCCGCCACCAGCACCCCCGGCGCGAAGATGCCGCCGGTGCCGGACGTGACGAACCGGTCGCCGGGCCGCAGCTTCGCGTCGGCGGTATAGACCGAGCGGATGTCGATCAGCCCGTCGCCGCGTCCGGCCGCCAGCGCAGGCATTCCGTCACTGATGCGCTTCACCGGCACGACGCTTTCGGGATCGGTCAGCAACAGGACGCGCGCGGTGTTCGGCCCGGTTTCGATGATCCGCCCGATCAGCCCGTCGGGGCCGCGCACCGGTTGTCCCGGCTCCACGCCCTGCCAGCGGCCCGCGTTCAGCACCCCGAAGCGCCGGGTGCTCGACGCGCTGGAACTGACGATACGCGCGGTCGCGACCGCCCCGGCATCCGCCTCGCGCAGCTTCAGCAGCCCGCGCAGCCGCCGGTTGTCGCGCACGATGATCCGCGCCTGCACCAACGCGTCATGCGTGCGCTTCACCTCGGCGCGCAGTTGCTCGTTCTCGCCATGGACGCGGAAATAGGTGCCGATCGTCTCGGGGATCGACACGATGCCGCGCACCACCGCCGACACGCCCGACGAAACCGGCGCGGTCACTTCGGTCGCCGCCGACCGGAATGCCGCGAACGCTGGCGGATTGAAGGCGGACAGCGCGAGCAGCACCGCACCGACCACCGCGCCCGCGATGGCCAGGACATAGCTGACGAACAGCGAATATTGCGCCCGACGCGAGAAACCCGGACGCCGGTCCCGCGACGGCGCCATCTGCTGTCAGCCTTCTATCAGCCGTTGAGGAGGACGCCGCGGTAGATCGGATCCTCCAATGCACGGCCGGTGCCCAGCGCAACGCAGGTGAGGGGGTCGTCCGCCACCGTCACGGGCAATCCCGTCTCGTCGCGCAGCACCTCGTCCAGCCCCTGCAGCAACGCGCCGCCGCCGGTCAGCACGATGCCCTGATCGACGATGTCGGCCGCCAGCTCGGGCGCGGTATTCTCCAGCGCGACGCGGACACCCTCGACGATCGTCGCAACGGGCTCGGACAGCGCCTCGGCGATCTGCCCCTGGTTGATCTGGATTTCCTTAGGCACGCCGTTCACCAGGTCGCGGCCTTTGATGTGGATCGTCAGGCCGATGCCGTCGGCGGGCGGCTTTGCGCAGCCGACCTCCTGCTTGATCCGTTCGGCGGTCGCTTCGCCGATCAGCAGGTTGTGGTTGCGGCGGACATAGCTGACGATCGCCTCGTCCATCTTGTCGCCGCCGACGCGCACCGACGTGGTATAGGCAAGACCACGCAAGCTCAGCACCGCGACCTCGGTCGTGCCGCCGCCGATGTCGACCACCATCGACCCGATCGGTTCGGTCACCGGCATATCCGCGCCGATCGCCGCCGCCATCGGCTCCTCGATCAGGAACACCTGGCTCGCGCCCGCATTCGACGCGGCGTCGCGGATCGCGCGGCGTTCAACCTTGGTCGATCCCGACGGCACGCAGATCACGATTTCGGGCCAGCGCATGAAGCGGCGCTGGCCGTGCACCTTGCGGATGAAATGCTTGATCATCTCCTCGGCGACGTCGATGTCCGCGATCACGCCGTCGCGCAAAGGTCGGATGGCTTCGATGTTGCCCGGCGTCTTGCCCATCATCAATTTGGCGTCGTCGCCGACCGCCTTCACGCGCTTCACGCCGTTGATCGTCTCGACCGCCACGACCGACGGCTCGTTCAGCACGATGCCGCGACCGCGCAGATAAACCAGTGTGTTGGCGGTCCCGAGGTCGATCGCCATGTCGTGCGACATGAATTTGAAGAAGCGCGAGAAAAATGCCATTTGACCGTGGATTCCGTACCCGTTGGCCGGGACGTCCCGGCAGATAACGACACTTATACCGCCGCCCCGCCGCGCGCCGAATCTTCGCGGTTCAGATGAAACGTCGCACGGGGTCGCGGGATGGCTGCGCTTGGTCTAGGGCTTGCCCTGTGTCAATACGCCGCCTCCCTTCGCATCTGGTCAACCGCATCGCCGCCGGTGAAGTGGTCGAAAGACCGGCCAGCGCGTTGAAGGAACTGGTCGAAAACGCGATCGATTCAGGCGCATCACGCATCGCGGTGGCGCTGTCCGAGGGCGGTCTGACGCGGATCGAGGTGGTCGACGACGGCTGCGGGATGAGCCCCGAAGACATGACCTTGGCGCTCGAACGTCACGCGACGTCGAAACTTCCCGATGAGGCGATCGAATCGGTCGTGACCTTGGGTTTTCGCGGTGAGGCATTGCCCTCGATCGCCAGCGTCGCGCGGTTGACCCTGGAAAGCCGCCCGCGCGGGGCGGATGGGTGGTCGCGCGTCGTCGACAATGGCGACGTGGTGCGCGAAGGCCCCGCCGCGTTGCCGCCCGGGACACGCGTATTGGTCGAGGAACTGTTCGCCCGCGTCCCCGCCCGCCGCAAATTCCTCCGCTCCGCCCGCAGCGAATATGCCGCCTGCCTCGACGCGGTGAAGCGGCTCGCGATGGCGCGCCCCGACATCGCCTTCACGGTCGACCATGACGGGCGGCGGGTATTGGCCACGCTGCAGGCGGAGGACCGGCCGGGCAGGGTGGCCGCGCTGGTCGATCGCCAGCTCGCCGACAATTCGGTCGCGATCGATCTGGTGCGTGACGGTGTGACGCTGGGCGGGGTGGCGGGCCTGCCGACCTTCCACCGCGGCGTCGCCGATCATCAATATCTGTTCGTCAACGGCAGGCCTGTGAAGGACCGCCTGCTGATCGGCGCGATCCGCGGCGCTTATGCGGAAATGATGCCGCGCGACCGGCACGCGGTGGTAGCGCTTTTCCTCGATGTGCCCGGCGGCGAGGTCGACGTCAACGTCCACCCCGCCAAGACCGAAGTCCGCTTCCGCGACCCGGCGATGATCCGCGGCATGATCGTCTCCGGCCTGCGCCGCGCGCTCGACGCCGCGGGCCACCGCGTCGCGCACCGCGCGGCACCCGATGCGCTCGCGATGTGGCGTCATGGTGATCTCCCGCACACCTCGGCGCCAATATCGGATGCCTATGCGTCGACATCCGCCAACATCCACGCGGTGTATGAACCGCGCCCGACCTTCTTCGCGCCCCCGCCACAGGCCCGCGCCGAACCCGCTTACGCACAACCATCGCCAACATCCGATTTTCCCTTGGGCGTCGCCCGCGGGCAGGTCGCCAAAACCTATATCGTCGCGGAGGCAGACGACGGCCTGATCATCGTCGATCAGCACGCCGCCCACGAACGGCTCGTCCTCGAACGGATGCGCGCCGCGCTGATCGGGGGCAGGGTCGCGACGCAGGCGCTGCTGCTGCCCGAGGTGGTCGAACTCGACGAACCCGCCTGCGACCGACTGGAGGTGCGGATCGCCGAACTCGCTGAATTCGGTCTGGAACTCGAACGCTTCGGCCCCCGCGCGATCCTCGTCCGCGCCACGCCCGCCTTGCTCGGACAGGCCGACCCGACCGGCCTCGTCACCGATCTCGCCGACGAACTCGCCGCCTATGACGAAGCGTTGAGCCTCAAGGAACGGCTGGACGCGGTCGCCGGCACGATGGCCTGCCACGGCTCGGTCCGCGCCGGGCGCATCCTGTCGGTGACTGAAATGAACGCCCTCCTGCGCGAAATGGAGGCCACGCCCCACTCCGGCCAGTGCAACCACGGCCGCCCGACCTGGGTAAAGCTTTCAAGTTCGGACTTGGAAAAGCTTTTCGGTAGAAAATAAAACAACTTAAGCGAAATCTGAAAAACCGCGAGCCGTAGGTGGGACCCCCCGTGGTTGAAATGACTGCTATCGCCCAGTTGCGGACATTCAGGTCCGCAGCGTTTCGACGTATTCATGGACCGCCTTGGCCACATCCAAAGCCCGCGCTTGAATGCCCGGGACAGCGGTCAACCCCATGTGCTCCGTCTCGATTTGGACTAGGTAATCAGCGACCGCTTCGTCCGGCTGGCCATTCCAGAGTTGCCCGGCTGCTTGGAGCAGGTAGCTATCGTATTCGTCGGCGGGCCAGCCATGACCGGGTCCGCCGACGCCGATGGGGTCCCACTTGGACCATCCTATCTCGCGAAGACGCGATAGCTGAAACGACGGAAGGGCGCTCATTGGTCCCTCTTACAACGCCAACGTCCGCTTTCCACCAATCCCGGACATTTGACGAGGCGACCTGCTTGTTTTGTGACTCAACCTTGGTAAAGCTGGCGCACGGCGACATCGAAAAGCTCTTCGGTCGCCGCTGATTGACAGCCCGTGCGTGGCGCGCTGTAGTCTGCCCACGGGGCCAGGCGATCGCCCCGCGAGGCGCAACGCCGAAGCATCGCGTCCACCCCGTTCAACGGACGCGCCGATGATCCGACCGCTAACGCTCGCCGCCTGCCTCGCGCTCGCCCCCGCCGCCCACGCGCAGGAAAAGGCCGGGCCGCTCGACATCACCGCCTCCACCCGCCTGCGCGCGGAGGCGATCGACGGTCAGGCGCGCGCCGGGTTCGGCACCTCGGACGAACTGTTCAACATCCGCTCGACGCTGGGAGTCTCGTGGCGCGGCGAGGACGTGACGCTGGCCGCCGAACTGTGGGACAGCCGGGTCTATGGCGCGAAGCCGACCACACCGTTGACCACCGGAGAGGTCAACGCGGTCGAGCTGGTCCAGCTCTACGCTACCGCCAACGTCCGCGACCTTCTTGGGGCGGGCACGAAGACCCAGCTGCAGGCGGGCCGCTTCACGCTCAACATAGGTTCGCGGCGGCTGGTCGCGGCGGACGACTACCGCAACACGACCAACGGCTACACCGGGCTCCGCGCCGACATCGCCGCGCCGGGCGGGGTGAAGGCGGTGCTGATCTACACCCTCCCGCAGGTCCGCAAACCCGACGATTTCGCGTCGCTGAAGCGCAACGCGGTCGCGGTCGACCGCGAGAGTTTCGATCTGGTGCTGTGGGGCGGCACGGTCAGCCGCGACCGCACGATCGGCGACGCGATGGCGGAATTGAGCTTCTACCACCTCGGCGAGCGCGATTCGCCAAGCCTCGCCACGCGCGATCGGTCGCTCAACACCGCGGGCGGGCGAGTAATGATCGATCCGAAGACCGGCCATGCCGATGTTGAAATAGAAGCCTTCTATCAATGGGGCAGGGCGAGCAGCGGCGTCGCGACGAACGCCGCGCGAACCGACGTCTCCGCCTCTTTTGTCCACGCCGACGCGGGCTACACCTTCGCGCATTCGTGGAAACCGCGCGTGTCGGTCGAATACGACCGCGCCAGCGGCGACAGGCCCGGTGGAGCGAATGCACGGTTCGATACTTTGTTCGGGATGCGCCGCGCGGATCTCGCGCCTGCCGGGCTCTACAACGCCATCGCGCGCACGAATCTGGAGACGTTCGGTCTGCGGCTTGAGGTGGAGCCGTCGAAACGTCTCGACGCGTTCGTCACCTGGCACTCGCTGTGGCTCGCGTCGGCGACCGACGCCTTTTCGTCGACCGGCGTCGTCGATCGCAGCGGCGCATCGGGGCGGTTCGCGGGCAACCAGATCGACGCGCGTCTCCGTTACTGGCTCGTGCCCGATCGCCTGCGGTTCGAGTTCGACGGTGTGCTGCTCGCCAAGGGCCATTTCCTGCGCGACGCGCCCAACGCGCCTTCGGGAAGAACGACGCGCTACGGCTCGATCAATCTGACGATGATGTTATGATAGCGTAACAATGACGCAAGCTTCATTCGCGCAATCGCGAATAGGTCTAATAAAGTTCCAGAACAATAATCCATGACAAGGTTATTGCCGGATTTCGGCGTAGCTTTGTCTATGTGATCTCCTTTCGGTTCTCCGATCACGCCCCCTATCGGCGTTCCGTCGTCCTCCCTTGGCGGGACGCCGTTTTTTCGGTCTGACGTGTGGAGCGAGAAATGGACCAGCTAAACGACCGGGAATATTATCGTTCGCGCGCCATCGCGTCGCGCCAACTGGCCGAAAGGTGCAGCGATCCGCAGATCGCGAAGATCCATTCGGATTTCGCGCGCCATTACGAAGCGGCGATGGCGAGCAGGCAACCGCTTCTGCGGGCAGTCGACGACTGATACTACGCCGCGCGCCGCATTCGATTATGTAGATACGTCTCGTCGAACCCCGCCACCTTCACCAATCCCGGCGGATCGAGAATGGTCAACTTGCCCCGACCCAGCTCCATCAGTCCGGCGATCCGCAATCGGCGCAGGATGCGATTGATATGTACCGGGGTCATGCCGAGCGAATCGGCGAGGATGACCTGCGACACCGGAATTTCGAGTGTATTGCCCCTGATCAGCCCGATATTGCGGGCGCGCACGAACAATTCGCACATCAGATGCGCGACCCGCGCTTCGCCATCGCGGCGTCCCATGCTGACGATCCAGGCCCGCATCGTGCTTTCGTCAACCAATTGCGTGGACCACAAGGCGTGCGCGATCTGCGCCCGCGTCGTCACCAGTTCGTGCATTTCGGCGCGCGATATCATCGCCACCCGCGATGCGCTCAAAGTCTGAATGCTATGATCCATCTGCGCCAGAACCGCGACGTGCATGTCGCAGGTGTCGCCGGGCATCAGGAAAGCGACGATCTGGCGACCACCTTCGGGCAGTATCTTGTAGCGGCAAGCCCAACCTTCCAGCATCACGAACACAGGCCCCGGCCGGTCACCTTCGCGGATCAGATC
Source organism: Sphingomonas sp. SUN019 (assembly GCF_024758705.1). NCBI lineage: Bacteria > Pseudomonadati > Pseudomonadota > Alphaproteobacteria > Sphingomonadales > Sphingomonadaceae > Sphingomonas > Sphingomonas sp. SUN019. The sequence continues at coordinate 530,355 of NZ_CP096971.1, read as the reverse complement.
CTGCCGCGCGCCCACCTTGCGCGGGTTGGAGGTGACGCGCTCGGCTAACGCAATGTCTTCACTCGACAGTTCAGCATAGCAAAGGAGCTTTTCGACGAATCTGTTCGGCATGGCCGTGGCTAACAACGAAAAAGGGCCGAAATCTTAACCTGGGTTGAGGCTGCGCATTAAATTCGATTGTGGCTTCAGTTTAACACAGGGTCTACTCGACTGTCATCGTCGACTTCTGCGATCGGGCGCCGGCGGCTGTGAGCCATCAGACTCTCGCCTGCGGTACGCGGAAAGCAACCCATGCCACCGAATAACAACGATAATGAGCGGCAACGGCCGCCCGGCGGCGACGCGGGTGCGCATGGGCAGGCCGCGCTTCTGCTGATCGAAGCGACATTGCACGCATTGGTTGAGGCAAAGGCTTTCACGGTCGGCGAGGCGTTGTCGATCGTCGAGACCGCGGCGGAGGTGAAGCTGGATGTCGCCGAGGCCAATGGCGAATCGACCGCTTCAATGGAGGAGGCGCTGCTGCTGCTGCAAAAGATCGCGCACAGCCTGCGCGGCGGTCGCTGAGACGTCGGTTTCGTTCATCGCGCAGAAACCTTTCGCCTGCGCGCGCATTGTGCCGACCGAACCGAACGACACACGGGCCGTCGCAATGAAGCAAATTCTCCCCATCGTTCTCGCGCTGATCCCGCTAGCTGCAGTCGTGGGAGCGTGCGTGACCTGCCCGTGACCCGCGCTTTGTCAGCCAAACAAGAAAAGGCCCGCCCGGATCGCTCCGGACGGGCCTTTTTCTATTCGGCCAAGGTTGGCGTCGGGCTTCAGCCCTGCGCTTCTTCCTCGCGTGCCGGCGCGTCCGCAGTTGCGCCGGGTTCCGCGTTCGGATCGTAATCCTCTACGAAACCGGCCTCGTCCTTCTCGAACATCGCCGACATGACGTCGACGCCCGACGCCTGCATCTCGGCCTCTTCGGGCGAGCGTGCGACGTTGACCTTCACGGTCACCGACACCTCGGGGTGCAACGCGACCTTCACCTCGTACACGCCGATCGCCTTGATCGGCTTGTTGAGGACGATCGCCGACTTCGCAACCTTGTGGCCATCGGCGATCAGCGCATCGATCAGGTCGCGCACCGCGACCGAACCGTAAAGCTGGCCGGCGTTCGACGCTTGGCGGATCAGCGTGACGCTCGCGTTCTCGAAGGTCTTGGCTTCCTTCTCGGCATCGGCGCGCCGCGAAGCGTTGTCCGATTCGATCCGCGCACGGTTCGATTCGAACACCTTGCGGTTGGCTTCGTTCGAGCGAAGCGCCTTCTTGTTCGGCAGCAGGAAGTTACGGGCGTAACCGTCCTTCACCTTCACCACGTCGCCGATGGCGCCGAGCTTCTCGACGCGCTCAAGCAGAATGACGTCCATGTCGGGCGCTCCTTACTTAACGATGTAGGGCAGCAGGCCCAGATGACGTGCGCGCTTGATGGCCTGGGCCAGTTCGCGCTGCTTCTTCGCGCTCACCGAGGTGATTCGCGACGGGACGATCTTGCCACGCTCGGACACGAAGCCCTGCAGCAACCGGACGTCCTTATAGTCGATCCGGGGAGCATCCTTGGCCGAAAACGGGCAGCTCTTGCGGCGGCGGAAAAACGGGCGAGCCATTATGCGGCCTCCTCTTCACGGTCACGACGGGGGCGGTCGGGGCGGTCGCCACGATCGCCGCGCGGGCCGCCGTCACGGCCACCATCACCACGGCCGTCGCGGTCACGGCGCTCACGGTCGCGCTCCTGCTTGCGCATCATCACCGTCGGGCCGGCTTCGTGTTCGTCGACCTTGACGGTCATGAAACGGATCACGTCCTCGTTGATCTGGGTCTGACGCTCCAGCTCGGCGACGACATCGCCGGGGGCCTCGATCTCGAGCATCACATAATGCGCCTTGCGGTTCTTCGCGATCTTGTACGCGAGGCTGCGCAGGCCCCAGCTCTCGGTCTTGACGACCTTGCCCTGGTGATCGGTGACGATCTTGGTGGCGGCTTCCGCCAGTGCGTCCACTTGCGCCTGCGCCAGATCCTGGCGCGCAAGGAACACGTGCTCGTACAGAGCCATGCTTCGTTTCTCCTGCCGATCGCTGACACCGCCCCATGCGATGCCCCTCCGGCTGTCTTTGCAGTATTGACGTTCCAACGGCTACGGGGCGGCAGGATTGCTCCCGCCACCCCGGCTGTGTCAGCGTCTCCTACCGGAAAGCGCGTCAAAGGCAAGTCCTACCAGCGGATGTTGCGGATCACCTGCTTCACGACGCCGCCGTTCGTGACGAGTACGGCGTCACGACCCGAACGTGCCCAATACTGGCCGCGCGGCGGAGCATACAGGCGCGCGGTACGGTACCGGCGATAGTCGACCACCCGATAGTTCTGCGCATAGCGCCGGTCGAAGCGCTGTCCGTTGTTCCATTGGCGATAGTTTGCGCGCGGCTGCTGGCGAATGGTCGTCTTCTGCACGATCGTGCCATTCGGCCGCTGCTTGACCGTCGTCACCTGACGGGTCTGCGCTTCGGCTGCGCTTGCCGCGATCAGCGGCGTTGCGACGAGCGATGCGGCGAGCGTCGCCTGGATGATCTTCTTCAGCATGATCTGTCTCCTCTTCATGTCGGCGCCGTGTGTGGCTTGGCGTCGAGAACCTATCTGGGCCGCGGATGTATCCGTCGCTTGTCGCGGCAGCCGCTGTTTGGTCGCGAATTGTCGCAAGACGCCCGCGGGGCTGAACCAACGTTCAGAAACCGCCAAAAACTAACGCTTTTTGCACCGGTCGGCGCGTAACCGCGGTGGCGATGACACGATCGACGAACTGGCGATGGGGGCTGCTGCTCGCCGTTCTGGCGGCGGCGGCGCTGTGGCTGGGGTGGGTCGGCTTCATCGCGTCGGACGATTCGCTCTATTACGCCGGGGCGATGCGCTGGCTGACCGATCCGCCGTTTGCAGGCGATACGCACTGGTCGACCCGCTTTCCGTTGACGCTGACCTTCGCGGCGGTGCTTACGGTGATGGGGCAGGGGTTCGCGGCGTTCGCGGCGACGGCGGTGCTGTTCTACGCTGCGATCATCGCCGTGACCGGCCTCTATGCCGCGAAGGTCGGTGGGCAGCGCGCCGGGTGGATCTCGGCGCTGCTGACCGCGACCATGCCGGTCATCGTCAGTCACGCGACGACGGTCAGCGTCGATCTGCTGGAGGCGTCTGCGTTGCTGCTGGGCGCGCTGCTGGTGTCAGGCGCCACCGCGACGTGGCGCGGCGTCGCGGCGGGCGCGTGCTTCGGTGTCGCGGTGCTGTGCCGCGAGACGAGCCTGCTCCCGATCGTCGGCCTTGCGCCGTTGTTTTTGCTGGGCCGCCCGGTGCCGCGCCGCATACTGATCGCGAGCGGCATCGGCTTTCTGCTGGTGATCGGCGGGGAGGCGCTGTTCCAATATGCGATGACCGGCGATCCGCTGCGCCGCTACGCGATCGCCTTCCACCACGACGAACATATCGATCGCGCCGCGAACATGGAGGGCAATTTCCTGCTCCATCCCGCGATCGATCCGCTGCTGGTGCTGCTGGTCAACGATGATTTCGGGCTGCTGTTCTGGCTCGGGGGGGCGGCGGTCGCATTCGGCGCGTTGCGAGGTATCTCGGCCGAGGGCCGCAAGCGCCTGATCGTCCTGTCGGCGATGGCGCTGGCCAGCTTCGTGCTGGTGTCGGTCCTCTATTCGAAGCTCGTCCTCAACCCGCGCTATTTCACGCTCCCCGCGCTGGTCGCGGCGATTGTGCTGGCGATGTGGCTCGACCGGATCGCGCCACGCTGGCGCGCCTTGCTGCTGGCGGCGGTGGTCGGCAGCAACCTGCTGCTGATGAGCGTCGGCAACGCGCATCCGCGCTGGGAGATGGAGGCCTTGGTCGACGCCGCGCGCGCGCATCCTGCCCAAACCGTCATCGGCGACGAGAACGACGTTCGCCGCGCCGCGTTGCCGCTGGGGTTCGCGGGTCAGCAGAACATCGCGTCCGGCGCGCCGCAGCCCGGCGTCCTGCTGGTGGCGCGCGAGGACCAATCGCCGGTCGGCACCGTCATCGCCCGTTATCCGTCACCCCCGACGCGTCTCGGCGGCATCCTGCGCGGCCTCGGCCTCGAACCGTTCGTCCCCGCGCCCGTAGCGCACCGGATGTTCGCACCCAGTCCGCCAGTGGTGCTGGTCCGCACCCCGCGTTAGGATCGTCCCCGACACGACAAAAGGGGACGATATGCGCGCGATTTTTCTGGCCCTGCTGCTCGCGGAGACGCCGCTCGCCGCGCAGACCGCCGAGCCACTGACCGTCATCCACGCCGGCCGCCTGATCGCCCGCGCCGACCAGCCCGCGCGCGGCCCTTCGACGATCACGATCCGCGGCAACAAGGTCGAACGAATCGACGCCGGGCTCCAGCCGCCGCCCGCGGGTGCGAAGCTGATCGACCTGTCGCAGATGACCGTCCTGCCCGGCCTGATCGACGCGCACGTCCACCTGACCTCCGATCGCGCTGGCACGGAGGGGCAACTCGCCGCGGTGACCGAATCGATCCCGCTCCACGCCTACGAAGCGCAGATGAACGCGGCCAAGACGCTGCAGGCGGGCTTCACCACGGTGCGCAACCTGGGCGACGACGCCTCGGGGGTTACGCTGGCGCTGCGCGACGCGATCGCGCGCGGCTGGACGATCGGGCCGCGGATCGTCGACGCGGGCGAATCGATCTCCACCACGTCGGGCCACATGGACGCGCGGCTGGGTCTGGCCGAACACGTCGGCGAGGCTATCGTCCACACCGACAACCTCTGCGATGGCCCCGACGAATGCCGCAAAGCGGTGCGGCGGCAGGTCGGCCGCGGCGCGGACGTGATCAAGATCGCGACTACCGCCGGGGTGAACAGCGTCATCGCCGCAGGGCTGGGTCAGCAGATGTTCGACGACGAGGCCAAGGCGATCGTCGACACCGCGCACCTTTATGGCAAGAAGGTCGCGGTCCATGCGCACGGCGCGGACGGCATCGCGGTCGCGCTGCGCGCCGGGGCCGATTCGATCGAGCACGGCACGTTGATGGAGGCGAACGAGGTCGCGCTGTTCCGCAAATCGGGGGCGTATTACGTGCCGACGCTATCGACCGTGAATGGCTACAAGGAACGCATCGCGGCAAATCCCAACGCTTATTCCCCGGCGGTGCGCGCGAAGATCGACTGGCGGATCGGCATCACCGGAAAGGCGCTGGAGCGTGCGGTCGCGGGCGGGGTGAAGATTGCGTTCGGCACCGACGCTGGCGTGTCGAAGCACGGCCGCAACGCCGACGAATTCGAACTGATGGTGAAGCACGGCATGAGTCCCAGGACGGCCCTCACCGCTGCGACGATCGGCGCGGCTGATCTCCTTGGCCTCACCGACATAGGGACTCTGGAGGCCGGCAAGACCGCTGACATCGTCGCGGTGTCGGGCGATCCGCTCACCGACGTGACGGTGTTGAAGCGCGTCAACTTCGTGATGCGCGACGGCCAGGTGCACAAGCAATCCCAATAGTCGCTAGGCTGTAGGGTGGACGGATCGCACGGTCCGCCCTAGTCCCGCGCGCCTTGGATTTCCGAGAGGACATGAGATGCGCGCGTTCGTTTTTCCGGGTCAGGGCAGTCAGGCGGTCGGCATGGGCGCGGCGCTGGCCGAAGCCTCGTCGCACGCCCGCGCGGTGTTCCAGGAGGTAGACGAGGCGCTCGGCCAGAACCTGTTCCGGCTGATGACGGACGGCCCCGCGGACGACCTGACGCTCACCGAGAATGCGCAGCCCGCGATCATGGCCAACGCCATCGCGACGCTGCGCGTGCTGGAGCAGGAAGGCGGCGTGCGTCTGTCGGAAAAGGCTGATTTCGTCGCGGGCCATTCGCTAGGTGAATATACTGCCTTGTGTGCGGCGGGCGCGATCGACCTGGCGACCACCGCGCGGCTGCTGAAGCTGCGCGGACGGGCGATGCAGGCGGCGGTTCCGGTCGGCACCGGCGGCATGGCGGCGTTGCTCGGCGCGACGATCGAACAGGCGGAAGCGATCGCGGCGGCGGCGGCCGAGGGCGAAATCTGCACCGTCGCCAATGACAATGCGCCGGGACAGGTGGTCATTTCGGGGAATGCGGGCGCGATCGAGCGCGCCGCGGGCCTCGTGAAGGAGCACGGCGTGAAGCGCGCGATGCCGCTCCCCGTCTCGGCCCCGTTCCACTGCCCGCTGATGCAGCCCGCCGCCGACGCGATGGAAGCGGCGCTGGCCGAAGCCCGCATCGACGCGCCGTTCGTCCCCGTCTTCGCCAACGTCACCGCCGCCCCGGTCACCGCCTCCGACACGATCCGCCGCCTGCTGGTCGAACAGGTCACCGGCATCGTCCGCTGGCGCGAATCGGTGCTCGCGATGCACGCGGCGGGCGTGACGCGCTTCGTCGAACTCGGCGGCAAGGTGCTAGTCCCCATGATCAAACGCATCACCCCCGACGTGGATTCGATCAGCGTCGTGTCGATGGACGAGATCGAAGCGCTGCTTCAGAAGATTTGATGGAGACCCGAATGTTCGACCTCACAGGCATGACCGCCCTCGTCACCGGCGCATCGGGCGGGATCGGTTCCGCCATCGCGCAGGCGCTCGCCGCGAAGGGTGCGCGGATCGCGGTGTCCGGGTCCAACGTCGACAAGCTGGAGGCATTTCGCGCCAGCCTGACGGGCGATCACGTCGCGGTGCCGTGCGACCTGTCCGATGCCGCGGCGGTCGACGCGCTGGTCCCGCAAGCCGTGACCGCGTTGGATGGCAAACTCGACATCCTCGTCAACAACGCCGGGGTGACGCGCGACAACCTCGCCATGCGGATGAAGGATGAGGAATGGGACACCGTCATCCGCGTCAATCTGGAGGCGGCGTTCCGGCTGATCCGCGCGGCGGCCAAACCAATGATGAAGGCGCGCTTCGGCCGCGTCATCTCGATTACGTCGGTCGTCGGGCAGACCGGCAACCCCGGTCAGGCGAACTATGCCGCGTCGAAGGCGGGGCTGGTCGGGATGTCGAAGGCGCTGGCGCAGGAACTCGCCAGCCGCAACATCACGGTCAATTGCGTCGCGCCCGGTTTCATCCGATCGGCGATGACCGATGCGCTGCCGGATGCGCAAAAGGCCGCGCTGCTGACGAAGATTCCTGCCGGCGACCTGGGCACGGGGGAAGACATCGCCGCCGCGGTCGTCTATCTCGCCAGTCGCGAGGCCGGATACGTCACCGGCCAGACCGTGCACGTGAACGGCGGAATGGCGATGGTGTAAGGCTTGCGCCGGACCCAAGCGCGTTCTACCTGCGTTCAGGAATACCGTTGAACCCCCCAATCGAAAGAGGGACGAATATGAGCGAGACCGCCGACCGCGTGAAGAAGATCGTCGTCGAGCATCTCGGCGTCGAGGCCGAAAAGGTCACCGAGGACGCCAGTTTCATCGATGATCTGGGCGCGGACAGCCTCGACATCGTCGAGCTGGTGATGGCGTTCGAGGAAGAATTCGGCGTCGAAATCCCCGATGACGCCGCCGAGAAGATCGCCACCGTCAAGGATGCGATCACTTACATCGACGAACACAAAGCCTGATTTTACGGGTTTGAACTATTGCCCGAAAGGGCCGGAATTGAGCGGCTCCCCGTCCCCGGCTAGAGGGCGGGGAGCCGTTTTCGTATTTGAGATATTCGGAGTTGAGCGTCATGCGCCGCGTCGTCATCACGGGTTTGGGCCTCGTTACCCCGCTGGGGGCCGATGTCGAAACCGCCTGGGCCAATCTGATCGCCGGAAAATCGGGCGCGGGGCCGATCACGCGCTTCGACGCGTCGGACCAGAAATGCCGCATCGCGTGTGAGGTGAAACCCGCCGACCACCCGTACGGCTTCGATCCGAACAAGCGCGTCGACCACAAGGTCCAGCGACAGGTCGATCCGTTCATCATCTTCGGCATCGACGCCGCGGGGCAGGCGCTGGAAGACGCCGGCCTGACCGAAATGACGGAGGCGGAACGCTTTCGCGCGGGATGTTCGATCGGCTCCGGCATCGGCGGTTTGCCGGGAATCGCCAGCGAATCCCTGGTCTGCGAAAACAAGGGACCGACGCGGGTCAGCCCGCATTTCGTGCACGGCCGCCTGATCAACCTGATCTCGGGTCAGGTCAGCATCAAATACGGGCTGATGGGACCGAATCATGCGGTCGTCACGGCGTGCTCGACCGGCGCGCACTCGATCGGTGACGCCGCGCGGATGATCGCGATGGACGATGCCGACGTGATGCTGGCGGGCGGTGCGGAGGGCGCGATCTGCCCGCTCGGTATCGCCGGCTTCGCGCAGGCGAAGGCGCTGTCAATGCGCAACGACGAACCCGAGCGCGCGAGCCGTCCCTATGACGTCGATCGCGACGGTTTCGTCATGGGCGAAGGCGCGGGCGTCGTCGTGCTTGAGGAATATGAGCGGGCGAAGGCGCGCGGCGCGAAAATCTATGCCGAGGTCATCGGTTACGGCCTGTCGGGCGACGCATACCATGTCACCGCGCCGCATCCCGAAGGATCGGGCGCATTCCGCTCGATGGAAATGGCGATGAAGAAGTCGGGCCTCGCGCTGACCGACATCGACTACATCAATGCGCACGGCACCTCGACGCCTTTGGGCGACGAATTGGAGCTGGGCGCAGTGCGGCGGCTATTCGGCGACGCGCTGACCGGCCTGTCGATGAGCTCGACCAAATCCGCGATCGGGCATCTGCTCGGCGGCGCGGGCGCGGTCGAATCGATCTTCTGCATCCTCGCGATGCGCGACCAGATCGTGCCGCCGACGCTGAACCTCGATAACCCCAGCGAAGGCTGCACCGGTGTCGACCTGGTCCCGCACGTCGCGAAGAAGCGTGAAGTGAAGGCGGTGCTGAACAACAGCTTCGGCTTCGGCGGCACCAATGCATCGTTGGTGATGCGGGCGCTGTGATCCAGTCATGAGGCCGCTTGGCTGTATCGGCCTCCTGATCGGCCTGCTTGGCATCTTCGCGCTGATGCTGATCGCGCAGGATTGGCGCGGTGCGGGGCCGACCAACCGCGCGCTGACCGTCCAGGTGCCGCGCGGGGCGTCGCTCGCGCGGGCGGCGACCGAACTTCAAAAGGCGGGCGCGATCGATTCCGCACTGCGTTTCCGAGCCTATGCCCGCATCTTCGGCGACGGCGCGCCGATCAAGGCGGGCGAATACGACATCCCTGCTTCCGCCAGCCAGTCGAAGGTGCTCGACCTGCTGCAATCGGGCAAGGTCCGCCAACGCTTCGTGATCGTACCCGAGGGCCTGCCTTCGGTGCTGGTGCAGGAGGCGTTGTTGCGCAGCGACGGCCTGACCGGCGCGGTCGATGTGCCGCGTGAGGGATCGGTCCTGCCCGACAGCTACGCCTACGAACGCGGCGATACGCGCGTGTCGGTCGTGCTGCGGATGCAAAAGGCGATGCGCGACTACCTGGCTGCTGCGTGGAAGAAGCGCAAACCCGGCATCGCTGTGACGACGCCCGAACAGGCGATCGTCCTCGCCTCGATCGTGGAGAAAGAGACCGGCAAACCCGGCGAACGCCGCATGGTCGCCGCCGTCTATGGCAACCGCCTGCGCCAGGGGATGCCGCTACAGGCCGACCCGACGGTGATCTACCCGCAGACCAAAGGCCGCGCGCTCGGCCGCCGCATCCTGCGGTCGGAGCTGGACGCGAAGAACGGTTACAACACCTATGCCGAGGCGGGATTGCCCGCGGGGCCGATCGCCAATCCGGGCAAGGCCTCGATCGACGCGGTGTTAGACCCGGCGCAATCGCCCGCCCTTTATTTCGTCGCGAACGGAACCGGCGGCCACGTGTTCGCGAACACGCTCGACCAGCACAACGCCAACGTGCAGAAATGGTATGCGATCAGGCGGGCTCGGGGAGAGATGTAGGGATTATGCCTGCCAATGGTGGTTAGCCGACATTCGCGTCCCCGCCCTTCACTGCCCACACCGTCGCAACCAACTCGTCTAGTGACACGGACCCAACAGGTAAGCGACCAGTGGCTTCCAGACAGTTCAGTAGCAAACGGTGCAGGTCATCAGGCCTGTTCGGCTCATCGATCCGCTCAACAAACACCAACCCCTCGTGAGAAGTAATAGAGTAGGCTTCGCCACCCGGTCCATATGCGGCGGGATACACGCCATCCTCCACGTCAATGGCTTCAAGGTATTGCTGCGTATCCGAGGCCGATGCAAAGACCAGCAACGCTCATCCGCCGCTACGAACACCGCGCTTGACGGAACTTCCACCACGTAACCTCCCACGTATTACCCCCTGCCGTTGCGAGGTTGTGTGTGCCGGTTTGCCGAATGTCCGCAAGTGGGCGAAGGCGGATGCTTGCCTATTCGTCACCCTCCGCAGAGCCAAATCCTTCCGTCCAGTGATCTTGACCGAGTTCGTAGCGATCGATCTGCCAACCGTTCGGATGCTCCACGAAGCCCGGCTGGCGAGCGAGCCGCTTTGTGGCAGCCTCTGCGCTGCTGGCCGTTGGGTAAACGCCGATCAGCTTGGCGTCGTCGCCAAACTCGTCATCGGAGCGGATATGATGGAGGATGAAGACGGCTTCCATCGTTCCAGTATGCTCGCCCGCCGGAACGTCCGCAAATGGGCGGAAACGGTCATCCGCGTTTTCCTACACGGTCGCTATCTGCTAAGGATCGCTAGCTGCTTCTCATCGCCGGATTACGACAGGACACCGCCGCGCCCGCGATCAGTGCGTAGGTGCGATTTTAATGCGATTTTTGCCGTACGCCGAAATGCCGCCTTGGCCTAACCTTAGACTAACTTTCCGCGAAGGTTTTCATCTGCAATGCGTCCCTGCGGCGCAGTTTTGGGGCGCAGCAACCTCTCGCTATCGCAGACCCGCGGCCTTGCGCGCCTTCGCCTCGACCTCCGCCATCGAACCGCCGGTCACCCAGCTACCCCCCACGCACAGCACCTTATCGAACACCAGCCATTCGGGTGCGCTCGCTTCGGTGATGCCGCCTGTGGGGCAGAAGCGGCATTGGTAGAACGGGGCCGCCAACGCCTTCAGCGCCTTCAGCCCGCCGCTCGTTTCCGCCGGGAAGAACTTGAAATGCGTCAGGCCCAGGTCGAGGCCGCGCATGATGTCGCCCGCGGTCGCGATGCCGGGGAGGTAGGGGACGCCGCTGGCGATGATCGGGTCGGCCAGCCGTTCGGTCAGGCCGGGCGAGACGATGAACTCCGCGCCCGCGTCCATCACCTGCGCGAACTGCTCCGCGTTGACGACCGTGCCCGCGCCCACGATCGCGCCGGGCACCTGCTTCATCTCGCGGATTGCGTCGAGCGCGGCGTCGGTGCGCATCGTCACCTCCAGCACGAGCAGGCCGCCCGCGACCAGCGCCTCGGCCAGCGGTTTCGCGGTCGCGGCGTCGTCGATCACCAGCACCGGAATGACCGCGCTGGTGCGCATGATCTCTGCGATATCGGGCATCACGAATGTTCCTGTGCGAAAGCAGCGGCGGCGCCGAACAGGCCCGGCTGCGGATGGGTGATGAGTTTCACGGGAATGCCCGCCATCAACGACTGGAACCGCCCCTTCGCGACGAACCGCTGGTCGAAGCCCGACCGGATCAATTTGTCCTTGATCCGCAGGCCAAGCCCGCCCGCGATCACCACGCCTTTCGCGCCATGCGCCAGCGCCAGATCGCCCGCGACGGCGCCCAGCGCGAGGCAGAAACGGTCGAGCGCGGCCAGCGCGATCGAATCGGACCCGTCCAGCGCCTCGGCCCAGATCGTCTTGTCGTCGCGGCTCGGCACCGAACGTCCTTCCATTTCGGCGAGCGTCTCGTAGATCGCGACGATCGCCGGTCCCGCGACGACGCGTTCGGTCGACACGCGCGTGAAGGTTTTCCGCAGCCGCTTGACGATCGCATCCTCGATCCCGTCGAGCGGCGCGTAATCGACGTGCCCACCCTCGGTCGGCAACACGTGATAGCGCCCCTCGACCTTCAAGACCTGCGCCACGCCCAGCCCGGTGCCGGGGCCACAAACCGTCGTCACGCCATCGCCCGGCAGGTCGGTGTCGGGACCGCACAGATGGACGAACTGGTCCTTCGGCAATTGCGCCACCGCATGCCCGACCGCGCCGAAATCGTTGATGATCGTATAGGTTTCCGCACCCAGCCGCTCGCCGATCAGCGACGGCCGGATCACCCATGGGTTGTTAGTCAGCCGGATAACGTCGCCGGTGATCGGCGACGCGACCGATATCGCCGCGGCCTTCGGGATCGGGCGATCGGTCTGCGCGTCGAACGCCTGCCACGCGGTCTGCAGGCTGGCGTGTTCGGCGGTCTTTAGCGTCACCGGCTCATCCATCGACACGACGCGCCCGCCATCCACTTCTGCGATCGCGAAGCGCGCGTGCGTGCCGCCGATGTCGACTGCCACTACTTCCATGCGCTTCTCTCCGTTATTTCCACGCCGTCACCCCAGCCTTCGGTGGGGTGACGGATCGTCACAAACCCGCCCCAGCCAGCACCGCACTCGCGCCCTTTTCGGCCTCGTCGCTAAGCCCGCGGAACATCCCGAACAATTCGCGGCCCATGCCGGTCGCGGGCGGCGGGGCTGGGGCGGGGACACGCGCGGCCCATTCAGCCGGATCGACGAGGGCATCGAGCGTGCCGTTGATCGCGTCGACCCGGATCATGTCGCCGTCGCGGATCAGCCCGATCGCGCCGTCCAGCAACGCTTCGGGCGAACAATGGATCGCGCACGGCACCTTGCCGCTCGCCCCCGACATCCGCCCATCGGTGACCAGCGCCACGCGAAATCCGCGGTTTTGCAACACCCCGAGCGGCGGGGTCAGCTTATGGAGTTCGGGCATCCCGTTCGCGCGCGGCCCCTGGAACCGCACGACGACGACGACATCCTGTTCCAGCTCGCCGCGCTTGAACGCCTCCAGCACGTCGAGCTGGTCGATGAACACCCGCGCCGGAGCCTCGACGATCCATCGCTCGCGCTCGACCGCCGACACCTTGATGCACGCGCGCCCGATATTACCCGCCAGAATGCGCATCCCGCCATCGGGCGAAAAGGGGTTCGTCACCGGTCGGACGATCGTCTCGTCGCCGCTTTCGGTCACCGGTTTCCACGCGAGCGTATCGTTCTCGATCGACGGCTTTTGCGCCGAAGCTGCGAGGCCGTCCGCATTCACAGTCAATATGTCGCCGTGGAGATAACCGCCCTCCAGCAACTGCCTGATGACATAGGGCATACCCCCGGCGGCCTCGAACGCATTCACGTCGGCCGACCCGTTGGGATAGACCCGCGCGATCGTCGGGACTGCGCACGACAGGCGATCGAAGTCCTCCCAATCGATCACGATCCCCGCCGCGCGCGCGATGGCGGGGACGTGAAGCAGATGGTTGGTCGACCCGCCTGTCGCCAGCAGCCCGACCGCGGCATTGACGATCGCCTTCTCATCCACGCACCAGCCGAGCGGCCGATAGTCGTCGCCGCGCCAGCCGATCGCCGCCACGCGGTGCGTCGCGGCACGGGTCAATTCCTGCCGCAGCTTCGTGCCCGGATTGACGAACGCCGATCCCGGCATGTGCAGCCCCATCACCTCCATCATCATCTGATTGGTGTTGGCGGTGCCGAAAAAGGTGCAGGTGCCCGTCGTGTGATACGCCGCGATCTCACTGTCGAGCAGCTCCTCGCGGCTGGCGTCGCCGGTCGCGAACCGCTCGCGCACCGCGGCCTTCGTCTTGTTGGCCAGCCCCGACGGCATCGGCCCGCCGGGGATCAGCACCATCGGCAGATGCCCGAAGCGCAGCGCGCCCATCAGCAGCCCCGGCACGATCTTGTCGCAGATGCCGAGCAGCGCCGCGCCCTCAAACGTGCCGTGGGACAAAGCGATCGCGGTCGCCAGCGCGATCGTGTCGCGGCTGAACAGCGACAGTTCCATGCCGGCATAGCCCTGCGTCACGCCGTCGCACATCGCGGGCACGCCGCCAGCCACTTGCGCCGTCGCGCCGACCTCGCGCGCCCACACCTTCATCAGTTCGGGATAGCGATAGTAGACCGCGTGCGCCGACAGCATGTCGTTGTACGCGGTTACGATCCCGATGTTCATGCCGTCGCCCGCCTTCATGGCGTCACGGTCTTCGGGCGTTCCGGCATAAGCGTGGGCCAGGTTCGCGCAGCCGAGCGACGGTCGTCCGATCCACGTCTCGCGCTCACGCTCGATCAGCGCCAGATAGGCTGACCGGGTCGGGCGCGAGCGTTCGATGATCCGGTCGGTGACGGCGCTGACGGCGGGGTTCATATCTCAGCCTCCGTTCACGGTGCCCAATGGATGTCCACCGGCAGTTCGGCATCGGCCAGCACGCGACCGATCGGATAGGGCGAGCCCGCGCCTTCGGAGATGGCGTCCTCGATCACGCGCTTCTTGCCCGCGCCGGTCACCGCAATCATCAATGCCCGCGCGGTGATGATCCCCTGCCGCGACAAAGTGACGCGCGCGACCGGGGCCTCGGGCGGCAGCGGCTCGGGCATCACGCCCAGCGCGCGGCGTTCCTTCGGGCCGTTCAGCGCCTCGTCGAAATCGGGGCCGGGGAAGATCGACGCGGTATGCCCATCGCCGCCGACGCCCAGCAGGCACAGGTCCAGCGGCCAGTGCAGATCCTGCATCAGCGCATCGGCCGACCGCCCCGCCGCCTTGTAGTCGGCATTGGCACCCGGCACGATCGGCATGACGCGCGCGCCCTTCGGCAGGAACGCCTTGGCGATCATCGTCACATTGCTCAGCGCATCGCCCAGCGGCACGACGCGTTCGTCGGTCGGCACGATCGTGACGCGCTTCCAGTCGAGCTTCGCCGCGCTCAGTTTCTCGTAGATCGGGACCGGAGTCTTGCCGCCGGGCAAAGCGATGACCGCCGCGCCCCGCGCGTCGATCGCGCTTTCGATGATGAACTGCACATCGCCAGCGACCGCGCCCGCCATCTCGGCCGCGTCCTCATATTCCCACCATTCGATCTCGGTCATAGCAATGCTCTTTACCTGAAGATTTTAGAAACCGCTCATCCTGAGGAGCCATTGAGCTTGTCGAAATGGCGTCTCTAAGGACGTGTCCGGCTCCGTCCTTCGAGACGGTCTTCGACAAGCTCAGCCCCTCCTTAGGATGAGCGGGCTGAGAAACCATTTCTGCCCTAATCGTCCTGCCAGGTCACGCCATCACGCTCGGTCAGCGCGATCGCGGTGGACGGACCCCAGGTGCCTGACGGATAATGTTTCGGCTTCGTGCCGTTCGCATCCCAACCGGCGCGGATCGCGTCGATCCACGTCCATTGCGCCTCCACCTCGTCGCGCCGCACGAACAGCGTCTGATCGCCTTCTATCAGGTCGAGCAGCAAGCGTTCATACGCGATCCGTCGCCGCGTGCCTGCAAATTCTGCGTCCAGGCTCAGCTTCAGCGGCACTTCACGCAGTCGTACCCCGTCGCGATCCAGCCCCGGTTCCTTCGCCATCACCAGCAACTCGATATATTCTTCGGGCTGCAGCCGGATGATCAGCGTGTTGGGCTGGAGCAGCCCGCCGCGCCCGACGAACATCGAATGCGGCACCGGCTTGAACTGGATCGCGATCTCGCTGCGACGCACCGCCATGCGCTTGCCGGTACGGATGTAGAAGGGGACGCCCTGCCAGCGCCAATTGTCGATATGCGCCTTGATCGCGACGAACGTCTCGACGTTCGAATCCTTGCCCAGTTCCTCGTCGTAGCTTTTGACGATCGCGCCATTCACCGCGCCGCCAAGATACTGGCCGGTGACGGTCAGCGAGGGCACGTCTTCGGGCTTCATCTGCCGCAGCGACCGGAACACCTTCGCCTTTTCGTCGCGCACCGCGGTCATGTCGTACCGGGCAGGGGGCTCCATCGCGATCAACGCGAGCAATTGGAGCATATGGTTGGCGACCATGTCGCGCAGTGCGCCGGCGCCTTCGTAATACCCCGCGCGATCCTCCAGCCCGACCGTCTCGGCGATCGTGATCTGGACGTTGTCGATGCCCTGCGCGTTCCACACCGGTTCGAAGAAGGAGTTGCCGAAGCGTAGGGAGAGGATGTTTTGAACAGTCTCCTTCCCAAGGTAGTGATCGATCCGGAAAATCCGGTCCTCGGGAAAGACGCTGGCGACGGTGTCGTTGATCTCGCGGCTGGAAGCGAGGTCGTAGCCGAGCGGCTTTTCCAGCCCGATCCGCACCGTATCGCCCGCCAGCCCGACCGTCTTCAGCCCCTTTACCGCGGGTTCGAACAGCGACGGCGCGGTCGACAGGAAGATCGCCAGCCCACCGCTGACGTCGCCCACCTTGTCGGCCAGCGGCTGAAAGGTCTTCAGGTCCGACAGATCGGCCGACTGGTAGAACAGCCGGTCGAGGAACCCGCCGACCGCCTTTTCGTCCGAACGATCCTTGGGCAGAAACTCGTCGAGCGCCTCCTTGGCGAACTTCCGAAACCCCTTGTCGTCCAGTTCGGAGCGCGCCGACCCGGTGATCGTCAGCCCCTCGGGCAGAAGGCCATCGGCGTGCAGGCCGTATAGCGAGGGCAGCAACATCCGCTGCGCCAGATCGCCGGTCGCGCCGAACAGCAGCAGCTTGCCGACAGGATTGCGCTCCATCGTCACCCTTTCAGAGCGTGAGGCCGGTGGTCGCATCGAACCCGGCCATGATGTTGAGATTCTGCACCGCGGCGCCCGCCGCGCCCTTGCCGAGATTGTCGAGCGTCGCGATCAGCCGTGCCTGACCCGATTCGTCAGCGCCGGTAATGCGCAGCGTCATCCGGTCGGACCCGGCATTCTCTTCGATCGTCACCAGCGCCGCGTCGTCGTCGGCGACACGCACCAGACCGGCGGGATAGGCGTCCGCCAGCACGCCGCGCAGGTCCGCGACCGTCGCGGGTTTCGTCAGCATCGACAGGTGCAACGGCACCTCGACCAGCATCCCGCGATACGTCCGCGCGACCGATGGCTGGAAGATCGGTGCGTGCGTGAGGCCCGAATGAACCGTCATCTCGGGCACATGCTTGTGCGCGAGCGACAGGCCATAGGCGCGAAACGCGGTATCGGTCCCGCCGCCCTCGAATTCGGCGATCATCGCCTTGCCGCCGCCCGAATAGCCCGACGCTGCGTTGACGCTCAGCAACGCATCGGCGGGCAGCAGCCCCGCGCGGATCAGCGGCCTTACAAGCGCGAGGAAGCCGGTCGGATAGCATCCCGGATTGGACACGAACCGCGCCGCGGCGATCCGTTCCGCCTGATCGGTCTCCAACTCCGGAAATCCGTAGGTCCAGCCGTCCGCTACCCGGTGCGCGCTAGACGCGTCGATCACGCGTGTGCGGAAATTGTCGATCAGCGTCACCGCTTCGCGTGCGGATTCGTCGGGCAGGCACAGGATCACGAAATCGGCGTCGTTCAGCGCCTGCCGCCGCGCGCGCGCATCCTTGCGACGTTCGTCATCGAGCACGATCACCGACACATCCGCCCGGCCACCCAGCCGCTCGCGGATTTCCAGACCGGTGGTGCCCACCGCGCCGTCGATGAAAACCGATACGCTCAATCCACGATCCCCAGCGCCACCGCGTCGACATAACCGACCAGCCCGTGCGCGGTCGCCACGCCCCATGCGACGCCGCCGGTCACGTCGAGCAATTCGAACGTCTCGCCCTTCGCCAGCGTCGCCATCACGGGCGAATCGACGATGCGGGTTTCGCGAAGCATGGCTTCCCCTATCAGAACGCTTGCGAGCGGGGCGGCGTAATGCGGCGCGAATACGTATTCGGCGAGCCGCACGTCGGCGATGTCGGGCCTGACCGCATTGGTGCGTGGGTCGAGCGGGCGCGACCGCCCCGTCAGTGCAAACGCCTTATGCGTTGACGCGTCCGGTCGATGCGGGCTCTGCCTCGCCGATGAACTGCCCGAACTCTTCAAGAAAACCTGCCCCTTCGGAAGTCTGCGCGACGAAGATGTTGCGCTTGTCGCTGTCGTCGCGCTGGCGGCGCAGATAGCCGAGCGCGCCCAGCCTGTTCAAGGCGCGTGTCACGACGGGCTTCGACACGTTCAGGATTCGCGCCAGGCCCCGCACGGTATGCGGGCCGGGTTTGAGGTACACCACCAGCAAAAGCGCCATCTGGCGATTGGTCAGGTCGGGTTCGCCCGACCGCACATAATCCACCAGCGCGTTCATCCAGGTGCCGAGTTCAGTCTGTACGAAACTTGCCACGTCTGCCTTCCGATCGAGGATTTCGGTCGTCTCAGGAGTCACAAGGGCAGTAACGCAGCCCACCCCAAGGTGGTTTCAGGTCCGTGACAAATAGCCGCGGTTGATCGCGTGCCGCGCGTCCCCTATGTGCCCGCCGTCGCGCGCTCCCGCGCTTGTTTCGGAAAACCGATGTTCACCTTTCTGCTCGTCCTGCACATCATCATCACCGCCGCGCTCGTGACGGTGGTCCTGATGCAGCGTTCGGAGGGCGGCGGGTTGACGTCGGGCGGCAGCCCGTCGGGCCTGATGTCGGCGCGCGGCGCATCCGATTTCCTGACCCGCGCCACCGCGGTGCTGGGCACGCTGTTCATCCTGCTGTCGATCGCGCTGGCCGCCTTTGCGGCGTCGCGTGGCGGTACGTCGGTCGATACCTCGCTGCAACGGACTGTTCCGGCAGCCGCTCCGGCAGCGACCGCACCGCCGTCCACCGGTGACGCGCCGTTCGCGGGCGCAGCGCAGAACGCGGCAGCAGCAGCGGGGGGCAACCAGTCAGCCCCCGCCAATACCGACAACGGCGTCCCGCTCGCCAACTAATCCACTCGGTTCGCCGGTTTAACGGCGCTCGCGGCGACGCGGGCGCTTGTCGTTCATGCGTGTTAAAGGCGAGGAGCCAAACCCAATGACCGCAACGGTCGTGATCGTCCGGGGAAGGCCGCTGGCAAGAAGCGCAGCGCAGCCGCGTAGCTTAAGCTACGCGCAAGCAAGCGACGCCGCCAGCGGCCTTCCCCGGACGACCGCGAAGCGGCGAGCCGTCTTTTGTCGCACAGCGGCGTCGCTCGTCGATCACGATGCTTTGGCATCGCTCACTCCTCGCTCCTACCTGTGCGACAAAACTCGGCCCGTCACGACCATTGCGGTCGTTGGGTTTGGCTCCTAGGCGTTACCTCCCATGGCGCGGTTCATCTTCATCACCGGCGGCGTGGTCTCCTCGCTTGGCAAAGGTCTCATGGCGGCGAGCCTCGCGGCGTTGCTGCAGGCGCGCGGTTATCGCGTCCGTATCCGCAAGTTCGATCCGTATCTGAACGTCGATCCCGGCACGATGAGCCCGTATCAGCACGGCGAGGTCTATGTGACCGACGACGGGGCGGAAACCGACCTAGACCTCGGCCATTACGAACGCTTCACCGGCGTCGCCGCGCGGCAGAGCGACAACGTGACCTCGGGCCGCATCTATCAGCAGATCATCACGCGCGAACGCCGCGGCGACTATCTCGGCGCGACGGTGCAGGTCATTCCGCACGTCACCGACGCCATCAAGGCATTTGCGAAGGCCGAAACCGACGACCTGGATTTCGTGTTGTGCGAGATCGGCGGCACGGTCGGCGACATCGAATCGCTCCCTTTCATCGAGGCGATTCGACAGTTGAAGAACGAGGTCGGCCGCGGCAATGCGATCAGCGTCCACGTCACGCTGGTCCCGTACATCGCCGCCGCGGGCGAATTGAAGACCAAGCCGACGCAGCATTCGGTGCGCGAACTGGCCGCCCTCGGCGTCCAGCCCGACGTGCTGGTCTGCCGCTGCGAACATCCGCTGCCACCGTCCGAACGCGCGAAGATCGCGCTGTTCTGCAACGTCCCCGAAAGCGCGGTCATCCCCGCGCTGGACGCCAAGAGCATCTACTCTGTTCCGCTGCAATATCACGGCGAGGGGCTCGATTCGGAGGTGCTCCGCGCCTTCGGCATCATGCCGTCATCGCCGCCCGACCTCAGCCGTTGGTCCGAAATCGTCGATCGCCTGACCAATCCCGAGGGCGAAGTGACCGTTGGGGTCGTCGGCAAATATGTCGGACTGCAGGACGCGTACAAATCGCTGAACGAGGCGCTCGTCCACGGCGGGATCGCCAATCGCGTGAAGGTCAACGTCCGCTGGATCGATGCCGAACTGTTCGAGAACGACGATTCGGAAATCGCCGCGCATCTCGAACCGTGCGACGCGATCTTGGTCCCCGGCGCGTTCGGTGAGCGCGGCGCAGAGGGCAAGATTGCCAGCGTCCGTTTCGCACGCGAACGCGAAATTCCGTATTTCGGCATCTGTTTCGGGATGCAGATGGCCTGCGTCGAGGGCGCGCGCGACCTGGCGGGGATCGAAAAGGCGTCATCGACCGAATTTGGTCCTACGGACGAACCCGTCGTCGGCCTGATTACCGAGTGGATGGGCCGCAGCGGTCTCGAAAAGCGCGCCGCGGAAGGTGACATGGGCGGCACGATGCGATTGGGGGCGTATGAAGCGTCGCTCAGCGGCAACAGCGTCGTCGCCTCGATCTACGGCGCGCAGACGATCCACGAACGTCACCGTCACCGCTACGAAGTGAACACCAACTATCGCGAGGCGCTGGAAAAGGGCGGCCTCGTCTTCTCGGGCATGAGCCCCGACGGCACGCTTCCCGAAATCGTCGAACGCCCCGACCACCCGTGGTTCGTCGGCGTCCAGTTCCATCCCGAACTGAAAAGCAAACCGTTCGATCCGCACCCCTTGTTCGCCAGCTTCATCGGCGCGGCGGTCAAGCAGAGTCGGTTGGTCTAGAACCAAACGAAAGCGCCCGGACCTTTACGGCCCGGACGCCCAACGACGCCCCGGAAAAGGGAGTAACGGGGCGCCGAACAGTTACGCCGCTTGCGCGTCCTCGGACGCGTGTTCGACCGCGGCGACCGACGCGCCGGTGCGGATCGCGATCGTCTTCGGCTTCATCGCCTCCGGCACCTCACGCACCAGGTCGATCACCAGCAGGCCATCGTTCAGCCGCGCATCGTCGACGAATACGAAATCGGCGAGTTCGAAACGCCGTTCGAAACTGCGCGTCGCGATGCCCAGATGCAGGAACTGCGCGGCGTTCGCGTCGTCCGCCTTCTTCCCCGCGACCAACAGCAGATTCTGCCGCGCGGTGATCTCGATTTCGTCACGCGCGAACCCGGCCACCGCCAGCGTAATGCGGTAGCGGTCGTCTGCGATGCGCTCGAGATTGAAAGGCGGATAGTTTTCCGACGCATTGCGCCCGTTGCTTTCCAGCATGTCGAACAGCCGGTCGAAGCCGATTGTCGAACGGCGATAGGGGGTCAGATCAAGTCGCATATCAAATCCTCCATAATGAGCGAGTTGATGGCGGCGTCCGGCGGGGCCGCGACGCCGTCTGCGCGGCCCGTCAGCGGCGCCGCGCCCCGCAAAAATGGTGCGATGAAGCGAAGGTTCAAGGGGGTGAAACAAATCCTACTATACCGATGGGGTATTGCATCATCTACCGGATCGATAGGATATAAAGTCTGCCGATCTAGGGGGTTTTGAAATGTCGATCACGCTCGCGCTGCTTCTGTCGCTTCAGGCCGCCCCCGCGGCCGTTCCCCCGGAACAAGCGGCCCCGCCCGAGTCCGCCCCGGCGGGCGATCAGGTCACGGTGGACGGCGAACGGGAGCCCTCGGGCCGACTTGGTCCGGCGCAGCAGGGTGGTGGCGACATCGTCGTCACCGCGCGGCGGCGCGCCGAGACGGTGCAGAACGTGCCGATCGCGATGTCGGTGATCGGCGGGACGGCGCTGGCGGAAACCGGCGCATACAATGTCGGCCGCCTCACGCAGCTGCAGCCAAGCCTGCAATTCTATTCGACCAACCCGCGCAATTCCGCCGCGAACATCCGCGGGCTCGGCGCGCCGTTCGGCCTGACCAACGACGGCATCGAACAGGGGGTCGGCATCTATGTCGACCAGGTCTATTACGCGCGAATCGCCTCGGCGACGTTCGACTTTACCGATACCGAGCGGTTGGAAGTGCTGCGCGGGCCGCAGGGTACGTTGTACGGCAAGAACACGACCGCGGGCGCGATCAACGTCACCACGCGCAAGCCGAGCTTCACGCCCGAGGCGCGGGTCGAGATGACCGGCGGCAATCTCGACTTCTTCCAGGGTAAATTCTCGCTGTCCGGCGCGCTGGTCGAGGATGTGGTCGCCGCGCGGCTGTCCGGCTCGATCACCACCAGGCGGGGCACGATCTACAACGTCACGACCGACAAATGGGTCAACAGCCAGGACAATATCGGCCTGCGCGGGCAGATGCTGTTTCAGGCCGCGCCGAACCTCGATATCACGCTCTACGCCGACTATAACCGGCAGGATCCCGAATGCTGCGCACAGATATTCGCGCGCGTCGGCACCACGCAACGCCCGATCAACCGGCAATATGAGGCGCTGGCCGCCGCGTTCGGGTATGAACCGCCCTCACGCAACGCGTTCGATCGCATCACCGATCTCGATTCCCCACTGCGCGCAAAGCAGGAACTGGGGGGCGCGTCGGCGCTGGTCAATTGGGATCTCGGCCCGGCGACGCTGACCTCGGTCACGGCATGGCGTTTCTGGAACTGGCTGCCGTCGAACGACCGCGATTTCATCGGCCTGCCGATCACCACGGTTTCGGCCAACCCGTCGCAGCAACGCCAGTTTAGCCAGGAACTCCGGCTTGGTTCGAATGGTAAGAACGATGTCGATTACACGGTCGGCGCATTCTTCTTCCACCAGACGATCGATACGCAAGGGCTGCAGGTGCAGGGCGCCGCGGCCAGCCGCTTCCTGCTCAATCCGGGCAATCTCGTCGTACCGGGCGCCGCGGGTTGCATTCCTGCGACAGCCAATGCGTGCAACCCGGCGATCCTGGACGGGCTGACCTCGCGCAACACGATCGGGTTCAAGAATACCAGCGCCGCGGCGTTCGGCAAGCTCGCGTGGCACGTCACCGACCGGCTGGAGATCGCACCCGGCCTGCGCGTAAATTACGACAAGAAGACCGGTGATTATGTGTCGGTGGTCACGACCGGCGCGGGCAGCACGACGCTGAACTCCGATCAGCGCGGCGTGCTGGCGCCGCAAGTCTACACGCCCGATTTCGATGACTGGAACATCTCGGGCGACATCACGGTCAGCTACGATTTCTCCCCCGACATCCATTATTACGCCAGCTACGCGAAAAGCTATAAATCGGGCGGCATTAATCTGTCGGGCCTGCCGCTGGACGCGAACAACAACCCGATCCTCACGTCGGCGACGGTGAAGCCCGAAAGCGTCAACGCGTTCGAACTGGGGCTGAAGACGCAGTTGCTGGACCGCCGCGTGACGTTCAACATCGCGGGCTTCTGGACCGAGATCGAGGATTATCAGGCGACCGTCACCAACGGGCAGCTAGGCGTGCTGCGCGGCTATCTCGCGAATGCGGGGAAGGTGCGGACACGCGGTGTGGAAATCGATTCGGCTTTCCGCCCGTTCGACGGCCTGAACATCTATGCCAACGCCGCCTTCACCGACGCGAAATACGTCCGTTTCGTCGATGCGCCATGCCCGCCCGAACTGTCGGGCGGCACCGCGGCCAGCGCCACCAATCCGGCGAGCCCTGCGGGACAAGCGGGAACCGCCACGGCGCCATCGTTCAGCCCGGCCAATTGCGACGTGTCGGGACAGCGCTTGCCGGGCATTTCGAAATGGGCGTTCAGCTACGGCGCGGAATACAATATCCCGACGCGGATCGCGGGCTACGATGGCCAAATCTATTTCGGTTATGACGGCAGCTATCGCTCGGATTTCTCGTCCAACCCGTCCGAATCGATCTATACGAACGTGAGCGGCTATTCGCTGTCGAACTTCCGTGTCGGCTTCCGCGCTGACGATCAGCTCAACATCTTCGCGTGGCTGCGCAATGCCTTCGACCAAGATTATTACGACCTGCTCGCGACGCAATCCGGGAACACCGGACTGATCGTCGGCCAACCGGCCGATCCGCGGACGTATGGCGTGACGCTGTCGAAGTCGTTCTGATCTTATAGCTCCTCCCCTGCTCTTGCAGCGAATGGTGGAGGGGCGGCCGCACTTGCTGCCGTGTTGATATTGGAGGCGTCGGCGGCAAAGCCGCCGTCGGTAGGGTGCGGCGTTCGCCGACCCGCCGGCCGGTTTGGGCGGCGCGCGTTGCGCACCGCTCGGCAGCGTCGCTGCGCTCGCTCCGCCCAAACGCAAACGCCCGGATCGTTTCCGATCCGGGCGCCTGCGTGACGATTGCTCGTCAGCCCCCTTGGTTTTGCCCCAGCCCGCGCGCTTCGTGTCGAAGCGGGTCTGGAAGCCATTCCCCGAACCACGGCCATTGCCTGTGTGCCAGTGCCTGGATTGCTAGGTGCGCCGGGGTTGCGTGTCGATGAAAATGAACGCCGCATAAACCGATTGCGGCGACCGTGTGGCGATTCCGCAACATCGCTTATACGCCCCGCGGCACACCGCGATTGCCAGTCCCCCACCGCCCCGGTAGAGGCGGCGACATGATCCTGTCGCGCTACGAACGGATGATCGCGCGGCGATACCTGCTTCCCGGAAAGGGCGAGCGCTTCATCGTGCTCGTCGCGGGCTTCAGCCTTGGCGCGGTGATGCTCGGCGTCGCCGCGCTGGTCATCGTGATGAGCGTGATGAACGGGTTTCGCGCCGAGCTGTTCGACAAGATCGTCGGCCTGAACGGCCACGCGGTGGTGCAGGGTGTCGGCGGACGCCTATCCGACTGGCGCGAGATCGCTGGGCTCGCCAAGGCGACTCCCGGCGTGACCAGCGCGGTGCCGATGATCGAGCAGCCGCTGATGACGACCTATAACGGCCGGGTGGAAGCGGTGCTGGTGCGCGGGATGCGTGTCGAGGACATCCGTTCCAACGCCACGATCGGGTCGAAGGTCGTCGCGGGTTCGCTCGCGTCGGTAACGTCGGGGTCGAATCGCGTCGCGGTCGGCGCGCGGCTCGCCGAATCATTGGGGGCAGGCGTCGGGTCCGAGATCACGCTGATCAACCCGTCGGGTCAGTCGACCCCGTTCGGCACCGTCCCGCGCTACGTCAACTATACGATCGCCGCGGTGTTCGAGATCGGCGTGTACGATTACGACAAGGCGTACGTCATCGTGCCGATGGAGGATGCGCAGACGCTCCTGCTGCTCGGCGATGCGGTCGGCATGATCGAGCTGGAGACGACCGACGCCGACCGTGTCGGACAGATCCTCGCTCCGCTCGCGGACAAGATCGGCAACCGCGGCGTCATTTCCGACTGGCGGCAGATGAATGCGCAATTGTTCGAGGCGCTGGCGGTCGAGCGCATCGCGATGTTCGTCGTGCTGTGCATCATCATCCTGGTCGCCGCCTTCAACATCGCGTCCTCGCTCATCATGCTGGTCCGCGCCAAGACCCGCGACATCGCGATCCTGCGCACGATGGGCGCGACGCGCGCGGCGATGATGCGCATCTTCATGCTGGTCGGCACCAGTATCGGCGCGCTGGGCATCGTCGCTGGGCTGATCCTTGGCGCGGTGTTCCTGTTCTACCGGCAGGCTGTGGTGAATTTCGTGCAGTTCGTGACGGGGCAGAATTTGTGGGATCCCTCGATCCGTTATCTGACCGAACTCCCGTCGAAACCCGATCCGGTCGAGATCACCGCGATCGTCATCATCACCGCGCTGATGACCCTGCTCGCGACGATCTATCCCGCGTACAAGGCGGCGAGCACCGATCCGGTTCAGGTGTTGCGGTATGAGTAGTTTTCAATTCCTCCCCGGAACGGGAAGGGGGACCAGCCGCAGGCTGGTCGAGGGGCAGCCAAGCAGTGCTGTCCTTTGTGGCTGCCCCTCCGTCGCGCTGCGCGCGCCACCTCCCCGTTCCGGGGAGGAATTGTGAGCGCCGTCCTCCAGACCACCGCCCTCGCGCGCAGCTTCACGCAAGGCGAGGAGACCATCCACGTCCTGCGCGGCGTCGACCTGACCGTTGCGCCGGGCGAGATCGTCGCGCTGCTCGGCCCCTCCGGCTCGGGCAAATCGACGCTGTTGCAGGCGGTCGGCCTGCTCGAAGGCGGCTTCGAAGGATCTATCCGCATCGCGGGTGAGGAAGCGGCGAAGCTCGATGCGCACGGCCGCACGATCGTGCGCCGCGACCAGCTCGGCTTCGTCTATCAGTTCCACCATCTGCTGCCCGACTTCAACGCGCTGGAAAACGTCGTCCTTCCGCAGCTGGTCCACGGCGCCGAACGCGCCGCCGCCGACGATCGCGCGGCGTCGTTGCTCACCGCGCTGGGTCTGGGCCACCGCCTGACGCACCGGCCGAGCCAGCTTTCTGGCGGCGAGCAGCAGCGTGTGGCGGTCGCGCGCGCGCTTGCCAACCGCCCGGCGCTGATCCTGGCCGACGAACCGACCGGCAATCTCGACGAACATACCGCCGACGTCGTGCTGGCCGAATTTCTGCGGCTGGTGCGTGAGGAAGGCTCCGCCGCGCTCGTCGCGACGCACAACGAGCGGCTTGCAGCCAAGATGGACCGGGTCGTCCGCCTCCACGACGGCACGCTGCAATAAATGGAAGAAAGGGCGAACCCCTGGCGCGATACCCCGACGCTCGTCGGCGATCACGTCACCCTCCGCCCGCTCACCCCCGAAGACAGCGAAGCGCTCGCCATCGCCGCAGCCGACGGCGACCTGACGCAATTGTTTTTCGCCAATGTTTCCGCGCTGACCAATCCCGACGCGTTCATCGCCGCGGCGCTGAAGGAACGAGATTTCGGCCGTGCGATGCCGTTCGCAGTAGAAACCCCTGACGGCAAACTCGTCGGCATGACCCGCCTGATGCGGATGAGCGAGCAGCACCGCCGGGTCGAGATTGGCGGCACGTTCTATGCGAAATCGGTCCAGCGCTCGGGCCTGAATAGCGAGGCGAAGAAACTGCTGCTCGGCTACGCCTTCGACACGCTCGGCTGTCAGGTCGTCCAGATCCGTACCGACTGGTTCAACCGCGCTTCGCAACGCGCAATCGAACGGCTGGGCGCGAAGCGTGACGGCGTGCTGCGCTCACACCAGCTGATGGACGGCCGCGTCCGCGATCTCGTGGTCTATTCGATCATCGCTTGCGAATGGCCCGGGGTGCGTGCGAACCTCGATCATCTTTTGTTGCGGGGGCAGGCACGATGAACGCGATCACCGATTTCGAGGTCAAGGCGGCGGACGGCGGCCCGGCCTCGCTCGACACGTGGCGCGGAAAGGTGCTGCTGATCGTCAACACCGCGTCGAAATGCGGCTTCACCCCGCAATATGAGGGGCTGGAGGCGCTGCACCGCAAGTTCGGCGGACAGGGCTTCGAAGTGCTGGCCTTCCCGTGCAACCAGTTCGGCGCGCAGGAACCCGGCGACGCTGCGGAAATCGCCAATTTCTGCACGTTGACCTATGACGTGACCTTCCCCGTTTTCGCCAAGGTCGACGTCAACGGCCCCAACGCCGATCCCTTGTTCGACCGGCTGAAATCGGACGCGCCGGGGCTGCTGGGGTCGAAGGCGATCAAGTGGAATTTCACCAAATTCCTCGTAAACCGCGGCGGCGAAGTGGTGGCGCGCTACGCCCCCACGACGAAGCCGGAAGACATCGAGAGCGACATCACGAAGCTTCTCTAATTCCTCCCCGGAACGGGGAGGGGGACCAGCCGCAGGCTGGTGGAGGGGGTGTGCCGCAAGTGGATCGCTCGCGGCACACCCCCTCCGTCACGCCTTCGGCGCGCCACCTCCCCGTGCCGGGGAGGACTTTAGCGGTTCCCGAATCGCGCCCGTCGTCCCATAACCTCCCGAATGCCGCATTCCGGGTTCGTCCCCCTCCGCAATTTCTCCTGTTACACGATGCTCGACGGCGCGATCGAGCCGAAGGCGATCGCGGTGCAGGCCGCGAAGCTGGGCTTTCCCGCCGCCGCGCTCACCGATCGCAACGGGCTTTACGCCGCGATGGCGTTCTCCGACGCCGCGTTCGACAAGGGCGTGCAGCCGATCATCGGCGCGATGCTGGGCGTCGCGCGGCCCGACCGGCCCGATGGCGTTTCCCCGCAACTCGACTGGCTGGCGCTCTATGCGCAGGACGACACCGGCTACGACAATCTCTGCGCTTTGGTCAGCCGCGCGCACCTCGACCGCCCGATCGATCAGGCCCCGCATGTCGATTTCGCCGCGTTGAAGGGCCGTACCGGCGGCCTTCTCGCGCTCACTGCGGGCGGGGAGGGGGCGCTGGCGCGGCTGTTCGCCGAGGACCAGCCCGACGCCGCGCGCACCTATGCTGACCGCTTGCAGGCACTGTTCCCCGACCGCCTGTTCGTAGAACTCGTTCGCCGCCACGATGCGACCGAAATGGCCGCCGAGGCGCACCTGATCGACTTGGCCTACGACCGCGGCCTCCCGCTTGTCGCCACCAACCCGTGCTGCTTCGCCGAATCCGATTTCGGCGACGCGCATGACGCCATGCTGTGCATCGCGCATTCGACCTATGTCGAAAGCGACGATCGCCTGCGCAGTTCGCCCGAAGCGTGGATGAAGCCCGCCGCAACGATGCAGGCGCTGTTTGCCGATTTGCCCGAGGTGATCGCCAACACCCTCGTCGTCGCGCAACGCTGCGCGGTCGCTGCGCCGAAGCGCAAGCCGATCCTCCCCAGCCTCGCCGGCGACCGTGAGGGCGAATCGCTGCTATTGCTCCGCGATGCTCACGCCGGGCTTGAGGTGCGGCTCGACCGGATCGAGGAACTGGGGCTGGCGGGTGAGGGCGACTGGCGCGCCGAGTATCGCGCGCGGCTCGATTTCGAACTCGACGTCATCATTCAGATGGGATTCCCCGGTTATTTCCTGATCGTCGCCGATTTCATCAAATGGGCGAAGGATCACGACATTCCGGTCGGGCCGGGGCGCGGTTCCGGCGCGGGGTCGGTCGTCGCCTGGTCGCTGACGATCACCGATCTCGATCCGATGAAGCTTGGCCTGCTGTTCGAACGCTTCCTCAATCCCGAACGCGTATCGATGCCCGATTTCGACATCGATTTCTGCGAAACCCGCCGCGGCGAGGTCATCCGCTACGTGCAGGAAAAATACGGCCGCGATCAGGTCGCGCAGATCATCACCTTCGGAAAGCTGAAGGCGCGTGCGGTGTTGAAGGACACCGGCCGCGTGCTGCAGATGAGCTATGGGCAGGTCGACCGGCTCGCCAAGCTGGTTCCCAACCACCCGACCGATCCATGGACGCTGGATCGCGCGCTGAACGGCGTCGGCGAACTGGCGAAGGAATACGCCAATGACAATGGGGTACGGCGGCTTCTTGACCTCGCGATGAAACTGGAGGGGTTGCCGCGGCATTCCTCCACCCATGCCGCGGGCGTCGTGATCGGCGATCGTCCGCTGGCGCAACTCGTCCCGCTTTATCGCGATCCGCGCTCCGACATGCCTGTCACGCAATTCGACATGAAATATGTCGAGGGCGCCGGGTTGGTGAAGTTCGACTTCCTCGGTCTGAAGACGTTGTCAGTGCTGAAAAAGGCGGTGCAACTGCTGGCGAAGCGGGGGGTTTCGATCGATCTCGATGCGCTCGCATGGGACGATCCCGCGGTGTACGCTTTGCTCCAGCGTGGCGACACGGTCGGCGTATTTCAGCTTGAATCGGAAGGGATGCGGCGCACGCTGTCGGCGGTGAAGCCGTCCAATTTCGGTGACATCATCGCGCTGGTATCGCTCTACCGGCCAGGGCCGATGGACAATATTCCGATGTTCGGCCGTCGCAAGAATGGCGCGGAAGATATTGAATACCCTCATGCTCTGCTCGAACCGATCCTGAACGAGACCTACGGCATCTTCGTCTATCAGGAACAGGTGATGCAGGCCGCGCAGATCCTGGCGGGCTTCTCGCTCGGCGGCGCCGACCTGCTCCGCCGCGCGATGGGCAAGAAGGTGAAGGCCGAAATGGACGCGCAGCGCGCCGGCTTCGTCGAGGGCTGCGCGACGACCAACAACATCCCGAAGGCCAAGGCCAACGAACTCTTCGATCTGATCGACAAGTTCGCGGGTTACGGCTTCAACAAGAGCCACGCCGCGGCCTATGCCCTGCTCGCCTATCAAACCGCATGGCTGAAGGCGCATCATCCGGCCGAATTCTTCGCAGCCTCGATGTGCTACGACCTGCATCTGACGGATAAGCTGGCGATTTTCTGCGACGATATGCGGCGGCTCGGCGTCAAATGCCTGCCGCCCGACATCAACCGCAGCCAGGCCGAATTCGACGTCGAACCGCATGAGGACGGCCTCGCGGTGCGCTACGCGCTGGCCGCGCTGAAATCGGTCGGGGAGGGGGCAATGGAGAAACTCGTGCTCGAACGCGAAGCGTCGGGCGCGTTCGCCAGCCTCGACGACCTCGCGCACCGCGTCGATCCGCGGCTGATCAACAAGCGCCAGCTCGAAACGCTCGCCGCCGCGGGCGCGTTCGACGCGCTCAGCGCCAATCGCGCGGCGGTGTTCGCAGTCGCCGAAACAATGCTCGCGGTCGCTGCGCGGGCGCATGACGCGAAGACCAGCGGACAGGGCGGCCTGTTCGGCGAAGCGACCGGCGCGGGTGATTCGATCAAGCTGTCGACCTCCACACGCTGGACCGTCGCCGAGCGGATGGAGCAGGAAAAGGAGGCGTACGGCTTCTATTTCTCCGCGCACCCCGTCGACCGCCACGCGCATCTCGCCAAAGCGCACGGCGCGCGGCAGTTCGGCGCGCTCGCCGCGCTCGCCATCCCCGACGACGGGACGCGCGCAGGCGCGACGATGGCGGTGCTGGTCGAAGACGCGCGCTGGCGCACCTCCGCGCGCGGGAAACGCTATATGATGGCCACGCTCAGCGACCAGAGCGGCCAGTTCGTCGCGACCTGCTTCGACGACGCCGTCGCCAACGATCTGGAGGAAGCCGCGAAGGCCGGCGGCTGCGGCCTCGCCACGGTCGAACTCGACCGCCGCCCCGGTGAGGAACAGCCCCGCGTGACCGTAAAGCGCATCCAGCCCTTCGAGGGATTGGCGTCGAACGCGCGCTTCACGGTGGAGATCGCGGTGTCCGAGGGCTTCGACGTCACGTCGCTGGCCTATGTGCTCGCCGACCATCGCGGCGCGCGCGGCGAGGTGCGGCTGCTGACGCCGCTGCCTGACGGTGGGATAGCGACGCTGCTGATAGGCCGCGATTTCCTGCTCGACGCCGAACTGGTGACGCATATCGAGCATCTGCCGGGGGTGACCGCGGTCGCGATGAAGGCATCGGAGGCAAGGCTGGCACTCGTGGGCTGAGGCTACATCGTTATTCAGACAGTGTCGCTCCTCCCCGGAACGGGGAGGTGGCAGCCCGAAAGGCTGACGGAGGGGCAGCGACAAAGGCCAGCATTGCTTGGCTGCCCCTCCACCATCGCCTTCGGCGACGGTCCCCCTCCCCGTGCCGGGGAGGATTGGCTCTCAAAACAACTCCCCCTGATCCCCCCGCGGCGGGCGGAAAAGGTCGGTCCGCAACCGCATTTTCTCCCGGTTACGGTCGATCCCGCTCCGCTTCCGCGCGATCAGGAACCGCGCCCGCAGCAACTCCCCCCACGGCCCTTGCCCGCGCATCCGCGTGAAGAACCCCGGATCATTGTCGCGCTCGCCCCCGCGCAGCGACTGGATCGTCGCCATGACCTTCCCCGCGCGATCGGGAAAATGTTCGTCGAGCCATGCACGGAACAACGGCGCGACTTCCCACGGCAGGCGCACCGGGATGAACGACACCCCCAGCGCGCCCGCCTCGGCCGCGCGCGCGACGATCGCCTCCACCTCATGATCAGTGATCGCCGGGATCACCGGGGCCATGTTCACATAAATCGGGATGCCCGCGTCGCTCAGCCGCCGCACCGCAGTCAGCCGCCGTTCGGGATGCGGCGCGCGCGGCTCGATCGTCATCGCGATGCGCGAGTCGAGCGACGTGACCGAGATCGCCACCGCCACCAGCCCCTTCGCCGCCATGGGGCCGAGCAGATCGATGTCGCGCACCACGCGATCGGATTTGGTGGTGATGACGAGCGGATGATCGCATTCCGCCAGCACCTCGATCACCCCGCGCGTCACGCGCCACTCACGCTCGATCGGCTGATACGGATCGGTATTCGTCCCCATCGCGATCGGCCCGCACGTGTAGGACGGCTTCGACAATTCGGCGCGGAGCAACGCCGCCGCATCGGGTTTGGCGAACAGCTTGGTCTCGAAATCCAGCCCCGGCGACAGATCGTGGAACGCGTGGGTCGGCCGCGCGAAGCAATAGATGCAGCCATGCTCACAGCCGCGATACGGATTGATCGAGCGATCGAACGGCAGGTCGGGGGATACGTTGCGGCTGATGATCGTCTTCGGCCGCTCGACCGTCACGCTGGTCCGCAGCGGCGGCGGCGCGCCGTCGATTTCGTCGCGCGCATCGAGCCAGTCACCGTCCGCCTCGGTCTGCGGCAGATTGAAACGCGCGCTCTCACGATTGATCGTTGCGCCGCGACTCGGGCGGGGACTCGGGCGGGCGTTGGCCATGCACCACTATATTCCAGTCGGAACATAAAAGGAACAACGACGCGCCGGCGTTAACCCTTTGGTGTACGAATCGCGCTATAACGCCTTTAGAAGAGGGCCAATGGCGACACGATCGAGCCAGTTCAACTGCGTCGAGCCCGCACGGATCGAGCGACGGGAGACTCGTCGCCTGAGCGTTCACGTGAGTCGCGCCACCACGCGCCGCCACGGCGAGGTCGCGAACGAAGCCACGTTGCACGACCTGTCGATCTACGGTTGCCGCATGACGCTCGACAGTCAGCAAAGCGCCGGTGAGCGGCTATGGATTCGTTTCGACGGCGGCCTGCCGGTCGCGGCGACAGTCGTGTGGTGCAACGGGGGTCTCGCCGGCTGCCGCTTCGACGAACCGATCGAGCGCAGCGTGCTGCGCAAGCTGACGATCGGCGTCTGCTAACGCTCCAGCAGCCGCGGCATCAGTTCGACGAAATTGCACGGCCGGTGGCGGCTATCGAGCTGATCGCGGAATATCCCGTCCCACGCATCCTTCACCGCGCCGGTCGATCCGGGCAACGCGAAGATATACGTGCCCCGCGCGACACAAGCGCAGGCGCGCGACTGGACCGTCGACGTGCCGATCGTTTGGAATGACAGCCAGCGGAACAGTTCGCCGAACCCGGGGATCATCTTGTCGGCGACCCGCTCAATGGACTCGGGCGTCACATCGCGCCCGGTAACGCCCGTCCCGCCGGTGGTGATGATGCAATCGACCGCCGGATCGTCGATCCAGCGATGGAGTTGTGCGACTATATCGTCGGCATCGTCCTTCAGGATCAGCCGCTCGGCCAGCTCATGCCCCGCGTCGGTCAGCCGTGCGATCAGCGTGTCGCCGGATCGGTCCTCGGCGAGACCGCGCGTATCGGAGACGGTCAGCACCGCGATGCGGACGGGCTTGAAGGGCAGGGTGTCGTCGATCGGCATGGCGATCGCCTACCATCTATCTCCACCCCGGCGAAAGCCGGGGTCCAGTTTCAACGAATCTTGTGATCGAGATTCGGACCCAGCCAACTGAATACCGTGCAACTGGACCCCGGCGTTCGCCGGGGAGGTGTTCCGCCTCCAGGTTTCGACTTATCGCGCCAGCGTGACCCCGCCGGTCTCGCCCGCGATGCTCGCGGTCGCGGTCCGCGGGGCTTGCGCGTTCAGCCGCACCGCACTCGCCCCCGGCAGCCCCGGAAAGCGCGGCCACATCCCCTGCGCCAGCGCGGTGCGGCTGGCCGAGGCGGGCTTGCCGCCTTGCGATTCGTACATCCAGTAATTGCGCAGCACCGTCGTCACATACCCACGCGTCTCCCAATACGGGATGCTCTCGATATACAGTAACGGATCGCCGTTATCGCGGACCTGCGCGTTCCAGTCCTGCACCGGCTTCGGCCCGGCGTTATACGCTGCGATCACCTTCGGCAGCAGGCCTTGCGTTAACCCCATGTCGCGCAGCCGCTCGATATGCCGCTGCCCGATGTCGATGTTGGTCGACGGCTTGGTCAGCGCGATCTTGTCGACACTGATGCCGCGCTCGCGCATGTAATCGGTCGCCGCGGCGGGCATGATCTGCATCAGGCCGTAGGCGCCCGCGGGGCTCACCACTTTGTTGCGGAACCCGCTCTCCTGCAGCGTGTGCGCATAGACCAACGCCTTGTCGATCCGCCACCCGCTGTCGGGCGTCCAGTTCGGCATCGGATAGCGCGCCTCGGCGGTCGCGGTTACGCCCTGTGGGCAATTGTGCGCCAGCCATACGACGCTAGCTGGCAGGTCCATCTGCTCGGTCACGCGGACCAGGCTGGCGAATTCGCCCGGGTTGCCGATCCGCGCCTGCTGGCGGATGACCTGATCGGCCTCGTCGCTCTCACCGATCTCGACCAGCGCGGCGGCGACGCGGACGTTGGGGCGTTTTTCCAGCGTCGCCCAGTCGGCAGTCACCTGCTGCGGCGATTCCTTGGCGGATTTCATGCCCAGCGCCTGCCGCGAAAGCTGTCCGTAGAACGCCTCGCGGTACTGCGCCGCGTTCTTCAACCGCGCCTCGACCCGGTCGGGACGGCCGCACGCCATGTCGGCGCGTCCGGCCCAGTACAGCCCGGCGGCGCGCATATCGGTATCGGTCGCGCGCGCCGCGACGCCTTCAAAGCCCGCACCCGCCGCCGCGCAGTCATTCTGCCGCCACGCCGACAAGGCCGACGTCCAGCGCCCGGTGATCGCCCACTCGCCGCCGCCGTTCGCAGCTTGGTCGCCAACCCGGCGCGCATCGCCGTCCATCCCTTGCAGGAAATAGATCCACGCGACCTTCGCCTGCCATTCCGTC
Source organism: Sphingomonas sp. SUN019 (assembly GCF_024758705.1). Classification (NCBI taxonomy): domain Bacteria; kingdom Pseudomonadati; phylum Pseudomonadota; class Alphaproteobacteria; order Sphingomonadales; family Sphingomonadaceae; genus Sphingomonas; species Sphingomonas sp. SUN019. Next base: position 495,317 of record NZ_CP096971.1, on the reverse strand, counting down.
TGGGCTTCCAATGAAAGACCGCCGGTGCCGGTCAGCAAGGCCTCAGCCTCGCGGCCCATATCGGCCTTGACGTAGGGCGTCATCCGGTTGGCCAGATCGGCCGCGATCATGTCGCTTTTCACGCTCTTCGCACGCACGCGGATCGGAGCCCCGTCCTGCCAGATCAGCCGCTGCGCCACTGGCAACGGCGGCAATTCCTCCGCCCCGCGCGCCTTGGCCAGCCGCGCCAGCGCCTCGGCCTGCGGCAGTTCGGGGGCCTCGGTCAGCAATTTGACCAGCGGCTCCAGCTCGACCCGCGGGCTGCCCTTGGCGGTGTAGAGTTCGGCGCGTGCGAACGAATGCAGCGGCCCCGGCGCCATCGCGTCCAGGCCGATCTGCGCATCGCTCCAGCGGCTCTCGCGGATCGCGGTGAAGACCGCGCGATACGCGCCGCGCTGTTCGGGGGTGAGCTGTGAGGGTATGCCGGCGGCGGGAGTGGGCGCGGTGTCGGCGCTCGCGATGGTCGGGGTCAATGCGGCCAGGCACACGGCCGAAAGCAAGATACGGATCACTTCATTCCCCCGATCAGCATCTGCAGATCCCTCCACGCCTCGGCTTTGGCGGCTGGCTTTTCCAGCAGGAAGCGCGGATGATAACTCGTCACGACTGCAGTCACTTTCCCGCCCGTATGGTTAAGAACAGGTAAATTTTCTCGGGACTGCGCGGCGTCCGTCGGCAGGATCGCACGGCTCGCCGCATTGCCCATCACCAGCAGCCTTTTCGGCGCAACCAAAGCAACGTGGTGCCGCGCGATCTCGCCCAGCCGCGCCTCGATCTCGCGCGGCATACGCCCGGCGACCGGCCGCGCGGCGCACAAGGCCGCAAGGTGGATATCCGCCCGGCTCCGCCCGATCGCCGCGAGCATCCGGTCGAACAGCCGACCGACTGCACCCGACATCAGCACGTCGCTGTCCTCGCGCTCCGGGCAATCGACCAGCACCATCAGGACGGCATCGACCGGCCCGCTCGCGGCGATCTTCACCCCGCTCCAATCCGCCTCGGGCGCGTCCGCGCTCATCCGCCACGCCAGGAATGCCTCGATCGTAGCGGGAGGCGCTGCCGATCGCGTAGCGGCAGGCGCGACGGCAACGGGCGCGGCCGCTTCAGGGATCGCCGCCAGCCAATCGCGCGGCGCATCCTCGACCAGCATGTCGACACCCGCGTCGCGCCACCATTCCAGCGCGCTCGCCGCGGTTTTCGCCCAGTCGATATTCTGATCGGCCCCCATGCCGCTACCTAGCTACGCGGTTGACGCGGCGGTCAATTCGCATGAGAGCCAATCGGAGACAGGACGTTGCCCGAGCGCGCCCGGATGCGCCGGTCTGGAGAAGAGAATTGAGCGAACGCGAATCCATGCCCTACGACGTGGTGATCGTCGGCGCCGGGCCCGCGGGCCTTTCCGCCGCGATCCGCCTGAAACAGCTCGCCGCGCAGAAAGAGGCCGACCTGTCGGTCTGCGTGCTGGAAAAGGGATCGGAGGTCGGCGCGCACATTCTGTCCGGCGCGGTGATCGATCCGAAATCGCTCGACGAATTGCTCCCCGACTGGCGCGACGACGGCTGTCCGCTGGCCGAAGTGCCGGTGACGGAAAACCTCCATTGGGTGCTGTCGAAGACCGGCAAGACCAACCTGCCGCACGTCCTGACCCCGCCGTTCCTGCACAACAAGGGCACCTACACCGGCAGCCTCGGCAATCTGTGCCGCTGGCTCGCGGGCAAGGCCGAGGAGCTGGGCGTCGAAATTTTCCCCGGCTTCGCCGCCGCCGAAATCCTCTATAATGAGGACGGATCGGTGAAGGGCGTCGCGACCGGCGACATGGGCGTGGCGCGCGACGGCGAGCACAAAGGGGATTATCAGCCCGGCCTCGAACTCCACGCAAAATACACCTTATTATCAGAAGGTTGCCGAGGACACCTCAGCAAGCAACTGATCCGTACGTTCGACCTTGCGAAAGACAGCAGCCCGCAGGTCTATGGCTTGGGTGTCAAGGAATTGTGGGACATCGACCCCGCGCTCCACGTCCCCGGCCGCGTCATCCACACGCAGGGCTGGCCGATCAGCGAAAACCACGGCACCAACGGCGGCGGCTGGCTGTATCATCAGGCGAACGGCCAGGTCAGCCTCGGCTTCGTCACCTGGCTCAACTACACCAACCCCTATGTCTCGCCGTTCAACGAGATGCAGCGCTGGAAGACCCATCCGGAGATCGCCGCGATCCTGAAGGGCGCGAAACGCGTCAGCTATGGCGCGCGCGCGATCAGCGACGGCGGATTGCAGTCGATCCCGAAGCTCGTCTTCCCGGGCGGTGCGCTGATCGGCGACAGCGCGGGCTTCCTCAACGTGCCCCGCATCAAGGGCACGCACACCGCGATGAAATCGGGCATTATGGCCGCCGAGGCCGCCGCCGACGCCATCCTGTCGCAGCGCCAGCACGACGAACTCGTCGCCTACCCCGCGGCGTTTGAAAAATCCTGGGTGCACAAGGAACTGTCGGTCGTTCGTAACGTCGTGCCGTTGGTCAAGAAGTTCGGCGATTTCGTCGGTTCGGGTCTTGCGGGCGTTACGATGTGGCTCGAACATTTCGGGCTGAAGATGCCCTTCACGCTGAAACATCACCCTGACCACGAGACGCTCCAACGCAGGGATGCGGTCGCGAAGATCGTCTATCCCAAGCCCGACGGCGTGCTGACCTTCGACCGCCTCTCGTCGGTGTTCATCTCGAACACCAACCACGAGGAAGATCAGCCCGTCCACCTGACGCTGAAGGATCCGGCGGTCCCGGTGGCCCACAATCTGCCGCTCTACGACGAACCCGCGCAGCTTTACTGCCCGGCGGGCGTTTACGAGGTCGTCGGCGAGGAAACCGGCGATCCGAAGTTCGTGATCAACGCGCAGAATTGCGTCCACTGCAAGACGTGCGACATCAAGGATCCGACGCAGAACATCAACTGGGTTGTCCCGGAAGGCGGCGGTGGTCCCAATTATCCCAATATGTAAGACGCCATTCCTCGCAGGCATTGCGAGCATCCTCGCGCTGCCCGCCTTGGCTGCGCCGAGCGACCTGTCGGCGTTCGCCCGCGCCCGCGCCGCCGATGGCGACGGCGCGATCGAAGTGGCCGCGGCGAACTACGCCAGTGCCCTGAACGCCGCGCCCGGCAACGCGATCGTCGCCGAACACGCCTATTGCCAGGCGGTCGAGGCGGGGAATTACGCGCTCGCTGATCGCGCCGCCGCGACACTCGCCGCCGCCGGGCAAGCGCCCGCTGACGCCGCCTTGCTCGCGATCGCCAAGGCTGCGGCGGCGCACGATATCACCGCCGCCGACACCGCGATCACCGGCCTCGCGAAGACCCCGCTCGCGCTGCTCATCACCCCGCTTCGCGCCTGGGCGGCGTTCGAGCATGGGGCCGACCCGCTCGCCCTGCTGGCCATCAAACCCAAGGACATCGTCGCCCGCCGCTTTGCCGAAGAGACGCGCGGCCTGATCCTGATCGCGCAGGGCAAAACGGCGCAGGGGATTGCCGCGCTCCAACCTGTCCTTGGGAAGGGTCAGGCCGCAGAGGATATCCGCATTGCCGCCGCGCAACTGCTGAACGGCGCGGGCCGGGTCGATCAGGCGAAGACCCTGCTGGTCGGCGACGCCCGCGCCATCGCCGCGCTCCGCGACGATCCGGGAACCGGCGTCAAGCCGTCGCTCGCGTTCGGAGCATCGCGGCTGTTGGCGCGGATCGCCTCGGACATCGCCGCCGCTCCGCCGGGGCCACTGGCGATCGCGCTGACACGCGCTGCGCTGCGCGCCGATCCGCAGCACGATCGCGCGCGGCTGCTGCTCGCCAGTTCGCTCGCGCAATCGGGCCTCGCCGATCCGGCGCTGACGGTGCTCACCGCGGTCGACCCGGACGGCCCCTATGCCGCCGCCGCCATCGCCGCGCGGATCGAGGTGCTGACCGGCGACGATCGCCTGCCCGAGGCGCTGAAGCTCGCCGCCGCGCAAACCCGCACCGCCGCCGATCTCCAGCAATATGCCGACCTGCTGATGACCGCGAACCGCCCGATGGACGCCGCTGCGGTCTATGCCAAACTGCTCGCCCGTCCCGACCACGTCGCGAACTGGGCAGCATGGTTGCAATATGGCGGTGCGCTCGACACCGCAGGCGATTGGGAGCGCGCGCGTCCCGCACTGGCCCGTGCGGTGGTGCTCGCGCCAGAAGAACCCGTCGCGCTCAATTACTTCGGCTACGCCCGGCTCCAGCACGATGAGGACGTGGTCGCCGCGCGCGCCATGCTTGAAAAGGCCAGCCGCCTTGCCCCGACCGACCCCGCGATCACCGATTCGCTCGGCTGGGCCTACCACCGCGCCGGGGAGAACGACCGTGCGGTGCCGCTGCTCGAACGCGCCGCCGCCGCCGCACCCGGCAATCCCGAAATCGCCGAACATCTCGGCGACGCTTATTGGTCCACGGGCCGCCGCTACGAGGCGCGTTACGCGTGGCGCGCCGCCAAACTGACCGCCGACAGCGCGGAGTCCGCGCGGCTGTCGGCGAAGATCGTCACCGGTCTCGCCACCGCCGCGCAATGATCGCAAATTCTGTGCCCCTCTCGATCCAATGATCGTCGAGCCCGCGCCCGCGAAACTCAACCTCGCGCTCCACGTCCGCCGCCGCCGCCCGGACGGCTATCACGATATAGAGACGTTGTTCGCCTTCTGCCACGACGGCGACACAGTCGCGCTCAACCCATCGGAATCGCCTCGTTTCCATATCACCGGTCCGTTCGCGGCGGACCTCTCGCCAACCGATGATCCCTGGGCCAACAACCTCGTCACCCGCGCCGCCGACGCCTTCGCCGCACAATTCGGCGCGGGGCCATATGACATCATCCTCGACAAGCACTTGCCTATCGCGTCGGGCATCGGCGGCGGATCGGCCGACGCCGCCGCCACGCTCCGCGCGCTCTCCCGCCGCCGCGGCATCCCGCTCGACGATCCCATGCTGTTGGCGATCGCAGGCCAACTCGGCGCGGACGTGCCCGCCTGCCTCGCGGGCGTCACCGCTTTCGCCACCGGCCGTGGTGACGCGCTGACCGCGCTGGAGGGTTGGGCCGACACGCCCGTCCTGCTCGTCAATCCTCGCGTCGCGCTCTCGACCGCGCGGGTCTTCGCGGCGTGGGACGGGACCGATCGCGGCGCGCTCGACCCGGCCGCTCCGGAAAAGGGCCGCAACGACCTCGAAGCCCCCGCGCGTCGCCTCGCGCCTTCGATCGACGACGTGCTCGACGCACTCGCGATCCAGCCTGGCGCGACACTCGTTCGCATGTCCGGCTCGGGCGCGACCTGTTTCGCGCTGTTCGACACGATCGCCGAGCGCGACGCCGCGGACATGGCTATCGCCAGCATCGCGCCTGATTGGTGGCGGCTGGCCACCACACTCGCATGATCGCGCTCGATCACGCCGATGGCATCGCCACGATCACGCTGGCGCGCCCCGAACGCCGCAACGCGCTCCGCGTGGCGGATTGGCGTCACCTTGCCGAAACCATCGCTGCCGTATCGCCCGAAACGACCGTCGTCCTGCTCCGTTCGGGCGTCGAAGGCGTGTTCTGCGCCGGTGCGGATATCGAGGAACTCGCGACGCTCGCGGACCAAACCAAAGATCGACCCGCGTTCCGCGCCGCCATGCGCGCCGCGATCGACGGCCTCGCCGCGCTCCCCATTCCCGTAGTCGCCGCCATCGACAGCGGTTGCTTCGGCGCAGGCGTCGCCCTCGCGCTCGCCGCCGATCTGCGCGTCGCGGGGGAGGGCGCGCGTTTCGCCGTCCCGCCCGCACGCCTCGGCATCGGTTATCCCGCAGAAGACGTCGCCCGACTCGCCGCACGCGTCGGTCAGGGCCAAGCCGCGCGCCTGCTGTTCACCGCCGCTACGATCGACGCCGGCGAAGCCCTCCGGATCGGTCTCGTCGATCTGCTGGGAAAAGGGGTGGAGGTCGCCCGCTCGATCGCCGCCAACGACCCCGCCGCGCTTCGTCAGCTAAAGGCGACGCTGGCGGACGCCGCCGATCCCGCGCACGCGGAGGTCTTCGATGCCGCCTTCGACAGCCCTGGATTCGCCCGCGGCGTCGCCACGTTCCGGTCGCGGACCCGAAACTGAAGTTCCCCTCTTGTTCCAACAGAACAAACGCGATACATCGCCAGATACGCGTTGAACGGTTCGCGCGGGTGATCTAGCGAAGGGGCTTCCCGATGGCCGCCAATCTCAAGGTGATCAAGACCGACATGGCAACCCCGAACACTGCGGTGAATTCAGATCGTCAGAAGGCTCTCGACGCCGCGCTCGCGCAGATCGACCGCGCCTTCGGCAAGGGCTCGGCGATGAAGCTGGGGTCGAAGGAAACGATGAAGGTCGAAACCGTCTCGACCGGTTCGTTGGGCCTCGACATCGCGCTCGGCGTCGGCGGCCTGCCCAAGGGACGGATCGTCGAGATTTTCGGCCCTGAAAGCTCGGGCAAGACCACGCTCGCACTCCACGCGATCGCCGAAGCGCAGAAGCGCGGCGGGACCGCGGCGTTCGTCGACGCCGAACACGCGCTCGACCCCGGTTACGCCAAGAAGCTCGGGGTCAACATCGACGAACTGATCGTGTCGCAGCCCGATACCGGCGAACAGGCGCTGGAAATCGTCGATACGCTGGTCCGCTCGAACGCGATCGACGTGCTGGTGATCGATTCGGTCGCCGCCCTCGTGCCGCGCGCGGAGATCGAGGGCGAGATGGGCGACAGCCACGTCGGCTTGCAGGCGCGGCTGATGAGCCAGGCGCTGCGCAAGCTGACCGGCACGATCAGCCGTTCGAACTGCCTTGTGATCTTCATCAACCAGATCCGCATGAAGATCGGCGTGATGTACGGCTCGCCCGAAACGACGACCGGCGGCAATGCGCTGAAATTCTACGCCAGCGTCCGGCTCGATATCCGCCGCATCGGATCGATCAAGGAGCGCGACGACGTCACCGGCAACACGACCCGCGTGAAGGTGGTGAAGAACAAGGTCGCGCCGCCGTTCAAGCAGGTCGAATTCGACATCATGTTCGGGGAGGGCATTTCGAAGCTCGGCGAGATGATCGATCTCGGCGTGAAGGCCGGGCTGGTCGAGAAATCGGGCTCGTGGTTCAGCTACGACAGCGTCCGCATCGGGCAGGGGCGCGAGAATTCGAAGACGTTTCTGCGCGAAAACCCCGAAATGGCCGACCGTCTCGAAAAGGCGATTCGCGCGCGCACCGACAAGGTTGCCGAGGAGTTGATGGTCGGTCCGTCGGACGACGACGAACTGTGACCTTACGGTGACCTTTGCGCCAACATCCGCAGCGTCCGGGTCATCTAAGTGCAAACATCCGTAAACATCGGGCCCGTCGGCAACGGCGGGCCCGTATCGTTTTTCAGGGCGCGGCCTCAGCGTTTCGTTCCGTTCCGCGTCACCTTCGCCAACATCCGCGCAGCGTAACGGCGTCGCCCGGCTACTACAGTTTCGGCAGCGTCACGCCACGCTGCCCCATGTACTTGCCGGCCCGATCAGCATAGGTCGTCTCGCACGGCTCGTTCCCCTTCAGGAACAGGAACTGGCACGCGCCTTCGTTGGCGTAGATTTTCGCCGGAAGCGGCGTGGTGTTGGAGAATTCGAGCGTGACGTGCCCCTCCCAGCCGGGCTCCAGCGGCGTCACGTTCACGATGATGCCGCAGCGGGCGTAGGTGGATTTGCCGAGACAGATGACCAGCACGTCGTCGGGCACGCGAAAATATTCGACCGTGCGGGCCAGCGCGAAGCTGTTCGGCGGAATGATGCACACGTCGGTCTTGCGATCGACGAAGCTGTTGGCGGCGAAATCCTTCGGATCGACGATCGCGCTGTCGACGTTGGTGAAAATCTTGAATTCGTCCGCCACGCGCGCATCATAGCCGTAGGACGACAGACCATAGCTGATGCAGCCGTCGCGCCGCTGTGATTCGACGAACGGTTCGATCATCGCATGCGCCAGCGCGTTTTCGCGAATCCAGCGATCGGACAGGACGGACATCTTGCTCCCCTTCGCGGCCCGTTTCGCCGCGGGCGAGGGGGGAGGCAAGCGCGAATCGTTCGGTCCCGCAGCGCCGAGAACAATGAGGGTCAAAACCGATCAGGTTTGGTCACCGGAAAAATACTTCCCCGTAAGGGGAAGCGGCGCGCAGCGCCGGAGGGGTGTCACCCTGTGGCGAGCGCGACACCCCTCCGTCTCGCTACGCGAGCCACCTCTCCTTGTAGGGGAGGATTAGAGGAGGATTGAAACATGGTGCAAACTTGAGCGCGTTGATCGGCGCAACGCGCCGCCGCCGCCGATCGTATTGACCCGTTGCGGTCATCATACGCTGGCCGGCGCTGTTGCCGGGAGCCACCTTGCGTCCGTGCGAAACGATGGCATCTTCGTGGTGTGAGGATGGCTTATGACCCGATCGACTCGTCCGATCCTGATCGTACTGATCATGTCGATAGTAATCGGCGCGGCATGGCTGGCGTTCGGGGGAGCCGAAAAGGCTTCGGCCGGTAACGAAAGGATATTGTTCGTTGAGGGCGATACGCCGTCGCCGACGAATATCCCGGTCCTGCAGATCGCGCCCGCAGCCTCCGCCAAAATGACGCCGCCCGGTGCGTCGCCACCGACAACAATAGCGACCGCCGATGAGGGAGACGCGGTTGTGGATGCGATGCTGCCACCGACGTCGGATAGTCCCCGCGCGCTCCATGATCGCCTCCGCGCCGAACCGCGAGACGCCGAATGGGCGTCGCGGACCGAAGGCAAGATCAAGGACGCTTACGTTAGCATACCCTATGTCGGAACGTCCGCCGATCCACTGCGCATCCGCTGCGGCACGAGCGTCTGCGAGGTGGCGGGAACCTTGCCGGAGCGACTGTCGATGGCCAATTCCAACGTTGCGATGGATGCGTTGCAGGGGAAGCAGTTGAACGACAGGTTCACCGGCAATGGCCTGGATGTGAAGTCGATGCTTTTCGGCAGTGGTTCCGGCAAACAGACCTTCGTCACTTATCTTGCACGGAAGTAATCACCGCCGTGCGATGACGATCGCTGCCTCCAGCCCGCCACCGTCGCGGTTCGACAGTCGGATGTCGCCGCCCGCTTCGCGCACGATCGCGCGGGCCAGCGCGAGGCCCAAGCCGATGCCGCCGGTGTCGCGGTTGCGGGAGGTTTCGAGGCGGGTGAAGGGATCGAACACCGCCTCCAGCTGACCGTCGGGTATGCCGGGGCCTCGATCGGCGACGCATACTGTGACGCGGTCGCCATCGTCGCGGATCGCGACCTCGGCGGACCCGGCGTATTTCAGCGCGTTCTCGATCAGGTTGCGCACCGCGCGGCGGAACAGCGTGGGCCGCAGCCGCATTTTTACGCGCGGGGTCTCGTCAAACGTCACGTTCGCGCCAAGATCGCGGAAGTCGTCAACCACCGCATCGACCAAGGCCGCGAGGTCGACCTCGGTCATCTCCTCGCTCGGGCGGCCAAGGCGCGCCAATGATAGAATATCGTCCAGAGTGCGATTCATCTCGTCGATCGTCTCCGCCATCTTCACGCGATCGGTGTCGTCGTCGACAGATTCGATGCGGACGCGAAGTGCGGCGAGCGGCGTGCGCAGATCGTGCCCGATCGCGCCGAGCATCCGGTCCTTTTCCTCCAGCATCGCCGCGACGCGCTGACCCAGCGCGTTATAGGCCGATATCACCGCGCGGACATCTGGCGGGCCGGCTTCGGTCACCGTTTCGCTGTCGCCGCCGGGAGTGAAGCGGCGCGCGGCGATGGCGAGCGATTGCAGCGGGCGCGAGATACGGCGGGCGAGCAGCAGCACCGGGAACAGGACGATAGCGTAAAGGACGAACGTCTGGGCGAGCAGCCGCCAGAGGATATAAGCCTCGGGTTCGGGCCACGGCGCGCCGATGACGAGCCAGCCGCGACCGGGTTGTTCGACCGCGATCAGCAACTCCGTTGGCGGTGGCGGACGACCGCGACCGCGCATCCGCTGCATGCGGCGCGGTGGCGTGGGGCGGGTCGCAGCCTCGATCCGGCCAGCGCTGATTCCCATCGCCGTCAGTTTCGTGCGAAGTTCGCTGGCGACCTCCGGACGCGGTTCGAGGCTGGCGGCGATCGGGTTGGTTGCGACGCGGCGGACGCGGCCGCGGTCGAGACGCAGTGGTCGGCCCGCGGCTTCGCGTTCCAGCGCGTCGACGATCCGCGCGGCAGACGGGCCGGAGGCTTGTTCCAGCCGCAGCGCGGTGCGTTCGCGGAGCAGCAGGCCAAGGTTGATCGCCTGTGCCACGAACAGCGCCAACGCGACTACGAGCGCGAGCTGCCCCGCCAAGCTGCTGGGGACGAGGCGTGCCCATCGCGAGCGCCGCGACGGCTCATTCACAGCCGCGTCACTTCGGCGGCGAGCGTATAGCCGCCGCCCCAAACGGTCTTGATGAGGTCGGGATTCTTTGCGTCGGTCTCGATCTTGCGGCGCAGGCGGCTGACCTGATTATCGATCGCGCGATCGAACGCGCCCGCCTCGCGCCCCTGTGTCAGATCGAGCAGCTGATCGCGCGTCAGCACCTGGCGCGGGCGCGTGACCAGCGCGAGCAGAAGGTTGTATTCGCCGGTCGAGAGCGGGAGGGAAACGCCTTCGCGATCGACCAAGGCGCGCTCACCGGTCTTCAGCACCCAGCCGGCGAAGGCGTAGGCGCCGCTGTCGGGCGCGTGCTGCCGCGCGCCGCCCGCCTGCACACGCCGCAGCACGACCTTGATCCGCGCCGCCAGTTCGCGCGGGGAGAAGGGCTTCACGACATAATCGTCGGCGCCCATCTCAAGTCCCACGATGCGGTCGGTCTCTTCCGATTTCGCGGTCAGCAGGATGACGGGCGTTTCGCTGGTCGCGCGGATGTGGCGGCACAGCGACAGGCCGTCCTCGCCCGGCATCATGATGTCCAAGATGACGAGGTCTATCGCATAAGCGGTCAGCCGCGTCCGGGCGCCCTCCGCATCGCCGACCTGCGTGACGCGAAAGCCCTGCTTCGTCAGATATTGCGCGAGCGGCTCGCGGATCGAGCGTTCGTCATCGACGAGCAGGATATGCGGTGTGTCGCCCATGGGATCGTGCATAGAGATTGTGTCCGGTCCGTAAAGCGCCGGGCGGCGAGGAGGGGTGCCGCCCGGCGCTTCTCCGTGCCTCAACCCGCGGGGGGCGGCGGCGGAGGGGTGTTTCCGGCGCGGTGCATCTTGCGCAGGTCGCGCATCGCGGTGCGTTCGTTCGCGTCGATGCGGCCGTCCTTGTTGGCGTCTTCGCGGGCGAAGCGAGCGTCGGCGCGCGCGAGCCATTCGGCGCGGGTCGCTTCGCCGTCACCGTTCGGGTCGACGCGCTTGCCCATGCTCATCCCGCCGTGCTTCGGACCGTGGTGCATCCCGGCCCGTGGACCGCGTTCGGCCCGGTTGGCCATCCGGCGTTCCCCGGCGGCAGTCATTTCAGCCTTCGTCACGCTGCCGTCGCGGTTCTTGTCGATACGGTCGAACCGGCGGTCGGCGCGCATCGCGCGATGGCGTTCGCGTTCGGCGCGCAGTTCGTCCTTCGTGACCTTTCCGTCGCGGTTCGCGTCGATCGCGGTGAAGCGGCGTTCGGCCTCCGCGGTCGCTTCGGCGCGGGTTACGATGCCGTCGCGGTTCGCGTCGGCCGGGCCTGCACCACGCGGGCCGCCGGGGGCGGTGGGCGGTGGCGGGGGTGCCGCGGTCTGGGCGATGGCGGGTACGCCGGCGAGCACACTGGCGCCCATGACGGCGGCCAAGAACAACTTCCTCATGATCGGTCCTTTTCAAGAACCGGCGAGGGTCATCCCCGCCGTTGGTGCCGATCTAGGGGGCGGTTGTCGCGAGGATGTGCCGCGGGCGCGGGGATGTGTCGCAATTTGTCGCGAAGCCAAAAATCAAATCCTCATCTACAAGGGGAGGTGGCTCGCGCAGCGAGACGGAGGGGTGTCGCACTATCGACAGGTCGATACCCCTCCGGCGCTTCGCGCCACCTCCCCTTGCAGGGGAGGATTTGATTCAGGCGAACAGCGCGACCGACTGCATCTGTTCGGCGACCATTTCTCCGCGCGAATTCCAGATGCCCATCTGCTGCGACGAACTGCCCGTGCGGGCGTAATCGGCGTTGGAGCGCAGCAGCCACCAGCCGTCTTCGGTCGTCGGCGCGGGGCCAAGGATATTGAGAATCCATGTCAGCGAACTCATCGGCACGTTGCGGCCGAGCAGGCGTAGCGCCGCGGGAGGCAGGCAATCGCCGACCGCGATCAGCTCGACCATCGGGTCGAGTCCCTCGCGTTCGTTCAGCCGCGTCCAGCGGAGCCATTCGGCGGGGAGCAGGTTCGGTCCCTCGCGGCGGTCGAGAAACTCGAAATTGCGCGTGAAGGCGACGTGCGGGTTGCCCTTGAAGGTGGTGTCGTCGGCGGTCGGCTGCGGGAACGCAGGGAGCGTGGTGGTCTGATAATCAACCTCGCTGTCGATCGCGCGCATGAAGACGAAGGTGCAGCGGAGGCCAAGGCCCGCTTCGCTCTCGACATCGACCTGGATGAAGGCGGCGTTCTTCCCGCGGCGCAGACGGTGCGCGGTGACCAGGATCGGGCCGGACAGCGGGCCGATGAAGCTGACCTGGGCGGAACGCAGGGGGGGCAGGTCTTCATCGGATTGCATCGCGCAGTGGAGCGCGATCGCCGCGGAGAGCCCACCGTAGGCGGTGCGGCCCTGCAGCCAGTTTTCGGGGATTTCGCCGCGCCAGCCGGGGCCGTCGGACAAGGGCTCCAGCGTATCGAGGATTTCCTTCAAAGACTTCATGCAAACTCCCCTGCGGCAAGCCGATCGCGCAGCTCGCGCTTCAATACTTTCCCGATCGCGCTGCGCGGCAGTTCTTTTGCGACGTGGAGCGCGGACAGGCGCTGCGTCTTGCCGAGCTTCGCGTTGGTCGCAGCCATCACCGCGGCGGCGTCCTCGGTCGCGCCATCGCGCGGGACGTAGAAGCCGACCGGCGTCTCGCCCCAATCGTCGCTCGGCACGCCGACGACGGTGCAGTCGGCGACCGCCGGGTGTTGCGCCAGCACCGCCTCCAGATCGGACGGATAGATGTTGAAGCCGCCCGAGATGATCATGTCCTTCTTGCGGTCCATCAGGATCAGGAAGCCGTCTTCGTCGAACCGCCCGACGTCGCCGTGCCGGATGAAGCGCTGCCCGTCGGGGGCGAACCATTCGGCGTCGCGCGTTGCGCCGTCGCGGCCGTGATAGCCGTTCATCATTGCCGCCGATCGCCCGACGATCTCGCCGGTTTCGCCCGGCGCGACCTCCACGCCATCATCGTCGATCAGGCGGATGTCGTGGCCCGGCAGCGGGCGGCCGACGGTGTGGAGCTTGTCGGGAAACTCGCTGGCGTTCAGCGCGGTTGATCCGCCGCCCTCGGTCATGCCGTAATATTCAACCAGCAGGCCGGGCCAGCGCGCAAGGACATCGGCCTTCAGCGCGGGTTTAAACGGCGCGCTGGTGCAGGTCTTGAAGCGGAAGGCGGACAGGTCGAACGCATCGAAATCGGGCAGCGCCATGATGCGCTGGTATTGGACCGGGACCAGCATCGTGTGCGTCGCATGATAGGTCTGCGCGAGTTCGAGATAGCGGCGCGCGTCGAACTTCTTCATCAGCACGACCGTCCCGCCCCAGCCGAGCGTCGGCAGGAAACTGACGAGCGTTGTGTTGGAATATAGCGGCGTGGCGAGGAGCGTGACCGCGTTGTCGAACCCCGCGGCGGCGTTGCGCGACAGATGCTGCCAGCGCATCGCATGGCTCTGCACGATCCCCTTCGGCACGCCGGTGGTGCCGGATGAGTAGATGATGTTGAAACCGTCGGCGGGGGCGATCGTGACGGGGGACGGGGTGGCGTTTTCTTCGGCGAGCCAGTCGTCCAGGCCCTCCAGCATCATGACCTTTGCGGTCAGTCGCTGTCCGGCGAGCGCTTCGGCATTCGCCGCATCGAGGAACACCAGAGACGCGCCGCTGTCGCCGATCATCCCGGCAATCTGTTCCGGCGTAGCGGACGGCTGGATCGGCGCGGCGACCATGCCCGCGCGGAGAGCCGCGAGGTAGGTCACCGCCTGTGCGATGCACGGATAGGCGACGGCTGCGACCGCCTGCCGCTGCGCCACGCCATCGCGCTGCAACGCGGTGGCGGCGCGGTCGATCAGCCGATCGAGTGCGGCATAGGTGATCGCATCCTCGTCATCGGCGATCGCCAGCTTCGTCGGGTGCGCCGCGGCGTGCGCGCGGATCAGGTCGGGCAGCGTCGCGAAATCGGCGCTGAGCATCTCGGCGGCGGTGGTCATGCCACGGGTGGCTAGGCGAAAGGATACGCGAATGCCATACGCGATCTTCGAAAAACGGGAGAGTGTGCGTGAAGGATGCGGTGGCGATCGTGACGGGGGGCGGCACCGGGATCGGCGCGGCGGTGGTGCGGCGGCTGGCGAAGCGCGGCGTGCGCTGCATCATCAACTATTCCTCCAGCCGTGACGATGCCGAGGCGTTGGCCGTCGAAGTCGGAAACAACGCGATCGCGGTGCAGGCGGACATCGTGGAGGATGCCGCGTGCCGGAAGCTGGCGGCGGTCGCGGTCGAGGCGTTCGGACGGATCGATTTCTTGGTCAACAACGCCGGCAAGACCAAATACGCCAATCACGAGGATCTCGACGCGCTGGATGCGGAGGATTTCATCGACATCTATCGCCTGAATACGGTAGCAGCGTTCCAGATGATCCGTGCGTGCGCGCCGTCGTTGCGAGAAGGCGGGTTGGGCGCGGTGGTCAACGTCGCGTCGATCGCGGGCACGCACGGGATCGGATCGTCGGTCGCCTATGCCGCGTCGAAGGGCGCGATGATCACCATGACCAAGAGCCTGGCGCGCGTGCTGGCCCCCGCGATCCGCGTGAATGCGGTGGCGCCGGGCTACGTCGGTACGGGCTGGTTCGAAAAGCGGCTGGGCGATGAAGGATTCGCCCGACTGAATGCGCGCATCGCGGCGAGCACGCCGATGGCGATGGCTGCGGGCGCGGACGACATCGCCGGGCCGATCGAGATGCTGCTCGACCCTGCCAGCCGGGTGGTGACGGGCGAGGTGATGTTGCTGGATGCGGGGGCGCATCTGGACATCGGGTTGAGCAGGCGGCCGGGGCGGGAGGGGTGACGGCTGCGTAATTCGTCGCGCCAACGAACGCCCGCATTTCGTGCGACGACGCGAAGGAGAGTCCTCCGTGCTCTGTACTCCTATTGATTGCGACTCCGTCCTTCGCGGGGGTGACGAAAGTGGGTGGCCAGCCCCCAGCGTCCTGACCCTTTGCGCTCGCGTTCGTTTCGTGCGAGGGAACGGCCATACCCGATCTTCAGATTCGATTTTGCCGGAGACGAACTATGGCGACCGCCGTCGAACTAGACCGACCTGCCGACGCGCTGGAGGGTTTCCGCGCTGAGGTACGCGCGTGGCTGGAGGCGAATTTTCCGCCCGCGTTGAAGGATGCCGACAATGCGATGTCGGCGGTCGAGGGGCCGAGCGATGAGACGCCGGACCAGCGGAAATGGCGCGAGGCGATGGGCGCGAAGGGCTGGGGCGTGCCGACCTGGCCGAAGGAATATGGCGGCGGCGGGCTGACCCGCGCCGAGGCGGGCGTGCTGAACCAGGAGATGGCGCGGATCGGCGCATGGAATCCGATCGGCGGGATGGGCGTGATGATGTTCGGGCCGACCCTGTTGGAATATGGCACCGACGCGCAGAAGGGCGAGCATATCCCGAAGATCGCCAAGGGCGAAATTCGCTGGTGCCAGGGATATTCGGAGCCGGGCGCGGGGTCCGACCTAGCGTCGCTGCAGACCTTCGCCGAGGACAAGGGCGATCATTATGTCGTCAACGGGCAGAAGACGTGGACCTCGGGCGGGCAGTGGGCGGACAAGTGTTTCGCACTGGTCCGCACCGACAAATCGCAGAAGCACGCGGGGATCAGCTTCCTGCTGATCGACATGGATGCGGAAGGCGTCGAGACGAAGCCGATCCGCCTCATCAGCGGTCAATCGCCGTTCTGCGAGACGTTTTTCACCAATGTGAAGGTGCCGAAGAACAACCTCGTCGGGCTGGAGGGGCAGGGCTGGTCGATCGGCACGCGCCTGTTGCAGCACGAACGCAATTCGCTGTCGTCGGGCGGTGGTTCGTCGAGCCGGATGAACGCGGGCAAGCAGGTGCCCGAGATCGCGAAGAAGTACCGCGGCACCGATGCCGAGGGGCGGATCGCCGATGCGGAACTCCGCACGCGCATCATCAAGCATGAGATGGACCAGCGCGCGTTCGCGTTGACGCTGCGCCGCGCCGCGCTGGATGCGAAATCGAACCAGGGGCCGTCGGCGGCGACCAGCATCATGAAGAACGTCGGCGCACGCATCACGCAGGACCGCGCCGAGCTGAACATCGAGATCATGGGGATGAACGGGCTCGGCTGGGAAGGCGAAGGGTTCAGCGAGGACGAACTGACGCAGACCCGCAGCTGGCTGTGGGGCAAGGCGGTGTCGATCTACGGCGGATCGAGCGAGATCCAGAACAACGTGATCGCCAAACGCATCCTGGGGATGCTGGATCATCAATAAGAGATAGGCGGGCGCACCGGGATAGTCAGACAAACCGGGTGCCGCGCTTTGGAGAGGCCGGGTCGAGGCAGGCGGGCAATCCGCCGCCTCCCCGGCAGACAATTCGAGGGAAGAGACGATGGCGGTATTGAACGACGAACAGGTGATGCTGCGCGACATGGCGCGCGAGTGGGCCGACAACGAGAGCCCGGTCACCGCCTTTCGCAAGCTGAGGGACGCAGCTCCGGCGAAGGGCTTCGACCCCGAGGCATGGCGCACGGTCGGCGAGATGGGCTGGGCGGGTGTTGTGATCCCGGAGGAATTCGGCGGGTCGGCGTTCGGGTATCTCTCGCTCGGGCTGGTGGTCGAGCAGCTTGGGCGCAACCTTGCGGTGTCGCCGCTGGCATCAACCGCAGTGGCGGCGACGGCGATCGCGATGGGATCATCCGACGCGGCGAAGAACGATTGGCTGGCCAAACTGGCGAGCGGCGAGGCGGTGGCGACGCTGGCGATCGACGAAGGCCCGCATCACGACATGAAGATCGCCGCGACGGTCGCGGCGGGCAAGCTGACGGGAACGAAGGCGTTCGTTGCGGAGGGCGATGGCGCGGACGCATTCGTCGTTGCCGCGGCGGACGGACTGTATCTCGTCGCGCGTGGCGAGGGTGCCACGGTGTCGCCGCGGAGGATGGCGGATTCGCGCAGTCATGCCGAGGTGCGCTTCGACGGCGCGCCTGCGGAAAAGTTGGGCGGGACCGACCTGACGCAAGCGATCGTCGATCGCGCGACCGCGGTGGCGTGCGCGGAAATGCTCGGGATGGCGGAGACCGCGTTCCACCAGACCAACGATTATCTGAAACAGCGCGTCCAGTTCGGGCAGGTGCTGTCGACCTTCCAGGCGCTGCAGCACCGCATGGCGAAGATGTTCACCGAGCTCGAACTGATGCGATCGGCGGTCGAGGGCGCGCTGGAGGCGATCGATGCCGGGCGCAGCGATCTCGACCAGTCGGTCAGCCTGGCCAAGGCGATCGCCAGCGACACGCTGAAGCTGATCAGCCGCGAGATGGTGCAGTTGCACGGCGGCGTCGGGATGACCGACGAGTACGACGCCGGGCTTTACCTGAAACGGTCGGCGGTGCTGGAGACGATGTGGGGCACGGCGTCCTACCACCGCGAACGGTTTGCGCGGGCGAACGGATACTAAACGTTTCAATTTGTTGCGGCGTGACTTTCGCGTCGTATCTGCGGGTCGCGCGAGTAATGTAGGCGACGCCGCCGGCACGAGGAGAAATCGTTGACCGCATCGTCGCTGAACCCGCCTGAAACGCTTGACGCGCGTGCGCTGCGGCGGCGCACCTGGACGTTGGCGCTGCTTACGTTGGTCTATTTCTTCAGCTTCATGGACCGGCAGATTCTCGCCATCCTGCTGGAGGCGATCAAGGCCGACCTGAAGCTGAGCGATACGCAATTGGGGCTGTTATCGGGGCTGGTCTTCGCGATCTTTTACGCGACGCTCGGCATTCCGATCGCGCGGCTGGCGGACCGGACGAGCAGGCGCAACATCATCGCAGTCAGCGTGGCGGTGTGGAGCGTGATGACCGCATTGTGCGGGCTCGCGCAGAACTTCACGCAATTGATGCTGGCGCGGATCGGCGTGGGCGTCGGCGAGGCGGGGGCGGGGCCTTCGAGCCATTCGATCATCGCCGACCTCTATCCGCCCGAAAAACGCGCGAGCGCGATGGCGATCTATTCGCTGGGCGTGCTGCTGGGCGGCGGCCTGGGGATGATGATCGGCGGCGTCGTTGCCCATTCTTATGGCTGGCGCGTGGCGATGTTCGTCGTCGGGCTGCCGGGCGTCGCGCTGGCCATCATCGTGCGGTTGTTCGTGGTGGAGCCGCGGCGCGGGCTGTCGGACGCGGACCAGACCGTCGATCCGTCTCCGATGCCAAGTCTGAAACAGGGCATCGTCTCGATCTGGCAGAGCGCGCCCGCGTTTCACCTGATCGCGGCGATCACGATCACGTCGCTGGTCGGCTATGCGCTGACCGGATGGGGGCCGAGTTACATGCAGCGCTCGCTCGGCATGTCGATGCTGGACGTGTCGAAGTACGTGGCGTTGCCCGCGGCGCTGATCGGCGGCGGATCGGCGCTGATCGGCGGGGCGCTGGCTGATCGGGCGGCGCGCAAGCACGGCGTCTGGGCGCAAAGCTGGGTCGTGATGGTGATGAAGATCATCGCGTTTCCGTTCGCGGTGTCGTTTTATTTCGTCGACAATCCGACGATCGCGATCGGCTGCTATTTCGTGTCATACATCTTTGCCGGCGCCTATCTTGGGCCGACGTTCGCGATGATCCAGTATCTCGCGCCGTTGCGGTTGCGCGCGACCTGGGCGGCGTTGTCGCTGTTGACGATTAACCTGATCGGGCTGGGGCTGGGGCCGTATGCGGTCGGGCAGTTGAGCGATCTATTGCGACCTGCTTACGGCGATGAATCGCTGCGTTATGCGATGCTGTGCGTGGCGTGCCTGACGCCGTGGGCGATCTTCCACTATTGGCGCGCTGGCCTGCTGATCCGGCAGCGGGATGCGGACCTAGCGGTGGTCAGCTAATCGCGCGATCGTCGAACATGCCGAACATCAAGGTGGAGGCGTAGAGTTCGATCGCTCGGGGGCGGTTCATCGACCAGGCCCATTTGCGCATGTCGAACGCGGCGTTCTGGAACGCCATCAGCGCCTGCGCCGCGATCAGCGGATCGACCGCGCGGATCGTCCCTTCCGCGATACCGTCCGCCATCGTGCCAGCATAGCGCCGCGCGATTCCGTTCGAACGGTCGACCATCGCTTGCCGCACGCCGGGCGGCAGGCCGCTGAGCGCAGTCGTGCGCAACAACGGGCCGAGTTCGGAGAATTGCACGTCGATCAGTGTCGCGATCGTATCGGTCAGGCGCTGCCACTGCGTCCCGCCGCGTTCGTCCGCCTGCCGCTGCGCATGGGTGATCGCATCGAAGCTGCGTTTGTAGCAGGCGATGACCAGATCGTCCTTGGCGTCGAGATGGTGGTAGAAGCTGCCCTTAGTCACGTTCAGCTCGGACGCGATACGCTGCACCGATGCGCCACGATAGCCGAGTTCGTTGATCAGCCGCGTCGCCGCGAGCAGGAACGATTCGCGCCCCGGCACAGCATCATCGTGCGGCAGGTCGATCAGGTCCGGCGCCCATTCCATGCCCGGCCCCGCGATGCCGTGCCGGAACACGTCCATCAGCCGCGCCTCCACGCGGGGATATTGATCGGGTTCGTAGCGGTTCAGCCACACCGGCAGCCAGAAGGTGTTTTCCAGCAGGACGTGCGCGCGTGCGCCGTTCTGATCGTTTGCGACACGCGACCCGCCCGGTCCCCATAACCCGCGGGCACGACGAAACACCTCGCGCCAGCCCGCCATCAGCCGGCCGCGCACCGGCTCCTCCATCGCGCGCAGGTCGGACAGGCCCGCCATCTGGCGCTCTTCGCCGCGCTGGACGCGCGCCAGCCGCGCCATGTTCAGCGCGAGATAACGTTCCACCCGCGCTTCCGGTGTCGCGGACTCCATCGCGGCGTCGATCATCACCAGCAGATAATCGAGCGTGTGCTCGAATGCGGCGGCGGCAAGGTCTTCCTTGCGTTTGAAATAATAAGTGACGCTCGTTGTATTCAGCCCAACGCGGCGCGCCACATCTGCGAAGGTCATGCCCTTCGCGCTCTGTTCGTTGATCGCTTCGGCCGCGGCGGCGAGAATCGCATCACGCTTCGCCCGGAAGCGCCGCGTGCCCTGTTCCCCCTCCTCGGCGGCTGTATCCGTCGCCTGCATCGGGCGATCCTAGCAGCAACGTTTCGAAGAACCAGTCCCTTTTACGACGATCGGGTTACAGAGGTTTTCGCAGCGTCAAAAACGCGATTCGCCCGCTTTACCGAATGTCGGGTACGGTCTAGGACCGCCTGCGACAGCCATAGGAGAGCGACGATGGACTTCACGCTGAGCGAACGCGAAACCTATTTTCGGGACCGCGTGCGGGACTTCATCGATCAGCAGGTTCGGCCCAATCAGAGCGTCTATCACCAGCAGGCGTATGAAGGCGATCGCTGGAAGGTGATCCCGATCGTCGAGGAGACGAAGGCCAAGGCGAAGGCCGCGGGGCTGTGGAATTTCTTCATGCCGCCGCATTCGGGGCAGACCCATGTCGACGACACGTTCGAGTTCGAGGGTACGCAGCTCACCAACCTGGAATATGCGTTGTGCGCCGAGGAGATGGGCAAGATCGGCTGGGGGTCGGAGGTGTTCAACTGCTCCGCGCCCGACACCGGCAACATGGAAGTGCTGCACCGCTACGGCACGCGCGAGCATAAGGATCGCTGGCTGAAGCCGCTGATGGAGGGCGAGATCCGCTCCGCCTTCCTGATGACCGAGCCTGCCGTAGCGTCATCCGACGCGACGAATATCGAGACGCGGATCGACCGCGACGGCGATCACTACGTCATCAACGGCACGAAATGGTGGTCGTCGGGCGTCGGCGATCCGCGCTGCAAGGTGGCGATCGTGATGGGCAAGACCAGCCACGACGGATCGCGCCACAGCCAGCAATCGCAGGTGCTGGTGCCGCTCGACACGCCGGGCGTCACGACCGAGCGGATGCTGTCGGTCTACGGCTACGACCACGCGCCGCATGGGCACGGCGTCGTGAAGCTGGAAAACGTCCGCGTGCCGGTCGAGAATTGCCTGCTCGGCGAAGGCCGCGGGTTCGAGATCGCGCAGGGGCGGCTGGGACCGGGGCGCATCCACCATTGTATGCGCACGATTGGTGTGGCGGAGAATGCGATCGAGGCGATGGCCAAGCGGCTGCTGTCCCGCGTTGCGTTCGGGAAGCGGATTTCCGATCATTCGGTATGGGAACAGCGCATCGCGCGCGCGCGCATCGATATAGAGATGACGCGGCTGTTGTGCCTGAAGGCGGCGGACATGATGGACAAGGCCGGTAACAAGTCGGCGCAGCTCGAGATCGCGATGGTGAAGGTGCAGGCGCCGTCAATGGCGCTGCAGATCATCGACGATGCGGTGCAAGCGCATGGCGGCGGCGGCGTATCGGGCGATTTCGGACTGGCGCACGATTGGGCGTCGCAGCGGACGCTGAGGCTGGCGGATGGTCCGGACGAGGTCCACTCGCGCTCGATCGCGCGCGCCGAGTTCGGGAAGTACGGCGACTGGAAGGCCGAGATCGCGTCGAACGATCGCGGGCCGAGCGGTGGGTTCTCTAGTGGGGATGTCGGCGTCTCGCGCTGATTGAAGCGTTGTCACCCCAGCGAAGGCTGGGGTCTCGTGCCGCACGCGCACGCTACATGACAGGGAGACCCCAGCCTTCGCTGGGGTGACGGACTTGATATGAAGGCTGCCGTAATCTTCGAGACGAAGAAGCCGCTTGAGATTGCGGACGTCGTCACCTCCAAGCCCGCCGCGCATGAGGTGCTGATCCGCACCGTCGCGGTCGGGGTGTGCCGGTCGGACCTGCACTTCGTTGACGGCGCGTACCCGCATCCGCTGCCGGCGATCCCTGGCCACGAAGCGGCGGGCGTGGTCGAGGCCGTGGGGGACGAGGTGCGGACCGTAAAGGTCGGCGATCATGTCGTCACATGCCTCAGCGCGTTCTGCGGGCATTGCGAATTCTGCGTCACCGGCCGGATGTTCCTGTGCGTCGATCCAGGGACGAAGCGCGCGAAGGGTGCCGAGCCGCGGCTGAAATTCGCCAATGGCGATCCGGTGAACCAGATGCTGAACCTCAGCGCCTATGCCGAGATGATGCTGGTGCACGAACACGCGTGCGTGGCGATCGACCGCGATATGCCGCTCGACCGCGCCGCGCTGATCGGCTGCGCGGTGACGACCGGCGCGGGGGCGGTGTTCAATACGACCGACGTTACGCCCGGTGAAACCGTGTGCGTCGTCGGCTGCGGCGGGATCGGTCTGGCGGCGGTGAATGCGGCGAAGATCGCGGGCGCGGGGAAGATCATCGCGCTCGATCCGGTGCCGGAAAAGCGCGCGATCGCGGAGAAGCTGGGCGCGACGCACACCTATGATGCGATGGGCGAGAATGTCGTCGCGGAGGTCATCGAACTGACCAAGGGCGGGGTGCATCACGCGATCGAGGCGGTCGGACGCGCGCAATCGGCGCAGGCCACGGTCGACGTGCTGCGGCGTGGCGGGACCGCGACGATCCTGGGCATGATGCCGCTCGATCAGAAGGTCGGGCTTTCCGCGATGGAATTGCTGTCCGGCAAAAGGTTGCAGGGCGGGATCATGGGATCGAACCGTTTCCCCGTCGACATTCCTCGGCTGGTGGATTTCTATCAGCGCGGGCTGCTTGATCTGGATACGATCATCGGCGAGCGGATGGGGCTGGAGCGGATCAACGACGCGTTCGACGAATTGCGCAAGGGCGACGCGACCCGCAGCGTGATCACTTTTGGCTGAGGGGAGGCCATGACCGACACGAGTTTGCAGGACGAGGTTTCCGAACGCGACCGGCTCGATACCGATCGACTGTCGACGTGGATGGAGGCGCATGTCGAGGGTTTTGCTGGGCCGCTGACCTATGCGAAGTTCTCGGGCGGACAGTCCAACCCGACGTACAAGTTGATGACGCCGGGGCGGAATTACGTGTTGCGGCGCAAGCCGATGGGGGAATTGCTGCCGTCCGCGCATCAGGTAGACCGCGAATATCGCGTGATGGCGGGGCTGTACCCGACCGGGTTTCCCGTGCCGCGGCAATATGGCCTGTGCGAGGACGATGCCGTTATCGGCTCGGCCTTTTACGTCATGGAGATGGTCGACGGGCGGACGATCTGGGACGGCGCGATGCCCGGGCTGACCGTCGATCAGCGCCGCGATCATTACAACGCGATGATCGATACGCTGGCCGCGCTGCACAACGTCGATCACGTTGCCGCGGGGCTGGGCGATTTCGGGCGGCCGGGTAATTATTTCGAACGTCAGGTCGGGCGTTGGACGAAGCAATATCGCGGCGCCGAGACCGAGCCTATGGAGCCGATGGAGCGGCTGATCGAATATCTGCCGCGCACCGTCCCCGGACAGACGCGCACGACGATTGTTCATGGCGACTACCGCTGTGATAACATGAAGTTCGCGCCGGGCGTCGAGCCGCGTGTGGCGGCGGTGCTCGACTGGGAGTTGTGCACGACGGGTGATCCGATCGCGGACCTCAGCTATTTCCTGATTTCCTGGGTGACCGAACCTGAGGGGCGATCGGGGGTGATGGGGCTGACGGGGCCGGAGACGGGCATCCCGACCGTCGACGAGGTCGTCGCGCGCTATTGCGAGAAGACCGGGCGCGACGGGGTGCCGAACCTCGACTGGTATATCGCGTTCAACCTCTTCCGGCTGGCGAGCATCGTGCAGGGGATCAAGAAGCGCTTCCTGATCGGCACGGCGTCCAGCGCAAGCGCGGAGGCGACGAGTGCGCGCGTGCCGATGCTGGCCGATGCGGCGTGGCATTTCGCACGGCGGGCGGGGGCTTAATTGAAACTCCCTCTCCCCTCCGGGGAGAGGGTTGGGGAGAGGGGCAGTGTTGATGGGTCGCCAAGGCCCCTCTCCCCGGCCCTCTCCCCAAAGGGGAGAGGGAGAAGAATGAGTTTGTTCGATCTGACCGGCAAGGTCGTCGTCATCACCGGTTCCACCCGCGGGATCGGCAAGGCCTCCGCCATCGCGTGCGCCGAACAGGGCGCGAAGGTGGTCATCTCCAGCCGCAAGCAGGATGCGTGCGACGCGGTAGCCGCGGAGATCAACGCGCAGTTCGGGGACGGGACCGCGATGGGGGTCGCGGCGAACATTTCCGACAAGGCGGGGCTGCAGAATCTGGTCGATCAGGCGCGCGCCGCATTCGGGCAAATCGACTGCCTGGTCTGCAACGCCGCCTCCAATCCCTATTACGGGCCGCAGGAGGGGATTGCGGATGAGCAGTTCCGCAAGATCCTCGACAACAACATCCTGTCGAACCACTGGCTGATCTCGATGGTGATCGACGAGATGCGGGAGCGCAAGGATGGCTCGATCGTGATCGTGTCGTCGATCGGGGGCTTGCGCGGCACGCCGATCATTGGGGCGTATGCGATCAGCAAGGCCGCCGATATGCAACTCGCCCGCAATCTGGCGCATGAGTACGGCAAGCACGGGGTGCGCGTGAACTGCATCGCGCCGGGGCTGATAAAGACCGATTTCGCCAAGGCCTTGTGGGAGGATGAGAAAGCAGTCGCCGAACGCAACCGCTCGACGCCGATGCGGCGGATCGGTGAGCCGGAGGAGATTGCGGGCGCGGTGGTGTATCTCGCGTCGAAGGCGAGCGCTTTCATGACCGGGCAGGTGATGGTGATCGACGGCGGGGTTACGATTTAGATCGCTGCCGTCACCCGCCTTCCACCGTCACCCCAGCGAAGGCTGGAGTCTCGTGACGAAGCGCGGGACGGGAGCCGCTTGAGACCCCAGCCTTCGCTGGGGTGACGGATTTTGCGGAGAGTTTGGAATGGCGCGCTTCACCAACAAATCGATCATCGTCACCGGCGGCGGGTCGGGCATCGGGCGCGCGGCGTCGATCCTGTTTGCGGCCGAGGGCGGAAGCGTCGTGGTCGCCGACAAGACCACCGCCGCACACGATACCGTGAACGCGATCACCGATGCGGGCGGCACGGCGGTCGCGATCGAGATGGATGCGGGCGTCGAGGAGGACGTGATTCGCACCGTCGCGCTGGCTGTCGACACGTTCGGCGGGCTGGATATTGCGTTCGCCAACGCCGGGATTTCGGGCGGGATGGCCAACATCTTCGACACCGACGTCGCGCTGATCGCCGAGGTGCTGCGCGTCAACGTGATCGGCCCGTATCTGATGGTGAAGCACGCCGCGCCGAAGATCGCCGAGCGTGGCGGCGGGGCTTTGGTGCTGACCGCGAGCGTGGCGGGCATCCGTTCGGGCGCAGGGTCGCCGGCGTATTCCGCGTCGAAGGCGGGGGTCATCAGCCTGGCCATGACGTCGGCGCAGCAATTGTCGGGCTCGAACGTCCGGGTGAACGCGCTGTGTCCGGGCCTGACCGAGACGGGCATGACCAAGCCGACCTTCGATTACGCGCGCGAGGCGGGGAAGATGGACCGCGTCGGGCGGTTGAACCCCCTGCGCCGCGGTGCGCAGCCCGAGGAACTGGCGAAGGTCGCATTGTTCCTGGCGAGCGACGATGCCAGCTACGTCAACGGCCAGGCGATCGCGGTCGATGGGGGGCTGTCGTCGAGCCATCCGGTGACCAAGCAGGAATACGGCCGGACGGCGGTTTAGGCGGTCGAACGCGCTCTGATCGGGCCAAAGTTCACACAAGTTCACACCAACGAACGCGTTCGCACGTGTCGAAAGTCACACTAAGGTCACACCAACGACGCCATGTTACATGCGTGCTGTGGCGTGTCGTGATCCGGCGATGAGAAATAGCAAGCGACCCTTACCAAGTTGGCACCGTGTAGGAAAACGCGGATGGCGGCTTTCGCCCACTTGCAGCCGTTAGGTCTACCCGTGAAGGTACGGCTTGGTGGCATGAGGGCAGTTAATGACACGACGCGGGTGCGCTGCGGGATTGGTGGTTGGGCTGGTTTTAGCCTTCGGGGGCGTCATCTGGCTCAACTTTGCGCTGGCCTACGAACGAGAACGAGCCGTCTCGCCTAGCGGCGAATGGGTGGCAACCGCCTTCATTGATGGAACACCGCTATCCGCCGAGAACGAGCGAGTGCATGTCTGGCGCTGGTGGCAACCGCGATTTCGGTGGCTGGGTTGCCAAGTCCTTGAGGCTAAAAATGAGTCCCCGACACGGCTGATTTGGGAAAGCGCTGGGCATCTTCGCGTTCAGCACGGCTTCCGACCGCGAGAATTGTTAAGCGTCGAAGGTCGCTGCGGGCCCGTGCGAGTGTCCCACGAACGGAAGTTCGCACCATATTCCTAATGTCCGGTTCCAACGAATACCCGACGTCATGGCGTGTTCGGCTAGGTTTACCCGCCGTCATGCCGGACTTGATCCGGCATCCACGGTGCCGCCGATGCTGAAGCTTGTTGATTGGTGGATGCCGGATCAGGTCCGGCATGACAGAGGCGGCGGGCGGAGCGTATCGTAACATTAGGTGTACGTGCATCTTACCGTCTCAAACACCCGCACTCCACCGCTCCACCACCGTCGCGAGCACGCCGAGCGGCACGCCGCCGGTCTGCACCACCGTATCGTTGAATCCGCGAACGTCGAACCTCGCCCCAAGCTTCGCTTTCGCCGCGTCGCGCAGGCCGTTGATTTCGTTGTGGCCGGTCTTGTAGCCGAGCGCCTGTCCCGGCCAGGTGCAATAGCGGCGCAGTTCCGATCCGGCCTGGCTTTCGGTGAAGCCGGTCGCGCCCATGAACCAGCGCATCGCCTGATCCATCGTCCAGCGTTTGTGGTGCAGGCCGGTGTCGACCACCAGTCGCGCGGCGCGGAAGTTCATCGACTGGAGGTAGCCGATGCGGCCGAGCGGATCGTCCTGATAGTAACCAAGTTCGTCGCCGATCTGTTCGGCGTACAGCCCCCAGCCTTCGCTGTAGGCGTTGAAGCCGAGCAAGGTGCGGATCAGCGGGAGCGAGAAGGTGTATTCGCCCTGCCAGATGTGGCCGGGAATCCCCTCGTGGAAGGTCAGCGTCGGGAGCGCGAAGCGCGGCCAGATGCCGGTGTCCTTCAGGTTGATGAAATACTGGCCCGGGGTCTTGCCGTCGATCGAGCCCGGCCCCGCGTAACCGTTTGGCGCGCCGTCCTGAATCGCGACCGGCACGCGTTTGATGACGAGGTTGCCGGGGACGAGCTTGCCGAACGCGCCGCGCAGTTTCGGGCGCAGCTTCGCGACGATCGCGTTGAGGTAGGCGAGCAGTTCGGCGCGGCCCGCGTCGGTGTTCGCGAACAGCAGGTCTGGCCGCTTGCCGAGTGCGGCGAGGCGTTCGCCCGCGGTGCCTTGGCTCAGGCCTTGCGCGCGGAGCAGCGGATCGAGTTCGGCGGCGTAGGCCTTGCACTGTTCGAGGCCCGAGGCGTGGATGCCGTCGGGGGTGTTCTTCGTCGTCGTGCCAGCCTCGGCGAGCCAGGCGTAGCGGTCGGCGTCGTCGGGCTGTTCCCACATGCCGGGCGTGTCCTTCGCGCGCGGGCGGAGTGCGGCGAAGGCGTCGGCCTGCGCGGACAGCGCGGGGGTGACGCGGCGTTCGACGATCGCGGTGGCGCGCTGAGTCCAGTCGCCGGTAAGGCCCGCCGCCTTCGTCTTCGCGGCGAAGGTGGTGATGATCGCGGCGGTGGCGGCGGGTTCGGCGGCCCCGGCGCGGCGTTGCTTCACGGTGATGTCGTTGAGGAAGCCGGGGAGCAGGATGCCCTTTGCGGCGTCGGCATTCAGGCGTTCGGTCTCGGCGGTCAATTGTCCGGCATAGGCTTCGAGCCGGGCGAGATAGGCTTCGGCGTCGGCTTTCGTCGCGACGCCGTGCTTGTTCTCGAGCAGGTCGGGCGTGTCGACGAACGCGCCGTTGCCCTGGCTGATGACATAAGGCGTGCTGCGGTATCCATTGTTCGACAGGAACGCCATGTCCCCGACCGGCATCCGCCGCCAGCCGTCGAGCGCGATGTCGTGCGCGGTCTGAGTGGTGTCGAGGTGGACGCGGACCGTGGGGGAGAGCGTGTCGCGGGGGATCGCCTTTAGTTGTGCGAGGCGTGCGGCGGCGTCGGTGCGGCGGGCGGCTTCGGCGGTGGCGCTGCGGTCGGTGAGTTTGGATTTCAGATCGGCGCGGGGGCCGGTGTCGAGGCCGAGATAGGCGGCGGATTCGGGGTAAGCCTTCAGCAGCGCCTCGGCGTGCGCGTCGAGGGTTTTCAGGGCTGTGGCGTCGGCGGCGGTGGCGGCGCGGGCGGGGAAGGCGGCGGTTGCGCCGAGGGCGGTAGCGCCTGCGAGGAGCGTGCGGCGGTCGATCTTCATGCGTTTTTCTCTTTCGGCTCGCGCAAGCGGATCAACCCCTCTTGCGTGACGCTCGCCACCAGCCGTCCGTCGCGTGCGAAGATCTTGCCGCGGTTGAAGCCGCGGGCGTGGCCTGCCCATGGGCTGTCGGTGACGTAGAGCAGCCAGTCGTCGGCGCGGAAATCCTCGTGCAGCCACAGCGCATGGTCGAGGCTGGCGGTCTGGAACCCGGGCGTGGTCCAGTTGACGCCGTGCGGGAGCATACAGGTGCCGAGCAGCGCCATGTCGGAGGCGTAGGACAGGACGGCGCGGTGGAGTGCGGGGTCGTCGCCGATCGGAGCGACGATGCGGAACCAACTGTGCTGGAGCGGGGCGGTCGGCTGCGGATCGAACCATTGCCGCGGATAGACCGGGCGAATCTCGATCGGGCGCGGCCGGGTGAGCTGGCGGCGGAAGCGTTCGTCGACATGGGCGCTGGATTCGGCGCGGATCTCTGCTTCGGACTTCAGCGATTCGGGGGCGAGGACGTCGGGCATCGTGTCCTGATGCGTGAAGCCGTCCTCGGGCAACTGTAGCGAGCACGCCATGTTGAGGATCGGTTGCCCACGCTGCATCGCGATGACGCGGCGGGTGGAGAAGCTCTTGCCATCGAAATCGCGCACGACGCGGTAGATGATCGGATAATCCTCATTCCCCGCGCGCATGAAATAGGCGTGAAGCGAGTGCGCGACCTTCGGTGCATCGGTGGAGCGTTGCGCGGCCTGGAGCGCCTGCGCGATGACCTGTCCGCCGAAGACGCGGCCGACGCCGTTCGAGGACCGGCGACCGCGATAGAGGTCGGTGTCGATTTCCTCGATATCTAGGAGGTCGATGAGGTCGGCGGCGAGGGCTTCGGGCGTGGGGGTGTCGGTCATGGGTGTCCTTCTTCTCCCTCTCCCCTTCAGGGGAGAGGGTCGGGGAGAGGGGCCTGGACAAAGTGTCACGACATGCCCCTCTCCCGACCTCGCTTCGCTCGGCCACCCTCTCCCCTGAAGGGGAGAG
Organism: Sphingomonas sp. SUN019; assembly: GCF_024758705.1. Classification (NCBI taxonomy): domain Bacteria; kingdom Pseudomonadati; phylum Pseudomonadota; class Alphaproteobacteria; order Sphingomonadales; family Sphingomonadaceae; genus Sphingomonas; species Sphingomonas sp. SUN019. Next base: position 465,527 of record NZ_CP096971.1, on the reverse strand, counting down.
GGAGAAGGATCAATACCCCGCGGCCGTCGCGAGCGCGTCGGCGTGGAAGTTCGCGTCGCCGAACAGCTCGGCCAGCACACGCGCGCGCTTCATGTAGAAGCCGATGTCATATTCGTCGGTCATGCCGATGCCGCCGTGCATCTGGACGCCTTCCTGCACCGCGAGCGTGGTGGCCATGCCGGTCATCGCTTTGGCGACGGACACCGCCGCGTCGGCCTTGGGATCGCCCGCATCCAGCAATTGCTGCGCCTTCAGGACCGCGGCGCGGGCGACCTCCATTTCGGCATAGAGATGCGCGGCGCGGTGCTGGAGCGCCTGGAAGCTGCCGATCGGCACGCCGAACTGCTTGCGCTGTTTGAGATAGTCGACCGTCATGTCCATCGCGCCGCCGCCGACGCCGAGCAATTCCGCCGAGGCTCCGGTGCGTCCTGCGCGGAGCAGGCGGTCGAGCGGGCTTCGGCCGGCGTCGACTTCGCCGATCACCGCGTCGGCATCGACCTCCACCCCGTCGAATTCGATCCGCGCGGCGAGGTTGGCGTCGGCGAGGCGTTCGGGCGTGGCGGTCAGCTTTGCGGCGTCCTTGGGGACGGCGAACAGGGTCACGCCGTCCGTGTCGTTCGCACTGCCGGATGTGCGCGCGGCGACGATCAGCAGGTCGGCGACGTGGCCGTGGGTGACGAACTGCTTCGCGCCGGTCAGCTTGAAGCCGTTGCCGGAGCGTTCGGCCTTCAGCGCGACGCTCGCGCGGTGCTTGGCGCTTTCGTCGATCGCTAGCGCGGCGACGGTGTCGCCAGAGACGATGCCGGGAAACCAGCGTTCGGCGGCGCCGGTGCCCTTGAGGGCTGCGACCGCGGCGACCGCGGTGGAGAGGAAGGGGGAGGGGGCAAGGTTGCGCCCGATCTCCTCCAGCACGACGCCCGCCTCGACATGACCGAGGCCGAGACCGCCGTGGTCCTCGCCGATGAGGATGCCGGTGAAGCCCATCTCGGCGAACTGCTTCCAGTGATCGCGGCTGAAGCCGGTCGTGTCGTTTGTATCGCGGAGCGCGCGCATGTGGGCGACGGGCATCTGTTCGCCGACGAATTCGCGCGCGGCGTCGCGGAGCATCTGCTGGTCTTCGTTGAGGTAGAGCGGCATTCGGAATCTTTCTCGTGAGTGTCGGGCGGCGGGAGCGTCGCGGCTACGCTCCCGGCAATTCCAGGATGCGTTTGGCGACGATGTTCAGCTGCACCTCGCTCGTTCCGCCCTCGATCGAATTGGCCTTGGTGCGGAGCCATGCGCGGGGCGCGGCGCCGCCGTCGGAGCGGTCGCTGTCCCATTCCAGCGCGTCCGATCCGCCCGCGGCCATCATCAACTCGTGGCGCGATTTGTTCAGTTCGGTGCCGTAATATTTCATCATCGACGGATCGGCAGGATGCGCCTTTCCGGCCTTCAGTTCGTCGATGAAGCGTTCGGACATCGCCGCGAACGCCTTCGACCGGACCTCGAACTGCGCGATCTGCGCGCGGAGCAGGGGGTCGGCGAGCTTGCCGTCGTGATCGACCCCGATCGTCGCCAGCGCGCCCTCGATCAACGGGTTTTTCGACCCACCGCCGAGGCCCATGCCCGAGATCATCTCGCGCTCATGCCCGAGCAAATATTTCGCGACGTCCCAGCCCTTGTTCAGCGTGCCGACGAGATTCTCCTTCGGCACCTTCACATCGTCGAAGAACGTTTCGCAAAAGGGTGAATAGCCCGAGATCAGCAGGATCGGTTTCGTCGACACGCCCGGCGTCGCCATGTCGAACAAAACGAAGCTGATGCCGTTGTGCTTGTTAGTCTTGTCGGTCCGGACGAGGCAGAAGATCCAGTCAGCGTAGTCGGCGTAGCTGGTCCACACCTTCTGGCCGTTGACGAGGAAATGGTCGCCCTTGTCCTCGGCGCTGGTCGCCAGGCTGGCCAGGTCGGACCCGGCGTTGGGTTCGGAATAGCCCTGACACCAGCGGATTTCGCCGCGCGCGATCTTGGGGAGGTGATCCTTCTTCTGCTCCTCGGTGCCGTATTTCAGCAGCGCCGGGCCGAGCATCGATATGCCGAAGCTGTTGAGCGGGTTGCGCGCGCGGATGCGGGCCATTTCCTCGCGCAGGGTCTTCGTCTCGGCCGGGTTCAAACCGCCGCCACCATATTCCTTCGGCCAGTCGGGCACGGTCCAACCGCGTTCGCCCATGCGGTTCATCCAGTCCTTTTGCGGCTGGGTCAGCTTCGACTGGTCGCGCCCGCCCCAGCAGACGTCGGCGTCGGTGCGGACGGGTTCGCGCATTTCGGGCGGGCAGTTCGCCTCCAGCCAGGCGCGGGTTTCGGTGCGGAAGGTGTCTTCGGTCATGTGTTGCTCCAGACGAGGTCGTGCGCCGCGCGGGCGATGGCGATGGCGGTGTGGTCGCGCCAGGTGTCGGCGATGACCTGCACGCCGATCGGCAAGCCATCGGCATCGCGGCCGATGGGCACCGAGGTGGCGGGCAGCATCGGGAAGGTCGCGAGGCCGGGGAAGACGAACTGGTGCGTGAACGGCGTTTCCGCGCCATCGATCGTCAGCTTGCGGTCGCCGAGCGGGGTGTCGTCGTGCGCGAAGGCGGTGACGCCCAGCGCGGGCGCGATCACCGCGTCGTATTGGTCGAACAAGCGGTTCCACGCGCGTTTGTTGCGCGCCTGACGATCGCCGAGGTCGAACCAATGCGCCAGCGTCGCGGGTTCGCCGCCGTCGACGGGGACGCCGCGGGTGATCGCGATGTTGAGCATCGCCCAATAATCGCGGTGCTGCTGCGAAAGGTCGGGGAGCAGGTCGCTGCTGCGGTCGACGGTCGCGCCCGCGGCCTCGAACGCCGCGGCGAGGTTTTCGATTGCGGTAACGATCGACGCCTGCACTTTGGCCATCGGGTGACCGGCCAGGATCAGGATGCGCCATTCGCCGGGTTTGCGGATCGGCGCGCGTGGGATCGGGAAATCGGCCCCGATGTCGAGCGCCACGGCGAGATCGTCGGCGTCGCGCGCGAGCGGTCCGATGACGCTGAGCGCGGGTTTCGCGCCGTCGGTGTCGGGGAAATAATGGCCTTCGCCGGTCATCAGGCCGTAGCTGATCTTGTGCCCCCACACCCCGTTGAACGCGGCGGGGACGCGGATCGAACCGCCGATGTCGGACCCGTATTCCAGCGGGACCATGCCGGATGCCAGCGCCACCGCGGAGCCGCCCGACGACCCGCCTGCGCTGCGTGACTGGTCGACCGCGTTGCGGGTGCGGCCATAGACCGGGTTGATCGATTGGAGGTCGGCGAGTGCGACGGGGACGTTGGTCTTGCCGAGCAGGATCGCGCCCGCGGCCTTCAGCCGTTTGACCATCACCGCATCGTCGCGCGCGATGAACGTTCGGTGCTCCTCGTAACCCCAGGTCGTTGGCAGCCCGGCGATGTCGAACGATTCCTTGATCGTCATCGGCACGCCGAGCAGGGGTCCGTCGAAGCCCGCGGCGATACGCTGGTCCATCTCGGCGGCGGCCTTGCGCGCGTTATCGAAGTCGCGGACGACGACCGCGTTGAGGTCACTGTCGCGGGATTCGATACGCGCGATGGCGGCTTCGGTTTCGGCGATCGCGGTGGTTTCGCCCGCGCGGATCGCGGCCGCGGTTTCTAGGGCCGACTTCTCCCTCTCCCCGCTTGCGGGGAGAGGGCCGGGGAGAGGGGCAGTTCGTTGCATCGTCGTCGTATCCGTCATGCCCCTCTCCCTCGCTTCGCTGCGCTCGCTTGCCCTCTCCCCGCAAGCGGGGAGAGGGAGATTCTGTTCACTTCACCGTCCCGTCCTTCAACGTCTGCGCGACCTTGAAGCCGTGCTTCTCCAGCCCCGCGACGACCTTCTCATACCCTTCGGTCTTCGCCCAGAACATCGGGCCGCCGCGATAGACGGGCCAGCCGTAGCCGTAGATCCACACCACATCGACGTCCGACGCGCGCTGCGCCTTGCCTTCTTCCAGGATCAGCGCGCCTTCGTTGACCATCGGATAGAGCGTGCGTTCGACGATTTCCTGATCGGTGATGTCGCGCTTGGCCATGTTCGATTTGCTGCGGAAATCCTCGATGATCTCGGCGACGCGGGGGGAGGGGGTGGGGTTCCGCTTTTCGTCGTAATCGTAGAACCCGGCCTGCTTCTTCTGGCCCCAGCGGCCTTCGGCGGCGAGCGCATCGCGGATGCTCTCAACGCGGGTCGGATCGCGGTGCCAGCCGATGTCGACCCCGGCGAGGTCGGCCATCTGGAACGGCCCCATCGGCATCCCGAAATCGACGTGGACCTTGTCGATCTGTTCGGGCGTCGCGCCCTCCATCAGCAATTTGTTCGCTTCCTGCTGGCGCGGGGAGAGCATGCGGTTGCCGATGAAGCCGTGGGTGACGCCAGCGACGACCGCGACCTTTCTGATCTTCTTGGCCAGCGCCATGACCGTCGCGAGCACGTCCTTCGCGGTCTTCTCGCCGCGCACGACCTCCAGCAGTTTCATCACGTTGGCGGGGGAGAAGAAGTGCATCCCGACGACATCCTCGGGGCGCGAGGTGCTGGCGGCGATTTCATCCACGTTCAGGTAGGACGTGTTAGACGCGAGGATCGCACCGGGCTTGGCGATCTTGTCGAGCTTACCGAACAGTTCCTTCTTCACGTCCATATTCTCATACACCGCCTCGATGATGAGGTCGCAGTCGGCGAGGTCGTCGAGGCTGAGCGTGGGGGTCAGCAGGCCCATCGCCTTATCGGGCGCGTCGGGCTTGATCCGGCCCTTGGCGGCGGAGGCCTCGTAATTCTTGCGCATCACGCCGGTGCCGCGGTCGAGCGCGTCCTGCTGCATCTCGACGATCGTCACCGCGATCCCCGCGGAGAGGAAATTCATGCTGATCCCGCCGCCCATCGTGCCCGCGCCGATCACGCCGACTTTGTTGATGGGGCGGAGCGTGGTGGTCTTGGGGTCGATGTCGTCGATCTTCGCGGCCTGACGCTCGGCGAAGAACAGATGGCGCTGGGCGGCGGATTGCGTGCCCATCATCAGTTTCATGAACTCTTCGCGCTCGAACTTCATGCCCTCGGCGAAGGGGCGGTCGGTTGCCGCTTCGACGCAGCGGATGTTGGCTTCGGGCGCGTCGAAGCCGCGCATTTTCCGCGCGTTGGCCTTGCGGAATGCTTCCACCGCTTCCGGGTCGGCGGTGGCGGTTTTTTCGCTGATACGGGGGACGGGTTTGCCGATTTGTTCGCGCGCGAAGGCGATGGCGTCGGCTTCCAGGCTATCCTCGCCGACGACGCGGTCGACCAGCCCGATTTCGGCGGCCTTCTTCGCCGGGACCGGATCGCCGATCGCGACCATTTCCAGCGCAGCCTTCACGCCGACCAGCCGCGGCAGACGCTGCGTGCCGCCCGCGCCGGGGAGCAGGCCCAGCTTCACCTCGGGCGTGCCGAGCACCGCGGAGGGAACGGCGACGCGGTAATGGCACGCGAGCGCGGTTTCGCAGCCACCGCCGAGCGCCGTGCCGTGGATCGCGGCGACGATCGGCTTGTCGGCCTTGTCCATCGCGTCGAGCACCTCGTGCAGGCCGGGGCCGCGCGGGGGTTTGCCGAATTCAGTGATGTCGGCGCCTGCGAAAAAGGTCTTGCCGTCGCAGCGCAGGACGATCGCCTTGATCGATGCGTCGTTCAGGCCTTCCTCGAAGCCCGCTTTCAAGCCTTCACGGACGTCTGCGCCCAGCGCGTTCACGGGCGGGCTGTCGGAGATGATGACGAGCACGTCGTCGTGGCGTTCGGTGCGGACGGGGAAGGTCATTGTCTTCGGTCTCCTAGCATTCTGTTTCGTCATTCTCGCGAAAGCGGGAACCCATCTCGTGCGCGCGCCGCATGTGGACGCGGCGGGAGATGGGTCCCCGCGTGCGCGGGGACGACGCTAATTCATCGCCGCATAGATCATCGTCTTCAGTTCGCGGCGGATCGGGTAGATCATCGAGGGGCTGAGCTGCGTCATGAACACCATGCTCACCCGTTCTACGGGGTCGATGAAGAAGGCGGTGTTGAACATGCCGCCCCAATAATATTCGCCGACGCTGCCCGGCATCATAGACCGCGCGACGTCGATCGTGACCGCGAAGCCGAGGCCGAAGCCGGTGCCGGCATTCTGCGTCTCGCTGAACAGCGACTTCGACATCGCCGACAGGTCCGCGCCGCCGGGCAAATGGTTCTGCGTCATCAGCTGCAGCGTCTTGCGGCCAAGGATGCGCGCGCCGTCCAACTCGCCGCCGTTCAGGCACATCCGGATGAAGCGGTGATAGTCGAGCGCGGTCGAGACGAGGCCGCCGCCGCCCGACAGGAATTTGAACGGCGCGGCCCACATGCTCTCGTCCGCGCGGTCGAACATCGTCCGGCCCTTTTCGGGGAGGAAGGTGTAGCAATCGGTCAGCCGATCGACCTTGTCCGCGGGCACGGTGAAGAACGTGTCGTCCATCTTCAGCGGGGCGAAGATGCGCGTGCGGAAGAATTCGTCGAGCGGCATCCCCGACACGCGCTGCACCACCGCGCCGAGCACATCGGTCGCGACCGAGTAATTCCAGCTGGTGCCGGGCGAAAATTCGAGCGGCAGCTTCGCGAGTTCGGCCACGAAAGAATCGAGATCGTGGTTGCCGTGCCAGTTCTCCAGCTTCGTCTCGCGATGCGCGGCGTCGATGTTGGAGCGGTTCTGGAAGCCGTAAGTGAGGCCCGCGGTGTGGCGCAGCAGGTCGACCATGCGCATCGGCTCGTCGGTCGGCTTCGTCACGAACGGCACGCCCGCGCCGCCGCCGTTATAGACGCCAACGCGCTTGAATTCGGGCAGGACGTGGTGGACCGGGGTGTCGAGCGCGACCTTCGCTTCCTCGACCAGCATCATGAACGCGACCGAGGTGATCGGCTTGGTCATCGACGCGATGCGGAACAGCGAGCCTTCGTCGATCGGCTTCTTCTTGCCTTCGCGCGCGGCCCCGGCGCTGGAGAAATGTACGATCTCGTCATCGCGCGCGACGAGCAATTGCGCGTTCGCGAACTCGCCCGAATCGAGATAGCGACCTTTAAGGAAGGTATCGATTGTGGCCAGCCGCTTGCCGTCGAATCCGTGCTTCTCGGGCTTTGCGATCTTCATGGCCTCTCCATACCCCTGCTTCTAAACATTGCCGGACCCTATCGCCTTGAGCGCTGGCGGAATCAACTCTAACCTCGAACCCGACATTCAGAAAACCCCGAGAGGATGCGTTGGTGGATACCGAAATGCTGGTTGCGCTGGACCCGTCCTGGCCTGCGATGGGGCTGGACGAGGCGAAGGCGATACTGACCGCGCCGGGCGCGAAGTTCGAGATGGAGACGGTCGAGATTCGCGGCGTGCCGACGCGGGTGTGGAGGAATTGCCCACCGTCGTTGCGCTGGCTGGTCGAGGCGTCGCGCGCGCACGGCGACGCGCTGTTTACGATCTATGAGGACGAACGCGTTTCGTATGAGGCGAATTACCGCGCAATGGCGGGGATCGCGGCCGATCTGGTACGGCGCGGGGTGGGGAAGGGCGACCGCGTGGCGATCGCGATGCGCAACCTGCCAGAGTTTCCTGCGATCTTCTTTGCAGTGGTGTCGATCGGCGCGATCGTCGTGCCGCTGAATGCGTGGTGGACCGGGGCGGAGCTTGAATACGGCCTCGCCGATTCGGGCGCGCGGCTGTTGTTCGTGGATGACGAGCGCCATGCGCGGCTGGCGGATCACTATGCGAAGCTGGCGGGGATCGAGCACGTCTATGTTTCGCGTTCCAGCACCCCGGTGGAGGGGGCGGCGTCGCGGCTGGAGGATTTGATCGGCACGCCGCACGACTGGCATCGCCTGCCCGACGCCGCGCTGCCCCCCGCCGAGATCGCACCCGACGATCATGCGACCATTTTCTACACCAGCGGGACGACGGGCCATCCGAAGGGTGCGCTGGGCACGCATCGCAACATGCTGACCAACATCCATACGAGCGGGTATTCGGGCGCACGTAGCTACTTGCGACGCGGTGCGCCGATCCCTGAGCCGACGCCACGGACGCAGTTGATCGTCGTGCCGATGTTTCACGTCACCGCCTGTTCGGCAGGAATGATGGGCGCAATCGCGAGCGGCGGCACGATGATCTACATGCGCAAATGGGACGCATTGCGGGGCATGGAAATCATCGAGCGCGAAAAGGTGCATATCACCGGTGGGGTGCCGACGATCGCATGGCAAATTCTGGAGCATCCCGAACGCGCGAACTACGATCTCTCCAGCCTGGAGGCGATCGCTTATGGCGGTGCGCCGTCCGCGCCCGAACTGGTGCGGCGCATCTATCAGGAATTCGGGGCGCTGCCGGGGAACGGGTGGGGGATGACCGAGACGATGGCGACGGTCACGTCCAATTCGGCGGAAGATTATCTCAACCGGCCGGACAGCGCGGGGCTGCCCGCGGCGGTGGCGGATGTTAAGGTGACCGACGAGGACGGGCGTGAACTGCCACCCGGCGAAATCGGAGAGCTGTGGATACGCGGGCCGATGACCGTCGTGGGGTATTGGAACAAGCCGGAGGCGTCGGCGGAGACGTTCGTCGACGGCTGGGTGCGGACCGGCGATCTGGGGCGCGTCGATGAGGAAGGGTTCGTCTATATCCTGGACCGCGCGAAGGACATGATCATCCGCGGTGGCGAGAACATCTATTCGACCGAGGTGGAGAACGTGCTCTACGCGCATCCCGCGGTCACCGATTGCGCGCTGATCGGGCTGCCGCACCGGATATTGGGGGAGGAACCCGCGGCGGTCGTCCATCTATGTCCGGGGTGCAGCGCGACCGAGGCGGAGCTGCAGGCGTGGGTGCGCGAGCGGCTCGCGGTATTCAAGACGCCGGTCGCGATCCGCTTCGTCGCGGACACACTACCGCGCAACGCCAACGGCAAGATACTGAAGCGCGATTTGAAGGTCTTGTTCGAGGACCGTGTCGCGGCGTAAAGCGCTGCGTACAAGGGGTGAACAGATGTCCGTGACGACAGACTTTCTGCGGGGCCGGCGACGTTCCGCGATGACCGCGGAAGAAAAGGCAGTGCTTGAGGCGTCGGTCGAGGACGTGAAGACGGTACCCGCGCGGAAAATCGTCATTCGGCGCGGTGATCGGGTCCACTACAGCACGTTGCTGCTGTCGGGGACGATGTGCCGGTACATGGACGCGCGCGATGGATACCGGCAACTGGTGGCGTATCAGGTGCCGGGCGATTTTGTCGACCTGCACGGCTATCCGCTGCAACGGCTGGACCACGACGTCGCGACGCTGAGCGAATCGCGCATCGCGTGCGTTCCGCATGAGCGGCTCGATGCGATCGTGCGCGATTATCCCAATCTTGCGCGGATGCTGTGGTTTTCGACGCTGCTGGATGCGGCGCTGCATCGCGAGTGGATTTTCCGGCTCGGACGTCTCGACGCCGGGGGCCGGATCGCGCACTTCCTGTGCGAGACGCATGACCGGATGGCGGCGACCGGCCGCGCGGAAAATGGGGTTTATGCGCTTCCGCTGACGCAGCAGGATATCGGCGAGGCGTGCGGGCTGACCAGTGTTCACGTCAACCGGACGCTGCGCAAGCTGCGTGAGGACGGGCTGGCGGACGTGGCGCGTGGCAAGGTGCAGATCATCGACCGCGCAGCGCTGGTGCGATTGGGCGAGTTCGATCCGGACTATCTGTATCTGGAAGAGGGTCCGTGGGCGGCGAGTTGAGTTGAACGACGCGGTCATTGCGAGCGAAGCGAAGCAACCCAGGGTCGCGCGCGCCACGCTGGGTTGCCGCGTCGCGTCGCTCCTCGCAATGACGATCTCAACCGATGTGATCCGGCTCTAAGCGCTGACCACGCGTTCCACCGCCGCCTTCCAGCCCGACAGCCGTACATCGCGCGCCTCAGCGTTCATCGTCGGCTCGAACGTCTCCACCGCGCCGCGCATCGTCCCCGCCGCCTCCAGGCCCGCGAACATGCCGCAGCCGACCCCGGCCAGCATCGCCGCGCCGAGCGCAGTCGTTTCGGCGAATTTCGGGCGCTCGACCGTCAGGCCGAGCATGTCGGCTAGATCCTGCGCCATCCAGTCGTTGGCGACCATGCCGCCATCGATGCGCAGGACGTTCCAGTCTTGACCATCGGCGGCGAAGGCGGCTTTCAGGTCGTGCACCTGGTGCGCCATCGCCTCCAGCGCGGCGCGGACGATATGCGCTTTCCCATTGGCGAAGCTGAGGCCGGTGATCGCGGCGCGGGCGTCGGGTTCCCACCACGGCGCGCCGAGGCCGGAGAGTGCGGGGACCAGATACACCCCGCCATTATCGTCGACCGATCGCGCCAGTGCGGCGGTCTCGGCCGCATCGCCGATCAGCCCGACCGAATCGCGCAGCCATTTGATCAGACTGCCTGCAACGAAAACCGATCCTTCCAGCGCGTAATGCCGCTTGCCGCCAAGCTGCCACGCGATGGTGGAGAGCAAGCGATGGTCCGATGTCGGCGGGGTCGTACCCGCCTGCGTCAGAACGAACGCGCCGGTGCCGAACGTCGCCTTCGTATCGCCGACCGCCAGGCAGCCCTGGCCGATCGTCGCCGCCTGCTGGTCCCCCGCCATGCCGCAGATCGGGATCGCGTCGCCGAACAAGGTGGTTTCGCCGAACCGCCCGGCGCAATCGACGATCTCGGGCAGCGCCGATCGAGGCACGCCGAACAGGTCGCAGAGTTCGTCGTCCCAGCCGCCGTCCAGCGTCATCAATTGCGTGCGGCTGGCGTTCGACGCGTCGGTGACGTGCGCGCCGGTCAAATTCCACACCAGCCAGCTTTCGACCGTACCGATCGCCAGCCGGTCGCCCGCGGCCTTCAGTTGCGGCCATTCCCTCAACGCCCAGCCGATCTTCGAGCCGGAAAAATACGGGTCGAGCAAAAGACCGGTCTTGCGCTGCACCAGTTCCTCATGCCCGGCGTCGCGCAAAGCCCGGCAGGTGTCCGCGGTGCGTCGGTCCTGCCAGACGATCGCGGGGGCCAGCGGTTCGCCGGTCGTCCGGTCCCAGAATACGATCGTCTCGCGCTGATTGGTGATGCCGATCGCCGCGATCCGCGAGGGGCCGCCGGCTTGCGCCACCATCGCGCCCGCCACACGCAACGTTTTGCGCCAGATCTCGCCCGCGTCATGTTCGATCCAGCCGGCGCGCGGATAATGCTGTTCCAGCTCGGTCTGTTCGCTCGCCAGGCATTCTCCGTCGGGGGAGAACAGCATCGCGCGGGTGGACGTGGTGCCTTCGTCGATAACCAGAATCGTGTCGCTCATGCGGCCCACGCTAGCGGCGTGGATGCGGGCGGGCTAGGACAGGAATATGGCCGATCACCCAAACGCCCCGCCGCCGCCCGCCACCACGGTGGGGGAGGGCGCGTTCGGATTGCCGCAGGCATCGTCGTCTCAACCCGGCGTCGGGATAGAGGATGCACGGATCGCGCTGCGCCGCGACCGGCTGCTCGCCGCACTGACCCTTATTGCGGGAATCGGGTTGGTCGTCGGCATACCGTTCGCGCTGAAGGAGGGGGCGGAGTTCTTCCTGCCGACCACCGGCGCGCTGGTCGTCGCGATCGCGCTGATCCCGCTGCTCGAATGGATGGAGGATCGGCGCATACCGTCGTCGATTGCGGCGTTGTTCTGCGTGTTGCTGTTCCTGATCGCGGCCAACATCGCGCTGGCCGCGATCGTGGTGCCCGCGACCGAATTCTTCCGCCTGCTTCCGAGCAGGATCGGGCGAATCCAGGAAAATCTCGCTCCTCTGCTCGATCTCTATTCGAACCTGGAAAAGTACGCGAACCGCACGCTCAGGCAGATCGCGTCGACCCCGATCCGGTCGTCGCCCACCGCCGCGGTCGCGCCGCCGAGCTCTATCCTCGAGCTGGCCGCGACGTCTGCGCCGGGGGTCATCATCCAGGTGTTCTACGCGATCCTCGTCGCGTTCTTCTTCCTGTCGGGCTGGACGCGGATGCGCGCGGCGACGATCAAGAATCGCGCCAGCTTCGGCGGCGCGATGGCGACCGCGCGGGTGATCCAGGATGTGGTGGACGACGTGTCGAGTTATCTCGGCACGATAACCGCGATCAATATCGTGCTGGGGCTGGTCGTGGCGGGCGCGATGCACCTGCTGGGAATGCCGTTTCCCTTGATGTGGGGCGGCATCATCGCGCTGCTGAACTACATCCCCTATTTCGGGCCGGTCATCGCGGCGCTGCTGCTGGCGATCGGCGGGCTGATGACCTTCGGCGATATCTGGACCGCGCTGGCCGCGCCCGCGATTCTGTATGGCTGCCACCTGATCGAGGCGAATGTCGTCACGCCGCTGATCGTCGGGCATCGGCTGACGATCAGCCCGATCCTGATCCTCATCTCGATCAGCTTCTGGGGCTGGGTGTGGGGCACGACGGGTGCGCTGCTCGCGGTGCCGCTGCTGATCATCCTGCAGACCGTGCTGGGCGCAGCGGGCAAGCCCGACATCGCGGGCTTCCTGTTCGAACATGGCACGCTGGTTCGGCAGCCACGCCCGCGCCGCCGAGCCTTCCTGCGTTCCGAAAAAAGCGGCGAGACGAGCGTTGACAGCCCCGGATCGCCCGCCTAGTTGGCGCGCCTCACGCTTTCCAAGCGGGTGTAGCTCAGTTGGTTAGAGCGCCGGCCTGTCACGCCGGAGGTCGCGGGTTCGAGCCCCGTCACTCGCGCCACCCTCTCCTGTGAAGAGGTGGTCACAAGCGTTTCTGCGAACCTGCATTTTCCGATTTCGCTTTCAGATACTCGGCTGACCCGTCGGGTCTTCGGACGGCGCGCCGGGCGCGGGCACGTCGATATCGTGGCCGGGAGGATTGACCTCGGGCGGCGGTGTGTCGGGGCGGCCCGGTTGGGTCGGCTGTGCAGGCACTTCGTTCGGTGGGGTAGTCGCCATCGTCATTCTCCTTATCCACCCCAACGCCCCGCGACCGCGCGGGTTGCCGCATGGCTTGCCCCGCGCGCATACCCGGTATAGAGGCGCGCGACCGGCGGTGCCTCAATGCGGGCGTGGCGGAACTGGTAGACGCGCTTGGTTTAGGTCCAAGTATCGCAAGATGTGGGGGTTCGAGTCCCTTCGCCCGCACCAGTCCCCGCTATGCGAGCGGGGTGGCACCACCCCCAGAAATTCCAGACGAAAGCGCTACCGATGCAGACTGTCGAGACGTTGAACGAGGGGCTGAAGCGCGCCTACACCCTCACCATCACCGCCAAGGACATCGAGAAGAAGGTCGATGCCGAGCTGAAGCGCGTCGCGCCGCAGGTGAAGATGCCCGGCTTCCGCCCCGGCAAGGTGCCAGCGAACCTGGTGCGCAAGATGCACGGTCCCGCGCTGATGCAGGATGCGCTGAACAATTCGATCCAGGAGGGCGTGCAGTCGCTGATCGCGGAAAAACAGCTCCGCCCGGCGATCCAGCCCTCGGTCGAGCTGGCCGACGGTTATGAGGACGGCAAGGACGCCGAGATCAAGGTCGCGCTGGAAGTGCTGCCGCAGGTGCCGACCCCCGCGATCGACGCGCTGAAGCTGGAGCGCCTCAGCGTGCCCGTCGCCGAGTCGGCGATCGAGGAGCAGTTGCAGAAGTTCGCCGACCAGCAGAAGAAGTGGGACGACGCCAAGGCGACGTACAAGGCCAAGACGGGCGACCTGGTGACGGTCGATTTCGCCGGCAAGACCGCCGACGGCGTCGCGTTCGAGGGCGGCACCGGTGAGGACATGGCGGTCGAGATCGGCTCGGGCCGCCTGATCCCGGGCTTCGAGGATCAGCTGGTCGGGACGAAGACCGGCGACGACAAGACGCTGAACGTCACCTTCCCCGACGATTATCCTGCCAAGGAACTGGCCGGTCAGCCCGCGACGTTCGACATAACGGTCAAGTCGGTGAAGACCGCTGGCGAGAGCGTGATCGACGAGGAACTGGCCAAGAGCCTGGGCCTCGAGAGCCTGGAGCAGTTGCGCGGCCTGCTGAAGGGGCAGATCGAGCAGGAGCATAACGGCCTGACGCGCACGCACATGAAGCGCAAATTGCTCGACCAGCTGGCCGAGGGGCATGATTTCGAAGTGCCGCCGTCGATGGTCGAGGCCGAGTTCGCGCAGATCTGGGCGCAACTCGAGCATGAAGCCACGCACGAGCCCGATCCCGAAGCCGCGATGAAGGAAATTGAAGCCGAGCGCGGCGACTATCAGAAGATCGCCGAGCGCCGCGTGCGGCTGGGCCTGTTGCTGTCGGAAATCGGCCAGGCGAACGGCGTCGAGGTGAGCGCGCAGGAGATGAACCGCCTGATCGCGCAGGCCGCGCAGCAATATCGCGGCGAGGATCAGCAGCGCTTCATCCAGTACGTGCAGCAGGATGCGATGGCCGCAGCCCAGCTTCGCGCGCCGCTATATGAGGACAAGGTCGTCGATTTCCTGTTCGACAAGGCCGAAGTGACCGACCGTGAAACGACGCGCGAGGAGCTTGAGGCGGCAATCGAGAGCGACGAGGGGTTTTCGACCGGCACGCATTCGCACGACCACGAAAACCACAAGCCGAAAGCGGCGAAGAAGGCCGCGGCCAAGAAAAAGGCCGAGCCTGCCGATGAAGCGGTAGCAGCGGAGCCTGCGAAGAAGGCGCCGGCCAAGAAGGCTGCGACGACCGAAGATGCGCCGGCCGAGGCTGCGGCCAAGCCCGCCGCCAAGAAGACGGCCGCCAAGGTCGAGGAAGCGCCGGTCGAGGCCGAAGCTCCTGCGAAGAAGCCTGCGGCGAAGAAGGCTGCAGCCAAGCCGGTGGCCAAGGACGATAACGCCGCCGTCGAGACTGCGTCCGCCAAGCCCAAGGCGAAGAAGGCCGCAGCAAAGTCGGAAGGCTGAAGCCTACCTCGTCATGCTGGATGTTTTCCGGCATCCACCGTTCGGCAAGGGTTTCGACCTAAATACGCGCTGGACGGTGGATCCCGGAACGAGTCCGGGATGACGAAGGAATTGTGATCTTGTCCGAACCCCGCATCGCCGTCCTGCTGCCGTGCTATAACGAGGAAGCGGCGATCGTGCAGACGATCGCTGGATTTCGCGCGGCGCTGCCGACGGCGGTGATCTACGTCTATGACAACAACAGCGCCGACCGGACGCGCGAGGTTGCGCGCGCGGCGGGTGCGATCGTGCGGTGCGAGCGTATTCAGGGCAAGGGCGCAGTGGTGCGGCGGATGTTCGCTGATGTCGACGCCGACGTCTATGTGATGGCCGACGGCGACGCGACTTATGACGCCGCGTCCGCACCTGCGCTGGTCGCGCGCGTGCTGGACGAACAACTCGACATGATCGTCGGCAGCCGGCTCGGCGAAGCGGCGGCGGCGTATCGTCGTGGGCATCGGCTGGGCAATGCGATGCTGACGGGGATGCTGGCGAAGTTGTTCGGACGCAGCTTCACCGATATCTTGTCAGGTTACCGGGTGTTCTCGCGACGGTTCGTGAAGAGTTTCCCGGTCCTGTCGGTCGGGTTCGAAATCGAAACCGAAATCAGCGTCCATGCACTCGAATTGAAGATGCCGACCGCCGAGGTCGAGACGCCGTATTTCGCACGGCCCGCGGGATCGGTGTCGAAACTCAGCACTTACCGCGACGGCTGGCGCATCCTGGGGACGATCGTGACGCTCTACCGGATCGAGCGTCCGATGTGGTTCTTCGGTGGGATCGGCGCGCTGCTCGCGGTGCTGGCGGTGATCCTCGCGATCCCGCTGGCGATCACCTATGCGCAGACCGGGCTGGTTCCGCGTTTTCCGACCGCGATCCTCGTCACCGGACTAATGATCCTGGCCGCGCTGTGCCTGTTCGCCGGGCTGATCCTCGACACTGTCGTGCGCGGGCGGCGCGAGGTGCGGCGGCTGGCCTATCTCGCCTATGGCGCACCGGGGGCGGAGCGGCTTACCGGCGGGGCTTGAACAAGCATTACGAAGCGCCGATGTTGGTGCTCTTCAGGGCATAAGAGAGTTTTTCCATGCACAATCCGTTCGAGACCGGCGACTTTGCGAGCCCGCTGGCCAGCGCCGGGCTCGGCCTGCAGCAGACGCAGGCAGGCCTCGTCCCCATCGTGATCGAGCAGTCGAATCGCGGCGAGCGCAGCTTCGACATCTTCAGCCGTTTGTTGCGCGAGCGTATCATCTTCGTGACCGGCGGGGTCGAGGACGGCATGGCATCGCTCATCACCGCGCAGTTGCTGTTCCTCGAGTCGGAAAATCCGAAGAAGGACATCTTCATGTATATCAACTCGCCGGGCGGAGTCGTCACGGCGGGCATGGCGATCCACGATACGATGCAATATATTCGTCCGCGCGTCGGGACGGTGTGTGTCGGTCAGGCCGCGTCGATGGGCAGCTTCCTGCTGGCGGCGGGCGAACCGGGGATGCGCGTCGCGCTTTCCAACGCTCGCATCATGATCCATCAGCCGTCGGGCGGGGCGCAGGGCATGGCCGCGGACATCGAGATTCAGGCGCGCGAAATCCTGCGGATGCGTCACGATCTCAATACCTTGTATGCGAAATATACCGGAAAGACGCTGGCCGAGATCGAGCACGCGATGGACCGCGACAAGTTCATGTCGACCGAAGAGGCGAAGACCTTCGGGCTGATCGACGAGGTGTTCGACAAGCGTCCGGCGCCGGCTGACGATCTGGCCCAGGCGGCTTGAAATCTGGCGGCCGGAAGGTCGGCGGGTGCAACCCGCCCGCTCTTTCGGCATTGCCGTTTCGTGACGGACCGGGTTACCATGCCCAGTCCGCAACACGCGCGTGATCCGCGCGGAAGGAATGATTGAATGACGAAGCTGAGCGGCGGCGATTCGAAGAGCACGCTATATTGCTCGTTCTGCGGCAAATCGCAGCATGAGGTGCGCAAGCTGATCGCGGGTCCGACCGTCTTCATCTGCGACGAGTGCGTCGAGCTGTGCAACGACATCATCCGCGAGGAAACGAAGTCCGCGCTGGTGAGCAAGAAGGACGGCGGTGTGCCGACGCCGCAGGAAATCTGCGACGTGCTCGACGACTATGTGATCGGGCAGAAGCGCGCCAAGCGCGTGCTGTCGGTGGCGGTGCACAATCATTACAAGCGGCTGAACCACGGCGCCAAGGGTGCCGATGTCGAGCTGTCTAAGTCTAATATCCTGCTCGTCGGGCCGACCGGTTGCGGCAAGACGCTGCTCGCGCAGACGCTGGCCCGCATTCTCGACGTGCCGTTCACGATGGCCGACGCGACGACGCTGACCGAGGCGGGCTATGTCGGCGAGGATGTCGAGAACATCATCCTGAAATTGCTTCAGGCATCGGACTACAACGTCGAGCGGGCGCAGCGCGGGATCGTCTATATTGACGAGATCGACAAGATTTCGCGCAAGGCAGAAAATCCGTCGATCACGCGCGACGTGTCGGGCGAGGGCGTGCAACAGGCGTTGCTGAAGCTGATGGAGGGCACCACCGCGAGCGTCCCGCCGCAGGGCGGGCGCAAGCATCCGCAGCAGGAGTTCCTGCAGGTCGATACGACGAACATCCTGTTCATCTGCGGCGGCGCGTTCAGCGGCCTCGAAAAGATCATCGGTGATCGCCTGCAGGGCAAGTCGATCGGGTTTGGGGCGTATGTCGCCAGTCCTGAGGAACGCCGCACCGGCGAGACGCTGAAGTCGGTCGAGCCCGAGGATCTGCTGAAATTCGGCCTGATCCCGGAGTTCGTCGGCCGTCTGCCGGTCATTGCGACGCTGGAAGACCTCGACATCCCGGCACTGGTGAAGATCCTGTCCGAACCGAAGAATGCGTTGGTGAAGCAATATCAGAAGCTGTTCGACATGGAGCAGGTGCAGCTTGGCTTCACCGACGATGCGCTGGTGCAGGTCGCGAGGAAAGCGATCGACCGCAAGACCGGCGCGCGCGGGCTTCGATCGATCCTGGAGAGCATCCTGCTCGACACCATGTTCGACCTGCCCGGCATGGACGGCGTCGACGAGGTGATGATCGACAAGGACGTGATCGAGGGCCGCAAGGAACCGATCCGCGTCTATGCCGAAAAGAAGAAGGCCGGCGACGCGGCCTAATCGCCGTCCATAAACGACAAGCTAGGGGCGTCGGGCGACCGGCGCCCTTTTCGTTTGCACACTTCGTTACGGACCCAATGCGGGTCCGCGCGCATTGGTTTGTCGGGCAACAGGAGCGACCATGACCGACACAACCGTGATGCATCCGACGAAGCGACCGTTGTTCGAGCGGATGGCGTTGCCGTGGTGGACGTGGGCATTTCCGCTGCTGGGGCTGGTCGCGATCGCGGTCGGACTGGCGAAGCTGGGGACGGCCGGCACGATCGCGGCGGCGGTGATCCTGATCGGCAGCGTATTGGCGGCGGTGCATCATGCCGAGGTCGTGGCACACCGCGTGGGCGAACCGTTCGGGACGCTCGTGCTGGCTGTCGCTGTGACGGTGATCGAGGTGTCGCTGATCGTCAGCCTGATGCTGGCCGATTCGGGCGATGCCTCGGCACTGGCGCGCGACACGGTGTTCGCGGCGATCATGATCATTCTGAACGGGATCGTCGGGCTGTGCTTGCTGGCGGGTGGACTGAAGCACGGCGAGCAGCGCTTTACATTACGTGGTGTAAGCGCGGCTTTGTGCGTGCTGGCGGCGATGGTGGTGCTGTCGCTGGTGCTGCCGAACTACGTCACGTCGACGCCAGGGCCGAGCTATGCGCCATCGCAACTGGTGTTCGTCGCGGTCGTCTCGTTGATCCTCTACGTGTCGTTCGTGATGGTGCAGACGGTGCGGCACCGCGATTATTTCCTGCCCGAGGGCGACAATCTGCCGAAGGACGCGCACGCCGCGCCGCCGACCGACGCCGCGGCCTGGGCGGCGTTTGGCACCTTGCTGGTAGCACTGGTCACGGTCGTATTGCTGGCGAAGGATCTGTCGGCGACGGTCGAGGCCGCGGTGTTGAATGCCGGGCTGCCGCTGGCGGTGGTCGGCATCGTGATCGCCGCGCTGGTGCTCGCGCCCGAAAGCCTGGCCGCATACCGGGCCGCATGGAAGGACCGGTTGCAGACCAGCCTCAACCTGGCGCTCGGTTCGGCGCTGGCGACGATCGGGTTGACGATTCCGGCGGTTGCGATCGTATCGCTGGTGCTGGGCCTGCCGCTGGCGATGGGACTCGATCCCAAGAGCATCGTGCTGCTGATTTTGTCGCTGTTTACGATCACCTTGTCGCTCGGCACCGGCAAGACGACGGTGCTGGGCGGCGTGGTGCATCTGGTGATCTTCGCGGCGTATCTGTTTACCACGATTGTGCCGTGAACGCGTCCGACGATTGATGGATTTCGCGCGCACACCATATATGATCCATCACGCCGCCTGAGGTGAGGGCGGTATCGGAGCGTTCATGACCCAGACCTTCCCCCTTCTTCCGCTGCGCGACATCGTCGTATTCCCCAACATGATCGTGCCGTTGTTCGTCGGCCGCGACAAATCGGTCGCGGCGCTCGAAGCCGCGATGGCCGCCGACAAGGAGATTTTCCTCGTCGCGCAGCTCGATCCTGCACAGGACGATCCCAAGGCCGACGATCTTTACGACATCGGCGTCACCGCGACCGTGCTGCAGCTGTTGAAGCTGCCCGACGGGACGGTGCGCGTGCTGGTCGAGGGCAAGACGCGCGGGCGGCTGGGCGGACTGGTCGAGGCCGACGGCTATGTCACGACCGAGGTCGTGCCGGTCGAGGACAAGGAAGCCGAAGGGACCGAAGTCGCCGCGCTGATGCGGTCGGTGGTCGATCAGTTCGAGAATTACGCGAAACTGAACCGAAAACTGCCCGCGGAGACCGCGGTGCAATTCTCCGAGATCGAGGATGCAAGCCGTCTGGCCGATGCGGTTGCGGGCAATATCTCGATCAAGGTGGCGGACAAGCAATCGCTGCTGATCGAGGCCGATCCCGGCAAGCGGCTGGAGATGGTCTTCGCCTTCATGGAGGGCGAACTGGGCGTCCTGCAGGTCGAGAAGAAGATCAAGAGCCGCGTGAAGCGCCAGATGGAGAAGACGCAGCGCGAATATTACCTGAATGAGCAGTTGAAGGCGATCCAGCGCGAACTCGGCAACGAGGGCGAAGAAGGCGAAGGCGACGAGATCGCCGAGCTGACCCAGAAGATCGCGACGCTGAAGCTGTCGAAGGAGGCGCGCAGCAAGGCGACAGCCGAGCTGAAGAAGCTGAAGTCGATGGCCCCGATGAGCGCCGAGGCGACCGTCGTGCGCAATTACCTCGACGTGCTGCTCGGCCTGCCGTGGGGCAAAAAATCGAAGCTGAAGAAGGATATCGCGCAGGCGCAGATCACGCTCGACGAGGATCATTATGCGCTGGAGAAGGTGAAGGACCGGATCGTCGAATATCTGGCGGTCCAGGCGCGCACCAACAAGCTGAAAGGCCCGATCCTGTGCCTCGTTGGTCCTCCCGGCGTCGGCAAGACGAGCCTCGGCAAGTCGATCGCCAAGGCGACCGGGCGCGAGTTCATCCGCCAGTCGCTGGGCGGCGTGCGCGATGAGGCCGAAATCCGTGGGCACCGGCGGACGTACATCGGATCGCTGCCGGGCAAGATCGTGACGAACCTGAAGAAGGCTGGAACGTCGAACCCGTTGTTCCTGCTCGACGAGATCGACAAGCTGGGTCAGGATTTCCGCGGCGATCCGGCGTCGGCGTTGCTCGAAGTGCTCGACCCCGAACAGAACGGCAAGTTCCAGGATCATTATCTGGAGCTGGACATCGACCTGTCCGACGTGATGTTCGTGACGACCGCGAACACGCTGAACCTGCCGCAGCCGCTGCTCGACCGGATGGAGATCATCCGGCTGGAGGGCTATACCGAGGATGAGAAGGTCGAGATCGCGCAGCGGCATCTGATCGCCAAGCAGATCGAGGCGCACGGCCTGAAAGCGGGCGAGTTCGAGCTGACGACCGAGGGGCTGCGCGCGCTGATCCAGATGTATACCCGCGAGGCCGGAGTGCGGACGCTGGAGCGCGAGATCGCCAAGCTCGCGCGGAAGGCTTTGCGTCGCATCCTCGAGGGCAAGATGACCAGCGTCATCATCACGCCCGAGAATATCGGCGACTATGCCGGGGTACAGAAATACCGCCACGGCCTGAGCGAGACCGAGGATCAGATCGGCGCGGTGACCGGGCTCGCCTGGACCGAGGTCGGCGGCGAATTGCTGACGATCGAAAGCGTCACCGTGTCGGGCAAGGGCGCGGCGAAGCTTACGGGCAAATTGGGCGACGTGATGAAGGAGTCGATCGAAACCGGCTTCAGCTTCGTCAAAGCGCGCGCGCCGAGCTATGGGATCAAGCCGAGCCTGTTCGCGCGGAAGGACATCCACATCCATCTGCCCGAAGGCGCGGTTCCGAAGGACGGGCCTTCGGCAGGCGTCGGGATCGTCACTTCGATCGTGTCGACGATGACCGGCATTCCGGTGCGGCGCGAGGTGGCGATGACGGGCGAAGTGACGCTGCGCGGCCGCGTGCTGCCGATCGGCGGGCTGAAGGAAAAATTGCTCGCGGCGCTGCGTGGCGGGATCGAGACGGTGCTGATCCCGCAGGAGAATGAAAAGGATCTCGCCGAGATCCCGCAGAACATCAAGGACGGGCTGAAGATCATTTCGGTCAGCCATGTCGACGAGGTGTTGCGACTCGCGTTGACCCAGCCGCTGGAGGCGATCGACTGGACGGAGGCGGACGAATTGGCGGCTCTCCCGCCGACTGCGGTTCCTCCGGTTGGTGCGGAGTTGCATCACTAATATAGATTAAGCATCTTTGCTGCCGCGGTTCATCGCAACCGCGGCGGTTTCGTTTGACAGCCCGAATTGGCGCGGCCTTACTGTCCCACTCGGCACCGCGCCGCGAATCCACAATTTTACTATAACAGATTGAACGGGGGCCTTTCGGTATGAACAAACAGGAATTGATCGCGGCCGTCGCGAATTTGTCGGGGCTGGCAAAGGGCGACGCCAGCCGCGCCGTCGAGGCAGTGTTCGACACGATTTCGGGCAGCCTGAAAAAGGGTGACGAGGTCCGTCTGGTCGGGTTTGGCACGTTCGCGATTTCGAAGCGCAAGGCGTCGACGGGGCGCAACCCCCGCACCGGCGAACCAATGACGATCAAGGCGTCGACCCAGCCGAAGTTCAAGGCGGGCAAGGTGCTGAAGGATTCGCTGAACTAGGGGCGGACCGACAGCTTTCCAATCCTCCCCTGCAAGGGGAGGTGGCAGCGCGCAGCGCTGACGGAGGGGTGTCACACTATCGATAGGGCGACACCCCTCCGACGCTACGCGCCACCTCCCCTTGCAGGGGAGGAACGTTTTTGATCCGCTCACGCGGATAAGGCGGCACCGGCCCGCTCCCCCGCCCCGCCTCCCTTTCAGGATACTCTGTGGGAGGTGAGGCGGGGGAGCGGGCCAGTGCCGCCTTCGCTAAAACAGCGGCCAAACGCATCTGGACAGCGGACCACACCCCGCTTAAAGGCCCGCTTCCGAATTCGATTTCGGGCGCGTAGCTCAGCGGTAGAGCACACCCTTCACACGGGTGGGGTCACAGGTTCAATCCCTGTCGCGCCCACCATTGATAGACCCCGTTGCTCCATCGTGAGCAGCGGGGTCTTGTCGTTAAGGCGCTCTTGTTTCTGCGGCTTGGGTGGCGGCTGTCACGAAACCGCCATGCAAGAGTCTCCGAACCGACCCCGAAACCCAACATCCCTGTCATGCGCCGCTCCTAGTGCGGCTGTCGAAGCCGATCGGGGGGTCCGAATCGGCCAGTCGTCACGCCTGCAACAGGTTCAGGGAGTTCCACATGACCAGCTTCAAGCGCGCTTCGCTCATGCTGATGGCGGGCAGCGCCATCGCCGCCCTCTCGGCCTGCGGCGCGAGCGATATTGCTTCCCCCGGCGAAGGCGTGATCGTGATCCCGTCGCCGACCCCGACGCCTGCGCCATCGCCGACCCCCACGCCGGGCGCGGGCCTCGTCACGCCAGCCGCGGCTTGTCCCACGATAGCGGGGCCGAACCCGCTGGTCGATCGCGGCACCATCACCGGCCCGACCGGCACCTATCGCAACTGCGCCTTCCCGGTGCGCTTCACCGCCTCGACGCAGATCCCCAAAGTGGCGGGCGTCGTCTACTCGCTCGATGGGCGCGTCGACGTCGGCACCGATGCGGGTGCGGCGAGCACCGGCAATACCGCGACGCTGACGATCGATCCGGGCGTCGTCGTCTTCGGTGCGACTGGCGTGTCGTTCCTGGCGGTCAATCGCGGCAACCAGATCAATGCGGTCGGCACCGCGACTCAACCGATCATCTTCACCGGTCGTGGCAACGTCGTTGGCCAGACCGACGACAATACGTCGCAGCTATGGGGTGGCGTGGTTCTCCTGGGCCGTGCGCCGATCACCGATTGCCTTGCACCGGGCGCGGCGCCCGGCACCACCGCGTGCGAGCGTGACACCGAAGGCACGTCCAACGCGCTCTACGGCGGCGCAACGCCGGCCGACAGCAGCGGCCGGATGAGCTACGTCCAGATCCGCTATTCGGGCTTCATCCTGTCGGCCGCCAGCGAACTGCAGGGCCTGACCCCGTCGGGCGTCGGTTCGGGCACGACACTGGACCACATCCAGATCCACAACAGCTCGGACGACGGCATCGAGGTGTTCGGCGGGCGTCCGAACATGAAGTATCTCGTCCTGACCGGGAACGAGGACGACAATCTCGACACCGACGTCGGGTACAAGGGCTTCATCCAGTACGTGATCGCTATCCAGCGTGCCGGTGGTGCGGTGGGCGATGCGATGATCGAGGCGGATTCGAACGGCAATGAAGACGCCGTGCCGCGCCAGAACGTGACGCTGTCGAACTTCACCTTCATCCAGCGTTCGACTTCGGGCGCGGACGTGAGTGCGATGCTGCTGCGCGGCGGCACCGACTATACGATGATCAACGGCGTCGTTTCGTCGCCTGCCAATCTGCCGTGCTTGCGCATCAACAGCCTGACCACGACGCAGGCGGCGAATGCCGCCCTCGACGAAGCCGGTCCGCCGCGCTTCTTCTCGGTCCTGCTGGCGGGTTGCAACCCGGCGTTCAACGGGTCGGGCGGCGTCGCGACCGCCGATGTGCAGTCGATCTTCAACGCTGGCACGAACAACAATTCAGCGTTCACGACCACGCTGACCAACGGCTTCATCAACGGCGCGAACGAAACCGCGGCGACCGCGGCGGACCCGACGACAGTGGTCAATTCGGGTGGGTTCTTCACCGCTGCGAGCTATGTCGGCGCGGTCAAGGATGCGAACGACACCTGGTATCGCAACTGGACCTGCAACTCAGCGACCGCCGATTTCGGCAGTGCCGGCGGGGCGTGCACCACTCTGCCCACCACCTGATGCCGGGCGTGCGGGGGGCGGCCGACAGGTCGTCCCCGCCGTCGATTGTTGAATGCCCGGGGGATTTGAAATGTTGAAGCCGATATCCTTTGCGAGCCTGTTGCTCGTTTCCACCAGCCTGATCGCTCCCGCGGCGTTTGCGCAGACGACCGCGCCGACCTCCAGCGCGCCATCGACCGCGACCGGCAGTCCTCAAGGCGACGAGCAGACGCAAACCGCTACGCCTGTTTCGTCTCAGCCGGGTGAAGATCCGCAAGGTTCCGCCAGCGATCAATCCGCCCCCGATGTTTCGATTCCCGGCGGCGGCGACATCGTGGTCGTCGGCCGTCGCCGCGTCGACGTGCAGCAACAGGCCCCGCAAGTCGTGTCGGTGCTGTCGAGCGAGGATATCGCGAGGACCGGCGAAGGCGATATCGCCGGTGCTTTGCAGCGCGTGACCGGCCTGTCGGTGGTCGGTGCGGGCTTCGTCTATGTCCGTGGTCTCGGCGATCGCTATTCGCTGGCGTTGCTGAACGGTTCGCCCTTGCCGAGCCCGGAGCCGCTGAGGCGCGTCGTGCCGCTCGATATCTTCCCGACCGACGTGATCGCATCGTCGCTCGTGCAGAAGAGCTATTCGGTCAATTTCCCCGGCGAGTTCGGTGGCGGCGTGATCAACCTGACCACCAAATCAACCCCGGACGAACCATTCGTGACGCTGAGCGGATCGGTCGGCGGCGACAGTTTCACGACCGGCAACCTCGGCTACGTCTATTACGGCAGCCCGACCGACTGGACCGGGTTCGACAACGGCACGCGCGACGTGCCGGGACCGCTGCAGGCGGCGCTGGACAGCGGAAAGCCGATCCTGGCGGGCGCGGATTTCAGCCGCGCCGACCTGCAGAATATCGCGATCAGCCTGAGCAATTCGCGCACCAGCGTGGTGCAGAAGGTCGGCAATATGCCGATCAACTTCTCCGGCAACGTGACCGGCGGCGGCAGCAAGGATGTTGGCGACGTGCGCCTGGGCCTGATCGCGTCGGCCGGGATCGGGAATACCTGGCGCACGCGCCAGACGTTGCAGCAATTCTCGGTCAGCGCGGATCTGTCGGGGCCGCCGCAGACCAGTTTCGACCGCGTCGTCACCGACAATCGCGTCGTCGTGAACGGGCTGCTGGGGCTGTCGGCGGAGTTCGGCGAGAATACGATCCGCTGGACCAACCTGTATATCCGCGACACGATCAAGCAGACGCGGCTGGCGATCGGCGTCGATCAGAACCAGCAGGACCGCGACGTCCTGAAGCAGGATACGGCGTGGTACGAACGCCAGCTGATCAATTCGCAACTGGTCGGCGAATTCAAGTTCGGCGACCTCGATCTCGATCTGCGCGGCGGCTACGCCAATTCGCAGCGTGAGGCGCCGTATGAGCGCACGTTCACCTATGTTCGCACAAACACCGTGGGCGACCCGACCGGCGACCGCCTCGTTAACGATCTGGGCGGCAACAAGGGCGATGCGACGATCGCGTTCAGCGACCTGAACGAAGATCTGTGGTCGGGCGGCGCGGACGCGGTCTATGCGATCGTCCCCGAAGTGAAGCTGGGGATCGGTTACGCTTATTCCGACACGCAGCGTACCGCGGTGCGCCGCGCGTTCCAGTTCCGCGCGACCAATCTGCCGGTGCCGGTGCAGCAATTGCGCCCCGATTACCTGCTGTCCGATTCGGTGATCCAGAATTTCGGCGTCGAACTGCAGGAAACGTCGGCGCAGGACGGGACCGCGGCGTTTGACGCCGGGCTGCGCACGCACGCCGGATACGGCCAGATCATTGCGCAGGTGCTCCCGTCGCTGAACATCACGGCAGGTGTTCGCTACGAGACGGCCAAGCAGACCGTCACCGCGATCGACCTGTTCAATTCTGGGCTGGGGACCGGGTTTAACACAAACCTGAACAACGATTATTTCCTGCCTGCCGTCACGCTCACCTACGAGTTGGCGCCCGAGATGCAGTTCCGGGTCAGCGGGTCGAAGACGATCGCGCGGCCGCAATTCCGAGAGCTGATCCGCCAGCTGTACATCGACACCGATTCAAACCGCACGTTCCAGGGCAACCCCTCGCTGGTCGACAGCGAGCTGACCAATGCCGAGGCGCGCTACGAATGGTTCTTCGCGCGTGACCAGCGCATCACGCTGGCGGGGTTCTACAAGAAGATCGATCGGCCGATCGAAACCTATTCGTCGATCCTGTCGTCCGACATCACGACCAGCTTCGCCAACGCGCCCGAGGCGACGTTGTACGGGGCCGAGCTTGAGATGCAAAAATACTTCCCGCTAGATACGCTGGGCGGCGAATTCTTCGCGACGCGCCGCCTCGCCCTGATCGGCAACTACACCTACACCAAGTCAAAGCTGAAGGTCGGGGCGGACGACGTGACCGTCATCAACGGCGTCGAACAGGCCGCAAGCAACTTCTTCCGCGATGGCGCGCCGCTGACCGGCCAGTCCGATCACATCGGCAACATCCAGATCGGGCTGGAGGACACCGACCATCTGTCGCAGCAGACCTTGTTGCTCAGCTATGCGACGAAGCGCGTGACGACGCGTGGTCCATCGGGCCAGCCCGACGTCTATGAGAAGCCCGGTTTCCGGCTCGATTTCGTGGCGCGCGAGGATGTCGACCTGTTCGGCCTGAACGCCGAGGTGAAGTTCGAGGCGCGCAACATCACCGCAACAAAGTATCAGGAGTTCCAGGAGTTCGACGGCCGGCGAATCTATTACAATCTGTACGATGTCGGCGCATCGGTTTCGCTCGGGCTGGGGCTGAAGTTCTAGTACAATACGAGAATTGTCCTCCCCTGGACCCCGGTTTCGGCCGGGGTCTTTTTTATGCCCAGGGGCGTTCGCGGAACCACTTCGTCACGATATACTTGGTGCCTGCGCGCACCTTCATGCCGTGATGGATCGTCGCAGGGTTGAGCGATCCGTCGGGACGGCGGTTGTCCCAGCAGAGCAGTTTGCCCTTCTCGGGCTGGACGATCTTGTCGATCGTCTTGAACCGCGTCGCGCCGCCGGCGTAGGGCTCGTTCAGATAGATCATCGCAGTCCACGTGCGGTTCCCCGCGACCGCGCAGAAGCGATCATAGTCGACGCCGTTCGGCTCGAAATAATCGGTGTGCGCCTTGAACTCCTGACCGACGGCGTAACGCTGGCCCTGGACCGGTTCGCCATGCGCGGCGTCGAGCCCGGTGAAGGCGGCGATCCGGTCGTTGACCGCCGCCACGATCGGGTCGGTGGCGGGCAGGTCGCAGGTCTCGCTGGTGCGGAACGCGGCGTCGCCGTTGAAGTCGGAGATGGTCGATGGGCGGCGCTGCGCTTCGATCCGTTCGATCAGCGCCGCACACAGATCGGCGTCGAGAAAATTCCTTTTCAGGAACAAGGTCAGTTTGGGGGAGGGCACGCGTTGGATGCCCGGTTGCGCGGTCAGCCGCGCGACGATCGGATCGGATGCCATGCGCGCGACGATACCGTCGGCCGGTCGCCCGCGCCAAGCCCCAGAAATATTACACAAGGCTGCAATGCGCCTGTAACATGGATGCCATAGCCGCGGCTGCGGGGACGGGCGTTACGAATGCGATTGAAGTTCGACGCCCGCGCGCGGGCGATCCTGAAACGGCTGCCGGTGGTGAACGTCTATTCGGTGCTGGAACTGCTGCTGCTGGCGGGGCTGGCGGTGCAGTGCGCGCGGCTGGTGTGGACCGTGCTGACGCCGGTGTCGCCGCTGGGCGACTGGCGTCCGGCGGGGCCGGTGATTCCCTCAGCGCCCGCGGCGGTGCTGCGCGGGTTCGACCCATTCTTTCGCATCTCGGGGACGCAGAGCGGTCCAGCGGTGGTGACGTCGCTGCAACTGAAACTGTTCGGCACACGTATCGACGAAGCTACGGGGCAGGGGTCGGCGATCGTCGCCGGACCCGACGGGGTGCAGCAAAGCATCGCGGTAGGAGAAGAGATCATTCCTGGTGTGGTTCTGAAAGAGGTCGCGTTCGATCATGTCGCGATCGAGCGTGGCGGCGTGCGGGAGGATCTGTTCCTCGATCAATCGGGCGGGGCGGCGGCGGTTACTGCTGCGCCCGCGCCCGGTGGAGCCGCGCCTGCGCCGGGTGCGCCATCACCGGCAGGCGGGGCGGGCGTGACGGTGCAGCAATTGCAATCCGACGTGGGCTTCATCCCGCGTATCGACAGCGGGCGGATCAGCGGACTGGTGGTGCGCGCGCAAGGATCAGGCGCCGCGTTTCGCGCAGCGGGGCTGAAGGACGGCGATATCGTCACTGCGATCGGCGGACGCCCCGTGACCGGGCCGGCTGACATCGACCGGCTATCAAGTGATTTCGCAGGCGGCGGCAATCTGTCGCTGACGGTCGAGCGCGGCGGGCAGACCTTGCCGATCGCGGTGCAGATGGCGGCGCCGAAGTGAGGCGCTTCCTGCTCGCCACCGGGCTGGCGCTGACGCTTGCCGCTCAGACTAACGCGCAGACCACGCTGAACGTCCGCGACGCCGATATCCGCGCGTTTATCGCCGATGCCGCGAAGGTCACCGGGCGCACCTTCATCATCGATTCGCGCGTGCAGGGGAAGGTGACCGTCGTCACCGACCGGCCGCTCAGCCGGTCGGAGTATTTCGAGGTCTTCCTGTCGACGCTGCGCGCCAACGGGCTGGTCGCGGTGCCGACCGCGGGCGGCGCGTTCCGCGTCCAGCCGACCGACAACGCCGCTGCGCAGCCGGGCCGCGTCGGGTCCGCAGGCGCGGCGCGCAACCAGTTTGTGACCGAGGTCGTCCGGTTGCGCGCGATCGACGCGCAGAGCGCGGTCGATACGGTGCGGCCGTTGGTCAGCGCGCAAGGGTCGGTAACCGCGAACCGCAGCGGCAATTCGATCGTCGTCGCCGATTTCGCCGACAACATCCGCCGCGTGCGTGAAGTGCTGCGCCGGATCGACACCGACGGGTCTGCAACACGCACGGTCGCGCTGCAGAATGCGGGCGCGCGCGAGATCGCGACCGCGTTGCAGGCGCTGGCGGGCGGCGGTCAGGGCGGCGCGGCGGGGCAGGTCGCAAACGCGGTGTCGGTGGTGCCGATCGAGAGCGCCAATTCGATCGCGATCCGCGGCGACGCGTCGAGCGTAGCTCGGCTGGCGCAGGTCGCGATCGATCTTGATCGCAAGGCCAAGAGCGGAACCGAAATCCGCGTCGTATTCCTAGAGAACGCAGACGCGGCGCAATTGCTGCCGGTGCTGCAGCAACTGGTGGGGCAAGCGCCCGATCAGGTGCCGCAGCAGGGGCTGTCGCAATCGCGTTTCGGGCAGAGCGCGCAGCAGGGTTCGACCGGTTCGATGCAGACATCGAATGCGCCGACCTCTTCCAGCAACGCACCCCAATCGGCGGGCAACGCCCCGGCCGAGGCTGCGGTCACGACGCAAGGCGGGCGCACCGCCGCGGTCGTCACGCGCTTTGCCGGGGCCAATGCGATCGTCATCGCCGCCCCCGCCGACATCCAGCGCCAATTGTCCGAGGTCGTGCGGCAGCTCGACACGCGGCGCGAACAGGTGCTGGTCGAGGCGATCGTCGCCGAGGTGTCGGACCAGACCGCCAGCCGCCTGGGCTTCCAGTTCCTGCTCGGCAGCCTGTCGGGTGGCGCGTTCGGGACGACCAGCTTTTCCAACAGCGCCCCCAATCTACTGACGATCGCGGGCGCGATCGGTGCTCGTGAACTGAATACCACGACGACCACGATCAACGGATCGACGGTCACGACGAGCACGAACAGCGCGGTCAGCGATTCGCTGGCGCAGTCTGCAATCAACTCGATCCTTGGCGCGGGCGGTGGGATCGCTGGGTTCGGCGGGACGATCGGCAAGGACACGATCTTCGGATCGATCATCAACGCGGTGAAGAGCGACACGACGTCGAACCTGCTGCAGGCGCCAAGCCTCATCACGCTCGACAATCAGGAAGCGCGCATCCTGGTCGGGCAGGAAATCCCGATCACCACGGGACAGGCGCTGAGCCAGAATTTCGACAATGCATTCCGCACGGTGCAGCGTGAGAATGTCGGCATCCAGCTGGAGGTACGGCCGCAAGTCAACTCCAGCGGATCGATCAAATTGTTCCTGCACCAGCAGGTCAGCTCGATCGCCGGGCCGGTGTCGAGCGACAACAGCGACCTGATCCTGAACAAGCGCGAGGTGGAGACGACGCTGACCGTCGACGACGGGCAGATCGCGATCATCGGCGGCTTGCTGAGCGACGACGAACGCCGGACGCTGGAGAAGATCCCGTTGCTGGGCGACATTCCGGTATTGGGAAACCTGTTCCGGTCAAAAGCGCGGCAGCGGACCAAGACGAACCTGATGGTGTTCATCCGCCCGACGATCCTCCGTTCGGCCGCGGACAATCGCCGGGTGACCGAACAGCGTTACGGCTATCTCCGGCTGCAGCAGGGCGAGCAGGAGCCGGGCCGCGAGCCGTCGATCGACCAACTGGTGCGCGATTACATGGGCGCGGCCCCGCCGATTCCGTCCGCCCCGGTGCCGGGCAATATCGAAGACCCGCGCGTCAACGTGCCGGTGGTGCGCAGCACGTCGACCGTCATCAAGCAGCAGCGGCGGAGGAACAAGTGAGCCTGCCGATCCGTCCCGATGAAACGGACGGAAACGTGCCTGCGCGTCCAATTAGTCATTCCCGCGAAAGCGGGAACCCATCGCCCGAGGTCGCCACAGACCAGCCGTCGGGCACGGACGAAGCACCGGAGATGGGTTCCCGCTTTCGCGGGAATGACGCGGGTGTTGCGGTCCCGCCCGTCATTCTGCCCTACCTCTTCGCCCGTAAATTCGGCGTCGTGCTGGATGGCGACCGCGTCGCGCTGCGCGAGGGGGCGGACCCGAAGGCGTTGCTCGAAGTGCGCCGCGCGCTCGGGCGGCCGTTCGACATAGCGATCGTCGAACCCGCGGCATTCGACAGGCTGCTCAGCGACAATTACGCGATGGACGGGCAGGCGACCGCGCTCGCCGCAGTCGGCATGGGCGACGAACTCGACCTTCTCGCCGAGGGCATACCGACCGCGGAAGATCTGCTCGACACCGCCGACGACGCGCCCGCCATCCGCCTCATCAACGGCGTGATCGCCGACGCTGCGCGGCATGGCGTTTCGGACATTCACATCGAGCCGTATGAAACCGGGCTGGTCGTGCGGATGCGGATCGACGGCGTATTGCGCGAGACGCTCAGGATGCCGCCGCACGTTGCGCCGGTCGTCGTAAGCCGGATCAAGGTGATGGCGCGGCTCGACATCGCAGAACGGCGTGTGCCGCAGGACGGACGGATGGGGCTGACGTTGGGCGGGAAACTGCTCGACGTACGTGTGTCTACCCTGCCCAGCCGCGCGGGCGAACGCGTCGTGCTACGTATTCTCGACAAGGAGAACGCCGGGATCGACCTCGACGCGCTCGGCATGGATGCGGCGATGTTCGCGCTGCTGGAGGGCGCGATTTCGGAGCCGAACGGCATCGTACTGGTCACCGGACCGACCGGCAGCGGCAAGACGACCTCGCTCTACGCCGCGTTGCGCTTGCTAAACGACGGCAGCCGCAACATCCTGACGGTCGAGGATCCGGTCGAATATGCGGTCGACGGGGTAGGGCAGACGCAGGTCAATCCGAAGGTCGGGCTGACCTTCGCCGCCGGGCTGCGCGCGATCCTTCGCCAAGATCCCGATGTCGTGATGGTCGGTGAAATCCGTGACCGCGAGACCGCCGAGATCGCGGTGCAGGCGTCGCTGACCGGGCATCTGGTTCTGTCGACGGTCCACACCAACGACGCGGTCGGCGCGATCACGCGGATGCGCGACATGAAGGTCGAGCCGTTCCTGCTTGCCTCCACGCTGCGCGCGGTGATCGCGCAGCGGCTGGTGCGGCGGCTGTGCCCGTCCTGCCGGCGCGCTGTGAAGGCGGAGGGGACGGTCGCGACGTTGCTCGGCATCGCGCCCGACGTCGTGGTTTACGAGGCGGTCGGCTGCGATCAGTGCAACCGCACCGGGTTCAAGGGCCGGATCGGCGTATTCGAGGCGGTGCGCGTCGACGACCGCATCCGCCGCTTGATTAACGATGGCGGCAACGAATCCGAGATCGCAGCGCACGCGTTTGCGAACGGCGATACGCTCGCGGCGTCGGCGAAGCGGCTGGTCGAACAAGGCATGACCACCGCCGAGGAAGCCGCACGCGTGTCGCGGCGCGATGCGGCGGACGTGGTGGAGCCGGTCACCGTCGATGGCTGATTTCGACTATCTCGCGATCGACACGCGCGGGAACGAGACGCGCGGGCACATCGCCGCCGAGACGATCGACGCGGCGCGCACGACGCTCGATCGACGGCGGTTATATGTCGTCCGGATCGAGCCGGGCTCCGCACCCGCCAACAAGGGGCGGCCGCTGTTCGGCTTGCAACTCGGCAGCGCCAAGATGTCGGGCAAGCAATTGACGTTGTTTACGCGTCAGCTGGCGACGCTGAACCGCGTGTCGCCGCTGGAGGAATCGCTCCGCACGATCACGCGCCAGACTGAGGAGGAGAAGGTCCGCGCGATCGTCGCGACGGTCCATTCGGGCGTGGTCGAGGGGCGGCGGTTGGCAGACGCGATGGCGCGTGAGCCAAAGAGCTTTCCGCCGTTGTACCGCGCGATGGTGGCAGCCGGGGAGAGTTCGGGGTCGTTGCCGACGATCCTCGAACGGCTGTCGATCCTGCTTGAACGCCAAGCCGAAATCCGCGGCAAGCTGCTGACCGCGATCGCGTATCCGGCGGTGCTGGCGGTCGTCGCGATGGGCGTCGTGCTGGCGCTGATGATGTTCGTGGTGCCGCAGGTGGTCGAGCAATTCGATACCGTGGGGCAGCAATTGCCGCTGTTGACGCGGATGGTGATCGCCCTGTCGGACTTCCTGGTCGGGTATTGGTGGGCGATCGCGCTGTTCATCGCAGCTGTCGGGGTCGGCGCATGGCAGGCGCTGAAGCAACCTGCGATCCGGCTGTCGTTCGACACGCGGCTGCTGCGCATCCCTCTCCTCGGGCGGTTGCTGCGCGATCTGCACGCGGCGCGGATGGCGCGGACGCTGGCGACGATGGTGGCAAGCCGGTTGCCGTTGCTGGAGGGGCTGACGCTGACCGGCAGCACGATCCGCAACCGCCGCTTGCGCCTGGCGTCGGACGAGATCACCGATTCGATCCGCAAGGGCGGCGGGCTGTCCGCGGCGATGCGGCGGACGGGCGTCTTTCCGCCGCTGCTGACGTATCTTGCGGCAAGCGGCGAGGCAGCGGGAAGGCTCGACGAGATGCTGGAGCGTGCAGCGGAATATCTCGAAAAGGAATTCGACCGCTTCACCGCGACCGCGCTGTCGCTGCTGGAGCCCGCGATCATCGTCTTGATGGGCGGCGTCGTCGCAACGATCGTGCTATCGATCCTGCTGCCGATCCTGCAGCTGAATACGCTCGCGGGACAATGAGGAAAGTCATGCGTACCGAACCGAAGAAGCGCCGGAAGAAGAACGGCTTTACGCTCGTGGAACTGATGGTGGTCGTGGTCATCATCGGCCTGCTGGCGACGATCGTCGCGCTGAACGTGCTGCCCTCGGGCGACACCGCGCGCATCCAGAAGGCGAAGGCCGACATCGCTACGATCGAGCAGGGCTTGGAGCTCTACAAGCTGCAGAACGTCAATTATCCGACGACCGCGCAGGGGCTTCAGGCGCTGATCTCCGCGCCATCGGGGTTGGCCGATCCGTCGCGCTATCAGGCGGGCGGGTATCTGAAAAAGCTGCCCGACGATCCGTGGGGCAAGGCGTATCTCTACGCCTCGCCGGGCCGGAACGGCGCGGCCGACGTCTGGACCAACGGCGCGGACGGCAAGGAAGGCGGCGAGGGGATCGATGCCGACATCGGCTCCTGGCAATAGGCCCACCGCGCAACGCGGTTTTACGCTGATAGAGCTGATGGTCGTCGTGACGATCATCGGGCTCGCGTCGGCGGCGGCCGTGCTGGCGATGCCCGATCCGCGCGGGCGACTGGCCGACGAGGGAACGCGTTTTGCGGCGCGGGTGCGCGCGGCGCAGGACAGCGCGATCATCGAGGCGCGGCCGGTCAGCGTGTGGGTGACGCCCGCGGGTTACGGCTTCGATCGCTGGCAGGCGGGCGGCTGGCGTGCGGTGGACGAAAAACCGCTGCGGGTGGAGCGCTGGTCGGACGGCACCAGCGCGGCGGTGACGTCTCGTGTCAGGCTGTCGTTCGATGCGACCGGCATGGCCGACCGCGCAGTCGACGTGCCGCTGCGGCGCGATCGAGCGCGGGTGACGGTATCGATCGCGGCGGACGGCAAGGTCCGGGTCGATGGCTAACCGAAGCGGCTTTACCCTCATCGAGATCATGGTCGCGCTGGTGGTGTTCAGTCTCGCCGCGCTGGCGTTGATCCGGCTGGAGGGAGCGACGATCCGCTCTACCGGTATCCTGGAAGAGACGCTCCTCGCCCAAATGGTTGCGCGGACGATCGCGGTGGAGGCGGTGACCGAGGGGACGCCGCCTGCGCTGGGCCGGGCGAGCGGAGTCGCGCAGAATGGCGGACGCGGGTGGCGCTGGACGCGCGACGTGCGCGCGACCGGCGATGCGCAGATTCTCCGCGTCGATGTCGCTGTGTTGGATAGCGGCGGGCGAACCGCGGGACGGCTGACAATGATCCGCCCGCCGACGATCACGGCGACCGCGCGATGACTCCCTCGCGACACCAAGCGGGGTTTACCCTCGTAGAAATCATGGTCGCGCTGCTGGTCTTCGGGATGATCGCGGCGGCCGGAGCGGCGCTTTTATCGTTCAGCGTGCGGGCGCAGGGGGCGACGGCGGCGAAGCTGGACGATGTCGGCGCGGTGGCGCGGCTCGATTCGCTGCTCGCTGCGGATTTCGCGCAGGCGGTCGACCGGCCATCGCGCGACGAGCGAGGGACGTTGCTGCCCGCCTTCACCGGTGACGGGCTGTCGTTTCGGCTGGTGCGCGGCGGGTGGATGAACGTCGACGCCGCGCCGCGATCGTCGTTGCAGAAGGTGGAATATCGCTTTTCCGCTAACGCGATCGAGCGGATCGCTTATCCTCTGGTCGATGGCGCGGCGCCGTTACCGCCGACGGTGGTGCTCGATCGTGTGACCGGACTGACGTGGCGCTACCGCATCCAGGGCGCGTGGAGCGAACGGTGGGACGGGACGCAAGGGTCGCCATTGCCGCAGGCGGCGGAGATGACGATCCAGCGCAGCGACGGGCGCAGCTATCGCCAAATGTACCTCGTCGGATCGGGCGCGCCGCCCGAGCCGCCGGAAATCCCCGAGCCGTCAAATGCGACGTGACGGCGAGCGCGGCGCGGCGCTGCTGACGGTGCTGCTGCTGGTCGCGATCGTCGCGGTGCTGGCGGCGACCGCGCTGGAGAAATTGCGGCTGTCGACACGGGCAGCGGGCAATGCCGTCGCGATCGATCAGGCGCGCGCTTATGCCTATGCCGCCGAGACGCTGGCGACGTCGCGCGTCACGACCTTGCTGTCGCGCGATCCGAGCCGCGTGACGCTGGCGGGCGGGTGGAGCGGTAAGCCGTTCGGGCTGCCGATCCCCGGTGGCGCGGCGACCGCGCGGGTGACCGACGGGGGCAATTGCTTCAACCTCAACAGTTTGGTCGTCGCGGGCGATGCGGGCGTGTACGCCGCCTCCACCCCGGCGATGCTGCAATTCGCGCGATTGATGCGACTGATCGGCGTGCCCAATGGCGAGGGCATCGCGGCGGCGACCGCCGACTGGATCGACAGCGATTCGGCTGAGCTACCGGGTGGGGCAGAGGATGGCGCTTACGGCGGACGCGATCCCGGATATCGCACTGCGGGGTCGTTGATGGCCGATCCGAGCGAACTGCGCGCGGTGGCTGGGGTCACGCCCGAAACCTACGCGACGCTGCGGCGCTGGGTCTGCACGTTGCCCGAGGCGAAAGTCTCGACGATCAATGTCAATACGCTGACGCCCGAACAAGCGCCTCTGCTGGCGATGCTGCTGCCCGACACGCTCGGCATAGAGGGCGCGCGTGCGCTACTGCTGCGGCGGCCGCTGGCGGGGTATCCAAGTGCGGCGGAGTTCTGGAACAGCCTGTCGCGAGGCAGTGCGATTACGCCCGATCCGGCGGCGCAGGCGCAGGCGGGCGTGACGTCGAAATGGTTCGCGCTGAACATCGACGTGCGGATGGGGGCGACCGAATTGAACGAAACCGCGCTGATCGACGCGACGGACCTTCCCGCGCGGCTCGTGTCGCGGCAATGGGGCGATGCGACATGAGTGCGACATTGCTCTTCTTGCCCGCCGTGGCCGACGATCCCTGGTTGTGGGCGCGCATTTCCGACGATGCGGTCGTCGCGCGCGGTGAAGGCGTGCCCGAGGGCGACGATTCGCCGATAATCGCGGTTGCGCCAGCCGATGCGGTGACGCTGCACTGGGCCGAACTGCCCGATCGTTCCGCGGCGCAGGCGGTGGCGGCGGCGCGTATCCTGGTGTCGGACGCGAGCGCGGTGCCGGTCGGCGAACTTCATGTAGCGGTCGGTGACGAGGCGACGCCGGACCGTCCGATCGGCGTGGTCGCGAACGATCGGATGCACGCGTGGCTCGCGATGCTGGCGGCGCAGGCGATCGATCCGGCTGCGATCATTCCCGCGCCGATGCTGCTGCCGCGACCTGACGAGGGATATCTGCGCGCCGATCTGGGCGGGCAGGCGGTCGTGCGGGGCGCGACCAGCGGCTTTGCCGACGAGGCGCGGCTGACCGAACTGATCACCGGTGGGGCGACGCCCGAGACGATGGGGCGCGAGGCGCTGGAGGCGGCCTTAGTCGCGACCGTCGCGTCGCCCGCGCTCGACATGCGGCAGGGCGCGTTCGCGCGACGCACGCGGCGCGCAATTGACTGGCGGTTGGTACGGCGGCTGGCGCTGCTGGGCGCTTCGATCCTTCTCGCCACGCTGGCGATCGATCTGGTGCGGATCGCGAAATATTCGGTTGGGGCATCGACACTGGAGGCGCGCGCCGACGCGGTCGCGCGCACCGGCCTACCGCGCGGGGCGGATCAGGGCGATTCGGCGCGGTTGCTGGCTGAACGCCTGTCGCGGCTGCGCGGGCCGGGCGAGGGGTTCAGCCGCACCGCCGCCGCCATCACCGCCGCGATCCGGTCCAGCGCCGGAACCGAACTGACCGCGCTGACCTTCGAACCGACCGGCGAATTGCGCGCGACCGTCGCCGCCGAGGGCGAGGCGCAGGTCAACGCGCTCGTTTCTCGGCTGCGTGAGACGGGGTTCGAGGTCCAGCCGAGCACGTTCGAATCCTCCGGCGGTCGTGTTTCCGGGCAAATCACGGTGAGCGCGCCATGACCGAACTTCGCGCCTGGTTTACGGGGCGGTCGTTGCGCGAGCGGCGGCTGATCCTCGTGATGTTCGCGCTGCTGGCGATCACGATCGTCTGGGCGGCGGTGATCCGGCCGGTCCGCGACGGACTCGCCTCGTCGCGCGATGCGCACGCCAGCGCGGTGGTGCGGCTGGGCGAGACCGAGGCGCAGGTGCGCGCGCTCAAATCGATCCAACGCAGCCGCCCGCAACCGCTCGACGCGCCGCTCGCCGATGCGATCCGCGCGCGCGCCGACACCGCGGGCTTCGCGCTCGCCAGCCTAGAGCCGGAGGGGGATCGCGTGCGCATCTCGATCGCCAGCGCCAAGCCCGGCGCGCTGCTCGGCTGGATCGCGGGGCTGGAGGCGGAGGGGATATTGGTCGACGGGGTGACGATCAGTGGCGCGGGGCCGGGGATCGTCAGCGCGACGATGACGCTGAAGGCGCGGTCGGCATGAGACGGATACGGCTTTCCACTGGTCCGCGGGCGCTGTTCCTGGCGATGTTCGTCGTCGCGATGATCGCGTTCCTGCCGCTGCGGCTCGCGCTCGGCTGGGTGGGTCTGGGCGATCAGGGCATGACCGCGCGCAGCGTCGGGGGCAGCGTGTGGGCGGGGTCGCTGACCGAGGCGCGGTTCGGCGCATTGGCGCTCGGCGATCTGGAGGCGGGGGTGTCGCCGCTGAACCTGCTGATCGGGCGCGCGCGGGTGGATTTCGACGGGCGTGACGATCCACCCGCGCCGGGCCTGACGGGTGCGATCACGCTGACCCGGCATAGCGTCGGGATGGACGACGTGACCGCCTCGCTTCCGGTCGGCAACGCCTTTGCACCGGTGCCCGTGACCATCCTCGACCTCGATCAGGTGAGCGTCCGCTTCGATGGCGATTCGTGCGAACGCGCCGAGGGCCGCGTGCGCGCGACGCTGGGCGGCGACTTGGGCGGAACGGCGATCCCGGTATCGATGAGCGGCAGCGTGCGTTGCGACGGCGGCGCGCTGCTGATCCCGCTGGCCAGCGCGAGCGGCGGAGAGGGGGCGGCGATCCGCGTCTGGCCCGACAGCCGCTATCGCGCCGAACTGACGCTGGCGGCGAGCGATCCGTTGGCCGTGCAGCGGCTGCAGCTGGCGGGTTTCGTGCAGACGCCAGCCGGAATGCAACTGTCCATCGAGGGGCGCTTCTGATAGCTTGACGCCTGACCGCCCGCCCCGCTAGAGGCGCATTCCTTCGCGGCGACCGTAGTTCAATTGGTTAGAGCGTCGGCTTGTGATGCCGGAAGTTGCGGGTTCAAGTCCCGTCGGTCGCCCCATTATTCTTCCCCGGATGTGCCATGATTAACTGGGGCTTCCCCGACTTCGACGACCATGAGGGCGTCCATCTGTTCACCGATCCGGCATCGGGGATGCGCGCGGTGATCGCCGTACATTCGACGACGCTGGGGCCGGCCGCGGGCGGCGTGCGCTTCTGGCATTACGGCAGCGAGGAGCGCGCGATCACCGACGCGCTGCGGCTGTCGCGCGGCATGAGCTTCAAGAATGCGATGGCGGGGCTGGAGCTGGGTGGCGGCAAGGGCGTCGTGCTGGCGGCCAATCCCGGCGAGACGATCACCGAGGATCAGCTGAAGGCGTTCGGCCGCGTCGTCGAATCGCTTGGCGGGCGGTACGTGACGGCCGAGGATGTCGGCATGTCCGAAGCGCGGATGAAGACGATCGCTGGTGAGACGCGTTACGTCTCCGGCCTGCCGGTCGCCAGCGGCGCGGCGGGCGGCGATCCGGGGCCGTACACCGCGCTGGGCATCTATCTGGGTGTGAAGGCCGCGGCGCAGCGGGCGCTCGGCGCGACCGACATGCGGGGCGTGCGCGTCGCGGTACAGGGCGTCGGATCGGTCGGCGGCGGGCTTGCTAAGCTGCTCGCGGCAGACGGCGCGGTGCTGACGCTGGCTGATGTCGACGAGGGCCGCGCGCAGCGGCTGGCGGGCGAACTCGGTGCGACTGCGGTGGCGGCCGAAGGTATTCTGGGCGTCGAGGCGGACATCGTTAGCCCGAACGCCTTGGGCGCGATCCTGACCGAAGGATCGATCGCGGGGTTGCAGGCGAAGGTCGTCGCGGGCGGCGCGAACAACCAGCTTGCGACCCGCAACGATGGCCACCGCATCCACGAGCGCGGCATCCTATATGCGCCCGACTACGTCATCAACGCGGGTGGGATCATTAACGTCGGGCTGGAATATCTCGGCCATGGCGACGAGGCCGAGGTGAAGGCGCGGATCGCGCATATCCCTGACCGGCTGACCGAGGTGTGGAACGAGAGCGACGCGTCGGGCGATCCGGCGTCCGAAGTCGCGGACCGCATCGCGCGGCGGTTGATCGGGCGGTAGGCATGTCGATCTGAACTGCGCACTTGGCGCGTGACGTCAGTGAGAATCGACAATATGTTGATTTCAGTGCCCGCCCTTCACGCCTTCGCCAATCCCAAACGCTTCCTGTCGATCGCGCGGCCGCTCACGCCTGTACTGACGTGGCTGGGCGCCGCGCTGATCGCGATCGGGTGCTGGGCCGGCCTCACGCAGACCCCGCCCGATTATCTGCAGGGCGAAACGGTGCGCATCCTCTACATCCACGTTCCCGCCGCCTGGCTCGGCATGGGCGGTTGGAGTGCAATCGCAATATCCAGCATCACCTTCCTAGTCTGGCGCCACCCGCTGGCCGATGTCGCGGCGCGCGCGATCGCGGTGCCGGGCGCGGCGTTCGCGCTGATCTGCTTGGCGACGGGGTCGATCTGGGGGCGGCCGACATGGGGGACGTGGTGGCAATGGGATGGGCGGCTGACGTCGATGCTGCTGCTGTTCTTCGTTTATCTCGGCTACATCGCGCTGGCTCGTGCCGATCGCGAGCGTGGCGGCGACGGGCGGATCGCGGCGCTCTACGGGATCGCGGGGACGGTGTTGCTGCCGATCATCCGCTATTCGGTGGTGTGGTGGAACACGCTGCATCAGGGCGCCAGCATTGGCCTCACCAAATCGACGATCGATTCGTCGATCCTGTGGCCGTTGCCGATCATGCTGGGCGGGTTCACCCTGCTGTTCGCAGGGATCGTGCTGATGCGGATGCGGACGCTGCTGGCCGAGGCGAAGGCCGAGGCGCGGTTGCGCCGGCGGGCCACCGCATGAACCCGTGGCCCTTCGTGACTGCGGCCTATGTCGTGACGATCGGCGGGACTGTAGCGGTCGCGCTGTGGAGCTGGATCGCGATGAAGCGAGCGGAGAAGTGAAGGCCAAGCATCAACGGCTGTCGCTGGCGTTGCTGGCGATCGCGGCGATCGTCGCGGCGGCGTTGCTCGCGCTGTCGGGGCTGAAGGATCAGGCGGCGTTCTTCTACGCGCCGTCCGATGTGGTCGGCGAACTTCCGCCGCTCGACCGCGCGGTGCGGCTGGGCGGGATGGTTGAGGGCGGATCGATCCGGCGCGCGGCGGACGGCGTATCGATCGCGTTCCTGGTGACCGACGGCAAGGCGACGACGCCCGTCACCTTCTCCGGTATCGCCCCCGATCTGTTTAAGGAAAGGTCGGGCGTTGTCGCGGAGGGGCATTTCCGCGCCGACCGGTCGTTCGTCGCGACCAATCTGCTGGCCAAGCACGACGAGAAATATATGCCGCCCGAACTGGCCGGAAAAATGCACGAGACGCGGACGCTTCAGCCATGATGGGCTTCGTTGCGCTCGGTGCGATCGCACTGCTGGCGTTCGCTGCGCTGGTGCTGCTGAAGCTGCCGCGCGGGCTGTGGATGCTGGCGGGCGCGGCATTGTTTCTCGGTGCGGCAGGCTATGCGTGGCAGGGTCGCCCAGCGCTGGCCGCGACCCCCGCCAAGCCTGTTGGCGATCCGGGCGCGGTCGATCCCGAGATGGTCGTGCTGCGTGAGATGCTGCTCGGGCGACTGTCTGCGGACGCGTCGTACATCGTCGCGTCTGAGGCGATGACGCGAGCGGGCGAACCGAAGGCGGCGGCGCAGGCGATCTTGGGCGGATTGCACAAGATGCCGCGAAGTTTCGTGTTGTGGACCATGCTCGGGACCACGCTCGCCGCAAACGACGACAATCAGATGTCGCCCAGCGCGCTGTTCGCGTTCCAGCAGGCGACGCGTCTCGCGCCCGAACATCCGGCACCGCCGTTTTACGCCGGCCTCGCCTATATTCGCAGCGGCGATTTCCCGCGTGGAAAGCGTCTGTGGCTGCGCGCGATTGCATTGTCCCCGCCAAAAGCACCTTATCGACAGGAAATAGCGGTCAGGCTGGCCGTGCTCGATCAGTTCGTTGCGATGACCGCAGGCGCACCGCCGACACGCTGACGCTATTTTCCGCGGCCCGTCTTTTCCTGCAGCGCATCGATCCGTTTCGAGGCGTCGGCCTTGGTCAGCGTCTCGTCGAAAGGTTCATCCGCCTCTTCGCTCAATGTCTTCAGATAACTCGCCTGCGCCCCGGTCATCTTTTCGTCGCCTGTCGTCCAGTCATCGGGATCTTTCTCGGCGTTAGAAAACGGTTCGGCTTTCGGATTGCTGTCGGTCATACAGAAATTCCTTTCATTGTTCCAACATATATGTTCATTTAATGTTCCTGACGGGCATCGGTTGCCGCTCCCCAAGGTGCGTGCTAGTGCCCGCGCCGCCATGAGCACCAATATGGGTCTTCCCGTCATGCCTACGGTTTCAGCGATCTCGTGAACACCGACGCGGCAAGCGGCGCCCAGCCTGCAGCCGAACCCAGAGCCGAGCCCTCGGTAGAGATACCGCACGGCCACAGCCATGCGCGTGACGGCCTGGCCAAATTGGCGCTCGGCGCGGTCGGCGTGGTGTACGGCGATATCGGCACCAGCCCGCTTTATGCGATGAAGGAGGTGTTCGTCGGGCACCATCCGCTGGCGGTCGATCAACCCCATATCTTCGGTGTCGTCAGCCTGATCTTCTGGTCGCTGGTGCTGATCGTCACCGTCAAATACGTCATGGTCATCATGCGCGCCGACAATAATGGCGAGGGCGGCAGTCTGGCGCTGCTGGCGCTGATCCAACGCCGTAGCGGTGCGGGAAAACGGTGGGGGCCGAGTCTGGTCATTCTCGGCGTGCTCGCCGCCGCGCTGTTCTTTGGCGACTGCATGATCACGCCCGCGATTTCCGTGCTGTCCGCGGTCGAGGGGTTGGCGACCGTTCAGGACGGATTCGATTCGTTCGTCATTCCCATCGCGGTGGCGATCATTATCGGGCTGTTCTGGCTGCAATCGGTCGGCACCGCGCGTGTCGGCAAATTGTTCGGTCCGATCATGGCGCTGTATTTCATCGTCCTGTCGGTGCTGGGCGTCATGCATATCCTCGACCGCCCGGATATCCTGTTGGCGCTCGATCCGCGCTGGGCCGTTCGGTTTGCTGCAAACGACGGAATGCTGGCGTTCCTGGCGCT
The DNA here is from genome assembly GCF_024758705.1 of Sphingomonas sp. SUN019. Classification (NCBI taxonomy): domain Bacteria; kingdom Pseudomonadati; phylum Pseudomonadota; class Alphaproteobacteria; order Sphingomonadales; family Sphingomonadaceae; genus Sphingomonas; species Sphingomonas sp. SUN019. Next base: position 422,131 of record NZ_CP096971.1, on the reverse strand, counting down.
CGGCTCGGTCGTGCTGGCGGTGACGGGCGCGGAGGCGCTGTATGCCGACATGGGGCATTTCGGGCGCAAGCCGATCGCCTATGCGTGGCTGTGGTTCGTGTTTCCGGCGCTGATGCTGAATTATCTGGGTCAGGGCGCATTGCTGCTGGGTGATCCCGGCGCGGCGCGAAACCCGTTCTTCCTGATGGCGGACGAAAGCCTGCGGTTGCCGCTGGTGATCCTGGCCACGATGGCGACGGTTATTGCCAGTCAGGCGGTCATCACGGGGGCGTATTCGGTCGTGCAGCAGGGCGTTCAGCTTGGGCTGATGCCACGGCTGCGGATCGAACATACCAGCGCGTCCGAGGCCGGACAGATCTACATTCCGTCGGTCAACTGGGCGTTGCTGGCGATGGTGCTGCTGCTGATCTTCGGCTTCGGCGAATCGTCCAATCTCGCGGCCGCCTACGGTATCGCGGTGACGGGCACGATGTTCATCAGCACGTGCATGGTTGCGGTGCTGATCCACCGTGTGTGGCATTGGCCGGTGTGGGGGACGGTCGCCTTCACCGCGATATTCCTCATCATCGATGGTCTGTACTTCGCATCGAACATGACCAAGATACCCGATGGCGGCTGGTTCCCGCTGCTCGTCGCGCTGGTGGTGTTCGTATTGCTCACGACCTGGGCCACGGGTCGCAAGCTGATGATCGAGCGGATGCGTGAGGGTGCGATGCCGATCAAGGTGTTCATCAACTCCGCCGCTGGATCCGCGACACGCGTGCCGGGCACGGCGGTATTCATGACCTCATCACCCGAAGGGGTGCCGCACGCTCTGCTGCACAATCTGAAGCACAATCGCGTGCTGCACGAACGTGTCATCCTGTTGACCGTAAAGGTCACCAATATGCCGTACTGGCCGGTCGACGATCGTTTCCAGCATGAGGATCTGGCGCAGGGGTTTCACCGCGTCGTACTGCGCTACGGGTTCATGGAGGCGCCGGACGTGCCAGCCGCGTTGAAGGTGTTCCATGAATGCGGTGCGGAATTCCGCATGATGGACACCAGCTTCTTCCTGTCGCGGCAGACCTTGCTGGCGTCGGAACGGCCGGGAATGGCGCTTTGGCGCGAGAAATTGTTCGCCTGGATGCTGCGCAACGCGGAAAGCGCGATGGAGTTCTTCAAGCTGCCCACGAACCGCGTGGTAGAACTGGGCAGCCAGATCGAGATTTGAGCGAGCCCACACCCATCCCAGCGCCCATTATCGTGACGGCGCTATTCGGTGCGCAGGATCAGTCGTTTTTCGACGGTCAGCGGACGCGGTATTTTCCGCCCGAACGCAACCACCTCGCGGCGCATCTCACGATGTTCCACCACCTCCCGCCATCGATCGCGAACGAAGTGAAGCATCGCCTGTCGCAGGAGACGCGCGGCGTTCGCGCGCCGGTCGCGCGGGTTGCGGGGCTGGTCTCGCTCGGACGTGGGGTCGCCTATCGCATCGAAAGTCCTGATCTGGCGTCGATCCGGCAGCGGTTGACGGACGCCTTTGCCGGTCTGCTGACGCCGCAGGATCAGGCGGGCTGGCGTGCGCACGTCACGGTGCAGAACAAGGTGGAACCGGCGGTCGCAAAGGCGCTGCTGAGCGACCTGCAGACCGGCTTCGCGCCGCGGCCTGTGGCTATCGCGGGACTTGCCGCGTATTGGTATCGCGGCGGGCCGTGGGAGTTGATGTCACGGCATATGTTCGCACCTTGACCGCCCGAAAACCACTGCTATAGCCCGCGCCTCACGAGTGAAGCACGCCTTCGATGGCGGAGTAGCTCAGTTGGTTAGAGCGGCGGAATCATAATCCGTAGGTCGGGGGTTCAAGTCCCTCCTCCGCTACCACTCGTGAACGTTCGTTTCGATCGTATCGCTGGCGCCATGGCTTGATTGGTGCGATCCTCCGCCTATTGGCGGGAGGCTGCGATGCGGCATGTTATCTTGATCGGTTTCGGATTGCTTCTGTCGGCCGCTGCGGCGTCGCCGCCGACGATCGCTTCGTTGCTCGCCGGGACGGCGGGGCGTTGGCAGGGCGAGCTGCAATATCGCGATTACCAATCGAACAAGTGGGAAGGCCTCCCGGTCAAGGTCGCGATCGTCGCCCAGCCGGATGCCCTGACGACGGTCCGCACCGCAGAATTCGATGACGGGCCGACGACGGGCCTGGTCTGGATCACGACGTTGTCGACCATTGATCCGGCGACCGGCAAGGAGAGCTATGCGTCGGCGCGCAAGGGCAAGCCGTTCGAGAGCGGATCGGCGCAATTGACGCTGCCGTCACCGCCGCGGGATGCAACGCACTGGACGATCGTCGCGACCGATACGCGCAACGACGGCAATGGGATGGCGAAGGTGCGCGAAACGACGGTGCGCGACGGCGCGCGGATGACCACGCAGAAGGATGTCGACCCGATCGGCGACGGTAAGGACGAATGGCTGCCGCGTAACCGTACGGCATTGACGCTGATCGAATAAGGCTCAGGCGGGGACGCCGAACAGATCGTGTTCGTCGGCGTCCTCGATCACGACCGGCACGATATCGCCCTGCGCCAGATGCCCGGCGTCGCGCAGATGGACTTCGCCGTCGATGTCGGGCGCGTCGGCGTAGGACCGGCCGGTCGCGCCGTCTTCCCCCACCACGTCGATGATGACGTCGAAGGTGCGACCGATCTTGGCCTGCAGCTTCGCCGCGCTGATCGCGGCGCATTTGTCCATGATGCGGGCGTAGCGTTCTTCCTTCACTTCCTCGGGGACGTGATCGGGAAGCGCGTTGGCGGAGGCGCCCTCCACGGGCTCGAAGCGGAACGCGCCGACGCGGTCGAGCTGCGCTTCGTCGAGCCAGTCGAGCAGATACTGGAAATCGGCCTCAGTTTCGCCGGGGAAGCCGACGACGAAGGTCGATCGGATCGCGATATCCGGACAGATATCACGCCAGCCGTGGATGCGGCTCAGCACCTTGGCGTCGTTCGCGGGACGCTTCATGCGGCGCAGGACGGCGGGGGCGGCATGCTGGAACGGGATGTCGAGATAGGGGAGGATCAGTCCCTCGGCCATCAGCGGGATGACGTTGTCGACGTGCGGATAGGGATAGACGTAGTGGAGGCGCACCCACGGGGCGATCTTGCCCAGTTCACGCGCCAGATCGGTCATGTGCGCGCGCACTTCGCCGCCGCCCTTCAACGGATACGTCGCGTGGCGGATGTCGACGCCGTAAGCCGAGGTGTCTTGGCTGATGACCAGCAATTCCTTCGTTCCCGCCGCCACAAGCTTTTCAGCTTCGCGAAGAATCGCGTCGGGGCGACGGCTGACGAGATCACCGCGGAGCGAGGGGATGATGCAGAAGGCGCAGCGGTGGTTGCAGCCCTCCGAAATCTTCAGATAGCTGTAGTGACGCGGGGTCAGTTTCAGCCCGGCGTCGGGGATCAGATCGAGATAGGGCGACAGCCCCGCGGGCGCGGCGGCGTGAACCGCCTCCACCACCTGTTCGTATTCGTGCGCGCCGGTGATCGCGAGCACCTGCGGGAAGCGCGTACGGATCGCATCGGCTTCCTTCCCGAAACAGCCTGTCACGATGACGCGGCCGTTCTCCGCAATCGCCTCGCCGATCGCCTCCAAGCTTTCTTCCTTCGCCGAATCAAGGAAGCCGCAGGTGTTGACCAGCACGACATCGGCGCCGACATAGTCGGGCGACATCTGGTAACCGTCGGCGCGCAGCTGAGTCAGGATCCGTTCGCTGTCGACCAGATTCTTCGGACAGCCGAGCGAGACCATGCCCACGCGGGGCGGGGAGGGGAGTTTCGTTGCCATGGGAGGCGCGGCACATAGCGACTTGCGCTCAAATTTCATAGAGTGACGCGGATGCACCGTTTTCACCTGATCCCACACCCCAATCATCCGCCGCTGGCGGTGCGCGAGATTACCGTGGAACTGCATCTGACGGACCGGGACGATGTTCTCCTGACCTATGTCGTGGAAGGGGCCGAGCGGCTTATCGTGCCGGAGTTGGTCACGCCCGAACGCGCTGACGGGCTGTGGAAGACCACCTGTTTCGAGCTGTTCCTGATGTTCAACGACGACGACGAACGATACGTCGAGTTCAATTTCTCCCCATCCACACGGTGGGCGGCGTACACGTTCGACGGCTATCGCGAGGGGATGGCCCCACTCGACCGCGACATAGCGCCGCAGATCGAGCGATTATCGGACCGCATTGAGGTGGACTGCGACCTCGGTGGATTGCCGCCGGGGCCGCTGCGCATGGCGTTGACCGCGGTGATCGAGGAGCAGGGCGAGCGGAAGTCGTTCTGGTCGCTCGCGCATCCGCCGGGCGCGCCGGATTTCCACAACCCGGCTTGCTTCGTCGCGCGGCTCCCGGCACCTGACGCCTCATGAAATTCGGTATCGATCGCCTGCTCGCCGACCCTGCCTTGCGCAAGCCGCTGGAGGGGAAACGCGTCGCCTTGCTCGCCCACCCTGCGTCGGTGACCGCCGACCTGACGCACAGCCTCGACGCGCTGGTCGCGGCGGGGGTGAACGTCACCGCGATGTTCGGGCCGCAGCACGGCGTGCGCGGTGATTTGCAGGACAATATGATGGAGTCGCCCGACTTCACCGATCCGACCTACAACGTGCCGGTCTTCAGCCTGTACGGCGAGGTGCGGCGGCCGAGCGGGCAATCGATGCACACGTTCGATGTGCTGCTGGTCGATCTGCAGGACGTCGGCTGCCGCATCTACACCTTCGTGACGACATTGCTGTACGTGCTGGAAGCAGCGGAAGCGCATGGGAAAGCGGTGTGGGTGCTCGATCGCCCCAACCCCGCCGGCCGCCCGGTCGAGGGGCTGACGCTGCGACCCGGCTGGGAGAGTTTCGTCGGGGCGGGGCCGATGCCGATGCGGCACGGGATGACGCTGGGCGAGATGGGGCGGTGGTTTGTCGACCATTTCCGGCTCGACGTGGATTACCACGTGATCGCGATGGAGGGGTGGCAGCCCGAGATTGGGCCGGGCTTCGGCTGGCCTGCCGAACGACCGTGGATCAACCCAAGCCCCAACGCCGCCAACGTCAACATGGCTCGCGATTACGCCGGCACCGTGATGCTGGAGGGGACGACATTGTCCGAAGGCCGCGGGACGACGCGGCCATTGGAGCTGTTCGGTGCGCCGAATATCGATGCGAAGGCGGTGATCGCCGAGATGCGCCGCCTCGCACCCGAGTGGCTGACCGGCTGTACATTGCGCGACGTGGCGTTCCAGCCGACCTTCCACAAACATCACGGTCAACTGTGCAGCGGTGTCTTCATCCACGCCGAGGGGGCAGGGTACGATCACGCCGCGTTCCGCCCGTGGCGGGTGCAGGCGCTGGCGTTCAAGGCGATCCGCATACTATATCCGGACTACGACCTGTGGCGCAACTTTCCGTATGAATATGAGTTCGACAAGCTCGCGATCGACGTCATCAACGGCGGCCCGGCGCTACGCGAATGGGTTGACGATACGTCCGCAACGCCCGCCGATCTCGATGCGATCACGCTGCCCGACGAGGCCGCGTGGATGGAAACCCGGCGATCGTACCTACTTTATTGAGTGATCGTCGCCGTCGCGGGGTGATGCTTGTCGAGGTGGCGCTTGATCGTCTTCAGGTTGCGCGTGTTCGACCGGTAGAAGAAATCAGCCGCATCGCCGATCAACGGCACCGCGCCCAGGAGCGCGTCGAACCCGACGCGGCCCGCCATCCGCGTCAGCTGGAACTTCGTCATGCCGAGGTTGCGCGCCTCCCACACGATCCACGCGCCCAGTGCGGCGGCGAACAGGTCGCCGACGACCGGGACCAGCCCCAACGCGAAGTCCAGCCCCACGCGCCGGTTGATGCCGGGGATGACGACAGCGCCCTCCAGCAATTGCTCCATCGCCTCGATCCGCTTGCGGACCGATGCGGGATCTGTCCCCGGCGTAATGCCGGTGGCGAACGGGGCGGGGTCGATATGGGTTGCGCGCTCTGTCATCACCCTCAATTGGTGTCGCGACGCAGCCGGTTCAACGGGTGCCACGCGCGCGCGTTCGCCTGCCACTGCCGCAAGCGCAGCGCGACCAGCGACCAGCGGAACGGCCGCGCGATTGGGATGTACGACACGTCGAGCGCCAGCGCAGCGTCGGCAGCGGCCAGCGCGGCGGCGCGTTGGCCCAGCGTCGGGGCGAGCCGCGCGGCCTCGATTGCTGCCGTCGCCTCGGTGCTGCATGGCGCGCAGGCATTCGCGACGTACCAGCGCGCGCTATCATGCGGCGCGACCTGATCGATCAGCCGCAGGTCGGCGTCATCGTCCATCCCGACGCGCGTGGGACGGACGCCGATCGCCATCAGGTCGACCGCGATGCGAGTCCACAGCGTCGTCGCTCCCGGACCGACCGGCAATGCGACGCGAACCGCCGGTGCGGCGCCACGGTTAGCGCCGCGCCATCGCGCTACCGCGTTGCGGCCGGCGATCCGACGATCGGCGAGCGGAACGCTGGCCCAGGCGGGTTGTGCGGGCGGAATGGTCGAATCGAGCTGATCGGGAAGCAACGTCTCGGTCGGCGTCCAATCGGGGGTGAAGGTTTCGGTCAGGGCCTCGCGGTCGATCGCGCCGGCCACCGCGGCGCGGTTCTCGACCGCGGCCAGAAAACCTTCGCGATTGACGATCGTCAGTCCGAACAGACCGGCCGCGGGATCGAGACGGATGTTGGCGGGGGCGACCTCCGTCATGGCGATCAGCGGCCAATCGGCGATCGTGCCGCCGGTCACCAGATCGGACTGTTTCGCAGCGAAGCGGACGATCGCACGCGCGGCGCGTTCCGAGATCAGCCGCACGTCGTCTTCGGGCGTTGGCTCACGCTGCTCGTCGATCGCGCGGTTGGGATCGGGAACCGGCGTCATCCGGAGCGATCGCGCTCCCTGCCGCACGATGCGGAAAGGCCCGGTGCCGCCCGGTGGACGCAACCGCACGATCGCCATTTCGGGCTGGGCGAACAGCTTCAGGAGATCGGGTCGCGGGCGGCTCAGCTCGATCTGGATCACCTGCGGCGTCATCTCGACGATCGAATCGATCGCAGTCAGATACGGCGCGAGCGGGTTGTGCGAACCCGGCGCGATCTGCCGTTTCAGGATGGTCACGATATCGGCCGCGGTAACCGGCTTGCCGTCGGACCATTCGGCGTCGCGCAGACGGAAGATGTAGCTGTTGCCTTCGTCGGTGACGATCCAGCGTTCGGCGATCCCGGGTTCGATCTGCCCTGCGGCGTCGAACCGAACCAGGCCCTGAGCGATCGAGTCGGCCAGCACGCGCGCCGGCGTATCGCGCTTCGTAAGACTGGCATCGCTGAGTTCCGGCGGCTCGCCGATCGCGCTGACGACGACCGGCCCTACGTCTGCGCGCTGGCCGCATCCCGCGAGCAGAAGCGCAGCGAGCAGGGTGGTGCGGACGGCGGGACTCGAACCCGCATGCCGTTGCCAGCGAGGGATTTTAAGTCCCGTGCGTCTACCAATTTCGCCACGTCCGCACACAGCGTCCGAAAGAGACGACGGCGCGGCTGGCGTCAAGCGCGGGGCCGCATCATCCGGTGGCGGTCACACGTTCAGGCGGACGCGCATTTCCTTGCCGGGTTTGAAATAGGGCACGCGCTTGGCGGTAACGTCGACCAGTTCGCCGGTGCGCGGGTTGCGGCCGGTACGCGCGCCGCGTGCGCGGGTGGAGAAGGCGCCAAAGCCACGCAGTTCGACCCTGCCGTCCTCGGCAAGCCGTCGCACGATCTCATCGAAAAACGTCGACACGATCGCTTCGACGTCGCGCAACGACAACTCCGGGTTGTCCTCTGCAATCTGCTGTACAAGTTCAGACCGGATCATCCTCGGCATCCCCAAAGGTTTGCCGAATCACACTATCCGGCATCGCGGTTACACGCTCCGCAATAGATACAGGTCAATCGGTTCACCGAATAGGTCCGAAGTGAAACTTTTTGTCGCCATATGACAACATAGGATAGGGGGAGCCGGGCGGGCGATTGCCCACCTGGCTCCCCCGCTCGTCGTATCAGTTCTTGCCGTCGTCGGTCTTCGCCTTGAGCGCCGCACCCAGGATATCGCCGAGCGATGCGCCCGAATCCGACGAGCCGTATTGCGCCACGGCCTGCTTCTCTTCGGAGATCTGCATCGCCTTGATCGAGAAGGTAGGCTTCTTCGACCGATCGAAGCCGGTGACCATCGCGTCGAACTTCTGCCCGACCTGGAACCGCTCCGGACGCTGCTCGTCGCGATCGCGGCCTAGGTCCGTACGCTTGATGAAGCCGGTCGCGCCATCGTCGCCCTGCTGCACTTCGAGGCCCGCGTCGCGAACTTCGAGCACGGTCACGGTGACGACCGCATTCTTGTTCAGCTTGTCGCCAGCCGCCGCGATGCCGCCCGCAACGGGTGCGCCACGCTCGAGCTGCTTCATGCCGAGCGAGATGCGCTCCTTCTCGGGATCGATGTCGAGCACGACTGCCTGGACGGTTTCACCCTTGCGATGGAGGTTCAACGCATCCTCGCCCGACACGCCCCACGCGATGTCCGACATATGGACCATGCCGTCGACGTCGTTGTCGAGCCCGATAAACAGGCCGAATTCGGTCGCGTTCTTGACTTCGCCCTCGACGGTCGAGCCGATCGGATGTTCGGCGGCGAACGCCTCCCACGGATTGCTGATGGCCTGCTTCAGGCCCAGCGAGATGCGACGCTTGTCCTCGTCGACCTCGAGCACGATGACGTCGACTTCCTGCGAGGTCGACACGATCTTGCCCGGATGGACGTTCTTCTTGGTCCAGCTCATCTCGCTGACATGGACCAGGCCTTCGATGCCCGCTTCCAGTTCGACGAACGCGCCATATTCGGTGATGTTCGTGACGCGGCCCGACAGCTTCGCGCCGACCGGATACTTCGCCATCGCGCCATCCCACGGGTCGCTCTCGAGCTGCTTCATGCCGAGGCTGATGCGCTGCGTGTCCTTGTTGATGCGGATGATCTGCACCTTCACGGTGTCGCCTATGTTGATCATCTCGCTCGGGTGGCCGACGCGCTTGTAGCTGAGGTCGGTGACGTGCAGCAGGCCGTCGATCCCGCCGAGATCGACGAACGCACCGTAATCGGTGATGTTCTTAACCACGCCTTCGATGATCTGGCCCTCGGCCAGGCTCATGATCAGGCCCGAACGCTGCTCTGCACGGGTTTCTTCGAGGACAGCGCGGCGCGATACGACGATGTTGCCGCGCTTGCGGTCCATCTTCAGGATCTGGAACGGCTGCGGGATGTCCATCAGCGGGGTCACGTCGCGCACCGGGCGGATGTCGACCTGCGAGCCGGGCAGGAACGCCACCGCGCCGCTCAGGTCGACGGTGAAGCCGCCCTTCACGCGGCCGAAGATCACGCCTTCGACGCGCGCGGTCTTGGTGAATTCGGTTTCCAGCTTGTCCCAGGCGGCTTCGCGGCGGGCGCGATCGCGCGACAGCATCGCTTCGCCGTGGACGTTTTCCACGCGGTCGACATAGACCTCGACTTCGTCACCGACCTTCAGCTCGGCCTTCTGGCCCGGCGCGGCGAATTCGCGCAACGGCACGCGGCCTTCGCTCTTCAGCCCGACGTCGATGACCGCCATGTCGTTTTCGATGCCGGTGACGGTGCCGTGCACCACGCGGCCTTCGAAGCTGTCGGCGCCGCCGAACATGTCATCGAGCATCGCCGCGAAATCGTCGCGTGTGGGATTTGCCTGGGTGGCCATAAAAGTCAGTGTCCTAAATCGTTCGTTTCGGGCCAGCCGGTTGTGTCCGGCGGTCTTGGCCTAAACGCCGCGCAGGCCCCATGCCGACGCAGCATCCGTGCGAAATGGAGCAGTGGCGGACCTCGACGCACAAATGCGAAAAGGGCGCGTGAGGAATCCTCCGCGCCACGCCGCCGCAAGCCCCAGCCCGCCGGACCGCGCGCCCTTAGCGCAACAGCGGCTTCAGGGCAAGATAGCGCGGCATTTCAGGGGATGGGATCGGCATAGCTGTCGATCACCGGCCCGAGCGCATCGCGCAGCGGCCCGAGATGGCGGTCGAAGCGACGCCATTGATTGGTACCCTGATTGCCGATCGGTTGGCGGACCTGTTCGGCGCTGGGCGTACGGATCGCGCCTGCGTTCTCATGCGGCGACAGGCAGGCGGCGTCGAACGGCAGATGGAGATAGTCGAGCAAGGCGCGAACCTCCCCCTCCACATCGGCGATCAGGCGTTCGTTGACGACACGGTGGACTCGGCCGGGCAGGGCGCGATCATACGCGCGCATCAACTCGACATAATCGACGTAATAGCGACCAAGCTCAGTCAGTTCATAGCTGAACTGCTGATGATGCGCGAAGCTTTGCTTGAAACAGGAAAAGCCCGTCGCCATCGGATGCCGCCGCGCATCGACAATCCGCGCGTTGGGCAGGATTAGCTGAATCAGTCCGACGTGATGGAAATTGTTGGGCATCTTGTCGATGAAGTACGGCCGTTCGGTGCGCCGCATCGCGCCTGCGCGATCGAGATATTCGCGGCCCATCGCGTAGCGCTGCTCGGGCGTCAGCGTCGCGAGGATTTCCGGGTAGTGGCCCGTGGCGTCCTTGCCCGCGCGGTCGTCAATCCGCTGGATGATCCGGGTCAGGAACGACAGTTCGCGCGTGCTTTCGACCAACGGATGGCTGCCGATGATTTGTTCGACCAGAGTCGATCCCGAGCGCGGCATCCCGACCACGAAGATCGGTTCGGGCGACGGGCAGCCGCCGGGGCGAGCGGCGAAGAAGGCGGCGTCGAACAGGGTCTCGCAGCGGTGCCGCAGGGTGGTCGTTTCCTCGGCGTCATAGGGGGTCGTCTCACGCCGCAGCGCATTGCCGCGGGAATAGTGCGCGAAGGCGGTTTCGTCCTCCTTCGCGTCTTCCATCGCCTTTCCCAGCGCGAATTCGGTTGCGGCGCGGTCGGCGTGGCTGGTGCCGGGATTCGCCACCAGCGCGCGCATTGCCGTCACATCCGCATCGGTGAAGCGGAACGTCTTGAGGTTGGCCAGGCTCCACCACGTTTCGCCGACCGAGATGTCACGCGCGATCGCCTGTCGATAGGCGGCGATCCCTTCGTCGGTGCGACCGACCGACTTCAAAGCATGCCCCAACCGCAGCCACGACGACGCGGCGCCATCGGGCGCTTCGGCCAGCAGTTTCTGGAGCAGTTCGATCGCGGCCTCCTCGTCGCCGCGCTGGATCAGCAGCGCGCCCTTCAACTCGCGCGCCGGAATGTCCGACGGAACTTCGTTCAGGATCAGCGCGACCTGCTCAAGCCCTTCGGCGGTGCGCGAGCGACTGTAGTGCGCGAAGGCCAGGCTCTGGCGGGCCGGGCGGAAGCCGGGCGCGATCTCCAGCGCGCGCGTCAGCAACCGGTCGGCATCCTCGAAATGCCGCGCGCGCACCGCGAGATCGCCGAGCATCGCCAGCGCCGCCGCATCGCTCGGCCGCGCAGCCAGGCGCTCCTTCAACAATCGTTCGGCAGCGGCATAGTCGCGTTTCGTCATCGCCGCCTTGGCCGCCGCCATATCCGGTTCGCGCAAAGCCGCCTCGATCGCGCGCAATTGCGCGTCGGCCGCCATCTGTGGCGCGCCCGCCGCCCGCCACGCGCCGGCCAGCGCGCGCCAGCCGATCGACGTGCCAGGATCGAGCGCGCGATGCCCTGCAAGCAGTTCGCGCGCCTGTTCGGGCTGTTTCGCCTCGATCAACCGGCGCACCTCGCCGAGCAGATTCGTCAGCGGATCGAGCGTGTTGGTTTCGGTCGTCATGCCGCGGTCGTAGCTCAGCCGCGGCGGCGGGTCACGATGCTTTGGCGCGTGCCTCCGGCGCGGTGGTTTCGCGCTCGGCCTGTCCGCCGACGCGCGCGTCGACCAGCGCGATCGCCTTCTGCACGCTGGCCTCGATCGACAGGAAACTGGTGTCGAGCAGCGCCGCGTCATGCGCCGGGGTCAGCGGCGCGGCGGCGCGGGTGCTGTCACGCTGATCGCGCGCCCGGATATCGGCCAGCACCCGGTCAAGGCTGAGCATCGATCCGTGCGCCTGCAATTCGGCGTGGCGGCGCTTGGCGCGGATCGTCGGAGTCGCGCGGATGAACAGTTTTGCATCGGCGTCGGGGGCGATGACGGTCCCGATGTCGCGCCCGTCGAGTACCGCACCGCTCGTCTGATGCGCGAACCTCTTCTGCCGCTGCAGCAGCGCGGCGCGCACCAACGGATGCGCCGAGACGATCGAGGCGACCTTTCCGACATGATCCTCACGCAGCACCGGATCCGCCAGCGTCAGTTCGTCGAAATCGCACGCCGCGACCGCATCGGCCTCGATCGCGGGGTCCAACTCCAGGCGCAGCACCGTCGCGGCGACGGCACGGTAGAGAAGCCCCGTATCCAGATGCGGCAGATTGTAATGACGGGCGAGCGCCTTCGCGATCGTCCCCTTGCCCGAAGCAGCCGGGCCATCGACGGCAATAATCAACGCACACCCCGACACAATTGCGCAAGCTGATCGAAAAACGCCGGATAACTGGTCGCCACCGGGCCTGCGTCATCGATCGAGACGGGTTTCGCCGCATGAAGTCCAGCCACCGCCATGCTCATTGCGATACGGTGGTCGAGTTTCGAGGCGACCCGACCGCCGCCGGGGATCGCTTCGCCGCCGCTACCGTCGATCGTCAGGCCGTCGTCGTGTTCTTCACACGCGACGCCGTTCGCTTCGAGCGCGTCACGCATCGCGGCGATACGGTCCGATTCCTTCACCCGCAGTTCGTGAGCCCCGCGTGCGATCGTGCGGCCCTGTGCAAACGCCGCGGCGACGAACAACACGGGATATTCGTCGATCATCGATGGCGCGATGTCGTGCGGCACCTCGATCCCGGTCAGTGCGGCGTGCCGCACGCGCAGGTCGGCGACCGGCTCGCCCCCCACGTCGCGAGGGTTCAGTTCGGTGATGTCCGCGCCCATCAGCCGCGACACCGCGATCAGCCCGGCGCGGGTCGGGTTCAGCCCGACATTCTCGACCACGATGTCGCTGCCGGGCACGATCGAGGCGGCGACCAGCCAGAACGCGGCGGACGAGGGGTCGCCCGGTACTACGATTGACTGCGGCTTCAACCCCGCCTCGCCGTGGAGCGAGATGACGCGGCCGCGGGTGGTCGCCTCGACGGTCAGGTTCGCACCGAAACCCGCCAGCATCCGTTCGCTGTGATCGCGCGTCGGGACGGGTTCGATCACCCGCGTGATGCCCGGCGTGTTGAGCGCGGCGAGCAGGATCGCCGACTTCACCTGCGCCGACGCGACGGGCAGCGTGTATTCGATCGGGATCGCGGGACACATCCCGCGGACCATCAGCGGCAACTTTCCGCCGGGGGAGGCGGTTATGTCCGCCCCCATCGTCGAGAGCGGATCGATCACCCGCGCCATCGGCCGTCCCGAAAGCGAGGCGTCGCCGGCGAAGGTCGCGGTGATCGGGTGGCTCGCGACCAATCCCATCAGCAACCGGGTCGACGTGCCCGAATTGCCCATGTCGAGCGCCTGGGCCGGCTGCAGCAATCCGCCGACGCCGACGCCATGGATGCGCCAGACGCCGTCCTCGCCACGTTCGATCTGCGCCCCCATCGCGCGCATCGCCGCCGCGGTGGCGAGCACGTCCTCGCCCTCCAGCAGTCCCTCGACCCGGCTTTCGCCGACCGCCAGCGCCGACAGCATCAACGATCGGTGGCTGATCGACTTGTCGCCCGGCACGCGGATACGGCCGTGCAAGCCGGTGCTGGGTTCGATCGTAACGGGCCGAGCGGGGGGGTGCGTCATCGCGGCGGCGCTTTGACAGCGCCCTTGTGCTATGGCAAGGCGCGCCCACTTTGCGGAGGAGACCTCTGCAGACCACCCATTCGAAAGGCTGAATACGGCATGATCAAGCCGGAGTGGGGCACGAAACGCTCGTGCCCGAAATGCGCGACGCGTTTCTACGACCTCGAAAAGGACCACCCCGTCACCTGCATCGAATGCGGGTATGCGTGGGAGCCGGAAGCAATCCTGAAGTCCAAGCAACCGCTGCCGTTCGAGCAGGCGAAGGTCGCCAAGGAGAAGGTCGACGACGATCTGGCGGGTGACGATGAGGATATCGACACCGGTGAAGACGAGGAGCCCTCGGCCGACGACGAAGTCGATCTGGGCGGTGACGATGATCTGGGCGTCGAAGCCCCGACCAACGACGACGACAATTGATCTGATGTGATCGGGTGAGGCAGGCGGTGCGACGCGCCGCTTGCCAAGCCCGCAGCGCCTCGTTAGGGGGCGCTCCCGGACGGATGGGGCCGTAGCTCAGCTGGGAGAGCGCTGCAATGGCATTGCAGAGGTCAGGGGTTCGATCCCCCTCGGCTCCACCAATTCGCGCCGGCGACGCGACAGCATAGCTGTCGCCAGCCTCAGGCGCGAACGGCCAGCGGCGCTCAGGCGCCGACTGACGACGCGGCTTCGCCGCGGCGTTCAGCCGTACCTAAATCCTACCGCTCCACCACATCCCGCTTCATCGGCGCAAGCTTCGCCAGGAACCGGTTTTGCGCGCGGAAATCCACGCCCTCGGCGCGCATCGCGGCCTGCAAATTCTCTACCAGAGCGCCCATGTCGGCCTGCTGAATGCCCATATCCTTGTGCGCATCCTTCATGGTGCGGCCGGAATAATCGCAGCCGCCGTTCAGGATGTAGCAGAACTGCTCCTTCAGCACGCGGCGCAGGCGGACCATGTCCTGCCCCTTGAAGATATCGCCGATGCGCGGATCGGACTGGTTGCGCGCGACGAACGCCTCGACGATCCGATCGACCCCTTCGCGCCCGTGAAATGCGCGCCACATCGCGTCGTCTGCGAACGCCGTCGCGCCGGCATTGGCGTTGTTCTGGGTATAGGGATCAACCGCTTCTTCGGTGGGGGCTGCCTGCGCGCCAAGCAGCAAGACGGTGGCGAGAAACAACGACATGAAACCTCCTAGAATGCGCCCTGCAGCGACAGGAACAGCCCGCGCTGGTTCTTGACCGTCGCGATGTCACCAAGGTCGGCGTAGGCGGCGGTGACGGTGACGTTGCGGTGGACCGCCCAGGCGGCGAAGACGTCGAATGAATCGTCCTCTTCCGCAAAGCCGAGATTGTCGGGCTTCGTGCGATATTCGGCCCCGACGACGATGCTGGGGCTGAGCATGACGCCTGCCGATCCCTCGAACTGGGCGGTTCGCGAAGATTGCTTGTCGCCGCCGAAGCCCAGCAGCCCCCATTGGTTGGCTTTCGTGAAGCGGACCGTCGCGTTCAGGATCGCGCTTTGCGACAGGATCAGCTTCGTCGCGGCGACGTAGATATCCGCGCCCTTGTCCTGTCGCGCGCCGACCGCGCGGACGACCGCGTCGCGGTTCGCGTCCTTGTATTGCACGCCGACCGCGACCTGCGGCACCCAACTGTCCTGCGCCCAGATCGCGTCGCCCAGCAATCGGACCTTTGCGCCGAACACGTCCTGTCCGAAGGTGAACCCCTTGCCGAGACCAAGCGCCGCGCCCGCATCGCGCGTGTCGAAGACGTGGCGGGTGTAAGACAGCTCAACCCGGTCGTGGATGCCGATCGCCGCGCCGAAGCTCTTCAGCGAGAAGTCGGGGAGGGCGACCAGCGTCGCGTGCGCCGATCCGCCGATGCCGCGGTTCGTTTCGTTTCCTGCGATCACCGCCCATGTCGCGATGCCGCCGCCCGCGGCGCCCTCGACCGTGGTGATGCCGTCGGTCAGCAGCAGTTTCCCACCCGCGCGGCCATCGTCGGCATACGCCGGGGCTGCGGCGATCAATCCGAGAGCAATCAAGAATCTGGAGAAGATCATCGGCGTTTCCAGGTGGTTCGTTCCTGCTCGCAATGACCCCGATATGGTTGAATTGGCGTTAAGGCGGCCTTTACAACGCCGTAACCGGATCGCGACTAAGGCAGCAGGCATGACCGTTCGCTTGTTCCTGCTCGCCGCGACCAGCGTATTTTACGCAAGCGCCGCTTTCGCCGCCCCCGTGACGATCGACGTGCGCGGGCCTGACGGCAAACCGATCGCAGGCGCGGTCGTCGCGGTGGAGGCTCCCGGCGTCGCCACGCCGCCGCCGCGCGGCGCGTATTCGGTCGAACAGCGCAACATCCAGTTCCAGCCGCATGTCCTGATCGTGCCGGTCGGCGCGAGCGTCGCGTTTCCCAATCGCGACAAGGTGCGGCACCACGTCTATTCATTCTCCAAGCCGAAGAAATTCGACCTTAAGCTGTATGGCCGGGAGGAAGCGCGCACAGTTACGTTCGACAAACCTGGCGTCGTGGCGCTGGGCTGCAATATCCACGATTCGATGAGCGGTTTCGTGTTCGTCGTGAGTACCCCGTTCGCTGCGCAGACCAACACCACGGGCCGTGTCGCGTTGCAGGGCGTGCCGGCGGGCGCCGTGACCGTCCGCGTCTGGCATCCGTCCATCCGCGCACCGGGCAACACGCTGGTGCAGGCGCTGCGCGTCGCGCCGAACGGACTATCGACGACGGTCAACGCGCGCTGATGGCATTTTCGCGGCCCCGCTTCCGCTCGCTGCGGACGAAGCTGGCGGTGCTGTACGCCGGGCTGTTCGCGCTTGCGCTGGTCGCGATCGTCGCGGTGACGCAAGTGATCGTGCGCCACAACGCGCGCGAATCGGTGATGGCGGAACTGGCCGCGAGCGGGACGGTGTACGACCGGTTGTGGGCTCTGCGGCAGCAGTCGCTGGCGGGGGCGGCCGACGTGCTGGCGCGCGATTTCGGCTTCCGCAGCGCGGTGGCGAGCGGCGACGCCGCGACGATCGAATCGGCGTTGGTGTCGCTTCGGGCGCGGGCGCGAGTCCGCGATGCGATGGTCGTCGATCTTGAGGGTCAGGTGATCGGCGCGGCGGGACCGCTGGCCACGGCGGTGTCGCAACTGCCGTTCACGCTCAGCGCCGGGCGGCATGACGCCGTGGTCGTCGTCGACGGTCAGGTTTACCGCGTCGTCTTGTCGCCGATCCTCGCACCGACCGAAATCGGCTGGGTCGTGTTCGCGTTGCGGCTCGATTCGGCCGAGATGCGCGGTCTGCAAAAACTGTCGTCGATCCCGTTGATCGCGACGATCCTGCACCCCGACGAGGCAGGGCATTGGGTGGCCGCGGATCGGTCGATCGCGCCGGATCGCGGGCTCGACCAGTTGGTCGCCGAATCGAGCAACGCGCGCCCGCTGACGACGCTCTCGTTGCCGACGGGACGAGCGTTCGCATTAGCCAAGCCGTTGCGCGGGGCCGACGGCAAGGTGACTGCGGCGATGCTGATCCGCTACCCGACCCATCTTGCGCTCGCCCCGTACCGCCCGATCAGCGTCGGCATCGTGATCGCCGGATTGCTCGGATTGATAGCGGTCGTTCTTGGCAGCGGCCGGCTGGCGCGCGGGATCGCGGGTCCGATCGCTGCACTGGACGCCGCCGCGCAATCGCTGGAGGAGGGCACGCGCGCGGAAGTTTCGATCGAGAGCGGTGACGAGATCGGGCGGCTGGCGGAAAGCTTCAACCGGATGTCGGCGGGGATCGTCGAGCGCGAACATCGCATCACGCATCTGGCGTTCCACGATTCGCTGACCGGCCTGCCGAACCGGGTATCGCTGCGTCAGGCGCTCGATCAGGCGCTGGCGCGGTCGGCGCATAACGGCGATCCGATCGCAGTGCTGTGCCTCGACCTGGACGGGTTCAAGGGCGTCAACGATACGCTTGGGCACCCGGTCGGCGACGCGCTGCTGAAGCTGATTGGATTGACGCTGACGACGCTCGCGCCCGACGCCTTCGTCTCAAGGTTGGGGGGTGACGAGTTCGCGATCCTGCTGTCGGGCGGTTTCGATGTCGATCGGCCGCGCGCGCTGGCGCAGTCGATCGTCGATTCGCTGACCGAGCCGGTGCAGACAGAGGGGCATCTGATCGCCACCGGCACCAGCGTGGGGATTGCGCTCAGCCCCGGCGACGGGCGGGACGCGGATCAGCTACTGAAGAACGCCGATCTCGCACTGTATCGCGCCAAACAGGATGGCCGCGGCGTTTTCCGTTTCTTCGAACCCGCGCTGGACGAAGCCGCGCGCCGCCGTCGCCAGATCGAACTCGACCTGCGCCAGGCGCTGAAATGCGGCCAGTTCGAGTTGAATTTTCAGCCGATCGTCGATCTGAAGCGCGACCGCGTCGGCTGCTTCGAAGCGCTGCTTCGCTGGCATCACCCGACACGCGGTCTCGTCTCACCCGTCGAGTTCATCCCGGTCGCCGAGGAGACGGGGTTGATCGTTTCGATCGGGGAGTGGGTGTTGCACGAAGCGTGCCGCGCAGCGACGGCGTGGCCCGAGCATATCCGCATCGCGGTGAACGTTTCGCCGCTGCAGTTCCGCAATTCGGGCTTCCAGGCGATAGTGCTGCAGGCGTTGACCCGCAGCGGCCTCGCGCCGCAACGGCTTGAGGTGGAGATCACCGAATCGGTGTTCCTCGACGGGGAGGAGAACGTCGTCGCACTGCTCCACCGCCTTCGTGCGATGGGCGTTCGCGTCGCGCTGGACGATTTCGGCACCGGCTATTCATCGCTCAGCTATCTGCGCAGTTTTCCGTTCGACAAGATCAAGATCGACCGGTCTTTTGTAACGCCGGTTGCCTCGGATCACAGCGCCGCCGCCATCGTCCGCGCAATCGTCGACCTGGCGACGGCATTGCACATGGAGACGACCGCGGAGGGCGTGGAGGATGCGGAGCAGCTATCCGAACTGCGCGGGCAGGGATGCAGCAGCATTCAGGGCTACTGGTTCAGCCGCCCGCTGGATGCGGCTGCGGCCGGGGCGTACATCGCCGCCGAGGGAGTAACGCTGGCGGCCTGAGCATAACGGCTCTAGATGGTCGCATCTGTTACTTCTGGCGATTCGGGAGCCCATCATGCGCGTCGGCGTGCCCAAGGAAATCAAGAACCACGAATATCGCGTCGGGCTGACGCCGGGCGCGGTGCGCGAATACCGCGCGCGCGGGCATGAGGTGCTGGTCCAGACCGGCGCTGGAGCGGGCATCGCCGCAGACGACGCAGCCTATGTCGCGGCGGGCGCGACGATCATTCCGACCGCCGGAGAGGTGTTCGCGCAGGCCGAGATGATCGTGAAGGTGAAGGAGCCGCAGCCGTCCGAATGGGTGCAGCTGCGCGAGGACCATATCCTCTTCACCTACCTCCACCTCGCGCCCGATCCCGAGCAGGCCAAGGGATTGATGGCGTCGGGCGTAACGGCGGTCGCGTATGAAACCGTGACCGACACGCACGGCGGCCTGCCGCTGCTCGCGCCGATGAGCGAAGTCGCGGGGCGGTTGTCGATCGAGGCCGCGGGAACGGCGTTGAAGGCGTATAACGGCGGCCGCGGCGTGCTGATGGGTGGCGTCCCCGGCGTCGCGCCGGCGCGGATCGTAGTGCTGGGCGGCGGCGTCGTCGGCACCCACGCCGCGAGGATGGCGGTCGGGCTGGGAGCGGAGGTGACGATCGTCGACCGTTCGATCCCGCGGCTGCGCCAGCTCGACGAGCTGTTCCAGGGGCGTGTCCGTACGCGCGTGTCGACGCTCGAATCGATCGAGCATGAGATTTCGGAGGCCGATGCGGTGATCGGCGCCGTGCTGATCCCCGGCGCGTCGGCCCCGAAGCTGATCACCCGCGCGATGCTCGGCCACATGAAGCCGCGCGCGGTGCTGGTCGACGTCGCGATCGATCAGGGCGGCTGCTTCGAAACCAGCCATGCGACGACTCACGCCGACCCGACCTATGAGGTCGACGGCGTGATCCATTATTGCGTCGCCAACATGCCGGGCGCGGTGCCGCTGACGTCGAGCCACGCGCTCAACAACGCGACGCTGCCGTACGGTCTGGCGCTGGCCGACAAGGGTTATGCGGCGTGCGAGGCGGATGTGGGGCTGATGAACGGCCTGAACGTCCGCCACGGGAAGATCGTCAATCAGGCGGTCGCCGAGAGCCTGAGATAGGAATTCGAGGTAGGGGAGGAGGGGGTTCGCCACGAAGCGGACCCCCCACTACCAGAGATGTCGCACGCTTGGTGACTTCCCCGGCGAAGGCCGGGGTCCAGTTTCACAGGTGCCTGTTACGGTTGGCTGAACCAGCCAACTAAAGACGTTGCAACTGGGCCCCGGCCTTCGCCGGGGAGGTGTTACGCGGTCGAGTGATCGGAAAACCTACCGCTTCCGCGTCAATTCCCGCATCCCGTCGTCCAGCCCGGCCAGCGTCAGCGGGTACATACGGTCGTTCATCAACTCGCGGATGATCTTCACCGACTGCGAATAGCCCCATTGCGCGCTCGTGACCGGGTTCAGCCACACTGCGGCCGGGTACGTCGTGGTCAGCCGGTGCATCCACACCGCGCCAGATTCCTCGTTGAAATGCTCGACCGAGCCACCCGGATGCGTGATCTCATACGGGCTCATCGACGCGTCGCCGACGAACACCAGTTTATAGTCGTGGCCGTATTTGTGGAGCACGTCCCACATCGGCGTGCGTTCGGAAAAGCGCCGCTTGTTGTCTTTCCACACGCCCTCATACGGGCAATTGTGGAAATAGAAGAATTCGAGATTTTTAAACTCGCTGGTCGCGGCCGAGAACAATTCCTCGCACAGCTTCACGAACGGGTCCATCGATCCGCCGACGTCCAGGAACAGCAGCAGCTTCACCGCATTGCGGCGTTCGGCGCGCATCACGATGTCCAGCCAGCCCTGCCGCGCGGTGCCCGCGATCGTGCCGTCGATATCCAGCTCGTCCGCCGCACCCTCGCGCGCGAACCGGCGCAACCGGCGCAGCGCGATCTTGATGTTGCGGGTGCCGAGTTCCTTGGTGTTGTCGAGATTGCGGAATTCGCGCTGGTCCCACACCTTCAGCGCGCGCTTGTGCTTCGATTCGCCGCCGATCCGCACGCCTTCCGGGTTGTAGCCGCTGTTGCCATAGGGCGACGTGCCCTTCGTCCCGATCCACTTGTTGCCGCCCTCATGGCGTTTCTGCTGTTCCTCGAGTCGCTTCTTCAGCGTCTCCATGATCTCGTCCCACGAACCGAGCGATTTGATCGCTTCCATTTCCTCGGCGCTGAGATATTTCTCGGCGACCGCCTTCAGCCAGTCGGCCGGAATTTCCGCGGTCTGCTGCCCGAAATTGGTCTCGATGCCCTTGAAGACCTTGGCGAAGACCTGATCGAACTTGTCGAGCAGCCCCTCGTCCTTCACATACACCGATCGCGACAGGTAATAGAATTGCTCGGGCGTCCGATCGATCACCTCGCGGTCGAGCGCCTCGAGCAGGATCAGATGCTCCTTCATGCTGGCCGGAATGCCCGCGCTGCGGAGCTCGTCGAGGAAGTTGAGGAACATCAGCCGAAGGTTCCGAAGGTTCCGGAAAAACGACAACACGCCATGTCCGGGCAATCGTCGACAGGTCGATCGATGATAACGGAGCGCGCGCGGGTCATTGGGCGTGTCTGGCATATATCATTGTTGTAGGACAGCCCGCGCGAATGCCGTTTTAGCGCGTCGCGGCCTCCGCGCCCGGCACATAAGCGTCGATCAGCGCGCCGATGTAATCGGGATTGCGGCTGGTGATGTCGGGGGAAGGGCGGCCGGGGGCGTAGATGAAGCCGTTGACGCGGTAGATGGTGCCGCCGAGGCCGGTCGCGTCGCGATACCAGACCTTCACCTCGCTCCAGTCGTTGTCGCGGCTGACGTCGAACAACGTCACGTCCTGTTCGGCATGGCCACGTTCTCCATTCTGGCGCGACCAATTGGCGTGGGTCAGCATCACCACGCGCTGTTCGACGATCCGGCTGACCACCGCGACGTGGCCCAGCGGCAGGCGCGATTGCTTGGCGAAGGCGATGACCGATCCTACCCGCGGGCGTTCGCCACGGTCGTACTTGCCCCCCGCCTGATCCCACCACGTCCAGGCGTCGCCATAAATCTGAATGCCCGATGCCGCCCGCGCGAACGGCACGCACTGGCCGACATAGTCGAGCAACGACCTGGCAGTAGCTTGCCCGGCGGCGGCGAGCGACAGGCTCAAGAAACTGGCGAAAAGGAACACGTTACGCATACACGACACCTATCCGGCGTCCCCCAACCAAGGGGTGTCCGTAAAAGGTTAACGAAAAGTTAACTATGCGGCGGATCGAGTTTCGTGCGTCCGGACCAAGCATAATGTGATATTACCGCGCCAATAAGAGCCGTTGCCGGGTCGCGCTGCACATCCTTTTTGGGGAGGAGCGATCATGACTGGTTTCAACGAAGAGCGCCTTCACGCGCTGGTGGGCAAGATGCTGGGCGATCTGGGCGGCGCGTATAGCGTTCCGACCGCGCGGATCGGATATCGGCTCGGGCTGTTCGACGCGTTGCACCGGGACGGCCCGGCGACAGCGGCGGAACTCGCCGAAAGGGCGGGCGGGCTGGCGGAACGCTATGTCCGCGAATGGGCGATGGCGCAGGCGGCCAACGGATACGTCGACTATGACGCGGCGAGCGGACGCTTTGCGCTGAACCCGGAACAGGCGATGGTGTTCGCGGTGACCGACAGCCCGGTCTATCTGCGCGGTGCGTTCGATCTGGCCGCGGCGATGATCGAGGGCGAGCCCAAGGTCGAGGCGGGTTTCCGCGACGGCAGCGGCGTGGCGTGGGGCGACTCCGCGGGATGCCTGTTCTGCGCGGTCGGCGCGTTCTTCCGTCCCGGCTATGTCAACAACATCGTCCAGAACTGGCTGCCCGCGCTGGATGGCGTTGGGCCGAAGCTGGAATTAGGCGCGGACGTCGCCGACATCGGCTGCGGCGTCGGTTTCTCGACCTTGCTGATGGCGCAGGCGTTCCCGAACAGCCGCTTCGTAGGTTACGATTTTCACGAACCATCGATCGCCGAGGCGAACGCCCATGCGGCGGCGCACGGCCTGAGCGATCGGGTGCGGTTCGAGACCGCGGCGGCGAAGGACATTGCCGACGATGGGTTCGACCTGATCACGGTGTTCGATTGCCTGCACGACATGGGAGATCCGCGCGGCTGCGCGGCGCACATCCGGCAGATGATGAAGCCCGACGCCAACTGGATGATCGTCGAGCCGATCGCGGCGGATCGGCCTGAGGACAATATCGGCAATCCGGTCAGTCGGCTGTACTACAACGCGTCGACGATGATCTGCGTGCCGACGTCGCTGGCGCAGGAGGTCGGTGCCGCGCTGGGCGCGCAGGCCGGGGAGGCGGCGATCACCGGCGTTTTGCGCGACGCTGGGTTTTCGCGTGTGCGGCGCGCGGCGGAGGGGCCGTTCAACATGATCCTGGAGGCGCGGGCGTAGAGGCTGGGCCTGTCAGCCCTTGTTCGCCTGTCGCTTGGCCATGAACGCCAGCCGTTCGAACAGCATCACGTCTTGTTCGTTCTTCAGCAGCGCGCCGTGGAGCGGGGGGATCGCCTTGGTCGGGTCGCGGTTCTGCAGCACGTCGAGCGGCATATCCTCGTGCAACAGCAGTTTCAGCCAGTCGAGCAATTCGCTCGTGCTGGGCTTCTTCTTCAGACCGGGCACGTCGCGGACATCGTAGAAGATGTCCATCGCCTTGCTGACCAGGATCTTCTGGATGCCGGGGAAATGGACGTCGACGATCGCCTGCATCGTCTCGCGGTCGGGGAATTTGATGTAGTGGAAGAAGCACCGGCGCAGGAATGCGTCGGGCAGTTCCTTTTCGTTGTTCGACGTGATGACGACGATCGGGCGTTCGGCGGCGCGCACCGTCTCCTTCGTCTCATAAACGTGAAATTCCATCCGATCGAGTTCCTGCAACAGATCGTTGGGAAACTCGATATCGGCCTTGTCGATCTCGTCGATTAGCAGGACGGGCGGGGTGGGATGGGTGAACGCCTCCCACAATTTGCCTTTGCGGATATAGTTCGCGATGTCGTGCACCCGCTCATCGCCCAACTGACCGTCGCGCAGACGGGCGACCGCGTCATATTCGTACAGGCCCTGCTGCGCCTTCGTGGTGGATTTGATGTTCCACTCGATCAGCGGCGCGCCAACCGCCTTCGCGATTTCATAGGCCAGAACGGTTTTTCCGGTCCCGGGTTCGCCCTTCACCAGCAGTGGGCGACGGAGAGTAACCGCAGCATTCACCGCAACCTTCAGATCGTCGGTCGCAACGTAGCTCTGCGTTCCCTCGAAGCGCTTCATGCCCATTTCCCGTATCGTTCGAAAACCGGGTTTGGCGATAGCGGGAAGGTGCGCGTCAGTGCAAGCCGCGTCAGCGGTCGCGGCGGGCCGAGGCGCGGGCGTCAAGAAGTTGCCAGACCCCGCGGTGCTGCGCGAGCAATTGCTGCACGCCGAACGCGATCGCGCGTTCGGTGGCGGGACTGGGCGCGAGGTCGACGAGCAGCGCGGTGACGTCCTCCGCGCGTGGCATCGTATCGGCACGCTGCTCCACGCCTGCGCGCACCGTCGCAATGTCCAGGATGCGACGAATCCCGCGCCAGTCCAGCAGGAAGGCCGCCGCCGCGCCGATCGCGCATCCGGTGCGGTCGGACCGGGCCAGCATCGTCAACGCGTGCCGTTGCGCGAGTACCGCCGCTTCGCATTCGGCCTGTCCGGGCGTGGATGGCAACGGACCAACCGCGGCGGTCAGCGCCACCAGCGCGGCGCGTTCGTCGGCAAAGGCATCGGCGGCGGCGTCCAGCGCATCATGGATCGGCTGTGCGCCGTTCGCGTGTCGTGCGAGATCGACGATTCCCGGTGCGGTGGCATGAAGCGCGCAGAGGGTGTGGACCGCGTCCGCCAGATCGCGCAACGCAACCGCCGGACCGATCAGCGCGTTCGGCCAGGCGGCGGCGGCGGTGCCGTCCGCCTGGACCATCGCGACGATCGTCTCGCTTAGCGCGGCCCGTCCCGCAATCGTTACCGTCGCCACGCAATTCCCCCGCCTGGGCGCGAAAAGCGCACCCTCCCGCCCGGTGTGAAGCATGGGTTTATACGAAGCGTGTAAAGACGCGGTTTACGGGTGCGGGGCGCCCGCGCGCGATACGGTGATGGTCGCGACCAATTCCTCGATCCGGGTCGCCGGCCGGAGCGCCGACAGGCCGATCGTCACCGGAATCGCTTCGGCGCCGCGGACCAGCAGGCTGGTTACGACACGGCGTGGCGCGGCGTCGCCGAGCACCGATTCCATCGCTTCGCCGACAGCAACCCGGCCCGACACGTCGATCAGCGAAGCGAAGCGGACAGTCTCCAGCGCGTCGCGCGCCACACCGATCAGATGGGCGAGCGCGACTGGCGGGTCGATCAGATAGCCGCGCAGGCCGATCCGCGTGACGACCGCGCCGCTCGCCTCGATCGCAGCCGTGATCGCGTTGTTGCGCGCGCGGGTGACGGCCAGATCTTCTTGGGTCGTCAGATCATGGATGTGAATGAGGCAGCCGTTCGGAAATGGCGACAGAACGCAGGCGATGCGGCGTGTCGGATAGCGCGCGGGCACCATTTCCACCTGCTCGTCGATTCCGCTGACGGAGACGCGCGCGATCGCATCGGACAAAAATCCGCCGCCCACGACCGCCATTGCGGCGGGGCTTGCGCCGCTGCGCACCATATCGCCGAAGCGCGCGCGCACGGCGCGGCTGGTGGCGACGATCGCGCCATCGTGGTCCGCGATCATCACCAGTTCATCGATGGCGTCGAGCAGCGCGGCGAACGCGGCCTCGTCCCCCAAATCGGCGCTGTGTGGTGCGCAAAGCGCATCCATGACGTCGAGTGAGGTCAGCGCAAAACGCGGCCGGCCGCGGTGTAGAATGTACACCGGCGCGCGCGCCGCACGTTCCTGCCAGATGCCAAAATGGCGGACCAGGTCCGATGCGGTGACACATTGCTGTGCGGCGGGTGAGCTTGGAAGCGCGTTTGCCATGACGAAGGGCTCGCGCAGCACAACGGGCTTCGCAAGGCAGCCGGACCGGTTCGGACGTGATGCTGCTGCGCGAACCGTGCGCGACAAACCCGAAATGGACCGAAATCACCGCGCGGAATTTCAGTCACGCCCGCCGGCACGTTCCTGAATTGCGTAACTGGCGGCGATCATGCAGCCACCGGACGGTTAACGAGACGCCGCTAGAATGGGCTGCATCGGGGCGGCGGCACGGTCCAGCAGTTGTCCTGAAGAAGACCGGTTCGATGCGGACACTCCCATCGCATCGCGCCGACCAGAAGAGCGCCCCGGCGACAGATGGTCCCTTTCGCCGGGGCGTTCGCTTATTGGTCGAGGAAGGACCGCATCTTGCGGCTGCGGCTCGGGTGCTTCAGCTTGCGCAGCGCCTTCGCCTCGATTTGCCGGATGCGTTCGCGGGTCACGCTGAACTGCTGGCCGACTTCCTCCAGCGTATGATCGGTGTTCATCCCGATCCCGAAGCGCATCCGCAGCACGCGTTCCTCACGCGGGGTCAGCGACGCCAGGACGCGCGTGACGGTTTCCTTAAGGTTCGCCTGGATCGCGGCGTCGACCGGGATGACCGCATTCTTGTCCTCGATGAAATCGCCAAGGTGGCTGTCCTCCTCATCGCCGATCGGCGTTTCGAGGCTGATCGGTTCCTTGGCGATCTTCATCACCTTGCGGACCTTTTCGAGCGGCATGGATAGGCGCTCGGCCATTTCTTCCGGCGTCGGCTCGCGGCCCTGTTCGTGGAGGAACTGGCGGCTGGTCCGGACCAGCTTGTTGATCGTCTCGATCATGTGGACCGGGATGCGGATCGTCCGCGCCTGATCCGCGATCGACCGCGTGATCGCCTGGCGGATCCACCAGGTCGCATAGGTGCTGAATTTGTAGCCGCGGCGGTACTCGAACTTATCCACCGCCTTCATCAAGCCGATGTTGCCTTCCTGGATGAGGTCCAGGAACTGAAGTCCTCGATTCGTGTACTTTTTCGCGATCGAGATCACCAGCCGCAAGTTCGCTTCGACCATTTCCTTCTTGGCGATCCGCGCTTCGCGTTCGCCCTTCTGGACCATGTTGACGATGCGGCGGAACTCGCCCAGCGCCATGCCGGTCTGCTGCGAAATCTCGGCGATTTCCATGCGGATGCGATCGACAGCATCGCCTTCGTTGACCGCAAACGCGGTCCACTTCTTGTCGAGACCCTGCACGGTCGCGATGAACGTGTCGTCCAGTTCGTGACCCATATAGCGGTCGAGGAAATCCTTGCGATTCACCTTATGCCGCTCGGCTAGCCGCAGCATCTGCCCGCCCAGCGCAGTCAGGCGCCGGTTATAGCTGTAAAGCTGATCGACGAGATATTCGATCTTGGCGTTGTGGAACTGGACGCTCTCGACTTCGGCGGTCAGTTCTTCGCGCAGCTTGTGGTATTTGCGCTCGTCGCCCGTCGACAATTCCCCGCCCGCGCTCATCGCGTCGAGGCGTCCCGCCTGCATCTTCGAGAATTTCTTGTAGATCGCGGTGATGTTTGCGAACTTTTCGAGCGCCTGCGGCTTCAGCGTCTCTTCCATCTGCGCGAGGCTGAGGGTGTTGTCCTCCTCCTCGTCATCGGATGGGCGTGGCGTGCGGCGCTCGGTCATGTCGTCGTCGTCTTCGGCGACCGGCGCTTCCTCGGGCTCTTCTTCTTCCTTGAAGCTGGTGCCCGCGGTCTTTTCGCTGATCTCGCCGGTATCGTCCTCGGCGGCGGCGACCTGCTCGGCCGACGGACCCTTCGACAGCATGGCGTCGAGATCGAGAATCTCGCGCAGCTGCATCGTGCCTTCGTTCAGCGCGGTCGACCAGTCGATGATCGCGTTGAACGTGATCGGCGATTCGCACAGGCCCAGGATCATCGTGTCGCGACCGGCCTCGATCCGCTTGGCGATCGCGATCTCGCCCTCGCGGCTCAGTAGCTCGACCGCGCCCATCTCGCGCAGGTACATCCGCACCGGATCGTCGGTGCGATCGATCGTTTCCTTCTTCTTTTCCGGAAGCGGCGAATTGTCGTCGGTAGCGGTGGCGTCGACCGGTTCGGCGTCGTCGTCGTCGGCGCGTTCCTCCGGCTCGCCGTCTTCGCCGGCTTCCTCGTTCTCGACGATGTTGACGCCCATCTCGTTCAGCGCCGCCATCGCATCTTCGAGCTGATCCGAGGTCAGCTGATCCTGCGGCAACGCTTCGTTGAGCTGGTCATAGGTGATGTATCCGCGCTTCTTGGCGCGGGCGAGCATCTTCTTCACGTTCGCGTCGTTGAGATCGATCAGCGGCGCATCCCCGTTTTCGGCCGTTTCGGGGGCTTCCGCCATGTTCGTCTTCGCCATCAATAGTCCTCGGTACCAAGCGCGCGGGCGTCTTCGTTCGCCTGCACGAGATTTGCAAGCCGCTCGTCCAGCGCCCGTTGTTCGTTCAACAACGCCACCTGCCGCGCAAAGGCTTCATCGGTAAAGCGCGCCTGCATGGCGGAAGTTGCCTCCGCCAGCGCCGCGTCCACCTCCGGTCGGGCGACAAGGATCGCGATCGCTTCGTCCAGATCGTCTCTGGCGCGCGCCGCGTCCCCCACCTTTTGCGTGAAACTATATGGCATCGTGTCGGCTCTCAGCAGGTCGGAAGCGACCGTTTCAAAACCGGATTTGGCCAATATGGTGACGAGGCGGCGGCTATCAAGCGCCCCCTTGTCGCGGAGGTCTTCCAGCGCGACGTCCACCACAGCCTCGAATAGCCGCCCGAGCGCGCCGTCCACGAAACGCAGGCCGCCCAGGAGCTCCATATGCCGCGCGATCTCTGCCGGGTGGCGAATCAGCCCGGCGAGTACGGCTTTCGCCAGCACGCGATCGATGCCGCCTGCTGCGCGAACCGCCTTGGCGTCATTGGTGGTGGGGGGCGGGGGCGGGGTCCATTTGCCCTTGGCGTCGCGCTTGCCCATCGGGCCGCGGGGCACGAACGCGGGACGGACGCGGGTGAAGGCGTCGTCGAAGCGGTTGCGGAACTCGGCCTGATATTCGCTGCGCACCGACGGGTCGGCGATCGTCTGCGCCAGGTCGGACAGGCGGCGTTTCAGCCCGGCGCGTTGTTCGGGAGTGACCGCGGGTTCGGCGGCGAGTTC
The DNA here is from genome assembly GCF_024758705.1 of Sphingomonas sp. SUN019. NCBI lineage: Bacteria > Pseudomonadati > Pseudomonadota > Alphaproteobacteria > Sphingomonadales > Sphingomonadaceae > Sphingomonas > Sphingomonas sp. SUN019. The sequence continues at coordinate 392,926 of NZ_CP096971.1, read as the reverse complement.
GTGTTTCCACAGCCGATCGACGAGTGGTTCGGCCTCGCGGACCAATGCCTCGAACCCGATCGCGCCCTTCGCCTTGACCAGATCGTCGGGGTCTTGCCCCTGGGGCAGCGTAACGAACGACAGGCTGCGGCCCGGCGCGAGCATGGGCAGCGCGCGGTGGGCGGCGCGCAAGGCGGCCTTCTGTCCCGCCGGGTCGCCATCGAAGCACAGCGTCGGCACATCGACCATCCGCCACAGCCGCTCCAACTGCGCCTCGGTCAGCGCGGTGCCGAGCGGGGCTACCGCTTCGCCCAGGCCCGCCTGCGCCAGCGCGACGACGTCCATATAGCCCTCGACCACGAACACCCGCGCGGTCTTGCGCACCGCGGACGCGGCGCGATCGAGATTGTAGAGGATGCGCCCCTTGTCGAAGAGCGGGGTGTCGGGGGAGTTGAGGTATTTCGGCTCGCCCTCTCCGATGATGCGCCCGCCGAACGCGATGACGCGCCCGCGCGGGTCGCGGATCGGGATCATCAGGCGGCCGCGGAAGCGATCATAGGGTTCCTTGCCCTCCACGCTGATGAGCAATCCGGCTTCGATCAGCATCGGGTCGCCAAATTCCTTCAGCGCGGTGCGCAGTTTTCCCCGGCTGTCGGGCGCGAAGCCGAACTCGAACGCACGCCGCGTCGCTTCGGATACACCGCGCCGGTCGAGCAAGGCGCGGGCCTCGCCCCCGGCCAGCCCATCCAACTGCGCCTCGAACCACGCCGCTGCCGCGGCCATGACGTCGTGCAGGCCCTTCTGCTGCTCTGCCCGTTCCGCCGACTGCCGATCGGGCGCGGGGACGTCTAGCCCCGCGGCGGCGGCGAGTTCCTTCACCGCATCCATGAAAGGAAGCCCGCGCTGGTCGGTCATCCACCGAATCGCGTCGCCATGAGCCGAGCAGCCGAAACAATGGTAGAAACCCTTGTCGTCGTTGACGTAGAACGACGGGGTCTTCTCGTTATGGAACGGGCAGCAGCCTTTGTACTCGCGGCCCGCTTTGGTGAGTTTGGTGGTCTTGCCGATGAGGGTCGACAGCGAGGTGCGGGCACGGAGTTCGTCGAGAAAGGCGGGCGTGAGCGTCACCTTACGCCAGCGCCGCTTTCACCAGCCCGCTCGCCTTGCTCATGTCCAGTTCGCTAGCGTGGCGTGACTTCAGCTCGGCCATGACGCGGCCCATGTCCTTCATGCCGGACGCGCCCAGTTCGGCCTTGATCGCCTCGATTGCGGCCTTCGTGTCGGCTTCGCTCAACTGCGCGGGGAGGAAGCGTTCGATCACGGCGACCTCGGCTGTCTCCGCGTCGGCCAGTTCCTGACGTCCGCCGCTTTCGAACATCGCGATCGATTCGCGACGCTGCTTGACCATTTTCTGCAGCACTTCGACCACCAGCGCGTCGTCGTCCGCCACCGCGCCGCCGGTCCGCGCCTCGATATCGCGGTTCTTGATCGCCGCCTGCATCAGGCTGACGGCGTTCCGGGTTTCCTTGTCGCCGGCCTTCATGGCGGCGATCTGGGCGGCTTTGATGTCGTCTCGAATCATGGGATCTTCTCTTAACAGATTGACGCACCCGAGGGGCAGGTTTAGCGGGCGGGGCTTAGCGACATCGTTGATCCACACAAGGAGTGCCCGCCGATCATGGCCGACGCCAACCCTAGCCATGCGCCCGTTCCGCCGGGCGCAACCGGGTGCCTGGTCCTTGCCAGCGGAGAGGTGGCGTGGGGGCGTGGTTTCGGGGCGGAGGGCCATGCGGTGGGGGAGGTGTGCTTCCACACCGCGATGACCGGCTATCAGGAGATCATGACCGATCCGTCTTTTGCGGGGCAGATCATCACCTTCACCTTTCCGCATATCGGCAACGTCGGCGCGAACCCGGACGACGTGGAGGCGGATACGCCGCACGCGCTGGGCATGATCGTGCGCGAGGACGTGACCGCGCCGTCCAGCTTCCGCAGCGTCGAGCGGCTGGACGGCTGGATGAAGCGGCACACTCGGATCGGGCTGGCGGGCATCGACACGCGGGCGCTGACCCGACGGATCAGGGGCGCGGGCGCACCCAACGGAGTGATCGCGCATAGTGCTGAGGGCGTGTTCGACGTGCCCTTCCTGATCGAGCAGGCGCAGTCGTGGCCGGGGCTGGAGGGGATGGATCTGGCCAAGGAGGTCACGCGCGAGACGCATGGCGGCTGGGACGGCGGCGTCTGGCGGCTGGGCTTCGGATACGGAAAGTTAGCGGAAGGTGAGTCCAAGACGATCAACCGCCCGCATGTCGTCGCGATCGACTATGGCAGCAAACACAATATCTTCCGCAACCTTGTTCAGGCCGGAGCGAAGGTATCGCTAGTTCCCGCTGGCGCGTCTTTCGAGACGATCATGGTGCTGGAGCCGGACGGCATCTTCCTGTCGAACGGCCCCGGCGATCCCGCTGCGACCGGCGAGTATGCCGTTCCGGTGATCCGGCGGCTACTGGAAACGGGAAAGCCGCTGTTCGGCATCTGCCTTGGCCATCAATTGCTGGCGCTGGCGGTCGGCGCAAAGACGACCAAGATGTTCCAGGGCCACCGCGGCGCGAACCACCCGGTCAAGCGGCTGAGCGATGGCGCGGTCGAAATCACCAGCATGAACCACGGTTTTGCGGTCGAGCGCGACAGCCTGCCCGCGGGAGTGACCGAAACGCACGTGTCGTTGTTCGACGGATCAAATGCAGGAATCGAACTGAACGACCGACCGGCATTCTCGGTCCAGTATCATCCCGAGGCGAGCCCGGGGCCGCAGGATAGCTTGTACCTGTTCAAGCGGTTTGTGGGAGGATTGCGGTGATCGCTTCGATGTTCTTGCTCTCTGTATTGCTTGGATTGTCTCAGGCGACGCCGTCGCAGACGACGCCGCAAGGAAAGATGTTTTACATATCACCCGAGCGCTGGTCCTACTCATGTCCCGAGAACGTCCGCGGCGCAGACGGACTGCCGCTATGCAGTGCCCGCTACGACTCCTATCCAGCGCTGATGGTCGCTCGCGTTGACCAAGGTATGACATTGACCATCCCGGCAAAGTGTCGGCGGGCAGTCAATCGATTCGGAGAGGAAGTCGACGTCTACAATGATTTTAGCGTCACGGTATCATTGAAAGCGGATGTAGCCGTTCAGGACATCAGTACTGCGATCGTTAATTATCTTTCGAACTTGCCACACGGCATCAAGCGGGTGTGTGGCAAGGATTACGGAAAGGACAGGTATGAGATCAACGACGATGATTTACAACCGATGATCGAGGCAGTCTTCATTAACAAGAAATCGCCGTTCTAATATGCCCAAACGCACCGACATATCCTCCATTCTCGTCATCGGCGCTGGTCCCATCGTGATCGGTCAGGCGTGCGAATTCGATTATTCGGGTACGCAGGCGATCAAGGCGTTGCGCGAGGAGGGGTATCGCATCGTCCTGGTCAATTCGAACCCCGCGACGATCATGACCGATCCCGAACTGGCCGACGCGACCTATGTCGAGCCGATCACCCCGGAGGTGGTCGCGAAGATCATCGAGAAGGAACGGCCGGACGCCGTTCTGCCGACGATGGGCGGGCAGACCGCGCTGAACACCGCGCTGGCGCTGTTCCGCGACGGTACGCTGGAAAAGTTCGGCGTCACGATGATCGGCGCGGACGCCGATGCGATCGACATGGCCGAGGACCGGCTGAAGTTCCGCGATGCGATGGACCGGATCGGGCTGGAATCCGCGCGTTCGGCGATCGCGCACAACGAGGCGGAGGCGCTGGAGGGGCTGGAGAAGGTCGGCCTGCCCGCGATCATCCGTCCCAGCTTCACGATGGGCGGATCGGGCGGCGGCATCGCGTACAATCGCGAGGAGTTCATCGCGATCGTTCGCAACGGGCTGGACCTGTCGCCGACCACCGAAGTGCTGATCGAGGAATCGCTGCTCGGGTGGAAGGAATATGAGATGGAGGTGGTCCGCGACCGTGCGGACAACGCCATCATCATCTGTTCGATCGAGAACATCGACCCGATGGGCGTCCATACCGGCGACAGCATCACGGTCGCGCCCGCGCTGACGCTGACCGACAAGGAATATCAGATCATGCGCAACGCAAGCATCGCGGTGTTGCGTGAAATCGGTGTCGAAACAGGCGGTTCCAACGTCCAATTCGCGGTCAACCCGAAGGACGGGCGGCTGATCGTGATCGAGATGAACCCGCGGGTATCACGGTCGTCGGCGCTGGCGTCCAAGGCGACGGGCTTTCCGATCGCCAAGGTCGCGGCGAAGCTGGCGGTTGGATATACGCTCGACGAGATCACCAACGACATCACCGGCGCAACCCCGGCCTCGTTCGAACCGACGATCGATTACGTCGTGACGAAGATACCGCGCTTCGCATTCGAAAAGTTCAAGGGTGCCGAAGCGGTTCTCGGGACCGCGATGAAGAGCGTCGGCGAAGTCATGGCGATCGGGCGCAATATCCATGAATCGCTGCAGAAGGCGCTGCGCGGGCTGGAGACCGGATTGTCGGGCTTCAACACCGTCGACCGCCTTGTCGACGCACCGCGCGCCGAGATCGAGGCCGCACTGGCGGTCGCGACGCCCGACCGGTTGCTGGTCGCGGCGCAGGCGCTGCGCGAGGGGTTCACCGTCGCGGAGGTCCATGCCATCGCGAAATACGATCCGTGGTTTCTGGAGCGGATCGCGGAGATCATCGCGGCCGAGGCCGAGGTGATGAAGGACGGCCTGCCGATCGATGCACCCGGGATGCGGCGATTGAAGGGCATGGGGTTCAGCGACAAAAGGCTCGCGTATCTGGCGCTGCAATCGGCCAATTTGCGCGGAATGCGGCGCGGGATCGCGCGCGGATCGGGGCTGATCCATGAGGCGGTGAAGGCGATGACCGGCGGCGTGACCGAGGACGAGGTGCGCGAACACCGGCTGAAGCTGGGCGTGCGGCCGGCGTTCAAGCGGATCGACACCTGCGCAGCCGAGTTCGATGCAAAGACGCCGTATATGTATTCGACCTACGAAGCGCCGATGTTCGGTGAGCCGGAAAACGAGGCGATGCCGAGCGATCGGCGGAAGATCGTCATCCTGGGCGGCGGGCCGAACCGGATCGGGCAGGGGATCGAGTTCGATTATTGCTGCTGCCACGCTTGCTTCGCGCTGGCGGACGCGGGCTATGAAACGATCATGGTCAATTGCAATCCGGAGACGGTGAGCACGGATTACGACACCTCCGATCGGCTGTATTTCGAGCCGCTGACCGCGGAGGATGTGCTGGAAATCCTGCATGTCGAACAGCAGAACGGCGAGCTTGTAGGCGTGATCGTCCAGTTCGGCGGGCAGACGCCGCTGAACCTGGCGAGGGCGCTGGAGGCGGCGGGAATTCCGATCCTTGGCACCAGCCCCGACGCGATCGATCTGGCGGAGGATCGCGAGCGCTTCGCGGCGCTGGTCAGCAAGCTGAAATTGCTCCAGCCTTCGAACGGCATCGCGCGCAGCCGCGAAGAGGCGCTGATCGTCGCCGAACGCGTCGGCTATCCGGTGCTGATGCGCCCCAGCTACGTGCTGGGTGGGCGTGCGATGGAGATCGTCGACGGACCGGCGCAGTTGGAAAACTATATCCAGACCGCGGTGCAGGTGTCGGGCGACGCGCCGGTGTTGATCGACCAGTATCTGCGCGATGCGATCGAGGTCGATGTCGATGCGATCTGCGACGGCGAGGACGTCGTCGTCGCGGGCGTACTGCAGCATATCGAGGAAGCGGGCGTCCATTCGGGCGACAGCGCGTGTTCGATCCCGCCCTACAGCCTGTCCGACGAGACGATCGCGGAGATAGAACGCCAAACGCGCGCGCTGGCGCACGGCCTGTCGGTGAAGGGGCTGATGAACATCCAGTTCGCGGTGAAGGACGGGCTGGTATACCTGATCGAGGTCAATCCGCGCGCATCGCGGACGGTGCCGTTCGTCGCCAAGGCGATCGGCGCGCCAATCGCGAAGATCGCAGCGCGCGTGATGGCGGGGGAGAAACTGAAGGATCTGCCGGCGATCGACCGCCATATCGATTATTATGCGGTGAAGGAGGCGGTGTTTCCGTTCTCGCGCTTCCCCGGCGTCGATCCGGTACTGTCACCGGAGATGAAGTCCACCGGCGAAGTAATGGGGATCGATCGTGACTTCACGATCGCCTTCGCCAAGTCGCAGCTGGGCGCGGGAACGATCCTGCCCCAGACCGGTGCGGCGTTCATCAGCGTGAAGGACGGCGACAAGGCGTCGATTGCGATTGCCGCACGCACCCTGATCGATGCGGGCTGGACGATCGTCGCAACCGGCGGGACCGCGGATCATCTGGAGCGTGCGGGGCTGGCCGTGGAGCGCGTGAACAAGGTGGCGCAAGGCCGGCCGCACATCGTCGACCGGATCAAGGACGGCGGGATCGACCTGATCTTCAACACGACGGAGGGCTGGCAGAGTTTGAAGGACTCCCAGCCGATCCGTGCATCCGCTTTGGGACAGCGTATTCCGTACTTCACCACGGCTCCGGCAAGTCTTGAGGCGGCAAAGGCAATTGCGGCTTCGGCGACACAGAACCTTGAAGTCAGGCCGCTTCAATCCTATTATTCGCACCCGCACAATTGATCCCCGGACAATCTGTTGGTGTGCGGGCGACCTTATCAGGGGGTCGCTCGGGAATGGGGCTTTGACGAAGGACTAAGCATGGCGACCGTCGAGAAGATGCCGATGCTGCAGGAAGGCTATGAAACGCTGAATGCGGACCTGAAACGCCTGAAGGCCGAACGCCCGACGATCGTCGATGCGATCGAGGAAGCGCGCGCGCACGGCGACCTTTCTGAGAACGCCGAATATCACGCCGCCAAAGAACGGCAGGGTCAGGTCGAGGCGTCGATTTCGGACATCGAGGACAAATTGAGCCGCGCGCAGATCATCGATCCGAAGGAGCTGTCGGGCGACAAGATCGTGTTCGGCGCGACGGTCACGCTGAAGGACGAAGACGACAAGCCGGTAAAGTATCAGATTGTCGGGCAGACCGAAGCGAATGCCAAGTCCGGTCGAATCAGCTACAATTCGCCGCTGGGCCGCGCGCTGATCGGGCGCAATCTGGACGACGAGGTCGAGGTGACGGTGCCGTCGGGCGATCGTTATTACGTCGTGTCGAAGATCGAGTTCATCTGACCGAGCAACTGACCGCGTTCATGCCCGCGATGCCGAGGGCGCTGGGCGAGTTGATCGCGGGTCATGACGCGGCGGCGCAAGCGGGCGGCTAATCGGGATGCGCCGTCCTGCTGCTCACCGCACGTGATCGTGAACGTTTGTACCTGAAGCATGGCGCGGGCCGCTTCGCCGCCGACGTCATGGACGAGGCGGCGCGGCTTGCGTGGCTGGCGGGCCGTATTCCGGTTCCCATCATTCGTCAGTTCGTGGCGGAGGCGGATGTCGCATGGCTGCTGACGACTGCGCTGCCGGGGCGCACGGCCGATCAATGGCTGGAGGACGATCCGGACGCGCTGGGTGAAATCGTCGTATTGTCCGCTGATTTCCTAAAGACGCTGCACGCGCTGCCGGTCGATGACTGTCCGTTCGACGCGGGCCATCGCGTGCGGATGGCGGCGGCTCGGCGCAATATCGACGCGGGGCTGGTCGACGAGAATGATTTCGACGACGATCATGCGGGTTGGAGCGCCCTGAAGGTCTGGGACGAACTGGTCGCGATGTTGCCGATCGCCGCCGACCGGGTGGTCACGCATGGCGATTTTTCGATGGGCAACCTGCTGTTCGATGATGGTCGCGTGACCGGGTGCATCGACGTCGGCCGCGTTGGCGTCGCGGATCGCTATCAGGATCTTGCGATCTTCTGGCAGAATCTTGCGGAGCACGGGACCGAGTTCCAGTCCGCTTTCCTGCGCGCCTACGGGATCGATACCATCGACCCCGACAGACTGCGCTTTCATTGCTGCCTCGACGAACTGTTCTGATCGCTTACTCAGCCTTCTTGATCAAATCGGGTTCGAGCAGGCGGTGGAGGTGCACGACGACGTATTTCATTTCGGCGTCGTCGACGGTGCGCTGCGCTGCGCCGCGCCACGCCTTTTCGGCGCTGGCGTAATCGGGAAAGACGCCGACGATCTCGATCGAGTTGAGATCGTCGAAGTCGAGCGTGCGCGGGTCGCGCACGCGGCCGCCGAAGACGAGGTGAAGTTTGCTCATGCGGGTTTCCTGTAGGGGTCGGCGCCGCCCTTAGCGCGACCGCTGCACGGATTGAACCCGGCAGAGCATAGTTACTTCGTTTTTGCGGCGTCCTTCCCGGCCTGCGTCGCCGCGGTGCCAGCGCTGCTGGCAGCCTTTACGACGCCATCGAACAGCGACTTCACCTGATTCTTCGCTGCCGAGCGCGTCAGGCCAAGTCCGTCCAGTTCTTCCTTGCCCGCGGCCTTTGCCGCCGCGATCGCCGCGGTCGCTGAAGCCGCAACGCGCTTGCCGACCGGCGCGAGCAATTCTTTTTCGCGGCGTCCGCGCGGGATGACCGCCGCGATCAGCGCGCCGAGCGCGAGGCCGCCGACGAGCACGCCCATCGGATTGGTCTCGATCGTCTCGGCGGTCTGGCGCGCCGCTTCACGAGCCTTGTCGCGCGACAGATCGACCGCGTCGTTGGCCTTAGTGCGCGCGGACTCATAGGCATGCGAAGCCTTGTCACGGGCGTGATCGATGCCGTCGCGCAGTTTCTCGCGGGTGGTGTCGTGGGCTTCGGTCATGACGGTTTCCTTTTCACCGGCAAGGGCCGGGGTCTTGTCGTTCGAACGCGTGAATGGGTTGCGGGTTTCGGCGTTGTCGCACGTTTCGGCAGCACATCGGCGACCAGCGCCTTCACCTTGTCGCGCGCCAGCCACAGGCCGACCAGCGCGGCGGTCCCGGCGATGATGCCGGGATTGCGTCGCGCGGTGTCGACGCCACTGCGAAGCGCGCGTTCGCTGCTGTCGGCGATGCTTTCGACCGTGTCGCGCGCGATCGTGCGCGGGTCGAGCCGGGTTTGAAGCGTTTCCACCGTGCCCGACAGACGCGCGCGCGCCGCGGCGACGCGGGCTTCGGCGGCGGTGACGTCATTCATTCACGGCACTCCGGGAGGCGAGTTTGGATTTGCCGATAAGGCCCAGGATCGCCGCGACGACGATCACAACGCCGACGACGATTAGCGTGGCGATTCCGGGGCCGGTGTGCGGTGTAAGGGTCAAAATCAGGCCAATCAGCAACGCGATGAAGCCGCCAAACCCCAACGCGCCAGCCGCGCCGAAAAAGATCGCCGCGCCACGGTAGCGCCCGACCGTCTCACCCGCGCGCGCCTTCAGGACGCCGACTTCGGCGACCGCCAGTTCGCGCGCGTCGCCGACCAACTGGCCGATCAGCGTCGTGATGCCCGTCTCTGTTTCCCCCGGAGTCATGCGTCAGGCGTCGCGCTGGTCCAGACCGGCCGTGAGCAGGCGCGCCACCACGAAACCGACGGCTGCAGCGGCACCGATCGCTACCGCCGGGCTCTTTCGCACCAGTTCGCGGGCGCTTTCCACCAATTCGTCGACTGATTTCTGGTCTAGCGTGGAGGAGAAACCCTGCACGCGATCGGCGGCGGACCGGGCGTACTGGCCGTATTGCGCGCCAAGCTTTTCGTCGACCTGACCCGCGGCGTCGGTCAGCAGCTTCGACAATTCGGTCAGCGCGCCGGTCGCCTTCGCCTTGCCGTCGTCGGCCAGCGTGCGCGCCTTGTCGCCCGCCTGCTCGCGGAATTTGGCGGTATTGTCGGCCAGCGTCTGCTTTGCACCCGCGAAGGTGCCAACGGTTCCGCCTTCTGCGCCCTCAAACGAAACGCCGGCGTTCTTCAGCGGCGCGGCGGGTCTGAACTCCGTACCCGCGGGTGGCGGAATGATGTCTGCATCGGTCATCGGCTTCGGCGTATCGGCCATCGCAAGATCCTTCCCTTGATCGTTCCAAGAACCGTCACGCCATGACGCTGGTTCCATCGCGATTTGCCGCGGCGCACCCTAATCGTTAGGGGCCGCGGCACATTCTTCGAAATCCAGATCGTAGGGGGTTCGTTTCGTGACCGCAATCATCGACATCCACGGCCGCATGATCCTCGACAGCCGCGGCAATCCCACGGTCGAGGTCGAGGTGATGCTGGAGGACGGCAGCGTAGGCCGCGCCGCGGTGCCATCGGGCGCATCGACCGGCGCGCATGAGGCGATGGAAAAGCGCGACGGCGACAAGACGCGCTGGATGGGCAAGGGCGTCGACGCCGCGATCACCGCGGTCAATGGCGAGATCGCCGATGCGGTGATGGGGCACGATGCCGAGGACCAGATCGAACTCGACCAGATGCTGATCGATCTCGACGGGACCGAGAACAAGAGCCGGCTGGGTGCGAACGCGATCCTCGGCGTCAGCCTTGCCGCCGCCAAGGCCGCGGCGGATGCGCGCGGGTTGCCACTGTACCGCTATATCGGCGGGGTAGGGGCGCACGTCCTGCCGGTGCCGATGATGAACATCATCAACGGCGGCGAACACGCCGACAACCCGATCGATTTCCAGGAATTCATGGTGATGCCGGTCGGCGCGCCGACGCTGCTGGAGGCGGTGCGGTGTGGATCGGAGATTTTCCACACGCTGAAGAAGGGCCTGAGCGAGAAGGGCCTGGCGACGTCGGTCGGCGATGAGGGCGGCTTTGCGCCGAACCTGGCCAGCACCACCGACGCGCTGGATTTCATCATGACCTCGATCGAACGTGCGGGATATCGGCCCGGCGACGACGTGATGCTGGCGCTGGACTGCGCGGCGACCGAATTCTTCAAGGACGGCAAATACGACATATCGGGTGAGAACAGGATCCTCGAACCCGCTGCGATGGCGGAATATCTTGCCGACCTCGTCGCGCGCTATCCGATCCTGTCGATCGAGGACGGGATGGCCGAGGATGATTTCGAGGGCTGGAAAGCGCTGACCGACCTGATCGGCGACAAGGTGCAATTGGTCGGCGACGATCTGTTCGTCACCAACCCTAAGCGGCTGCGGCAGGGGATCAAGGACGGTCTCGCCAATTCGCTGCTGGTCAAGGTCAACCAGATCGGCACGTTGTCGGAGACGCTGGAGGCAATCCGCATCGCCGAACGCGCGGGTTATACCGCGGTGATGAGCCATCGGTCGGGCGAAACCGAGGATGCGACGATCGCCGATCTGGCGGTTGCGACGAACTGCGGACAAATCAAGACCGGCAGTCTGGCGCGGTCGGATCGGTTGGCGAAATACAACCAGCTGATCCGGATCGAGGAAGAGTTGGGCGACGTCGCGCAATATGCCGGGCGCGATGTGCTGCGGAACCGCTGAAATCGCTTGATCGGGACGGGGGTTTGCGCGAGATCGTTAGTTAATGCGCCGCAAACCCTCCACCTTGCTGACCACGCTTCGGCGGGCGTTGTTGCCTGCTGCTGCACTGACGGTGATGGCGTTCTTCGGGGCCTACGCGGTGCTGGGGCCTAACGGCGTACTGGCGCTGGGCGATTACAAGAAGCAGCTTGAAAAGCGCGAACGCGCTTATGCCTCGCTGGACCACCGGCGCGAGGTATTGCGGAACAAGGTTGCGCTGCTCGATCCGCGCCATGCCAACCCGGACATGGTGGATGAACTGGTGCGCCGGGAACTGAACGTCGCGCATCCGGACGAGGTGATCGTGCCGCTGCGGTGAGTTCGGATTTGCGGACGTCGTTTTCAGTATTTTCCGCACACAGCGCCACCCCGGCGAAGGCCGGGGCCCAGTTGCACGCGAATAGTTAGCTTGTGCAGTACTCTCCATGACGACCTGTGTAACTGGGCCCCGGCCTTCGCCGGGGTGGTAGACGGGCCATTACCTCCCGCCCAGAAACGTCAGCAGATCCTGCGTCAGCCGGTTGCTTTCCGTCACCGTCAGCCCGTGCGGCGCGTCGTCATATTCGACCAACTGGCTCTGCGTGATCCCCTCCGCTGCGGCGCGGCCCGAGGTGTCGATCGGCACTGTCTTGTCGGCCGTGCCGTGGATCACCAGTGTCGGCACGCGAAACGCGGGCAGATCGGGGCGGAAATCGGTGTGGCCGAAGCTTTCGGCGCACGCGAGCGTGGAGCGCAGCGAGGCCTGCATCGCGGTGCTCCACGCCCAGTCGAGCGTCGCTTCGCTCACCGGGCTGGTAACGTAGCCGACGCCGTAGAAATCCTTGAAGAACGACCGGAAAAAATCGGCGCGATCCTTCCTGATTCCGTCGCCAATGCCCTTCAACGCTTCTTCGGGCACGCCGTGCGGATTGTCTTCGGTCTTCAGCATATAGGGCACGATCGAGCCGACCAGCACCGCGGCGTTGACGCCCTTGCCATCATGGCGGCTCATGTAGCGCGCGACTTCGCCGCCGCCCATCGAGAAGCCGACCAGCGCCGCGTCTTGCGTCACGCCGGTCGCCTCCATCACGTCGGCCAGATCGTCGGTGAGTGTATCGTAGTCGTAGCCGCTCCACGGCTGGCCTGAGCGGCCAAACCCGCGGCGGTCATAGGCGATCGCGCGATAGCCCGCCTCGGCGAGCGCCATCGCCTGCGCGTCCCAGCTGTCGGCCGACAGCGGCCAGCCATGGATCAGGACGACCGGGCGACCACTGCCCCAATCCTTGACGTAAATATCTGTGCCGTCGCGGGTTTTGACGTAGGGCATCGCGCACTCCTGAAGCATCCGGGGAATGCGGCGATCAACCGTCCGGGGGGCGGCGCGTTCCGTTCAGCGCGAAACTTGCGTCGTCGTAACTTCCGTTTCCGCTTCTTCGGCTGGAGGATTGCGGATCGAGGGGCGCAAGCGGGCGATGCTGCATAGTCCGGCGATAAGCGCGAGCCCGGCGGCGATCAACGCCGGCGTCATGCCGGTGCCGAGGCCGAACGACAGCAAGGCGGCGACCAATGTCGCGCCGCTGGTCTGTCCCGCCAGGCGCACTGTCGAAACCAGCCCGCCCGCGGCCGCGGCCCGCTCGCGCGGAGCCGAACCCACGATCAGGCGCGCATTGGGGGGCAGGAACATCCCGAACCCCGATCCGCACAGTGCCATGCGCCACGCAATGTCGAAATAGGTCGGCTCGGCGGGCATGAAGCCGATCAGCAGCAACGCCGCGATCGAGACGGTCATGCCGATCCCGCCGAGCAATCCGGCGGGAATGCGGTCGGAGAGGAACCCCGATAGCGGTGCGACGACCATGTTCGTGAGCGGCCACGGCGCGATGGCAGCGCCGATTGCGGCGGCGGACCAGCCCATCGCCTGCAGCCGGAAAGGGGTTGAGACGAGCAAGGTCATCGATGCGGTAAAGGCGACGAACCCGCCGAACGCCGACAGCGCAAGGACCGGGCGGGAAAGCAGGTCGATCGGCAGGATCGGGTTTGCCTCGCCGCGTTCCCGCCGCACGAAATAAATGCCGACGACGATGCCGACGATCACGATCGCGGCGGAGATGACCGGGCTGTCGCCGTGGACCGCGCTTTCCAGCCCGCCGATGATCAGGCCGAACATCGCCGCGCACAGGATCGCCCCTGGCACGTCGAAGGTGGTGAGGCTCGGCTTCGGGTTCGGGATCGCGCGGCCGAGCAGCAGGCTTATCAGCGCGAACGGCACCGCGCTGGCGAACACCCACGGCCACGGCGCGACCGCCAGCACCAGGCCGCCGATCGTCGGCGCGATCGCCGCCGAGCTGGTGACCACGACCGAATTGATGCCCAGCCCGCGCCCGAGCTGGCTGGCCGGATAGATCTGCCGGATCAGCGCCGATGAGACGCTCAGCACCCCCGCCGCGCCCAGCGCCTGCGCCGCGCGGACGATCAGCAGGAAGGGCAGGCTGCGCGCGAAGAAGCATAGCACGGTCGCGATAGTGAAGATCGCGAGGCCCGCCTGATATGTCCGCTTCAACCCGATCCGTTCGCCCAGCCCTGCGAACGGCAGCAGCAACATGACCAGCATCACCTGATAGACGGTGACCACCGACACGATCGAACTTTGCGCGACGTCCAGATCGCGCGCGATCGTCGGCAATGCGACGTTCGCCACGCCGCCGTCGATGATGACCAACGCCGATCCGAACGACATCGCGCCGATCGCGACATAGCGGCGGGGTGTGGGAAGACCGTCCATCATTATGGCCCCGCATAACGATTTTTTCGCTCCGCGCGACGGCCTTGCCGTCTCCCGATGCAGCGGGCATGAGAGTTACATTATATCAAGAACGGAGCGGGTTATGCGGCGATTGGGTGTGGTGTTGATGGCGGCGAGCATACTTGCGAGCGGGGTTGTGTGCTCCGGGGCGGTCGCCCAAGGCGCGGCGATGACCGATTCGAACGATCCGTATATCTGGCTGGAGGACAAGGACGGCGCGAAGCCGCTGGCGTGGGTCGAGGCCGAGAATGCGAAGACGCTGCCGCGGCTGCAGAACGATCCGCGCTACAAGACCTTCTATGCCGAGGCGCTGGCGATCGCGGCGGCGAAGGATCGCATTCCGATGCCGACCCAGCAATATGGCCGCATCCTGAACTTCTGGCGCGACGCCGACCATCCGCAGGGCATATGGCGCTGGACGACGCCGGCCGATTACGCGACCGCGAACCCGACGTGGAAGACGCTGATCGACGTCGACGCGCTGTCAAAGGCCGAGGGCAAGAAATGGGTGTGGGAGGGAAGCACCTGCCTCCAGCCCGAGGAACGGCTCTGCCTGGTATCGCTGTCCGAAGGCGGCGAGGATGCGGCCAGCTATCGCGAGTTCGATCTGGAGACTGGGCAGTTCGTCGCGAACGGTTTCGACCTGCCGAAATCGAAGCAGGGCGCGACGTGGGTCGACAAGGACAGCCTGCTGGTCAGCCGCGACTGGGGGGCGGGGACGATGACCGACTCGAGCTACCCGTTCGTCGTGAAGCTACTGAAACGCGGGCAGCCGCTGTCGGCCGCGACCGAAGTGTACCGCGGTGCGCCGGGTGATCAGCTCGGCACTTATGCCGGGACATTGGTCGACGCGAAGGGCAATCGCGCGGTCGTCATCGAGCGGCGCGACACATTCTTCGGTGGCGAGAAGTATCTCTGGACGTCGAAGGGCACGCGCAAACTGGACCTTCCGTCGCGCACGTTCGCGACCGGGATGGTCGACGGACGCGTGATCTTCGAGACGAGCGAGCCGTGGCGAGATGTGCCCGCCGGCGCGGTGGCGTGGGCGCCGCTCGCCGAGGTCAAAAGCGGCAAGATGAATCCGCGCATGCTGTTCGTGCCGAACGAGCGGCAGGCGGTGCAGGGCGTGTCGACGACCAGGGACCGGGTGCTGGTCAGCTATATCGACAACGTCCGCGGACGGATGAGCGCGTTTGCGCCGTCGGCGAAGGGCTGGACCGCCACGCCCGTACCGGTGCCCGAGAACATGAGCGTCGCGGTTGCCAGCACCACTGATCGCAGCGACCAGGCGTTCGTGTCGATCAGCGGCTTTGCGACGCCGACGACGCTGGCTACGCTCGACGCCGCTAAGCCCGCTGCGCCGACGACAATCAAGACGCTTCCGGCGCGATTCGATGCGTCCGGCGTGATAGTCGATCAGTTCGAAGCGACCTCCAGCGACGGGACGAAAGTGCCGTATTTCGTCGTCCGTCCGAAGGGTGCGAAGCTGGACGGGACGACGCCGACGTTGATGACCGCATATGGCGGGTTCGAGCTTTCGCGGCTGCCGACCTATCTCGGCGCGACGGGCAAGGTATGGATCGAGCGGGGCGGGGCGTATGTGCTGGCCAACATCCGTGGCGGGGGCGAGTTCGGGCCGAAATGGCACGACGCGGGGCGCAAGACGAAGCGGCAGGTGATCTACGACGATTTCGCCGCGGTGGCGCAGGATCTGTTCGCGCGGAAAGTAACCAGCGCGAAGAAGCTCGGCATCTATGGCGGGTCGAATGGCGGCTTGCTGATGGGGGTCGAATTCAATCAGCACCCCGAATTGTGGGGCGCGGTGGCGATCCAGGTGCCATTGCTCGACATGCTCCGCTACGAAGGGATTGCGGCGGGCGCATCGTGGGTCGACGAATATGGCAGTGTGAAGGTGCCCGAGGAACGCGCCTTCCTCGCGAAGATTTCGCCTTATCATAACATCCGCAAAGGTGCGGCCTATCCCGAACCTTATATCTGGACGACGACGAAGGACGATCGCGTCGGCCCGCAGCACGCGCGCAAATTCGCCTCGCGGCTGAAGGAATATGGGCTGCCGTATCTGTTCTATGAGGATACGACGGGTGGCCATTCGGGCGACGCCGATATCGAACAGGGCGCGCGGCTGCAGGCGCTGCAGATGACGTATTTCGCGCAGAAGCTGATGGATTCCGGCAGCGCGACAGCAGCGGCCAAATAATCCGGCGCGGCGGGGAACGAGATGAGTTGTGGAAGGTTCTTGCTGCAATGCAGCAGAGTTGTCTATGGGTGACGGAATGAAGCTGAACACCGACACCGACCGAGTCTCGGCCCCGCCCGCCGGAACGCCCGTCGTCTTCGAGGCGATCGTGAAGCAGCAGGCGCTGGCGGCGACATATAACCGCGGCGCGGTCACGATCGCGCCGCACGTCGTCTATACCAAGCACGGCGAAATCTACGTCGACGCGCTGACGATCGAGCGTGACGGAAAGCCGCCGCGCGAGGCGAAGATCAGCGCGTTCAAGGTTGCCGGTCTAAGCGGGCTGCGCGTCACCCCACGCCGTTTCGAACCGAGCGAATTGTTTGACGCGAACGACGCGCGATACGACGGCGTGACGCTTCTGGCGGTCGACCGCTAGGGCTTCCAGCCGGGCGGGGCCAGTTCGAACCCGGCGAAATCGAACCCCGGCGTCACGACGCAACTGACCAACGCCCATGGTTCTTCGGTCCGCGCCGATTGCCAGACGTGCGCCGGAACCAGCACCTGCGGCGATTCCGCGTTTAGCCGGTGCGTGGCGGTCGCGGCATCGTCCGCGATCGAGAGCGACAGCGCCGCGCCCTCATGCCACAGCCACAATTCGGCCGCGTCGACGCGGTGCCAGTGCGACACTTCGCCTGCCGCGAGCAGATAGAGGATCGCGGTCATCGGCGATCGTCCGCCCGCCGCGACCGGCGGCAGGCGGACGGTTTCGCGATAGTGGCCGCCCTCCGGATGCGGCTGCAACTGCAAGCGCGCGATCACGGCGGCGGCGTCGGTCATCGGCAGCGGATCTGGGAATTGTTCTGGTCGACCGCGCGCCCCGCGAGCGCGCCCGCCGCGCCACCCAGCAGCGTGCCGACGATGCGGCTGCGCCCGCCGTCGATGACATTGCCCAAAAGGCCGCCCGCGGCACCGCCAACGATCAGCCCGGTCGTGCCGTCGCTGCGCTTGCAATAATAACGGCCGTCGTTGCCTGAATAGACGCGCTCGTTCGAGCTTAGCGTGCGTTCCTGATAGTTCGAGCCGGAACGATAATCGCGCGCGGGATCATAACCGCGCTCATCCTGCCAGCCGGCATATTCGTCGTCCTGATAGCCACGCCCATCGTAGCGCGGGTCGGGCAGGCGCGGCGCATTGCGATCATCATAACGCGGATCGGTATAGCCGCGCGGCAGGCGGCGTGCGGTCTGGTAGCGATCATATTCCCCGCGAAACAACTGCAGTTCGCGGTCGAACCGCTCCTGCGCGGTGCGGAAGCGCGCGTCCTCGGCGGCGCTCTGCGCGGTGGCGGGAACGGCGAGCGCAAGCGTGGCGAGCGCGGCGGTGGTGGCGAGAAGTCGGGTGAGCATCGATACGGATCCTTCACTGGCCACCCTAGCCATCAGCGACTCGGGGGCGTCGCGCAGCATAGCGCGTCCGTGGCTGAGCCGCGCCTGTACCGCGACGCGCGAATTGTTGCCGTGTCGGCCATTTGTCATGCTAACCGTGTCGATCGAGCGGCAGGGGGACAGAATGACGCATCACGAACCGGGCACCGTCGAGCGTGCGTTTCAGCTCGCGCGATCGGGAACGTGCAAGACGCTGGCTGAAATCCGCGCGCAATTGATCAAGGAACGCCATGTCGGCGTGTCCGAACATCTGGTCGGTCCTTCGCTGCGGCGCGACTTGACGCGGTTGTGTGCGGAGGCGCGTCGAGGCGAAGAGCCTGCGCAGGGCTGACGCCTGGATGCGTGGCGACGGGCGCGGCCGGGCGGTTGCACGCTGGCTGCTGATCGCTTTCTACGGCGTTGCGGGCGTGGCGCATCTGATCGTGACCGACGCGATGGTGGCGATCGTGCCGCGGTTGGTGCCGTTCCCGCGCGAGATCGTGATCCTGACCGGACTATGCGAAATGGCCGGGGCGATCGGGCTGATGACGATGCGGTGGCGCGTCGCGGCGGGGTGGGGGCTGGCGGCCTATGCCTTGTGCGTGTGGCCCGCCAACATGCAGCACGCGATCCACGATCTGGGGGCGGGGACGGGCCTGTCGATCTGGTATCACGCCCCCCGGCTGGCGTTGCAGCCGGTGATCATCTGGTGGGCGCTGTGGGCTAGCGGCGCGATCGACTGGCCGTGGCGGTCACAGCACGATGCCAATCCGCGGGGCGAGCGCGGTCAGCGCGAGATATAATCCGATCGTCAGCGCGCAGCCGAGGCCGAACGCGGGCCAGAAACCGATGCCGTGGCGCAGCAACCACGGAATGAGCAGGAACATCGGCAGCGAGGGCAGGACGTACCAGAACGTCGCCTGCGCATGCGCCGCCATGTTCGCCGGATCGGGCCGGTCGCGCCACAGCCACATCATCCCAAGCACCGAGACGAGCGGCAGCGAGGCGATCAGCGCCCCGAAGCCGGGATAGCGTTTCGCCACCTCCGACGCCGCGGCGATGAGGATGCCGGAGATGACCGCCTTGAGTGCGAGGTAGAGCATCGGGTGACGCTAGGCCGTGTCGACGCTGTGGCCAAGAGCCATGCCTAAGCCGTTGGCGACACTGATATTGGCGGTGGCGCTCGCATTGCGATCCCGCTTATGTTGGGTGCGATGAGCGACGCTGCGACCACGCCCGCCACCTGTCCGTTCTGCGACGCGCCGGCGTCGGGGCGGTTCTGTTCTTCGTGCGGCAAGGAGGTGGCGCTGCACGGCACGTCCGCCGCGGTGCTGCGCGATACGTTCGGGCTGAAGCCGCCGCCCGCGCGGGTGCTGGGCCGGACGGCGTGGATGACGATCGCGCAGCCCGCCGAACTGACGCGGCGCTGGATCGAGGGGCGGCGGCAGGGACTGGCGACGCCGATCGCGATGATGTCCACCGTCACCGCGGTGACCGCGATCCTGGGCTTCATCCTGTTGCGGATCAGCGGGGCGGAGGCCCCGGTCGAGCAAAAGGTCAATTTCGCCGATCTGCTGACGGTCGCGCCGTTCCTGCAATCGTCATTTCCGCGCGCGAGCGCCTATGCGGCCGGCAACAGCGATGCGATGCTGGCGCAGTTCAAAGCGACGGGATCGTATCTGGCGGCGTTCTGGCCCGCGTTGTTCATTCTGCCGGGCTATCTCGCGCTCGCGCCGTGGCGGCGGCTGAACAACCACAATGCGCTTATCTTGGCCTGCGTCGAATCGGTGTTTCTGCTGATCGTGACGGGCGTGTGGTCGTGCCTGAAGCTGGTTGCGCCGGGGATGGCGAGCGCGGGGCTGACCTCGCTGCTGTTCTGGATCGTCATCTGCGCGCACGGCGCGATGCACGTGCGGCAGGTGGCGAACACGGGCTGGGGCTATGCGATCAGCCGCCCGTTCATCGCGGCGGTGATCTTTCCGATCGTAGGGTATTTTTTCGTCGTGCTGATCATGGCGCTGACGCTGATGTTCGCAAATACCTGATCGGAGTGGCCGAATGACGCTTTCCCGTACCGTCTCGTTGATGCTGGTCGTGGCGACGATCCCCGTCGGTACGAGCGCGCAGGTGCCCAACCGGCAGGTGTATCTGCCGCCGACGCCGGGCTTCGTTCCCGGCTATTCGGCGCGACAGGGGCGGCAGACGTTGGTCGAGCTGGTGCCGAAGGGGCAGACGGTGAAGAACTTCACCCGCATGATCACGCTGCAGACCGCGCCCGTCCCACGCGGGATGACCGAACAGAATTACATCGCCGCCTTCGCCAAGGGATATGTCACGCGCTGCCCGCGCGCGAGAGCGATCGTCGTGCCACTGTTGAACCGCGCCGCGGGCGTCCGCATCGACTGCCCCCGCCACCCCGCGACCGGCCAAAGCGAAACCGTCTTCGCTCGCGCGATCGCGATGCCGCCGGAAATGGCGATCGTGCACTATACGAGCAAGGCGTTCGTGCTGCCGAAGGAAGCGGGCTGGGCGCGGGACTATCTGGGGCGAGTGGCGGTGCGGTGAATATACGATCGAGACCGAACGGCGGTTGCGCGATACTCTGAAAAGAGATTGCCTTATCAAATGCTTTGTCTACGATCAGCTTCGCTGAGCGACTATCTGGAAAACTAAAAAATGCCTGACTTGCGGAACTTTGTTTCCTCGACTTGTTTTGATCTAGGTGCCCAGCGCTCTCAACTGAGAAGTTTGCTAGCGGGGATGGGCTATGATCCAGTTATGAGTGATCATTGTGACGTTTTATACGACGCTAGGCTCCACACACATACGAGCTGTGTGAAGGAGGTCAGTGACTCAGATATGCTAATACTATTGGTAGGAAGCCGTTATGGAGGAGCGGCTGTACCTGAGGCTCTGTCCGAGGTTGATTTCGAGAAAATTGCCAATTCTTCTGCAAAATCGGATTTTTTCAAAAAAGAGGGATTTTCTCTTTCTATAACTCAGCTAGAAGTAGCAAGAGCTATCGAGTTAAATATTCCTATATATGCTTTTGTCGACTCCAGAGTACACTCAGATCATCACTTATATCAGAAAAACAAAGATAAAGTATTTGCGGATCAGATCGATTATCCTTCAATTGATAAACCTGAGTCAGCAAAGTTTATATTTGAGTTTATCAATTTAATTAGTCACCGTTTTTCTAATAATGCGATTGTACCTTTCTCGGGATTTTCTGATATTGAAGAATATCTAGTGAAGCAATGGTCGATGATGTTCCAAAGATTAATTCGCGAGGAAAGGGAAAGAGGACTTGAGGGTCGAAAGGCAGATGCGATCTTCGAGCAAATTCAAGATCTTAAAGCTGCTGTTTTGCAATCGATTAATACTGGCGATGCCCGAGAAATTGCGCGAAGTGTAATTAAGTATCGTAGGCTTGCGGATTTCTTGCTAGAATTACGAGCGTTCGATGCGAGTATTGATATTGTCGATTATTCGGGTGATTTTGAGTCGTTATTGAAGAATTTTGGAATTCTGGGGATGCGCCCGATGAGCACATCCGGTGGCATTTCATCGCGGACGATGCTGATTAAGGATGATGGGTCACGTTTGCGCGTTCGGGTGCCTGATCGTCGTTTTATGGAATTCTATGTTCAGTGGAAAGACTTCGCTCAACTTGATCGAGATACGCGGGTAGCTGTTTTAGATGGAGTATCGGACTCCGAAAGCTTTGGTCCGATTATCATACCGATTGGCTCAGAGGATGGGGAGAACGATCGGTCCGTCAGTATCAAATTCGACGATCAATCTATTGGTCGCGCGGTATCAGAAAACGCTGCAATATCGGGTTGGACTGACGAGCAACTCGACACACTCAAAGAACTCTGGAAGGCAGGGCGAACAGCATCGGAAATTGCTGAAACGCTTGGCGGCGTCTCGCGCAATGCCATTATTGGAAAAGCTCATAGGTTGGGACTTCCTTCTCGACCGAGCCCCGTCGTAGAAGAATGAATAGTCCTCACTCAACCGTCACAAACGAGTCCATCACGCGCTTCCGCCCGGCTTTCTCGAAGTCAATTTCCAGCTTGTTGCCTTCGATCTCGGCGATGTCGCCGTAGCCGAACTTCTGGTGGAACACGCGCATGCCGACCGACAGATCACCGCGGCCCTTGTTGCCGAGGCTGATCGCGCTCGCGCGGCTTTCGACGACGCGGGCAGGTTCGCGGGTGAAGGTGCGGGGGGTGTAGCCGCCGCCGGGCGATTTGAGATCGACGCCAGCCGCGCGTTGCCAGCCGGGGCCGCGGCCCGCGCCGCGCGCCACGTCGGCGAACGGGTCGGCGCGTTCGGACCAGTTGGCGCGCCACAGGCTCTCGCCGCCCGACATCGTCGTCTCGCTGTCGATATGGTCGGCGGGCAATTCGCCGACGAAGCGTGACGGGATGCTCGACGTCCATTGGCCGTAGATGCGACGGTTCGCGGCGTGGAGGATCGTGGCGCGGCGGCGGGCGCGGGTGATCGCGACATAGGCGAGGCGGCGTTCCTCCTCGAGGCTCCGCGCGCCGCCTTCGTCGATCGCGCGTTGTGAGGGGAACAGCCCTTCCTCCCAGCCGACCAGGAACACGGTGTCGAATTCGAGCCCCTTCGCACCGTGGATGGTCATGATCGTGACCTTCGGATCGTCGCGCGCGCCTTCGTTCTCCATCACGAGGCTGACGTGTTCGAGGAACGCGCCGAGGTTCTCATATTCCTCCATCGCGCGGACGAGTTCGGACAGGTTTTCCAGCCTTCCTGCCGCCTCGACCGATTTCTCGGCCTGGTACATCGCGGTATAGCCGCTTTCGTCGAGCATCTGCCGGGCGAGTTCGGGGTGCGGCAGTTCGGTCGCCATCTGACGCCAGCGTGCGATGTCGCCGACGAGGTTGCCGAGCGCGCGGCGCGCCTGCGGGGTGAGTTCGTCGGTGTCGAGGATGCGCGCGGCGGCGGTGGTCAGCGACAGGCTTTCGGCGCGGGCGAGCTGATGGACCTTCGCCACAGCCTTGTCGCCCAGCCCGCGTTTCGGCACGTTGACGATGCGTTCGAAGGCGAGGTCGTCGGCGGGCTGATTGACGACGCGCAGATAGGCCAGCGCATCGCGGATTTCGGCGCGTTCGTAGAAGCGGAAGCCGCCGACGATCTTGTACGGCACGCCGGTGGCGATGAAGCGGTCCTCGAACTCGCGCGTCTGGTGCTGCGCGCGGACGAGGATCGCGATGTCGTCCAGGCTGGTGCCGGACGTTCTCGCGCTCTCGATTTCGTCACCGACGCGGCGGGCTTCCTCGGGGCCGTCCCATACGCCGATGACGCGGACCTTTTCGCCCGCGTCCAGTTCGGTCCACAATTGCTTGCCGAGCCGGCCGCTGTTCTTCGCGATCACGCCGCCCGCCGCGCCCAGGATGTGCGGGGTGGAGCGGTAATTCTGTTCGAGCCGGATGACCTTCGCGCCCGGAAAATCCTTTTCGAACTTCAGGATATTCTCGACCTGCGCGCCGCGCCACGAATAGATCGACTGGTCGTCGTCGCCGACGCAGCACAGATTGCGGCGTTCCTGCGCGAGCAGGCGGAGCCATAGATACTGGACCGAATTGGTGTCCTGATATTCGTCGACCATGATGTAGCGGAAACGGCGCTGGTAATCGGCGAGCACGTCGCGGTCGGTCTTCAGGATCGTCAGGACGTGGAGCAACAGGTCGCTGAAATCGCAGGCGTTCACCGCCCGCAACCGCGCCTGATATTGTTCGTACAATTCCCCGCCGCGGCCGTTCGCGTAGCGTTCGCTCTCCCCCGCATCGATCTCGCGCGGGGTCAGGCCCTTGTTCTTCCATTCGTCGATCAGCCCGCCGAGCGATTTTGCGGGAAAGCGCTTCTCGTCGATGTCGGCGGCCGAGATCAGCTGCTTCATCAGGCGCAACTGGTCGTCGGTATCGAGAATCGTGAAGTTCGATTGCAGCCCGACCAGTTCGGCATGGCGCCTGAGCATCTTCGCGCCGATCGCGTGGAAGGTGCCGAGCCAGGGCATCCCCTCCACCATGTCGCCCACCAGCCGCCCGACGCGTTCGCGCATCTCGCGCGCGGCCTTGTTGGTGAAGGTGACGCTCAGGATTTCGCTCGGGTACGCCTTACGCGTGTAGAGCAGGTGCGCGAGGCGTGCGGTGAGCGCGGCGGTCTTGCCCGTGCCCGCGCCGGCGAGGACAAGGACCGGGCCGTCGGTGATCAGCACCGCCTCGCGCTGCGGCGGGTTGAGGCCGCGGAGGTAGGGCGGGTCTTGCAGAGTTTGAGCGGTGTCGGTCACCATCGAACAGGTAGGGAACGTGGGCCGTCAGGGCAACCGCGTTAGGCGACCCGGTCCCCGCCCCTGAGCCGCGCCCACGGCCGCCCGTCGATCGCTGCGAGGCCCAGCGCGATCAGCGCCATGCCGATAAAATGCTTGGCCATCAGCGTTTCGCCCAGCACGGCGACCCCCAACAGGATGGCGACGACGGGGATCGTGAAGGTCACCAGCAACGAATTGCTCGCGCCCGCCCGCTCGACCAGCCGGAAATAGAGGACATAGGCGAATACGGTCGAGACCAGCACCATGCCGGCGACCGCGCCCCACACCGCCGGGCCGGGCATCGCCATCGTCCACGGCCGATCGACGATCGCGGCGAGCGGGATCATCACGATCGCGGCGGCGGTGAGCTGGCCCGTCGCTACGCTCAGCGGTTTGACCCCCGCCGCCGCGAACCGCCGCGACCAGACCGCGGCGAAGGCGTAGCTCAAGGTCGCGGCGAGGCACGCGGCCTGCGCTAGCGTATTACCGCCGAGCCTGCCGAGCGCGTCGCCGCCGATCATCGTCACGACGCCCGCGAAGCCGAGCAATACGCCGACGATCTTAGCCGACGTCGCACGCTCGTCGCGGGTGAACAAATGCGCGACGAGCACGCCCCATAAAGGCGTCGTCGCGTTCAGGATTCCGGCGAGCGCACTCGCGATATGCTGTTGCGCAAAACCATAGAGCGCGAAAGGAACCACGTTGTTGAGCAACGCCAGCACCAGAAACGCGGGCCACAGCTTCGGTCCGGGGAGGCTCATTCGCGTCACCGCCGCCCAACCGAGCAGCAGCAGCGCGGCCAGTCCGACGCGGAGCAGCACGATGGTGAACGGCGGCAGTTCGCGAAGTTGGATCGCGAGGAAGAAGAAGGCGCACCCCCACATGACCGACAATATCGCGAGATTGGTCCAGTCGACGGCGTCCATGCGGCGTTGGGCCGGGGCTTGGAACTTACTCATGACTACGACGTAGCCTAGTGCGGTGGTGGACGCACCCCGCCGCTTGCCGTGAAAGCTGGGCGACTTTTGCAGGGTCGCTTGCGAGCGAACGATTTTTGTGAGAACAAAGGAGAAACGAACGGGAGAGACTCGACATGGCGACCACCGGAAAATGTCATTGCGGCGCAATTTCCTACTCGGCGGAGGGTGCGCCCGAGCATCATGCCTTGTGTCATTGCGGCGATTGCCGGTCGTGGTCGGGCGCACCGATGGTCGGGTGGATCGCGTGGAAGGAGGATCAGGTGACGGTCACCGGCGAACCCGCGACCTATCATTCGTCCGAACACGGTGCCCGTGATTTCTGCGCGAAATGCGGGACCGGGCTGTTCTATCGCAATCCGCAATTCCTGCCGGGGATCGTCGACATCCAGTCGGGCACGCTGGACGACATGGAGGGCAATCCACCGGGCGCGCAGATCATGGTCAAGGATCGCGTGTCGTGGGCGAAGGGCATGACCGAGTTGCCGGAGTTCCAGACCTATCCGGGCATGGATTGATGCCCGACCCAGTCGCGGCGTGGCACGCCTATATGCGCGCGCCGACGCCCGCCGCGCTGGAGGCGCTGATCGCGGACGATTGCGTGTTCCAGTCGCCCGCGGTGCACACGCCGCAGGTCGGGAAAGCGGTGACGCTGAAATAACTGACCGCGGCGGCCGACGTGCTGGGCGGGGCGAGCTTTCGCTATATCGGCGAGTGGCGGGCAGAGGCGTCGGCGGTGCTCGAATTCGAATGCGAAATCGCTGGCGCGATCAAGGTCAACGGCGTCGACATCGTGCATTGGGGCGACGACGGCCGGATCATCAATTTCAAGGTGATGATCCGCCCGATGAAGGCGCTGAACGCGGTGGTGCCGCTGATGGCGGCGGCTCTGATGGGGTGATCCGGCTGGTCAAATGCTAATCGAGCCGCGAGGGCTATTGCCAAATAGACCAAATAGAAACGCCGAATTGCTCGAATTAAATTTGCGGGATTGGGCTCTTGCCCAAACACGACGGCAACGCATTCATCAATCTTTCGATTCGTCACGCTTCATCTGGCCGCGGATCGAAGAACGCTGCACTTCGGCGTCAACCGCATTCTTGCTGCGATAGAGCGCCTGGAGAAAGCTGTTGTCTTGGTCCGTCAGGCGCGGCGGTCCGCGTTCGCCGCGGTCGCGGGTTGCGAAGATAGAAAGGATCGTGTCTTTTCCGAAATCGCCGTCGATCTTCGGCTGAGCAAACGCCACCAGCGCCAGATAGTCGGCAAGTTGACGCCAAGTGATCCGGTCCAGTCGCTTCGTGTCGACGATTTCGAGTGATAGGATCGCGCTTTCCACCGATGTTTTCGTCAAGCGCGACGCCGATTGATAGTCGCTGTTACCCATCCGACTCGCCGAAATCCACCTTACCGGACGAGGTTGTCGCAGCCGATCGGTATCTATGCGCGTTGCGGGACCGGAGCGCGGATCGCGGAACAGTTTCGGGTGACGTCTGATGAGGCTGGTCGCAAAGCCATCGGCGTCATCAGTCGCCACTACAACGATATTGGCCGCGCACCGGCCTCGCGCGACCGGCGTACCGACTGATCGGGCGATTTCGGCAATTCGTTTTTCAATAAATGCCGCATCCGCGGTCGGCAATCCGATCACCCGCGGACACACGTGATTGTTCCAGCGTGCGATCTGCCGCCCGCGTTCGGCTTGAGTCAGCGCGGCGACAAAACGATCGACGGCCTGTTCGGTTCGTGCCCGAACTACGACGTCTGGCGTCGGCGGTTGGGTCAACGTCGGAGGCGGCTGAACCTGCGCGGCACCACCCAACATCATCAAGAAGACCATCGACAAGAGCAGACCGCGTCGTTGCATTAGAAGTTTCTGACAGAAACTCATATCGTTAGCAAACGAGCGTCTGACTTCGTCGGCGGTTCAGAGCGGCGGTACCGAAACCACTCTGAGGTATTGTCATCAAACCGTCATGGAAGCGCGCGAAGGCGATCGCATCATGGCAAGCAGTGTTCTGACCGCCGACGAGTCGGTCTCGCGCGCGTCCGGTCCGCGGCTCGATCGGCCGCATCATCCGGCTGCGCGCTGGGCGTTTTTCATATTGATGGCTGGCGTGCTGGTCTATGCCGGCGTCAGCGTCGTCGCGGATACCGCGCAGGTCGGTGAGGAACTGGCGTTCGGGGTCTTCGCGTTCCTTGGCCTCGCGCTGCTGATCGCGCTGGGCTTCGAATTCGTGAACGGGTTTCACGATACCGCCAATGCGGTCGCGACCGTCATCTACACCAATGCGATGCCCGCGCATCTGGCGGTCGTGTGGTCGGGATTCTTCAATTTCCTGGGCGTGATGCTGTCGAGCGGCGCGGTCGCCTATGCGATCATTACCTTGCTGCCGGTCGAACTGATCGTGAACGTCGGGTCGGGCGCGGGGTTCGCGATGATCTTTGCGCTGCTGCTGGCGGCGGTGATCTGGAACTTGGCGACGTGGTATGTCGGGCTGCCGAATAGTTCGAGCCACACGCTGATCGGATCGGTGCTGGGCGTCGGTTTCGCCAATCAGCTGCTGTCGTCCGGTGCGACCGGGGGCACGTCGGGCGTCGACTGGAGCCAGGCGACAAAGGTGCTGACCGGGCTGTGGATGGCGCCGCTGATCGGTTTCTTTGCGGCGTTGCTGCTGTTGCTGGTCATGAAGGCGGTGCTGCGTAACCCGAAATTATTCAAGGCGCCGGAGAGCGACGCGCCGCCGACGAAGGGCATCCGCGCGCTGTTGATCTTCACCTGTACCGCGGTGTCGTTCAGCCACGGCAGCAACGACGGGCAGAAGGGGATGGGGCTGATCATGCTCATCCTGATCGGCTGTGCGCCCACCGCTTATGCGCTAAACCGGACGTTGCCCGCGAGTGAGACGCCCGCCTTCGTCGCCAGCGCGAACGCCGCGGCGGCGACGCTGGTGGACAAGGGCGCGGTCACGATCGCGCCGGAGCAGGCCCGGGCCGTGCTGACCCGCGCGCTGGAGCGCCGCGAACCGAACACGCCGCAGGCGTATGGCGCGATCGTCGCGGTTTCGCGCAATCTGGCGACGCAGGTCGACGGCTATGGTTCGCTGAGCAAGGTTCCGGCCGAGGCGACGCCGAACATCCGCAACGACATGTATCTGGTGCTCGACGCGACCCGGTTGATCGTGAAGGCCGAACCACCGCGCTTCGCCAAGACGGACCTGACGGCGCTGAAGGACTACCAGGGGCGCCTTGAGGCAGGAACCCGCTTCATTCCTTTGTGGGTAAAGGTCGCGGTGGCCATCGCTCTCGGCCTCGGCACGATGATCGGCTGGAAACGGATCGTCGTCACGGTCGGCGAGAAGATCGGCAAGCAGCACATGACGTACGGCATGGGCGCGTCGGCCGAACTGGTCGCGGCGGGGACAATCCTGATGGCGGACCGGTTCGGGTTGCCGGTGTCGACGACGCATATCCTGTCGTCGGGCGTCGCCGGCGCATCGGTCGCGAGCGGGATGGGTCTGCAGCGGCGTACCGTGCTGAACCTGGCGGCGGCGTGGTTGCTGACCTTGCCGGTCGCGATGGCGCTGTCGGGCGCGCTTTATTGGCTGCTGCTGACGCTTGTGAGAGCGGGCGGGCTCTGAGCAAAAAAAGGGGCGGCCCGGCTGGACCGCCCCGTAGTTCAGGGAATGACCGGGCGAGGGGGGATTCGACCCGGCCGGTCGGGGCCCAGGGGAAGACCGCCGACGGACCTTTGCTAAAGCCGAGATGTGTCGCGATTGTGTCGCTTTCGTCCAATTTTCGTATCGCGCGTGAAATATTGACCTGCGCGCGGTCAGCGGAGATGGATCGGGCATGACCGCGCCCACATCCAACCGCCGCATCCTGATCGCCAGCCTAGTCGGCACGACGGTCGAATTCTACGATTTCTATATCTATGCGACCGCCGCGGCGCTGGTGTTCGGGCCGTTGTTCTTCCCCGCAACCAGCGCGTCGGCGCAATTGCTCGCGGCCTATGCGAGCCTCGCGGTGGCTTTCATCGCGCGGCCGGTGGGGGCGTGGGTGTTCGGCCATTACGGCGATCGGATCGGGCGCAAGTCGACTCTGGTCGCGTCGCTGATGCTGATGGGCGGATCGACGCTCGCGATTGCGTTCCTGCCGACATACCAGACCGCGGGGTATTGGGCGCCGTTGCTGCTGTGCATGCTGCGTTTTGGGCAGGGCTTCGGGCTGGGCGGCGAGTGGGGCGGGGCGGCGTTGCTGGCGGTGGAGAATGCGCCGCCGGGATGGCGCGGGCGGTTCGGGATGGTGCCGCAGCTTGGCGCGCCGCTGGGGTTCATCGCGGCGAACGGGCTTTTCCTGTTGCTCGGCGCGCTGATGACGCAGGAGGATTTCCTCGCCTGGGGCTGGCGATTGCCGTTCCTGTTGTCGATTGTGCTGGTCGGGCTGGGGTTGTGGGTGCGGCTGAAAGTCGCGGAGACGCCGGCGTTCGCGCGGATGATCGAGGAAGGCCCGCCGCCCGCGGTGCCGATGGGCGAATTGCTGCGCGGTCATTGGCGCGTCGCGCTGGGCGGGACGTTCGGGGCGGTTGCGTGTTTCGCGGTCTATTATCTCGCGACGGCCTTTGCGCTGGGGTATGCGACGACGACGCTGGGGATCGACCGTCAGGTGTTCCTGGCGCTGCAGCTGGGCGCGATCCTGTTCATGGGCGTAGGCATCGCGCTGTCGGGGGTGTGGGCGGACCGGACCTCGCCAGCGCATGTGCTGACCTGGGGCTGCGTCGGGGCGATCGTCGCGGGGTTGTTGCTCGCGCCGGGGCTGGGATCGGGATCGCTGGCGATCATCTTCGCCAGCCTGTCGTTCGCATTGCTGGTGATGGGGTTCGTTTACGGCCCGCTCGGCGCGTGGCTGCCGTCGCTGTTCCCGGCGCGCGTGCGCTACACGGGCGTGAGCCTGGCGTTCAACATGGCGGGGATCATCGGCGGCGGGCTGACGCCGGTCGCGGCGCAGGCGCTCGCCACGCGCGGCGGGCTGATGCTGGTCGGGCTCTATCTGGCGGCGATGTCGACGATGAGCCTGATCGCGCTGTTCATGCTGCGCCCGCGCAGGGACGCAGCGCCGATCAGTTCGCCCGTAGCCCCTCCCGCAGCAATGTGAGCCGCGCCTTGCCGTGGACGCGCGTCGCGTCGACGGTGAAGCCCGCTACCGCGATCTCCTCCGGCTTGCTGCTTTCGATGCTGATCCAGGTCGCAGGCCCGGTCCAGCCGAGGCGCGCGAGCCGTTCCAGCGCCACCACACCCGCGCCGGTGCCATAGGGCGGGTCCATCATGATCAGGTCGAGGGGGGCGGGCGCGGGGCCGAGCGTCATGACCGACGCGGCGCGGATGTCGGGCCGGACGCCGAATTTGGCCGCGTTGGCGCGGAGCGAATCGAGCGCGGGCTTGTCGTGTTCGACGAACAGGCAGGTCTTGGCGCCGCGCGACAACGCCTCCAGCCCGAGCGCGCCCGATCCCGCGAACAGGTCGGCGACCGCCAGATCGTCGAAACTGCCGAGACGGCTGGCGAGCATCGAGAACAACGCCTCGCGCGTGCGGTCTGCGGTCGGGCGCGTGGCTTCTCCCTTCGGCGCGACGATCGCGCGGCCGCGCCATTGCCCGGCGATGATCCTCACTTGCGTTTACCCTTGTCGCGACCCTTGGGCTTGGGTTTTGCCCAACCGGCCTTGCGTTCGATTTTCGCGGGACGGGGGGCGAGCGTGACGTCGGGTTCTGGCGCTGCGTCGCGGGCAGCCGGCGCGCGGGGTGGCCGGGGGACGCGGACGGCCTCCTTCTCAGCGCGACTGGTCCGCACCGGCTGACGGGCGGAGCGGCCGCCTTCGCCCACCGGCCTGGCCGCGCGATCCGGACCCGGTCCCGCGGGCCGCTGTGGTCGCGCGGGACGCGCATCCTTCCGTGCGGCCGGATCATAAGGCGCGCGATCGCCGGTCGGCGCTGCGCGTGGTCGGGGCGCGGCCCGCGCGCCGGTTCCGCTGACGGAAATCGGCATCATCGGATCGATCCCGCGCTTCACGCCAAGCGTCTGACGGAACGCGATCAGATCGTTCTGGGCGACCTCGCCGATCGCGCCAGGCGGCAGGTCACCCAGCACGAACGGGCCATAGCGCGTGCGGATCAGGCGGCTGACGCGCAGCCCGAGATATTCCAGCACGTTGCGGACTTCGCGGTTCTTGCCCTCGGTCAGCACCATTTCGATCCACACGTTCGCACCCGTGCGGCGTTCGAGGTTGGCGTCGATCGAGCCGTAGCGGACGCCCTCGATCTCCACGCCCTCCATCAGATCTTCGAGCTGCGTCTGCGTGACCTGACCGTATGCCCGCGCGCGATAGGCGCGCTCGACGCCGGTCGCGGGCAGTTCCAGTTGCCGCTTCAGCCCGCCGTCGGTGGTCATCAGCAACAGCCCCTCCGTATTCAGGTCGAGCCGCCCCACCGGCACCAGCCGCGGCAGATCCTTCGGCAATTTGTCGTAGATCGTCGGACGCCCGGAGAAATCGCGCTCGGCGGTCAGCGTGCCTGTGGGCTTGTGGAACAGGAACAGCCGCGCGGGTTCGGGCGCGGCGACGGGTTCGCCGTCCACCGTGATGCCGCGAAGGGAGGTCAGCACGGTTGCGGGCGTGTCCAGCGGCACCCCGTCGCGCGCGATCCGCCCTTCCTGGATCATCCGTTCCACCTCGCGGCGGGAGGCGATTCCGGCGCGGGCGAGCAGCTTGGCGATACGTTCGCCGCCTTTGGCTTCGGGGCGTTGGTCTGGTTTGTCGGTCGGCATGGCGCGGCTGATACATCCGTTGCGGGTCCGCCGTCATTTTATTTGCGTCCGAAGCCGCCGACGCGCGTTAAGGACCACGGGTGTAACGACCCTTGTCGCGGGGAAACTAGAGTTCGATGTTGTTCGGAAAGAAGAAGCGCCGGATCGTGCGGCTGTTGCTCGTCGAGGACGAGCCGCTGATCGCGTTCGACACCGAACACCTGCTGCGCGAACAGGATTACGAGATCGTCGCGACGGTCGATTGCGTGGCCGATGCGGTCGCGGTGATCGGGGATGTGGCGGATATCCATCTGGTGCTGGTCGACGTACGGCTAGCCGACGGCAGCGGCGTGGACGTGGCGCGCGCCGCGCAGGGTCGCGCGATCCCGGTCATCTTCGCATCCGGTGATTGCCCGGTAGAGGCAGAGTCGGTCGGGACGGGGCATCTGGCGAAACCCTATACCCCGCGCGGTCTGCTCGGCGCGATCAACGCGATCGAAGCGACGCTGGAGGGTAAATCTCCCCGGCGGTTGCCGACCGGGTTCCGTCTGTTCGAGCGGGTTTCGCCGGGCTGACAATATCCCATTCGCCCTGACCGAAGTCGAAGGGCATGGCGCTCATTTGCTTCGACTTCGCTCAGGGCGAACGGGTTACATCCTAAAGCCGCGCTTCCACCTGGTCATGGAAGTTGCGGATGCCCGCCTCCAGCGTCCCCAGCGTGATTCGGTCGATCGCCCCTGACGACAGCCCCTGCTGCCCCAACGCCGCGGCGCGGAAATCCTCCGACCCGAAGACGCCGCCGTCGAGCAGGTTCCAGCTTTTTTCCCAATGATGCAGCGCCTTGTCGGTCGCTGGCGGTTCGGGGATCAGCATGAAATCCTCGACCAATACGCGGTCGTGCGCCTGCGGCATCAGCACCATCAAATTCACGTAATCGGGGCTGACGATCAGCACGGTGCCGGGAAACATCTGATAGGTGTAGGTGATCGCCCGGCGCAGCGTCGGCCAATCGGCGGCGCGAACCGCCGCCTCATCGACATCGCGTCCCACCGCGCTGCGCTGATGCGGGC
The DNA here is from genome assembly GCF_024758705.1 of Sphingomonas sp. SUN019. Taxonomy (NCBI): domain Bacteria; kingdom Pseudomonadati; phylum Pseudomonadota; class Alphaproteobacteria; order Sphingomonadales; family Sphingomonadaceae; genus Sphingomonas; species Sphingomonas sp. SUN019. The sequence continues at coordinate 359,886 of NZ_CP096971.1, read as the reverse complement.
CGATCATGTCGCCGGTCGACACGCCGTCCTTGAAGAACGGGCCGATCGTCTCCGAATGAAGCCGCAGGACATGATAGCTCTCCAGGAACGCGTCCATGATCAGCTTCCAGTTCGCGGGAACATCATGCGTATGCCGCTTGAACAGGTGCAGCCCGTACAGGCCGAAGGCGTCGAAATCGTGGCCGAGCGCGTCGGCCTCGGCGAAATCCGCGGCCTCGTCGAAACTGAACCAGATCAGGCCGCCCGCCTCGCGCGTCGGCAGCCGTTTCAGCCCAAAATCGGCCTTGTCGAGGCCCGGAAAGGCGTCGGTCCGCGGCAGGCCGACCAGCTTTCCGTCGAGCGCATAACTCCACGCGTGGTACGGACACACCAGCCGCGGCGCGCAAACCGCCTCGCTCCCTTCGACCAGCCGCGTCCCACGATGCTGGCAGACGTTCAGGAAGACGTGCGCCGTGCCGGTCTTGTCGCGCGCGATCAGCAGCGGTTTGCCGAAACCGTCGTGCGGCACCGCCATGTTGGGCTCGGGTAGCAGTGCGGACGGGGCGATCACCAAAGGCGCCTTGGTGAAGATCCGCGCCTGTTCGGCGGCATGCCGCGCCGGATCGGTATAGGCCGACGCGTCGACGTGGGTGATCCCCGCCTGCCGCTTCGACCCGCCGTCCGCTAGCAACGAGGCGAGCGCGAGTTGCCCGGACGTGGGTTCAAGGCGAGCGCCAAGATTCAGGACGGGCGCGTTCATGGCTTTCCTCTCCGTGTTCTGCCGCTAGTGTCTCCACTTTGTGGGTTAGGGGCAAGTGCGGATGGCATCGGTGGCGGGTGAGCGGACGTGGTGGGATGGCGTTCGCCCGTATCTGGAACGCGCGCCGCTGGCCGCGCTGGCGTTGGGCGTGTCCTCGGGTTTTCCCTATGCGATGATCGGCGCGACGCTGACGACACGGCTGGCGCAGGACGGCATCGACAAGAAGACGGTCACCGCGTTCAGCCTGGCGTTCCTCGTGTACAATCTGAAATTCCTGTGGGCGTGGATCGTCGACGGCGTGCGGCTGCCGATCATCGGGCGGCTGGGACAACGCGTCTCGTGGCTGATCGTCACGGGCCTGCTGGTGATCGCGGCGGTGTGGAATCTGGCGCTGGTCGATCCAGCGGCGGACATCTTCGCGACCGCGACCGCGGCGATCCTGGTCGGCGTCGCGGGGGCGACGTTCGACATCGTCATTGATGCGTACCGAATCGAAATCCTCGAGCCGCGCCAATTGGGTGTCGGTTCGGGGATGAGCCAGTACGGCTGGCGGATCGGATCGGCTGGCGCTGGCGCGCTGGCGCTGGTGATCGCCACGCGCGGGGGGTGGGAGCTCGCGTACATGGTGTGCGCATCGTTCGCGCTCCCGGCGATGATCGCGGGGCTGGTGGTCGGAGAGCCCGAGCGGCGGCGCGAGCCCACCGAGCGCAAGGGACTGTCGGCGGCGGTCGAGGCGGTGTGGCGGCCGTTCGTGCAATTCTTCGCGCGGAAAGGTGCGCTGTTGGTCCTGCTGTTCATCCTGGTCCACAAGGTCGGCGACACGCTGGCCAACCTGACGTTTCGGCTATTGTTCGACGACCTGGGATTCACTGGCGACGAGATCGCGTTTTACGACGTCGGCATCGGCTTTGCGGCCTATCTGGTCGGCATATTCATTGGCGGCGTGTTGTACGCGCGGATGGGGATGAAGAAATCGGTGCTGCTGGCGCTGGTGCTGATGGCGGTCTCGAACCTGTCGTTCGCGTTGCTCGCCGCGGCGGGCCATTCGAACCTCGGCATGGCGGCGGCGATCGGGTTCGAGAATGCCGCGAGCGGGTTCGGCGGCGTGGTCGTGATCGCGTATTTCTCCGCGCTATGCGACCTGCGCTTCACCGCGGCGCAATTCGCGCTGATCTCGGCCGCCGCCAGCATCGTCGGGCGCGTCGCGACCGGCACGACCGCGGGCGCGCTGATCGAATGGATGGGGTACGTCGATTTCTACTTGCTGACCACGCTGCTCGCGCTGCCCGGAGTCGCGTTGTTCTGGTGGATGAGCCGCAGCGGACTGATCGATCAATCGATCGGGTCGGCGGGGACGGAAGGCGAGGGGGACGCGCGAGCGGAGGCCTAACGCGTCACCGGCCGCCCTGCATCCGCAAACGCGGCAGCGACGGCCGCGGCGCTGGCCAGCACACCGTCCACGCGACGGATGCCGAGCAGGTCGGCCATCAGGAACCGCGCGGTCTCCGGCGCGGTTTCGACCCGCGCGAGGATCGTGACCAGCGCGAATTCGGCCGGCGTCATCCGCGCGCAGCAGCAGTGCGCGATCGCGATCTGACCCGCCGAGGCGCTAGCCAAGTCGGCCATCAACGCGCGCATCAGGACCAGCGGGCGGCGGAAATCCTCGCCGAACGCAGTGAACATCGTGTGCGAGGCGCGCGCATCGCCCAGCCCGTGCGCGCCCATCCGTCGCATCGCGAACAGCGCGATCCGCGCATTGCCGCAGGTCGGGAGCGCGTGGGGCAAGGCCTGCAAAACGGTGGTGGCTTCGGTCATCGAACGCGACTCCTTGGGTGTCGCCGTCAACGTCGCGTGTCCGTTATTGCAAGTCAATATCAATAAATGTCAGTCCGGTATCTCGTCGTTCAGGCGGAGCACTTCACCGGCGAGGTACAGCGACCCCGCGATCAGCACCGTCTCTTTCACGCTACGGAGCGCCGCGGAAACATCCGGAAAGGCGGCAAAAGCGATGCCATGCCGGGCTGCGACCGCCGCAAACGCATCGGCCGATTGGCAGCCGTGCGACGGCACCGGGACTGCCCGGATTGATCTGAGGCGCGGACCGAGCGCCATCGCCAGCGGCCCGATGATCGCCTCGGGATCTTTGTTGGCCAGCATCCCGATGACGAGGTGCAGCGGCGCGCCACTGCCCGCGAAATGCTGCGCGATGCGGTGGCCAGCGTCGGGATTGTGCCCGCCGTCGAGCCACACTGGCGCGTCGCTCAATACGATCGGACCGGGGGAAAGCCGCTGGAGCCGGGCAGGCCAATGCGCGGTGCGGATGCCCTCAGCCATCGCGTTGGTCGAGACACTGATCGCCGTTTGATGCCGCAACATCGCGACCGCCAGCGCGGCATTGTCAGCCTGATGCGATCCCGCCAACGCAGGGAGCGGCAGGTCTAGCGCGCCGGCACGATCGTCGTACCGCAACCGTTCCTGCTCGATCGCTGCGCGCCATGCGTGGTCGCGCGCGATCAGCGTTGCGCCGGTCCGCTCAGCAACCGCGGCGATCTCCTCCGCAACCGGAGTTGGATAGGTTTGCGTGACGAGCGGAACGCCGGACTTGGCAATCCCCGCCTTCTCGAATCCGATCCGCACGATCGGGTCGTCGGGCGTGCCCGCTTCGGGGGCGAGCAGGAAACCTTCATGGTCGATTCCGAGGCTGGCGATGCCGGTTACCGCGGGGTTCGGGATGATGTTCGTCGCATCGAGCCGACCGCCAAGCCCGACCTCGACGATACACGCATCCGCGGGCGTCCGCGCAAACGCCAGGAACGCCGCGGCGGTCGTCACCTCGAAAAAACTCGCCCCGATATCGCCGCCCGCGTCGAGCACCTCGGCCAGCAACACCGCGAGCGTAGCGTCGTCGATCAGCTTTCCCGCCAGCCGGATTCGCTCATTGAAGCGGACAAGATGCGGGCTGGAATAGACGTGGGCCGTCAGCCCCGCCGCTTCGATACTCGCGCGCAAGAAGGCGCAGGTCGATCCCTTGCCGTTCGTCCCCGCAACATGGAACACCGGCGGCAGGCGCAGATGCGGATCGCCGACCCGCGCCAGCAATTGCGTGATCCGCCCAAGCCCCAGCACATCCGCGCCGGGCGACAACGCCCACAACCGGTCGAGTTGCGCCTGCACCGCGGGGTCAGCCGACTTCGCGTGATCGGCCACGCCGCTAACCCTCAAGCCGCCTTACGCGCCCCGCAGAGATAGCCGATCACCGTCGCCAGCCGATCGCGCAATTCCTTGCGGTGGACGATCATGTCGATCATTCCGTGGTCGAGGTAATATTCGCTCGTCTGGAAATCGTCGGGCAGTTTCTCGCGGATCGTGCTCTCGATCACGCGACGCCCGGTGAACGCCAGCGTCGCGCGCGGTTCGGCGATGTGGATGTCGCCCAGCATCGCATACGCCGCCATGACGCCGCCGCTCGTCGGATCGGTCAGCACGACGATATAGGGCAGGCCCGCATCGTGCAGCATCTGGATCGCCACGGTGCTGCGCGGCATTTGCATCAGGCTGAGGATGCCCTCCTGCATCCGCGCCCCACCACTGGCGGTGAAGACGATATACGGCGCCTTGTCCGCGATCGCGGCCTCGACGCCCTGAATGAACGCTTCGCCCACCGCCTGGCCCATCGATCCGCCCATGAAGGCGAAGTCCTGCACGCCGATCACAACCTTGTGCCCGTCGATCGTGCCGCGCGCATTGACGAACGCATCCTGTTCGCCGGTGTCGGTGCGCGCCGCCTTCAGGCGATCGATATAACGTTTCGAATCGCGGAATTTCAGCGGGTCTTCGGGCGCGCGTGGGGGCGTCAGGACGTCGGTGCTGCCGTCGTCGAGAAGATATTCGAACCGCGCCTGCGGCCCGATGCGGTCATGGTGATCGCATTGCGGGCAGACGTAGAGGTTCTCCTCCAGCTCCTTGGTGAAGATCATCTGTCCGCACCCCTTGCACTTGTGCCAGAGGTTGTCGGGCGTGTCCTTCTTGACCGGAACGACGAAGGAAAGCGCGTTGCGGACGTTTGTGAGCCAGCTCATGCGGGGATCCGTGTAGCGCCGCGGACGGCGGCGGAGAGGGTTTCGATATAGGCGCGGACCGCGGCGGGCGCATCCACGCCGTCGCGCCCGACGATCTCGACGATCGCCGACCCGACGACCACGCCGTCCGCGACGCGCGCGATCGCCGCGGCCTGTTCGGGGGTGCGGATGCCGAAACCGACCGCGACGGGCAGGTCGGTCGCCGCCTTCAGTCGTGCGACCGCTGCGTCGATCGACGCCTGCTGCGCCCGTTGCAGGCCGGTGATGCCAGCGACCGAGACGTAATAGAGGAACCCGCCCGCGCCGTTCAGCACCTGCGGCAGGCGCGCGGCGTCGGTGGTTGGGGTCGCGAGCCGGATCGGTGCGATTCCGGCTGCGCGCAGCGCAGGGCCGAGCGCGTCGTCCTCCTCGGGCGGAATGTCGACGCAGATCACGCCATCGACGCCAGCGTCTGCAGCGGCGGCGGCGAACCAGTCGGGGCCGCGACGGAGCATCGGGTTGGCGTAGCCCATCAGGACGATCGGAACGTCCGGATGGCGTTCGCGAAAACCCTTGGCGATCGACAAGATGTCGGCGGTCGTCGTGCCTGCGGCGAGGCTGCGCAGATTCGCCGCCTGGATCGCGGGGCCGTCAGCCATCGGATCGGTGAACGGCATCCCCAGTTCGATCACGTCCGCCCCGCCCGCGACCAACGCGTCGAGGATCGCGGGTGTCGCGGCGGGGGTCGGATCGCCCGCGGTGACGAAGGCGATGAGGGCAGGGCGGTTTTGCGCGAAGGCGGCGGCGAGGCGGGTCATTGCGCCAGCACCGTGGCGTCGCTTCCCAGAACCGTCACCCCAGCGAAAGCTGGGGTCTCCATGGGGCGTGCATTTCGCTCTCCAACTGTGAGACCCCAGCCTTCGCTGGGGTGACGGAGCGGGGTAGGGGGCGGCTTCATATTGCCACCCCGAGCGCATCGGCGACGGTGAAGATGTCCTTGTCCCCACGCCCGCACAGATTCGCCAGAATGATCTGATCTTCGCGCATCTCTCGTGCCTTGCGTGCCACAGCTGCGATGGCGTGCGAGGGTTCCAGCGCGGGGATGATGCCCTCGGTGCGGCACAGCAACTGGAACGCGTCGAGCGCCTCTTGGTCGGTCGCGCTTTCGTATTGCACGCGCCCGATGTCCTTCAGCCACGAATGCTCCGGCCCGATGCCCGGATAATCCAGCCCTGCGGAGATCGAATGCGCTTCGGCGATCTGGCCGTCGTCGTCCTGCAGCAGATAGGTCTTGTTGCCGTGCAGCACGCCAGGAAAGCCGCCCGCAAGGCTCGCGGCGTGTTTCCGGCCGAGCCCTTCGCCCGCTGCCTCGACCCCCAGCATCGCCACGTCCGCATCGTCGAGAAAGGGATGGAACAGCCCGATCGCATTCGATCCGCCACCGATCGCCGCGACCAGCAGGTCGGGCAGCTTGCCGGTGCGGGCCAGCATCTGCGCCCGCGCCTCGCGCCCGATCACGCTCTGGAAATCGCGGACGAGTTCGGGGTACGGATGCGGCCCCGCCGCCGTGCCGATGATGTAGAAGGTGTCGTGCACGTTCGCGACCCAATCGCGCAACGCCTCGTTCATCGCATCCTTCAGCGTGTTCGCTCCCGAGGTCACGCTGCGAACTTCGGCCCCCAACAGCTTCATCCGAAAGACATTCGGCGCCTGTCGCTCGACGTCCTTCGCGCCCATGTAGATGACGCATGGCAGCCCGAAGCGCGCGCAGACCGTGGCGGTCGCGACGCCGTGCTGGCCCGCGCCGGTCTCCGCGATGATCCGCGTCTTGCCCATGCGGATCGCGAGCAGGATCTGCCCGACGCAATTGTTGATCTTGTGTGCGCCCGTGTGGTTCAGCTCGTCGCGCTTGAACCAGACCTGAGCGCCCATGCCCTCCGGTGCGCCCTCGCGCAGTGCTTCGGTCATCCTCGGCGCGTAGTAGAGCGGGCTGGGGCGGCCGACATAATGTTCGAGCAGATCGTCAAATTCGGCCTGGAACGCCGGGTCTGCCTTCACCCGCTTATACTCCGCCTCCAGTTCGAGGATGAGCGGCATCAGCGTCTCGGCAACGTAGCGGCCGCCGTAATCGCCGAAATGCCCGCGTTCGTCGGGTTGCGTGCGGAAAGAATTGGGGGCGTTCATGCGCGCGCTTTAGCAGGTCACGAGCGGATGCAAAGTGGAACGGGGGCGTCAGGCGTCGGCGACCGCGCGCAGGAACATACCGATCTTGTCCACGTCCTTCACGCCGGGTTCGTGTTCGACGCCCGATGACACGTCGACGATCGCCGCACGGGTGCGCCGGATCGCCTCACCGACGTTCGCCGCATCCAGCCCGCCCGACAGCGCCCACGGCAAAGGATGGCGGTGCCCATCGAGCAACCCCCAGTCGAACCGCACGCCCATCCCCCCCGGCAGTCCGCCGTCGGGAGTCTTGGCGTCATACAGGATCAGGTCGGCAGCCTGCGTGAAGCCGTGCGCCCCCGTCAGGTCGGCGCGCGTCTTCACCGCGACCGTCGCCCACACTTTGCGCCCGGTGCGCGTCCGGATCGCCGCCGCGCGTTCCGGCGAGGTCTTGTGCAGTTGGAGCACGTCCAGCCGGCCCGCCGCCACCGCCGCCTCGACCAACGTCTCATCAGGATCGACGAACACGCCAACCCGCTCGACGTGCGTCGGCACCTGCGTCGCCAGCCCACGCAGCCGGTCGAACGTCACATACCGCGGGGAGGGCGGGTAGATCATGAAGCCGACGTGGCTCGCCCCATGACGCAGCGCGGCGTCGAGCGTTTCGGGAGTGGATAGCCCGCAGATCTTGGCGGTGGTCATGGGCCGAGGCCCTTCACCAGCACCGGGGAGATTACAAGGTGCCGCCGATCGCGCGCGCCGCTGCGTCCGGGTCTTCGGCCTGCGTGATCGGGCGGCCGACCACCAGGATCGACGCGCCCGCATCGAGCGCCTCGCGCGGGGTCACGACGCGCTTCTGGTCCCCGATCACGCCATCGGCAGGACGAACGCCGGGGACCACGAAGAAGCCCTTCGGCCAGATCGCCCGCGCCGCCTTCACCTCCGCGCCCGAACAGACGATGCCGTCGATACCCGACGCCTTCGCGAGCTCGGTCAGCCGAACGACCTGATCGTGCGCGCTGCCCTCGACGCCGGTCGCGCGCAGGTCGTCTTCGTCCAGGCTGGTCAGCATCGTCACCGCGACCACCTTCGTGCCCGTCGGCGCCGCCGCCTTGGCGTCCTCCAGCATCGCCCGGCCGCCGCTGGCGTGGACGGTCAGGATCGTGGGCTCCAGCGCGCGGAGCGACTGGATCGCCTTCGCGACCGTGTTGGGAATGTCGTGCAGTTTCAGGTCGAGGAAGACGGGCAGGCCAAGGTCGGCCATTTCACGCACCCCCGTGCGTCCGTTCGCGGCGAAGAACTCCAGCCCGAGCTTGATCCCGCCGACATGGCGACGCACCTTCTCCGCGATCACCTTCGCACGCGCCAGGTCGGGCGTGTCGAGCGCGACGTAGATCGGGTTGGTCATCACGACACTCCCGGCGGGACGGCGCTCGGCACCGCGGCGGGAGGCATTTTCGGTTCGGGCGCGAAGATCGGCTCTGCCGGCGTCGCATTGGCGCGCAGCGTCGCGAGAGACTGTTCCGCCTGCGTCAGCCGCTGCTTCAACCGCCACCGCGCGGCGCGTTGGTAGATCAGCGTCGGCAGGAAGCCGAGCAGGAACATCGCGACCATCAGCAACGGCAAGTTCACGTCCGCCACAAGATTGCCGAACAGCTGGATCGGCACCCATTTCCAATTGCCGAAGGTGAATACCGCCGCGACGAAGGCGAGCAGGCACCAGAAGAGGATTTTCAGGAACTGCATCGCGTTCTCCGGTTGGCCGGGAAGGCTATCCGCTCGATGCCGGTTTGGCCAGCCTTCAGCCGATCTCCCGGCGCAGCGATGCGATCAGCGCGGCGGCGGTCTTCAGTCGCGGTTCCTCCTCGTCCAAAATCGCGATGAACGCCTGCCGCTTGATCGCCGCGATGCGCCCCGCGCGCAGGCGCTCCTTGCCCGACAGCGTCGACACCGCGATGTCGATCATCCGCTCCGCCCCGTGCAGGCGGCCCCACAGGTAATCGTTCTCGCGGTACGCGCGGCTGAAGAATGCGCCGAAGCTGTTGAACTGGATGCCTTTCAGCGTCGCCTCCGCTCCGCCGCCACGGATCGACCGCGCATCGTCGGGGCTGATCCGGTCGACCTTGATTGGATCATATTCGTCGATCCCCTCGCCCTGCAGCAGCGGTAAGGTCGCGACATCGGCATAAGGAAAGCCGAGATAGCTGAGCAGCATCGTCCGGCGCAGATCGCGTGGCAGGGCGGTCAGCGCGTCGGACAGCCGCGCATCGGTCTCAGCATCGCGGCGCGTCAGGTCGAGCGAAACGCCAAGCTGATCGAGCAACGGCCCGGCGTCGCCGCGCAGATCGCGGACCGATTGGCGCAATCCTTCGTGAGTCAGTGCCAGTTGGCAATCCAGATAGCTGGAAAGCGATTCGTAGATGGCGTCGCGGATCGGGGCCAGCGTGGCGTCGTCGGCCTCGCTCTCTATCTCGCTCAGCCGCCGCGACAACAATCGCAGGCGGCGGATGCGGAAGCCAAGGTCGAAATGCCGCAGGAAATCGACCGTCGCGGCGCTGCCCGGGTTGCTGGCGTCGTCATAGCCGCGCGCCACCAGCGCGGCCTCGATCCGGCGGCGGATGCGCGTCCACCGCTGCGGGCCGGGTTCGCCGCCGACGCGGTACAGCAGTTCGGTGATCGCAGCGACCACGCCCGCCAATTTCAGATTGGCATAGCCGGCATAGGCGTAACCCGCCTGCGTCGCTGCGGCCTGCTGCGCGCGCCGCCGCCATGCGACGATCCGGGCAGGGGTGGGGCGATCGAGGAAGAAGGTGCGGCCGAACAAGCCCTCCACCTGCCGCTCCACCTCTGGCCGGACGGCGATCAGGATCGCGCGCATTCGTTCGATCCGTTGCGATCGGCCCGCGATCGCGTCGAGATTGTCGCGGATAGGCTGGTGCCGCGGCAATTCGCTGACCGCGCCGAGGATCGTCTGGAAAAACCCCGGCGGGCCTTCCCTGACGGCGTCGCGCCCAAGACGGAATTTGTTGCCGGGCGCAGGGTCGACATAGACGAAGCGCCGGTCGACCTGCCGCCGCGCCGGCCGTTCGCGCAGCGCGTCGATCGCGGGACGGAAGGGGGCGTTGGCCAGCACCGAACCATCGATCAACACCGCCGATTCCGCGGTATTCGCCGCCGCCTGTCGCGGCAGGATGCGTTCGAGAAAACCGGCGCGCGTCGGCCAGTCGCGTTTGCGGATTTTCAGAACGCCATCCAGTTCGGCCACCGTGAATGGCGGAAACGCGCCGGGAAAGCTCGACGTCGCGCGCGCTGCGAAGGCGAGTTCTGGGGCGGGGGCGAAGCTGTCTCCGGGGACGCCGTGGTCGCTGAACGCGAACACCAAGCGGTGCTCGGTCTCCATCACCTCGGGTGGCGAGTGCAGCGTCAGCGGTTCGGGATGGCCGGTGAAATCGGTGACCGTCACGAACAGGTCGAGCGGCTGTCCCGGGGGCAGCAGGCGCGGCCCGCGCGGGGCCTTCGCCATCGCGTCGAACGCGTCGAGCAGCATGCCCGTAAAGCCCGGCCCGCCGAACGGCGGCTCGAACCAGCGCGAGCGGACGAAATGCGACAGCTTCGCACGCACCTCGTCGCGGGTTGTTGGGTCCAACTCCTCGAGTTTGTCCGCGCTGCGCCCCGCCGCCATCCACGCCAGCGGCAACGCCCACGCCTTGGAAAAACGCGAGGATGGCGCGGCGGTCTCGTCGATCAGCGCCTCGACATCGGCGCGTTCCAGCCACAGATCGGTCAGCGGATCGAGCGATTGCCCCGCGCCGATCGCTTGCGCCAGGAATATGCCGTTGATCCCGCCCGCACTCGCGCCCGCGACGATATCGGCCAGGATGCGCAGTCGCGCGCCGCCGACCTCCGCGATCTCGTCAAGCAGCGCGACGTAGACCGCGGCACTTCCGCTCAGCGGCTCCCCGTCGTGCGCGGCGCGGCTGGCGCGCGCCATGTGCCACACCTCCTTGGTGATGCCGTGCATATAAACGGCCAAGCTGATCCCGCCGTAGCAGACCAGCGCCAGCCGCAACTCGCGTTCACGGGGGTGGGAATCGGGGCGCGTTGGCGTCATGCGGTCGTCAGGTCGGCCCAGATCGGCAGATGGTCGCTCGCCTTCCGTGACGCGGCCGATGAATGCACGCCACATTCGACCACGCGGAACCCGTTCGATACCATGATCCGGTCGAGCCGCCCGACCGGACGCCGCGCATGAAAGCTGGGGCCGGTTTCGGCGAATGCATAGTGATGCGCGAAATCGCGCAGACACCCCGCCGCGCGGGTCCATTCGTTCAGGTCGCCCATCAGCACCGTCGGGTGACGGCGCTTGCACGCGTCGATATGGCCCATGACGGCGGCCGCCTGTTTCCGCCGCCACAGGCCCGACAGGTCGAGGTGCATCCCGATGACGCGGATGGTGTCCGTGCCGACCATGACTTCGGCGGCGACCGCCCCGCGCGGTTCCAGCGCGGGCAGGTGAATGACCTCGCAATCGATGACCTTCGCCGATTTGCGCACCAGCAGCGCATTGCCGTGCCAACCCATCGATCCGGTGCGAACGCCGAATCCCACCGCTTTGAAATCACTATGTTCGTCCAGCAGATGCGGCGTGATCACCGCGGCCTTCGCGCCGAACCTGCGATCGGCCTCCTGCAACGCGACGACGTCGGCGGCGATCTCGCGCAACACTTCCAGGATCCGTTCGGGATTGCGGCGGCGATCGGTTCCGATCCCCTTGCGCATATTGTAGCTGGCGACTCTGATCATGCGCCGTTCGTAACGAAGCGATGGCGGCGGCGGTTGCATGACACAGGTTCAGCCCGCGGATGTTCCACGGATGCGGCCCAGGCTCATTGACCGCCCGTCAAAGTCCGGCCTTTTCGAGCGCGGAAGAAATCTCATCGCCACGCGATTCGGCCTTTTTCGGCATCAGCCGATTCAAGGCGGTTTCGACCCGTCGCTGCGCCACCTGCAAGGTCTTGTGACGCACGGCGCGGGTCGCGTTGGTGCGCCACGCCTGACTTTCGCCGAGCAGCGCCGACCATTTCGCTTCCTCTGCTGCAAGGATCGCCAATGCGAGGCGCAATCCGTCCCGCCGGCCGTGCGCATAATCCTCTGACATCGGATATCCCTTGCGCGTCGCTGAACCCGGGCTTGAATGCCGGACGTCCACGAACGTCACCCTCATCCTTTGGCGAAACGCGTCGGCAATGAAAAGGCGGCGGCCGCATGGAGACTGGGCAGCCGCCCGAGAGGCAAATGGTCAGAAAAAGAGGATAGCGCCTGCCGCCAGCGCGTTCGACGTGGCGTCGTTGCCGTTGTGCGCCTCCGACCGAGTGTGGGTATATTCGCCGATCAGCGTGACCCAGCCGGTCAGGCCGTAACGTAACTGCCCGACGTAGCTTTCGTTGCTGCGCACGAGGTTGGACACCAGTTCGCCATCCGCAAGATCGAGGTTGGACCGCCCATAACTGCCGCCGACAGTGAATTTCCCGAACCCGGCGGTACCCTGGATGTAGTAACCGTCGCTGTCGCGCTTGCCGCCCAGTCCGTCGGTCGACAGCAGGAACAGCCCGATCGTGCCGACCCCGCTGCCGGTGTAATAATAACCGGTCAGCCCGAAGTTGGCGTAGCTGAGCTTTGCGCCGAAATCGATCGCCTTGCCGGTATATTCGGGCAGGATGCCGTCCGAATCGTGCTTCTGGATCAGCCCGCTGACCCAGGCATGCGCGCCGAATCCGCCGTCGACCGGGACCATGTCATAGGTGACCTTCGCCTGGAAACCGGGCGAACTGTTCACCTCGCTGCGACCGATCGTGGTGAGCGGCTGGAAGATGCCCGCCGCGAACTGCAGCCCGCCGAACTTGGGCGACGAATAGGTGATCTGCGGCTGAAAATCGGTGTAGATATAGCCGAGCCCGATCCGGCCGAGCGATGTGTTCGACGGCGCGGCGTTGCCCGCCGCGGTGCCGACCGCCAGCAACGTGATATCGTTCAGGATCGCGTCCGACGCGAACAGTCCGATGTCGCGACCGATTTTGATCTCGCCGAAATTTGGTTTGCCGAAGGTGATATAGGTCTGGCGTGCGTCGATCCCCGCGGTCTGCAACGCCTGCGGGGAGCCCGCGCCGTTCGCGCCCGAATTGCCCAGGTTGCTGTTGATGCCGGGATACAGTCCGAAGTGCGCGCCGACATCCCACCCGCCCTGGTTGGTCGTGACATCGACCTTGATGAAACCGGGCAACAGGCCGTTGCGCACCGACGAGGTCTGATTGCCGACCGTCGCCAGGCCGCCCGCGACTGTATTGGCCGCGGTCGCCGCATCGCCGTCGTCATGAACGTAGAAACCGTTGATCGACCCCGACAGCTTCACCGCGACGTCGCCGATCATCAGCCCGACGCCCGAATCCATCGTCCGCACCAGCTTCTTGTCATCCAGCCGTTCGGCCGCCGCCTGCTGCGGGGCCTTCGCCGAATTGGTGGCGGCGACGGTGTTCGTCGACGTCGATTTGCGCGCGAGCAACGCCTCATATTCTTCGTCGCTCAGGATGCCCTTTTCCTTCAGCTTCAGCAGCAGCGCATCGGTCGCGTCCTGTGCGAAGGCCGGTGTGGCGGTGGCGCAGAGCAATGCGCCCGCGGCGGTGGCGCTGAGCAGCTTGCCGAATCGCGTCATATTATCCTCCCCTTTGGTCTGGTCCACGCTTCGCGCGGCCGTGGACAAAAGCTGGGGGAAGCGGGGTCGGCAGGAAATTGGACTTTCGGACCCGGTGGCGACCGGGCGATTCTAAGGCGCGATCGCGACGCCCCAAGGCGCGGTGCCGACCGGAATCGTCGCGACGACCTTCGCCGCGGCGATATCGATCACGGAAACGTCGTTCGAAAGTCCATTGGCCGCGAACGCGCGCTTTCCGTCCGGCGTGATCGCGAGATGCCAGACGCGGCGGCCGACGGGAACGTAGGCGATCACCTTGCGCGTCGCCACGTCGACGATCGCGATGCTGTTGGCGCGGCCGAGCGCCACCAGCGCGAGCTTCTGGTCGGGGGTGAAGCGCACGCCTACCGGAAGGATCTGCGCTTCGCTGGCGCCCGGTGGCGCGAAGCGGATCGTTTCGGTCACCTTGCGGGTCGCGGGGTCGACGATCTGGAGCGTCCCCCCGATCTCCGCGGTGGCCCACAGCGCCTTGCCGTCGGCAGTGAATTCAGCGTGGCGCGGACGATCGTCGACCGGCGTCACGCCGACCTCCTTATGCGTGGCGATGTCGATCCAGTGCAGCGCATTGTCGGTTTCCGCGGTCGACACTGCGAAGCGTCCGTCCGGGCTGACCGCCATCCCTTCGGGCTCCACCCCAACGACGACCTGGAACGCGACCGTGCGCGCGACGACGTCGATCGCGGTGACGGTCGCGTCGCGTTCGTTCGACGCGAACAACAGCCTCCCGTCGGGCGACAGCGCGAAGGTTTCGGGGTCTTCTCCCGACGGCAGGTCGGCGACGACCTTGCCCGTCGCGCGGTCTATCACCTGCACCGCATTTTCGTCGCTGGCGCAGACGTACAACTGCTTGCCGTCGCGCGACAGGATGATGCCACGCGGACGCTTCCCGACCGGCCACGTCGCGGTCACCTTCATCGTACGCCCGTCGATCACGCTGATCGTATTGGCCTTTTCGTTCGAAACATAGACGGTCTGGGCGGCGGCGGGGGCCGCCAGCCCGATTAGCAGCGGAGCTATCAAGGTGCGCATGACGGCACGTTACCCCCAATCGGCGGCGGCCGCCCGTCATACCAAAGTTCAATAGGCCCGCCCGCGCCGCCCTCTACGGTTTCGCTCGATTGCCGATGCGTCGGCGTGTGAGAGGGTATCGTCGATGTCGGGTACAGTAACGCGGCTGGTGTTCGCCGCTTCGGTCGCCATTGCGGGGGCCGCGATCACCTCCAACGTGCTTGCGCACGGTAACGTCACGCCGCAGGCCGTCAACACCAGCGCATTGCCCGATATTCAGCCTAACAACGAAACTTGGGTGAAGGTGAATCCGTACCGCGCCGATCCGAAGGTTTATGCCGTCGCGCAGAAGATCGGCGAGAGCGCCTATGGCCAGAATTGCGCGCGATGCCACGGGCTGGAGGCGATCTCGGGCGGGATCGCGCCCGATTTGCGGTATCTCGACGTCGGCGAGGCTGGGGACGAATGGTATATGGAACGCTTCCACAAGGGCGCGGTGCGCGACGGCAAGGTCTATATGCCCGCTATGGGCGATACGCTGGGGCAGAAGGCCGGCTGGGCGATCCGCTCGTGGCTCGACACGAAGCACGAAGAGTGAGCACCAGCCGCCGAAGCTTATTGGGCGGCGCACTGGCGCTGGCCTGCTTTCCGGGCGCGGCGCGTGCGCGGACGATCGAAAAACTGAAGGCTGACGGCGTGCTGCGCGTCGCGGTCTATCGCGATTTCGAACCGTGGTCGTGGCGCGACGCGTCGAGCAAGCTCATCGGCATTGATGTCGAGATCGGCGAACTGATCGCGAAGACGTTGGGCCTGCGCGCCGAGACGGTCGATTTCCTGGCCGACGAGGATGTCGGCGACGACTTGCGCAACATGATCTGGCGCGGGTCGCTGGTCGGCGGCACGGTTTCCGACATCATGATGCACGTGCCCGTGGATCGCCAGTTCGCGCTCGCCAACGACCGCGCGGTGATCGGCGGACCATATTACCGCGAAGGCTTCATGATGGCATGCGCGCTCGACACCGATTGCGAGGTGCCTCCGCCGCAGTTCAAGGGCCGCAAGCTGGCTGCAGAACTGGACAGCATTCCCGATTTCTATCTGTCGGGCGGGTTCGGCGGCGTGCTGCGCAGCGACGTGACGCACGTGTTGAGCGGCGCGGCGGCGATCGATTCGGTGAAGCAGGGTAAGGCCGACGTAGCGCTGGCGACGCGCGCGCAGGTAGAACACGCGATGCAGGCCGGCGCGGAACGGCTGAAGGTGCGCAAGGGGCCTCTGCCCGCGCTGCCGAGCCCCGGTTGGGACGTGGGCGTCGCGGTGAAGGACGATGCGCGTGACCTGGCCGACCTGCTCGACCAGATGATCGCCGGTTTCCGCAAGGATGGGCAGATCGACGCGATCCTGGCGAAGCACGGCGTCACGCCGCACGCGCCCCTATCGGTCTGAGTGCAAAGCATCGGTGTTGATCGAAGGTCCAATTCAGGCGCGACGATCCTGAGCTTAGTCTCAGGCGACAATCGAATGGTCGGCAGGGCGCGACCGCACACAGGGGAGTGAACACGATGACGTTTCGCATCACGCGTACCGCAGGGCTGCTGGCGGGGGCCTCGCTTGCGTTCGCCGCACCATCGTTCGCCGCCGGCGATCAGGTGACCCCGGCCGCGGCGACCGCCGCCGCTGCCGCCGCTGCTACCGCCGCCGGACCGACCGATGCCGACCTGATGAACGACGAAAAGACGCCCGGCGACATCCTGACCTATGGCATGGGTCCGCGCGGGCAGCGGTTCAGCCCGCTGACCACGATCAATGCCGGCAACGTGTCGAACATGGTCCCCGCTTTCTCCGCATCGCTGGGTGGCGAGAAACAGCGCGGGCAGGAGGCGCAGCCGATCGTCTATGACGGGATGATCTACGTCACCGGCAGCTACAGCCGCCTGTTCGCGTTCGACGCCAAGACCGGCGAAGAAATGTGGCAGTATGACGCCCGCCTGCCCGACGGCATCATGCCCTGCTGCGACGTCGTCAATCGCGGCGCCGCGATCTATGGAGACAAGATCATCTTCGGCACGCTCGACGCGCACATGGTTGCGCTGAACCGCAAGACCGGGAAGGTCATCTGGAACAAGACGCTGGCGCCGTTCGACGCCGGATACAGCTTCACCGCCGCGCCGATGATCGTGAAGGGCAAGGTGATCTACGGCAATTCGGGTGGCGAATTCGGCGTGATCGGCAAGGTGGAGGCGCGCGACGTCAACACCGGTGAGCTGATCTGGTCGCGCCCGACGATCGAAGGCAACATGGGAGTCGGCGCGGGCGGCAAGCCGACCACCATGACCGGAAAGCTGAACGCGTCGTGGGAGGGCGATCAGTGGAAGACCGGCGGCGGCGCGACATGGCTCGGCGGCACCTATGATCCCGACACCAATCTGGTGTTCATCGGAACGGGCAACCCGTCCCCGTGGAACAGCCACCTGCGGCCCGGCGACAACCTGTACACCGCCTCCACGCTCGCGATCGATCCGGATTCAGGCGAGATCAAATGGCATTATCAGACGACCCCGCACGATGGCTGGGACTATGACGGGGTGAACGAATTCATCCCGTTCGACATGGATGGCAAGAAACTGGGCGCGAAGGCCGATCGCAACGGCTTCTTCTTCGTGCTGGATCGAACCAACGGCAAGTTCGTGTCCGCCAAGCCGTTCGTGTCGAAGACGACGTGGGCGAAGGGCTTCGACGCCAAGGGCAAACCGATGTTCGATCCCGCCAACCGCCCCGGCGCGCCGTCCACCGAAAAAGGCACAACGGTATTCTCGGCGCCATCCTTTCTCGGCGGCAAGAACTGGATGCCGATGAGCTACAGTCAGCAGACCAACATGTTCTACATTCCGTCGAACGAATGGGGCATGGATATCTGGAACGAGCCGATCGCCTATAAAAAGGGCGCGGCGTATCTGGGCGCGGGCTTCACGATCAAGCCGCTGTACGACGACCATATCGGCGTACTGCGCGCGATGGACCCCAAGACCGGCAAGATCGCGTGGGAATATAAGAACAAGGCTCCGTTGTGGGGCGGTGTCCTGTCGACCGCGGGAAATCTGGTCTTCACCGGCACGCCCGAGGGGTATCTGAAGGCGTTCGATGCGAAGACCGGCAAGGAATTGTGGAAGTTCAATACCGGATCGGGCGTGGTCGGATCGCCCGTCACCTGGGAAGACGGCGGCGAGCAATATGTCGCGGTGATGTCCGGCTGGGGCGGCGCGGTGCCGCTGTGGGGCGGCGAAGTCGCAAAGGCGGTGCAGCACATCAACCAGGGCGGTGCGTTGTGGGTGTTCAAGCTGCCCAAGTCGTGATCGCGCACGGAGGGGCGTCGGCGACGACGCCCCTTCCCGTCGCGGGCCTTCCCGCACTACATCCGCCGCCGGGGGAGGGCGACAGCGTGGAAAGAGTCTTGATCGTCGACGATCATCCATTGGTGCGCGACGGATTACGCACCGTGATCGCCGTCGCCTTCGATCGCACCGAATTGTTCGAGGCGTCGTCGATCGCCGAGGCGGTCGTGATCCTGGATCGGGAGGGCGACTTCGATATCGTGCTGCTCGACCTGAACATGCCCGATGCGGAAGGGTTTTCTGGTCTGCGGACCTTGCGTGACCGTTTTCCATCGGTGCCGATCGCGATGGTGTCCGGCGCTGTCGAAAGCGGGCTGGTCAGCGCCGCGATCGCCAACGGTGCGGCTGGCTTTATCCCCAAATCGATGAAGCGCGGCGCGATAGTCGGCGCAATCCAGGCGGTGCTGGTCGGTGATATCTACATCCCCGAGGAGTTCCGGCTGGGAGAGGGCGCAAGTTCGGAAAGCGACGACATCTCGCGCCGCATCGCGACGCTGACGCCGCAGCAGACGGTCGTGCTGGGGCTGGTCGTTGCGGGCAAGCTGAACAAGCAGATCGCATATGAACTCGACGTGTCGATGACGACGGTGAAGGCGCACGTCTCGGCGATCCTGGCGAAACTGAACGTCTATAGCCGCACGCAGGCGGTGATCCTTGCCAACAAGGTTCATTTCACCGGCCCGGTCGCGCCGCGACCGTGATGGCTAGCCGCTAGTCAAACTCGCGAGTAGCGCCCGTAGCTGGGCGGGCTTCACCGGCTTTTGCAGAACATGAAATCCACGTGCGCTGAGGTCGTCGCGCAGCACGGGCATGCGGTCGGCGGTGATGATGACCACCGGCACGTCACGGCCCAGATGCTGGCGCAGGATCGCCGCTTCCGCATCGCCCAGCGCGCCGTCCGCCAGATGATAGTCGATCAGGATGATGTCGACGAACGCCAGGTCGGTTGCCGGAATTTCCCGTGCGGCGGGGCCGCCGAGCGCGGTCAGCACGCGGCATCCCCAGCCGCCAAGCAAAGCCTCCATCCCGTCGAGGATCGTCTGTTCGTTGTCGACGACCAGAATCGCGCGCGCGCCGATCCCGCGGCGTTCGGCGGCGCTGCGCGTCGCCGTCCCGCGGACCCCGAGCGCGGCGAGCGGGACCGTCACCGCAAATGTCGCCCCGTCGCCCAATGCGCTCGCCACGTCGACGCGGTGACCGAGCATCCGGGCCGCGCGCTGCACGATGGCCAAGCCAAGGCCGATACCGGGCGTCACCCCGGCGTCCAGGCGGTGGAACTCGTCGAAGATGACCGCGTGATGCGCCGCATCGATCCCCGGCCCGGTGTCGGTGACCGCGATACGCACCTGCCCGCCGACGCAGCGCGCGGTCATCGCGACCTGGCCCGCCTTCGTATAGCGCAGCGCGTTGGACAGGAAATTCTGGCAGATCCGCCGCAGCAGCCGCGGGTCGGATCGCACCCAGATGTCGGTTGCGTCGACCAGCAGGGTCAGCCCGCTCTGTTCGGCCAGCATCTGATATTCGGCCTGCAGCGCGTGGAAGACCTCGCCCAGCGGCACGTCCATGATCTCCGGCGTGATCGCGCCCGCGTCCAGCTTGGAGATTTCCAGCAGCGCCTCCAGCAGATTCTCGATCGAATCGAGCGCCGAGGCCGTCTGGCAGATCAGGTCGCGCGACGCCCCGGCGACGCGCCGTTCCTGCAGCGCCGAAACGAACAGTCGCGCAGCGTTCAGCGGCTGAAGCAGATCGTGGCTGGCGGCCGCGAGGAAGCGCGTCTTCGAAAGGTTCGCCTGCTCGGCCGCGGTCTTCGCCTCGCGCATCGCACCCTCGGCGGCGACGCGTTCCGATACCTGCTGCTGGAGTTCGGCCGTGCGTTCGTCGACGCGGCGTTCGAGCGTCTCGTTGGTCATGCGCAGCGCCTCGGCCGCGCGCAGCCGGTCCGATACGTCGTCGAACCCGATCACCATCCCGCCGCCGGGCACCGCCTGCCGCCGCACCTCCAGCGATCGGCCATCGGCCAGCTTGCGGATCGCGACGTCCTCGCCAGCCCCATCCGCCAGCCAGCCGATCGTGTCGACCGCATCGGTGCGCGGCATCACGCGCTTGCACCAGTCGATCAGCGCGGCGTGGGTGGCGATCTCTCGCCGGGCTTCCGCGGGCGTCAGTTTCAACAGCGCCAGCAGCGGATCGTTCCACGCCAGCAGCGCGCGGTTGCTGTCGAACAGGCACACCCCCTGCGGCATCGCGTCCAGCGTGCCCTGTAGCACCAGCGCGCGTTCGGCGAGTTCGCGCGCTCGGTTGCGCGCATCCTCCGCCTTGATGTCGGTGATGTCGGTATAGACCCCGACGACGCCGCCTTCGCTGGTGCGGCGTTCGTTGACCTGGATCCAGCGCCCATCGGCCAACGCGATGACGTGGCCGCCCTCCGCGATCTGATGCAGCGCGACACGTTCGGAGACCCAGCGATCGGGTGCGATCATCGCGCCCAGCGAGGCGCGGCTTTCCCCGATCTTGCCCGCGATATCGCTGAAGCGCGCGCCGGGAACGATCTGATCCGCGATGTTCGGCCACAGCGACAGATAGGTCTGGTTGCACAGCACCAGCCGGTCATCGGCGTCGAAGATCGCGAAGCCTTCGTTCAGCGTCTCGATCGCGTCGCTCAGCCGCTGGCGCGCGGCGTCGGCGCCGTCACGCGCGTGGCCGAGTGCTGCGTTGCTGGCGGCCAGTTCGTCGAGCGCGCGTTCCAGGTCGGCGGTGCGTTCCTGCACCTTGCCCTCCAGCGCAATCGCGGTTTCGAACACCGAAAACGCATTGCCCTGCAGGTCGGTCGAACGTTCGACCCGGCTCATCAACGACGCGTTGATCCGTGTGAGCTTCGCAACCTGCGCCTCGAGTTCGGCGGCGCGTTCGCGGTCGATCACTGCAGGCACGGGTGACCGATCGCCAGGCCGGTGAAGGTCTGGTTGACGTGCAGCGCGTGGAACTGCTCGCCATAGGTGTTGAACCCCACCACACCGCGCGCCGAGAACAGCGCCGAGACCGCCCCGCGCAATTGCCGCTGCTCGACCTCGACCGAATTCAGCACGCAATCGAAGCCGAGAATGCGCTCAACCCCGCCGATCGCTGCGTCGAGGCCGTCAAACAGTGTCTGCAGGCCGAGCATCACATCGTCCGCCTCCCCGAGTGTCAGCACGATCCCCTCGTCGATCGCGCAATAGAAGGTGAGGCTGCCGTCGGGGTTTGCGGACTGGATCGAGCGGACGAAATATTCGCCGCCGGCGCGTACCATCGGCGGATGCGAGGCGAATACCGCGGGGGCGAGATCTTCCGGCCGGGTTCCAACCAGCCGGGCGTATTCCTCGACCGCGGGTTCGGCGTTGATCTCATGGACGATGCGCGTTTCGGTGTCGGCGGCGGTGATGACCATCTTGGTCGCGCCGGGGCGGTAATGCTGCGCGCGGAACACCTTCATCGGGCGTGAGGTGGACAGGATCGCGACGATCGCGGCGTCGCGCCGGAAACGTCCGTCGTGCAAGACGAACGTTTCCTTGAAATCGAGCCCGTCACCCGACGATCCGCCGATCAGCGGCACCTCGCCCAGTGCGTCCTGCAAGGTCAGCGTCAGCATCTCTTCGCGGTGTGACAGGCCATCGACCAGGAAGATTGCGGCGTGATTGGCGGGACCGGCGAACCCCGTCGTCGCGGCGTTCGCCTCCGCCACCAGCGATCGGATCGCCTGCTGCGCATGACCCGCGTCGAAATGATCGAGATCCTCGAAACAATAGGCCGAGAGGCGAAAATCGTCGGCTGGGAAGCCGATCGCGGTGATCGTGCCCTCGTCCAGCCCGCCCGGCGTGATCTCGCCCGACGACGTGCAGCCGACGATCGTCAGCCCTTCGGACCGCAGCGCGATCGCGGCGGACAGCGCGTTGAGCGGATAGCGGCTGGAACAGAACAGCACGATGCCCGACAGCTCGGGCACGTCGAGCTGCCGGAACAGATCGCGCACCGCCAGTTCGGGATCGTCGATGCGGGTGGATGCGACGCGGATGGGCTGGGCGGACGAGAGCGCGGGCACGGACGCGATCATGGCGACGTCGGCACCGTGCGTCACGCGATCATTCGCCGCGCGCGGGCTCGCCGGCGGCGTCAAGCGCGTCGACCTCCGCATCGCTGAACACGCGGCTGCGCACGATGAAGCGCAGCCCCTCCGGCCCTTCGAGCGAGAACCCTGCGCCGCGGCCGGGCACGACGTCGATCGTCACCTGCGTATGCCGCCAATATTCGAACTGCGCCGCGCCGATCCATACGGGCACCTCGCCTGCAATATGACCGAGCAACACGTCCTGTCCGCCGACGCGAAACTCCCCGGCCGGATAGCACATCGGCGCGGAGCCATCGCAGCAGCCGCCGGACTGGTGGAACATCAACGGCCCGTGCGCCGCGGTCAGCTGCGCGATCAGCGTATCGGCGGCGGGGGTGGAGAGGATGCGGGGTGGGGGCGTCATGCGCGGCCAGCGTACACGAAAAATGGCGAGCCCGAAGGCTCGCCAGCATCGCGCGGTGGGGAAAGGGGGAGGGTCCGCGCGACGATCAGAAAAACCCCAACGCCTTGGGCGAATAGCTGACCAGCAGATTCTTGGTCTGCTGGTAATGATCGAGCATCATCTTGTGGTTTTCGCGCCCGATGCCCGACTGCTTGTAGCCGCCGAACGCCGCGTGGGCGGGGTAATGGTGGTAGCAGTTGGTCCACACGCGCCCGGCCTGGATGCCGCGGCCCATGCGGTAGGCGGTCGTGCCGTTGCGCGACCACACGCCCGCGCCCAGCCCGTAGAGCGTGTCGTTGGCGATCGCGAGCGCGTCGGCCTCGTCCTTGAAGGTCGTTACCGCGACCACGGGGCCGAAGATTTCCTCCTGGAACACGCGCATCTTGTTGTGGCCCTCTAGGATCGTCGGCTGGACGTAATAGCCCTCCGCGAATTCGCCGTCGTGGACCTTGCGCTCGCCGCCGGTCAGCACCTTCGCGCCCTCGGCCTTGCCGATGTCGATATACGACAGGATCTTTTCGAGCTGGTCGTTCGACGCCTGCGCGCCGATCATCGTGTTGGGATCCAGCGGCGAGCCCATCTTGATCGCCTCGACCCGCTTGATCGCGCGTTCGATGAATTTGTCGTAGATCGATTCCTGGATCAGCGCGCGGCTGGGACAGGTGCAGACCTCGCCCTGGTTCAGCGCGAACATCGCAAACCCTTCGAGCGCCTTGTCGAAGAAGTCGTCGTCGGCGTCCATGACGTCGGCGAAGAAGATGTTGGGCGATTTCCCGCCGAGTTCCAGCGTGACCGGGATCAGGTTTTCGGTCGCATATTGCATGATCAGGCGGCCGGTGGTCGTCTCTCCGGTGAACGCGATCTTCGCGATCCGCTTGTTCTGCGCCAGCGGCTTGCCCGCTTCCACGCCGAAGCCGTTGACGACGTTCAGCACGCCCGGCGGCAGCAGATCGCCAATCACGTCCATCAGGACCATGATCGACATCGGCGTTTGTTCGGCGGGTTTCAGCACGACGCAATTGCCCGCGCCGAGTGCGGGCGCGAGCTTCCACACCGCCATCAGGATCGGGAAGTTCCACGGGATGATCTGCCCGACGACGCCCAGCGGCTCATGGAAATGATACGCGATCGTGTCGTGGTCGATCTCGGAAATGCTGCCTTCCTGCGCGCGGACGCAGCCGGCGAAATAGCGGAAATGGTCGATCGCTAACGGCATGTCGGCGTGCGTCGTCTCGCGGATCGGCTTGCCGTTGTCGATCGTCTCGACCATCGCCAGCAGGTCTAGCTTTTCCTCCATCCGGTCGGCGATCTTGTTCAGGATGTTGGCGCGTTCAGCCGGGCTGGTCTTGCCCCAGGCGTCCTTCGCCTTGTGCGCAGCATCCAGCGCGAGTTCGATATCCTCGGCCGTGCCGCGCGCGATCTGGCACACGATCTTTCCCGTCACGGGCGACGGATTGTCGAAATACTGGCCCTTCACGGGCGCGACCCATTCGCCGCCGATATAATTGTCGTATTTCGACCGGATCGCGATCTGACCCTTCAGCTGGTCTAGCGCCTGTTGCAGCATGATAATCTCCTGTGTCGCGAGCGGGCGGTGGGTCGCCGGCGCATCATGATCTCGCCGGAAACTTTCCGCGCTTCCGCGGGCGCGCGCCATTGCACCAAAGGCTAATTGCGCGTCGGGCGCCGCCGCGGCCTTACGATGCGAGTATAATACAAGCGGAGAGTGGGATGAAGTGCATTGCGTATTCGCTGGTGGGCGTGGCGCTGTCGATCGCAGCGCCCGCGATGGCCAAGGACGTCGTGGTCCAGATGAAGAATCAGGGCGCGGGCGGGGCGATGGTGTTCGAGCCCGCATTCGTGAAGGCCGATGTCGGCGACACGATCCGCTTCGTCCCGACCGACAAGTCGCACAATGCGGAGACGATCCCGAATATGCTGCCAACTGGCGTCGCGCCCACCGTGGGTGGCATGAACAAGGAGTTCGTACTCTCCGTAACCAAGCCCGGCGTCTACGGCATCAAGTGCAAGCCGCATTATTCGATGGGCATGATCGCGCTGGTGCAGGTGGGAAAAGGTCCATCGGCCAATCTGGGCGCAGCACGCGCGGTCAAGCTGCCGCCGTTCGCGGCCAAGCGCATGACGCCGATGCTCGCCCAGGCGAAATAGGGGGCGAAATAGGGAGAGAGACGATGACCGCAGCCTTGATGGTGACCTATCCGGCGAGCGCCGGCGCGCGTTTTGACCATGATTACTACCGCGATACGCATCTGCCGCTGGTGCAGGATGCACTGTCGCCGCTCGGCCTGACCAGCGCGGTGGCGCTGCGGCCGGGGGCGGATGCACCGCATCTGGCGGTGGCGATCCTCAACTTCGCCGACGCCGCGACGCGCGACGCGGCGCTGGGTGCGCCCGAGGCGGGGCCGGTGTTCGCGGACATTGCGAACTTCACCGACGCCGCGCCGGTCGCGATTCCCTGCGACGTGATTTAACCCTCACCCGCCGTAGCGCACCCCGATCCACAGCGTGCGCGGGGTGGCGCGTTCGATGATGTTCGCGCCGCTGATCCCAGCCTCGACCCGCGCGTCGCCGATATTTTCGGCGCGCGCCTCGATCGCGAAGCCGCGCGCGATCGGCAGCGCAGCATAAGCGTCGAAGGTCGTCGCGGCGGCCAATATGCGGCTGTTCTGGTCGTCGTCGAACTGGCGCGCGACGTGGCGGACCGTCCCCGAGATCACCGCGGTTCCCTTCCGCCAACCCAGCGTGCCCGAAACCATATCGCGCGGGGTTTGCGCCGGGATCAGGCCATCGAGCGTCGCGGCCAAGCCTGACGCATCGACCCGCGCGGTGACGTGGCTCCACGATGCGCGGGCGAAGCCCTGACCGTGGCTGGCCTCGGCGTCGACCTCGATCCCCTTCGACCTGACCGCGTCGAGATTCTGGCGCACGCGATAGGCTCCGCCCGCCGCGACGAACCCCACGCCGGGAAACAACCCCGGTCCGCGCCCGATGGTGACGTTGCCGATAGCGTCGTCGAGGTGATTGTCGAACCAGGTCGCAGCCAGGCGGACGCCCGTCAGCGGGGTCAACGTGGCGCCGAATTCGTATCCGGTCAGCCGCTCGGGATCGAGCGCGGCATTGGCCGCGGTCGCGTCAGCACCAACCCGGAACGGGCGGTAAAGTTCGTTGAGCGTCGGAAGCCGCCAGCCGCGATAGGCCGCGGCGCGCAGCGTCAGCGGTTCGACCACACGCCACGCGACGCCCGCACGCCCGGTCGCCTCGTCGCCCGAACGATCGGCGAAGTGCAGGTCGTTGATCGTGGCGCCGGTGGCGATCTGATGTTCGTTCAGGAACCCGTTCGCAATCCGCCAGTGATCGAGCCGCCCGCCGAGCGCGAGCGTCACTGGTCCCAGTTCTATGCTGCCGTCCGCGAAAATCCCGTAGGTCTGGCTCTCGCCGCCCGCGGCACGCAGCCGGGTCGGCGCTGCCGCCACGAAGGTGAAGCGTTCCTGCGTCCGGCCGCTGACCGCGCGGACGTCAGCGCCCAGCCTGAGCGCGATACGATCGCCCAGCGGCGGCGCGATCTCGATCCGGGCGCCTATGCCGGTGGCAGGAGTATTATATTGGTCCAGCGTCTGCGTCGCGGTGGTGCGTGCGGCGTCAATGCTGGCGAAGCTGGAGGCGAAGGTGCGCGTCTGGAGATAGGCGAGCGCTGACCAGCCCCAGTCCCCGCGCCCGACGAGCCGCAGGCTGGCGTCCGCGCCTTGGCTCAGGTTCTCGGTAAATGGCGTCCCGCGCTCGCGCCGGTCGGTAAAGGCGGCGACATTGGCCTGGAGTTCGGTGTCGGGGGCGACGCGGACCGCGGCGCGGACAGCGCCCGACGCTTGTTCATAGGGTGCGGCGCGATCGATGCTTCCGCGGCTTTCCGAAACGGTCGGGATGAAGCCGTCACCGCGCGCATAAGCCGCGGATAGCGTAGCGAAGCCGCCGTCGCGAACCAGGGCGGCGGAACCCTGCGCCTCGACAGATTCGCGACTGCCATAGGAAATGCCCCCGCCGAACCCGTCGAGTTGGCTGGGCGTCGCGCTTTCCAGTTCGACCGTACCCGCCAGCGCGCCCGGACCATAATAACCGCTGCCGCCGCCACGCGTGACGCGGATCTGACCGAGCCGGTCGGTCGCATACGCGGGAAAGGCGAGCCAGCCGCCGAACGGATCGGCCTGCGGCACGCCGTCCAGGATCAGTAAGGCGCGACTGGATGCGTTGCCGCCGATGCCGCGCAACGTGATGCCCTGATTGGTCGGGTTGGCCGATCGCGAATCGGACCGGCGAAATTGCTGCAGTCCGGCGACCTCGGCCAGCACGCCCTCCAGCCGGTTACGCGCGTTGGTGGTGATGCGGTCGCGGTCGATCGTCACGACGTCGACCACGCGGTCGCTGGGGGACGCATCCAGCCCGCGGCCCGTCACCACGACCTCCTCCCCGACCTTCGGCGCGTCCTGCGCCTGCGCCATCGCCGGCACGCCCGCAATGGTGATGACGGTAAGGCCGGAGAGGATCTTCATGGATACACCTTTGATTTCGATCGAGCGGCATAGGGTATGACAGGGACCAGCGGACGGCCAATGTCGCGCCAGCCGTCCGCCCCGTCGGCGAACCACAGCACGCGCCGATAACCGGCGCGCGACAGCCGCCATGCGGCGTTCCAGCCCATCCAGCAATCGGACAGACAGAAGACGACGATCGCACCGCTCGGGTGATCGCGGCGAAGCCGCGCGACGCCATCGGCAAACCCGCGCGCGATCGCGGGATCGGGCTGACCGCGACCGGCCTCCGGAAACCATGTCGCCCCGGGAATGCTGACCGCGGACCGCGCCAATCGCCAATCACCGGTCGCTGGATCACGCACGCCGCCCTCTGCCGGCACGACGTCGATCAAGATCGCATCGCCGCGATCGACCAGATCGGCGACCGCGCGCGCATCGACACGAGGGACGCCCGGCGGCGCGGCGGGAACGACGCCGCGATACTGTGCGATGCGATAGCCGGTAGCGGGATCGAACACTTCGTCCACGCCCGGCGCTAACGTCGCCAGAGCCAACCCGATGATCGCGATACCGACAGCGCGCACAAAACCCCTCCGACCAAGGTGTCATGGTCGATCGCGACGATAAGGCGTAGCTGTACTTTGGAATGAAGCACCTCGCCCTCATCGCCGCCTTGCTGGCGTCATCGCCGGTCGCCGCCGCCCCGCTTCCGGCCGACCCGCTGCAATCGCCGATGTGGGCGTTCATCGCCGATCAGGTCTTCGGCGAGGGTGCGGTGGTCCGCTTCGATCCGCGAGTGAAGGTCAGCTTTCCCGAGATCGCGGAAAACCAGCGAGTGTTTCCGGTGCAGGTCGATGCGCGCGGGATCGCTGACGTCGTGCGCATTGTCATCATCGCCGACCTGAACCCGATCCAGTTGCCGATCGACTATCGCCCGATCGACGCGGAGGCGTTCGTCGCCACCCGAATCAAACTGGATCAGCGCACCCCGGTGCGCGGCGCGGTGCAGCTGAAGGACGGCAGCTGGCTCGTATCAGGCGGCTGGATCGACGCCGCGGGCGGGGGCTGTTCCGCGCCGCCAGTCAGCCGCGTGAAGGGCGACTGGGCGCAACATCTGGGCGAGGTGCGCGGGAGGCTGTGGACCGGCGCGGACGGCGCACGAATGCGCCTCTCGTTCCGGCATCCGATGGACACCGGGCTGGTCGACAAGATTTCGGCCTATTACATCGACGACCTGAAGCTGCGTACCGGCGACGGCCGCGCGCTGGGCGAGGTGAAGATGCAGGCGGCGGTGGCGGAGGATCCGGTGCTGACGCTGATGCCGCGCGTAAAGACCGGCGAGCGTGTGGTGTTCGAGGGCCGCGACACCAACGGCATCGAATATGCGGGCGCGGTGTCGCCGGCGACGGTGAGCGCCTCCAGGTGATTGCACGGCGCGGGGTATTGGGCGCGGCGCTGGGCGGGGGGCTGGCGGCCATGGCTGTCCCCGTTTTCGCCGCGCCGCTGACCTATCGTCTGACGCCGATCCCGATCGGCGAGGGGATATGGATGATCGCGGGGGCGGACGAACCGATCCTGCAATCGAACGGCGGCGCGATCGCCAACATCACGATCATCGCCACCTCCGCCGGGGCGGTGCTGGTCGATGCGGGGCCGTCGCTGCGCTATGGCGAGGCGCTGGCGGCGCTGGCGCGGCAATTGACCGGCAAAGCGGTGGCGCGCCTCTATCTGACGCATCTGCACCCCGACCACACCTATGGCGACGCCGCCTTCGATCCGGCGATCATCGCGGGGACTCCGGCGCTGATCGAGACATTGAAGCGCGAGGGGCCGGGGTTCGCGGACGGAATGTACCGGCTGCTCGGCGACTGGATGCGCGGGACCGAAATCCATATGCCTGGCCATCCGATCAACGCGCGGAGCGAGACGCTCGGCGACCGGACGTTCCGGATGCTGCCGCTCGCCGGGCACAGCGACGCCGATCTCGCGCTGCTCGACACGCGCACGGGCACGCTGATCGCGGGCGATCTGGTGTTCCATGATCGCGCACCCTCGACACCCCACGCCGATCTGCCGCGCTGGCGTACATCGCTGGATACGCTGAAAGAGCTGCGGCATCGCACGGTCGTTCCCGGACACGGGCCGTTCGACAAGACGCCGGGTGCCGCGATCGACCAGACGCGCGACTGGATCGACTGGCTGGACGCGGCGCTGACCAAGGCGGTTGACGACGGACTGGACATGGTCGAGGCGGGAACCATGCCGATCCCGCCGCGCTTCGCCGCGATGAAGGCGGCGCGATATGAAATCCAGCGATCGGTCTCGCACCTGTACGCGCGGCTGGAGGACGAACGCCTGCCGCGCGTCGATCGGCCTAGAAACTGAAGCGCGCCCCGAGGCGGATGCTGCGCGGCGCGCCGGGGGCGTAGAACGTCGACGATAATAGCGGCCGATCACCATCGATCACCGGGCCGTCGAACGGCCGCGCGACGAAATTGCCGGAGGCGTCAAAGCCGGTCGGCCCGAGTTGCGCTGCAGTCGCATAGTTCTTGTCGAGCAGGTTGTTGATCTGAACGTACAGCGCCAGGTCGCGCATCGGCCTAACCTCGACCCCGGCGTTCACCACCGCATAGCCGCGCGTCTTGCCGGGGCCGAGGTAATAGACGCCGTCTGCCCGATGCGCGTTGTTCTCGTTCCCGCGCGTGATCACGCCCGAGGTCGCGATCATGTCGAGGTTGATCGCCACCGCGCGCACCGGCGACCAGCCGAGGTTCGCCTTGAACACGTGCCGCGGGATCAGCGGGATGCGATCGCCCGGCGCGATGGCGATATTACCCTCGAACCCCGGCGTCTCCGCATCGTTGCTGTTGTTGCCTGCGCCGCCGACATTCTCGGTGCTGCGGTACGTCGCGTCCAGCAACGTGTAGTGCCCGCCGACCGTCACCGCGCCGACCGCACCGCTGACATCCACGTCGATCCCCTGTCGCCGGGTGCGGCCGAAGTTGCGGAAATAGCCGAAGCCGGTCGCGTCGGCGGCCACGAACAAGATGTCGTTTCGCGACACGGTGCGGAATGCACCGATTCGTGCGCGCAGGCCGCGATGGTTGAGCGACAGACCGCCCTCGATCGTGCGCGCGACGACTTGGTTCAGCGGTGGATCGCCCGCCAGCGCGTTGGGCAGGCGGCACGGGCTTTCGGGATCGGCGCAGCCCAGTTCGATCGCGGACGGCGCGCGGCTGGTCTGCGCGACCGCGGCGTCGAGCGACAGCGCACGATGTGGCGACCAGCGCACCGCGATACCGGGATTGATTCGCCCAAATTCGTGATCGCCGTCCAGCGACCCCGCCCCGCCGCCGGGAGTGATCGCATCGCGGTTCCTGACGACGGTGCGGTCGTAGCGCGCCGACACGTCGATGTGCAGCGTCCGCGTCAGATCGAGCGCGTCCAGCGCATAGCCGCTGAGCGTCGTCGTCCGCCCCGACAGGTCGACCCGCGCGTCGACGATGTCCTCCGAATCCTGCGTCCCGTCCGCGAACGCGACCACCCCGCGCTCGGGCGACAGATAGCCGAACTGCGCCGATTGCCTGAACCGCGCGCGCCCGTCGACATAGCCGCCGCCCAGCGTCAGCACATTGCCCGCGGCCAGGTCGCTGCGGATCGTCAGTTCGCCGCTGACCCCCCATTCACGCTGACGCGTCGACGACCGGTTGAGCAGCCCGTTACACTGTTCGTTCGTCTCGGCTTTCAGCAGCACGTTGGCGATGCAGCGAAAGCGCGGGAACGGGGTGTTGGCCTGCGTTTCGCCAGCGACCGGAAAGCCGGTCACGCCCGCCGCGATCAGCGCGGCCTGTTCCTCCGCGTTCGGCTGATAGATGTCCTCGCCCAGCACGTCGTCGTTGATATCGCCGTTCAGCGTGTGCGTGGTGATGCGGCGCCAGAAGGCGGTGCCCGAAAAGCTGACCGCGTCGGAAAAACGATGCCCGCCGCTCAGGTTCAGCAGCACCGCGCGGTTCCGGGTGTTGTCGGGCTGGGTATACACGCTCGCCCGATCGGCCTTCAGCAGACGTTGTTCCTGCAGCCCGTTGCCGTTCAGGTCGGTGTCGGCAACGCTGCCCGACAGCGCCAGGTCGCTCGCGCCATCGGCCCAGCGCACCTTGCCGAATCTCTGCACCGCCTCCGATGGCGAGAAATCGCGCCAGCCGTCCTCGGCAAAATAATCGCCCGACACGAACCACGACAGTCCGTCCGACAGCGCGCCGCCCGCCGACCCGCGCAGGATGCGGCGATCGAACGATCCGTAGCTGGCGTCGATCATATAACCGGGATCGGATGCCCCGTCCTTCGTGCGCACCGACAGCGCGCCGCCGAGCGAATTGCGCCCGAACAACGGATTCGATCCGGGTACGAGCGTAATCGACCGGATCGCCGAGGTCGGGATCAGATCCCAGCTGACGACATCGCCGAACGGCTGGTTCACGCGCACGCCGTCGAGATAGACCGACAGGCCCTGCGGCGTGCCGAGCAGCGGCGATGCGGTGAACCCGCGATAATTGATGTCGGGTTGCAGCGGGTTGCCCTGCACCTCATTCACGAAGACGCCGCCCGATATGCGTTTCAGATAATCAGTAAGATCGCTGGCGTGTCGTGTGATCAGCGCCTCGTCCGATACGGTCTGGGCAGGGAAGGCGAGGGTGTCCTCACCCACGTCGAACAGCGGCGTCGCGGTGACGACGACGTCGGTTCCGCCGTCGCGCGGATCATCGGTGACCTGCGCCGCGATGGGCGTCGTCAGCAGTCCGCACCATCCGACCGTCGCCAACCACCCCGCCTTCACCATTCACCGTCCCCTCGTCCGCAAACGCTAGCGGGGCCGGGGGCGGCAAACGTGAGAAAGCTCTCAGACTTGGCTTGTCCCTTGGTCCGGGTGGTGGAGGCGAAATCCTTCGCCGCGCGCGGTCGCAATGCGCGGTGCGGCAGGATGCTCGTACAGACGACGACGCAAATAGCCGACATAGACGTCGAGCGAATTGTCGCTGACCGGCGCGTCTCCCCAAACCGCATTCGACAGCGCAGCGCGCGTCACGGTCGCGCCGCCGCCCGCGACGAGGCGCGCGAGCAGATCATATTCGCGCCGGCTGAGCGGCAACGGCTGGCCGTCGACCGACGCTGTGCGCGCTTCCGGTCGCAAGGTCAGCGCGCCGAACGTCGGGGGTGTGACGACGGGTGCCTCCGCCCGACGGATGATCGCCGCCAGCCGCGCGACCAGTTCGTCGAATGCGAACGGCTTGGGCAGGTAATCGTCCGCCCCGGCATCGAACCCGTCGAGCCGGTCCTGCAACGCGCCGCGCGCAGTCAGCATCAGCACCGGCGTGCGCACCTGCGCGCCGCGCAGCGCCCGGCACAGCGCCAGCCCGTCGCCATCGGGCAGCCCGAGATCGAGCAACGCCGCAGCGAACCCGCCTCCCGCCAGCAACTCGACCGTCCGCGCCCCGCTGCGCTCCCACGCCACGCGATAGCCGCGCCCCGCCAGCCCGCGCGTGACGAACCGCCCGATGCCGGGATCGTCCTCGACCAGCAGCACGTTCATACCGTCACCGGCAGCGCCATCGTGACCACGCATCCTCCTCCTTCACGGTTCGCCGCGGCGATCGTGCCGTCGTGGCGTTCGATCACCCAGCGCGCCAGCGCGAGCCCCAGTCCGCTGCCGCCGCGCGCCGGATCGCCGCTCGCCTGATAGAAAGCGTCGAATATGCGCGGTACGGCGTGCGGCAGCAAACCGATCCCGGTGTCCGTTACCGCAATCCCGCTTCCCGACACGGCGATGCGCACCGCGCTTCCGGCCGTCGAGAATTTGATCGCATTGTCCAGCACTGCGATCAGCGCCTGCGTCAGCCACCGGCGATCGCCCCGGATCGTGGAGGCGGCGTCGCGATCGATGACGATCCCGACGTTGTTCGATCGTGCATAACCCGCGACCGCGTTACCGGCTGCGGTGGCGATCTCACCCAGATCGGCGCGTTCGAAGGTCAGCCGGATTTCTCCATCCTCCGCCTGCGCCAGCGCCAGCAACTCGGCGATGCGGTGATCCAGAAACTCGGCCTGCGCGATGACGTGGCGTAGCGCATCCGCCTCGCTGCCTGGCAGCGACAACGCCACCTCCGCCTCGCCGCGCATGACCGTAACGGGAGTGCGAAGCTCGTGACTCGCCTTGGCGAAGAACAGCCGCCGCGACGCGTCGATCGCTGCAATCTCCGCCGTGCGCCGCGCGACGTCGCGCGTCAGCCGCCGATTGGCGCGCAGCAACCCCGCTCCGCCCAGCAGTGCGGAGCCGATCGCAGCGAGCGTCAGCAATCCGGTCAGCCACCATGCGCGACGTCGCAGCATCGCCATCGCATCCGCCTCGACCAACGCTTCGCCGCGCTCACGGACGATGGTGGCCGCGACGATCCGATCGATCTCGGCCCGAGTCGCCGGATCCGTGGCGCGATCGGAGAGCGACATTAGGCGCGCGGCCATGCCGGTTTCCGTCGCATGATCGGCGCGGGGCACCAGTTCGGCTTCGTCCGCGATCTGTCTCCGGTACGTGGTCAGGAGGTTATCGACAGCCGCGCTATCGCCCGATCCGGCCAGGCTCCCGATCCGGAGCACCGACGCGAATTGCGCCTGCGCCAGCGCGGCGCGGCGAAAATGCAGCGCGGCCTGATCAATCGTGATGACCAGCGCGACCGCAAAGCCGAGGATCGATGCGATCAGCCCGGCGATGCCGATCGCGGCGGTATGGCGCGGCACCTTCACTTCACGTATCTGCTCCGTTTCCGGCGGTATAGCGCAACCTGATACCGGCGACCTTCATCCTTTGGTGCAATCGGACGTAGCGCTGCCAACGAATGATTCTGATCCTGACGGATGGGGTAATGGTGCCGGTTGCAGGAATCGAACCCGCGACCTTCGGTTTACAAAACCGCTGCTCTACCAGCTGAGCTAAACCGGCGTGGCGACGGGCATAGGCCCGATCGCGATCTGCCGCTAATGCTTCACTGAACACCGAAGGTCCAGCCTTCGGTTTGAGCGACATGATCGGTCATGCCGGCCGGCGACCACAGATCGGCGCGCGCGGCGTTGGCGCGTAGCCATGCCGCGGTCAGGATCGCGTCGGTCGCATGGTCGTCATAGCGGGGGAGAGGGGCGTGCGGGCGGCTACCGGTCGCCGCCAACGCATCGTCGAGCGCGGCGGAGGTGCGAACCTTGCTCGTCCCCTTGCGCAAACCTGCGGCGCGCGCGGCGATGGCGGTGTAGATTTCGACCACCAGCGCACCCGATGCCGGAACCGGATCGAACGGCCAGATCGCGATTCGCCCGTCCAGACGGTGGAGCAGCCGCATCCCGGCGAAACTCGCCTTCGCCACCTGTGCCGCGCCGATCGCGTCGTACACGGTGGAGGGCTTGGTCGTCCCGTCACCCGCCACCTCGCACGACCGCCAAAGAAGGAAATCGCGCTTCGTCCCATCCGCCGCGCCTAGATAGAAATGCCGCCCGCGCCGCGCCTCCAGAAACGACGCCGCGCCCAGATCGGCATCGTCGCTGTGCATATCGACATACGCCCACAAAGCACGCGCGTCGGCGGTCTCGGTCTCGCCCGGCAGGTGCGCGCCGCGCGCGACGAACGGCGCGGAGAAACTGAAATCGAAACCGGACAGCAGCGGCTCCTCGCGCTGCGTGAGCAGCCATTCGAGCACGCCGGTGCGCGACCAGACGCCGCCTTCGGGGATGACCAAGGTCGGCGCGGCGTCGCCCGCGCCGCATTCGGCGACCGCAATGCCGCGATGCCGATCGCCCTTCGCGCCCGACCAGTCGATCGCGACGAATCGCGTGAAACGATCAGCGGCGACCGGCCGCATCCCGCATCACGTCCGCCGCGAAACGCGCGATTTCGAACCGCGCTGCCCCGCCGTCCTCGCCGCGACGGACGATGACCAGGCGGTGCGACGGGATCACCATCACATATTGCCCACGATTGCCCTGCGCGGCGTAGCTGCCCGCGGGCAGGCCCTGCTGTGGTCCGAACAGCCACAACGTCCGGCCATATCCTTCGCGTCCCTCGGGCTGCGGTCCGACCGGGCGGATCGATTGCGCCATCCAGCCCGCGGGCAGGATGCGCTGGCCCTGCCATACGCCGTCCTGCGCCATGAACAGCCCGAATCGCGCCAGATCGCGCGCGGTCGACCAGACCTGAGACGACAGAATGTAGTTGCCGCGCCAGTCGGTCTCGGCAACGCTGTGCGTCATCCCCAGCCGCGCGAAGAAAGACGGCATCAGGGCGGCATAGGCGCGATCGTCGTTCATGCTGGCGCGCAGACCCCGCACCGCGAGGAGGATGTCGTTGTTGGCGTAGCGAAAGCGCGTGCCGGGCTGCGCCTCCAGCGGCCAGCCGGTTGTTTCTTCGGTGACGGCGGTGCCGCCGAAATAGACCGCATCGGTACGATTGCCCGCGGTCGCGCTATGCAGGCCCGACGACATCCGCAGCAATTGGTCGGTGGTGAGCGCAACGCGTGGATCGCGTGGCCACGCGCCCCATTCGGGAATTCGCACGCGCGCGGCGACGTCGATCCGGCGCTCGGCCTGCGCTGCGCCGATCGCCATCCCGGCGATACTCTTCGCCACCGACCAGGTGCGGTTCGATACGAAAGGCCCGAAACCCTCGCGATAGCGTTCGGCGACGATTCGCCCGTCGCGCAGGATCACGACGCCGACCGTCTCCGATCCACGGCCATAGGTGCTGCGGTCGAACGCTCTGGCGACCGCTTCGCCCAGCGCGGGGGCAGGGCGGGGCACGATCCCGCCGTCGCCCATCGGCCACGGCCGCGGATCAGCGGGCGCAGGGCTGGGCGGCGTCCTGAAGCTGTTGACGACTGGCGGCGGGAAAGCGCCGATCGGCATTGTCGTGCAGCCTTTGCCGCGCGACCATTCGGCGCGGCGCGGGGGCAAATTGCTGGACCACGCGACCGTCACGACCGCGCGCCGACGGTCGACCGTCGCCGCCAGCGTGGGGACGATCGCGGCATAATCGGGATAGATGCCGCGCAGTTCGTCGCGTTCGATCTGCGCCTCGTTGCGCCCGGCGTTGAACACGCTCGAACAAAGCATCGCCGCCTTGTATCCGGCAGCGATCGCGCGGGTGTAGGCGGTGTCGATCGTCGGACGCACCGCGATCGGCTGCTGTGCAGCGGCGGGGGTGGTGGCGGCCAGAAGGATAGCCGCCAGCGCAGTGTTACGTATCGCGTATCTCACGGCGGCGTTCCTCCCACCACGCCAGCCGCTCGGCAAGCCGCTTTTCGAAACCGCGTTCGGTCGGTTCGTAGAAGGTTTGCGGCGGCAGTTCGTCGGGCCAATAGTTCGCGCCCGAAAAACCGTCCTCGGCATCGTGATCGTAGGCGTAACCCTTGCCGTATCCGATATCGCGCATCAGCTTCGTCGGCGCGTTCAGGATATTGGCGGGCGGCATCAGCGATCCCGTCTCCTTCGCGGTCCGCCACGCCTTCTTCTGCGCGGCGTACGCTGCGTTCGATTTTGGCGCGGTGGCGAGGTACAGGCACGCCTGCGCGATCGCCAGTTCCCCTTCCGGCGAACCGAGGAAATCATACGTGTCCTTGGCGGCGATGCACTGCACCAGCGCCTGCGGATCGGCGAGCCCGACATCCTCCACCGCCGCGCGCGTCAGGCGGCGGAGCAGATAGAGTGGTTCCTCCCCCGCGGTCAGCATCCGCGCGAGATAGTAAAGCGCGGCCTGTGGATCGGACCCGCGGATCGATTTGTGCAGCGCGCTGATCAGGTTGTAATGCCCCTCGCGATCCTTGTCGTACACCGCGACGCGGCGTTGAAGAAACCCTGACAAACCAGCGGGATCAAGCGGTTCCGTCAGCCCGACCGACAGGATCGTCTCCGCCTGATTGAGCAGGAACCGTCCGTCGCCGTCGGCGCTGGCGACCAGCGCATCGCGCGCGGGCGGGGTGAGGGGCAGGAGGCCTGCGACTTCCTCCGCACGGTCGAGCAATTTCTCCAGCGCGGCGCGATCGAGCCGGTGGAGGATCAGCACCTGCGCCCGGCTGAGCAACGCGGCATTCAACTCGAACGAGGGATTCTCGGTCGTCGCCCCGACCAATGTCACCGTGCCGTCCTCGACATAGGGCAGGAACCCATCCTGCTGCGCGCGATTGAAGCGGTGGATTTCGTCCACGAACAACAACGTTCGCTTACCCACGCGCGCGTGGTCGCGCGCCTCCGCGAACGCCTTCTTCAGGTCCGCCACCCCCGAAAACACCGCCGAAATCGCGACGAATCGCAGGTCGACCGCAGCCGCCAGCAACCGCGCGATCGTCGTCTTTCCCGTCCCCGGTGGTCCCCACAGGATCATGGACGACAGCCGCCCCGCCGCCACCATGCGTCCGATCGCGCCTTCCAGTCCGGTCAGATGCTCCTGCCCGACCACCTCCTCCAGCGCGCGCGGCCGCAACCGGTCGGCGAGCGGCGCATCGGGCGCGGCAGGGGTGTCGGGAGCGGCGGGTTCGAACCCCGCAAACAGATCGGCCATGCATGCAACATAAGGGGCGCGAAAAAATTTCGCACCGCCTCTTGCCGAAAACAGTCTAAGATATATCTTTGCACTATCGGGAATAGACGGAGAGTATCGATGTTTCATATGTATGGACGGGGCTGCGGCCCCCGCAGCGGGGGGTGGTCGCGCGGTCCCTGGAGCTTCAAATGGGAAACCGACGGGTTCAGCGCCAGCACGAGCGGGCGTGGCCGCGGCGGCGGTCGCGGACGGCGGATGTTCGACGGCGGCGAACTGCGGCTGGTGCTGCTGAAGCTGATCGCGGACGAATCGCGGCACGGATACGAGCTTATCCGCGCGATCGAGGACATGACTGGCGGCAGCTATGCGCCGTCGCCCGGCGTCGTTTACCCCACGCTGACCCTGCTCGACGAAATGGGCCTGATCGCCAGTGAACCGTCGGACGACAATCGCAAGCGCTATGCGGTCACGCCGGAGGGTGCGATGCACCTCGAGGAAAATCGTGAACAGGTCGAAGCGCTGATGGCCCGGCTCGAAGGTGTAGGGGCGGAGGCGACTCGCGCGGACGGCGCGCCGATCCGCCGCGCGATGGGCAATCTGAAGGTCGCGCTCGGCAACCGCGTCACGCGCGGCGAATTTTCGGACGAAACGCTCCACGACATCGCGGCGCTGATCGACGAGGTGGCGCAAAAGATCGAGCGGTTGCGGTGAGTGAAGCGAACGTCAGCGCCATCGCCGCGGTCCCGACTGCCTCGGCCAGCCGTTACCTTCAGCAATTGTGCAAACACTGGACGCACAATCTGGCGGTCGAGTTCACCGCCGACCACGGCACCGTCGTCTTCCCGCGCAACGCCCGCGGGGCGGACTTTCCCGGCGACGGCCTCGTGACCTTCGACGCACGCGACGACGCACTCGATGTCCGCATCGACGCCAGCGTCCCCGCGCAACTCGAGGGGCTGAAGGGAGCGGTCGCGCGACACCTCGACCGTTTCGCCTTCCGCGAAGCGCCGCTGACGTTCGATTGGCGCGACGGTTAGCGCGCGATCTCCAGATACGCCTGCAGGACCGTTTCGTTGATCCGGTCCCAGCGATAGCCGGCCGCCTTCGCGTGGCCGGCGTCGCCCATCGTGCACCGTAACGCGGGATTGCCGACGATCCGCGCGATCGCGTCGGCGTAAGCGTCAACGTCGCGCGGCGGCGCAAGGAACCCGGTGTCGCCGTCGTCGACCAGGTCGACCGCACCGGTGGCGCGCGCCGCGACAACGGGAACGCCCGACGCCATCGCTTCCAGCGTCACGTTGCCGAACGTCTCGGTGACGCTGGGGTTGAAGAACACGTCCATGCCCGCAACCGCGCGGCCCAGATCGTCGCCCGACTGGAAGCCCGCGAACACCGCCTCCGGCACCTGCGCTGCGAACCAGTCGCGCGCCGGACCTTCGCCGATCACCAGCACCTTGTGCGGCACGCCGCGCCGGGTGAGTTCGGCCGCCACCTCGGCGAAGATGTCGAGGCCCTTTTCCTTCACCAGCCGCCCGAGAAACCCGATCGCCATGTCGCCGTCTGCGATTCCCAATGCGCGCCGCCACGCAAGGTCGCGCCGTGCGGGCGCGAAGCGATCATGGTCGATCCCGCGCGACCAGATGCCGATCGGCGTTGTCACGCCCCAACCGCGCAGCATGGCCGCCATGCTCTCCCCGGGCACCACGACGCGATCGGCGCGATTGTAGAACCGTGTCATGGCGCGTTCGATCAACGGCTCGAGAAAGCCAAGGTGATAGTAGCGCAGATACATCTCAAACCGCGTATGTAGCGAGGCGAGGGCAGGGGTGCCTCGCGCCCGCGCCCAGCTTAGCGCGCGATGCCCGAGGATGTCGGGGGCGGACACATGAACCAGGTTCGGCGCGAACGCCGCCAGATCGCGGCGCACTTTCGCCGTCAGCCCGCGCGCCACGCGATATTCCCCGCGACCGCCCGGCATCGGCACCGCGGGCACATCGACCAGATCGCCCGTCGCTGCAAAGGCGGGTTCGCGCACGGTCGGCGAATAAACCCGCACCTTGACGCCGCGCTGCAACAGATGACCGACAAGCAGGTTCAACGCCTGGTTGGCACCGTCGCGGACATAATTGTAATTGCCGCTGGAGAGCGCGACACGGAGGTCCGACGGCTGCATCGTGCCGCGGTTAGCTGGCGATCAGCGCAAAGGATAGAGCGCGCACCCGCGCCGTCGCGCCTTCGCGTGAACCGCGTTCAGCCGCCACAGCTCGATGTCGATCCGACCTAAAGGCTCCCGATCTCGCTTTTCCGCCGCACGCGCCGTATCCGCGGTTCGCGGTT
This sequence comes from Sphingomonas sp. SUN019, assembly GCF_024758705.1. Lineage (NCBI taxonomy): Bacteria > Pseudomonadati > Pseudomonadota > Alphaproteobacteria > Sphingomonadales > Sphingomonadaceae > Sphingomonas > Sphingomonas sp. SUN019. Next base: position 319,780 of record NZ_CP096971.1, on the reverse strand, counting down.
CAGCTTCGCCTCGCGCCGGATCGCGTCGCGCAGTTCGTCGCGTTTTTCATGGATCGAGGCGATCACCGGCCCCATCGCCACGCCCAGATCGACCAACACCGCTTCCGATAATTGCAGCGAGCTTTCCAGCGTTTCGGGCACCGCATCGGTGACGCCCGCCTTATAGAGTTCGGCGGCGTGTTTCGGATCGCGCGCGCGGGCGATGATCACCAGGTCGGGCGCACTGCCGCGAACGCGCCGCGCCAGGCGCACCGACAGCACCGGATCGTCCATCGTCAGGATCAGTGCGCGCGCCTTGGCCAGATCGAGCCGGTCGATCAGCTCGCCGCGCGCTGCATCGCCGAACATCACCGGAAAGCCCGCCGCGCGCGCCGCGGCGACCGAATCGATGTCCGCTTCGATCGCGATATAGGGCTGGTCGTGGCGCGCCAGCATCTCCGCCACCATCCGCCCGACCCGCCCGAACCCGATGATGACGGTGCGCGAATCACCCTCGATCGCGGGATCGTCGGGCGTGTCGCCGCGAAGTTCGATCCGCCGCGCCACGACCCGGCCCAGCTTCGCCAGCAACGGCGTGATCGTCAGCCCGATCGCGGTGACCGTCTGCCAGAACGCCGCGGTGGATGGCATAATCAGCTGCGCGCTGGCGGCCGCGGTCAGCACGATCAGCGTCGTCTCCGACGGGCTGCCCATCAGCAAACCCGTCTCCGCCGCCACTGCGCGCCGCGCGTTGGCGATGCGCAGCAGCAGGAACGTAACGATCGTCTTCACCGCCACCACGCCGACCACCGCCGCCAGCAGCGACGGCCAGTTGGCGATGACCGAACGCAGGTCGACGCTCATGCCGACCGTGATCAGGAACACGCCCAGCGCCAGCCCCTTGAACGGCGCGGTGATGACTTCGACTTCGCTATGATATTCGGTTTCGGCGATCAGCAGCCCCGCCAGCAGCGCGCCGACGATCGGTGATAACCCTGCCGCGGTCGTCGCGACGCTGGCGACGATAACGACCAGCAGCGACGCGGCCAGGAACAGCTCCGGGCTCTTCGTCCGCGCCGCCTGCGCGAACAGTCGCGGCAGGACCAGACGCCCGGCGATATAGATCGCGACCACCGTTATGCCGCCGGTGATCGCGGTGTGGGCCAATCCCTCCCATCCTTTACCCGCAGCGGTGGGCGCGAGCGCACCCAGCGCGAAGATGATCGGCACCAGCGCCAGATCCTCGAACAGCAACATCGCGAACGCGGCCCGGCCCACGGGACTGGCGGTTCCGACTAACGGCAGCACCAGCGCCGTGGAGGACAGCGCCAACGCCAGCCCCAGCCCGATCGCGCCCGGCCAATCCTGCCCGATGTAGTGCAGCGCGATCCCGATGATGACGCCTGCGCCCAGCAATTCGGCCGCACCCGTCCCGAACACCAAACGCCGCATCGTCCAAAGCCGCCGAAACGACAGCTCCAGCCCGATCGAGAACAACAGCAGGATGATGCCGAACTCTGCGAAAGGCTCGATCGAATGCGGGTCTGAGATCGTGACGTAATACAGCCACGGCGCAGCATCGACGAGCTGCCCCAGGCCGAACGGCCCGACCAGCACCCCGACCAGGATGAACCCGATCACCGGACTGATCTTGAACCGCGCGAACGCCGGAATCACCAATCCGGCAGCGCCCAGCACCACCAGCGCGTCAGAAAAACCTGCATTGTCGAGACCGATCGCCATGCGGGCACCCTAACCACGCGGCGGCGGGTTTGTCAGGGTGTCAGCACCAGCGATGGCGGAATCGCGAAACCGCTCGACTTACCGGGTTGCTATCCCGCCACGATGTCGAGTTCCGTCAGAATGTCGTCCCAGCTGGCGGCGACGGTGCTGGGCCTCAGAAGAATACCGACATTTCGTGCGGCCGCGCCGAGACGCTCACGCAGCGGAAGATCGGACAACAGTCTTTCCAACGCTACGGCGAGCGCAGGAACATCGTTGGGCGGCACCAGAAGCCCGTTACGCTCGTCGTCGATCATATCGGCGGGGCCATAATCGCAGTCGAAAGATACGACCGGCAATCCTGCGGCCATCGCTTCGCCAAGCGCGTTGCCGAACCCCTCATAACGAGACGAAAAGACAAAGGCGTCCGATTGCCCCACCCAGTCGCCGGGTGAACGGCTGGTGCCGGGCAGCGAGATACGATCGGATAGTCCCAGCCGGTCGATCTGACGCTGGAGCGCCGCACGGTCCTCGCCATCGCCCCAGATGGCGAGCGACCAGCCGGGATGCCGATCCGCGATCTGCGCAAACGCGTCGATCAGCATATCAAAACCCTTCTGCCACGTCAGCCGGCCGGCGGCCGCAAGGCGGTACGTCGATCGTGGCGCTCCGATCGACGGAGTGATTTCGATCGGATTCGGAATAACCCGCGCCCGCGCCCGCGCCTTGTCATCCAGGCATTCGCAGCTCTTGCTGGTCTGCATGACGATCGCGTTGGCCCGCCAGTGCAGCCGCACCAGCGCCTTCGTCCATAGCGGATGGGCCTGTTGGAGGCGCGGATTGTTGCGTTCTGAAACCACCACACGCCTGTTCGTACCGAGGCAAGCCAGCAGAGACAGGACGTTGATCTTGGTCAGAAACGATATCGTGACGTCGGGACTTAACTCGTCCAGCGTCCGGCGCAGCACCCGCAGTCGCCGCGCCATCGCCGGTACTCCCGCAAGCCATCGTTCCGCCCCGATGCCGAGCCGGATGATCCGCACCGCGCGCTCGATAGGATGAAAGATCGGGGCGTCGGGCGGATCGAACGCGATGATCGTCACCGCATATCCCTTTTCGAGCCAGTGGCTGGCGAGAAGACTGATCACCCGCTCCGCGCCGCCCGCACCCAGCCCGGCGATGACGAATGCGATATGCGGCGCCGGCCGGGTGACCCGCGACCCCGACGCGAAGCCCCATCCTGACGGCATCTGCGCCGGGAACGGCGTTTTCAGCGCGTGACCAACGTCACCCGGTAGACAATCGTCTGGCTGGCCTCCCCCCATGTCCCGGGGTTAGCATCGCGGCGAACCCGAGGATTGGGAAATTCGGAGTTATTCGCTTCGTAACTGATACTTATTATGGATTGTTGAGAGATTTTCCGTGCCAGAATGGGACAGGTTCCGCGACGAGGAATCTTGTTATGCTGATGCGCGGGGCCGCCAAATGCGACCCCGCAACGTCGCCTTACGCCCAGTTCGCCATCTTCGTCTCGAGGTTGACCCGCACCGCCTCAAAGAACTGCTCGGTCGTCATCCAACGCTGATCGGGGCCGATCAGGATCGCCAGATCCTTCGTCATGTCGCCGTTCTCGACCGTCTCGATGCAGACGCGTTCCAGCGTTTCGGCGAACTTCGTGACATCAGGCGTGTCGTCGAACTTGCCTCGATACTTCAGGCCCCCAGTCCACGCAAAGATCGACGCGATCGGGTTCGTGCTGGTCGCCTTGCCCTGCTGATGCTGGCGATAGTGGCGCGTGACCGTTCCGTGCGCGGCCTCGGCCTCGATCGTCTTGCCGTCGGGCGTCATCAGCACCGACGTCATCAGCCCGAGCGAGCCGAAGCCCTGCGCGACCTGATCCGACTGCACGTCGCCATCGTAGTTCTTGCACGCCCACACGAACTCGCCGCTCCATTTCAGCGCACTCGCCACCATGTCGTCGATCAGGCGGTGTTCGTACACGATGTTCGCAGCCTTGAACTCGTCCTTGAATTCGGCCTCGAACACCTCGGCGAAGATGTCCTTGAAGCGCCCGTCATAGGCCTTCAGGATCGTATTCTTGGTGCTGAGGTACAGCGGCCATTTGCGGCCGAGCGAATAATTCATGCTGGCGCGCGCAAAATCGCGGATCGACTGGTCGAGGTTGTACATCCCCATCGCGACGCCTGCCTCGGGGAAATCGAACACTTCGTGCTCGATGACCTGGCCGTCCTCGCCCTGCCACTTCATCATCAGCTTGCCCTTGCCGGGCACGAGGAAATCGGTCGCCTTATATTGGTCGCCGAAGGCATGACGCCCGACGACGATCGGGTGGGTCCAGCCGGGGATCAGACGGGGGACGTTGCGCATCACGATCGGCTCGCGGAAGATCACGCCGCCCAGGATGTTGCGGATCGTGCCGTTGGGCGACTTCCACATCTTCTTCAGGCCGAATTCCTCGACGCGCTGTTCATCGGGGGTGATCGTCGCGCACTTCACCGCGACGCCGTATTTCTGCGTCGCGCGCGCGCTGTCGATCGTCACCTGATCGTCGGTCCGGTCGCGCTCCTCGACGCCCAGGTCGTAATAAGCAAGGTCGATGTCGAGATACGGCTTGATCAGGCGTTCACGGATCCATTCCCAGATGATCCGCGTCATTTCGTCGCCGTCGATCTCCACGACGGGCGTCTTCACCTTGATCTTCGCCATGCTCGGTATCCTTGAAAGCGGGGTTTGGGAAAGCGGGAGGTTTGGCCGGGTCGATAGGGGGAAGGGGCTGGGGGATCAACCGTGCGGGGCGCAAGGTGCGTTGTGCCTGGCGGTCGCCGCCGCTAGACGAAGCGCATGGCATCACTCGACAAGCCCCCGGTCGTCACCTCGACCGTGAAGTGGCGTTTCCCCGCCGTCCATTCCGAAGGCCAGAAGTTCGCGGCCATCGCACTGGGCATCACGCTCCTCATGACGATCGTCTCGAACGTCCTGTTCTGGCCGTTCCTGTTCATCACCGCGTGGGTCGCAACGTTCTTTCGCGATCCGGTGCGCACCACGCCGCAGGGCGACGACCTGATCGTCGCCCCCGCCGACGGCCTGGTCACGCTGATCGAGCGCGTCGCGATCCCGCGCGAACTGGTCGGCGAGTTGGGCGAGCAGCCGCTGGTGCGCGTGTCGATGTTCATGTCGGTGTTCGACGTCCACATCAACCGCACCCCCATCGCGGGCACGATCCGGCAGGTCGTCTACATCTCCGGCAAGTTCCTCAACGCCGATCTCGACAAGGCGTCGGAGGAAAACGAGCGCCAGCATTTCGTGGTCGAGGGGCATGACGGGCGGAAGATCGGCTTCACCCAGATCGCGGGACTCGTCGCGCGGCGGATCATCGGCTTCGTGAAGCCCGGCGATCTCGTCGCGGCCGGGCAGCGCGTCGGCCTGATCCGCTTCGGCAGCCGCGTCGACGTGTACCTGCCCGACGACTGCACGCCGCAGGTGGTGCTCGGGCAGCGCACGATCGCGGGCGAGACGATCATCGGCCGCGTCGGTGCGCCAGCGGCGACGGGCGTGGCGCAGTGACTTTGTGCTCGAGTACAGCACCCTCCATACGCACCAACCCGGCAAAGGCCGGGGCCCAGTTGCATGCGGCTCGTAACTGGGCCCCGGTCTTCGCCGGGGTGGTGCTCCTTGACTTGCCGTCACATCCGGACTGCCTCCAATGAACCGTCCGCCGCGCCGCCCCCGCGGTCTTCCTTTGCGCGCCGTCGCCCCCAACGCAGTCACCGCGCTCGCGCTCTGCTCGGGTCTGTCCGGCATCCGCTTCGCGATCTCGGGCTATTGGGAACTCGCGGTTGCGATGGTGCTGGTCGCCGGAGTCCTTGACGGACTCGACGGCCGCATCGCTCGGATGCTCCACGGCGAAAGCCGCTTCGGCGCCGAACTCGATTCGCTCGCCGATGCCATTTCGTTCGGAGTCTCGCCCGCGCTGATCCTGTATCTGTGGTCGCTGAACGAACTGCCGCGCTTCGGCTGGATCGCGGCGTTGATGCTCGCCGTCTTCTGCGCGCTCCGCCTCGCGCGATTCAACGCCAGCATCGATGCGGGTGAACAGCCGCACAAATCGGCCGGTTTCCTCACCGGCGTTCCCGCCCCTGCAGGTGCAGGGCTAGCGTTCCTTCCGATGTTCCTGTGGTTCTGGACGGGCGAGCCGTTGCTGCGTTCGCCCTATGTCGTCGCACCGTGGACGGCGTTGGTCGCGCTATTGTTGGTGTCCAGCCTCGCAACCTGGTCGTGGACCTCGCTACGCTTGCGTCCGAACATCCGGTTCGAGGCGTTGGCGCTGGTGGTGATCGTCGGCGCCGCGCTCGTCTCCGCGCCGTGGCACACCTTCGCTGTGCTATCGATCGCCTATATCGTTGCGATGCCGTTCAGCATCGCCAACTACGCCCGTGTCAGGCGGCTTCGCGCCACGTTGGGACCATCACCCGCGGCTGCTGCAGCGAGCCTGCCGACCAGCGGACGACCGCTCGACGGCGTTCCGCCAGAATCAAATCCGACGCCATAATCGCGAAGGGCTGCGGGCGGCCCGCGAGCGCATCGGCGATCCGATCCAGCCTCGGCAGCATCGTGCCAAGGATCGCGTAGGACGCGACGCCGAACCCTGCGCCGAAAATCGAAATCGCCAACAACATCATCATGTTCGCTTCCCCAAAGGACGGGCCTGACAAACGGGAACGCAGCACTCGTTTCGTCGCAAACCAGTGGATTGCTCCACGGGTTCCCGAAAACGTCACATTTCTCGCCATGCTGGCGATGACCGAGGCGTTTTCTACGACGAAACGCGGAAACGTCTCGTTATGAACGACGTATGTTCCATATTCGTTCCACATGTCAAGCGTTGCGTTTTATCGCGACGCCCGCTAAGGGGCGCGCCTCTAAACCCCACATGGGAAGCATCATAGCCCGGTGCGTCGGCCCTCACAGGCCAGCGTCATCCGCTTCCCAGAGGCTCAACCGGAAGGAGTTATCCCTATGGCGGCACCTGTCGTCTCCATGCAGCAGTTGATCGAAACTGGTGCGCACTTCGGTCACCAGACGCATCGCTGGAATCCGAAGATGAAGCCGTATCTGTTCGGCGACCGCAACGGCGTCCACATCATCGATCTGTCGCAGACCGTGCCGCTTTTCGCGCGCGCGCTCGAGTTCGTCAGTTCGACCGTCGCCGGTGGCGGCAAGGTTCTGTTCGTCGGCACCAAGCGCCAGGCGCAGGAGCCGATCGCGGACGCCGCGCGCCGTTCGAACCAGCATTTCGTCAACCACCGCTGGCTGGGCGGCATGCTCACCAACTGGAAGACGATCTCCAAGTCGATCAGCCAGCTCAAAACGCTTGAGGAGCAGCTGTCGGGCGACACGCACGGCCTGACCAAGAAGGAAGTGCTCAACCTGACGCGCAAGAAGGAAAAGCTCGAAATGTCGCTCGGCGGCATTCGCGACATGGGCGGCGTGCCCGACGTCATGTTTGTGATCGACGCGAACAAGGAAGAGCTGGCGATCAAGGAAGCCAACACGCTCGGCATCCCGGTCGTCGCGATCCTCGATTCGAACGTCTCGCCCGATGGCATCGCCTTCCCGGTTCCCGCGAACGACGACGCCGCCCGCGCCATCCGCCTGTATTGTGAGGCGATCGCGATTGCCGCGACGCGTGGCGGTCAGGAGCAGCAGGCGAAGTCCGGTCGCGACATCGGCGCGATGGTCGAACCGCCGCGCGAAGAGACGATCAGCGCCGAGCCGGAGGCTCCCGCCGCCGCACCGGCAGCTGCCGCCCCTGCTGCTGAAGAGGCGAGCACCGGCGACGCGAACGCCGACGCCGCAGTCGCCGCCGAACTGGCGGTCGAGGGTGAGCGCCAAATCGACGCCTGATTTCGTCGCTGAAATGTCATGCGGGCGGGGCAGGGCGATTTGGCTCCGCCCCGCCCGCACCCATATCTGAACGATACAATCAAAGGACTAATGACATGGCCGATATCACGGCAGCGATGGTCAAGGATCTGCGCGAGAAGAGCGGCGCGGGCATGATGGATTGCAAGAAGGCGCTGAACGAGACCGCGGGCGACATGGACGCCGCGATGGACTGGCTACGCACCAAGGGCCTGGCCGCCGCCGCCAAGAAGTCGAGCCGCACCGCGGCCGAAGGTCTGGTCGGCGTTGCGGTTTCCGGCACGAAGGGTGCCGCGGTCGAGGTCAACTCGGAAACCGATTTCGTCGCGAAGAACGACCAGTTCCAGCAGTTCGTCCGCGACGTGACTCAGGTGGCGCTGGACGGCGCGGGCGATGTCGACGCGATCAAGGCCGCGACACTGCCGAACGGCAAGACCGCCGAGGACACGCTGACCACCAACGTCGCGACGATCGGTGAGAATCAGTCGATCCGCCGTGTGAAGCGGCTCGAAGTGTCGCAGGGCGCGGTCGTCGCCTATGTGCACAATCAGCAGTCGGCTGGCCTAGGCAAGATCGGCGTGTTGGTCGCACTCGAATCAGCCGCGTCGAACGATGCGCTGCAGGCGCTCGGCAAGCAGCTCGCGATGCACATCGCCGCCGCGTTCCCGATGGCGCTGAACGAGGAAGATCTTGACGCCGACCTGATCGAGCGCGAGCGCGCGATCGCCGCCGAAAAGGCCGGCGAGAGCGGCAAGCCCGCCGACATCGTCGCCAAAATGGTCGACGGCGCGATCGCGAAGTACCGCAAGGAGCATGCGCTGGTCAGCCAGCTTTTCGTGATGGACGGCAAGACCAAGATCAGCGACGTCGTGGCGAAGGCCGGCAAGGACGCGGGCGCGGAGATCAAGCTGGTCGACTACGTCCGCTTCCAGCTCGGCGAAGGCATCGAGAAAGAGGCGTCGGACTTCGCGGCCGAAGTCGCCGCCGCCTCGGGCGTGCCGCAGCAGCCAGCACCGGTGAACTAACCAAAATCCTCCCCGGCACGGGGAGGGGGACCGTCGGCTCCTTAGCCGGTGGTGGAGGGGCAGCCCCAAGTGCAGCACTGCGGGGCTGCCCCTCCGTCAGCCTTCGGCTGCCACCTCCCCGTACCGGGGAGGATTTTAAGGGCTGGGCACCATATCCCGCGGAAAGGTTGCCCGCGCCCCGCACCCCGCCTAATGTCCGCGCCGCCCGTTCCCCGACGCACCGGAAACCATGTGACCACCCCCCAGTACAAACGCATCCTCCTGAAACTCTCGGGCGAAGTCCTGATGGGAGAGGGGGGGCTTGCGATCGACCCGGCGGTGACCGCCCGCGTCGCGGAGGAAATCGCCGACGTGAAGGCGCAAGGCTACGAGCTTTGCATCGTCGTCGGCGGCGGGAACATCTTCCGCGGTCTGGCCGCCGCGGCGAAGGGCTTTGAGCGCGCTACCGCCGATTACATGGGGATGCTCGCGACCGTCATGAACGCGCTCGCGGTGCAGAATGCGCTCGAACAGATCGGCGTCGATACGCGCGTGCAATCAGCCATTTCGATGGACAAGGTGTGCGAGCCGGTCATCCGCCGCCGCGCCGAACGCCATCTGGAAAAGGGCCGCGTCGTGATCTTCGCCGCGGGCGTCGGGGAACCTTATTTCACGACGGACAGCGGCGCCGCGCTGCGTGCGGCCGAAATGAAATGCCATGCCTTGTTCAAGGGCACCTCGGTCGACGGCGTGTATGATGCCGACCCAAAGAAAGTGCCGACCGCAAAGCGGTATGATACGGTCAGCTACGGCGAAGTTCTCGCGCAGGACCTGAAGGTCATGGACGCGAGCGCCGTCGCGCTTTGCCGCGACAACAATATCCCGATCGTCGTCTTCAACATCCGCGAACACGGCAATTTCGCCGACGTGCTACGCGGAGAGGGCGTCTCGACGGTCGTACAGCATCAACAGGAGAACGTCTGATGGCCGCCTATGACAAGGCCGATCTGGAACGCCGCATGAAGGGCGCGGTCGATTCGTTGACCCACGATCTGGGCGGCCTGCGCACCGGGCGCGCCTCGACGACCTTGCTGGAGCCGGTGACGGTCGAGGTGTACGGCGCGCACATGCCGCTCAATCAGGTCGCGACCGTTTCGGTCCCTGAACCGCGGATGCTGTCGGTGCAGGTGTGGGACAAGCAGAACGTCGGCGCGGTCGAAAAGGCGATCCGTTCGGCGGGGCTCGGCCTCAACCCGATCAACGACGGCACGACGCTGCGCCTGCCGATCCCCGATTTGACCGAGGAGCGCCGCAAGGAACTGGCGAAGCTCGCCGGCTCTTATTCCGAAAAGGCCAAGATCGCGGTCCGCAACGTCCGCCGCGACGGCATGGACAATCTGAAGACCGACGAGAAGAAGGGCGTGTTCAGCGAAGACGATCGCAAGCGTCACGAAACCGAGGTCCAGAAACTGACCGACGCGACCATCGCCGACATCGATTCGGTCGCGACCGCGAAGGAAAAGGAAATTCTCGGCAAGTGACGGTTTTGTCGCTTTCCCCGGATTTGGCGAACGCCTGATGAGTACCGCGCCCGTCTTATCTCCCGACGTCGCTGGCGCAGCGATCCCGCGTCACGTCGCAATCATCATGGACGGCAACGGGCGCTGGGCGAAGAAGCGCCTGCTGCCGCGCGTCGCCGGGCACAAGGCCGGCGTGGAGGCGGTGCGCAACGTCACCCGCGCGGCCCGCGCGCTGGGAATCGAGGCGCTGACGCTCTACGCCTTCTCGTCCGAGAACTGGCGGCGCCCCGAAGAGGAAATCGGCGACCTGATGGGCCTGCTGCGGCTGTTCATCCGCAGCGACCTGGCCGAACTGGTGCGCGAAAACGTCCGGCTGCGCGTGATCGGCGACTTCCGCCGCTTTCCCGCCGACGTGGTGAAGCTGGTCGAGGACGCGGTCGGCCGCACCGCCGCCAACACCGGCCCGATCCTGGCGATCGCGCTCAATTACGGTGCGCAGGCCGAGCTCGTCCGCGCCGCGCAGACGCTCGCCGAGCGCGTGAAGGAGGGGCAGATCGACCCCGGTCAGATCACCGCGCAGGCGATCGAAGCCGAACTCGAAACGCGCGATCTGCCCCCGCTCGACCTGCTGATCCGCACCTCGGGCGAACACCGGCTGTCGAACTTCCTGTTGTGGCAGGCGGCGTATGCCGAACTGCTGTTCGTCGATGCGCTGTGGCCCGATTTCGACGGCGCGGCGCTGGCCGATGCGGTCGCGGCGTTCGCGCAGCGCCAGCGCCGCTTCGGTGGCTTGTGAGGATCACTCCCGACGCAAAGCTGCGCACCGCGTCCAACCTGCGCCTGCGGATGCTGGCCAGCGTCGCGATGATCGCGGTCGCCACGCTCGCCTTGTTTCTCGGCGGCATCACACTCTGGGTGCTCGCGGTCGTCATCGCGTTGCTGATGATGTCGGAATGGGCCGATCTGGCAAAGGTCACGCCGCGCGAAAAACGCACCGCGCAATTCGCGTTGTCGGTCCCCTTGGCACTGATGGCTCCCGCGTCGCTGATCCTGAAGACGATGGATTTCTTCACGCTCGGCCTGCTCGCCGGGGCCGCCTTTTTCGTCGTGATCGTCACGCGCCACCGCCAACTCGCACTCGGCGTCCTTTACTGCGGCTTGCCCGTGTTCGCGCTGATGCTGATTCGGCGGCAGGAGGTCGTCGGCGCGCTGTTCACGTTCTGGGCGCTTGCGATCGTGTGGGCGTGCGACATCGGCGCGTTCTTCTCCGGACGCACGATCGGCGGGCCGAAGCTCGCGCCGCGGCTCAGCCCCAACAAGACCTGGGCCGGGCTGATCGGCGGCGTGCTGCTCGCCAGCGTCCTCGCCGCGATCCTCCACGTCGGGCACGGCCTGCCATGGCGCCTGACCCTCGCGACGCCCTTTCTTGCAGTCCTCGCCCAAGGCGGCGACCTCTATGAAAGCTGGCTCAAACGCCGCGCCGGGGTGAAGGACAGCGGGCATATCCTGCCCGGCCACGGCGGCGTGCTCGACCGGCTCGATGGGCTGGTGCCGGTCGCGCCGCTTGCTGCGCTGCTCGTCATCGCCCCATATTTCTACCGATGAAGACGGTCACCATCCTCGGTGCGACCGGATCGGTCGGCACATCGACGCTCGACCTGATCGAGCGCGAGCCGGAGCGCTTCCGCGTCCTCGCGCTGACCGCCAATTGCGACGTTCCGAAGCTGGCCGCCGCCGCAATCCGCACCCGCGCCGAACTGGCCGTCGTCGCCGACGAAACCTGCCTTCCCGCTCTGCGTGAGGCGTTGCACGGCACGAACATCCGCGCGGCGGCCGGAAAACAGGCGATCGACGATACCGCCGCGATGGGCGCGGACTGGACGATGGCGGCGATCGTCGGCTGCGCTGGCCTGCGCCCGGTGATGGCCGCGATCGAGCGCGGCGGGACGGTGGTGCTCGCCAACAAGGAGCCTTTGGTCGCCGCGGGCGACATCATCCTCGCCGCCGCCAAACGCAGCGGCGCGACGTTGCTCCCCGCCGATTCCGAACACAACGCCATCTTCCAGTGCCTCGACGCGACCCGCCCCGACCGCGTCCGCCGCATCATCCTGACCGGCAGCGGCGGCCCGTTCCGCGACTGGCCGATCGAGCGGATGCGCAGCGTCACGGTCGCGCAGGCGGTGGCGCACCCCAATTGGTCGATGGGCGCGAAAATCTCGGTCGATTCCGCCACGATGATGAACAAGGGACTCGAGTTGATCGAGGCGGCGCGGCTCTTCGCGGTCGAATCGAACCGGATCGAGATCGTGGTCCATCGCCAGTCCGTCATTCATTCGATGGTCGATTATATCGATGGCTCGATGCTCGCCCAACTCGGCCCGTCGGACATGCGCGTGCCGATCGCGCACACGCTCGCCTGGCCCGACCGCATGGCGACTCCGATGCAGCCGCTCGACCTGGTCGCGCTCGGCCGGCTCGATTTCGAGGCTCCCGATCCGGTCCGCTTCCCTGCGCTCCGCTTGGCGCGCGAAGCGCTCGACGCGGGCGGTGCCCGCCCCGCGATCCTCAACGCCGCCAACGAGGTCGCAGTCGCCGCTTTTCTGTCGGGCCGGATCGGCTTCCTCGAAATCGCCGCAATCGTCGGCGATACGCTCGCGTGCTATGATCCGCCTGCGCCGGATACGCTCGACGCGGTGCTGGCCATCGACGCCGAGGCGCGGGCGCTGGCGGCAGAGCGTGTAAGGGCCACCACAACGGCCAGTGTAGAGGATCGCGTAGTTTGATCGAAACCCCCGGCTTCCTGCTGACGATATTGGCCTTCATGCTGGTCATCGGCCCGCTCGTGTTCGTCCACGAAATGGGTCATTATCTCGCCGGCCGCATCTTCGGGGTGAAGTCCGACGCCTTCTCGATCGGCTTCGGGCGCGAAATCGCGGGCTGGACCGACACGCGCGGCACGCGCTGGAAGATCGGCTGGCTCCCGCTCGGCGGCTACGTGAAGTTCGCCGGCGACATGAGCGCGGTCAGCCAGCCGACCGCCGACTGGCTCGCACTCCCGCCCGAGGAACGCGCGCGCACCTTCCAGGCGAAGCCCGTCTGGCAGCGCGCGATCATCGTCGCTGCAGGACCGGTCGTGAATTTCGCGCTCGCGATCCTGATCCTCGCCGGCTTTGCGATGGCCTACGGCGACAGCCGCACGCCGCCCGTGGTCGGCGAAGTCGTCGCGGGCAGCGCGGCGGCGGGGGCGGGACTCCGGCCCGGCGACACCATCACGCGCCTGGGTGACAAGGACATCGCGGTGTTCGAGGACATGTTGTCCTTCACCCGCATCCACCCGGCCGAACGCGTCGCCATCGCCTTCACCCGCGACGGTCAGCCGCAAACCGCGACCGCCACGATCGGCACGCAGGTGCAGCGTGACCGCTTCGGCAACGAATATCGTATCGGCCTGCTCGGCATCGGCGGCACGAAGCCCGTCGCGACGCCCGTCAGCCTGATCGAAGCGCCCGGCGTCGCGATCCGTCGCACCGGCGAAATCGTGTCGATGATGGTCGAGACGATCGGTCAGATCATCACCGGCCGCCGCTCGGTCAAGGAGCTCGGCGGACCGCTCAGCATCGCCAAGGTTTCGGGTGAACAGATGACTTTGGGCGTCGAAGCGTTCGTATTCCTGATCGCGCTCGTTTCGATCAATCTCGGGTTCATCAACCTGCTGCCAGTGCCGATGCTGGATGGCGGTCATCTGATGTTCTACGGAATCGAGGCGGTGCGCCGGCGTCCGGTCGGACCGGAGGTGCAGGAATGGGCGTATCGCGGCGGGCTGGCCGCAATCCTGGCGTTGATGGTGCTGGTGACGTTCAATGATCTGGGCAATTTCGGCCTGTGGCGCAGCCTCGCCGGGTTGATCGGTTGACGAAACCGGGGCAGGGCGCGGCGCGCAGGAAAAAGTATGTTTCTCCGGGGCGGGATTGGTGACGGCTTTGAATAATTCTACGTACCGCAAGCATTCCGCTGCGACCTTGCTCTGTTGCACGATGCTGGCGGGTGTCCCGGCGGCGGCGCAAATGACGCCGCCCGCGACCGTCCCGACGACCAGCGCGACGCAGGCTCAGGCGCCCGCTGCTCCCGCAACGGCGCGCGTCATCCGCACGCTGCGGGTCGAGGGTACGCAGCGGATCGAGGCGGAAACCGCGCTCAGCTACACGAAGCTGCGGGTGGGGCAGGCGTACACCAACGAAACGCTCGATCAAGGGATCAAGGATCTCTACGCCAGCGATCTGTTCGCCGACGTCAGCGTCAGCGGCGCTGACAGCGGCGAAATCGTGCTGCGCGTGCGCGAAAACCCGATCATCAACCGCGTGATCCTGGAGGGCAACAAGCGCCTGAAGGAAGACAAGATCACGAAGGAGATCAAGCTGAAGCCGCGGCAGATCTTCACCCGCACTGCCGTGCGTCAGGATGTGGCGCGGATCATCGAACTCTACCGCCGTCAGGGTCGCTTCGCGGCCTCGGTCGACCCGAAGATGGTCGCGCTCGATCAGAACCGCGTCGACGTGGTGTTCGAGATCAGCGAAGGCCCGAAATCGAAGGTCCGTCAGATCAACATCATTGGCAACGAGGTGTTCGATGACGATACGCTGCGCGAACAGATGGCGACGAAGCAGGCGCGCTTCTTCCGCCTGCTGTCGGGCAACACGTCCTACGATCAGGACCGTCTGGCCTATGATCAGCAGAAGTTGCGGCAATATTATCTGACGCAAGGGTATGCCGATTTCCGCGTCACCAGCGCGGTCGCCGAACTGACGCCCGATAAAAAGGACTTCATCATCACGTACGTGGTGGAAGAAGGTCCGCGCTACAAATTCGGCGCCGTCAGCGTCGACAGCGACATCCGCGATTTCGACGACAAGAAACTCGCCTCCAGCCTCGCGATCAAGCAGGGCGACTGGTATGATGCGAAAAAGGTCGAGGACACGGTCGAAAGCCTGAGCCAGACGACCGGCCTGTTCGGCTACGCCTTCACCGAGGTCAGCCCCGAGTTTAATCGTGACCGCGAAGCGCTTACGATGACGATTAATTTCCACATCGGTCAGTCGCAGCGCACCTATGTCGAACGCGTCGACATCACCGGCAACACGCAGACGCAGGACAAGGTGATCCGCCGCGAAATCCGCTTGGCTGAGGGCGATGCGTTCAACAGTTTCCAGGTGAAGCGTTCGCAGGACCGCATCAACAGCCTGGGCTATTTCCAGGACAAGTTCGAGATCAAGCAGACGCCGGGCTCGTCGCCCGACCGCGTCGTTCTGGAGGCCAACGTCGAGGAAAAATCGACCGGCGAGTTGCAGCTGTCGGCGGGCTTCTCCAGCCTCGAACGCTTCATCATTCAGGCGAACATCACGCAGCGCAATTTCCGCGGCAAGGGCCAGGAACTGCGCGCAGGGGTGAATTACTCGACCTACTCCAAATCGATTGAGCTGGGCTTCACCGAACCGTATCTGTTCGACCGCAACATCGCGGTCGGCGTCGACGTGTTCCGCCGCGATTACAATGCGTTCAACTTCGTCGGCAACGATCGCCAGACGACGTTCAGCCAGGTCTCGACCGGATTTCAGGTTCGCGCGGGCGTGCCGTTGACCGAATATTGGCAGCTCGCCGGGCGCTACGGCCTTTCGTACGACGAGGTCGGGCTGGACGAGAGCACCTACTTCACCAACGGCCAGTGCGATCCGTTGCGCGCCGGACGTTATCTGTGCGAGGCGATCGGCAATCGGTGGACGTCCTCCGTCGGTTTCTCGCTGATCTACGACAGCCTCAACAGCCGCCTGCGGCCGACCGCGGGTCAGCGATTCTCGTTCAGCGGCGACTTCGCTGGTCTCGGCGGCGACGTGAAATATCTGCGTGGCCGTTTCGAGGGCGCGAAATTCTGGGGCCTCGGCAGCGGCTTCGTGCTGTCGGTGCTGGGCGAAGGCGGGTACATCCACGCGCTGCAGGATGCGCAATTCCCCGGCGCCGATCCGGTTCGCATCAACGACCGCTTCTATCTCGGCGAACCGCAGTTCCGCGGCTTCAACATTCGCGGCGTCGGACCGCGTGTACAGCGAGTTCCGTACACTACCGACGCGGACGGGAAGCAGATTCTGGTCACTGATCGCGATCAGATCGTCGACGATGCTTTGGGCGGCAAGGCCTATTACCTCGGCCGCGTCGAACTCGAGATTCCGCTTGGGTCGGGTGCGCGCGAACTCGGTATCCGCCCGTCGATCTATGCGCAGGCCGGCAGCCTGTTCAACATCACGCGGCCGGGTCTTACGGCCGTATTCCCCGACGGGGTCGATGCGAGCGGTAACCCGATCAAGCTGCCGTTGCCGCAGCGTGATGCTCAAGGTCGCGATTTGTTCGCATATCAGCTCGCCAACGGCGGCACTGCGACGACGACGTGCGCCGCCGGGCTTCCCGACGCCACTGGGGCGTGCAACGGCATCATCCCCAATTCACCGTTGATCGCCGCACAGCCGTTCCTCGAACGCTTCCTGGGCGATTCGCCGAAGCCGCGTCTGACGGTGGGCATCGGCGCCAACTGGAACTCGCCATTCGGCCCCTTGCGTATCGACGTTGCAAAGGCGCTGATCCGTCAACCGGGCGATGACGACAAACTCATTACATTCAACGTAGGGACTCAGTTCTGATGAAGACGATCAAGACCATGTTGCTCGCCGCCGCGCTCGTCGCGCCGGTCGCACTCACCGCCGCTCCCGCGCACGCGCAGGTATCCGGCATCGCCGTCGCCGACCCCGAAGCGGCGGTCGCGAATTCGAAGGCCTGGGCCGCTGCACGCCAGCAGATCCAGACCACGTACAAGACGCAGATCGACCAGGCGAATGCGCGGCGCACCGCGATCACCGCAGAGCTTCAGCCGCTCGTGACGGCCTATCAGACGGCATCGCGCGCACCCGGTGCGACCGAAGCCTCGCTTCGTCCGCAGGCGCAGGCGATCCAGACCAAGGAAACGGCCGCCAACGCCGAACTCCAGCGCCTGACCCAGCCCGCCAGCCGTGCGCAGGCCTATGCGCTCGAACAGATTTCGGCCAAGCTGCCCGACGCGGTGAGCGCCGCGGTGCGCGCGAAGAACGTCAGCGTCCTGCTGCGTCCGCAGGCCGCGTTGTTCAGCCAGCCGACCGCCGACATCACCTCGGCGATCACGGCCGAACTGGACAAGACCGTGCCGACCGTCGGCATCACGCCGCCGGCCAATTGGCAGCCCGGTCAGCAAGGCCAGCCGGGTCAGGCCCCCGCGGCGGCGGCTGCGCAGCCCGCGGCGACCAAGAAGCCGCAGGGTCGCTAAGGCGGCAAGAACGGCGACCGCTGCATGACCGATACGACAACGCCCGCGGCGGATGCGCCAACATCCGCCAATATCGGCCCGTTCGATATCGCGCGGGTGCTGGCGGCGTTGCCGCATCGCTATCCGATGCTGCTGGTCGACCGCGTCGAGGAATTGATTCCCGACCGGTCGATCGCCGCGATTAAGGCGGTGACCTTCAACGAAGGTTTCTTCCAGGGGCATTTTCCCGGCCGTCCGATCATGCCGGGCGTTCTGATCGTGGAGGCGCTGGCGCAGGCCGCCGGTGTCCTCGCGGTCGAAAGCCTCGGCTTGGCGGGGACCGGCAAACTGGTCTATTTCATGGCGATCGAGAACGCCAAGTTCAGGAAACCGGTCGAACCCGGCGTTCTGCTCCGGCTGGAGGTCGAGTTCGTTCAGAAACGCTCCAGCGTCTGCAAATTCTCAGGTGTTGCGAAGGTCGACGGCCAAGTGGTTGCAGAAGCTAGTTTTACCGCGATGATAGCCGATCCGCCCAAGGTCATTTAGGCCTAACCTTCGGCTAACTTTTGACTTTGTGGCCCCCGCACGCTAGGCGCGCGCCTTCCTTTTAGGCTGGTCGGAACCAGCCACACCCAGGAGCTATCTCATGAAAGCCGACATCCACCCCGACTATCACATGATCAAGGTCCAGATGACCGACGGCACCGTGTACGAAACCCGCTCCACCTGGGGCAAGGAAGGCGACACGATGACGCTGGAAATCGATCCCTTGGCGCATCCGGCGTGGACCGGCGGTCGCGGCACGATGCTCGACGCGGGCGGCCAGGTCGCACGCTTCAACAAGCGCTTCGGTGGCGGTCTCACGCTCCGCAAGTAAGGGTCTAGGTTAGCGGCGAATTAACCACTGCGCCCTAGCGTATTGGAATGTTCGCCGCCGAATTTGAACCCGCTGAAACGAATGGCCGGCGCCGCTCACCGCGCGCGCCGGTTTCGTTCGACGCCAGCGTCGGGCAGGGCGGGCTCGGCCGCACCTTGTGCAAGGTCGTCGACCTGTCGATCCACGGCGCGCGCATCCAATCCTATTCCGGCCTGAAACGCGGCACCACGATCTGGCTGACATTGCCCGATATCGGCCCCGTCGCCGCCGACGTGATGTGGGCCGACGACTATCTCGCCGGCTGCCAGTTTCAGCAGGCGCTGGACCGCGAAGCCTTCGAAGCGCTCGCCGGCCGCACCTGAATCGGTTGGCGGAGAGAGTGGGATTCGAACCCACGGTGAGCTTGCACCCACGGCGGTTATCATGTTTGATGAAGCTCGTTCTGAAGTGCCTCAAATCCCGCTGAGATCGTCGGAGTGGCAGAGCACGACGCGACCGTAAGCTACAGCGCGCCGAGCCGGTTAAACTGCTGGGGCAGCTCTCGCCTTACCGGCCCCCGGCTCCGCAATCTTCGCCTTTCGGAGTAGATGTTGCGCAAAGACGATGAGTTCCAGAGCTAATTCCGGTTCATCAACCCAGCCGAACTCATGTGTAGTCGGGTTTCTGATCCCTAGCATCGCTCCAGCGTAGAGGCGTTGGTATCCCTTTTGCTCGTCAACCTGGGAGGGGCTGGTCATGGGTGACCACTTGAGGTGCGGCGCGCTAGGTGCGAACACCTGCTCCATGAGAGTAGTCCCGCTCTGCATCAAGCCGGGTACGCGTTCAGCTACGAACTTGTCGACCGCTTTGTAAGCCTCCGCAACGGCGACATTGTAGTGGCCGGACACGAACAAGTCGGATGCGACGTCGTGTATCTCTGGTTCCGTAACCAAGCGGCCGAACACACTCGCAGGCTCCGATCCCTCAGCCGTAGGGGAGGGCAGAGCCAGCATTCTGGGAGCGGGGAGCGCCAGCACCGATCTGGCAACCCCGATCTCAAGCAGATGCTCTTGGAAGCGTCGAATGCCATCAAGCAGTCGGAGCGTCATAGAGATAGCGCCTCATAGCTTGAAAGATCGACTCGATCTGCTCCGTACCAGCGTCAGCACTGATGTGGATCTGCACGTTTACATTCAGGGGAAACGCCTCGGGCCTACCTTTAATAGTCGGATTGGCTCGTCCTTGACCATCATCTGCGGGGGTCGGCGGAGTGTTGGGGGGCGTAGGTCTGCTGACCAGCTTACGTGGGGCGCGCTTGCTGGACGAGGCATCACCGCCACCATTCTTGGGGGCGGCTCGAGGCGCTTCATTCGGCGTCGGGCTAGATAGAAGCAGGTACGTCGCGGCCTTGTTGCCCGCCGCACCCTGGCCAAGCCCCTCATGCTGGAACCAAGAAACCACTTTTTGCCGCTCCGCCTCACCAGGAGGTGCTAAATGAACGAGTTGCTCAGGATAGACGGCGCCGATGAGCTCATTCACCGCCTCAGGGTAGGTCTCATCCAGGCGCCATTTACGCCCGAGAGGAGTTGCCTTGCCGTCGTCGTCGAGAATTTTGACGAGCTTGAGTTCGGTGACGTATGTCCGAGCCGCCGCTTCTTGAACACCTAGCTGAACCGCGAGCAGCCGTTCATCGACGGTCGCGTTTGGCGTCCGTTGCAGCACCGAACGAACACCCCACCAGACGGTGCTCGGGATTTGCGGATAACGAGTCTTTTCAGCCATGTGCTCCCCCTGTTCTGGAAATGGCACACCTCTGGCGACTAAGAAAGCTAGGTTTCCCAGACCAAGAACCGATCGGAGCGTTTGCGCTTGGGACGGCATGGCGGAAGAGGTGGGATTCGAACCCACGGAACGGTTGCCCGCTCGCCGGTTTTCAAGTTTGCGGCGAACGAGCTTTACGTAGATTTGCGCAGCTTTGCGCACCTTTATTATCTTGCTAAATCAGTTGCTTGGCTCTCCTGATAAGCCCTACGCGGGTTGTGCAGCTTTACCGCTGCCGCTTACGACACGCTTATGAGGGGTCAGGAGAATGAGCCAACCGAACCGCGCCAAGCTCACCAAGGGCTATGTCGAGCGCATCAAGCCGGGTGAGAAGGATGCCTTCCACTGGGATACCGAGGTTAAGGGCTTCGGCCTGCGCGTCACGCCAACCGGCAAAATGACTTTCGTTGTGCAGGGCAGGGTAGAGGGCAGCGGCAAGGAGGCCCGGATCACCATTGGCGCATTCGGAGTGTTCACCACTGATCAGGCACGGGACGCCGCCCGCGAGCACCTGCGTACCATGCGCCTCGGTGGCGACCCCCGCGCTATCTCGAAGCAGACCAAGGCGGCTGGCGTGACGCTGCAACAGGTCGCCGACGCTTACGTCGATCGTCCCGGTAAGCTGAAGGAGAGCAGCAAGTCGGAGATAACGCGACATGTGGCGACCACCTTCGCAGCTTGGAAGGACAAGCCGATCACGGGCATCAGCGAGGAGGAAGTGCGGAAGCGCTACCGCGAGATGCTGACGAAGGGGTTGCGCGGGAAGGGTGCTGCGCCGGGGCAGGCGAATCAGGCGTTCTCCGTGCTCCGCGCGCTCATCAACTTCGCTGGTCGGCAGCACCGGCAAACGGACGGGACGCCGCTCATCGTGCACAACCCCGTGTCGGCGCTCAAGGATGACTGGATCGTCCTCAAGCCGCGCACCAGCCGCGTCCCTGACGCGCGCATCGGCACGGTGTGGTCCTCCCTCCAGCAGTGGCGTGCCACCGCGCACAACCGCGACACCGCATCCAGCATCGACCTTGTGATCTTCCTCCTGCTCACCGGATGCCGCATCGGTGAAGCCGCGCCGCTCACATGGGATCGGGTGAACTTGGAAGAAGGCTGGTTCCACCTGCCCGACCCGAAGAACAGCAACCCGGTTTGGCTCCCCCTGTCGTCGCAGGCGGTGGAGCTTTTGAAGACCCGCAAGCGCGTCGAGGGCAGCGGGTACGTCTTCCCGTCATGGAGTGATGCGGGTCACATCAAAGACCCGCGCGACATTATGAAGAAGGTCAGCACGGTCGCGGGCGAGAAGGTGACCCCGCATGACCTGCGTCGTACCTACATCACCATCGCCGTCGCGATGTGCGGCATCGACTATTACAAAGCCGAACTGCTCACGAACCATGTGCCGAAAGGCGTCACCGCCCGACACTATCTGGAAACCTCGCGTCTCCAATACCTCAAGCCCGAGGCCCAGCACATCGCTGATTGGATGGATGAGCAGGCCGCGCGGGCGAATGGAGCGAACGTTGTGCCTCTCCGTGCGTAAGGCGGCGCATCGCTGACGTGCTTGGGGTGCCACCCAAGCATCGGCCGCACCCCGATCGCGCCCCACGCCGCCCCGCAGGCGGCTGCGTCAGCAACGCTGGTTCAGCAGCCGAGCAACATTGTCGCTTGCACGACTTTAGCGCGGCAGCATAAAGCTACTAACGGCCCCAACTTAGCGGGGCAGCGCGCCGGGGCGTCCCCTTGAGGACCCGGAACCCAGAGCCGGCGGGATAAGGGTGAAAATCCCCGACGTCCCCGGACACTTTGCCAGAGGGGGATCCTCTGGTGCTGGTGACCACAGCTTGTCCGATCCCTGCTCTGTCAGGGCGAAGCTGGAGTCCCGTCCGTGACGGAAACAGTCAACCTCAACGACCTGCTCGACAATGAGCAGACTGCCGCGCTGCTCGGCATCAAGCCCAACACGCTCGAAATCTGGCGCCATAAGGGGAAGGGGCCGCGCTTCGTGAAGCTCGGTCGCGCGGCGCAGGCTCCCGTGCGCTACCAGCAATCTGTCGTAGCGGAATGGCTGGAACGGCAGTCGTTCGCCAGCACCAGCGCTTACAGCCCGGCTGCGCTCACCTCCGCCAAACCCCATAACTTGCGGTCTAGTCCAGCAAGTGTCTGACCGTGAGCGCTTTTCTGCGCCGCCAGCACGGTTAGCAAGCCGACCGTAAGATCATTCACGAAAAGCGGCGGGACGCTGCCAAGAATCCCGCCGCTTCAATCGAGGCATATTCACCGTGACAAGTTTAAACGAAGGGGCACTAGGTCCACAAGCCGAGCCATTTCTCCGCGCCGACGACTTTGATGGCGACGAAGACAATTGGTACATTGAACAGCGCGCAATTGAGATTGGCGCAGGCCCCCACGAGGCAGTCATAGAGTTACGCGCGGCGTTCAAGCGCCGCGCGCGGTTGCTCTCGCCCGTCAGTGACCAGCCCGAAACGGTCGCCCCTGCAATTCCTGACCACGGTAGCGCGCTACCTTGGCCGCCCGGTCGCGCTGGCACCATCGCCCGCTTTCTCTATCAGACCAGCTATTGTCCAATCCCAGAAGTCTCGATCACCGCGACAGTGGCGCTGCTGGCCGGGGTGTGCGGACGCGCGTACCGGACATACAGCGGTATCGACCTCGCGCTGTACATGATTCTCGTCGCCAAGAGCGGTGTCGGCAAAGATGGGATGCACGACGGCATCCCCATGATGTTGGAACTGGCCGACCGACCGATGGCGCGCGGCTTCGTACGTGCGCAGGACTTCGCCAGCGGCGAGGCGCTGCACAAGGAATTGCTGCGGGAACCCGGCTTCCTGTACCTACAAGGCGAATTTGGAAAGAAGCTCAAGCGCATGGCGAACCCGCTGGACGCTCCGATGCAGTCGTTCCGCACCATCATGACGAAAGCGTTCGGCAAGCGCTTCTTGGAGGGCAAATCGTACAGCAACCCGGAAGACAGTCTCAACGGTGTGGATTGGCCCGCCTTGTCATTCGTGGGCGAGACCACCCCCGGCACTTTCCTCGAATGCATCACGCCCGACATGATGGCGGACGGCTTCCTATCACGTTTCCTCGTGGTGAATTACGGTGGTGACCGGCCGCCGACCAACCGCAATCGCGCTGCGACCTTCCCAGCGATCGACCGCGAGCTTTGGTGCGCCTTGGTTGACCACGTTATCCGCTACCAGTTCCCGGTGAACACGCCCGAGGCGGTGACGGTGATAGCCGACCCCGAATCCGCCGCGATGTTCGAGCGGTTCGACGAGGAGTGCCGAGCGCGGCTGAACGGGACCGACGATGAGACGCAGCGGCAGGTCTGGAATCGCGCTCACCTCAAGGTTTTAAAGGTCGCCTCACTGCTGGCGGTGGCGGACCACTACCTCGCCCCTGTCGTCACGCCTGAGCACGTCCGATGGGCGATGAACCTCGTTGAGCAGGACGTGGAGACGTTCCAGACCCGGCAGCGCGATGGCGACATCGGCGTGGACGATGACGCTCGCCAGCGGAAGCTGCTCAGCTTCTTGCGCGACTACATCGTCAACCCGGTCCCGTCGTCCTACGGCATCAAGGCGAAAATGGTCGAGAACAGCATCGTCCCGCGCAAGTACCTCCAGATGCGGTCGGCATCTCTGTCAGCGTTCACTAACCACAAGCTAGGCAGCACCCGCGCGCTGGACGACGCAATCCGCAGCTTGATCGCCAATGGAAACCTGATGGAAGTGAAGCGCGACCGGCTGATGGAGGGCTACGGGTTTGGCGGCGTGTCGTACCGAATACTAGAACTATGATGTAGGTCTTGCCTTAGCTTAAAGGCACGGCCTTACAGCGCAACCGCGCGGCAAAGCTGGCGAGACGGTACAGAGTTAAGAAATTAAGGGTTTAATACACCCCCACCCTGTACAGTGCTGTTGCCTGCTTGCTGTGTGGGGGTAGGGGCGACTTTTACCCTTAAACCCTTAGCTGCTCTGGTTCGTGGCAATGCTGCGTGCCGCTGCCATGCACACCCCCGATACTTCACGCAGCCAAGCGGTGCCGCCGTTTTCATAGAGTGCGCGGATTGGGCTTAGTCGCACCGCCTTGGCCTTGTGGTAAGCAGCAACCTCGTAGGTCAGCCGCCCGACGAGCCAGATGAGCCGAATCCTGAAAACCGCTTCGTTGTCGTCGGCTGCGATCTCCATCCCTCTTTCGCGGAGGTCCGCGTCTATCGGATACAACGCTGCTAGGGCGGGGCTGTCGAGAACCTCGACGGCAGACTTCATGTCCCAGTCGTGCGAGATGCGGTTGCGGACAGTCCTCACGCGATCCAGCCCCAGCATTACGTCGCGCGAAAGCACATCAAAGGCGTAGGCGAGGCGGATGCGCTTCGACAGGTCGGACAGCGGCCCGTACCCGCTGAACATAGCGCGTCGTCCGCCAGGAATGCCTTCCGGCAGCATCGCCTTGAACGCGGCCTCCAACTGCTCGTCTGCGTAGCCGCAAGCGATCACGGGCGCGAAGCGCACGTCTTCGCTAGTTAGCAGAGCCGCCACCCGAGACAGCTGGCTTACATCTATCGGCTCTTCAGCGAGGCCTTCGCGGAAGCGCCGTAGCGCGTGATCTTCAAACGACCGAGTGTAGTTTCGGTAGATTTGAAGCCCTGCCTTTTCGCCATAACCAAGGTCCATCTTACGCACGTCAGCGTCGATCCAGTTTTCGTCGTGTTCTCTCGGTGGTTCAGGCTGCATATCGGATCGTCGTCCATACGCTTGCGCTTGGCAACTGCCCGGAGCCGCCCGCTGGGGCGCGGCAGCTACCCCGCCGCCATGTTGGTGCCGCACGCGCTCCGTCAGCACCCCTGCGCTCGCGTGGTCACACCCGGCTGGTCGTCGCGCTCCACGAACAGCAAACACAGTATTTGTCGTTCGCAATCGGCAGACGTGAAGCAAGCGATTGATATAGCAAAATAACAGCTTGCGGACCTTCGACGAAGAATTGCAGCGTAAGCCCATAGCAAGCCATATCAAATCTTGGAGCCTATTATGCCCGAGCAAGTCGACACGCGCGTAAGTCCCGCGCTGCACCCGGATGGCGTCAAGAACGTCGAGGGTTACAACGACGAAACCGCAATTTACGTCGCGGACGCAATGAGCGCGTTTGCTACGGCGTACTCGGCGATAGGCAAGATTCACGACGCGACCGAGTACGCCAAGAACAACCCGACTTGGACCGAGGAACAGCGCTTCCTGATCGTCGGGAAGGAAGCGGCGAAGGTCCAAGATCAGATTTGCCGCAAGTTCGATGCTGTACAGGCGAGCCTGACGAAAGCCATCAACCACGTCGATAGTGAACTGTCGCAACCGCTGAAGGAGCGGGCTGGTCTTGGCAACCTCAATCAGGAGGTGCGCGCCCATTCCAAACATCTGAATCGCGAGGAGCGGGGCAAGCTGCTGAACGAGGCATTCGCGCAGGGCGACACCGACACGTTGCAGGCAATACTCGGGGCGCAGCCGTTTTTGAGCGGTCTGTCGGCACCCGAACACGCGCATTACCTGCGCCGCTTCCACGAGAAGCAGAACCCGGCACTGGTTGCCCGCCTCACCGTCATGCGCAACGTCATGGCGAAGCTGGACCGCGACGCACCGCTGGTATTTGCACAGGTCACGAAAGCGGTCGGCGCTCCACCCGCCAAGGTGCGGGGCATCGACACGGCCAACGAACGCGCTCTTGCCGCGCTCAAGATCAACGTATCGTGATGCGCCTGTGATGCCATCAAACAACACACCGATGGGCGGTCATGAAACTCCACCGTGGCTAGAGGGATGGCAACCCGCCGACGCGAAGCCGAAACCAAAGATCGGGAACCCGACCTGGACCCCCGGCATGAGAAGTCCGAATCCTGCCGGTCGCCCCAGAGGCATTATCGACAAGCGCGTCCGGGTCGCCCAGCGCATGTTGGACGACGCTGACAGCATCGTCAGCGCGATTATCGAAAAGGCGCAGGAGGGCGACGTTGGCGCGGCGGCGCTAATCCTCGGTCGTGTTCTGCCAAACCTCCGCAGTCAGGCGGAAAAGGTCCAATTCGACTTCGATGCGACCGCATCCATTCCGCAGCAGATCGAGGCGGTGCTGACCGCCATCGCGGCGGGCGCAGTAGCCCCGGACGTGGGGCAGACCATCATTTCCGCGCTCGGCACGCTGTCGTCCGCGCGCGTCGCTGACGACCTAGAAGCGCGGCTCATCACCCTCGAAATGCGGAGCGTTTAACATGCCAGTGTTCAAGACGGGCACCAACCGCGTCGTCGCTGACGACCCCGAACCGGGCGACGCTTTCGTTCAGGTAACATGGTTCGGTCCTAGTCAGGACGGCAAGCACCGGAAGCAATTCCACACGCGCCCGCAGCCGATCGAAGAATATCAGGCGGCGATCGATTGGGCCGTGAGCATGGCCGACCAGATGGCCTTCCCGCTCTACGTCGTGCCGCTTCGCGCGGGTCAGTTGCTGACTCCCGAGAGGCTGGAGAGGGCGGTTGCCAGCATGACGGATCAGGAGCGCGGCGAATTGCGTCGGCTGGTGGTCACCACCTGCGCCGAGATCATGCGCGATTGCGAAGAAATTGAGGTCCGCGAGGGGGCATTCAGCGTCCTCGCGAAGATGGGAGTGGTGGACGATGACGGACGGTAACAAAAACCCTGATTACAGCGTGACGCCGGAGATGCTGGACCAATTGCAGGAACAGCGCGTCGCCGCTGTCGTTCGGCAGAAGCAGGAAGCGGAAACACGTGAAGAATGGCCGCTTCACGTGAACGCTACGCTCCGCGCGCTCGGCGAAAAGGTTCAGGAATACGAAAACCGGATCGCGACGTTGGAAGCCGGTCGAGGCTGACCACGGTGGCGGGCGTCCGTTCCATGCTGTCGCGCATTCAGCGACTCGAGCAGGGACGGGCGTCTGTATCGCCGTTCGCGCGCGCTTATGGGTCGTTCGATGCGTTCGCTTCCAAATGCGAAGCTGACATTGACGCGGGCAAGCTGGACCGGCTCGACTTTCCAATCGTGCTGCACTGCCTCCGTCGATGGGAGACTGACGGGACGTGGGGCATGTGGCAGCGTCGCGATAATATGTGGCAGCTAGGGCGGTGACGGTCGCCGCGCCTGTACCAGCGTGGCTCGCCGCGTGGCGGGAGCGCAAAAGTCAGCCGTCACAGGCACCAACGCCGCCAGGGCAGCGCGTGAGGCAGCGTGCCAGCACCAACGTGGTCACCCCCGCACCGATCGCGCGCCCAGCCCCGGTGCAACCGGCCCCAGTCAAGCGTCCCGCGAACCGGCAGGGGTTCGAACAGCCTGAGCCGTGGCAGTTCGACGGGTTCAGTCGGCGCGAGCCGGTGCTTGATATTGACCACACCCCGCCACGCATAATCAGGCGAGTAGGGTGGCAGCGGTGCATCCGCTGTCGCACCCCATTCTTTAGCGAAGACGTGGTGCGCCTGCGCCTCTGCAACGGTCCCGAGGGCTGTCGCGCTGATGAGGACCGCTATGCAAGCGGGGGCGCGCCAGCCGGATAAAATCAACGGAAAGCCGCGTCGCCGTCACCTTCAAGCGGCGCGGTGCGTGGGAATCGGGAGTCGCCCACGTCGAGGACCAGCGGACGGTCCCTCGTTAATCGAACATCCGCAGCAGCGGGGACGTGCTCCTTCGTCCTGACGCTGCCAGCGCCTCGCGCCTCGCGGTGCGGGGCGCTGTTACGACCGGCAAATGTCATAGCTTACGCAGTCGTGATCCAAACTCTTGCA
Source organism: Sphingomonas sp. SUN019 (assembly GCF_024758705.1). NCBI lineage: Bacteria > Pseudomonadati > Pseudomonadota > Alphaproteobacteria > Sphingomonadales > Sphingomonadaceae > Sphingomonas > Sphingomonas sp. SUN019. The sequence goes on along the minus strand of NZ_CP096971.1, from coordinate 291,820 downwards.
ATTCCAGCTTAACGGCACCGCCACTAAGCTAATGATAAGCAAAACGTAAGTCCGCGCGTAAGTCGGCGGTCTTCTTCTTGACTCTCACGAGGCTGATCCCATCTTTGACGCGGCGCTGGGGGCAGCGCTCAACGAAGGGGGATCGCCGTGACTGCAAAAGTGCGCATCAAAGCCGGGCCTGTCGAGTTCGAGTACGAGGGTGAGACCGAACTAGCTGTCGCCGATATTAAGGACCTTTTCTCCCACATCGAGACACTGTTTAAGGTCCCCGTGCTGGCGGAAGGTGGCGAGTCACATGCTGCCCCGCAAGCGCCAACCCCGCTATTGCCCGCGCCATCCGGTGACACGCCCACTGTTGTCGGCGGTCCCAAGCTCCACGTGAACAGCGTCGCTCAGAAGCTAAAGGCGAAGACCGGCTCTGAGGTCGCTGTTGCCGCCGCTGCCACCCTCCAAATTTATGATGGGAAGCAGACGTTTTCGCGGACGGAACTGCTGGACACCATGAAGAAGGCGACCATGCACTACAGTGCGAACATGTCGGGAAATCTTACGAAGATACTCGGTTCCCTTGTCGGTTCTAAGTTTAACCAGATCAGCGATGGTGTTTATTCATTGACGTCTGACGATTATCAAAAGCTGGTCGCGCAGCTTGCTTGACGTTTCCGCGCTGAAAGACTGGTTGCACCGCGGTCTGCCGTCGCGTGACAAGCTCCTGCTTACCCTAGCTAGCATTGATCAACCCGCGAAGCTGGCAGACCTTCGTTCTCGCTCTGAGGAGGCGGGGTTTAAGCTGCCGAAGAAGTGGAACCTGTCGGACGTGCTCGGGAAGAGCGGGGGGTTGGCCATCCGTGTACCGGCGGGCTGGGAGCTTACCGACGCCGGGAAGAACTACCTTCGGGCGCTTGGGGTCGAGTCCGCCAACGGAGCCGCCGTCCAAATCGCTGCGGACCTGCGGAAGCACCTCGCCAACGTGCAGAACGCGACGACGCGGGCATTCGTCGAAGAGGCGATCAAGTGCTACGAGTCCAAACTGTACCGCTCTGCTATCGTTATGTCGTGGATCGCAGCCGTCGACGTGCTTTACCGGGAGGTTGTTGCAAACCACCTCGACGCGTTCAACACCGAAGCGAAGCGAGTGAGCGACAAGTGGAAGAAGGCGGCCAACGCTGACGGCCTTAGCCGGATGGGAGAGGCTGACTTCCTAGATCGACTCGTAGCAATCAACGTTATTGGCAAGAACGTGAAGGACCAGCTTGCGATCGCGCTAAACCTCCGCAACGGCTGCGGCCATCCCAATAGCCTGGCCGTTGGCGGCAACATGGTGACCAGCCACCTAGAGACTTTGCTGCTCAACGTCTTCGAGCGGTTTAGCGCCTAGCAGCTGGCGGAAGAGGTGGGATTCGAACCCACGGAACGGTTGCCCGCTCGCTGGTTTTCAAGACCAGTTCCTTAAACCACTCGGACACTCTTCCATACCGGCCACCGGCTTGCAGCTTACGGTCGGCTTACGGGCAAACCCGCCCCCCGAATCGGACTGCCGCTAACCGGCTGTAACGCTTCTCCATTCCCGCGCCGACGGTCGCAAGGTCCAGCAGCTTTCAAGACCGGTTCCTTAAACCACTCGGACACTCTTCCGTATCGTACGGCGCGCTCCAGCTTACGGCTGGTTTACGGATTACACCATCGACCGACTCAGGCTCTTATTAACCCGCTGCAGCGCTTATCCATTCACGGATCAGCGTCGGACACCTCCAAACAGCTTTCTCTCCGCGCGCCGACGATGCGCCTCTGCCGCGCTGCGATGATGTGTGCAACCCCGGCGATGATCCGTGTTTCCCACGCCGCCTCGCTGTGCCACACAGGCGACGTGTGGGGGCGTAGCAAAATTCGACGGCGATTGCGTGGCAGCGTGACCGCCTTGGCGTGCCTGTTCGTGGCGGCATCCGCCAACGCGCAGGACGAAACCGGCTTTCAAAGCTATCTCACGACGTTGCGCGCGCAGGCGATCGCGCAGGGCGTGCGGCCCGCGACCGCCGATTCGGCGATGGCGACGCTGACGTTCAATCCGCGCGTCGTCGAACTCGACCGTCAACAACCGGGCGCAGCGCCGGGCGGCCCGATCTCGATGTTTGCGCCATACCGCGCGCGCCACGTCGACGCCGCACGGATCGGCCGCGGCCGCACGACCTATGCCGCCAATCGAGCGCGGCTGGCGCGGGTGGAGACCGAAACCGGCGTCCCCGAATCGATTATGGTCGCGATCTGGGGGCATGAGACCAATTACGGTTCCTACACGGGCGACTTCGACCTGCTGCGCAGCCTTGCCAGCTTGGCCTACGAAGGGCGTCGTCGGCAGCTTTTCTCGGGCGAGTTTATCGCCGCGCTCAAGATGCTCGACCGCGGCGTCCCGCGCGATCAGCTGAAGGGCAGCTGGGCGGGCGCGACCGGTAATCCGCAGTTCCTGCCCTCGATCTATCTCCGCCTGGCGCGCGACGGCGACGGCGACGGGCGTGCTGACATCTGGAGCAGCTCAGCTGACACGCTGGCGTCGATCGGCAATTATTTCGTCGCCGCGGGCTGGCGGCCGGGCCAGCCATGGGGCGTCGCGGTCAGCGTGCCCGCCGGGTACGATCGATCGGACCAGGCCAATCGCCTCGTCTCGCCGCGCTGCCCGCGGGTGTTCGAACGGCATAGCGGCTGGCGCACGATGGCCGAATGGCGCGCGCTGGGCCTGACGCCGCAGGGTGGCCGCTGGCCGGGCGACAATATCATGGCGACCTTGCTCGAACCCGACGGGCCGGGGAACACCGCTTATCTGCTGACGAGCAACTACCGTGTGATCCTCGATTACAATTGCTCGAATTTTTACGCATTGTCGGTGGGGCTGCTGGCCGATGCGATCGAGCGTTAGCTTGGCCCCCATCCTGTTGCTGGCCAGCTGCGGCGCGTCGAGCGAAGCGCCGCGCCAGCTGAGCACCAGCGCGCCGCCAATGCGCGGTGCGCCGACCGCGCCCGTGCCTCTCCCGCCCGAGGCGGGGCAGGTCGACGGCCCCAGCGGCACCGCCGGGGCGGGTGCGGAATCGCGCTATGACGAGGTCGGCCTCGCTACCTGGTATGGCGAGGAACTGTCCGGCAGTCTGACCGCCTCGGGCGCGCCCTTCAGGCCGACCGCGATCACCGCCGCGCACCGCACGCTCCCGCTCGGCTCGCACGCAGAGGTGACCGCGCTCGATACCGGCCGCACGATTCTGGTGCTGATCAACGATCGCGGTCCCGGACGCCGCGACCGGCTGATCGACCTGTCGCGCGGTGCGGCCGAACTGCTCGGCACGGGCACGAACCCGAAGGCCCCGGTCCGCATCCGCACCGTGACGGCCACGCCCGAGGACGCAGCGGCCATATCGGCGGGGCGCGCCGCAACCTCCCGTCTCGCCACGCCGCCTGCGCTGTTGACCGCGCTCCGCCGCAAGTTGAACGGGTCGGACATGCCCGCGCCGCCACCCCAGCAGCGCGCATCCGCTACGAAGACCAGTCCGCCACCGCCACCCCGCCCGGCACCGCGAATCGAACCCGCCAAGCCAGCCCGCGAAGGCCACTATCTCGTTCAGGTCGCCGCGTTCTCTACCGAAGCCCGCGCCCGCGCGCTCGCCAAACGCCTCGACGGACGGGTCGAGGGCGCAGGTGGCGTGTGGCGCGTTCGGCTCGGTCCGTTCACCGATGCCGCCGCGGCGCGGCGCGCGCGTGACGGCGCCGCGCGGCAAGGCTATGGCGACGCCGCAATCATCACCCAATAACGTCGAATTTTCGGGACGATCCATGACCAGACTGCTGACCTATCTTGCCGCTCCCGCCCTTGCGATGGCGATCGCCTATCCCGTCGCCGCCAATGCGCCGCAGTTCGACACGCCCGCGCCCGTCGCCTTCATGGAGGACGTGTCGACCGGCGCGGTGCTGTACGCGAAGGACGCCGACCGCCGGATGCCGCCCGCGTCGATGGCCAAGATGATGACAGTCTACACCGCGTTCGAGATGCTTCGCCGCGGCGACCTGAAACTCGATCAAGAGTTCGAGGTTCGGCCTGAAACATGGCGCAAATGGCATGGTCCTGCAGCAGGTTCGACGATGTTCCTGTCGCCGGGCGAAAAGGTTTCGGTCGCCAATCTGCTCTACGGTATCGTCGTTCTGTCAGGCAACGACGCGTGCGTCGTGCTGGCCGAGGGCATTTCGGGCACGGAGGAAGCGTTTGTCCAGCGGATGAATGAATCGGCAAAGAAGCTGGGCCTCACCAACAGCAATTTCGGCAATTCGAACGGCTGGCCCGACGAAGGCCGCACTTATGTCACCGCGCGCGATCTCGCAACGCTCGCCGCGGCGACGATCACCGACCACCCGAAGCTCTACAAGCAATTCTATTCGCGGCGCGATTTCACGTGGGGCAAGACGCTCGGCAGCGGCTCCGCGATCACCCAGGCGAACCGTGATCCTTTGCTCGGGCGCGTCGCCGGAGCCGACGGACTGAAGACCGGGCATACAGAGGAAGCCGGCTACGGCTTCACCGGATCGGCCGAACAGAACGGCCGCCGCCTGGTGCTGGTGCTCGCCGGGCTCACCAGTTCGAACCAGCGCATCGCCGAATCGGTGCGTTTCATGGACTGGGGCTTCCGCGCATGGCAGGCCAAGCCGCTCGTGAAAAAGGGGCGCAAGGTCGCCGAGGCCGATGTCCAATTGGGCGATGCCGCAACAGTCGGACTGGTCGCGCCGAACGACCTGAAGGTTGCTCTGCCCGCAGGTGCGGTGCCCGCGATGACCGCGAAGGTCGTTTATCAAGGTCCGGTGAAGGCCCCGTTCAAGGCGGGCCAGCATATCGCCGATCTGGTCGTCACCTCGCCCGGCTTGCCGACGCAGACGCTGCCGCTGGTGGCCGAAAAGGACGTCGCCGGAGCGGGCTTCTTCGGCCGCGCGTGGGCGGGGTTGATGGGCCTGTTCGAATGATCGGCAGGTTCCTCTCGCTCGAAGGCGGCGAGGGGGCGGGGAAGTCGACGCAGGCGCGCGCTATGGCCGATGCGCTGGCGGAGCGCGGCGTCCACGCGATCGTCACGCGCGAACCCGGCGGCAGTGAGGGCGCGGAGGCGATCCGTGCGCTTCTGATGCACGGCGACGTCCGTCGCTGGAGCCCGCACGTCGAGGCGTTGCTGTTCGCCGCCGCGCGCGCGGACCATGTCGAAAAGGTCATCCGCCCCGCGATCGGTGCGGGGACGTGGGTGATCTGCGATCGCTATCTCGATTCGACCCGCGCCTATCAGGGCGTCGCAAGCGGGGTCGACGATGCAGCGATCCTCGCGCTGCACGGTTTCGGGTCCAAGGGGCTGTTGCCCGATCGGACGTTCCTGCTCGATTTGCCGACCGGGGAGGGCGCGCGACGTGCCGGTGCGCGTGACGGCGCGGGCGCGGATCGCTTCGCGGCGCGCGGCGCGGACTTCCACGATGCGGTCGCGCGCGCGTTCGACGGCTTCGCGACGGCCGAACCCGATCGCTTTCGCCGGATCGACGCAAGCGCCGCGCCGGAGCAGGTGACCGCCGCGCTACTGGATGCGCTGTCCGACCTGCTGCCATGATGTCACTGCGCGGCCATGACGCCGCCCGCGCCGCCTTTATCGCGGCGCTGGGCAGCGGATCGCTCCACCACGCGTGGTTGCTCGCCGGGCCGGAGGGTGTCGGCAAGGCGACTTTCGCGCGCATGGTCGCACGACGGATGCTGGCCGAAGCGGCGACGCCGGACGCATTGCCGCCGGGGTTCGCCGTACCTGAAGATCATCAGGCGGCACGGCTGATCGCGGCGGGCACGCATCCCGATTACCGCGAGATGCGACGGCTGCCGAAAGACCCCGAAAAACCCGATCAGGACCTCGCGCGCTCGATCCCGATCGCTCAGGTTCGCGCGCTGATGCCGCTGTTCGCGACCAAGCCCGCGCTGTCGGCGCGGCGCGTCGTCGTGATCGATGCGGTCGACGACCTCGAACGGCCCGGCGCGTCGAACGCATTGCTCAAGAATCTCGAAGAACCTCCGCAGGGGACGATTTTCCTGCTGGTCAGCCACGCGCCGGGACGATTGCTTCCCACGATCCGCTCGCGCTGCCGACTGCTGCGGTTCGAACCGCTCGCGATGGACGATATGCGCGCGGTGCTGGGCGATGCGATGCCGGAGGCGGATCGCGATGAGATCGAGGCGCTGGTGCGCGCCGGTGCAGGATCACCGGGGCGTGCACTCGCGTACGCCGGGCTCGACCTGGCCGGGATCGACGCCGCGCTATCTACGATCGGCAAAAGCGGCGACCACGACAATGCGCAGCGCGGACGGTTGGCGAAGGCGCTGTCGGCGAAAGCCGCACAACCGCGCTACGAGGCGTTCCTGGAACGTGTGCCCGGCTTCATCGCTGAACAGGCTCCGTATCGCGCCGGGGAGGGGCTGCGCACCGCGCTCGACGCCTATGACGAAGCGCGCTCGATCGCGGGCACGGCGCGCGCGCTGACGCTGGATGCGGGCGCGACGGTGTTCGAACTCGCGGGGGTGGTAGCGCGGCTCGCTCGATAGTAGGGACGCGGCATGCGCGAACCCTTCTACATTTCCACTGCGATCAGCTATCCCAACGGCCGTCCGCATATCGGCCACGCCTATGAAGCGATCGCCGCAGACGCGATCGCGCGTTTCCAGCGACAGGCCGGCCGCGACGTTTTGTTCCAGACCGGCACCGACGAACACGGGCTGAAGATGGTTCAGACCGCACGCGACCGCGGCGTCGAAGTGCGCGATCTTGCTTCCGAGATGTCGTCCTATTTCAAGGCGATGTGCGACAATCTCAACGTCTCCTATGATCGCTTTATCCAGACCACCGACGCCGACCATCACCGCGCCAGCCAGGCAATCTGGCAGGCGATGGCGAACGCCGGCGACCTGTATCTCGACCGCTACGAGGGCTGGTATTCGGTCCGCGACGAAGCGTTCTACGACGAGAAGGAACTGATCGACGGGGAAGGGGGTAAGCTTTCTCCGCAGGGAACCCCGGTCGAATGGACCGCGGAGGAGACGTGGTTCTTCCGTCTGTCGAAATACCAGCAGCCGTTGCTGGAGCTGTACCGCGACAACCCCGATTTCATACGCCCGGAATCGCGTCGCAACGAGATCATGCGCTTCGTCGAGGGCGGGCTGACGGATCTGTCGGTATCGCGAACCAGCTTCGACTGGGGTGTGGCGGTGCCGGGCAGTCCGGGCCACGTCATGTACGTGTGGGTGGATGCGCTGACCAATTATCTGACCGGTGTGGGCTATCCCGACGGCGAGATGAAATACTGGCCCGCCGACCTGCATCTGATCGGCAAGGACATCGTCCGCTTTCACGCAGTCTATTGGCCCGCCTTCCTGATGTCGGCCGGGATCGCCTCGCCGAAAAGCGTCTTCGGGCACGGCTTCCTGCTTCACCGCGGGGAAAAGATGTCGAAGAGCCTCGGCAACGTCGTCGATCCTGGCGATCTGGCGACCGCGTTCGGCGTCGATGCTTTGCGCTATTTCCTGCTGCGCGAGGTGAGTTTCGGTCAGGACGGCAGTTATTCGGCCGAAGCCATTGTGATGCGGGTGAATGCCGAACTGGCGAACAGTTTCGGCAATCTGGCGCAGCGTACTTTGTCCTTCATCGCGAAGAACCTCGATGGCGAATTGCCGGTCGACGGGCGCCGGGATGTCGCTGACGGTCAGTTGATCGAGGAGGTTATCGTTGCAGCGGCTGGCTTCAAGTCGGCGTTCGAGGATCTCATGCTGAGCCAGGGGATCGAGGCGTGGCTGCGCGGCGTCTTCGCCTGCAATCAATATATCGACGCGCAGGCGCCGTGGGCGCTGCGCAAGACCGATCCCGACCGGATGAATGCGGTGCTCGGCACTCTCGTTCGAGCGATCCGCATCCTTGCGATCGTGATTCTGCCGGTCGTGCCGGAGGCCGCGGGCAAGGTGCTCGACCAACTCGGTGCGGCGGAGCGCGATCATGCCGCGGTCGACGACGACGACTGGTATGCACGCCACGCCGCAAGCGATTTCCGGCTCGCCGCGCCGTCACCGATGTTTCCCCGGCTGGAACTCCCGGCAGAGGCCGCCTGATGCTCGCCGACAGCCATTGTCATCTCAATTACAATGGCTTGGCCGAAGATCAGCAGGCGGTGCTCGAGCGCGCCCGCGCGCGTGGCGTCACCGCGATGCTGAACATCGCGACGCGCGAAAGCGAATGGGACGACGTGCTCGCCACCGCTGAACGCGAACCCGACGTTTGGGCGACGGTCGGCATTCACCCGCATGAGGCGGACCAACATCCGCATGTCGACACCGCGAAACTGGTGGCGCGCGCGGCGCATCCTCGGATCGTCGGCATCGGTGAAAGCGGACTCGATTATTTCTACGACCACAGCGACCGCGATCGTCAGCAGGCCAGCTTTCGCGCACATATCGCCGCCGCGCGCCAGGCGGGCGTGCCGATCGTGGTCCATACCCGCGATGCCGAGGACGACACCGCTTCGATCCTGCGCGAAGAAATGGGGAAGGGCGCGTTCGGTTGTGTGATCCACTGCTTCACGGGCACCGGCGCGTTCGCGGACATCGCGCTTGATCTCGGCTGCTACATTTCGATCTCCGGCATCGTGACGTTCAAGAATGCCCGCGACCTGCAGGAAACCGCGGCGCGACTACCGATCGAGCGTCTGCTGATCGAAACCGACGCGCCGTTCCTGGCCCCCGTACCGCACCGGGGCAAGACCGGCGAACCCGCCTTCGTCGCCGACACCGCGCGGTTCTTGGCCGACCTGCGCGGTGAGGAGGTTGAACATTTGCAGGATGTTACCGCACGAAACTTCCATGAATTGTTCGCCAAGACATTGATGTGAAGGCGGGAGCGTGAAGGTCCGTATCCTCGGCTCAGGCACGTCGTCGGGTGTGCCGCGGATCGGCAACGATTGGGGCGCGTGCGATCCCGCCGAGCCGAAGAACCGCCGCACCCGCGCATCGATCCTGGTCGAACATGACGGCACGCGCATTCTGGTCGACACCAGCCCCGATATGCGCGCGCAGTTGCTGGATGCCGACGTCGGCACGGTCGATGCCGTAATCTGGACGCACGAACACGCCGATCATGTGTTCGGAATCGACGATTTGCGCCAAATCTATCACGCGCTGCGCCATCCGGTCCGCGGCCTCGCGCGCCCTGCGACATCGGCGGCGATCATCGAGCGGTTCGGCTACGTCTTCCACGGACGCGATGGATATCCGCCGACGGTCGCGCTTTCTCACCTGCCGGATCAGGTCACGATCGGCGGTATCACGGTCACTTGCGTCGATCAGCCGCACGGTTCGATAACCTCGGCCGGCCTGCTGTTCGAAGCGGACGGCAAGCGGATCGGTTATGCGACTGATTTCCATGATCTTACCCAGGAGATGCGCTCGCTTTATCGCGATCTCGACGTCTGGATCGTCGATGCGCTCCGCCGCAGGCCGCACCCAACGCATCCCGATCTGGCGACCGCGCTCGAGTGGATCGCCGAGCTTGCGCCGCTTCGTGCCGCGTTGATACATATGGATCAGTCGATGGACTATGCGACGCTGGCCGCAGAGCTGCCCGTCGGGGTCGAGCCTGGCTATGACGGGCTGGAATTCGCCTGGTGAACCGCGGCGCCGAAATCGCGTTGTACGCGATGATGCTGATCCTGCCGCTATCCGCCTTGCTCGCCCGCCGCGTGCCGCTGGGGCAGACGCTGAAGATGGTGCTGGCCTGGATCGCGGTGTTCGCGATCGGCTTGGTCATCGTCGGCCAGCGCGATCGCCTGAAACCAATCTGGGACGACACGCGCGACGCACTGTTCGGCCGCGATCAGCGCGTCATTGGAGAGACGGTGCGCATCCGCATGGCGGCGGACGGTCATTTCTGGGCGACCGTCAATCTGAACGGAGTCGAACGGCGGATGTTGATCGACAGCGGCGCGACGACCACCGCGCTGTCGACCGCGACGGCGCGCGCCGCCGGATTACAGATCGACGAAAGTGGTTTCCCGACCATGCTGGGCACCGCCAATGGCGACGTCGTCGCGCTCAACGCCGAACTGCCCGAACTTCGCATCGGTGGAATCGTCGCGCGCGATCTGCCGGTGGTGGTCGCGGATGCGTTCGGTGATACCGACGTGCTTGGGATGAACTTCTTGTCACGGCTCGCCAGTTGGCGCGTCGACGGGACAACGCTAATTCTCGAACTCCCTCCCACACGGCAATAAGTTTTACATAATGTATATTATCGATATTATTTCATTCGCCGGGAAGGGCCCTCTTTCATGATCGACCGGCTGCTCGCGATCATGGCGCGTCTGCGCGATCCGGAGACCGGCTGCGAATGGGATCGCGCGCAGAGTTTCGCGTCAATCGCGCCGTATACGATCGAGGAAGCCTATGAGGTCGCCGATGCGATCGCGCGTGGCGATATGGCTGATCTGAAGGACGAACTCGGCGACCTGCTGCTCCAAGTCGTCTTCCACAGCCGGATCGCCGAAGAAGCCGGCGACTTCGCATTCCCCGATGTCGTGGCGGCGATCAGCGACAAGATGGAACGGCGGCACCCGCACATCTTCGGCGACGGTGGCGAAGGCCATGCCGACTGGGAGCGGGTCAAGGCCACCGAACGCGCCGCCAAGGGCAACTCTGGCGCGCTGGACGGTGTGGCGATCGGCCTGCCCGCATTGACCCGTGCCGAGAAACTCCAGAAACGTGGGGCGCGCGTCGGGTTCGACTGGCCCGATGCGAGCGGCGCACGCGCGAAGATCGACGAGGAACTAGCCGAAATCGAAGCGGCCGATGACGATACCCGCGCCGAGGAGGTCGGCGACCTGTTGTTCGCGGTGGTCAACTTCGCACGGCATCTGAAGATCGACCCCGAAGCGGCATTGCGCGCGGCGAGCGCCAAATTCGAGCGGCGCTTCGTCGCGATGGAGGCGATGGCCGGCGATGCGTTTCCTGCGCTCAGTCTGGACGCCAAGGAAGAATTATGGAGCAAAGCGAAACGCGGGTGATCGTTCCCACTCCCTCGACTAGCGTGTCATGAAGCGCTCGTATTCCCTCGCGGCCATACGGACTTCATACACCGCTTCGCCGTCATCGACCTGATGATCGATCACTTCGCCATGCGCGTGCAGCCACGCGGCGCCCGCGCCGTCGCCCGCGTCGAGCGCGATACGATAGCGGCGATGGCCTTCGGTCAGCAATTCGGCCACCGCGGCGACGAGCGCTGGCACGCCCTCCCCGGTCAGCGCCGAGAGCGCGACCACGTCGTCGCGCCGTTCGGCCTCCGCCAGCATCGCGGCGCGATCATCCCCTTCTAACAGGTCCAGCTTGTTCCACGCCTCGATCCGCGGCGTCGCCTCGGAAACGCCGATCTCCGCCAGCACCCCCTCGACGTCGCTACGCTGCGCTTCGCTATCGGGATGCGCCACGTCGCGGACATGGATCAGCAGGTCGGCGGAGATGACCTCCTCCAGCGTCGCCTTGAATGCCGCCACCAATTGCGTCGGCAGTTCGGAGACGAAACCGACCGTGTCCGACAGGATCGCCTTGTCGATGCCAGGTAGCGAAATCTGCCGCAGCGTCGGGTCCAGCGTCGCGAACAACAGATCCTCCGCCATGACGTCAGCGCCGGTTACACGATTGAACAGTGTCGACTTTCCGGCGTTGGTGTAGCCGACCAGAGCGATCACCGGCCACGGCGCGCGCTGCCGCCGGTCGCGATGCAGGCCGCGCGTCCGGGTCACCTGATCCAGTTCACGCCGCAGCCGCGCCATCCGGTCGCGGATCATGCGGCGATCGGCCTCAATCTGGGTTTCGCCCGGGCCGCCGAGAAACCCGAACCCGCCGCGTTGCCGCTCGAGGTGGGTCCAACTCCGCACCAGCCGCCCCGATTGATAATCGAGATGCGCCAGTTCGACCTGCAGCCGTCCTTCCGCGGTCGCCGCGCGCTCGCCAAAGATCTCCAGGATCAGCCCGGTGCGATCGATCACTTTCGTCTCAAGCGCGGTTTCCAGGTTGCGCTGCTGAATCGGCGACAGCCCGGCATCGAACACGACCAGGCTCGCCTCCTCCATCCGCACCGACGTCGCCAGCAGTTCCACCTGCCCGCTGCCAATCAACGTCGCCGCGCGCGGCGCGCGGACGCGAAACGTGTGGCGCTCCGCCACCTGCACCCCGATCGCCTCGGCCAGGCCCGCGGTTTCGTCGAGACGCGCTTCGGCGTCACGCGACGATCCGCCGAGGTCGGGGTACACGACGATCGCGCGCGCGCCGCGGGTGAACTCGCCGCGGTCGCGCTCGAAACCGCCGCCTTCGTTGTTCATGCTCAATCCTCGGCCGGACCGCTTGTTTCTTCGGCCAGGTTTAGCGGTCGTGCGGGCTGGATCGTCGACACCGCATGCTTGTACACCAGCTGCGACATGCCGTCGCGATAGAGCAGCATGCAGAACAGGTCGAACGCCGCGATCTGCCCCTGCAGCATCACGCCGTTGACCAGGAACATCGTCACAGAATCCTCTGATTTACGCACCGCATTCAGAAAGATGTCCTGCAGCAACGGCTGTTTCTTGGTCGTTTCGCCCATCTGGTCGACGATCGCGGCGACGTCGATCTGACCCGACGGCATGATCGTCGAAATGGCGTGCTTATAGATCAGCTGCGACTGGCCGTCGCGGCGCAGCAGCACGGAAAAATTATCGAACCAGGTTACGATACCCTGCAGCTTGACGCCCTTTACCAGGAACATCGTCACGGGGGTCTTGGATTTGCGCAGCGCGTTCAGGAAAAGATCCTGCAGCGATGTCTGTTTGTCGGCCATGATCGGTCCTTTGTTGTTGGCGGGGTTTGCCCCGCGATGCGCCGGTGCCCGGCGTCGGGTGCGGCCGTTTCGACCGCGTCGCTAATCTAGGAACGCCGACCTGCGCGGTCCAGACGTCAATCGTCTTTCGTTTCGGTGATGCCGAGCAGCTTCAGCTTCCGGTGCAGCGCCGATCGCTCCATTCCGATAAAGGTCGCGGTCCGCGATATATTGCCGGAGAAGCGCCTGATCTGAACGCGCAGATACTCCCGCTCGAACGATTCGCGCGCCTCGCGCAGCGGCGATCCCATGATCGCCGACGTACCCGTCATATTCTCCTGATCGCCGCGGACTTCGGGCGGTAGCAGGTCAAGGTCGATGCGACCAATCCGGTCGCCCGGCGCCAGGATGATCGTGCGTTCGACGACATTGCGAAGCTGCCGCACGTTGCCCGGCCAATCGTAGGATTGCAGCACGACCATCGCATCGGTCGCCACCTCCGGCGTCGGCACCCGGCGTTCGGCCGCATAATGCGCGACGAAATGCTCGACCAGCGGTGGAATGTCCTCGCGCCGGTCGGACAAGGGCGGGATCGGTACGGGCACGACGTTCAGCCGGTAATAGAGATCCTCGCGAAAGCGCCCCTCTGCGATCTCCTCGGTCAGGTCGCGTGAGGTGGCGGAGACGACGCGAACATCTACCTTGACGGTCCGCTCGCCATTGACCCTGCTGAAGCTCTGGTCGGTCAGCACCCGTAGAATGCGCGCCTGCGTCTGGACCGGCATGTCGGCGATCTCGTCGAGAAACAGCGTCCCGCCATGCGCCTGTTCGAGCAGGCCGGTGCGGATCAGGTCACCCCCCTCCTCCACCCCGAACAACTCCTCCTCGACGCGCTCGGGCGTCATGCGCGCGGCGCTGACGATCACGAACGGCGCGGTCGATCGCTGGCTCCAACTATGGAGCAGGCGCGCGGCGACTTCCTTGCCGACGCCTGCCGCCCCAACGATCAGCACGCGGCTCCCGGTCGCCGCGACACGTTTCAACGTCGCGCGGACGCCGTTGATCGCGCTCGAACTGCCGGTCAGATCGGTGTCGCGTCCTGCCGACGCCCGCAGCGACGCCACTTCGCGCTTCAGCCGCTCGGTTTCGGTCGCGCGTTCGACCATGATCAGCAGGCGTTCGGCCTGGAACGGCTTCTCGATGAAGTCGTAGGCGCCCTTGCGGATCGCCGCTACCGCCGTGTCGAGATTGCCATGTCCCGAAATCACCAGCACCGGGATCGACGGATCGCGCCGCTTGATCTCGTCGAGCAGGTCAAGCCCGTCGAGCTTCGACCCCTGCAGCCACACGTCGAGCAGCACCAGGCTCGGCCGCCGCGCCGCGATCGCTTCCAGCGCGGAATCGCTGTCGGCGGCGGTGCGTGTGCCGTATCCCTCGTCCTCCAGCACACCCGCGACAAGTTCACGAATGTCGCGTTCGTCGTCCACAACAAGAATATCGAGCGCCATAATCAAATTATCCGATTGCGGGTGAGTGCGGCGATCCCCCCGCCGTCGCCGTCATTACCAGTGTCACTGCCAGCGTCGTCGCCGGTATCGAGCCCGGCGAGCATTGTCGTGTCGAACCCTATCGTGACTATTGTCCCGCCGTTCGGGCGATCGGCAAAACCGATCGTGCCAAAATGCTCCTCGACGATCTTCTTGACGATGGCGAGCCCCAGCCCCGTACCCCGCGCGCGCGTCGTCATATAAGGCTCGACGATCCGGTCGCGTTCCAGCGGCAGGCCGACGCCGGTATCTTCCACCGTGATCGTCGTGCGGCCAGGCGCTTCGGCGATGGTCAGCGTTATCTCGGCCTCCCCCGTCTCCGCCGCCTCGATCGCCTCGACGGCGTTCTTGACGATGTTGGTCAGTGCCTGTCCGATCTGGCGACGGTCGCAAACCAGCAGTGGACCGGGTTCGTCGTGGTGAAGCTGAAAACGGATACCCGAATGCGCGACCTCGTGCAGGAACATCGTCTGGCGCGCGACGTCGACCAGGGATTCCTCCCGGAAGACAGGCTTCGGCATCCGCGCGAAGGAAGAAAATTCGTCGACCATCCGGCGCAGGTCGCCCACCTGCCGCACGATCGTCTCGGTCAAACGGCCAAACGTCGTGTCGCCCTCCTCCACCTTGCCGCCATAGCGTCGCTGCAGCCGTTCCGCGGCGAGTTGGATCGGGGTCAGCGGATTCTTGATCTCGTGCGCGATCCGCCGCGCGACGTCCGCCCACGCAGCACGGCGCTGATCGAGCAATTGCTGCGTAATGTCGTCGAAGGTCAGGATCGGCCCTGTGCCGTCGCGCGCGATCCGCACCGCCAGCGTCTTCGCCTCGCCCCGCGCCGCGACCTGTACAATCGCCTCGCGCGCATTGCCGTCGAGCAGCGCGTCGAGTTCGGGCGACACCTCCGCAAGCGGCCGGCCTATCGGCGAGATGTCGAGTCCGAGCAACGTCTCGGCCGAACTGTTGATCAGCCGAACGCAACGATCGTCGTCGATCGATATCACCCCCGCCGAAACGCCCGACATCACCGCTTCGATCAACTCGCGACGGCGATCGGCCTGCTCGTTGGCGGCGAGCAATTCGTGGTTCTGCGCCTGAAGACGTTCGGTCATCCGGTTAAACGCGTTGGCCAATGTGCCGACCTCGTCGCGCTCCCGGGTCTCAGCGACGCGCGCCGACAGATCACCACCTTCGACCCGCCGCGCCGCATCGACCAACTCGCCGACCGGTCGGACTAACCGGTCGGCGACGGCGAGTGCGATCCAGACCGCGACACCAACGATCAGCAGCGACAACAGCAACAGCGCCGCGTTGAACTGTAGCTGCAGCGTCCGCGCGCGGACAAGCAGCGCGCGATAATTCGCCAACGCCGCCTCCGCCCGTTCGGTTTGCGTCGTCATTTCCTTCGGATCGGTAACGCGCGCCGCGTAGAGATAGATTTGCTGCGATCCGGGCAGCCGCGCGACCGTCTGGATACGATCGCCGGTCACGGTCACCACGCTGCGTTGTCCAGCGCGTAGCTGCGCGACGGCATCCGCCGATACCTGTCGAGCGAGGTTCAGGTCGTAAGGATTTACGAACGCAAGGGTTTGCAGCTCTCCCCTGGCTGGAACGGCGAACAGCAAAGCCTCCGACAGACTGCGATAATAAGTCTGCTGGACCAGAAACGAGGCGAAGCGCGGATCGTCGATCGGACGGTCGTTCAATTCCGCCGCGATGTCCTGCGCCATCGTGACGGTCGCTTCCTCCCACCGCTGGAGGATCTGGTTGTACGACGCGCGCGTCAGTGTCGTCGCATTCTCGAACACGCCGCGCGCCCGGTCCGAATACCAGAACTGCACGCCGTACTGGAACAGCAGCGATGCCGCGATCGTCACCAGCAGCATCGGCACCGCTGCGATGACCGAGAAGAGCGCGACCAGCCGAACGTGAAGCCGCCCCGCCCCGCCGACCGGGGATAGCGCCGCCCGCCGTCGTGCGATGCGGCGGCCCAGCAGCATGAGCAATGCCACGCCCGGCAGCAGGTTGGCGATCAACAGGAATGCGACCAACGCCGGTTCGAGCAAGCCGCGCTCACCCCCGGCCCCCGCGATCGTGAAGTAACTCCCTACCGCGACCGCGACCGCACCCGCGAGCACCGCGAACTCGACCAGCGGCGTAACCGTGAAGCGGCGCGTCGAGACGGGGTCGTTAGCGGCGGGCGCCAAAGCGGCGGTCATCGTCACTTAGCTACAACAAGAGTGTTGCAGAGAAAACACATAATCGCACCGATTAGCGCGGCTCACGCGCGGATGGTCGCGCAACGGGATCGATTCCGAGCAGGTCGAGGCGCTTGCGCAGCGTGTTGCGATTGAGTCCGATCGCGCGGGCGGCACGCAGTTGATTGCCGCCATGGCGTGCCAGCATCGACTCGATCAGCGGCCTCTCCACTTCGGCGACGATCCGGTCGTATAACGTACCATTATCGAGCGATTGCGGATCGTTGCGCGCCAGACGATCGACATAGCCGCGCACCGCCGCATCGATCGCGATGTCAGGATCAGCCGCGCCTGCCCCCCCATCGCCGAGCATGACCGCGATTTCCGCCGCGTTGATCCGGTCGTCGCGCGACAGCGCCGCCAGGCGGCGCATCAGATTTTCCAGCTCGCGCACGTTGCCCGGCCAATCATGCGCCTCCAGCGTGTCGATCGCATCGTCGTCCAGCGTTTTGCGCGGCAGCCCCGCCGCGGCCGCGCGATCCAGGAAATGCCGGGCTAGCATCGCGATATCCTGTCGCCGCTCGCGCAATGCCGGAAGCGTTATGGGTACGACGTTCAGACGATAGTATAAATCCTCGCGAAACTGCCCGCTCGCTACCGCCGACTGAAGATCGCGGTTGGTCGCTGCGACGATGCGCACGTCGGCGCGGATCGTCCGCGCACCGCCGACGGTCGTAAACTCGCCTGATTGCAGTACGCGCAGCAATCGCGTCTGCGCCTCGATCGGCATGTCGCCGATTTCGTCGAGAAACAGCGTGCCGCCAGCCGCCTGTTCGAACCTGCCTGCTGTCCGTTGTGCGGCACCTGTAAACGCGCCGCGCTCATGTCCGAACAATTCAGCCTCGATCAATTCGCGCGGGATCGCCGCCATGTTGATCGCTACGAAGGGCGCGGTGGCGCGGTGGCCGAGGTCGTGGATCGCACGCGCGACCAGTTCCTTGCCCGTACCCGATTCGCCGGAGACCAGCACCGTCAGATCGTTCGACACGACCCGCGCGATGACGCGATAAACGTCCTGCATCGCGGGCGATCGGCCGATCAGCGGCAGCGCGTGGTCGTCGTCGCCGGGCACGTTCGGCGTCGCCGGCGCGCGACGAAGCAGCGCCGCGGCGACGGCACGCGTCAACGTGTCCAGATCGAACGGCTTGGGGAGGTAGTCATAGGCCCCCGCCTCGTTCGCGCGTACCGCGGTGGTCAGCGTGTTGCGCGCCGACAGGACGATGATCGGCAGGCCCGGTTGTTCGGACACGATGCGGGTCGCATTCTCGATCCCGTCGCCGTCAGGCAACACGACGTCGGTTACCAGAACGTCGGGCAAAGCCGCGCGCATCTCTCGATCGAGTTCGGCGAGGTTTGCCGCGGTCCGGACGCGGTGCCCGGCACGGCGCAGCGCCTGCGCGACGATCGCGCGAACCGCATCGTCATCGTCGACCACCAGAATGTTTCCGCCGCTCATGATTGCGCGCGCGGCAGGAGGATGCGGAACACCGTTTGATGCGGCGATCCCTCGCGCGAATATTGCACGATTCCACCCATGTCGCGGACGAGTTTGTCGACCAACGCGAGGCCCAACCCTTTTCCCTCGGGACGGCTGGACACGAACGGATCGAACAGATGTTCCGCAATATCGTCGGGCGCGCCGGGGCCGCTATCGATCACGCAGATCTCGATCGGCAGCGGCATCCTCGGACGTCCCGGCGCAGGCGCAACCGCCATGCCGTGGCGATAGGAAGTCGACAGCGTGATGCGCCGCTCTCCGCGTGTGCCAAGGGCGATCGCAGCGTTTTTCAACAGGTTGACCAGCACTTGCAACAGCGCGTCGCGGTTCGCCAGCGCGCGTGGAAGCGACGGATCGAAGCGTTCTTCGATCGCCACGCCGCGGGCGAAACCGGCCAGCGCGACCTCGCGCGCGTGCGCCAGCAGCGGATAGATGTTGAGCGGCTCGACCGGCACGGGCCGCGTGTCGGTGAAATCCTCCATCCGGTCGATCAGCGCGGCGACGCGGTCGACTTCGGCGATCATCAACGCGGTCAGGTCTTCCACGCCGGCCCCGTCGGCGATCAATTGCGCCGCGCCGCGGATGCTGGACAACGGGTTCTTGATCTCGTGCGCCAGCATCGCCGCCGCGCCGACCGCAGACCGTGCGGCGGCGGCGCGATCGGCGGACAGACCCAGCCGCCGTGAGCTGGCGGCATTGTGCAGCGTGATCAGCCGCCAGCCCGGATGATCGGCGAATTGCGTCTCCGCAAAATCGACGCGGATGCGCCCGCCACGCGGCGTGTCGATCTCGGTATCGAACGCGGCGAAGGCGTGCCCATCGCGGCGCTGTTCTTCCTCGGGCAGCGGCAGAACATCGACTACCGGATTCCCCAGCAGCGATCGTTCGGACTGGTTCAGCAGCCGTTCGCACTCCGCGTTGACCTGCACGATCAGACCGGCCGGATCGATCACCAGCAACGCGACAGGCAGTGCGGCGAGCAGTTCCACATGATCGGGCGCGCGGGCGGCGAGCATCACGCCGCAGCGCGGATTCGATAGGGGGCGTAGAATTCGGCGAGCATCGCCTTCACCCGCGCGGCATCAGGCTCCTGATTGACGGTGTTGCGAAACTCGGCCGAGCCGGTCAGTCCCTTGGTGTACCAACCGATATGCTTGCGCGCCATGTTGACCCCGGTGACGGCGCCGTAATGCTCGAGCATCGCATCGTAATGTTCTGCGATCACGCGATATTGTTCGTCCAGCGATGGATCTGGCACGCGACGCCCCGTCGCCAGCCACTCCATCACCTGCCCCAGCAACCACGGCCGCCCGTAAGCGCCACGCCCGATCATCACACCGTCTGCACCTGATTGTTCAAGTGCGGTATCGGCATCTTCGATCGAACAGATATCACCGTTCACGATCACGGGGATCGTCACCGCCTCCTTGACGCCACGCACAAAACCCCAATCCGCCTCCCCACGATACATCTGGTTCCGCGTGCGGCCGTGGACGGTGACCATCTTCGCACCGATATCCTGCGCGATTCGGGCGAGTTCGGGCGCGTTCAGGCTGTCGTGACACCAGCCCATGCGCATCTTGACCGTCACCGGCACACTGACCGCTTTCGCGACGCCTTCGATGATCGCGGTCGCCAGTTTCAGGTCGCGCATCAACGCGGAGCCGGCGTCGCCGTTGGTCACTTTCCGCACCGGGCAGCCCATGTTGATGTCGATGATCGCCGCGCCGCGATCCTCCGCCAGCCTCGCCGCCTCCCCCATCTCATAGGGGGTGCAACCGACCAGCTGCATCGAGATCGGCTCCTCGCTCAGGTGCCACGCGGCCTTCTGAAGCGACTGTCGCGTTTCGCGGATCGCGGCTTGACTTGCGACCATCTCGGTCACGTTGAGGCCGGAGCCATATCGACGTACAAGCGTACGGAATGGCTGGTCGGTCACGCCGGTCATCGGCGCGAGAACGACGGGATTTTCGATCCGCACGGGACCGATCTGGATCGGGTTTAGCCTACGCATCTTGCCGCTGTGCCTGAAAAATGGGCAGGTACGCGTTTCGCCCCTGACTGGCAAGGCTGACTGGCAAGGCGCGTGCGGCTGGGTTAGGCGCGGATGATGAGTCGTCCGAGAACCGTGGCGCTGATCGTTGCAGCCGGGCGCGGTGTGCGCAGCGGCAGCGATATGCCCAAGCAATTCGCCCCGCTCGCCGGGCGTCCGATGATCGCCTGGAGCCACGCGGCGCTCTCCGCGCACCCGGAGATCGATGACGTCATCGTCGTCATCGGGGCAGGCCAGGACGCGGCGCTGGCCGCGGCCGTGCCGGGAGCGTCGAGCATCGCCGGCGGGGCCGAGCGGCGCGATTCGGTGGCTGCGGGACTGGCCGGGATCGATGCCGATTGCGTGCTGGTGCATGACGCCGCGCGGCCGTTCATTCCGGCCGCAGTCGTGGACCGTCTGCTCGCGGCGCTGGACGACAATGAAGGCGCGGTGCCGGTGATTCCGGTCGCGGACACGATCGTCAACGACGCTGGCGATGTCGTGCCGCGCGCCACGCTCAACCGGGTGCAGACCCCGCAGGCGTTTCGCTTTGACGCCCTTGTCCGCGCGCACCGCGCATGGTCCGGCGACGCACCGACCGACGATGCCCAGATGGTGCGCGCGCTTGGCGGATCGATCGCGCTGGTGCAGGGCGATACGATGTTGGAAAAGGTCACCTATCCTGCCGACTTCGCTGCCGCAGAGGCGCGGATCGGCTGGGAAACGCGTTCCGCCAGCGGCTTCGATGTCCACCGGCTGGAGGATGGCGAGGAATTGTGGCTCGGCGGGGTGCTGATCCCGCATCATCAGGGGCTGTCGGGGCATAGCGACGCCGATGTCGCGCTCCATGCGATCACTGACGCGGTGCTGGGAACGATCGCCGCGGGCGACATCGGGACACATTTTCCGCCCAGCGATCCGCAGTGGAAGGGCGCCGAATCGGGGCAGTTCCTGCGCCACGCCGCCGGTCTGGTCGTGGCGCGCGGTGGTCAGGTGACGTTCGTCGATCTGACATTGATGTGCGAGGCCCCCAAGATCGGCCCGCACCGTGCGGCGATGCAGTCGCGGATCGCCGAGTTGCTGGGGCTTTCGATCGATCGCGTCAGCGTGAAGGCGACGACGACCGAACGGCTCGGCTTCACCGGGCGCGGCGAAGGGATCGCAGCGCAGGCGATCGCCACCGTCCGACTGCCGGGGACGCTGTCGTGAAGCGGTTGGCGCTTTTCCTTGCTATTGCCACCCCGTCGGTCGCCGCCGCGCAAACCCCGTGCCTGACCGCCGCCGAGGCCGAGTCGATCGCGCTCGTCGCGTTGCCCGACATCATCCGCGAAACCGGTCGAGTCTGCGCGGCCTTGCCCGCGAGCAGCCTCGTCCGCCGCACGTCGGGGCCGTTCATCGCGAAGTATCAGATCGCCGCCGATGCCGCCTGGCCGGCGGCGCGCGCCGCGATCGCCAAGCTCAGCGACCCGTCGGTGATGATGCTGCTGCAATCCGATTATGCGCGACCATTGATCACGTCGCTGTTCGCCCCGCAGGTCGTGGGGCGCGTCACCGCGTCCGATTGCCCGACGATCGATCGACTCGCGACCTTGCTAGAACCCCTGCCCGCGCGGAATACCGCCGGGATCGTCGTGGCCACGCTGCAATATCTGAAGGCTGAAAAGGCGCGCGGCACGACGGCGGTCGCCGATGTGCCCGATCTTCCGGTATGTAGCGTCAGGTGATGACCGACTCGATCCTACCCCCCGACCTGGTCGCCGCGGCGACGAAGGTGATCGACGCCAATCGCGCGGCGAAGCGTATCATCGCGGTGGCCGAAAGTTGTACCGGCGGTCTGGTATCGGCGGCGTTGACCGAGGTGCCCGGTTCCTCCGACGTGTTCGAGGCCGGGTTCGTAACCTATTCCAATGAAGCGAAACAACGATCACTGAAGGTCAGCAACGACGTGATCGAGACGTTCGGCGCGGTGTCGATCGCAGTCGCGTGGAGCATGGCGCAGGGCGCGCTGGAGGCAACGCGCGCCGATGTCGCGGTGGCAATCACCGGCGTGGCTGGACCCGGCGGCGGAACCGAGAAGAAACCGGTCGGGACGGTCGTCTTTGCCCGCGCCGAACGCGGCGGCGATCCGTCCGACGTGATCGCCGACAAGCATCAGTTCGGCGATCTGGGTCGCGGCGGGATCAGGCTTCAGGCGGCGCTATGCGCGCTCGATCTGCTGATGCCGCCCGAACCCGAGACGCCCGCGTCGGCGTAGAGCACCCGCGCCCGTTCCTCGAACGCGCCGATCATGCGGCGCAGCGCGGCGCCGAACACCTGCCCGGCCAGCATCTCGAACACGCGGTTCTTGAACGCGAAATCGACCGAGAAATCGACCACGCATCCGTCGCCGTCGGATCGAAAGCGCCAGTCGTTATGCAGGAATTTCAGCGGTCCTTCGACGTAATCGACGCGGATCGCATCAGGTCGCATCTTTTGAACTTTCGACGTAAACGTTTCCCGCAACCCTTTGAATCCGACGATCATATCGGCCAGCGTTTCGGTCGATGTATCCTTGCGCACGCGCATCGCGGTGACCCATGGCAGGAACTCGGCATAGCGCTTCACGTCGGCGACCAGATCGAACATCTGTTCGGGCGTGTAGGGCATCCGCCGCGTTTCGTGATGCTTGGGCATCAGGCCGCGAGCTTGGCGTCCCGCGCCGCCCGCATCTTCGCGAAATCGTCGCCGGCGTGATAGCTCGACCGGGTCAGCGGCGATGATGCTACGAGCAGGAACCCCTTCGCCCGCGCAATCGCGGCGAAGGCGTCGAACGCCTTGGGGGTCACGAAATCCATCACCTTGGCGTGGCGCGGCGTCGGCTGCAGATACTGGCCCATCGTCAGGAAATCGATGTCGGCGGACCGCATGTCGTCCATCACCTGATGCACTTCCAGCCGTTCCTCGCCCAGCCCGAGCATGACGCCCGATTTGGTGAAGATCGACGGGTCGTGCCGCTTCACGCTCTCCAGCAGCCGCAATGACGCATAATAACGCGCGCCGGGCCGAATCGTCGGGTAGAGCCGCGGCACGGTTTCCAGGTTATGATTGTACACGTCGGGCCGGGCCTCGACGATCGACTCCACAGCGGCCTGCGCCTTATTCCTGAAATCCGGCGTCAGGATTTCGATCGTCGTCGTGGGGTTCGCGCTACGGATCGCGTGGATCACCTTCACGAACTGGCTTGCCCCGCCATCGGGCAGGTCGTCACGATCGACCGAGGTCACGACGATATGCTGTAGGCCCATCTGCGCCGCCGCCTCGGCGACATTCTGCGGCTCCATCGCATCGACCGCGCGCGGCATCCCGGTCTTCACATTGCAGAACGCGCAGGCGCGGGTGCAGGTGTCGCCCAGGATCATCACCGTCGCGTGCTTCTTGCTCCAGCATTCGCCGATGTTGGGGCAGGCCGCTTCCTCACAGACGGTCGTCAGGCTCTTCGATCGCATCAGCGCGCGGGTGGCAGCGAATCCCGCGCTGGTCGGCGCCTTCACACGGATCCAGTCGGGCTTGCGCTGACGGCCTTCGGGGCGTTCCGGACGGGCGAGCGGAGTCATGTCGTTCATGCCTGCGCGAGATAGCCACGCCGCGCGCACGAAACAATGCCGGAACCGGGCGCGCCGCTGTATGTTCGCACCGCAGACCCTGATGACGGAGCGCGCGATGACCCAGTTTTCGGACTTGCTGAACGGCTATCATCGCTTCCGCACCGCCGATTGGCATCGCCAGCGCGACCGCTGGACCGCGCTGAAGGACGGTCAGGAGCCGAAGGTCATGATCATCGCTTGCTCCGACAGCCGGGTCGACCCCGCGCAGATCTTCGACACGTTGCCGGGGGAGATTTTCGTGGTCCGCAACGTGGCCGCGCTGGTGCCGCCGTTTGAAACCACCGCAGGCTATCATGGCGTATCCGCGGCGTTGGAGTTTGCGGTGACGCAGTTGAAGGTCGCCGAAGTCGTCGTGATGGGCCACGAAAAATGCGGTGGCGCGAAGGCGGCTCTTACCCGCGCCTATGCGCACGCCGCGCCGGGCGAGGGCGGCTTCATCGCCAATTGGGTTCATATGCTCGACGATGCGCGCGACCGGATCGACGCTGGCGGCCAGACCGGCAAAGCGGCGGAGCGGGCGATGGAGCATGAAGCCGTTCGTACGTCGTTGAAGAATCTGCGCACGTTCCCGTTTGTGCAGAAGGCGCTGGATGACCGGGCGCTGACTATCCACGGCGCATATTTCTCGATCGCGGATGGTGTGCTTCACGTGCTGGGCGACAATGACGCGTTCAGTCCGGTCCAGGTCATGGTCGCGCCGTTGCTGAACGATTATTGAGCCTCAGCCGAACGCTTCCTTCGCCAGCCGTGCGACCTCAGGATCGATCGGCGGCGGCTCCATCGGCACCTGCGCCGCCAGCGTGTCGGCGATATGCGTCAACGCTGCGATCCGTGCGGATTTCTTGTCGTTGCCGTCGATGACGGTCCAAGGCGCGACCGCGGTGTCCGTCCGCGCGAACATCTCGTGCATCGCCTCCAGATATTCCGCCCGCTTGGCGCGGTTGCGATAGTCGTCCGCTCCGGTTTTCCAGCGTTTCCAGGGATCTTTCAGCCGATCCTTCAGCCGCTTGTCTTGCTGACTCTGGCTGACGTGGACGAATAACTTGATCAGCGTCGTGCCACCCTCGATCAGTTTCGCCTCGAACGCGGTGATCTGGCCGTAGGCGCGCCGCCATTCGCCTGGCATGGCATAGCCTTCCACGCGCTCAACGAGCACGCGACCGTACCAGCTACGGTCGAAAATCGCGATATTGCCGGGTTCGGGCAGGCGCTCGCGGAACCGCCACAGGAACGGGTGCGCCTTTTCTTCGGCGCTCGGCGCACTGATCGGATAGACCTCGAACCGGCGCGGATCCCATTCAGAGACAAGGCGCTGGATGATGCCGCCCTTCCCCGCCGCGTCCCAGCCTTCCAGCATGATCACCGCTGGCCGTGCGTGAATGATGTGCGCGACCAGAATTTTCTCCAGCCGTCCCTGCACAGCCTCCAGATCGCGGCGATAGTGCCCCTTATATTCCTTGCCCTTTTCGAAATCGGCCAGATCGATCGTCATGCATGGACCTCCCATTTGCCGCGCCGGCGCACGACGAACCAGTAATAGCCTGCGGACAGGAGGATTTGCACGCCGGTCATCATCAACCCCGGCCGGCCTTCCTCCAGATCGAGCCAACTCGTCCAGACGACATAGCCGAGCGCGACGAGCGTGACGATCGGCGCGAGCGGATAAAGCGGCATCCGGTAATGCGCGCCGTCGGTCCGCCCGCTGCGCCGCCCGGCGATCACGGCGAGCGCGATACCGGCGTAGATCGCGACGAGGCCGGTGCCGCTCAGCACCAGCAGGAGCTGCAGCGGCAAAAAACAGCAGGCGATGCCGATGCCGCCGACCAGCAAGGTGCCGACGTGCGGGCTGCCGAAGCGCGGATGGACTGCGCTCAACCACGCATCGACCCGCCGTCCCCAGCTGCGGTCACGCCCGGTGGAATAAAAGAACCGCGCGCAGGCCAATACGCAGGCGATTACCGCGTTGACGATCGCGATCACCACGGCAACCGACACCCACGCCGCGGCCGTCCCCCCACCCCGCGTTGCAACCAGCAGGCCGAACGGGTCTTCGGCCGCGAGGAATGCGCGCAGGTCGATCGCCCCCGTCAGCGCAGCAAGGATCGGTAACCCTTCGAAAACCAGGGTTAACGCGAGCGCCCACAGAATCGCCTTGGCGATGCGCCTGGGCGCTTCGTGCATCTCCTCCCCGAAATAGACCGCAACGCCGTATCCGTTCAACGCGAAGATGGCGATCGAGGTGGCCAGGCCGATCGCAGCCGGGCTGGAGGGCACCAGTATCTCTCCATCGAGCATGACCGGGTTGAGCAGAAACTCGCTCACCGGCCGCATCGCCTCGCCGAATCCGAGCACGACGACCGCGACCAGGGCCAGCGTTTCGACCAGCAGGAAGACGCCGGTGACGGCGGCGTTCACGCGGATGTCGAGCAATGCCACGAGCGTCGCGCCAGCAACGACCGCCACTGCGATCGGCACAGCGGGCAGCCCGGGTATGACCGTCGACAGCACGGCCGCGATGCCCAACCCCGCGACCGGCGGAAAGAACAAATTGTTGAACACGCTGACGCCCAGCATCACGAAACCGGCCAGCGGCCCCATCGTGTGCGCGACCGCGACATATTCGCCGCCCGACACCGGCCAGACCGACGACAGTTCGGCGTAGATGAACGCGGTCATTACGCAGACGACGGCGGCGATCGCCAGCGCCCACACCGCTCCGGTCCCCGCGGTCTGCAGCATTCCCGGCGCGATGACGAACACCGACGATGCGGGGGTCGCGACCGACAATGTGAGGAACAGCACACCTGTCATGCCGAGCCGACGCGCGAGTTTCGGCGCCGACGCCGGCTGTATCTGTCCTTCCAGCATCGCACCCCCTTAAATCAGGCGGCGTGATGACATGGTTAAGACGCGTTCGGAAGTGCCTCGTCACCCCAGCGAAGGCTGGGGTGACGGACGTTGGTTATGGCTTCGGGACGTCCGCAGTCGAACGCAGATTCAGCTCGCGCAATTGCTTGGGCGTCGCGAAGTTCGGCGCGCCCATCATCAGATCCTCCGCCTTCTGCGTCATCGGGAAGACGATTACCTCGCGGATGTTGGGTTCGTCCGCCAGCAACATGACGATCCGATCGATTCCCGGCGCGGAGCCGCCGTGCGGCGGCGCGCCGAACTTGAAGGCGTTGATCATGCCGGCGAAATTCGTGTCGACGTCGGCCTGGGTATAGCCCGCGATCTCGAACGCCTTGTACATGATTTCCGGCCGATGATTCCGGATCGCTCCCGACGACAATTCGATACCGTTGCAGACAATGTCATATTGATAGGCAAGGATATCGAGCGGATTCTTGGTCTCCAGCGCCTCCATCTCGCCCTGCGGCATACTGAAGGGGTTGTGGCTGAAATCGACCTTCTTCGCGTCCTCATCATATTCGAACATCGGGAAATCGACGATCCAGCAGAATTCGAAGCGCGACTGATCGATCAGCCCAAGCGTCTCCGCCACGCGCGTCCGCGCCAGCCCGGCCAGCTTTGCCGCCTGCGCTTCCTTGCCCGCGGCGAAGAACAGGCCGTCGTCCGGACCAAGGCCGAGGCCGTCCGCCATCGCGGTCATCTTGTCCTCGCCGTGGTTCTTGGCGATCGGACCGCCCCACTCGCCAGCCTTGCGCGTGGCGTAACCAAGGCCCGCGAAACCCTCGCCTTGCGCCCACGAGTTCATGTCGTCGAAGAATTTGCGCGACCTGTCAGCGGTGCCCGGCGCCGGGATCGCGCGGACGACATCGCCGGCTTCGACGATCGAGGCGAAGCGGCCGAAGCCCGATCCTACGAAGTGATCGCTCACGTCCGAAATCAGGATCGGGTTGCGCAGATCGGGTTTGTCGTTGCCGTATTTCAGCATCGATTCGCGGTAAGGAATGCGTTTGAATGGCAGCGGGCTGACGGTGCGGCCCTTCCCCTGCCAGTCCGCGAACTGCTCGAATACGCCATGCAGCACCGGCTCGATCGCCGCGAAAACATCGTCCTGCGTGACATAGCTCATTTCGAAATCGAGCTGATAGAACTCGCCCGGCGACCGATCGGCGCGCGCATCCTCGTCGCGGAAACACGGCGCGATCTGGAAATATTTGTCGAACCCGGCGACCATCAGCAACTGCTTGAACATCTGAGGCGCCTGCGGCAGCGCGTAGAACTTGCCCGGATGGACGCGGCTGGGGACAAGATAGTCGCGCGCGCCCTCGGGCGAGGATGCGGTCAGGATCGGGGTCTGGAATTCGGTGAAGCCCTGATCGATCATGCGACCGCGGATCGAGGAAATGACCTTCGACCGCAGCATTATGTTCTGATGCAGCCGTTCGCGCCGCAGATCGAGGAAGCGATACCGCAAACGGATGTCCTCGGGGTATTCCGCGTCGCCCGCCACCGGCATCGGCAGCTCCTGGGCCGTCGACTGGACCTCAATCGTGTCCGCCACCACCTCGATTTCACCCGTGGCGAGGTTAGGATTGGTCGCATCGGCGCCGCGTGAAACTACTTCGCCGGTGATGGTCACGACCGACTCGACTCGCAACCTTTCGAGAAGCATCATCGTGTCGCTGCCTGCCTTGGCCACGATCTGGGTAAGCCCATAATGATCGCGCAGATCGACGAACAATACGCCGCCGTGATCGCGTTTGCGGTGGACCCAGCCCGACAAGCGGACGGTGTCTCCGACGTTGCTCGCGGACAGCGCGGCGCAGTTATGGGTGCGGTAGGCGTGCATGACGTAATCTCTGATTACGTCACCCCAGCGAAGGCTGGGCGCTGGGATGACGGTGGATTGAAGCCCGCGCCCCTCCCCCTCCTGACCCCTCTTTGTCAAGGCGCGCGCGGCGGTCTATGGGGCAGCGCTTATGCATATTCACCCGCTCATCACCGACAGCGCCACGCTCGCCAACCTCTGCGCCCGGCTGGCCGACGCACCGTTTGTCTGCGTCGACACCGAATTCATGCGAGAGAGCACGTTCTACCCAGAATTGTGCCTGATCCAGATCGCGGATACCGAGGAAGCAGCCGCGATCGATCCGATGGCGCCGGGTCTGGACATGAAGCCGTTGCTCGACCTGCTGACCGATAACGAAGACGTATTGAAGGTATTCCATGCCGGCGGGCAGGATCTCGAGATTGTCTACAATCTGACCGGCAAGACCCCGCACCCGCTGTTCGATACGCAGGTCGCGGCGATGGCGCTGGGGCAAGGCGAGCAGATCGGTTATTCGAACCTGGTCGACAGCTGGCTCGGCATCGCGGTCGACAAGGGCGCGCGCTTCACCGACTGGTCGCGCCGTCCGCTGGATGCGCGGCAGATCGAATATGCGATCGGCGACGTGACGCACCTCGCAGCAATCTTTCCCAAGATGCTGGAGCGATTGAAGAAGACCGGTCGCGGTGGCTGGCTCGATCAGGAGATGGAGCGGCTGGGTGACCCCGCCAACTACGCGAACGATCCCGATCTGGCGTGGAAGCGCGTGCGTATCTCGGGACGCAAGCCCGACGTGCTGGGTCGCCTGAAGGCGATCGCGCGGTGGCGCGAGCTGGAGGCGCAGGGCAAGGATTTACCGCGCGGCCGGATCATGAAGGACGAGACGGTCGCAGACCTCGCCGGTCATCCGCCGAAGAAACAGGTCGATCTGGCAAGAGTACGCGGCCTTTCCGCGACCTGGGCGCAGAACGACATCGGCAAACGCCTGATGACCGCAATCGATTCGGCCGAACCTCTGTCGGCCGAGGAAATGCCGCCGCGTGACGATCGCAAGCCGGGCCTTGGCAAGGACGGCGCTTTGGTTGCCGATCTGCTGAAACTGCTGTTGAAGATTCGCGCGCGCGACATCGACGTCGCGCCGCGCCTGCTGGCGCGCGGCGAGGAACTGGAGTTGCTCGCGGCTGGCCAGCGCACGAACCTCGCGATCCTCGACGGGTGGCGCTACGACCAGTTCGGGCATGATGCGCTCGATCTGGTCGAGGGGCGGCTGGCATTTGCGGTGCTTGACGGGAAGCTGACCATGACCCGCACGGAGAGGACGGCATGAAATATCTGCTGATCGCGACGCCGTTGGTGCTGACCGCTTGCATGGGCGATGGAGCAAGTCGTCCGGGACACCCGCTGCCGACAGGCGCGCAATGCGACGCCGGGCCGGCGCAGCGCTTCGTCGGCGAACCTTTCCGGCCGCAACTTGCACAGCAGGCCAGGCGTCTGTCGCAGGCGCGAACGGTGCGCGTGATCCGGCCGGGCCAGGCGGTGACGATGGATTTCCGCGGCGATCGGCTGAACGTAGAGATCGACGACCGCAATCGCGTCCACGTGCTACGCTGCGGTTAATCCACTAGCGCCGCGCGGCGCCCGAGCGCTGCCGCCAGCGCGGCGTGCCGCTTCGTGACGGGCTCGCCGTACAGCGCCTGGTCCTCGGCGCTCAGGCGCAACGTCAGCGTTGCTGGATCGAGCCCCAACCGGGATCGTTGCAACGGCCCGGCGAGCCCCGCCGACAACCGCTGGCCAAGTCGCATCGCCAGGCCCCAGCGGGTGGCGCGCGCCAGATCATCGGGATTGGCGAGCGCGGGCAATGGATCGGGCGCTGCGGTGCTGCCGCCGAGGCTGGTCCATAGAGATTGAGCAAGCATTGCGCGTCCACGCGCGTCGATCGCCACCCAATTGCCGTGCAATGCGATTTCCACGCCGCGTTCGGCGCGAAATTCGGGATTTGCGCGCCAGCCCACGTCGGCAAGCTGGCATGCTGCATGACGCAAGCGGGCGTCCGGGTCGCCTTCGAACAACGGTGCGATCCAGTCTTCGAGCAGATCGCCATGTTCGGGAAAGCGCCCCGATCGTCGGCCTTCGTCGCGCGCCGCGGTAACCAATGGGTCTTCCGCCCGGGTCGACGTATCGAGCGCGCCGTAAAGCAAACCTTCGCGAAGACCATAGGCCGAGACGATCGTTCCGCTGCTTTTCAGATACTTGATGAGCACACTCAGTAGCGCGGCGGCATTCCCAAGCGTTGGTATGCGCCCGCCCGACAGCCCGGGCACCGCCTTCAGCTTGCCTTTTGTAACGTGTGAGATGGTTCGTCCAAGCCGCGCGATCGTGGCGGGGGGCATCGCGTATTGGTGAATCACCGGCAGCGGATAGCGGGTCCAGTCCATGTCCAGCCGCGCGAGCGCGCGCCACGACCCGCCCACCAGATACAGCGACAGCCCCTTCCCCGCCCCGCTCCATCCCGCCTCGCGCAGCAATTTGGCGACACGGCGATCGAGCGCGTTCTTCTCGCGCAGCGCCGCGATCCGCAGGACGCCGAGCGGGAAGGAAATACGGTCGCGAATCTCGCCCTTCCGAACACGCACGAGTTCAAGGCTCCCGCCGCCCAGATCCCCGACAATCCCGTCGGCGTGGGGAATTGCCGACAACACGCCATGCCCCGCGCCGATCGCTTCCTGTTCGCCAGAGAGAAGTTCTACAGCCAACCCGAAGTTCGCCGCGATATCGATGAGTTGGTCACCATTGTTCGCATCCCGTACCGCCGCCGTCGCGACGGTCCGCACGCTATCGCATCCCATCTCGCGGGTAAGCGTTGCGAATCGACCGAGCGCGGCGGTGGCCGCCTTCATCGCACCCGAATCGATCTTGCCGGTGGCGACGAGCGAGCGGCCCAGTCCGGCCAGAACTTTTTCGTTGAACAGGATTGCCGGCAAGCGCGCCGGGCCTTGATAGACGACCAAGCGGATCGAGTTCGAACCGATGTCGATGATCGCAGTACGGGGATGGCGCACCCGTCAGTGCCGCCGACGCAGCGACAGCGTCGGCACCTCCGCACCCTCTTCGTCAAGGGCAGCGCCGCGCCCCGACAGCGAGGGATTAGTCATGAAATAACGGTGCAGGTTGAACGGCCGCTCGCCCGGAGTGACGCGGGTGTAGCCGCCGTCGGGCTCGAGTTCCCAACTCTGTTCGTTGTCGATCAGATTGGCGACCATCACCTGATCGAGGATCTGATCGTGCACCGTGCCGTTTTCGATCGGCAGCATGTATTCCACCCGTCGATCGAAATTGCGCGGCATCCAGTCGGCCGACGAAATGGTCAGCACCGCATCGTCATTGGGCAGCGCCGCGCCATTACCGAATACAGCAATCCGGCTATGTTCCAGAAAGCGCCCAATCACCGATTTCACACGGATATTGTCCGACATTCCGGGCACTTTAGGCCGCAGGCAGCAGATGCCACGGATGATCAGGTCGATCTCCACCCCCGCCCCACTCGCTTCATAGAGCTTTTCGATGATCGCCGGGTCGACCAGGCTGTTCATCTTCGCCCAGATCGATCCCTGCCGCCCGGCGCGGGCGTGCGTGATTTCCGCGTCGATCAGCGCGATCAGCTTGTCGCGAAGGCTTCTTGGGCTGAGGACGACCAGTTCCATATCCTCCGGTTCGACATAGCCGGTGATGTAGTTGAACATCCGCGCAGCATCGCGCCCGACACGGGGATCGGCGGTGAAGAAGCTGAGATCGGTATATATTTTTGCGGTGACCGGATGATAGTTGCCGGTGCCGAAATGGCAGTAGGTGCGGAACTGTCCCGCTTCGCGCCGCACGACCATCGACACCTTGGCGTGCGTTTTCCAGTCGATAAAGCCGTACACCACCTGCACACCGGCGCGTTCCAGCGCGGAGGCCCACAGCAGGTTCTGCTCTTCGTCGAAGCGCGCCTTCAGTTCGACCACCGCGGTCACCGACTTGCCCGCTTCGGCCGCCGCAATCAGCGCGTTGATCACCGCCGACTGTTTGCCCGCGCGGTAGAGCGTTTGCTTGATCGCCACGACATCGGGGTCGTTGGCCGCCTGTTTCAAAAAAGCGAGCACAACGTCGAACGTCTCATACGGATGGTGGACGACGATGTCCTTGGCCTTGATCGCCGCAAAGCAATCGCCGCCAAACTCTCGAATACGTTCGGGAAAGCGCGGCGTGAAAGGTGGGAATTTGAGGTCCGGGCGATCCTCGTCGACGAGCATCTCCAGGTCGCCGATGCCAAGGAACGTGCCGCTTTCGGTGATCAGCGCGTCCGATCCGCCGAGTTCGTCGCGCAGCGCGGAGGCGAGCCCCTCTGGCATTCCGGTTTCCAGCTCCAGCCGGATGACGCGCCCGCGCCGACGCCGCTTGACCGCATTGGCGAAGTAGCGAACCAGATCTTCGGCCTCTTCCTCGATCTCGATATCGCTGTCTCGCAGCACGCGGAATTCCGCCGCCCCCTCGACGCGGTAGCCGGGGAACAGGACGTTCGAAAACCGCTTCAGAATCGATTCGGCCGCGACGTAACGCGCCTTTTCACCTGGCAGTCGTACGAACCGCGGCATCCCGGCTGGCAGCATGACGAGTTCGCGGATCGGCTCCTTGTCCGATTGGCGCACCAGATCGAACATCACCGCCATCCCCTTGTTGGGCATGAACGGAAACGGATGGGCGGGGTCGAGCGCCTGCGGGGTCAGGATTGGAAATAGCTGTTCGCGGAAATGCGTCTCCAGCCAACCGATCTCGTCGACCGACAAAACCGCGTCGACCTTGCTCGACCCCAGCACTTGCAGCCCGGTATCGGCGAGCGCGTGCCGAATATCGCGCCACACAGCCTGCTGGCTGGCCAGCAGGGCGTCGGCTTCCTCGGTAAGCGCGCTCAACTGCTGGCTTGGCGTCAACCCGTCCTGCGATTGCTTTTCAACGTCCTGGAGCTGCTGACCTTTCAACCCCGCGACGCGCACCATGAAGAATTCGTCGAGGTTTGACCCCGAAATCGACAGGAAGCGCAACCGTTCGAGCAAGGGGTGCGCTGGATTGCACGCTTCCTCCAGCACGCGGCGATTGAACGCCAGCCACGATAGCTCGCGGTTAAAATAGCGCTCGCTTCCCCCACCCTCGAAGGGATCGTCATCGGCATCGAGGCGGGCGAGGTGCGCGGAGCGGGTCATGGATGTTCCGGGGGTTGTTGGATCAACGCCGCAGCGGCCAATGTGGTCCGTGCGAGGGGGATGGAAAGACGCTTGCGCCGTTCCAGCACCTCCTGATCGAGGATATCGACGGTGCGCATGACGGCGACATGACTACGCTCGATCCGCTGTACGAGCCAGTCGATCAGATCGCCGCGCGCATCGAGACCACGCCGCAGGAATTGGCGTTCGAGCAGCATGCGCATCAGCGCGTCGTCGGGTTCGGCGATCGTGGCGATTGGCGAAGCGGCGAGACGTGAACGAAGGTCGGGCAGCTTCACCGCCCATTCTGGCGGCGCGGCATCGGCAACCAGCAGCAGCGGCCGTCGATCGGCCTGCGCGCGGTTCCAGGCGTGAAACAGATCGGTTTCCGCGCGGGCATCGGCATCGTCGATGATTGCGCCGCCACTCTTTGCCGCAAAAATGCGCGCCAGCAGGCTGCGCCCCGATTTGCGCGGCCCCACCAGGATCGCGGTCATCACCGGCCACGCGCCCCAATGTTCGAGCGTATGCGCGGCGCGCGAATTCGACGGGGTGATCAGAAATTCGTCGTCGCGGGGATCCTCCGGCCAGGCCAGAGGCAGCGCGATTTGAGTCATGCGCGCGCGCTCATCCCGCGGTCGCGTCGTCGGCCGGCATTTCGGGCGGCAACAGCGCCGGTGCGCGACGAATACGCAGCGTCGCGCCCGATCCGAACACCTGCCATCCACGCGCCTCCAACGCCGCCTTGAACGCATCCGGCGGTCCGCCGAAATTGACCGTCATCACCGATAGCCCGCCAAGCGCAAGGCTGCTGGTGGCGGCGGAAGATACGCCCGGCACGCCGCGCACCGCCGCTTCGCCCGCGCTGACCGCAGCGACGCCGGGGGTGTCGAACTGAACTTGGATGACCGTCACACCGACCGACGGGATGGCGGCGGCGAGTGAATCGGCGGGAAGCTCTTCCTCCACCGGCGTAGTAGCCTCCGGCACGTAGGAAAGGCCGGGATCGGCGCGCAGATAGCCGTTGCGCAGCGCCGCCTGATACGATTCATCGATCCGCTTCACGCCGGCGTCGAGCAATGCGGGCAGTCCCGCCACGCTGCCGACACGCAGGGTGGCCTGCTGCAGCATCCGGTTATCCGGTCCCCAACGCGCTTCGAACACGCCGATCACCGGCCCGCCTGGCCATTGGCGATAGAGGCGCACGGTCGGGATCAGCACGTCCGACCCGCCATATTGATCGAGCACCGTCCGCCACCATCCGCGTCCCGGCCGCCCGGTCTGCCCGGCGTTCAGCAGCAGCGGGTCGGGACCGGTGCCGGTCGGGCGGATGTAGTCTATCGTGCTGTTGCCGGTGCGATAGCGCGCCCACGCCTCCTGCCACGCGCTGCGCTGCTCCAGCGCGGTGCCGACGCCGCCCGACCAGGTGACGGGGATCACCACCATTGGCGGCGAGCGCATGACATAGCTGGCGATGCCGAGCAGCGACCCGGCGCGCGCGCGGTCGAACAGCACGCCGAGCTTGGCGATATAGCGGTTCGGGCCGATCTGTTCGTTTTCGACCACGATGCCTGAGACGATCGAATCGAGCGTCGAATCGGGCACTAGGCCCCCGCCGCCGCCCAGCCTGCGCGACAATTGCTGCCAGCCTTTGCGCTGCGCAACGCGCCACCCGCCGAGCCGCGCTGCGTCGGCGGTCTTGGCCGAAACGTCGACGGTTACGCCGCTGACCTCATAATCGCCCGAACTGTCGATCGGCGCGACTCCGCGGTCGCCGCCCTCGATCTGCGCGACGCCGATACCGCCAGCGAGCGTCAGCGCGGCGACGGCGGGGATCAGGAAAAGCGGACGGATACGCATGGATGCGCGCCTTTTGGCGAAGCAGGCGTGGAAATCCAAGCGGGGAATGGCTAGCAAGCTGCGTCATGAGCGAGAACGGCTACACTTACGCCCAAGCCGGCGTGTCGATCGCAGCCGGAAACGCGCTGGTCCGCGCGATCGGGCCGCTGGCGAAATCGACCCGGCGCGCGGGGGCCGATGCGGAACTTGGCGGGTTCGGCGGGTTCTTCGATCTGAAGGCGGCGGGTTTCGTCGATCCGTTGCTGGTGGCGGCGAACGACGGGGTCGGCACGAAGCTGAAGCTAGCGATCGAATGGGATCGGCACGCAGGCGTCGGGATCGATCTGGTCGCGATGTGCGCGAACGATCTGATCGTGCAGGGTGCGGAGCCGCTGTTCTTTCTCGATTATTACGCGACCGGAAAGCTGGACAATGCGGTGGCCGAGCAGGTCGTCGCGTCGATTGCGGAGGGGTGCCGGATTGCGGGTTGCGCATTGATCGGAGGCGAGACCGCCGAGATGCCGGGGATGTACGCCGACGGCGACTACGACCTGGCCGGTTTCTGCGTCGGTGCGGTCGAGCGGGACCGGATGCTGACGGGCGGCGCGATCGCGCCGGGCGACATTCTGCTGGGATTGGCGTCGTCAGGGGTTCATTCGAACGGCTTTTCGCTGGTTCGGCGGCTGGCGAGCGACAAGGGGTGGAAACTCGATCGCCCGGCGGTGTTCGACCAGGACCGGCTGCTGATCGATCATCTGATGGCGCCGACGCGGATTTATGTGAAAAGCCTGCTGCCGCTGATCGCCGAACGGCGGATCAAGGGATTGGCCCACATTACCGGCGGTGGACTTCTTGAGAATATTCCACGGGTTCTGCCCGGTAATTGTCACGCGATCGTCGACGCCGATGCGTGGGAGCAGTCGCGGTTGATGGCGTTCCTGCAGGCGCAAGGGTCGATCGAGCCGGAAGAAATGGCGCGGACGTTCAACTGCGGGATCGGAATGGTGGCGGTCGTCGCTGCGGAAGACGTCGAACAGGTTACCGCTGCATTGAAAACGGCGGGCGAAACGGTGTTCCGGATCGGCGCGGTTGAGGCCGGTGCGCGTGGCTGCACCGTCCGTGGATCGGCGGAGACGTGGAGCGCCCGGGCCGACTGGACCGCCACGCATAGCGCATGAAGAAGGTCGCGATCCTGATTTCCGGACGGGGATCGAACATGATGTCGCTCGTGGAGGCGTCGGGCGACGCCTATCAGGTGGTCGTGGTCGCATCCGACAAGCCCGGCGCAGCGGGGCTCGACTGGGCGCGCGAACACGCGATCGCCACGTTCGCGCTGTCGCCGATGAAGATCGGCAAACCGACCTATGAGGCCGCGCTGGACGGCGCGTTGCGCGAATCCGGGGCGGAGGTGATCGCGCTGGCGGGGTACATGCGGCTGCTGTCGGATGATTTCGTCGCGAAATGGCGCGGGAGTATCCTCAATATCCATCCCTCGCTGCTGCCGAAGTACAAGGGACTCGACACGCACGCACGGGCGATTGCCGCGGGCGACCGGCAAGCGGGATGCTCGGTTCACGTCGTGACCGAGGAACTGGATGGCGGCGAGGTGCTGGGGCAGGCGGAGGTAGCGGTCGAGCCGGGCGACACCGCCGAAACGCTTGCCGCGCGCGTGCTGGCGGCCGAGCATCGCCTTTATCCGCAAGTGCTGGCAGGGTATTGCGCGCGATGAGTCCTGATCCAGACCTCAATCTAACCCGCCTGCGCGCCATCGCGCTGGCGCTGCCCCAAACCTACGAGAAATTGTCACACGGATCGCCGGGCTTCTTCATCGAGAAGGGCAAGGCGTTCGCGTACTTCTGGCACAACCACCACAGTGACGGCGAGACGGTCGCGATCGTGAAGACCAGCGGGCGCGACGAGCAGGCGATGCTGATCGAACAGGAACCCGACATCTATTATTCGCCGCCGTATATAGGGCCATCGGGGTGGATCGCGATCCGGCTCGATCGTGATGACGTCGATTGGGATCACATCGGTGACCGGGTTGCCATGAGCTGGGAAATGGTCGCGCCGCGGCGTTTGCTCGAAATGGGTGGACGATGAGCGAGACACCGGCCGAACGTGCCGAGGCTGCGGCGACGCGGCGGCGGTGGATTTCGTTGGCCGAGGCGGTGGCGGTCGCGGGCGTGCTGATCGGCGCGATCACCTTGTTCCTGAACTGGTCCGATCGGCGCGCCGAAACCGCAGAGAAGGTCACGGCGTCCAAGAGCGAGGCGCAGGCGAAGGCCAAGGTGGCGCTGACCGGTACGGCGTCGGATGGCGGACGCGTGCTGAAGCTGTCGGACGCCGCGCATGATCTGCAGGAGGCAACGGTGGCCTTTCCGCGACCGCTTGGCGTGCCGATCCAGCGCACCACCGCCGAACCGGGGATCGATTCGCGCGGCTTTGCGGATGCGCTTTTGAAGCTGACCGACGACGGTCCGGACGAGCGCGCCGGGCGCGTCCCCGCATTGGTGACGGTGCGGTATCTGGTCGACGGATCGCCGCGGTCACACAGCGCGATCTACGATGTGATCTGGCGCACCGAGGGACGGATGCTGCAGGGGCGGACCCTGCGGCTGGAGGCGCTGCGGTTACGTGAACCGGGCGGCAATCAGGCGCGGGTCGACGCTTTGTGGAAGCGCGACGGGTTCAGCTGAGCGCCGGACCAGAAGGCCCGGCGCTCGGGTCGATCAGCCGACGATCTCTTCGGGCTTGAAGAAATAAGCGATTTCGATCGCGGCATTTTCATCCGAATCCGAACCGTGGACGGTGTTCGCCTCGATCGATTCGGCCAGTTCCTTGCGGATCGTGCCGGGCTCGGCATTCGCAGGGTTGGTCGCGCCCATGATGTCGCGGTTGCGCTGCATGGCGTTGTCACCCTCCAGCACCTGCACGACGACCGGGCCGGAAATCATGAAGTCGACCAGTTCGCCGAAGAACGGGCGCTCTTTGTGCACCGCATAGAAGCCCTCGGCCTGATCGCGGGTCATGTGGATGCGCTTCGATGCGACGACGCGAAGGCCTGCATCCTCCAGCATCTTGGTGACCGCACCGGTCAGGTTGCGGCGCGTGGCGTCGGGCTTGATGATCGAAAAGGTACGGTTCGCGGCCATGACGGTCACGGGCTCCTGAATTTGAGAGGCGGAAAAGTGCGGGTCACCTAGTCGCGGGCGCGACCAAGCGCAACCACAGTCCCCTCAGGCCGCCTGTTCCCAGCGCCCGGCGTCGTTCTGTTTCCAATAACGACGCTCGACACCGTCGCGGTCGGCGAGCACTTTCCAGGCGAGCCGGGCAGGCTGGATCGCTTCGTCGTCGAAGAAATGGAATGCGCGGTCGAAGGTCAGCGCTTCGTCACGCCATTTGCCGTCCGTGAGCGCGATGTGGCGTGCCCCGTTGGTCGGGCTGACATCCGGCGCGATCAGGACGGGTTGCGCTGCGTCATCCCCCGCCCCGGCCTGCGCGTGCGGTAGGAAGCTGTCGGGGGCGTAGCTCCACAGCAGGCGGTCGAGAGCAGTGCGGCGCGTTTCATCGGCTGCGACCACCAGCAGCCGCCCGCCGCCCGCCAGCACCTTTTCCGCGATTTGCGGCAGGACGCGGTCGAGCGAGGTGTGCGTCAGATGGTAGAAATCGACCTGCATTAGCTCTCAAAATTGTCCGCTACGAAGCGATCGAGCAGGCGTACGCCGTACCCGGTCGCGCCCTTGCCCCAGGTGGGGCCGTCCTTGTCAGCCCAAACCATGCCCGCGATATCGAGATGCGCCCAAGTTACGCCTTCATCCACGAAGCGCTGGATGAACTGCGCCGCGGTGATCGATCCGCCGCCGCGCGGGCCGACGTTTTTCATGTCGGCGATCGGGCTGTCGATCAGCTTGTTGTACGCGTCGCCGAGCGGAAAGCGCCACAATTTGTCGCCCGTCGCGGTGCCCGCCGCGAGCAATTGATCCGCCAGTTTGTCGTCGTTCGCGAACACGCCGCCATATTCACTGCCCAGTGCGACGATCATCGCGCCGGTGAGCGTGGCGAGATCGACGATCGTCTTCACCTTGTGCGTCTGCTGAACCCAGGTGATCGCGTCGCACAGCACAAGGCGACCCTCGGCATCGGTGTTGATGACCTCGATCGTCTGCCCCGACATCGACGTCACGACGTCGCCCGGACGTTGCGCATTGCCGTCGGGCATGTTCTCGACCAGCCCCATGACGCCGATGACGTTGACCTTCGCCTTGCGTAGCGCCAGCGCCTTCATCGCACCCGCGACCGCGCCCGCGCCGCCCATGTCCCACTTCATGTCTTCCATGCCCGCGGCAGGCTTGATCGAGATGCCGCCGGTGTCGAAGGTGACGCCCTTGCCGACCAGCGCAAGCGGGGTGTCGCCTTCGCCGGCGCCATTCCATTTCAGCGCCAGCAGCCGCGCCTCGCGTCGTGAGCCCTGACTCACGCCGAGCAGCGACCCCATGCCGAGTTCGGCCATCGCGGCTTCGTCGAGCACCGTCACTTCGAGGCCGAGGCCGTCGACCTCTTTAAGGACGAGTTCGACGAACGATTCGGGGTAGCAGATGTTCGCCGGCAGAGTGACGAGCGTACGGGTCAGCGAAAGGCCGTGCGTCACCGCGCCGCGCGCCGCCCAGGCGGCGTCCGTGCCGTCGGGCGCGCCGACGATCGTCACCGATTCGAGCGTCGGCTTGGCGTTGTCGGCCAGCTTCGTGCGATATACGTCATAGCGCCATGCGCGCTGCGCCGCGCCCGCGGCAAGGCGTGCAGCGGCGATAGGACTCGCGTCTGCACCTGAGAGATCGACGGTCACGACGGTCGCGCCGGACGTCAGCAACCGCGCGGTGAGTGCGCCACCCGCGCGCTCATAGGCTGCGTCATCCCCCGTCCCCACGCCTAACAGCACGACACGCGTCGCGCCGCCGCCAAGCTGGACATAGGCATCGGCGGCAGTCCCAGCTTCTCCTTCGAACCGTTGCCCCTGCGCGGCCGCGATCACCAGCGCGTGCGCGGCATCGTCCAGCCCGTTGATCGCCACCGTGGCGACGCTATCCTTTTTCACGGGGACAGCGAGGACGCCGATGTCGGTCGGGCGGGTGGCGGCGAAGGCGATCTTCATCATGTGGTCCTATTCGATTCCCCTGTGCCTCTAGGCCAGCCGTATCGCGCTGGCAAAGTCGGCAATCCGGGCGTTGCAGGTCGCGGCGCACGGTGCGATAGGGCGCGTTCACCGTGGCCATTCCGGTCGTGCGTGGGGGTAGTTGCGAAAAAGCCTGGTGACGCGTCTCGACCTTCTGGCCAGTTGCGCGCTTGCCGTAGCAGTCGTTGCTGGGCCTGCGGCCGCGCAGGATCTGCAGAACCGCCCGGTCGCACCGCCCTCCCCCGCCGAAGCGCCCGCGCCGATTTCCGACGATCAAGTGCAGTTCAGCGCGGGGACGCTCGAATACGATTACAACGCCGACGTTGTCGTGGCGACCAGCGACGTGCGCATGGCGCGGCAGGGCGAGCGGCTGCGCGCCGACCGCGTTGTGTGGAACCGAAAGACCGGCAAGGTCGAGGCGGTCGGTAACATCGCGGTCACCAATCCGCAGGGCGACGTCGCTTACGGCGACCGCATCGACCTGACCGATTCGCTCAAGGACGGCGTGATCGACAACATGCTGGTCGTGCTGGAACGCGGCGGGCGGCTGGCGGCGGACAAGGGCACGCGCAGCGAAGACGGGACGATCCAACTGCAGCACGCGGCCTACACCGCCTGTTCGGTGACCACTTCGGAAAACTGTCCCAAGGAACCGACGTGGAAGGTCACCGCGGTGAAGGTGACATACCGGCCGCAACGCGAGCGCGTCTATTACGATGGTGCGCGCATCCACCTATTCGGGCTGGCGGTGCCGCTGCCGCGTTTTTCGCATCCGGTCGGCGGGGGAAGCGACAGCGGGCTGCTCAGTCCGCAGATCCGGCTCGACCGGGTCAACGGGCTGGAAGTCGCCCTTCCATACTACTTCAGTCTGGCGCCCAACCGCGGACTGACCGTGACGCCGCATGTGTACACCAGCGTGCTGCCGATGCTGCAGGCGAATTATCAGGCGCTGGAGACGAACGGCGCGTTCAGCGTTACCGGCTATGCGACCGCCAGCCGCCGCAGCGACGATCTGGCGTCAGGCAACACCGGCAGCACAGAACAGGCGTTTCGCGGGTATCTGGATGGCGTTGGGCGGTTTCAGCTCGATCCCAACTGGAGCGTGTCGGGATCGCTCCGGCTGGTGACGGACCGAACGTTCCTGCGCCGGTACGACATCTCGCGCGAGGACCGGCTGCGCACGACCTTTGCGGTCGAGCGGATCGATTCCAACAGTTATTTCTCCGTCGCCGGCTGGGCCGTGCAGACGCTGCGCGTGGGCGAACGGCAGGGGCAGCAACCCGTCGCGTTGCCCGAAATCGACTATCGCCGACGCATTCCCGACAGCCTGCTCGGCGGCACGGTGCAGTTCCAGCTCAACAGCCTGGCGCTGTCGCGCAAGGACGGCCAGGACACGCAGCGCGCCTTCGGCAGCGCGCGATGGGATCTGCGGCGCCTGACAAACTGGGGTCAGGAAGTGACGCTGACCGCCTACGGCCGTGCGGACGCCTACAACACCGACGGAAGTGCGGCGACCGCAATCGCCAGCTATCGCGGGATCGAGGGGTTCCAGACGCGCGGCATCGGGGCGCTGGCGGTCGACGTGAAATGGCCGTTCGTCGGCGAGTTTCTGGGCGGCGTCCATCGGCTGACCCCGCGCGTGCAGGTCGTCGCGTCGCCCAAGATCAAGAACCTGGCGATCCCGAACGAGGATGCGCGCGCGATCGACTTGGAGGATTCGAACCTCTTCGCGCTCAACCGGTTCCCCGGATATGATCGGTGGGAGGATTCGTCGCGCGTCACCTATGGCGGCGAATGGGCGCTGGACCTGCCCGGTTTCAGCCTGTCGACGGTTGTCGGGCAAAGCTATCGTCTGGATGACCGGCCGACGATCTTCCCTGACGGCACCGGGCTGTCGGATCGATTCTCCGACATCGTCGGGCGCACCGACCTGCGTTTCCGCGATCTGGTGTCGTTCACGCACCGCTATCGGCTTGACAAGGACAGCCTGGGCGTGCGCCGTAACGAGGTCGACGCTACGATCGGGTCGCGATCGACCTATCTGTTGCTCGGATATTTGCGGCTTAACCGCGACATCATGGTGCAAGAGGATCTGCAGGATCGAGAAGAGGCGCGGATCGCGGGCCGCGTCCAGTTTGCGCGCTTCTGGTCCGCGTTCGCCTCCGCCGTCGTCGATCTGACCGACCGCAGCGAGGACACCCTGTCTGCGTCCGACGGCTTCGACCCGATCCGTCATCGTATCGGGATCGCGTATGAAGACGATTGCCTGACGCTGGGTGGGACGTGGCGGCGCGATTATCGCACGACGGGCGATGCGAAGGCGGGGAACAGCTATTTGTTGACGCTGGCGTTCAAGAACCTCGGCCGCTAAGCGGCGGTTCAGCAAGAATTCTACAGACGGCTGCAGGGCGCGAGCGCGCGAAGCATGGGAATCCAGGTCGAGTGAAGAAAACACGCAAGGGGCTGACGAGTGTCGGCCGGGTGATTGGTACGATGCTCGCGCTGGCGGTAACGACCGTCGCAATCGCGCAGGAAGCCCAGCAGGGCGGCACGCAGGCGACGGTGCCGGACCAGACGTTGCCCGACAATACGGGGCTGAACATCCCGGCGAACCTGCAGATTTTCGGGCCGCCCAATCCGGACGTGCGCAAAGCGACCGCGATCGTCAACGACAGCGTCATCACCGGCACCGACGTCGACCAGCGCGCCGCGTTGATCCAGGCGGCGAACAACATCAAGCTTAGCGACGAGGACCGCAACCGGCTGCGGCTGCAGGTGCTGCGCCAGTTGATCGACGAACTGCTGCAGATCCAGCAGGCGAAGACCGCCGAGATAACGATCACGACCGCGGAACTGGATCAGAGCTTCGACCGGATCGCGAAAAACTTCAATCAGACCCCGGATCAGTTCCGCAAATTCCTGGTCGCGCAAGGATCGTCCGAGCGATCGATCCGGCGGCAGATCGAAGGCGAGTTGGCCTGGCGGCGGTATCTCCAGCGCAAAGTTGAGCCGTACGTCAATGTCGGTGAGGAAGAGGTGAAGGCGATCATCCAGCGATTGGAGGCAGCCAAGGGCACCGAGGAATATCACCTCAACGAAATCTACCTCGCCGCGACGCCCGATCGCACCGAACAGGTGTTCACCAACGCGCGTCAGTTGATCGCCGAAATCCAGAAGGGCCAGGCCCCGTTCGCCTATTATGCGCGTAATTTTTCCGAGGCGTCCACGCGCGGAGTCGGTGGCGATCTCAGCTGGATACGCCTGTCGCAATTGCCCGAACCGCTGGCGGCGGCCGCGCAGGGGATGCAGGTCGGGCAGGTCGCGGGACCAGTCGCCACGCCGGGCGGTTTCT
Source organism: Sphingomonas sp. SUN019 (assembly GCF_024758705.1). Classification (NCBI taxonomy): domain Bacteria; kingdom Pseudomonadati; phylum Pseudomonadota; class Alphaproteobacteria; order Sphingomonadales; family Sphingomonadaceae; genus Sphingomonas; species Sphingomonas sp. SUN019. Next base: position 247,633 of record NZ_CP096971.1, on the reverse strand, counting down.
CGATCCTGTATCTGGTCGACAAGCGCCAGGTGCTGACCGCCGATCCGCGCGACGCGCGCCTGAGCCTGAAGCAGATGACGATCAAGTTCGCGCCGGGCACCACGCAGGCGCAGGCCGGACAGCGCACCGCGGAATTCGCCAAGGTGACGCAAACGCTGCAGGGCTGCGGGTCGGTCGAGAAGATCGCAGCCTCGATCGGGGCCGAAGTGGTCAATAACGACGCGGTGCGCATCCGCGACCTCCCCGCCCCGCTACAGACGATCATGATCGGACTGCAGGTCGGCCAGTCGACGCCACCGTTCGGGTCGCCGACCGATGGCGTGCGTACGTTGGTGCTGTGTGGCCGCGACGACGTGGCGGCGGGGCAATTGCCGGGAGCGGACCAGATCCAGAACCAGCTCGAACAACAGCGCGTCAACCTGCGCGCGCAGCAGGCGCTGCGCGATCTGCGGCGCGACGCGGTCGTCGAGTATCGCTGAGGCGGCGGGGGTGACGCCGCTCGTCATCTCGATGGGCGATCCGGCGGGGATCGGGCCTGAGATCATCGCCAAAGCGTGGGATCGGCGCGACGCCTGCGGACTGCCCTCGTTCGTCGCGGTCGGCGATCCGCGCGCGATCGAGCACGTCTGGCGCGGACCGATCGCACGGATCGCCGACCCGCGGGAGGCCGCGGACGTGTTCGTCACTGCGCTGCCGGTCCTGACCGTCGGCGATTCGGGAGAGGTCGTCCCGGGCGTACCCGATGCCGATGGTGCGCGATGTGCGCTGCATTCGCTTGAGCTGGCCGCCGGGCTGGCGCGATCGGGTGCGGCGCGGGCGCTGGTGACGGGGCCGGTGTCGAAGGCGCAACTCTACGACATCGGCTTTACCTATCCCGGCCAGACGGAATTCGTCGCCGAACGCTGCGGGATCGCTGGCGAGAATGCGGTGATGATGCTGGCCGGGCCGGGGCTGCGCGTCGTGCCGATCACCACGCACGTTCCGCTGGGGAAGGTGTCGGGGCTGCTGACGATAGAGCTGATCGTCGCCAAGGCCCGCGCCACCGCCCGCGGCCTGACGAAGAATTTCGGCATTATCGCGCCGCGTCTCGCGCTCGCCGGATTCAATCCGCACGCGGGCGAAGGCGGCGCGATCGGGCGGGAGGAGATCGATATCCTCGAACCTGCGATCGCGCAGCTTCAGGCCGAAGGGATCGACACGACCGGACCGTTCGCCGCCGACACGATGTTCCATTCGCGCGCGCGCGCGCGGTATGACGCGGCCTTGTGCTGCTATCACGACCAGGCGCTGATCCCGATCAAGACGCTGCACTTCGACGAGGGGGTCAACATCACATTGGGCCTGCCGATCGTGCGCACCTCGCCCGATCACGGCACCGCCTTCGGCATCGCTGGAAAGGACCAGGCCGAACCCGGCGCAATGATTGCGGCGATCATCATGGCGGGCGAAGCCGCGGATCGGCGGGCGGCGGCGCGCCGCGCGGCGTGAGCGCGGTCGAACCTCTCACTCCCCTGCCCCCGTTGCGTGAGGTGATCGCGCGGCACGGCCTCGCCGCATCGAAAGCATTGGGGCAGAATTTCCTGTTCGACGCGCAGTTGCTGGCGCGGATCGCGCGCATTCCCGGCGATCTTTCGGACGCGCAGGTGCTGGAAGTCGGCCCCGGTCCAGGCGGGCTGACCCGCGCGCTGCTTACGGCGGGCGCTCGGGTCACTGCGATCGAACGCGACCGGCGTTGCCTGCCTGCACTGGCCGAATTGGAGGAAGCGTTTCCGGGGCGGCTGCGGGTGATCGAGGGCGATGCGCTGGCGATCGATGCGCCCGCGTTATTTGATGAAGCGCCGCATATCGTCTCCAATCTGCCCTATAATATCGGAACCGCGCTGTTCGTCGGGTGGCTGTCGGCGGAGTGGCTGCCGTGGTGGCGGTCGCTGACCCTGATGTTCCAGCGCGAGGTGGCGGACCGGATCGTCGCATCGGCGAACGACGACGCTTACGGGCGGCTGGCGGTGCTGGCGCAGTGGCGGGCGAGTGCGCGGATCGCGATGGCGGTGCACCGTTCGGCTTTTACCCCGCCGCCCAAGGTGATGTCCGCGGTGGTTCACATCTTGCCGCAAGCCGCGCCGGAAGGCGTTGATCTCGCCATGCTGGAGCGACTGACCGCGGCGGCATTCGGTCAGCGCCGGAAGATGTTGCGGCAGAGCCTGCGCAGCGTGCCGGGGGCGATCGAGGCTTTGGAGGCGGAGGGTATCGAAGCGACGCGGCGCGCCGAAACCGTCAGCGTCGCCGATTTCGTCGCGGTGGCGCGGCGGCTCAGTCCTTCGCGGTCGCCGGTTTCGGTGGAACTACCTGCGCGGTCGTGACCGGCGGACCCTTGGCGATTACCGCGGCCAGCGTGGTCGCCTGCTCGCAGCCCTTCTTGCAGATCGTCTTCAGCTTCGCGAGGTTTTCGCGAGCGCGCGCCGTCGCGCCCTTTTGCATCAGCGCCTCGCCCTGCCCCTGCAGCGCAACGACGTCGTTCGGTTCGAGCAGCAACGCCTCGCGATAGAGCCGGATCGCCTTGCCCGGCAGGTTGCGCGCATCGGCCACTTCGGCGAGCGCGATGAACGCCTGACGGTTGCGCGGATCGACCACCACCGCGGTTTCGAGGATATCGGTCGCGCCGTCGAGATTGCCCGCGGCTTTCGCCGCCTTGCCTTGTTCGAGCAGCGCCATTGATCGCGCGTCGATCTGGTCGTCGGGGCGCTGCCCGTGGAGCGACGTGGAAATCGACACCAGGGCGAGGCCGGCGGCAAGGGCGACGGACGAATAACGCATGATCGGCTCCAGTATAGGCACGATACTACCGGGCTAGCATGGCGCGTTGAGGCGCGCGACAAAAAATCCGTCGGTGCCGTCGGCCAGCGGGGTCAGCCGCAATCCCGCACCGTGCGGCTTGCCCGCGGGGAGCGACAGGCGATCGGCCTTCCAGCCGGGATGGTTCTTCAGGAACAGATCGACTTGCCCCGCCCCCTCCGCATCGAGCAGCGAACAGACGATGTAGATCAGCGCGCCGCCGGGCTTCACCAGCGTCGCGCCGATCGCGGTGATGCGGCGCTGCGTCTCCACCAGCCGCGCGATCCGCACCGGGGTGAGCCGCCAGCGCGCCTCCGGATTGCGCCGCCACGTGCCGGTGCCCGAGCATGGCGCATCGACCAGCACGACGTCGGCCTTCCCCAACCAGTCGTCGAGCGCCATCAATTCCTGCCCCGGATCGAGCAGCCGCGTGGTGGCGATCCCGACGCCTGCCCGCTCTGCGCGGGGTTCGAGACGCGACAGACGCGCCCGGTCGGTATCGGTGGCGAGGATTTCGCCCTCGTTGCGCATTGCCGCCGCGAGCGCGAGCGTTTTGCCGCCGCCGCCAGCGCACAGATCGACGACCTTCATCCCGGCCGAGGCACGCGCCGCCATCGCGACGATCTGGCTGCCCGCATCCTGCACTTCGGCGAGCCCGCCGAGCGCTTCGACGTTGGTGCCGGTCGGCAGGCGCAGCGCATCGGGCAGGCCGGGGATCGGCTCGCCTGCACCGAGCGAGGCGACCGCATCCTCGGGCGATCCCATCAGGGCGTTGACGCGGATGTCGAGCGGCGCGCGGTCGATCAACGAGCCGATCGTGTCGTGGTCGAGGCCTGAATCTTTCAACAGCTTGATCAGCCACGCGGGCGCGACGCCGTGCCGGGCGGCGGCTTCGGACGGATCGATCGCGGCCGGGCCGTGCGGCGAATCGTCGAATGTCGCCGCCACCACCGGATCGCGCGATGCGAGCGCCAGCATCGCAGCTCGCCCGCTCGGCGGCCGTTCGCCGCACGCGCGGATCGCGGCATAGACCTGTTCGCGCACCGCGCGACGGTCCTTCGACCCAGCATAGCGGCGCGCGGCGAAATAGCGCGAGACGATCGTATCGGCGGCGGCGCCGCCGTCCTTGGCGGCGGTGAGGATCGCATCGAGCAACTCGATCGCGGCCTGAGTGCGAGCGGCGGGGGTCATTGGAAGGTCACACTAAGGTCACACCAACGTGGCGGGTTTTGGCGGAGTGCGGCGACGCGAATGTTGCGAATGTTGAGACGCTGGCGTGTTTCGTCGCGGAGCCTCAACATTGGCGTCTGCGTGAACGAAGTTGGGGTGGTTGCGGGCATATCTCCCCATGCGCCGAAAGCGGGCGTGTAGGACAGCCCTAAGTGTCGGCGCGGCGGGTGGGGGGCAGCTTTCGCCCAAAAGCAGACATTGCAGATCGCCCACGCGAACCGCACAGTGTGCCCATGAGGCTAGCAGCAATCGTTCAGATTTTGATCGCTCTTACCGCTTGTTCGATCGACCGCACGCGCACCTTGGCGATGGAGCGCCTCCCCGACAATCCATGCTCAATCGCTGGGGTGAAGGCTGTCATCGCGGGTTTGTCGACGGCGGATACGCGCCCACTTGATATAGGCGGAGCCTTCCAAGGTTCCATGCGGACCTATGTTCATGCCAAGGTTCGTGACGGTGTGGAGGTTCTCCTGGTGACCGACATGTCACAGGACGACAAACAGATGCTGATGGTGTCGTTTATAGGCGCACGGGAACCGGATTTCCTGCCGGAAAGGTTGCGCTCTGTGCGCCAGATAGCGCGAGATTGCTCGCGGTAGGCACCTCCGCTCATGCCAGTACCGAACGCTGCTCCCGCCCAGCTAGATATATCATCGCCGCGTGCCACGATTGTCGGGGAGAACCTTCCAATCGCGTCGCTTTCCTCCCCCTCCGTCACGCTACGCGTGCCACCTCCCCCTGGCGGGGGAGGATTGCGGAATGGAAGCTAATTACCAACAGTAGCGCTATCTCATCCTCCCCCGCCAGGGGGAGGTGGCGCCAAAGGCGACGGAGGGGGAGGTGGGCGATGCGCTTCGATTGCGTCCCGTCGCGCGGCGGCGATTGTGATGATATGACGCAGCACGCCTTCCAGGTTGGTGAGTACCTGCTTCGCCGGGTAGCGAACGACTCTCACGTCCCTTGAGGTCAGCCATTGATCGCGCTTCACATCGCGTGCGAGGCGGTCGCCTCTTTCATGCGCCTCGCCGTCGACCTCGATCGCCAAGCGAGCGGGGGCGCAGTAGAAATCAAGGACGTACTCGCCTGCCGGATACTGCTTGCGGAATCGCAGGCCAGGTTCGTTGCTTCGGAGTGCGAGCCACAGGGCGATCTCCGGCGGCGTCATTTCTTGGCGTAGGCGCTTTGCGTTTCGTCGGCTGTTTGGCGTTGCTTCCAAGCGCATCGCTTACCTCCCCCTCCGTCACGCTTCGCGCGCCACCTCCCCATGGCGGGGGAGGATTTAGCCTCATCGCGTCGGGTAATTCGGGGCCTCTCGCGTGATCGTCACGTCGTGGACGTGGCTTTCCTTCAAGCCCGCCCCTGTAATGCGCACGAAATTGGCGCGGGCCTGCAGGTCCGGGATCGTGGCCGCGCCGGTGTAGCCCATCGCGGCCTTGATACCGCCGACCAGTTGATGGATCACGTCGCGGGCCGGGCCTTTGAACGGCACCTGTCCTTCGATCCCTTCGGGCACCAGCTTCAGCTGATCCTTGATGTCGCCCTGGAAATAGCGGTCGGCCGAGCCTCGGCCCATCGCGCCGACGCTTCCCATGCCACGATAGGATTTGTATGCACGTCCTTGATAAAGGAACGTTTCGCCCGGCGCTTCCTCGGTTCCGGCGAGCAAAGATCCAACCATGCAGGTTGATGCGCCCGCCGCCAGCGCCTTGGCGAGATCGCCGGAGGTGCGTAAGCCCCCGTCGGCGATGACGGGCACGCCCTCCTTCGCAGCCGCCTCGGCGCAATCCATCACCGCGGTCAGCTGCGGCACGCCGACGCCCGCGACGACGCGGGTGGTGCAGATCGATCCGGGGCCGATGCCGACCTTGATCCCGTCCGCGCCCGCGCCGATCAGCGCGCGGGTCGCCTCGCCGGTCGCGACGTTGCCCGCGACGACCTGCACCGAATTGCTGAGCCGTTTCACGCGTTCGACCGCCAGCGCGACGTCGCGGTTGTGGCCGTGCGCGGTATCGATGACGATCAGGTCGCATTCGGCGTCGACCAAAGCCTCGGTCCGTTCGAACCCCTTGTCGCCGACCGTGGTGGCGGCGGCGACGCGCAGCCGGCCCGCGGCGTCCTTCGTCGCATTGGGATAGGTGACGGCCTTTTCGATATCCTTGACCGTGATCAGCCCGACGCAACGATAGGCTTCGTCGACGACCAGCAGTTTTTCGATCCGGCGTTGATGGAGCAGGCGGCGCGCCTCCTCCTGCCCGACGCCGACCGAGACGGTTGCGAGGTTTTCGTGCGTCATCAGCTCGGCGACGGGCTGGCGCGGGTTTTCGGCGAAGCGCACGTCGCGGTTGGTCAGGATGCCGACCAGCTTGCCGTCGCGCTCGACCACCGGGATGCCGCTGATCCGGTTCGCCGCCATCAGCGCCTGCGCATCGGCCAGCGTCGCGTCCGGTGCGATCGTGATCGGGTTGACCACCATGCCGCTTTCGAAGCGCTTCACCTGCCGCACCGCGGCGACCTGTTCGGCGGGGGTCAGATTGCGGTGTAGCACGCCGATCCCGCCAAGTTGGGCCATGACGATCGCCATGTCGGCTTCGGTCACGGTGTCCATCGCCGACGAGACTATGGGTATGTTGAGCGAAATACCGCGCGTGATCGACGTGCGCGTGTCGGCCTGGCTGGGCAGCACCTGCGATTCGGCGGGGACGAGCAATACGTCGTCGAAGGTGAGGCCGAGGCGAATGTCCATGGGGTGCCGATTCCGGTGCGGGTGCGGGAGTGGCGGGCCATGTAACCGCAACCGCCGCGAACTGCTAGGCCCCCGCCCGATCGGCTGCTAGATACGCGGGCAGATACCGTGGGGAGCGCGCGCGATGGAACTGACGGCCGTAATTCTGGTGCTGGCGCTGGTGCTGTTCTACCTGTTCACCAGTATCAAGATCGTCCGCCAAGGCTATCAATATACGATCGAACATTTCGGCCGCTACACCACGACCGCGGCGCCGGGGTTCAATTTCTACCCCGCGTTTTTCTATCGTGTCGGCCGCAAGGTGAACATGATGGAGCAGGTGATCGACATTCCGGGACAGGAGATCATCACCAAGGATAATGCGATGATCTCGACCGACGGGGTCGTGTTCTTCCAGGTGCTGGACGCGGCGAAGGCGGCGTATGAAGTGTCGGACCTGTACGTCGCGCTGCTCCAGCTGACGACGACAAACCTGCGCACGGTGATGGGGTCGATGGACCTGGACGAGACGCTGTCGAAGCGCGACGAGATCAACGCGCGGCTGTTGTCGGTGGTCGATCACGCTACGACGCCTTGGGGGGTGAAGATCACCCGCGTTGAGATCAAGGACATCCGCCCGCCCGCCGACATCGTCAACGCGATGGGGCGGCAGATGAAGGCGGAGCGCGAAAAGCGCGCCAACATTCTGGACGCCGAAGGATCGCGCGCGTCGGAAATCCTGCGCGCCGAGGGACAGAAAGCGGCGCGCATTCTCGAAGCCGAGGGGCGCAAGGAATCGGCGTTCCGCGATTCGGAGGCGCGTGAGCGGGCGGCGCAGGCCGAGGCCTCGGCGACTCGGGCGGTGTCTCAGGCGATCGAGGAAGGCGGCGCGCAAGCGATCAATTACTTCATCGCGCAGAAATACGTCGAGGCGATCGGCAAGTTCGCGACCAGCCCGAATGCCAAGACGATCCTGTTCCCGGTCGAGGCGACGCAGCTGATCGGGACGCTGGGCGGGATCGGCGAACTGGCGAAGGATGCGCTGGCCTCGACGACCGCCAAGCCGCAGCCTCAGGCGAGCACACCCCGCGTGAAGGGGCCGATCGAACCGGGCGTGCAATGAGCGCAGGGACGTGGTGGCTGCTGGCGGCGGTGGTGCTGGGCATCGCCGAGTTGCTGATACCGGGCGTGTTCCTGGTGTTCCTCGCGCTCGCCGCGGCGATCACCGGTGTCGCCACGCTGGTGCTGAGCGACCTGCCGATCGCCGCGCAGCTCGGGTCGTTTGCGGTGTGGAGCGCGGTTACGGTGCTGATCGGGCGGCGCTGGTATCGCGATTATCCGGTCGAGACGAGCGACCCGCTGCTGAACGATCGTGCGGCGCGGTTGGTCGGGCAGATCGTCACCGTGACGACCGCGATCGAGGACGGCCACGGCCGCGTGCGGATCGGCGACGGCGAATGGCCCGCGACTGGGCCAGCGCTGCCGGTCGGGGCGCACGCGCGGGTCGTGTCGTTGTCGGGCGGGGTCGCGGCGGTCGAGCCGGTCACGGGCTGACCGGCCGCTCCAGCACGACGCTCCACGCATAGCCGCAGTGCTGGACCGCGAAGCGGCGGGTCAGGTGCCGGTCTTGCGCGATCGTGGAGGCGCTGTCGAACAGATCTACGCGCGGGGTAACGTGCCATCGCGCGAGCCAGCCGAGCAGGAACGCACGCCACCAACGCGGCCACCCCTCCTGCTGTCCGAAATCCACGATCGACAGCCGCCCGCCGGGCGCGAGGACCGACGCGGCATGATCGATCGCGCCGCGCCAGTCGGGGATCATCGACAGGGTGTAGCTCTGGAAGACGCGATCGAACGCCGCGACGCCGAACAGCGCGACTGGATCGAAATCCCTCGCGTCCCCCTGCTCCAGTCTGATGCGGTCGGCCAAACCGGCGCGCGCGACATGCGATCGTGCGGTTTCCAGCATCGTGGCGGCGATATCGACGCCGTAGAAACGCGCATTCGGCCAGCGCCGCGCCGCGACGATCAGGTTGCGCGCGGTGCCGCAGCCGATCTCGATCACCGCGCCGCCCGCGGGCGGATCGAGTTTTTCGATCAGCCGGTCGCGCCCGAGCAAATAGTATTTCCGCGTTGCGTCGTAGAGGTGGCGTTGCAGCGCGTACATCCGGTCCATGCTTTGCGCATGGTCGGTGGCGGTCAGTGCGTGTCTCCCAGCACGTACAGATGGACGCCGCCGTACACCGCCGATCGATCACGCTTGGTGTAGTCCGCCGATTCCGCCTGCCGATACGTCCAGCGGCCCAGCACGTCAGCGGGCACGCGGCCGGGCAGGATGTCGGATTCGCCAGCGGTGCGGAACAGGACGCGCGCGCCGGGTCGCGCGGTGCGGGTGATTTCGCGCCAGAGTTGCCCAAGCTGCGCGTCGGTCATCCAGTCCTGCGCGTCGAGCAGGACGTAGCGGTCGACCGACTCGGTAGTCTGCGCAGCAAGATAGTCGGTGAAGTTGACGTGCCGCACGCTGATCCGGTCGACGCGATCAACGACCGATTGGTGATTGTCGGCCTGAAGATAGGGCGGCAATGGGGCGGCCGCTTCGTCCGAATAGCCGCGGCCGAACGCCTGCCACGCGAAGTAATTGTCCTTCAAATCGAACCCGCAGGCGAGCCGTTCAAGCCGATGCCGCAGCACATCGGCCATATGCTGTTCACCCGCCAGTTCGGTGAACTGCGCAGGCGGTACGCCAAGCCCGAACAGCGACACCGGCTGATCGACCAGCCAGCGCACGAACGCGCGGTCGAACATCGGGGCATAGTCGCGCGCGAAAATCTCCTGCTGCTCCTCGATCGAACGGGCCTGCAGGATCGATCGCGGATCGATGCCGTTCAGCCGCGCCAGCAGGTGCGCCGCGCCGATGAACCGGCCGAGCAGCCCGCGGCGGTACATCCCGTGGGCGAACCCACCGATCCGCTGCCGGCCGGTCAGATCGCGGCCTTCCCAATAGCGCCGCGTCGGATCGTCGATATGCGGGCGGATATGCGCGCGATACGCCGCGATATTGTCGGCGGAGTTGGCACTGCCGAAGAAACGGCGGAACGTCGCGTGATCGGGCAAGTGACGCGCCGCGACGACCTTCAGCTTGTTCAGCGCGATATGCGCGGTGTTCAGGTCGATCGCGGTGATCGCGCGCGGGTTTGCGGTCAGATATGACAGCACGTTGCAACCGCCCGAGGCGATCGTCACGACATGGCTGTCGGGCGTGATCGCCAGCGCCTCCATATCGACCGCCGGGTCTTCCCAGATCTGCGCATACACCAGCCCGCGAAATGCGAAGGTGAAAGCGCGTTCGAGCAGGCCCTGTTTCGACAGATGCTCGTGCCGATGAACGGCAGCGCGCACCGCAATATTGCGGGCGACAGTCGATCGGGATGCGGTCATGGAACAATCTCCGGGGCGCGGCTGCCGGTCGGCTAGCCGCGCCCCGTGAAATTACCGCGTCGGGACGATGACCATCCCGAGACGATCGCGCTTAGGCCGGTTGCGCGACCTTGGGGGCGGCCTGCCGAACGCCTTCGTCGACCGCGCTTTCGAACTGCGCGAAATTCTCGACGAACAGGTCAACCAGTTTCGCCGCCGTCGCGTCGTAACCGGCCTTGTCCGCCCACGTCTCCCGCGGATCGAGGATCGCGCTGTCGACGCCGGGCACCGCGACCGGCACCTTGAAACCGAAATTGGGATCGGTGCGGAATTCGGCGTCGTTCAGGCTGCCGTCGAGCGCGGCGTTGAGCAACGCGCGGGTCGCCTTGATCGGCATCCGGTTGCCGACGCCGTATTTTCCGCCGGTCCAGCCGGTGTTGACCAGCCAGCAATCGACCCCGCCCTTCGCGATGCGGCTTTTCAGCAGATTGCCGTAAATCGACGGGTGGCGCGGCATGAACGGCGCGCCGAAGCAGGTGGAGAAGGTAGCGTCGGGTTCGGTCACGCCGATCTCGGTCCCGGCTACCCGCGCGGTGTAGCCCGAGAGGAAGTGGTACATCGCTTGATCGGGCGTCAGCTTCGCAATCGGCGGCAGCACGCCGTAGGCGTCGGCGGTCAGCATCACGACGTTTTTCGGAACGCCGCCCATATTCTCTTCCGACGAATTCGGGATGAAGTCGATCGGATACGCGCCGCGGCTGTTCTCGGCGAGGCTGTTATCCTCCAGATCGAGCTGGCGCGTGACGTTGTCCATCACGACGTTTTCCAGCACCGTGCCGAAACGTTTCGTCGTCGCGAAGATTTCCGGCTCGGCATCTTCCGACAGGCGGATCATCTTGGCGTAGCAGCCGCCTTCGAAATTAAAGACCGCCGTGTCGGACCAGCCGTGTTCGTCGTCGCCGATCAGCGTGCGGCTGGCGTCGGCGCTGAGCGTCGTCTTGCCGGTGCCGGACAGGCCGAAGAACACCGCTGTCGATCCGTCCGCCCCCATGTTGGCGGAGCAATGCATCGGCATCACACCGGTCGGCGGGAGCAGATAGTTCAGCAGGCCGAACACCGATTTCTTCATCTCGCCGGCGTATTTGGTGCCGCCGATCAGGATAAGTTTCTCGGTGAAGTTGACCGCGATCACCGTTTCGCTGCGGCAGCCGTGGCGGGCCGGATCGGCGCGGAAGCTGGGCAGGTCGATGATGGTATATTCGGCTGCGAAGCCCTTCAGCTCCGCCTCTTCGGGCCGCACCAGCATCGTGCGGATGAACAGATTGTGCCAGGCGAGTTCGTTGACGACGCGGACGCGAACGCGGTTCTCCGGTTGCGATCCGCCGAACAGATCCTGGACGAACAGGTTTTCCTTCTCACGCAGCGCGGCAAGGAAGTCGGCCTTCAGCGCGGCGAAATGCGCCGGCTCCATCGGTTTGTTCGATTTGCCCCACCAAACGCTGTCGGCTGTCTCGGCATCCTGCACGATGAACTTGTCATTCGCGCTGCGGCCGGTGTGCGCGCCAGTTTCCACCACCAAAGGCCCGTCGGCGGACAATTTTCCTTCGCCGCGTGCGACCGCGGCCTCCACCAGCCGCGCGGTCACCAGGTTCCAGTGCAGCGTGGCGCGGGTCTCGATTCCCTGGGCCTCCAGCCCGGCGTCAGGAATGCGGTCGCTCAATGGTCGTCCCCTAAGAATGCTGTTTCGTTGTGCCGCATACGTATGCGTGCTTGCACCGGCGCATATCGGTGAGGCCCGGAATCGTCAAACACCCGGATCAAGCGCCATCGCACGCGCGCCATTGAGCGTGTCCCGGCTTTGGACTAACCGGGGCAGACATGACGGCTACGATCGCACTCGTCGATGACGACCGCAACATCCTGACTTCGGTTTCGATCGCGCTCCAGGCGGAGGGATTCGTCACGCGCATCTATTCGGACGGCGAGACCGCACTGAAGGCGCTGATCGAAAATCCTCCCGACCTGGCGATCTTCGACATCAAAATGCCGCGGATGGACGGACTGGAGCTGCTGCGTCGACTGCGCGAGAAGCTGGCCACACCTGTGATCTTCCTGACCAGCAAGGACGACGAACTGGACGAGGCGCTGGGGCTGGCGATGGGGGCGGACGATTATATCGCCAAACCGTTCAGCCAGCGCCTGCTGATCGCCCGCATCCGAGCGATCCTGCGCCGCGCCGAACTGGCCCAGCCGGGCGCCGCAGACGTGCCCGAATCGCAGGGTCCGATCGAACGCGGGCGGCTGACGATGGACCCCGCGCGCCACCGCGTAACGTGGGGCGAGCAAAACGTGACGCTGACGGTCACCGAATTCCTGATCCTCGAAACGCTGGCGCAACGCCCCGGCATCGTGAAGACGCGCAACCAGTTGATGGATGCGGCGTATCAGGACGACATCTACGTCGACGACCGCACGATCGATTCGCACATCAAGCGCGTCCGGCGGAAATTCCGCGAGATCGACCCCGAATTCGATGCGATCGAGACGCTGTATGGCGCCGGATACCGTTTCAGCGAGGAGTGAGGGGAGCGACCTCGCGCTCCGCTGGTCGGGCCGTGTCTCGCTCACCCGCCGCATCCTGGCGATCAACATCCTTGCGCTGTTGCTGCTGGCGGGAGGATTCTTCTATCTCGATTCGTACCGCAGCCGCATCCTGGATAGCCGCGTCGATCAGGCGACGCAGGAGGCGCGACTGATTGCGGAGGCGCTGAACGCTGTTTCGCCGAACTTGCGCGACCCCCTGATCGTGCGGCTGGCGACCGATACCGGCACGCGAATCCGGCTTTACGCGCGGGATGGATCGCTGATCGTCGACAGCCGGGCGTTGGGGAAGCGCAATTTCCTGTTGCTGGACCCCGACAAGGACGATTGGGGTCAGAAGGCGGCGCGGTTTCTGGACGCCGGAATCGATACTGTGGTCGGGGCGACGCGGGCGCCGTTGTACCGCGAACGCGACAATGGGCAGGGCTGGCCCGATGTGCGTGCGGCGCAGGCGCGGCGCGTGGCGAGCGGGACAGTATGGCGCGCGCCCGACCGGACACCGGTAATCACCGCCGCCGCGCCGCTCGATGACGGGCCGATCGTGCTGACCGCGATCAATACGCGCGACATCATCCAGCGCGTCCGGGTCGAGCGGTTTCGGCTCAGCATGGTGTTGCTGATCGTCACGATCGTGTCGGTCCTGCTGTCGCTGTTCCTCGCTCGGACGATCGTCCGGCCGCTGAGGCGATTGGCGCGGGCGGCGGTCCGAGTACGGCTGGGGCGCGCGCGCGAAGTCGTCGTGCCGCGGCTGCCCGAGCGCAAGGATGAGATCGGGATGCTGGCCCGCGCGCTGTCCGACATGAGCCTGGCGCTGCGCGCACGGATCGATGCGACGGAGGCGTTTGCGGCGGACGTGACGCACGAGATGAAGAACCCCCTCGCCTCGTTGCGCAGCGCGGTGGACGGCCTTGCGCAGGTAAAGGATCCGGTACTCCAGGCGCGTCTACTGGCGATCGTCCAGGACGACGTCCAGCGCCTCGACCGGTTGATCAGCGACATTTCGGAGGCGTCGCGCCTGGACGCACAGCTCAGTCGCGCGAAATTCGAGCCGGTGGACATTAACGCCATGATCGCCGGGCTGCTGCATCAGCGCGAAGATCGCGGGGTGGAGCGTGGCGTGCGGCTGCGCTTCGACCAGCCGGGCGGCGACGCATTGATCGTGTCGGGCGAAGGGGCGCGACTGGAGCGGGTGTTCGAAAATTTGATCGACAATGCGATCTCCTTTTCACCCGATGACGGCCTGATCACGATCGGAGCCCGCCGCGACGACGGTGATCTGGAGGTGCGGTTCGAGGACGAAGGTCCGGGCGTGCCCGAGGATGCGCGCGAGGACGTGTTCCGCCGCTTCCAGTCGATCCGCCCTCAGAGCGAGGCGTTCGGGCAGCATTCGGGCCTGGGCCTCGCCATTGCGCGCACCATCGTCGAAGCGCATCAGGGCGCAATCGCGGTCGAATCGCGTGAAGACCGCCTGAGCGGGGCGCGGTTCGTCGTACGCCTTCCGCTGTCCGATCCGGGGATCATGTGACTGACCGAGAGACGATCCACGCCACCACGGTCGCGATCGATGGGCGTGCGGTACTGATTTCCGGGCCGTCGGGGTCGGGCAAATCCGACCTGGCGCTGCGCCTGATCGATCGCGGGGCTACGCTGGTATCGGATGATTACACCGAGGTGCGCCGCGACGGTGATGGCCTGATCGCTGCGCCGCCCGCGACAATCGCCGGGCGGATCGAGGTGCGCGGAATCGGTATCGTCCCCTTCCCGCATCTGGCCGACGCGAAGGTCGCGCTGGCGGTACGTTTGGGTGGACCGGTAGAACGGCTTCCCGAGCGCGGTCGTCGGGTAATTGCGGGTGTGTCGGTACGGGAGGTTGCGGTCGATGCCTTCGCGGCAACCGCACCGATCAAGTGCGAACTGGCGTTGCGCGAGGATCTGCCGTGAGCTCTGCCCCACCCGAGATTCTGTTGGTCACCGGCCTGTCGGGTGCGGGCAAATCGACCGTGCTGAAGACGCTGGAGGATCTGGGCTGGGAAGTGGTCGACAATCTGCCGCTACCGTTGCTCGATCGGTTGCTTAGCGCCCCTCCACCCGAGGGCGCCGAGGGCATTACGCGGCCGTTGGCGCTGGGGGTCGGCGCGCGGACACGGGATTTCGATCCGGCGACCATCGTGGCGCAGGTCGATCGGTTGCGTGCGCGGGGCCGGCACGAGATCGGGACGTTGTTCCTGGATTGCGGGACCGAGGAGCTCGCACGACGCTATGATGAGACGCGGCGGCGGCACCCGTTGGCGCAGGATCGGCCGGCGCGTGACGGAATCGAGCGCGAACGCGAACTGCTCGCGCCGTTGAAGGCATGGGCCAACCGGTTGATCGACACGACCGGTTTGAACGCGAATGGCTTGGCGCAACAGATTCGCGCCGCCTTTTCGCGCGTCGGGCTGAGCGAAGCGACATTGTCGGTGACGTCGTTCGGTTTCGCCCGCGGACTGCCGACGGACGCCGACTTGGTCTTCGACATGCGATTCCTGCGTAATCCGCATTGGGATCCCGCGCTGAAGCCCGGCACGGGACTTGACCCGGATGTTGCGGCCTATGTCGCGGCGGACCCGGCGTATGAGGAGTCGCTACGGCGGATCGAGGAACTGCTGCTGCTGCTGGTTCCGCGTTACGGGGTGGAGGGCAAGCCGTATGTATCGATCGCGTTCGGGTGTACCGGGGGGAGACACCGCTCGGTACACGTCGCCGATCGGGTCGCCACACGGTTGCGCGAAGCTGGTTTTTCCCCCACGGTGATCCATCGCGATCTGGCGGCCGCGCCGCAGGATGCGCTTGAAGGACGGCCCGCCGGGCAATGAGGAAGATGGTTTTCACGATGGTCGGCGTTCGATGATCGGGCTTGTGCTTGTCACCCACGGCCGGCTCGCG
Source organism: Sphingomonas sp. SUN019 (assembly GCF_024758705.1). NCBI lineage: Bacteria > Pseudomonadati > Pseudomonadota > Alphaproteobacteria > Sphingomonadales > Sphingomonadaceae > Sphingomonas > Sphingomonas sp. SUN019. Next base: position 231,906 of record NZ_CP096971.1, on the reverse strand, counting down.
GACGAATTCGTCACGGCGATGGAGCATGTGGTCGGCCCGCAGCAGAATGTGCTGACGGTGGCGATCGGCCCAGAAGACGATATGGAAGCACGCCGCGCCGACATCGAGGCTGCGGTGAAACAGGTCGACACCGGGCGCGGCGTCATCATCCTGACCGACCTGTTCGGAGGCACGCCGTCCAATCTGGCGATTTCGCTGATGCAGCGCGGGCGCGTGGAGGTGATCGCAGGGATCAACCTGCCGATGCTGATCCGGCTCGAATCGGCGCGCAAAGCGATGACCGTGGTCGCGGCGGTGGCGGCGGCGCGCGAGGCGGGTCGTAAGTATATCTCGGTCGCGTCCGAGGTGCTGGGCATCGGCGAGGCGGCGGCTTGAGCGTGTCGCGCGAGGTGCTGGTCAGCAACCGGCGCGGGCTGCACGCACGCGCGAGTGCGAAGTTCGTGACCTTGGCGTCGGAACAGCCGATCGCGGTCGAGGTGGCGAAGGGCGGATCGAGCGTCACCGGCACGTCGATCATGGGGCTGATGATGCTGGGCGCAGCCAAGGGCGACACGATCACGATCAGCGCGGTCGGCGACGAGGCCGAGACGGTCGTCGCGACGATGTGCGCCTTGGTCGAGGCGAAGTTCGGCGAGGACTGAATTATACTTTCCCGGTTTCTCGACTTCGCTCGAAACGAACGGCTAAAGGCGGTCGATGCCCCGCGAAATTACCGCTTTCTCCAATCCGCTGATCAAATACGTCCGCGACCTGCGTGACAAACGGCATCGGCGCGAGGCGCACCAGTTCCTGGCCGAGGGGCTGCGCATCCTGACCGAGGCGCGTGACATGGATCGCCTGCCGCGGATGCTGTTCTACGCCGCCGCCAGCGCCGCGCATCCGCTGGTGCGGGAGCTGGTCATCGCGGTGGAGACGGATGGCGGCGAGGTGATCGAGACGACGCCTGCGATCCTCTCGAAACTGTCGGGCAAGGACAATCCGCAGGCGGTGGTCGGCGTGTTCGACGAATTCGAGGTCGGGCTGGAAGGATTAGATCGCGCGTCGTCGGCGATCTGGCTGGTGGCGGAGCGGCTGCGCGATCCGGGCAATCTGGGGACGATCCTGCGCACCGGCGACGCGGTCGGCGCGGGCGCGCTGATCCTGATCGGCGAGTGCGTCGACCCCTTCTCGGTCGAGGCGGTGCGTGCGAGCATGGGGGCGCTGTTCACGGTGCCGATCGTGCGGTGCGATTGGGCGGAATTCCTGACGTGGCTGCGTGACGGGCCGGGGCAACTGGTTGGACTCAGCCTGGATACGGAGACCGATTATCGGGCCGCGGGCTATTCGGCGCCGACCTTCCTGCTGACAGGAAACGAGGCGCAGGGCATGCCGCCAGAGATGGCCGCGGCGTGCGATATTCTGGTGAAGATCCCGATGCTCGGCAAGGCAGACAGCCTAAACGCGGCAGTGGCGACTGCGGTGATGGCGTATGAGGTATTGGGGCAGCAATAACCTATTCGTCGAGCATCGCTGCCACGACAGCATGTGGATCGCCGACGAATTCACGCATGATGCGGAAGTGATCAGTTTCTTCCAGCATCACTGGCTCGAGTCCGTATTTCCCCATTCGCAGAAGTCGCGCGCCGGGCATCGCCATGAGGATCGGCGAATGCGTCGCCATGATTACCTGAGCCTGCGCAGACCGATCGATCATTGTCAGGAGTTTCAAAAAATCGAACTGTCTGTTCGGTGACAAAGCCGACTCGGGCTCGTCGAAGATGAACAGTCCCGGCTGGGTGCACCGTTCGGCGAAGAAGCGAATGAACCCCTCTCCGTGTGAGTGCGAAAGGAAATCGGCACTCGGCGAACCCGCCGCATCAAGATATCTCGCGACCGAAAAGAAGCTTTCAGCCCTGAAGAACCAGCCACGACCGATCTTGGGTAGCCAACTCGCTTTCAGATGGTCTGCAAGGCAACCACCCCCGGTTTCAAGCGCACCTTCATTGTCGACGGCTCGATAGCCAGGGCCGCCCCCGCTTTCGTCGAAGCCGGCGAGCACTGCAATGCCTTCGATCAGCGTCGACTTTCCGACACCGTTTTCGCCGACGATGATCGTAATCGGGCGATCAAAAGCCAGCTCGAATTCCTGGCGTCGAAACATCGGCAAGCACAGGGGATAGGCTTCAAGGTCGCCCTTGTCCCCGACATCTAGCCATATTCGCTTGAGATAGGGCGGTGGAAGTTTGGTATGCCGATACTTCGCCAAGGCTTTATTCCCCCGGCTCGCCGATAGCCGAGCCGATTAACGCCGGCCCATCTCCATACCGCGCCAGCGCCTCCACTGGCGAAACGTCTTCAATCTCGCGCGCGCCGGTTTCGATGTTCAGGTCGCGGAATTTTCGTGCCGTCACCAGCGCGCGGCTTTCGAAGCTGCTGACGAAGCTGTTGTAGTTGTTGACCGCGCTGGTCAGGCCGCCGCCGACTTTGCGGAGGTCGCTCGCCGCCTTGGCCAAGCGATCGTAGAGTTCTTTCCCTAGAGCACCGATCTGTTGCGCTTCCTTAGCCAACCGTTCCTGCCGCCAGACCGCGGCTACGGTGCGGGCGATCGCGATCAGGTTCGTGGGGGTGGCGAGGAGGACGCGTTTTTCGAAGGCGAAGTCCCAGAGTGTCGGGTCGTGTTCGAGCGCGGCGGATAGGAAATGTTCGCCGGGGACGAACATGATGACGTAGTCGGGCGCGTCGGCGAACTGGCTCCAATAGGCCTTGTTGCCGAGACCGTTGACGTGGGTGCGCATCGATTGCGCGTGCGCGGCCAGACCGATCAGGCGTTCGGCATCGTCGACCGCGCCGAACGCGTCCTGATAGGCGTTGAGCGATACCTTGGCGTCGATCACCAAGGCCCGCCCACCGGGAACGCGGATGATCGCGTCGGGGCGCAGGCGGCCGCCTTCGTCGCCGCCGGAGACGCTGACCTCGGTCTGGAAATCGGTGTGTTCGGACAGGCCGCAGGTTTCCAGCACGTTCTTCAATTGCTGTTCGCCCCAGCGGCCGCGCGACTTGGGCGCGTTGCGGAGCGAATTGACCAGTTTGGCGGCTTCGGTGCTGACCTTCTCCTGCCCCAGTCGCATCTGTTCGATCTGGCCCTTCAGGTCGCCGAATGCGTCGCGGCGTTCGGCCTCGACCTTGGCGACGCCCTCTTCGTAGCGCTGGAGGCGGTCGCTGACCGGCTGGAGCATCGCCTTCAGGTTCTGCCCCGCGGTCTCTTCGGATTCCTTGAAGCGTTCGCCGGCGCGCTGGAGGAAGCGTTCCTGCGCTTCGGCGAGCAGTTTCTGGCCGACCTCGTTGAATTGCGCCGACAAGGCGTCCTTCGCCTCGCGCAGTTCGACCAGCCGCGCTTCGAACGCGCTGGCCTCGGCGCGGAGCGTCGCGATCTCGGTGCTGCGGCGGTCGCGGTCGTCGCGCACGGCCGTCAGTTCGGCGCGCAACGCCTCCGCCGCCTTCGCGCGTTCCTCGGCCCCGGCGAGGTCGACGATCGCGCGCTTGAATTCCTCGGTGCGCTGATCGCGTTCGGTGCGCAGCGCTGCGACGCCGCGGCTGGCGAACCACCAGCCGAGTGCAAGGCCGAGCAGGATCGCAATGAGGCCGACGGCGAGGGTTTCGGTCATGCCGCGTGCCGGAAGGTTAGGCTAAGGTTAGGCCAAGAACGCATCGGCGACGGGCGTTCGGTGGCGGCGGCGCGGATGTCGGATACACTGGTCACCGCCGGAACATAGAACGAACGACGGGTGTAGGACAGCCCCAAAATCGCTGTCCAAAATCATTGGCGCGTCAGGCGGCCTTGCGCATTTTCGCCAGCTTCTTCACCACCATGTCGCGTTTCAGACGCGAGATGTGATCGATGAACAGCACGCCGTTCAGATGGTCGATCTCGTGCTGCATGCACGTCGCCAGCAGGCCGTCGAGTTCGGCTTCATGGCTCTCGCCCTGTTCGTCGAGCCACTTCACGCGGCAGCGCGCCGGGCGCGTGACCTCGGCATATTGTTCGGGGATCGACAGGCAGCCTTCGCTGTAGGTCGACAGTTCGTCGCTAACCGACAGGATCTCGGGATTGATATAGGCCCGGGGGTCGCGGATCGCTTCGGGCTTTTCCTCGTCCTCGGTCACGCGTTCCTGCAGGTCGATGACGAGCACGCGTTTGGCGACGCCGATCTGGATCGCAGCGAGGCCGATGCCGTGCGCGGCGTACATCGTGTCGACCATGTCGGCGACGAGATCGCGGATCGAATCGTCGACCTTCTCCACTGGCTCCGAGACGAGACGGAGGCGGGGATCGGGGATTTCGACGATGGGAAGAACGGCCATGGGTGCGAGCTAATGCGCACCTTCCCATGAATCAAGCCATCGGACGCCTTGCGCGCAAGGCCTGGGCGAGCGTGCCTTCGTCGAGATAGTCGAGCTCGCCGCCCACCGGCAGGCCGTGCGCGAGTTGCGTGACGCGGACGGGGAAGCGTTCGATCCGTTCGGCGAGGTAGTGCGCGGTGGTCTGCCCCTCCAGCGTGGCGTTCATCGCGAGGACGACCTCGTCGATCCCGCCAGCCTCGATCCGGCGGACGAGCAGGTCGATGCTGAGGTCTTCGGGGCGAATTCCCTCCAGCGCCGACAACCTGCCGCCGAGGACATGGAAGCGGCCGGGGAACAGGCGCGAGCGATCGAGCGCCCAGAGATCGGCGACTTCCTCCACCACGCAGAGCGCGCGCGCGTCGCGGCGGGGATCGGCGCAGATCGCGCACGGGTCGATCGTGTCGACGTTGCCGCAGACGCTGCAATTGGCGAGGTTCGCCTCGACCGCGGTCAGCGCGGACAGCAGGGGGACCAGCGCCGCCTCGCGCTTCTTGACCAGATGCAGCACCGCACGCCGCGCCGACCGCGGCCCGAGCCCCGGCAGCCGCGCCAGCGCGCTCGTCAGCGCTTCGATCTCCCGGGAAGCCATCGGAGGAACAGATAGGGGGTTGCGCGTGACGACGCCAGCGTGTCGAGAAAGCGCCTTATGCGGATCATCTTCATGGGAACCCCGACGTTTGCGGTGCCGGTGCTGGAGGCCTTAATCGACGCCGGGCACGAAATAGCCGCGGTTTACACGCAGCCGCCTCGACCCGCGGGACGTCGCGGTCGGATGCTCGTCGAGTCCGCCGTCCAGAATTTCGCCGACGTGAAGCGAATAAAGGTTCGTTCCCCGGCATCACTTCGAAATGCCGAACAGCAGCAGGCGTTCGATGCATTGAAAGCAGATGTCGCGGTGGTGGCAGCTTACGGTTTGATCCTGCCCCAGCCCATTCTGGACGCCCCGCGGTTGGGCTGCCTAAACGTCCACGCGTCCTTGCTGCCGCGTTGGCGCGGCGCGGCGCCGATCCAACGCGCGATCTTGTCTGGCGATTCGGAAACAGGCGTTTGCATCATGCAAATGGAGGCGGGTCTGGACACTGGTCCCGTGCGGCTTTGCAAATCCACCTGGATCGGCATCGATGACGCTGAGAAGATCACGGACCGCCTAAGCACGATCGGTGCAGAGCTGATGTGTACGGTGCTGGCGCGGCTCGATGCTTACCCGCCGCTTGCGCAGGACGAGAACTACGCGACGTACGCACCAAAAATCGAAAAGGCGGAAGCGCGACTGAACTTTCAGGAATCGGCCGTTTCACTTGCACGAAAGGTGCAGGCGTTCACCCGCAAACCAGGAGCTTTTTTCGAAATCGATGGTGAACGTATCAAGGTGTTCCGCGCGCGCGCTTTGAACAGGTGGCCGAATGATGTCAGGCTGCCGGGTGAAATTGTCGATCTGATCGACGCGGGAACAAATTGGGGCAAGCCATCGAAGCGCGACAGCGCCTTTGCGATCGCCTGCGGTGACGGATATCTTCTTCCCGAGTTGCTCCAACGGGCCGGCAAAGCTTTCATGCCACCGAATGACTTTCTCCAGGGTTTTCGGTCAGTATTGGGCAAGGTCGCCGAATGACGCGCTTCGCGTTGACGCTGGAGTATGACGGACGGCCGTTCATGGGGTGGCAGCGGCAGGATCACGGGCCGAGCGTGCAGCAGGCGCTGGAGGAGGCGGCGTTCGCGATGCTGGGGGAACGCGTCGCGGTCCATGCCGCGGGGCGGACCGATGCGGGCGTTCATGCGACGGGGATGCGCGCGCATCTCGATGTGGGGAAGCCGATCGAGGCGTTCCGGCTGATGGAGGCGCTGAATGCGCTGGTGCGCCCTGCCCCGGTGGCGGTGTTGGACTGTGTGGTCGTTGCGGATGACTGGCACGCGCGATTTTCGTGCGTTAGACGGCATTATCGCTATGACGTGGCAACACGCCGTGCGCCGCTGACGTTAGCGAAAGGGCTGGCGTGGCGCGTGCCGACGCCGCTCGACGTGGCGGCGATGCAGAACGGCGCGGCGCGGTTGGTGGGGCGGCATGACTTCACCACGTTCCGGTCGGCGCATTGCCAGGCCAACAGTGCGGTGCGGACGTTGGATCGGCTCGACGTGGTGGAGACGGCGGACGGACTGTCGGTGTTCGCGTCGGCGCGATCGTTCCTGCATCATCAGGTGCGGTCGATGGTCGGATGCCTGGCGTTAGTCGGTCAAAAGAAGTGGTCGCCCGACGATATGAGCGCGGCGCTGGAAGCGAAGGACCGCGCGGCGCTGGGGCTGAATGCGCCGCCCGACGGGCTCTACTTCATCGCGGCGGATTATCTTTCCTGAAGCACGCGGCGAGTTCGACGTGGGTCGACCATCGGAATTGCCCGACCGGCTGAATCCAGTCGAGCCGATAGCCGCCATCGCACAACGTCTTCGCATCGCGCGCGAAGCTGCTGGGATTGCAGGACACGTAGGCGATGGCCGGCGCGGTCGATTGCGCCAACGCGACCGCTTGCTCGCGCGCGCCTGCGCGTGGCGGGTCCAACACGATCGCGCCGAAACGATCTAGTTCCTTCGGCGTCAGCGGGCGGCGAAAGAGGTCGCGGTGTTCGGTGAAGATGCGGCGTCCGGCTAGGGCGGCCGCTGCCTTCAGCGTCAGGATCGCGTCGCGTGCGCCTTCGGCGGCATAGACCTTGCCCGGCAACGAAAGCGCGAAGGTGCCGAGGCCGGCGAAAAGGTCGGCGGTGGTTTCCGGCGTGCCGATCGCTTCCCGTACCGCCTCGACCAGCGCCGCCTCGCCCTCGCGCGTCGCTTGCAGGAACGCGCCGGGGGGCAGCGGGACGGCCACGCCGCCCAGCGTGATCGTGACGCCGTCGGGTTCCCAGCGCGTTTCGGGACCGTCACCGCGGTCGAAGCAGATGCGGGCGACGTTGTTGGCTTGCGCGAAGGCGGTGATCGCTTCCGCTGCGGCCAGACCATCGGGCGCGACGCCGTTCACCAGCAGGTCGACGCCCTGATCAGCGAGGGTGAGATGGAGGTCGACGCGGCGTTTAACCTTCAGCCGCTGGAGCAGGCGGCGCAGCGGCGCGATGAGCGCGAAGAGTTCGGGGGCGAGGACGTGGCATTCGGCCAGGTCGACGATCTGGTGGCTTTTCTCCGCGGTGAAACCGATCCGGCCCGACGGCTCGGCGTGGAGCGTCGCGCGACGGCGGGTGCGCGGCGGGGACAAGATCGGCGCGCGGATCATCGTCGTCAGGTCGTGCGCGGCGAGCGCGGCGGCGATGCGGTCGGTGATGAAGCCGCTCCACGCCGCGTCGTCGAGGTGCTGGAGCTGGCAGCCGCCGCATTCGGGGAAGTGGCGGCATGGCGGCGTCGCGTGATGCGGGCCGGAGGTGAGCGCGCCGTCGTCGGCGAGCAGGTCGCCGGGCGCGGCGAAGGCGGCGTGGCGGCCGTCGGCGGTGACCCCCTCCCCGCGCGCGGCGACGCGGACGATTTCGGTCAGAGACATGCAGCGATCGCCTTCGGGAGGTGTTGAATGAGGTCGTCGGCGGTGAAGGCGGGACCGGCGCGGCGCGCGGCCTCGGCGTGTAGCCAGACGCCGGTAGTGGCGGCGTCGAGCGGGGACGCGCTGGTCGCAAGGCGTGCGGCGATCAACCCGGCGAGGACGTCTCCGGTGCCCGCGGTCGATAGCCACGGTGACGCTTTGTGGGCGCTGCGGACCGGGCCGGAGGGATCGGCGATCACGGTGTCCGCGCCCTTGAAAACCACGATCGCGCCGGATCGTGCGGCGGCGGCGCGGGTGCGGTCGATCTTGCTCTCCTGCCCGGCCCCGAACAGCGCGTCGAACTCGCCCGCGTGGGGCGTGAGGATCGTGGGGGCGGATCGTTTCGGGAGTGTGTCGGGGTCGAGCAGATGGAGCGCGTCGCCGTCGATCACCAGCGGTCGCGTCGAGGCGAGCGCCGCGTCGAGCCGTTCGCGTGCGGTGTCGCCGCGACCGAGGCCGGGACCGATCAGCAATGCGCCGATTCGTCCGTCTTCCAGCAGTGCGGCGTCATAGCGGCGACGGACGATCGCGTGCGGGACGCGGTCGGTCGCGCTGCCGAGCAGCAGGACATAGCCCGCGCCCGAATTTGCGGCGGCGGAGGCGGCGAGTGCGGCCGCGCCGGGCATCGTTCCCGCGACGATCGCGACCATGCCACGGATGTATTTGTGCGCGTCGGGGGCTGGCTGCGTAAGGTGAGGCTTCGCCAGGACCGTCGCGGCGCTTTCGGTCGGGACGCCGATGTCTAGAACGCGAACCTCGCCCATGCGCGCGGCGGCGGGGTGCAGCAGGTGCGCGGGTTTCGTTGCGCCGAGTGCTAGGGTCAGGTCGAACGTCGGCACGTCCGATAGCAACGCACCGTCGTCGGTCGCGACGCCGCTCGGCAGGTCGACCGCGATCGCAATGCGCGCGGCGCCGCGCAGCCGGTGAAGCTGATCGGCCAGCGCAGCGTCCAGACCGCGCGACAGGCCGGTGCCGAACAGCGCGTCGACCAGGATCGGTGCCGGCCTCGCGTCGGCGATCGTTTCGATCGGGCCACTCCAGCCGCCACGCGCGTTTCTTGCAGCGTCAGTGCGCGGCTCGCCGGTGGCGGCGACGCGGACCGCGTGGCCCGCCGCCTGCAATATGCTGGCCGCGACATAGCCGTCGCCTCCGTTGTTGCCGGGGCCGCAGAGGACCAGCACTTCCGATCCCGCAGCAAGACGGCGGGCCGCTTCAGCGACCGCCTGCCCGGCGCGCGCCATCAGCGATCGCACGCTCGCCCCCTCGGCAATCGCGGCGTCCTCCGCCGCGCGCATTTCGGCGGCGGTCAGGATATACTGGCCATCGAGCGGGATCATGGCGCGGGCGCAGCGCCTTCGCGGACCGTGGCGGGAAGGCGGTAATGATCGTCGCCGACCGCGACCTCGATTTCGCCGTTATCGACGATCGTCACCTTCGCAGGCTCTGCGCCGTCAGCGGCGATTACGCCGCGGCCGTCGGTGGTGACCAGCAGGCGCCGGAATCCGCCGTCGTGGTGGCGTGCGGTCAGCAACAGGCCGCGCGCGGTTTCCTCGCGGTCGAGCGTGCAGGTGCGCGAAAATTCCGTCGCGCCCGCGACTGCACAGTTCAACGCGCCGTCGTCGGTCGCCGCCGCGCTCTGGTTCGCCTCGGCCTGCGCCAGCACCTGCGTATCGGTTTCCGCCTTTCCGCAGGCGGCGAGCAGGATCAGCGCGGCGAGACTAGATATCCGCATAGACATGGGTTTCGGCGGCGGCTCCGGGATGGGTGACCGCACCCTTGTACGCCGGGCCGACGTTGCGCGCATAGCGCCATAGCGCGCCCGAACCGTAATCAGTCGCCCGCGGCCGCCAATCGGCTTTGCGCGTCTCCAGCACCGCACCGTCGACCAGCAAGTCGATCGTCCCCGTCTCGGCGTCGATGCGGATCGTATCGCCGTCGACGATCAGCGCGATCGGGCCGCCTTCCGCCGCTTCCGGCCCGACATGACCGATGCAGAAGCCGCGCGTCGCGCCGGAAAAGCGCCCGTCGGTGATCAGCGCGACCTTTTCGCCCATCCCGAGGCCGTAGAGCGCCGCGGTGGTCGAGAGCATCTCGCGCATGCCGGGACCGCCCTTCGGCCCTTCGTAGCGGATGACGATCACTTCGCCCTCGACGATCGAGCGCGCCTCGACCGCAGCAAAGGCGTCTTCCTCGCAATCGAAACAGCGCGCCGGGCCTTCGAACACCAGATCATTCAGGCCGGCGACCTTCACGATCGCGCCATCGGGGGCGAGGTTGCCACGCAGGCCGACGACGCCGCCGGTCGGGGTGATCGGCGTGCGCGCGTCGTAGATGACCTTCTGATCAGGGTTCCACGTCACCTGCTCGATGTTTTCGCCCAGCGTCCTGCCGGTCGCGGTCAGGCAATCGCCGTGGAGCAGCCCCTCCGCCAGCAACGTCTTCATCAACATATAGACGCCGCCCGCGTCGTACATGTCCTTCGCTACATAATGCCCGCCGGGCTGAAGGTCGGCGAGATACGGCGTCGTCTTGAATATGTCGGCGACGTCGAACAGGTCGAATTCGATTCCCGCCTCATGCGCCATTGCCGGCAGATGCAGCGCGCCGTTGGTCGATCCTCCGGTCGCGGCAACGATTCGCGCGGCGTTTACGAAGGCGTCGCGGGTGCAGATGTCGCGCGGGCGGATGTTACGGGCGAGCAATTCCATCACCTGCGCGCCTGCCGACACCGCAATTTGTTCGCGCGTCGTGTAAGGAGCGGGCACCATGTTGCTGTTTGGAAGAGATAAACCAATCGCCTCACCGACGCACGCCATCGTGTTGGCGGTATATTGCCCGCCACACGCGCCGTGGCCCGGACAGGCGACGCGTTCGAGTTCGTGGACTTCGGACAGCGGGCACGCGCCCGCGGCATAGCGGCCGACGACCTCGAACACGTCCTTCACGGTGACGTCGCGGCCTTGAAAGCGGCCGGGCAGGATCGACCCGCCGTATACGAAGATGCTGGGGATGTTCAGCCGCAGCATCGCCATCATCATGCCGGGCAGCGATTTGTCGCAACCCGCAAAGCCGACCAGCGCGTCATAGCAATGGCCGCGGACGCTGAGTTCGACCGAATCGGCGATCACCTCGCGGCTGACGAGGCTCGCCTTCATCCCCTGATGGCCCATCGCGATTCCGTCGGTGACGGTGATCGTGTTGAAGCGGCGCGGCATTCCGCCGCCCTGCTCCACCCCGGCGCGCGCGGCGTCGGCCTGCGCATCGAGTGTGGTGTTGCACGGCGCGCTGTCGTTGCCTGCGCTGACCAGACCGACGAACGGCCGGGCGATCTCCTCTTCGGTAAGCCCCATAGCGTAATAATAACTGCGGTGCGGCGCGCGTTCTGGCCCGACCGAGACGTGACGGCTGGGCAGGCGGGATTTGTCGAAGCTGTTGGTCATGACGCGCGCGCTATGTCGCCAAACCCGGCCGCGACGCAAGAAAAGAACGCGCCATCAACTCTCAGGCGGCGAGTTGCTCCAGTGCCTTTCCAACCCCATCCATCGTGAATGGCTTTCCAAGGCGCGGGCGTTCGCGGTGCTGGTCGGCGATGCCTTCATCACCGCCGCCGGTCGCGAAGACGAACGGTATGTCGCGGGCGGCCAGCGCGTCGGCGATCGGCCAGCTCTTTTCACCGCCGCGCAAGTTTACGTCGAGAATCGCGCAGTCGATCCCGCCTTCCTCGATCAACGGGAGGGCGGTCGCGACGCTGTCGGCGGTCCCGACATGGGCGTGATCGAGGACGTCGAGGAAATCCTCCAACATCATCGCGATGAGCGGTTCGTCTTCGACGAGCAGGACACGCGTAGCCATTGGTTCCGCCATACCGCACCCGGTGCCGGACGCAAGAGCGGTGGGACGGTCAGGGCGCGTGCCCAAGCGCGTCGCGCGCCGCCTCTGCCAATTGCTGGACCGAAAACGGCTTCGGCAGGAAGGACACGTTGTCGAGGTCGATCGAGCGTCGCAACTGCTCCTCCGCATAGCCCGACATGAACAGGATCGGCAGGTCGGGATATCGTTCACGCACGCGGCGCGCCATTGTCGGGCCGTCCATCGCGGGCATGACGACATCGGACACCAGAAGGTCGGGGCGCGGATGTTCGGCCAGCAGATCGAGCGCCACTTCGCCGTTCTCGGCCGCCAATACGGTATAGCCCTGCCGCGTCAGCGCGCGTTCGGCGACGGCGCGGACCATGTCCTCGTCCTCGACCAGCAGCACGACGCCGGTGCCCCACAGATCCGCGGGTTTGGCCTTTGAAATGGGCTTGCGCGGCGGGGTTACCGCGCCCGCGGTATGGACCGGCAGGTAGATGGTGAAGGTCGCGCCCTGCCCCGGCTTCGAATCGGCGAAGATATAGCCGCCCGATTGCTTGACGATGCCGTACACGGTGGAGAGGCCCAGGCCTGTACCCTTGCCGACTTCCTTCGTGGTGAAGAACGGTTCGAAGATCTTGGGGATGATCTCGGGCGGGATGCCGGAGCCGGTGTCGGTGATCTCCAGCGCGGTATAGGCGCCGACCGGCATCAGGTCAGGCCCGCGGCGGCGGACCTCGGCGATCGGCACGCTTCGAGTATGGATCGTAAGGCGGCCGCCGCCGTGCGGATGCTTCGCCAGCATCGCGTCGCGCGCGTTGACCGCGAGGTTGACGACGACCTGTTCTAGCTGCCCCGGATCGGCCCGGATTGGCCCCAGATCGCGGCCGTGCGTGACGTCGAGCACGACCGTCTCGCCGAGCAGGCGTTTCAGCAGGTTCGACACCTCCGACACGACGTCGGGCAATTGCAGTACCTGGGGACGAAGCGTCTGCTGGCGCGAAAAGGCGAGCAACTGGCGCGTCAGACCGGCGGCGCGGTTCGAATTCGTCCTGATCTGCTGGATGTCGTCATAATCGCTGTCGCCGGGCGAATGGCGCATCAGCATCAGGTCGCAGTGGCCGATGATCGCGGTCAGGATGTTGTTGAAATCGTGCGCGACGCCGCCCGCCAGTTGCCCGACGGCCTGCATCTTCGTTGCCTGCGCGACCTCGCGTTTCAGGCGCGATTCCTCGGTGTTGTCTTTCAGGCTGAGGAGCACCGCCGCTTCGCCCAGCCCGCGTGCGCCCGCGATCGAGAGTGCGACGGGCTCGTCGGGATGATCGCGCAGCCGCACCGCCAGGTCGGCCGAATGCGCCGCGCCGCCCGCGAAACGCCGCACCGCATCGGCGACCGCGCCCTTGTCCTCGCGCACCACCAGGTCGCCGGGGTAGAGCGGCGGCGCGGCGAGATCGACGCCCGCGGCGCGCGCGAAGGCCTCGTTCATCTGTACGAACCGGCCTTCGCGATCGACCAGCGCCATGCCGAACGGCAGCAAGGCGACGAGCGTGCGGACATGGCTGGCCGCGTTCGCGCCACCGGCGGGGTCGACCTCGCTCTCTTCCTCATCCAGCAGCGCGACCAGGATCGGCGCGTCGTCCGCATCGGCGAAGGGTATCTGCAGCAGCCTTAGCGCGTTGCCGTCGAGTCCCTCGCGCTCGAAACGGACCAGGCCGCGGCTGTCCGAGATCAGGAAACGCGCGAAATCCTGACCCTCCATCGCCGCTTCCCCGCGGCCCATCGCGCGGGTGCGCAGAACGCGGTTCGCGGCGATCATCCGGCCGTCGGGGGTGATGAGCGCGGCCATGATCCCGGCGGCGGCGAGCCGGTCGCCGAGGCCGGTCCCGAGCGCGTCGGCCAGCGCCGAACTGCGGTCGGCGTGAACCGGCCGTTCGAATTGCCAGACGAGCATATCCTGCCGTTCGCCGACACGCGCGACGTTGATCGCGACCGCCCCGTCGGCGGTGTCGGCGCGTTCGACGCGTGCATCGCCGTCCTGCCATGCGGCGCGGCCCGCGGCGGCGAGCGCGGTGATGCCCGCCTCCCCGATCGGCAGCGATGGCGGGGTCGGAAAGCCGCCGAACAAGGTCTCGTAAGCGTCGTTGGCGCACACCAGCCGCCCGCCACGATCGGTGACGGCCAGCGCATCGTCGCTGGCCTCCGCAATAGCGCGTGCGACGCCCCAGTCGACCTCCGCGGTCTGGTCGATCGCGCGATTTGGGGACAGGCCGCGCCAAGCGACGATCAGGCTGCTTGCGACGATCGCTGCGCCGATGAAACCCGCGGCGATCAGCGCATCGTCGATCAGCCATAGCACGACGAGTGCGGCGACCAGCCCGCCGAGCAGCGCGACGGCGAGCGCGGATCGAGCGGTCAGGACGGGAAATCTAGGCATCGGACGCGTGGCCATTGTCGTCCGAATCCTTCGGCCCACGCCGTCATGCCGTCAAGCATGACGACGTGGGAGGTGCGGTCACCAGATGCGGATGCGCTGTTCGGGCGAGAGATACGTCGTCTGCCCGGTTTTCGCGCCGAACGCCGCATACCATGGATCGAGGTTGCGCACGGTCAGCGCGCGGTAGTGTCCGGGCGAATGCGGATCGCTCAGCAACTGCTGGCGGAGCGCCGGTTCGCGGAACTTCGTGCGCCACACCTGCGCCCAGCCTAGGTAGAAGCGCTGGTCGCCGGTGGTGCCGTCGATCACGGGAGCTTTCTTGCCGCCAAGCGACTTGTGATAGGCGTCGATCGCCACCGTCAGCCCGGCGAGGTCGGCGATGTTCTCGCCCAAGGTCAGGCCGCCCTGGATGTGCTGGCCCGGCAGCGGTTCGTAGGCGTCGTACTGTGCGACGAGCTTGTCGGTGAACACCTTGAAGCGCGCGACGTCCTGCGGCGTCCACCAGTCGGCAAGCTTGCCCGACGGATCGTATTTGCGGCCCTGATCGTCGAAGTGATGGCTGATCTCATGCCCGATCACCGCGCCGATGCCGCCGTAATTGACCGCCGGATCGGCCTTCGGATCGAAGAACGGCGGCTGCAGGATCGCGGCCGGGAAGACGATCTCGTTCATCGGCGGGTTGGCGTAGGCGTTGATCGTCATCGGCGTCATGAACCATTCGGTCCGGTCGATCGGCTGGCCGAGCTTGTTCAGGTCGCGCTGAAAATCGAACGCATTGGCCCGCGCGACATTGCCGACCAGATCGCCGCGCTGGATCTGCAGCGCCGAATAATCGCGCCATTTGGTCGGGTAGCCGATCTTGGGCGTGAAGGCGGCGAGCTTGGCCAGCGCCTTGGTCTTCGTCTCGGGGGCCATCCATTCGAGCTTGCGCAGACGGTCGCCCATCGCGGCGATGACGTTCTTCACCAGATCGTCGGCTGCCGCCTTGGATTCGGGCGGGAAGTATTTCGCGACATAGGCCTGCCCGACGTCCTCGCCGAGCGATTCGCCGACAAGGTTCACGCCGCGCTTCCACCGCGCCTGCTGTTCGGGCGTGCCCGACAGGGTCGTGCCGTAGAAAGCGAAGGTCGCCTTGTCGAAATCGGAGGACAGATAGGGCGAATACGTCCGCAACGTGCGGAGCATCAAGTGATCCTTCAGCACCGGCAGCGGCGTCGCGGCGAACACCTTCGCCTCGCCCGCAAACGCGGTCGGCTGCGCGACGAGGAAGGCGGCTTGGCTGGCGACGCCGAGTTCGGTGGCGAACGGCTGCCACGGAAAGCCGGGGGCCTGCTGCGCCAGCTGTGCGAGCGTCAGCTTGTTGTAGGTCTTCTCCGCCTCGCGGCTTTCGATCCGGGTCCAGTGCGCGGTGGCGAGCTGGGTCTCCATCGCGACGACGGCAGCGGCGCGCGCGACGGCGTTCGGTTCGCCCGCCAGCGTCAGCATCTGCGCAAGATACGCCTGATAGGCGGTGCGGATCGCCGCGAGCTTCGCGTCGTCCTTCAGGTAATAATCGCGGTCGGGCAGGCCGATGCCGCCCTGATACATGCTGACGATGTAGTTTTCGGGGGCCTTGTCATCCTGACCCACGCCGACGCCGAAGAAGCCGCGTACGCCCTGGCGCTGCAGCTTCGCCATTTCGGTCGCGAGCGCGTCCTTGGTCGCGGCTCCTTTGATGGCGGTCAGCCACGGCTTGATCGGGGCCGCACCCTTCGCGTTCACCGCGGCTTCGTCGATGAAGCTGGCGTAGAAATCGCCCGATTTGCTGCCGGGCTGCTTCGTGCTTTCCTCGAGGATGCCGCGGGTGCGTTCGAGCGACAGATCCTGCAGGACGTGAAACATGCCGTAGCTGGCACGGTCGGCGGGAATCTGGGTGTTCTTTTCCCACGTACCGCTGGCGTAGTTGTAGAAATCGTCGCCGGGTGCGACCGCCGTGTCGCGGCCCGCCATGTCGAAGCCGAAATCGCCAATCTGCGGTCCGTCGGTCCTGGCGGGCTTGACCGGGCCGGTCGCGGCCTTCGCCACCGTTTTGGTCTGTTCCGCTTTTTCAGGCGCAGTCTGGGCGATGGCGATCGAGCCAGCAGCGGCGGACGCGAATAGAGCGGCGACGACGAACGAAGAACGCATAGGGCAACCCTCTTGTCTTATCAGGATGCGCTGCGTTTTACTCCGATAACACGCCCCGTCAATTGTGGTGACGAATGTGACGGCTTTTCCATTTGCGCGCGATCCACAGCCGCCAGCCGAGCGACGTGAGCGCATAGCCGCCGACGGTCAGCACCGCCGTCACGATCAGCAATCCGACCGCAATCGCAGGCGCGGCGTCGGACATCAGCCATTGCATCCAGTCGGACTGCGCCGCCTGCCTGAGCGGATCGCCCGGCAGCGCCTCATCCAGATGCAGTGTCCATTTCCCGACCCAATAAGCGAACGCCCAGATGAACGGCGTCGTGAAGGGATTAGTGATGAAGGTGGTGAGCGCCGCGGTCGGCACGTTGGCGCGGAACGGCAGCGCCAGCACTGCGGACAGCGGGATCTGTGCGACTGGAAACAGGATGCCCGTGACCATGCCCAGCGCCACGCCGCGCGGGACCGACCGGCGCGTGAAACGCCACAATTCGGGCGCGAGCACGCGATGCGCAACCGGCCGCAGCAAGCGATTCTTCTCCAGCGATTCGCGCGTCGGCAGGTTGCGGTGGCACCACGCCGCAAAGCGTTGCCACCACGGCATTGCCCTGCTCGCCATCAGCCGCGGTCGCGCATGATGCGGGCCGCGTCACGCTTCCACTCGCGTTCCTTGATATGCTCGCGCTTGTCGTGCGCCTTCCTGCCCTTCGCCAACGCAAGCTCCACCTTCGCGCGCCCGCGCGAATTGAAATATACCGACAGCGGGACCAGCGTCATGCCGTCACGCGCCACCGCGCCATGCAGCTTGTTTATCTCGCGCTCATGAAGCAGCAGTTTACGCGGGCGCTTGGGTTCATGGTTGAAACGGTTGCCGTGGCTGAATTCGGGCACGTTGGCGTTGACCAGCCAGACCTGCTCGCCCCGCACCTCGGCATAGCTCTCCGCGATCGATCCCTGGCCAAAGCGCAACGACTTAACCTCGGTGCCGGTCAGCGCAATCCCGGCCTCGAACACGCTCTCGATCGCATATTCGAACCGCGCCTTGCGGTTCTCGGCGACGATCTTGGTCTTTTCGAAGGTTGCGGGTTTGGGACGGGCCATGGGACGCGCGATGTGGCGCTTTGGCGGGCGCGCGGCAATAGCGGGCGGTGACTATTGCGGCGACCGGACCTTGCCGGTGGGTTCAGAGGTCGGCCGCAGTCAGCCCCGCATCGATCGCTTTGCGGCTTGCTTCGCCCGGCCATGTCATCGGCAGGCGCAAACCCTGCGGAAAGCCGGGGCGGACCTTGGTCATCGCGTATTTGACCGGGCCGGGCGAGGCGTCGGTGAAAAGTGACGCGTGGAGCGCGAAAAGGCGATCGTGGATCGCGCGCGCGGCCGCAAAGTCGTTCGCGGCGCACGCAGTCTGGAAATCGGCGCACAGGCGCGGGGCGACGTTGGCGGTGACCGAGATGCACCCGGTGCCGCCGACCGCGTTGAAGGCGAGCGCGAGGTCGTCGTTGCCGGATATCTGCGCAAAATCGTCACCCAGCGCGGCGCGGTGGTCGGATACGCGCGTCAGGACGCCGGACGCGTCCTTCACCCCGACGAAAACCTTCGGGAACGCCTGAACGATGCGGATCAGGGTGGCGGGCTGGATGTCGGTGACGGTGCGGCCCGGAACATTGTAGAGGACGATCGGCAGCGGGGCGTCGACGGCAAGCGCGGCGAAATGCTGGTAGATGCCGTCCTGCGACGGGCGGTTGTAATAAGGCGGGACCATCAGCGCGGCGTCGGCCCCCGCCTCATGCGCGGCGATCAGGTTTTCGGCTGCGACGCGCGTGTCGTTCGACCCTGCGCCAGCGATCACGGGCACGCGGCCCTTCGCCTGATCGACGCAGATGCGGACGACCGCGAAATGCTCTTCCTTGCTGAGCGTCGCGGCCTCGCCCGTCGTGCCGCACGCGACCAGCGCCGACGATCCTTCGGCGATCTGCCAGTCGATCAGGTCGCGATAGGCCGATTCGACGAACGCGCCGCCGTCGTCGAACGGCGTGACCAGCGCCGGGATTGATCCGGAAAACATGGGATTGCGCTCCTGCTTCGCGCCAAGAATGATCTTCGTTCAGGACAGATACGGGTAGCGGCGTTACTCTGTCCACATGGTGACCGCGTTGAAGGCAGGCAGTGTGATTGGATTGATGATCGGAATGGGCGCGGCGTTGCTCGTCGCGCAGGACCAGGACGGCTATCGTCCGCAACCGGCGGCGGCCCCTGCCCCCCCCTACCAACCCCAAACTCAGGCGAGTGCGGCGGGCATGGCGCAGGCGCTGGCGCAGTGGCGCGCGTTGCAGCAGACCGATTCGCTGCCGTTCGACAGCTATGCCGGGTTCCTGATGGCGCATCCGGGCTGGCCGAATCAGGCCGCCAATCGCCGCGCGGCGGAAAAGCAGGCGGGCAGCGGCTACGCCGCGCCGGGCAATGTCATCGCCTATTTCCGGCGTTTCGCTCCGCAGACGGGCGCAGGTGGCGTCGCTTATGCCAAGGCGCTGGCGGCGAGTGGGCAGACGTCCGCGGCTTACGGCGCGGCGCGCGATGCGTGGCGGCGCGGGGCGCTGGCGCCTGCGGATGAAGCGACGATCCTGTCGCAATTCGCGGGCGCGCTGCGGCCCGAGGATCACGACGCGCGGATGGACGCGCTGCTGTGGGCGGGATCGACCAGCCTCGCGCAGCGCCAGATCGCTTATGTCAGCCCGTCGCAGCGCGAGCTGTTCGCGGCGCGGCTGGCGTTTCGCAGCAATGCGCCGGACGCATCCGCATACATGGCGCGGATGGACGCGATCGGGAACCGCGACGCGGGCTATGTCGCGGACAAGGCGACGTGGCTGCGGAACAACAACGCCTCACCCAGCGCGCGGTCATGGCTCGCGCGGACGCGCCCAGCGGGGATGAACCGGCCGGGCAGTGTCGAGAAGTTCTACGAGGTGCTGCTGACGGGCGCGCGCGGCGCGGCGGCGGACAATCAGTGGCAGGTCGCCTACGACATCGCGCGGCAGGTCGACGACGCCTATCCGTATGGCACCGACGTGTCGAAGAAGCCGTATGGCGAGCGCGACGATTATACGAGCCTTGTCTGGTTGGCGGGACAGACCGCGATGATGCGGATCGGGCGACCCGCCGATGCGATGACGATGTTCGACCGTTACGGCCGCGGGAGCCAGGCGCCGCAGACGCGGGCGAAGGGCTTCTATTGGGCGGGGCGCGCGGCCGAAGCGGCAGGGCGGAGCGAGGAGGCGACCGCGTTCTTCACGCGCGCGGCGGGGTATCGCGAGCAATTCTATGGCCAGTTGTCGATCGAGCATATGCGGCGGCCGCTGGTCGCCCCTGCCCCGATCACGCCGCGCGCGGTCGATCCGGCGACGCGTTCGGCTTTCTACGCCCGCGAAACGGTACGCGCGGCGCAATTCCTCGGCACGATCGGCCAGTGGCAGGACCAGACCGCATTCGTACGGCAGATCGCGGCGGATGCGACCAGCGACGCCGATCACGTGCTTGCGAACGAATTTGCGCGCGCGATCGACCGCCCCGATCTGTCGGTGATGGTTGGACGCAGCGCGATGCAGAACGGCTTTACCGATTACAGCCTGGCGGGATTTCCGACCGTTGCGGTGCCGTCGGGGCATGACAGCAACTGGACGATGATCCATGCGATCACGCGGCAGGAAAGCCAGTTCGATCGCGCCGCGGTGTCGTCCGCCGGTGCGCGCGGTTTGATGCAGCTGATGCCGGGGACGGCGCGCGAGCAGGCGGGGAAGATCGGGCTGTCGTACAATCCCTCGTCGCTGACCACCGACACGAGCTACAACGTGCAGCTTGGCTCGAGCTATTTCCAGCGCATCTATGCCGGGTACGGCAATTATCCACTGGCGATCGCGGCGTATAACGCCGGGCCGGGCAACGTGAACAAATGGCTCCGCCTGAACGGCGATCCGCGCACCGGCGCGGTCGACATGGTCGACTGGATCGAGGCGATTCCGTATCAGGAAACGAAGAATTACGTCCAGCGCGTGATCGAGAATGCGGTGGTGTACGACCTGATGAACCCGCAGCGCGCGAAGAGCCGCGGGCCGTCGAATTTGAGCTGGTATCTGGGGCGGAACCGGGTGGGGTGATCGAGCGTCCGAACTACATCACCCCCGCCGGCTATGCGACGCTGCGGCGCGAGTATGAGCAATTGTTCGGTACCGAACGCCCCGCCCTCGTTGAGACGATCTCCTGGGCGGCGGGGAATGGTGATCGATCCGAGAACGGCGACTACATCTACGGCCGAAAGCGGCTGCGGGAGATCGACCGGCGGCTGGGGTGGCTGTCGCGACGGATGAAGGCGGCGAAGGTCGTCGACCCTGCGGCTGCGGCCGACCGGAGCCGCGTGTTCTTCGGCGCGACGGTCGAGATTGCGGACGAGGACGACGCACGGCGCACGCTTACACTGGTCGGTGATGACGAGGCCGATGCGGGCGCGGGGCGGGTCGGATGGAACTCCCCGATTGCGCGTGCGCTGCGCGGTAGTACGATCGGCGACGTGCGGCGGGTTGCGCTTCCGGCCGGGGAGCGCGAGTACGAAGTGATGAGCATCACCTATCCGGAGCCGCAATGACCGACGACCCGAACCGCAACGTCGCGCTGCTGATCGATGCCGACAATGCGTCATGGCATCTGATCGATCCGGTGCTGACCGTGCTGGCCGAGCTTGGCGCGGTCAACGTACGGCGCGTGTACGGCAATTGGTCCAAGGCCGCGCTCAAGGGCTGGGAGAAGATGAGCCTGAAACACGGGATCGAACCGCAGCAGCAGTTCGACCTGACCAAGGGCAAGAACGCGACGGACATGAAGATGACGATCGACGCGATGGACCTGCTGTACCGCGGGCGCGTGCAGGCGTTCGGGATCATGTCGTCGGACAGCGATTTCATGCCGCTGGCGATGCGCATCCGGCAGGATGGATATGAAGTGTACGGTTTTGGCAGTGCGAAGACGCCCGAGGCGTTCAAGCAGGCGTGTTCGCGCTTCATCGACGTCGACAAATTGAAGACCGAGCCTTTGCCGGTGCCGGTCGCGGTTGCATCGCCCGCCGCGGCGGCGGCCCCGGTCGCAGCGCCCGCGACCAACGGCGATGCGAAGAAGGCGGGGCTCGACCCCGAGCTCGTGAAGCTGCTGATCGACGCCTATGATGCGGTGAAGCGCGACGAGCGTGGTTACGTCAGTCTGTCGGCGATGGGGCAGCTGGCGGCCAATCGTTCCAGCTTCGACGTGCGCAACTACGGCTTCAACCGGTTGTCCGACCTGATCCAGGCGGTGCCGAATTTCGCGACCGAACGGCGTGAGGATGGCCGGCTGTTCGTGAAGCGGCTGCGTTAGTCCCAAATCCCGTTCGCCCTGAGCGAAGTCGAAGGGCATTACGCGGGGCCATGTGCTTCGACTTCGCTCAGCACGAACGGATGTTGAGGCGACAAAAAAGGATAGATGATGCGTTACGCCCTCGCCCTGCTCGCCACCGTCGCCGCAGTTCCTGCCCTCGCGCAGACCGATCCGCAGCGGTTGTCCGATGCGGTGAAGATCCTCGCCTCCGACGACTTCGGCGGCCGCGCACCGGGGACGCCGGGGGAGAAGAAGACGGTCGACTGGCTGATCGCGCAGTTCAAGGCGATGGGCGTCGAACCGGGCGGCGAGAACGGATCTTGGACGCAGGCCGTACCGCTGATCCGCACGCAGATCACCGGCGGCACGCTCGGCGTGACGGGGCCGAAGGGCCGCACGCCGCTGACGCAGGGCAAGGACGTTTCGATGACCACCGTTCGCGGCGACGCGCGCGTGTCCGTGAAGGACGCGCCGATGGTGTTCGTCGGCTACGGCGTGCATGCGCCCGAGGCGAAATGGGATGATTTCAAGGGTCAGGATCTGAAGGGCAAAGTCGCGGTTTTCCTGGTTAACGATCCCGATTTCGAGAGCGTAGCGGGCGACGATGCGAAGGGCCGGTTCGGCGACCGACGGATGACCTATTACGGGCGCTGGACGTACAAATATGAGGAGGCTGCGCGGCGCGGGGCGGCTGCGGCGCTGATCGTCCACGATACCGGCGGCGCGGGCTATCCGTGGTCGACCGCGAACGCTTCGAACGGCGAGAATTACGACATCGTGCGCGGGAAGGACGATCCGCGCGTGCCGCTGCTGGGTTGGCTGGAGCATGAGGCCGCGGACCGGATGTTCGCCTCCGCGGGGCTCGACCTGAACGCGCTGCGGGTGAAGGCGCGATCGGCGGCGTTCAAGCCGGTCGACATGAAATTGCGTTTCTCGGCCGACATGCCGGTGAAGGTCGAGCGGATCGAGAGCGCCAACGTGATCGCCAAGATTCCCGGTGTGAAACGCCCTGACGAGAGCGTGATGTTCGGGGCGCACTGGGATGCCTACGGCGAAGGTCCGGCGGATGCGAGCGGCAAGACGCTGCGGCCGGGCGCGAACGACGATGCGCTGGGCGTGGCGGGCGTGCTGGAACTGGCGCGGCAGTTCAAGGCGGGGCCTGCGCCCGACCGGACTTTGGTGTTCGCGCTGTGGACTGGCGAGGAGCGCGGTCTGCTCGGCTCGGAGCACTACGCCACCCACCCGCTCTATCCGCTGGCGAAGACCGCGGCGAATTTGACGCTCGACATCCTGCAGACCGCTGGGCCGGCGAACGACGTCGTGCTGGTCGGCGCGGGCAATTCATCGCTCGATGCCTTGCTGGGCGACGCCGCCAAGGCGCAGGGCCGCACGATCACGCCCGAGACGTTCAGCGAGCGCGGCCTGTTCTATCGCGCAGACCATTTCTCGGTCGTACGAAAGGGCGTGCCGTCGCTGCTGCTGATGGCGCTGGGCGGCGCGCCCGATCTGAAGGCGGGCGGCAAGGCGGCGGGGCAGAAGTGGCTCGACGGCTATATGGCCTGTTACCACAAGACCTGCGACACGTGGTCGCCCTCATGGGATTTCCGCGGTGCAGCGGCGGAAGTCGACCTGTTCCACGCGATG
This sequence comes from Sphingomonas sp. SUN019, assembly GCF_024758705.1. Lineage (NCBI taxonomy): Bacteria > Pseudomonadati > Pseudomonadota > Alphaproteobacteria > Sphingomonadales > Sphingomonadaceae > Sphingomonas > Sphingomonas sp. SUN019. Next base: position 208,480 of record NZ_CP096971.1, on the reverse strand, counting down.
GGCCTGCGGCTCGCGAAAACCGGCGTATGGCCGACGTGGAGCGCCGGGTCGGAATTCACCACGATCCGTGACAGGAGCGCGGCGGAGCGGAAATAGTAGAGACATATAGCGGCTCGGTCTGCAATCTGGGTGCAAGTTGGCGCAAACCCGTCTTCATGATAGCATACTGCCATGACGATTCAGGACCGTCTTCCACCGGGCAGGTACAAGCTAAGGGTCGAAGACTATCTTCTTCTCGATGAGGCCGGAGCATTCGGCGATGCCCGAACCGAGCTGATCGACGGAGAAATCGTTATCATGAACGCTGAGTATCGCCCTCATGCTTGGATCAAGGGCGAACTCTCCTATCGCCTTCGGCGTATGCTTGAGCAGTTAGGAAGCGATCTCCATGCGATGGATGGCAGCGTCGATCTGTCCGATCATGATATGCCGCTGCCCGACATCGTCCTCACCGATGAGCCTCGTGGAAGCGGCGCGATCCCGCTGACTTCCGTAGCGCTCATTGTAGAAGTTTCATCAACCACGCTGCGCAACGACCTTGGCCGGAAGGGTGAGGCCTATGCGGGCGCGGGGATCGCGGAATACTGGGTGGCCGACGTCAATGCTCGCGTGATTCATCAGATGTGGGAGCCGATAGACGACGCCTATACGAAAAGTCGCGTTGTCGCGTTTGGCGAGGTGTTGCAGGCGACTACGATCGACGGGCTGGCGATCGACACGGGCGCGCTTTGATCGATCATTTGACATTCGGCGTTTCGAACATCGCGCGATCCTGCGACTTCTACGACGCTACGTTCGAACCGTTGGGAATCCGCCGTCTGATGCGGTTTCGCGAAGCGGCCGAAGTCGCGGGTTACGGTGACGATCGTCCCTGGTTCTGGATCGCGGAACAGGATGCGACGCGCGGCAAGCTCCATATCGCGATTCGCGCAGACAGCCGGGCGCAGGTCGACGCGTTCCACACCGCGGCGCTGGCGACTGGCGGGCGCGACCATGGCGCGCCCGGCCTGCGACCTGATTATCACCCGGATTATTACGGCGCGTTCGTGCTCGATCCTGACGGGCACAATATCGAGGCGGTTTGCCACCGCCCCGAATAGCGCGAAACTACCGCGTCAGCTTCTTGTACGCCAAACGCGTCGGACGGTCCGCGGCGTCGCCCATGCGGCGGCGCTTGTCCTCTTCATACGATTCGTAATTGCCCTCGAACCACTCCACGTGGCTGTCGCCCTCGAACGCCAGGATGTGGGTGCACAGGCGATCGAGGAAGAAGCGGTCGTGGCTGATGACCACGGCGCAGCCGGCGAACGTCTCCAGCGCCTCTTCGAGCGCGCGCAGCGTTTCCACGTCGAGGTCGTTGGTGGGTTCGTCGAGCAGCAAGACGTTGCCGCCCTCCTTCAGCATCTTCGCCATGTGGACGCGGTTGCGTTCGCCGCCCGATAGCTGGCCGACCTTCTTCTGCTGATCCTGCCCGCGGAAATTGAACGCGCCGACATAGGCGCGCGTGCCGATCTCCTGTTTGCCGAAGCGGAAGATCTCGACCTTGTCGGAGATTTCCTCCCACACGTTCTTGTTCGGATCGAGATCGTCGCGGCTCTGGTCGACGTAACCCAGCTTCACGGTCGAACCGACCTCGATCGAACCCGAGTCAGGTTGCTCCTGCCCGGTGATGAGCTTGAACAGGGTCGACTTGCCCGCGCCGTTCGGCCCGATCACGCCGACGATCCCGCCCGGCGGCAGGACGAAATCCAGCCCGTCGAACAGCAATTTGTCGCCGTACGCCTTGGTCAAGCCCTTCGCCTCGATCACCTTGCCGCCGAGCCGTTCGGGCAGCTGGATCAGGATCTGCGCTTTGCCCGCGACGCGGTTCTCCTGCTTTTCCATCAGTTCGTCGAACGCACGGATACGCGCCTTCGACTTGGTCTGGCGCGCCTTCGGGGTCTGTCGCATCCACGCGAGTTCGTCCGCGATCGCCTTCTGCTTGCCCTGCTCTTCGCGCTCTTCCTGTTCCAGTCTCTTAGATTTCTTCTCCAAGTAACCGGAATAGTTAGATTCGTAGGTGTAGTAGCGCCCGCGATCGAGCTCGAGCACCCAGTTCACGACATTGTCGAGGAAGTAGCGGTCGTGGGTGACCAGGATGACGTTGCCGGCATATTCGACCAGATAATTCTCCAGCCAAGCGACGCTTTCGGCATCGAGATGGTTGGTCGGTTCGTCGAGCAGCAGGATGTCGGGCTTTTCCAGCAGCAGCTTGCACAAGGCCACGCGGCGCTTTTCACCGCCCGACAGATTGTCGACCGGGGAATCGCCGGGTGGACAGCGCAATGCCTCCATCGCCTGTTCGAGCTGGCTGTCGAGGCTCCAGCCGTCGACCGCGTCGATCTTGGCCTGCAGGTCGCCCATTTCCTCCATCAGCGCATCGAAATCGGTGTCGTCCTTGGGATCGCCCATCTCGGCCGAGATCGCGTTGAAGCGATCGACCAGGTCGGCGACCGGACGCACGCCGTCCTTCACGTTGCCCATCACGTCCTTGGTCGGATCGAGCTGCGGCTCCTGCGCCAGATAGCCGACGTTGATGCCGTCCGCGGCCCAGGCCTCGCCAACGAAATCGGGGTCCATGCCCGCCATGATCTTCATCAGCGTTGACTTGCCCGACCCGTTCGGGCCGATGATCGCGATCTTCGCCGACGGGATGAATTGCAGGTGGATGTTGTTGAGGACGGGCTTGTTCGCGCCGGGGAAGGTCTTGGTCAGACCCTTCATGACGTAAGTATATTGGACGGCCATCGCGGTGCCGGGCTCCTGAACGAAGGGGAGTGGGATTTGCCGGCGCATGTAGAGGCCGCGCGCGGCGTTGGCAAACGGACGGCGGCGCTCTACGCGTGCTGCCCATGACGAAACGCACCTTGATCGCGGCGCTCGCCGTTTCCGCCGTTCTTTCCATCCCTGCCCTGGCGCAGCGCACCGCGCCCCCTGCCCCCGCGCCGGTCGATGCGAAGGTGGCGGCCTTGCGCGACGCCGCGCTGAAGGACGACGTCGCCTATGACATCGTTGAGGGCCTGACGACCGAGGTCGGCGCGCGGCTTGCCGGGACCGAAGGCGAAGCGCGGGCGCGAGTGTGGGCTGTGGCCAAGCTGAAGGCGCTGGGGTTCAAAAACGTGCGCGCCGAGCCGTATCGGATGCCGGTGTGGGTGCGCGGCGAGGAACGCGCGGAGATCGTTGCGCCGTTCCCTCAGAAACTGGCGCTGACGGCACTCGGCAACTCTGGTGCTACCCCGGCGGAGGGGCTGACCGCGGAGGTCGTGGTATTCCCGACCTATGGTGATCTGGTCGCCGCGCCCGCGGGCAGCCTGACGGGCAAGATCGCGTACGTCGGCAACACGATGGCCCCGACGCAGGACGGATCGAGCTATGGCGCGGCAGGTGCGGCACGCTTCGTTGGACCGGCGCTGGCGGCCAGCAAGGGCGCAGCCGCAATCGTGATCCGTTCGATCGGCACCGATACGAACCGCCTGCCCCACGCGGGCAATACCAATTTTCCGGCGGGGACGACTGCGATCCCGGCCGCGGCGCTTTCTGCCCCCGACGCAACACTGATCGAGGCGATGGCGAAGCGCGGCAAGCCGATCCGCATGAAATTGCTGCTGACCCCGCGGCATATCGGCGAGCAGGAGTCGGGCAATGTCATCGCCGAGGTGCCGGGCAGCGACCCGAAGGCGGGGATCGTGCTGATCGGCGGGCATCTCGACAGCTGGGATCTGGCGACCGGCGCGATCGATGACGCCAGCGGGGTCGCGATCACCGCCGCGGCGGCGAAGCGCATCCTCGACAGCGGTAAACGCCCGCGCCGCACGATCCGCGTCGTGTGGTGGGGATCGGAAGAGGTGGGCGGCTTCGGCGGGCGCGACTATGCGGCGAAGCACGGCAGCGAGCGCCATGTCGTAGCAGCGGAGAGCGATTTCGGCGCGGACCGCGTGTGGCGGTTCGAGACTACCCTGCCCGACAGCGCCAAGCCGGTCGCCGACCGGCTGGCGTCGGCGCTCGCCCCGCTCGGCATCGTGCGTGGGACGGCACAGGCGGGCGACGGCGCGGACATCGCGCCGATCGTCGCGCTGGGCGTGGCGGGGGTCGATCTGAACCAGTCGGGCCTGCGTTACTTCGACACGCACCACACCGCCGACGACACGCTGGACCGCGTCGATCCCGAACAATTGCGGCAGAATGTCGCCGCCTGGACCGCGATGCTGGCGATCGTGGCCAATGCGCCGGAGGAAATCGGGCCGGTTCAACGCGCCCAAAAACCCTGATCCTGCCTTCACTTGGCCGCAAAGGTGTATGCCAGATGAATTTTGCGGATTGACCCCCCGCCGAGGTAGGGTATTTGCGGTCACTCGCGACGGCGATCGGGTCGGCCGCGGATTTGTGATGCTTGGGAGCATTCAAATGAAGGGGATCGAACTGATCGACGTCCGGATCATCCAGGCGATCGAACCTATCGCAGATGCGATCCTCTAGATCGTGACCGGCGTGATAAGCGTCGCCACGGCAAGCATGAAGAGCGTGCGGACAATCAGACGGATGTGAACTGATCGCCGCCTATCCGTTTCAATAAATCCAGGAGTTTCACCATGAAGAAGATCATCCTTATCGCTGCTGCCGCCGGCCTGATGTCGGTTGCCGCCTGCACGAAGTCGCCTGAAGCGGCTGCGGTCGAGAACAACGCCGATGCGATGGCCGACAACATGGAAATGATGGCGGACAACATGGAAGCAGCATCGAACACCACGATGGATGCGACCGCACAGGACAATTTGGAAGCGACCGCCGAGAACCTCGACGACGCAGCCGAGAACGTTCGTGACGCCGGCGAAGACGCTGCCGACAACATGAACTGATCGAATCGTCTTCAGATCATCGGTTGATGACATGAAGAGGATCGTTTCGGTAGCGGTGGCTGTCAGCCTGATGTCGATTGCGGCGTGCTCGAAGTCACCGGAAGCGGTGGCGGTCGAGAACAATGCCGACATGATGGCCGACAACATGGAAATGATGGCGGACAATATCGACGCCATCGCGGGCAACACCGCCAATGCCGCGGAAGCCGCTGCGCTGAAAAATGCGTCGGATAACCTCGAAGACGCCGCGGACAACGTTCGCGACGTCGGCGAGGAGACGGCGGACAATCTGCAATAAGCAGGCTTGGCGTTCGCGCCGGAGCCATGCTTGATGCGAAGGGCGTCCCTTGCGGGGCGCCCTTTTTTCGTGCGCCGGGCAACGCCGCAGCGGAGCAGCGGCGCGCCGTAAGGCGCACGCGGTCGGCGGCGCGAACGGCGCCGTTCGACGGCGCGGCTTCGCCGCGACGCAAAAGATGCGGCGCGCACAGACAGGCACGAAAACACTTCTCGCAAGAACCCCGCGACAATCGTCCCCGGCCCCACACCACAACGCTTGCGTGAACACCCCGCGCCCGCTAGCGCACCCCAGCGTCGGGGAGTGGCGCAGTCCGGTAGCGCGCCTGCTTTGGGAGCAGGATGTCGCAGGTTCGAATCCTGTCTCCCCGACCACCGCGCCGTGTCGCGTCCACCGCGACTTCCAGCGCGGGCGCGGGGGGCCTGTAGCTCAATGGTTAGAGCTGGCCGCTCATAACGGCTAGGTTGCGGGTTCGAGTCCTGCCGGGCCCACCGCGCGCCGCGCGGCAGCGCAGAAATGCGTATGCCGCTGGCAGAAAACGGCTTTTACGGTCGTACTGTGACACTATGAAGTGACACATGGACGATGACATGGCGAAGTACCCCGGATTGAAGGCTGACAGCCGAAGTGGCATTTACAAGCTACGGAAGCGCATCCCGGCCGACTTACAGCATATCGATACTCGTGGTTCGGTCCGCATCAGTTTGGAAACGAAGGACAAGCGCGAAGCTGTCCGGGCATACCCTCGAAAGCTGGCAGAGATCGAGGAAGGCTTCGCGCGGCTGCGGAGAGAGGTCCGGTCGAAGGGCTTCCTTGAAACCGCACTCGCAACGGCACGCATCGACGACCTCGGCCATCCGCAGATCGAACGACTGATCACCGAGTGGTGGCAGGGCCGCAAGCGTGTTCGCGAGCCGTCGGGCGAGCAGGGTATGGATCGTCGGGAACTGCTCGCTTCGCTCCAAGGCGATGAACGCCTCTGGGCGCTCGCGCAGACCGAGGGTCGTGATCTAGCTGGCGAGGTGGCGGATCGCTTGCTTGTCGATGCCGGGGCGGCTGCGAAGCCTATGAGGGTAGGCAAGATCAAGACCCACGTTCAGCACTCGAAGATCGACCACTCGACGGCTTCCTTTCGCCTCCTGCGTGACCTCGTCCAGCGGGGCTTTGAGATAGAAGACATTCTCGCGCGGGACTTTGTCAGTGGAAAGAACACCGCTCCGCCACACCCGATCTTCAACCGCAGCGGGCAAGCCAACGCAGCCAACGTGCGGACCGTGGAAGACCTCGTTTCTGCCTTCCGCACTGAGCGAGAGCGAAAACACGGCGTTGAGAGCACCGCCCGGAAATATGGCCTCCTCTTCCGTATCGTCCGGGAGGTGTGGGGCGCTGATCGGGCGTTGGGCGAGGTTGACCGACCACGCTGCTATGACTTGATCGAGTTCATAGGGCAGTTGCCAGCAAACGGTGCCCAGAAATTCCCCGGGCTGACATTGACCCAATCTGTCGGCGTCGCCGAGACTGGGAACCACAAGCGGCTCGCGCCGAACACCGTATCGTCATACGTCCAGAACCTTTGCGCGATGCTGCGTTGGGGCAAACGACACGGCTACGGCGTCGCGGTCGATACCGATGGCCTCACGCCAAGCGGGCGCGCGCAGGTGCAACGCCGGGGACTGCAGAGGCCCGAGCTTGACCGTCTGTTCGTTGCCCTTAGCCAGTTCAAGAGCAAGGAACCGCACAAGTATTGGGTTCCTGCGCTGGCCCTCTACACCGGTGCGCGCGCAGAGGAGCTTTGTCAGCTTCGCACTGAGGATGTGACTGAGGTGGACGGGATTGCCTGTCTGAATCTGACTCGGTTCGACCCCACGGGCCGGGCAGTCGCCGAGAAGCGCTTCAAAAATGACTGGAGCGAACGTTGGGTACCGCTCCACGCCGAACTGCTTGCCGCCGGGTTTATCACCTTCGTCGAGGCCAGCGATCCAGCGGGAAGGCTGTTTCCCGCGCTGAAGGCCGGGACGAAGGGCAATTTCTCGCACAACTTTTCGAAATGGTTCGGACGGTTCATGTCGAGTGTCGGGTTGGATGATCCCGCTCTAGTCTTTCACAGCTTTCGCCACGGCTTTCGAGACGCTTGCCGCAATGCCGACATTCCCGACGAGACCGCGCACGCGCTCGGCGGTTGGGCGACGACCAATCAAGGTCAGCGCTACGGTAATCGCGGGGCAGTCCCGAACCTCGATCGAGCGATGAAACGCATAGGGTACACAGGGTTTAGTTTGGTTAGGCTGGAGAGCCAGATGCCGAACACCAACCCTAAGGGAGCATGATGTCCGGCGATTTTGCAACGGGTTGCAACATACGAACGGCCTTCGTGATCACCAGTTCGCACTTCAACGACGAATGGTTGTGCCGAGCACGCGAGCGTCCGGGGCAACCGGTCGGCGAGCCATTAGCCATCGCATGTGATAGGCAATCCAATTCAGTCTATCCGCTCTAACCGCAGAGAACGCCCAGAAGCGCGATGGGAGCGAGCGGGCTGGGATGTGCTGCGCAACATCGTCTGTGCCGATCCTGCGCCTTCTCAGCGGATTTAGAAAGCTTTCAGGAAGTAGGGCGCGCCAACGCCGCGCGGATCAAGCTCTCGATCCACATAAGTTCGGCTTCGGACAGCCCGTTCAGCATTCTGTCGATCCGAAGCGCGCGCCCCTCACGCGAAGACATAGGCTTGAAAAGGTCACCGACTGACGAGCCGAGAGCGGATGCCAACGCCTCGATCGCGTCGAACGACGGAGCGCCGACCCCGCGCTCGATACGGCGTACCCACTCCTCGCTCATCGATGCACCGTCGGCAAGCTGTGTCTGTGTCATGCCGCATGCCTTTCGACGCGCGCGCACCTCTCGTCCGAACCGTTCCGCAAGCATTGCCACCAACGCGCCTCCCCCGTCGTTCTGCGGGGCGGGCGGGTGAAGTCGAAGGGTCGTAAAATGCCGCTTTATCTGCGTTGTACCGGGCGTTAGAGTGCTGCTTTGTTGATCTGGGAGGGAAGATGCATACGTTCGTCCGTGCGCTTGTTGCTGCTGTCACCGTTTTACCCGTTGCTTCGCTGGCCCAGTCGGGGGGGCCTCAGACAACCACCCCGGGCGTACTTGAAAAGCGGGTGCGAGCGGCTCTACCGGAGGCGCGCGACGAACTGGATACGGTACTAGCAGATTATTCCTCGGCCCGGTTTCGCAACGTCCAAGCTCGCCTAGTCAGGTCAGTTTTCGCATCTGATGACGGGCAATCGAACAAGGTGCCTTGGCTGCATCGCGGAGGCGTCGTGCTCGTTTTTTGTGGCGAGGTGAACGCGAAGAACCGGATGGGCGGCTTTACCGGCTGGGAGAAGTTCGCACTTCAACCCAAACAGGTTGACGTTGTCACGCTGTATAGCTTCGAGAAGCCACGCCAGCCGAAACCGACCAACATCGCGGCGGAACCCAAGTTCATGTCCGCAAGCAATCTCTATGACGAGCATCTCGGGCTGATGTGTGGCAACGAGGCCGAGGTGATCGACCCGACAGATTTATCGGGGAGCCTGACCTACGTGGAATAACGGCATATCTCCGGGCAAGGCTGCAACCCGTTGCAACGCGTATGCGGTACGGTGCCGTGACAACCGCTCAGTTGGGAAGCCCCAACCGGTCTACACGCGCGTTCAGTTGCAATGGATTGCAAGTGGTATCGGTGGGGAGTTTGTGCGATCCGGCTTGTCGAAGCACGGCGTAGCGATGCAAGGCGGCCTGCGCGCGCGGTAGCAGCGCGAGGGTTTGGAAGGAAGTTCATGGGTCGCTACTCCGTCGTTTCCATCTTCTCCGGCGCGATGGGGTTGGATGCCGGGCTTGGCGAGACCGGCCGCTTCAAGCTCTTGGCTGCTGTCGAGAAGGAGCGGTCCTTCTGCGACACGATACGCGCAAATCGTGATGCTGGCCTTATTGATCCCGATGTCTTGGTCGTCGAGGACGACATTCGGTATGTCGATCCCCAAGCGCTGATGGCGTCACTCGGCATCAAGCCGGGCGAACTCGACGTGTTGGTTGGCGGACCACCTTGCCAGTCGTTCAGCACCGCTGGAAGGCGGGGGACCACCGACGACCCTCGGGGTGCACTTCTATGGGAGTTCCTGCGTTTCGTGGACGCGATGAAGCCACGCTTCTTTCTGATGGAGAACGTCCGTGGGTTGATCTCCGCTGCCCTACGACACCGACCGATCGCAGAGCGGCCTGAAAAGGGCGGACCTCCGCTGGGCGAGGATGAGGCGGCTGGGTCTGTGATCCGCCTGTTCGCCGACGATCTACGTCGCATCGACGGTGACTATCACATGGACTGCTTCGAGGTGAACGCTGTGAACTACGGCGCGCCTCAACTTCGCGAGCGCGCGCTCTTCATCGGCAACAGGTTCAATGCAGAGGTGGACTTTCCGAACCCCACTCATGCTAGCCCTGACGAGTGTAGGCCAGGTCGCAGTGATCTCTTCACCACCGCTCCCACGTTGAAGCCGTGGGCAACGTTAGGAGATGCCATCGGTCGCCTGAATGATCCCGGTGAAGTCATCATGGATTTCTCCGCTCGGAAAAAGTCCTTCCTAGAGAAAGTGCCTCCGGGCTCTAACTGGCGGAGCTTGCCGGTTGAGGATCAGAAGTTGTCCATGGGCAAGGCGTGGTTGGCCAAGGGTGGGCGAAGTGGCTGGTGGCGACGACTGTCTTATGACCTTCCATGCCCTACTCTGGTAACGATGCCGAACCACGCAAGCACGTCCCTCTGCCACCCCGACGAAGTGCGAGCGCTGACATTGCGAGAGTACGCCGCCATCCAAGAGTTTCCAGCGGGTTGGAGGTTCTGTGGCTCTCCTACGCAGCAGTACGCGCAGGTTGGGAATGCGGTGCCGGTGCGCTTGGGGAAGGTGGCCGGGCTGGTCATCGCGGACGCGCTTGACAGCCTCGCGGAGCGCAGCTTTCAAAGCTATCCCACCCCCCCTTCCCACTTTCGCACAGTCTACATCCAGTCTCATGTCCGCACGAGGCAGTGGTTCAAGGGCGGTGAGACCTTCGTCTGGAAGGACGGCGGTGAAAACGGACGTCAAAAGTATCGCCCACCAGTGACGGTGCGGCATCAAAAGAAGCTGGCGGCGAGGTAGTATGGCAAGGGGTCACATCGATCTGCCCGTGGGGGAACCACCCCTGCTATTGTCGAAGCGCGCCATCTTTGGGGCTCTAAGCGTCGTGGATGCTGATCCGGTCGCTCGACAACGGGTACTGGACATGGAGACTGCGTTTAGGCGCAAGATCGAAACTCACCTCCAGAGTTTGCCCGCCGCTGAAGCCAGCTTCCAGAAGTTCAGCACGAGCCCCTTCGTGCTCATGTTTTACTCGAAGAAGCGCAACTACTCTCACGTCTCTGAGATCGAGAGCGACATCGTTCCTGCGAAGGTTTTCTCCTCCATGGAGACTTCCGCCGGTCGGATGGTCGAAGAAGTCGTGTTACCCATCTATGGCTGGGAGGTTGTGCCGAGCGGGATGCACAGCGTCGAGTCGCTTTTGGACGGGCGCAAGGTGGGAGGGGATGACCTTTGTGCAGTCACCCTGAAAAGTGGTCCCCGGTGCCTGAACGACGAGATGGCTCAGAACATCGGGCGGGATGTAGCTACGAACGTCCGGGCATGGGCTGCCAGCCACGGGGCGCATACCGTCGATTTCACATATGGAGTGCTCTACGGCACGAAGAAGCAGTCCAATAAAAAGGATTGGCACGTCCTCCGCAGCATCGCGGAGGCTCTTCCCGCTGGGACGCCAGTCCATAACAGTCATAGGCGTGCATGGTGTATCGGGTACGAGCGGGATGGGCTTCACGTCACCGCAACTGTCCGCATCGGCATTGACTGGTGGCGCTATCTCGGCGGTGAAAACGCATGGCTTGAAGTGTGTGTTGCCCTGATCCGCGCGTGCGTGACGCCCGCCGCACCTAGAGATGTACAACCCCGATATACGATCGCGGACCTCGGAACCATTCTCGACCTCTCCAGCCTGCCCGCTGGATACAACGTTTCCCTTCTGCAGGAGAGTCAACTGGAGTGGCTGCTCTTCCTAGCCCGACATTTCTGCGACGGTTTCACCGCTGAGCTTGGTCGCGCGTTCGGTGGCTTGGGTCGGACCTAGCGGGCTCATAACTTGTGCCATTTGAACTAGGTGCAAAAGATACGCTTTACGGGAATTTATGGCCAGGTTATGAGCCAGTGACATCTATCCCCTCACTTATGAGCCTACTATGAGGATCGCTTACTACCGCGTCTCCACCTTGGACCAAAGCGTCGAAGCGCAACGCGTTGCAATGGGGGGCTCGTTCGACCGTGAGTTCACCGATGAGGGGGTCAGCGGAGGCGTCATGGCTGCAGAACGCCCGGGCTTCGCTAAGTTGCTCGAACAGGTCCGGTCTGGGGACGTGGTCCACGTCTATGCTGTGGACCGCCTTGGTCGCGATGCACTCGACATCCAGACGACTGTGCGGCGACTGATCGACATGGGTGTCACTGTTAACGTCAAGGATTTGGGACCGATCGTCGAGGGTGTCGGAGAACTTATCCTCGCCGTACTCGCTCAGGTCGCGCAGATGGAGCGTCGCAGGATCGCGGAGCGTACGGCAGCCGGACGAGCCGCCGCCCGCAAGTCACTTGCGGAGACCGGTCGCACCCATCGGGGCAAGGCCAGCCTTGGACGGCCCGTAGCCCGCGATGCAGGGGCCGTGGCGGCATGGCGGCAGCAAAATCATGCGAGCATCGCGGACACCGCTCGGCAGTTCAAGCTGTCCACCGCCACAGTCAAACGCTACTGCGCCTCATCGGGGTCGCCTGCCTGACCTCTATAAGGTCCGACTTGTAGCCCAGATGTGTACGGTATCGAATGAGCGCCACCGATGACTAGTGATATGGCGCTTCCCCCCGCAAGAGAACGCAACAGACTAGGAATTAGGGGGTTTCACAATAATCCGTCGAGCGCGCCGAGCGCGCGGGAAGCCTTACTAGATCGCGTTGAAATCCGCGTGCGGGCCGTCCTCGATGTGCCTTACGACGGGATGATCGAGGCGTTCGTCGATCGGATCGCGGGCGACGGAGAACCAGAGGCTCTGTTCGGTCGCGTCCAACGGCGTGGAGGGAGATGGACGGCGTCGGTGCTGTCCGGCACGACGATCTCCAGCGGCGGATTTACGCTGCATCATCGAGCGCCGGAGGCGTGGCTCGACCTTGTGCTTGTGATCAATCCTGTTCGCACGCTTTCTCACCTCCTCGACCGCTTCGATTTCGACGAGATCAGCGATCTCGACGCCGTCACTTTCTTCGCCGCAAATCTGGCACCTACGTCTGCGATGCGCTCTCTCGATGGCCGGGATAACATGGTCACAGACTACCGGGCGTTCGCCGGGACGGTTCACGCCACGTACTTGCAACGGGTTGCAAAATACCTCCGGACATTCGAGGCGGCGCTGGCAACTAGGATTGTCGAGGCGCTTTGCCCGTCGAGCCGTTACGAGATCGATGGGCGCGGGGGTCAGTTCACAGCGTGGAACGACAAGGTGCAGTTCAGGATGGATTGGTCCAACCTGAGTGTGTCCCAGTGCGAGGTGTGCTGGGAAAGGCATGACCGCGACGCGCTACAACGCGTTTACAATCTCGCGGAGGGCGTCTTGAAAGCCGCGAGGACAGGAACGATCCGCACCCACGATCTCGGTGAGGGATGTCGCGTGGAACGCGAAGTGGGTGCGCTGTCGGTGAAGGTGCCAATCGTTTCTGACCGCATCGCCTTCGGCATTTACGCTAAGGCCGTGGATCGCCTGCGGTTTGAGGTTCGTTATCGATCAGGGCTGCCAGACGAAGTTAGGGATCGCCTTCCGCGCGAAGGGCGCAGACTGATGCATTGGTTCGATGCAATACGGGATGCGGCAGCGGAGCGCGTCCCGTGGTCGGCATTGTCGGGCCTTATGATCTCGCCAGAGGGTGGCGAGCTTGACGCGCTGGCCGACCTGTTGGACGAGGTCGCGAGTGCCACTAACCTGAACCGGCGCGTGCGGCGTCTAATCCTACGGCAACTGCTTCGTCATGGTGCGATTTCGGCAACCGATGCTAAAGGTGACGCTCCTTCCGCAATCCTGAAGCGCCTCGTCAAACGAGGAGTGCTGGAGCACATCCGCCTCGTCACCCGTGATCCTCCTGTGGGGCGCAGATATCGGCTCGCTGGCCGCTATCGCGATCTAATGCCGAGTTGACGAGTAGCGTCCGATCAGAACGGCGGATCGTCTGTTAGCGGCTCCGCCGTTGCGTCGCTGTGTTGGTCGTGCTGGACGATAAAGCGGGCGCGCTGGAAAAGTTCGTCGAACGTGATGATTTCGGGGCGGCGCACATTGCGGCGGAACAACTCAAACGACCGGACCTTGTCTTCATTTGGCCCGTGCTCGGTCTCGAACTCCGATAAGCTTCCCACGACGAGGTAGGCTCGAGGGTCAAAGTTAAACACGTGCTCGCCGGTGGGGTTGCCCTGCTGATCAGTAACGTCGATCTTGCGACCGATACTCTCCAGGGCAGCTTGAACTGTCGCTTGGACCTGGACGACGCCACCGGCAACTTCCGCTGATGGTGCAAAGGCTCGCGGTCGATAGTCCCGCGTCGAAAGCAGGGGGGTGTCATGCCGCTTAATCTCAACGAAGCACAGCGAGTTGATCCTCGCTCGCGTCTTCATGAGCGCATCAGCCCGCTTCCCCGCCATGCCGATGCGGTGACCTTGGACTACCTGCTCTAAGGTCCGATCATCGAGGGCGGTCGAGAACTGAAAGGAGAGACCATAGCCGAAGACCCATGTGTTAGCTTCAAAGAATGTCTGCCAGACGTCCTCCGGCCGCTTGGACGGCCCGAGGATGGATTGTTCCCCGCGGAAGTATTCTGGATCGCTCAGCAGGCGCTCGAAACGATCTAGTTGTTTGCGCCGGTAGCCGAGCGCGATGAGGTCTCGTTTTAGGTCTGCGCCTTCGGCAACCTGTATGAACATATCCTCGTGATCGCGGAAGAGTTGCTGCGCATCTGCCTTGCTAAGCAGAAGGTTTCGTAGCTCGGACGCACTGACATGACGCTTTCCGCTGTCATCTAAGGGGAGTGACGGGATGCAGGCGAGGAACTCGATAAGCTTGGTGATCTCCTCCCCCGTGAAGGTGAAATGCTGGTCCGTCGGGAATATATCACTCGTGAACCGTTGAAGGGTCAGCGACTTTATGGCGCGGCTGTCCTCTAGGAATACCGCCTTGATCTGTTGCCGTCGGCTCGAAGTAGTCCGCACGACGACCTCGTCATTTACCATGTAGAAGACTGGACCACCCTCAACTTCCACGACTTGCGATGCGATCCGCGCGGGATCGCCCCCCCGCTGAAATCGACTGCCGACGATGGTCTTTCCCGGCACGCGGTTGAAGAAGTAGGAAGGGTCGTCCACCATAGGCTCCTCGCAGTCTCCGAAGCCGCTTACATACCCGCAAGGGCACGAAGCGGGAACAAGGACCATAGCCCGTCACCATAGAGCCGGGAAAAAGCCGGAGCCGCGGTCCGGGATGCCGTGCGCGGCAGTCTGATATCGTCCCGGAACGTGCCTTGCCTGTGACACCGAGGTGTGACACTTGGAGCATCGCAGGACGGCGTAAGTTATTGTTTCTGTTAGTGCGGTGGTATGCCGGGAGAGTTTCCTGCCGGGCCCACCGCGCGCCGCGCGGCGGTGAGCAGATCGTCCAGACTGGCTGGCCGCACACAGCGCGCATCGAGCAGGTCGAGCACCGTATCCCACCAATGATGGAAGCGCATCAGGTCGGCCGCATCGCGGACGTAGGGCGTGTAACCCGGCTGAAGCGACGGCGAGTGGAACGCGAAGTTCAGCACCCGCACGCCCTCCCCCAGCGCGATGCGGATCGCCTCCAACGCCTCGGTCACCGGCACGCCTTCAGGTGTCAGCGGCACGCGCGACAGCAGGCCGGTACGGGCGAACAATCCCCGCCCACGAGGGATATTGGCAAGCGCGGGATGCAGGCGCTGCCCGACGCTGCGCAAAACGCCGGTGTAAGTGGTCGTCAGCGGCAGTTCGAGCAGCCCGTCCTGCCGGAACGCCTGCGGGCCGATCCGGGTGAAGTCGGGGCCGCCGTCGCGCGTGTAATCGTGTCGCGATCGCATCGACGTATCGAGCGCATAGCCGCGCGACGCGAGCAGCGTCGCCATTCCCGATCCGATCCCGTAGCGCCCGGCGCGAAATGCCCTGGGGGGACGGCCGAACGACGTAGTGATCGTATCGGTCAGGCAATCGAGCTTCGCCGCGACCAAGTCGGGCGGGAGGTTGCACAGGTATGAGGCGGCGGGCGAAGCCGCTTCCTCATGCGGCGGGTTGACCCAAGGATGAAGCTGCGCGCCGATCGCCGACCGGCCGTCGGCCAGCGCGTCGCACAACACCTGCACGGCGCGTGCATCCGTCGCGACGGGATGATCGACCAGATAGGTCACGCCGATCCCGCGCCCGGCGAAGCGTGCGTGCATGTCGGGAATGGCGCCGATCGCCGTCACCGACCGCGCATTGCGATCGAACGGCGCGGACCAGTCGAATTCTTCCTCCGTATCAACAAAGATAGTGAAGCGCGTGCCGAAATCCTCGGGCCATCGCATCAGGTCGCCGGGCGGCGGCGCGCGCCATCGCACGGGCAGCGTCGACGGGGTATCCGTCACAGTCAGATCGTCGACGCCCATCCCATGCCGCCGATCAACGCCGCGGGCAGCGTCAGTGTCAAGCGCGTCGCGCCGATCATCAGGCTGCCGCCCAACTCGCTCGCCAGATTGCGCGCCAGCCGCAGCGCGAAACCGGTGCCGAGCAACGGCGCGCCGGGAAGATCGGCCTCACGCTCCGCATCCAGGCTCAGCAGCGCCGCATCGGGCACCGCCGCAAGCGTGGCCGGGCGGGTGAAGTCGATCCGGGCGAGCCCGGCATCACCGGCGTGTGCGCCGACTGCGATCCGCTCCCCCGGCCCACCCGCCGACACGAGTGCGGCGAGCAGCCGCGACAACAGGCGCTCGGCGACACGATCATCGCAGCCGAGCAGCAAGGTGTCGTCGACCGGCGCGATGTCGATCGTGCACCCGCGCAAGACGGCGAGCGGAGCGAGATCGCCCGCCAGACGCGCCAGCAACGGCGCGAGCGCGAGTTCGCCGCCGCGCAACTCCAGCGCATCGCCCTCGATCCGCGCGGCGATATCGAGATCCTCGATCGCGGCGATCAGATCGGCGGCATGGGTGCGGATCGTCGCGGCGCGTTCGCGGTAGATCGGGGAGACGGGGCCGAGCAACTGGCTTTCGATCAGTTCAGAAAAGCCCGCGATGGCGTTGGTCGGGGTGCGCAATTCGTGGACCAGGCGGCGCAACCCCTCCGACGCGCCGTTCGATGGACGCAGATTGCCCGCGGCATCCTCGTCCGCGCGCGGACGACGCGCCGCGCCGCGGAAGCCGGTGAAGCGTCCGGTCGCGTGGTCGAACGCGGGCACGCCCGAGATGCGCCAGTCGCCGGCCAGCGCCGATGCCCCGCCGACGCTCAAACGCGCATCGGTGAACATCGTACGACGCCGAAACGCCCCGCCAGCGACGCCGTCGACATGCGGTAAGCCATCGGCGGCGGGATGGGCGAAGGACAAACCGATCACGGCGCCGCGCGGGCTTGCGTCGATCCAGCGGATCATGCCTTCGGCATCGGTTTCAAAGCGGAACGCCGACACCGCTGCGGCGTCGTCATGACGTTCGACCGCAGGCAGTTCCGCGCCGGGCTCACGCGCGCGCTGGAAGGCGGCGATCCGGTCGACCAGTTCGGCAATCTCGAAGCGCGGCGCGGCTGCCGAGGGTTCATCGGCGCGACGACGCGCCTCCGCCACGATCGGCAACGTCTCGGCGATCTTTCCGAGCGACACGAACGGGCCGGTCCCGACCGGCGGCGCGGTCGGTTGATCTACCGCGACGGGTTTCGGGACGGGCGGCGCGTCGTAGGACAGCGAAAAGTCGGTCGCACCGAAGCTTTCGAGCGCGCGCGTTACCGGATCGCCCAGGTCGGTCCGCCCGCGCAGCACCGACCGCCCCGTCGGGCCAAGCCGCGGCAACAGGTCGATCCACTCGGCATCGCCCAGCCGCGCCGCCCGCAGCGCTGCACTCGCCACCGCGGGTTCGTCTTCGGCGAAGAAGGCGACCAGCGCGGCGGGCGGTGCGGCGATGGCCAGCGATCGCGCGACGGCGCTCCGCAAATCGGCCGACACCCCTGCACGCAACGACCGAAGCCGGTCCAGCATGTCGTCGGTCGGATCGATACGGCGGCGCGCCAGTAGGTCTGCGATCTGGCGGAATGCCGCGCGCGCACCGAAATCGGTCGACGCATCCGCCGCCAGAACCGTCTTCAGGCTGTCGTCGAACCGCACCCGTGCCGCCCCGTTCCGGCCTGAACCATTCACGCCTGTAAATTTTTCCTAACGGCGCTGAACGCTGCGGGGAACAGGCCATTTGGAGAGCGTCGCAATGTGGGACAATTGCGTTCACGCGCAATTATCCTATGCTGGGGATGTCATTCTCGCCACGAAAGTACGTGGCCGACCAATAAGAGGGACGTGTGGCGCTGGATAGTATCGACCGGCAGATTCTGGCCTTTCTGCAGGAAGACGGCCGCATGACCAACGTCGACCTGGCGGAGCGCGTCGGGTTGACCGCGCCGCCCTGCCTTCGGCGCGTGCGCGCGCTGGAACAGGCGGGGGTCATTCGCGGCTATCATGCGGATTGCGACGCGGGCCGGCTGGGTTTTCCGATCACGGTCTTCGCGATGGTCAGCCTGCGCAGCCAGGCCGAACGCGACCTCGCCGCATTCGAGGAGCATGTCGCGGCGATCCCCGAAATTCGCGAATGCCACATGCTGAACGGAGAGATCGATTTCATCCTGAAAATCGTCGCACCCGATCTTGAGACGTTTCAGCGTATCCTGACGACCCATCTGACGCCCGCGCCGAACGTCGCCAGCGTCAAATCATCGCTGACGATCCGCACCGCAAAGGCGATGCCAGGCGTACCGATCCCCGCCTGAACGCCGACGAAAAAAGGGGCGGCGTTTCCGCCACCCCTTCGTCGTCCGGGTTCTGCCGACGCATCACGCGGTCGGCGGATTGTCCAGATAGGTCGTCCAGAGCGCACCGATTTCCGCGCGCGGCGCGGTCTTCACCGCGGCGAAGGCAGCCTTTGCGCCTTCCTTGTCGCCCAACTTCGCCAGCGCGATGCCCAGCCTGGTGTTGACCGTATCGGCATCGACGCCCGGCTTGGTCAGGGCGGCGCGATAGAGATCGGCCGCCTTCGCATTGTCGC
The DNA here is from genome assembly GCF_024758705.1 of Sphingomonas sp. SUN019. NCBI lineage: Bacteria > Pseudomonadati > Pseudomonadota > Alphaproteobacteria > Sphingomonadales > Sphingomonadaceae > Sphingomonas > Sphingomonas sp. SUN019. The sequence goes on along the minus strand of NZ_CP096971.1, from coordinate 189,863 downwards.
CGGCGCCGAGGTACACGTCCCCCGTGCTGGCGGCGAGCTTAGCATTACCCGCCTTGCCCTTTGCTTCGAGCGGCGCGAGCGAACCCTCGTTCTTCACGCCCAGATCGGCCGCCTTCATCAGGTCGTTCGCGGTCGCACTATCGGCGGGAATCTTGCCGGCGGCCTTGCCCTCGGCCAGCACCGCTTTGGCTTCGTGCGGCAAACCCAGGTCGATCGCGAACTGGGCGTAGATTTCATAATCATATTGATCCGCCAGCGACTTGGTCTGGCGCAGCAGGCGATACAGATCGACCTTCTGCCCCTTGTCCAGCGTCACGACGCCCTGCTGCTGCAAGCCGTACGTGAAGGCCACGTCGCGCCACGTCTTCGAATTCGGATAGGCGATCGCATAGCGTTTCAGCCACGCGGTCGTTTCCGCCCCCATCTTCTTCTGGTGCGTCTGCGCGATCGCATAACGATAAAGCGATTCTTCCGGCTTCGTGCCCGCCGCGGTTTGCGCCGCCATCGTCTTCTGCAACTCGGCCGAACCGCCCGCGATATCCCCGCTCTCGAATTTCAGCTTCGTCAGCTGAAGCGCGAGGTTCGGGTCGCTGTAGCCCAATTGCTGCGCGCGCTGGAAAAACGTCAGCGCCTCCTGCGGCTTCTTCGCATTATATGCGATTACGCCGCGCTGGAACACGAAACGGGGCAGATCGGTCGCTGGCGTCTTTGGATTGGCGATCAGCGCGTCGAGTGGGCCGACGAGCTGGCTTTCGTTGATCGCGCCGCCGGCCGCGGTCATCTTGCCCGCCGCCAGCATGTAGCGGAAGACCGAGCTGATATAGCGATCGTCGTCGGTCTTTGCGCCGGCCTCGACCTGCGCGACCAGCGGCTCGGCAGTCGCATAGTCCTTGGCGTTCAGCGCGGTCTGCGCCTCGCTGGCCTGCTTGACGATTTCCTTGCTGAGCTTCAGGCCGGGGGCCTTCGCCTCTTCCTTCTTTTCCTTGGCGATCGCGGGCGCGGTCAGCGCGAGTCCGCCGACGCTGGCGAAGAGCGCCGCGGCGATCGCGGTCCTGGACATGGTCTTCATCGAAAAATCTCTCCCTAGTCGCGGACGTCACCGCCTCGCACCGCGCTCTAATCGAGCGCCGAACAACGTTCAAGAAACCCGCATCAAGTGACTTCGGCCCGCTGAACGTACATTGAACATCCGTGGTTCGGGCGATAGCGCGGATCGGACATGATCGCCGTACTCTCCCCTGCCAAGACGCTCGACTATGCGAGTCCCCTGCCCGCTTTGGAAGCGACGCATCCGCGGTTCGCCGCAGCGGCGGAGACGCTCGCCGCAGCGGCGGCGCGGATGTCGAGGAAGAAGCTGGGCGAACTGATGCATATCTCGGACAAACTGGCGGCGTTGAACGCCGACCGGTTCCGCGGGTTTGCCGATCAGCCCGAACGCCCGGCGATCTTCGCGTTCGACGGCGACGTCTATGCCGGGCTGGAGGCGAAGACGCTGGATGCCGCGGCGGTGGATTTCGCGCAGGATCATGTGCGGATGCTGTCGGGACTTTACGGATTGCTGCGTCCACTCGATCTGATGCGGCCCTATCGGCTGGAGATGGGCACACGCTGGGCGCCGCGGCGGAAAAAGCTGACCGACTGGTGGGGCGATCGGATCGCCGACGCATTGGCGGAGGATGTCGCGGCCGAGGGTTCGGGTGTCGTGCTGAACTTGGCGAGCCAGGAATATTGGGCGGCGGTCGAGGGGCGGTTGCCTGCTGCGGTCCGCGTGATCGCGGTCGATTTTCGCGAGGCCGACGGGCGCTTCATCAGTTTCCACGCGAAGAAGGCGCGCGGGATGATGGCGCGCTGGCTGATCGAGCACCGGATCGACGATATCGCGGCGATGAAGGGGTTCGACAGCGATGGTTATCGCTTCGCCGACGCCGACGGCGACCGCTGGACCTTCCAGCGCGCATGAGCGGCGCCATCGTCATCGGCGCATCCGGCGGAATCGGGAAGGCGCTGGTTGAAGCTCTGATCGAGGAAGAACGCGCCGTCCGCGGCTTTGCGCGGTCTTTCGCGGGTGCGGACCATATCGACCTGGAGGACGAAGCGAGCATCGCCGCCGCCGCCGCACGCAGCGGATCGCCCGATCTGGTGATCGTTGCGACCGGATTGCTGCACGAAGGCGAAAATGGCCCGGAAAAAGCGCTCCGCGACCTCGACCCCGCCTGGCTCGCGCGCATCTTCGCGATCAACACGATCGGCCCCGCGTTGATCGCCAAGCATTTCTTGCCCGTAATGCCGAAGACCGGGCGCTGCGTGTTCGCCGTGCTGTCCGCCCGCGTCGGCAGCATCACCGACAACCGGCTGGGCGGCTGGCACGGCTATCGCGCGTCGAAGGCGGCGCTGAACCAGATCATCCGCACCATCGCGATCGAGGAAAAACGCCGCAACGATCGCTTAATCGTGGTCGGACTCCACCCCGGCACGGTCGACACCGCGCTCTCGAAGCCGTTTCAGCGCAGCGGGCGCGACCTGTTCGCGGCTGATCGCGCGGCGGTGCAATTGCTCGACGTGATCGACGACCTAAAGGCCGCAGACAGCGGAAAGGTTTTTGCGTGGGACGGGGCCGAAGTCCCCGCCTGATTCCTCTACGCGTGCGCGCCTGCGCGTGACTTTGGCGGTCGCCCGTCCTAGAACCGTCACATAAACGACTCCCCATTCGAAAGCCCCAAGATTTGACCGACGAGACCCTCCTCGCCGACCCTTCGGACATCGCCCCCATCTCGATCGTCGACGAGATGAAGACCAGCTATCTCGATTATGCGATGAGCGTCATCGTGGCGCGCGCGCTGCCCGACGTCCGCGACGGGTTGAAGCCGGTGCATCGCCGCATCCTGCATTCGGCGAACGAAAACGGCTTCCTCTACAACCGGCCGTATCGCAAATGCGCGCGCATCGTCGGCGACGTGATGGGTAAATACCATCCCCACGGCGACAGCTCGATCTACGAAGCATTGGTTCGGATGAGCCAGGACTGGTCGATGCGCGTGCCGTTGATCGACGGTCAGGGCAATTTCGGGTCGATGGATCCCGATAAAGCCGCCGCGATGCGCTATACCGAGGCGCGGCTGGCGAAGGTGGCCAATGCGCTGCTCGGCGATCTCGACAAGGACACGGTCGACTTCATCCCGAACTACGACGGGTCGGAGCGCGAGCCTGCGGTCCTGCCCGCGCGCTTCCCCAACCTGCTGGTCAATGGCGCGGGCGGCATCGCGGTCGGGATGGCGACGAACGTCCCGCCGCACAATCTGGGCGAGATCATCAACGCGTGCCTCGCGTTCATGGACCGGATGGAGAGCGGCGAGCCGCAGCTGACGACCGAGGAATTGCTCGAGATCGTCCCCGGCCCCGATTTTCCGACCGGCGCGATCATCCTGGGCCGTGCGGGCGCGCGCTCGGCCTATGAGACCGGACGCGGATCGATTCTGCTGCGGTCGCGCCACATCATCGAGGAAGGGCGCGGCGATCGGCGTTCGATCGTACTCACCGAAATCCCGTATCAGCAGGGCAAGAACGCGCTGGTCGAGCGGATCGCGGAAGCCGCCAAGGACAAGCGCATCGAAGGCGTCAGCGACATCCGCGACGAATCGAACCGCGAAGGCGTGCGGATCGTCATTGACCTGAAGCGCGACGCGACGCCGGAGGTGGTGCTGAACCAGCTGTGGCGGCACACGCCGGCGCAGGGATCGTTCGCGGCCAACATGCTGGCGATCCGCGGCGGCCGGCCAGAATTACTCAACCTGCGCGACATCATCGCGGCGTTCGTCGGCTTCCGCGAGGAAGTCATCACGCGGCGCTCCAAGTTCGAACTCGCCAAGGCGCGCGACCGCGCGCACATCTTGCTCGGGCTGGTCATCGCGGTGACGAACCTGGACGAGGTGGTGAAGATCATCCGCGGGTCATCCAGCCCCGCCGAAGCGCGCGCGAAACTATTGTCGCGCGACTGGCCGATCGCGGAGATCGCGCAATATATCAAGCTGGTCGAAGCGGTCGAGGTCGAGATCACCGGCGACACCTATCGGCTGTCCGAAACGCAGGTCCGCGCGATCCTCGACCTGCGCCTCCACCGCCTGACCGCACTCGGCCGCGACGAGATCGGCAACGAGCTGCAGGGGCTGGCGGATTCGATCACCGAATTGCTGGCGATCCTGTCCGACCGGATCAAATTGTTCGCGGTAATGCGCGAGGAGCTCATCGCGGTGCGCGACGAATCCGCCACCCCGCGCCGCTCGGAGATCGTCAACGCGGTCGACGGGATCGACGACGAGGATCTGATCGAGCGCGAGGAGATGGTCGTGACCGTGACGGTCGGCGGCTATATCAAGCGCACCAGCCTCGACACGTTCCGCGCGCAGAAGCGCGGCGGCAAGGGTCGCGCGGCGATGGCGACGAAGGAAGAGGATGTCGTCACCGAACTCTTCGTGACGAGCACGCACACGCCGGTGCTGTTCTTCTCGACGCTGGGCAAGGTCTATCGCCTGAAGGTGTGGCGTTTGCCCGAAGGCGGCGCCAACACGCGCGGACGTCCGATGGTGAACCTGCTGCCGCTGGCGGCGGGCGAGACGATCTCGACCGTGCTGCCGCTGCCCGAGGACGAGGACGAATGGGGCAAGCTGCACGTCATGTTCGCGACCGCCAAGGGATCGGTGCGCCGCAACAGCATGGACGCGTTCACCAACGTGCCGTCGAACGGCAAGATCGCGATGAAGTTCGAAGGCGTCGACGAGGACGACCGGCTGATCGGCGTCGCCCTGCTCGACGAAGGCGACGACGTGCTGCTAGCGACGCGTCAGGGCAAGGCGATCCGCTTCGCCGCGAACGAGGTGCGCGAATTCCAGAGCCGCAATTCGACCGGCGTGCGCGGCATCAACCTGAAGCGCGACGACGCGGTCATTTCGCTGTCGATCCTCCACCGCGTCGGCACCAGCCAGGAGGAGCGCGAGGAATATCTCCGCTTCGCCCCGTGGAAGGAACGCGAAGGCGAGATGACGATGCAGGCCGATCGCTATGAGGAATTGCAGTCGAGCGAGCAGTTCATTCTGACGGTGTGTGCTAACGGCTACGGCAAGATGTCGTCGGCCTATGAATACCGCCGCACCGGGCGTGGCGGTCAGGGCATCACCAACATCGACAACATCAAGCGCAACGGCCCGGTCGTCGCCAGCTTCCCGGCGAGCAAGGGCCAGCAACTGATGCTGGTCACCGATCAGGCGAAGATGATCCGGATGCCGCTTACCTCGATGCGCGTCATCGGGCGCGGATCGGCGGGCGTGCGGTTGTTCAATGTCGCCGACGACGAACACGTCGTTTCCGCCGCGCGGATCGACGAGGAGGAGGCGCCCGAGAACGCCGCGGAGGACATGGTCGCCGCGGAGATCGCCGAGACGCCGCGGAGCGATCCGCTGCAACTCGACGACGGGACCGGAACGACGGATGATGCGGAGGGTGGCGAGTGAGCCATCCCCTCACTGCGTATAAGGTGCTGACCGCGGAGCAGATGGCGGCCCTCGAACGCGACGGCGCGTTCGCGGGCGCGCCGGTCGACCTGGCCGACGGCTACATCCATATGTCGACCGCCGAGCAACTGACCGAAACCGTCGACAAGCATTTCGCTGGGCAGACCGACCTGCACGTCGCCGCGGTCGACTTGGCGGCGCAAGGCGATTGCCTGAAATGGGAGGAATCACGCGGCGGCCAGCTGTTTCCGCACATCTATGGTCCACTGCTGCTGGAGACGGTGGTCGCTTACGGTCCGTTGGCGCGCGATAAGGACGGGATGGTGAAGCTGCCGGTGGCTGGCTGATCCCGCGAACCACCCAGGCGAACGCCGGGGTGGTCTGTTGGTTCAAGCATACAAATCCACCACCTCCGCCCCCTCGCCCACCGCATCCAGCAACAAGGTCCGGTGGCAGTGGCAAGGATCGCGTTCGTAACACAGCAACGCGGACGGCATCTCCGCCGCCAACCCCATCATCACCGCTGCCTGCACCTGCGCCTCGGGCAGTTCGAGTTGCCCGGCGTAAACCGCCCGCAGCGCAGCGACGTCGCCTTTCTTTGCCGCATCGCGCCCGGCCTTTGGCGTGCCGAGCGCCTTCAGATGAGCGTAGTCGATCCCCGCTTCCCTAAGCGAAGCGGCCAGTGACGATTTCGAAAAACCCGGCCTCCGCGACAACGGCAGCGCGCGGACGTCGATCACACGCTGCACCCCCGCCCCGGTCAGCGCGGCGAGAAACTCCGCCATCGTCGTGGCTTCATAACCGATCGTGAAAATCCGCATGGGACGAAGGTGGCGCGGCGGGCCTGACAGCGCAACCGCGAGACGCTATCGGACTTGGCATGACTCATGACATCCACATCATCGGCGGCGGGCTCGCCGGTAGCGAAGCTGCGTGGCAGTTGGCGGAGGCGGGGGTTCGCGTTCGCCTGTCGGAAATGCGCGGTAGCGGTGACGGCACCGCTGCACACAAGACCGACGGGCTGGCCGAACTGGTATGCTCCAACAGCTTTCGATCGGACGATGCCACATCCAACGCGGTCGGGCTGCTGCATCAGGAACTGCGCACGCTCGGCTCGCTCATCATGCGACAAGCCGATCTTCACCGTGTGCCCGCCGGGTCAGCGCTGGCGGTCGATCGCGATCTTTTCTCCGAAAGCGTGACGACGGCGATCGCGTCGCATCCGAACATCACGCTCGTCCGCGAGCGCGTAGACGCGCTGCCCGACGGTCCGGCGATCATCGCCACCGGTCCGCTGACCGCGCCTTCGCTCGCCACCGGCATCGCCGAGGCGACAGGACGCGAGGCGCTGGCGTTCTTCGACGCGCTCGCCCCGATCGTCCACCGCGAGACGATCGACATGGAGGTCGCGTGGTTCGCCTCGCGCTGGGACAAGGGCGACACGAAAGACTATATCAACTGCCCGATGACGAAGGAAGAGTATCTCGCCTTCCACGCCGGGCTGATCGCGGGCGAAAAGTCCGAATTCCGCGAATGGGAAAAGGACACGCCCTATTTCGACGGCTGCATGCCGATCGAGGTGATGGCGGAGCGCGGGGTCGACACGCTACGCTACGGTCCGATGAAGCCCGTGGGCCTCGACGATCCGAGGACCGGGCGCTGGCCGCACGCGGTCGTGCAGCTGCGGCAGGACAATGCGCAGGGCACATTGTGGAACATCGTCGGCTTCCAGACCAAGCTGAAGCACGCCGAACAGGTGCGGCTGTTCCGCACCATTCCGGGGCTGCAGAATGCGGAATTTGCGCGGTTGGGCGGGCTTCACCGCAACACGTTCATCCGATCGCCCGAACTGCTCGACGGCACGCTGCGGCTGAAATCGCGCCCGAACGTCCGCTTCGCCGGGCAGATCACCGGGTGCGAGGGATACATCGAAAGCGCGTCGATCGGGCTGCTCGCCGGGCGCTTCGCCGCGGCTGAACTGCGCGGCGAAACCATGACGCCACCGCCGGTCGAAACCGCGCTGGGCGCGCTGCTGAATCATATCACAGGCGCGGCTGTCGCGGAGACGTATCAGCCGATGAACGTCAATTTCGGGCTGTTTCCGCCGATCGAGGGCCGCACGAAAAAGGCCGATCGCAAGCGGATGTACACGGATCGCGGTCGCGCCGCGCTGGCGGACTGGATCACTCCTCCGGCTGAACCGGCGGACACACGCAGCGCGGTTTCCCAGACCGTTTGACCGCGGTGGTGGCGAATTCGTCCGCCGCCATCGCGCCCGATTTATCCTTGTCCGCGGCGGCGAATTTGGTCGTCGTCTTCAGCGCCCATTCGTCGAACGTCAGCCGCCCGTCGCCGTTGGTATCCAGTTTCGCATAGGCCTTTCGCCGCGACACGAGATATTCGTCGCGCGTGACCTTGCCGTCGCGATCCTTGTCGTAGCGGTCGAAACGCTTCTGTTCGCGGGTCTTCGCGGTCGCCTCGGGGACGGTCGCGGGCAAGGCCGCGTTCTCAACTTCCGTCGATGCCTCTCCCGGCGGCGCGACGGGAAGGACGGGTTGGGTTCGCGCACGGCCACCCATGAAGGTCCACGCCGCAGCGAACAACAGCAGCGCCGCGACGCCGAGCACCAGATACCGCCACATCGCTTACCGCTCCCCCTTGCCCGTCCGCGATGCTAACGGGTTGGACGCGCGCGGCAATCCCCGTCCCGACTCCTTTTCAGCGGCCGGTCAGCCGATGCCATGCGAGCCGCCCGACGCGGGCCGGTGAGCCGGGGGCGCTGTGGCCGACCAGATCCATCCTTGCGCTATGCGCCAACGCGCCGAGCGGGCGGCCCGTCCCGCTCCATCGCCATTTGCACGCGGAGGCCAGCAGCGGCGTGGCCAACCGCGTCGCCGACGCGCGGGTTTCCGGCCGCGCGGTGATGCGCGCCAGATCGGCCAACGCCCAACCCTGGCCCGCTTTTTCCACTAGGTCGGACGCGCCGAGCAAGTCCCCGGCAACGCGAAACAGCCCCGCGCGCGCCACGGCGAAGGCCCTCAGCGCGGCTTCGTCGGGCTCGTCCAGCAACCGCTCCCACCCCTCGATCATCGCGGCCAGCGCCTCGCCGTCCACCTGCGCTGCCTGCAACACGCGCAGGATCGGTTGCGCAGGCGGCGCAGCGGCGGACAGCGCCGACAACGCCTCATACCACCACGTCAACCGCATCTGCGCGACCAGCGGCTCGCGCGTGCCGAGCGCCAGTTTCGCCAGCGTCGCGTCGAGCGCGAACAGCGCGGCCAGCGTTCGCCGTCGGTCCGCGGGCGCATAGGAAAGCGCCAGCATCCGTTCGGGATGTCCCGCGGCGGGATCGATCCCAAAGGTAACCGCGTCGTTAACCATATTGATTGAGGCGGGCTTAGCCCAGTTCGTCGCATGGCGACATCCGGGGACCATCTTTACGTTCGGCGGGAATTGCAATGCGGGGTGAGGGAGCGCGACGGAACGACAGGCAGGGCGGGCTCCTCGGACGCCTCCGCCGCGACACGCGCGGCAATACGCTGGCGATGATGGCGATCGCCATGGTTCCGATGTCGGCGCTCGCCGGGTCCGCGGTCGACATGGCGCGGCTTTACGTGGTGAAGGTGCGGCTGCAACAGGCGTGCGACGCAGGCGTGCTGGCGGGCCGGAAATTCATGACCGACAGCAACGACACGACGCTGGACACCACTGCAGCGGCGCAGGCGAAAACATTCTTCGACAACAATTTCAAATCCGGGTGGATGAACACGAAGACCGTGTCGTTCGTCCCCAACAAGACCACCGACCGGCAGGTCGCGGGCGTCGCGTCCGCGGTCGTCCCGATGACCGTCATGAAGATGTTCGCCGCCCCCGACACGACGCTGAACGTGACGTGCGAGGCGCGCTACGACATCGCCGACACCGACATCATGTTCGTGCTCGACACGACCGGCTCGATGGCGTGCCTGCCGTCTGACAGCGCAAGCACTTGTTCAAGCTACGCGGGCAGCGCGACGAAAGTGGAATACACCCGGCCGACCACCAGTGGCGGCGTGGCTGGCTATGCTGGAACGATAGCGGTCGGCACGACCGAGAGGGCGGGTTCGCGCATCGATGCCCTGCGAGAAGCCGTGTTGGGCTTCTACGACACGATGGTGGCCAATGCCGATCCGTCGACCCACATCCGCTATGGGTTTGTGACCTATTCCTCGGCCGTGAATGTCGGCCAGGCGATCCTGGACATGGACGCAAGTTACATGGTCGGCGGCGACGGCAGCGAGACGCAGACCTATCAGTCGCGCGTCGTCAACGCTGACGTGGTCACTAAAACGGTGACGGACAATAACAATAACGGAAAGTCGAGCACGGCGTGCACGGCATCCGCACGTACCCCCAGCACTGCCAAGACGTACGCTCCATCCACCGGAACGGCGTCCAGAACCTATGACTTCTGGAGCGGCAGCGTCTGCCAGACCAGGACCGACACGCTGATACCTCAGTGGCAGTATCGGCAGGCGGCGTTCGACGTGAGCCAAGTCGTGGCCGGCAATGTCATCACCGATCCGACCAAGGTACACGGTCAGACGACGAGATGGGCCGGTTGCATCGAATCGACCGTCGACAGCCCCGGTACATCGACTTTCTCGACCACCAGCCTACCGTCCGAACTCAATCCCGATATCGTGCCAACCGGCGCGCAGCGTTGGTGGCCATATCTGGCGGACCTGACATATTATCGCTACGATAACTCTTCGGACGGCGACGATGTTGCCTACAATCCAAATTACGGAGTCGACCCCTGGGCGCCCGATAAGAAAATCGGGAAGGCTAACTACACCAAATTCGATCGGCGCGACAGCGGTAGTACTGCGTGCGGAAAGCCCGCCAAGCGGCTGGGCGTAATGACGCGCACCGACGTCGACAACTTTGTCAACGCGACTGATTTCGTGCCGATGGGCGGCACGTATCACGACATCGGCATGATCTGGGGCACCCGGCTGATTTCTCCGACCGGCATCTGGGCGAGCGATACGGCCGCGTGGCCGGGCCGCGGCGCGCCAAATCGCGTGATCGTTTTTCTCACCGATGGCGACATGGCCCCGAACACCACCACGTACGGTATGTACGGTATCGAGACGTATGACAAACGGGTCGCGGGCTCGAGTGGAACCGACCTGACGACGTTGCACAACGCTCGCTTCCTCGCCGCATGCGAGGCGGCGAAAGCGCGCCAGATCGATGTCTGGACGGTGGCGATCGATACCAGTTCGTCGACCGAATTGCAGAGCTGTGCCTCCTCGACCGCGCAGGCGCTCTTTTCCACGACCGGGACCGGTCTGTCCGATGCCTTCAAGAAGATCGCGAAACAGGTCGCGATGCTGCGGGTGTCGAAATGAGACCAGCCCGTTTCGCGCTTCGGATTGCGGAAGACCGGCGCGGCAACACGGTCATCGAATTCGCCATCGTCGCGCCGGTGATGATGGCGCTGCTGATGGGATTGGGCGATCTGATGCATCAGGCCTACGCGCAGTCGATCCTCGACGGTGCGGTGCAAAAGGCCGCGCGCGATTCCGCGATCGAGGGCGGCGCGGACAATACATCGACGTTGGACGACAAGGTCAAGGCGATCGTCGGGAACATCGTCAAGAACGGCACCTGGACGTCGACGCGCAAGAGCTATTCCAGCTTCTCGCTCGTGAAGCCCGAATATTTCGACGACAAGAACAGCGACGGCATCCGGCAGGCGGGCGAATGCTATGACGACGTCAACGCGAACGACAGATATGATACGGATCCGGGCCGCACCGGTCAGGGCGGAGCCGAGGACGTCACGCTCTACACGATGACGGTCAGCTATCCGCACGTCTTCCCGGTCGCCAAGCTGGTCGGGTTGGCCGGTGACGCCTCGATTTCATCGAAAACGCTGTTGAAGAATCAGCCCTACAAGTCGCAGGTCGTCACCACGATCAAGAAGGTGTGCGTATGATCGCCGTGGCGTTTCGACGTGTGCGCGCGGGATTTTCCGGACTGCGCGCCGACGCCAGCGGTCTCGCGCTGCTGGAATTCGCGCTGTCGCTGCCGATAGTCCTCGGGCTCGGCCTGTACGGCGTGGAAACCGCCAACCTTGCGCTGACCAACATGCGGGTCAGCCAGATCGCGCTGAACCTGGCCGACAACGCCGCGCGCGTGGGTGAACGGCAATCGAACAATTCGGTCCAGCTGCGCGAAATCGACGTGAACGACGTGCTCGCCGCGACGCGCATCCAGGGCGAGCGCATCGATCTGGCGAACCGCGGCCGGGTCATCCTGTCGAGCCTGGAGGAGCAGGACGGCAACCAGGTGATCCACTGGCAACGGTGCCTGGGGAAGAAGAACGGTACGGGATTCGATTCCAGCTACGGCACCACGACCACGACCGACGGGACGGACAAGACCACCGCCAACGACGGCACGATAGCGACCGGCGGCATGGGCGATGCTGGATCGAAGGTGACCGCACCGGACGATTCAGGCGTGATGTTCGTCGAGATCAACTACCAATACAAGCCGATCGTCAACACGACCTGGCTGCCCGGCGGTTCGGCGCGCATCCATTATATCGCATCGTTCATCGTTCGCGACCGGCGGGTGTTCGACCAGATCTACAACCCGAACCCCGCCGCCACGCGCATGACGTGCAACCTCTACACCGCCTGACCGTCGCTCACCCGCGGTAACAGACCTTCGTCACCGCGCCGACGATCTTGTCGGCGGTGATCAGCGCCAGCTTCTCCAGGTTCGCCGCGTACGGCAGCGGCACGTCCTCGTTCGTCACGCGCAGCACCGGCGCGTCGAGGTCGTCGAAGCCTTCCTCCATGCAGATCGTGATGATCTCGGACGCGATCGAGCAGGTCGGCCAGCCTTCCTCGACCACGACCAGGCGATTGGTCTTGGCGAGCGACGTCAGCACCGCCTGCTTGTCGAGTGGGCGGAGTGTACGGAGATCGATGACTTCGGCCTCGATCCCCTCGCCCGCCAGCGTCTCCGCGGCCTCCAGCGCCAGGCCGACGCCGATCGAGTAGCTGACGATCGTCACGTCCTTGCCTTGGCGCATCGTCCGCGCCTTGCCGATCGGGAGCACCCAATCGTCGAGTTTCGGCACTTCGAACGACCGGCCGTAAAGCAGTTCGTTCTCAAGGAAGACGACCGGATCCTGCGTGCGGATCGCGGCCTTCAGCAAACCCTTGGCATCCGCCGCGTCGTACGGCGCGATGACGATCAGGCCGGGAACGCTGGCGTACCACGGCGCGTAGTTCTGCGAATGCTGCGCGCCGACGCGCGACGCCGCGCCGTTCGGGCCGCGGAACACGATCGGGCAGCGCATCTGGCCGCCCGACATATAGTTGGTCTTGGCGGCCGAATTCACGATGTGGTCGATCGCCTGCATCGCGAAGTTGAAGGTCATGAACTCGACGATCGGACGCAGGCCGCCCATCGCCGCGCCCGTGCCGACGCCCGCAAAGCCGTATTCGGTAATCGGCGTGTCGATGACGCGCTTGTCGCCGAATTCGTCGAGCAGCCCCTGCGTAACCTTATACGCGCCCTGATACTGGGCGACTTCCTCACCCATAACGAACACGCGGTCGTCGGCGCGCATTTCCTCCGCCATCGCATCGCGCAACGCCTCGCGGACGGTGGTCTTCACCATCTCGGTCCCCTCGGGGATCGCGGGATCGGAAACGACCGCGACCTTGTCGTTGACCAGTTGCGCGGTACCGCTTTCGGCCTTCTTCTCCCTCTCCCCGCTTGCGGGGAGAGGGGCAGTGTCGGAGGAGGCCGCTTCCGGTTGCCCCTCTCCCCCGCCCTCTCCCCGAAGGGGAGAGGGAGATTTGTCTTCACCCTCCGCGTCCAGCGTCGCGATGACCGTCCCGACCTTCACGTTATCCGTGCCCTCGGCGATCAGGATTTTCCCGATCGTGCCTTCGTCGACGGCTTCGAATTCCATCGTCGCCTTATCGGTTTCGATCTCGGCCATGATGTCGCCCGACTTCACCGTGTCGCCTTCCTTGACGAGCCACTTGGCGAGCGTGCCTTCTTCCATCGTGGGCGACAGCGCCGGCATCTTGATGTCGATCGCCATCTCAATAGGTCTCCACCAGCACGTCGGTATACAATTCGGCAGGCTCCGGCTCTGGGGTGCTTTCGCTGAAATCCGCCGCTTCGTTGACGACCTTGCGGATGTCCTGTTCGATCTTCTTCAGCTCGTCTTCCTTCACGCCCGCGGCGTCGAGCAGCTTCTTCACGTGCTCGATCGGGTCGGACTTGTCGCGCACCGCCTGCACTTCTTCGCGGCTGCGGTATTTCGCCGGGTCGCTCATCGAATGGCCGCGGTAGCGATAGGTCTTCATCTCCAGGATGACCGGCCCCTTGCCCGCGCGCACCCATTCCAGCGCGGTTTCAGCCGCGCCGCGCGACGCGAGCACATCCATCCCGTCGATCTGGAGGCCCGGAATGCGGAAACTCTCGCCGCGGCGGAACAACTGGTCCTCGGCCGACGAGCGGTTCACCGCAGTGCCCATCGCATATTGGTTGTTCTCGATCACGAAGATGATCGGCAGCTTCCACAGCTCGGCCATGTTGAACGCTTCGTACACCTGGCCCTGGTTCGCCGCGCCGTCGCCGAAGTATGCGAGGCACACGCCGCCGTCACCCTTGTACTTGTGGCTGAAGCCCAGCCCCGCGCCCAATGACACCTGCGCCCCGACGATGCCGTGCCCGCCGTAGAATTTATGCTCGACGCTGAACATGTGCATCGAGCCGCCCTTGCCCTTCGAGATGCCCGCCTGGCGCCCGGTCAGCTCGGCCATCACGTCTTTCGGCGGAATACCGCACAATAGCATATGGCCGTGGTCGCGATATCCGGTGATGACCGAATCCTTGTCGGTCAGCGCAGATTGCAGGCCGACCGCGACCGCCTCCTGCCCGATATACAGATGGCAGAAGCCACCGATCAGCCCCAGGCCGTACAGCTGCCCCGCCTTCTCCTCGAACCGGCGGATCAGCAGCATGTCCTTATAGAATTGCAGCAGCTCGTCCTTCGTCGCCTCATACGGTGCGGGTTCGGACGGGCGTTCGCGGTTCGGCGCGGGGGGCGCTGCGCTGGCGCGGGGGGCTTTTGCCACAGGTTCTGCCTCAAGCTTTACGGGGTGTTTCCGTAGGGGAGGCCGGGGCTATAGTCCGGGAGATACGAGACGCGCAACGTGTGTGGCGTGCGGTGGTTGCCGACACCGCCCGCCCCGCCTAAGCCGCGCAGCGCATGGCCACGCATCCCTTCCGTATCGCCAATTTCCGCTTCTACTGGCTCTCCCGGCTTACCGGCACTGTCGGTTCCAGCGCTTTGGCGATCCTGATCGGCTGGCAGGTGTATGGCTTGGCCCGGCAAACGATGGACATCCGCGAGGCGGCGTTTCTCCTCGGGATGATCGGCGTCGCGCAGTTCGTGCCGTTGATGCTGCTGACCCCGCTGGTCGGGCTTGTGGCGGACAGTGTCGACCGGCGCTGGATCGTTCGCGTGACCACGGCGCTGCTCATGCTGGCGACGGCGTTGCTGGGCTTCCTGACCTGGCAGGGCGCGCTCGGCCTGCCCGCCCTTTTCGGCGCGGCGGTGCTGATGGGTGTCGTACGCGCCTTCGCCGGCCCCGCCTATTCGGCGCTCGCGCCCAATCTGGTGCCGCGCGAAAGCCTGCCGACCGCGATCGCGATCAGTTCGATCGCATGGCAGGTCGGGACGATCGCGGGGCCAAGTCTTGGCGGACTGCTCTTCGCGATCCATCCTGATTTCGCCTACGCTACCATAACGGCGCTGTTCGCGGTTGCGCTGGCGATGATCTTCCTGATCGGTCCGGTTCCCCAGCCCGCGGTCGACCGGACGCACCGGCCGTTTGCGCGAATCGTCGACGGCTTCGTCTATGTTCGCCGGAACCGGCTGGTGCTAGCCGCGATCACGCTCGATCTTTTTGCGGTGTTGCTCGCCGGCGCAACGGCGCTGTTGCCGATCTATGCGCGCGACATTCTGCACGTCGGCGCGAGCGGACTGGGCCTGCTCGCAGCAGGCATGGGGATCGGCGCCGCCAGCGCGGCAATATGGTTCTCCTTCCATCCGATGAAGAACGACGTCGGTCGTAAGATGCTGTGGTCGGTCGTCATCTTCGGCCTCGCGATCCTGGTCTTCGGCGTCTCGACCCATTTCTGGATCAGCCTCGGGGCGCTGATCGTGGCGGGCGTCGCGGACATGGTCTCGGTCTATGTCCGGTCGTCGCTGATCCAGCTGCACACGCCGGACGAGATGCGCGGGCGGGTCAGCGCGGTGTCGCAGCTGACCATTTCGGCCTCTAACGAATTGGGCGAGGCGGAAAGCGGGCTGATGGCCGCGCTGCTGGGGCCGGTCGGCGCGGTGGTGGCCGGTGGCGTTGGCGCGATCGCGATCACTATTCTATGGTCGCGGCTGTTTCCCGAACTGAAACTTGCAAAGACGTTCGACCCGCCCGAAATTCTCGAACTGACCCCACAGCACGGAGCAGCGCAGCCATGAAGGCCAACACGATCCTCGACACGATCGGCAACACGCCACACATCCGCGTTGCGAAGCTGTTTCCGGACGCCGAGGTGTGGATCAAGTCCGAACGGTCGAACCCCGGCGGATCGATCAAGGACCGCATCGCGCTGTCGATGATCGAGGCAGCGGAAAAGTCGGGCGATCTGAAGCCGGGCGGAACGATTATCGAGCCGACGTCGGGCAACACCGGAATCGGCCTGGCGATGGTCGCCGCGGTCAAGGGTTACAGACTTGTGCTGGTGATGCCCGAGAGCATGAGCCTGGAACGCCGCCGCCTGATGCTGGCATATGGCGCCACGTTCGACCTGACGCCGCGCGAAAAGGGCATGAAGGGCGCGATCGAACGCGCGCTGGAGCTGGTCGAAAAGACCGACGGCGCGTGGATGCCGCAGCAGTTTGAGAATCCCGCGAACATCGACGTCCACGTTCGGACGACCGCGCAGGAAATCCTGGCCGATTTCGCCGACGCTCCCATCGACGCGCTGATCACCGGCGTCGGAACGGGCGGACACATCACCGGCGTTGCGGAAACGCTGAAGCAGAAATGGCCGAACCTGAAGGTGTATGCGGTCGAGCCGCAGGCGTCGCCGGTCATCTCCGGCGGCCAGCCCGGGCCGCACCCGATCCAGGGCATCGGCGCGGGCTTCATCCCCGCGAACCTGCACACGAAGTCGCTGGACGGCGTGATCGAGGTCGACGCTGCCGCCGCCAAGGACATGGCGCGTCGCGCCGCGACCGAGGAAGGGATGCTGGTCGGCATTTCGTCCGGCGCGACGCTGGCCGCGATCGCGCAGAAATTGCCCGACTTGCCCGCGGGTTCGCGCGTGCTGGGATTCAATTACGATACCGGCGAACGCTATCTGTCGGTGCCGGACTTCCTGCCCGAGGCCTGACCCTGCTTACCACCCCGGCGAAGGTCGGGGCCCAGTCGCACATGAATCGCAACTGGGCCCCGGCCTTCGCCGGGGTGGCGCCTTTTTGGTGATTGAAGACATTTGACCGAAGCCTCTCACCCTTCCCGACTGAATATCATACTCGCCGTGATCGCCCTCATCGCGATCGCGCTGCCGCTGCTCGTCGTCCATTATGCCCCCGCGCCCATCGCGCCACGCGGCATTCCGACACCGCAAACACGCGTCGTGGCGAAGACCGAACTTCCCCCCGTAGAACCGCTCAAGCTGATCGATCTGCCGCGCGAGGATGCACAGGCGATCAACGCGAAGGTGCCGCTATCGACCGCGCCCAACCCGCCCGCGCGCCCGTTCCGTTTCCTCGGCGGCGGCGAAGATTTCGCGCGCGCGACCGACTGCCTTGCGGCGGCGGTCTATTACGAGGCGGGGGACGACGCGACCGGCGAAAAGGCGGTCGCGCAGGTGATCCTCAACCGCCTGCGCCACCCTGCCTTTCCCAAAACGATCTGCGGCGTCGTGTTCCAGGGAGCGGAACGCAGCACCGGCTGCCAGTTCACCTTCACCTGCGACGGCGCGATGGCGCGCTATCGCCCGTCCGAGGCGGCGTGGACCCGTGCGCGCGACATCGCGACCTCGGCGTTGCAGGGCAAAGTATACAAGCCCGTTGGCTACGCCACGCATTATCACACCGACTGGGTCGTGCCGTACTGGAGCGCGAGCCTCGACAAGATCGCGATCGTCGACACGCACCTGTTTTTCCGCTGGACCGGCTGGTGGGGCACCCCGCCCGCGTTCAACCGCGGACAGGCCGGGGGGGAGCAGCCGGTCGCGCAGATGGCGGCGCTGTCGACCGCGCACGGCGGGGCGATCGGGCTGGCGAGCGCGGACGGAATGGTGAACGATGCGGTCCCATTCTTCGGCCGCACGCCCGCGCCGCTGCCGAACGATCCCGATACCTTCCTGACCGCGCTCAACCCGGCGCAGGCGGGCACGTTCCAGGCGATGGCGCTGTCGGCATGCGGCGATCGCCCGAAATGCCGCGTGATGGGCTGGACCGACCCCGGCCTGATGGGCTTCGTCACGCCGCTGACCGCCGAACAGATCGCGGGCATGTCGTTCAGCTATATCCGCGACCGCCCGGCGGAGTTCGAACGCACGTTGTGGAACTGCGGCGAGTTCCGCGGCCGGTCGCCGTGCATGAAGCAGCAGGTGCTCGATCGACCCGCCCCGCCGCGCGAAGGAGCGATCGCCCCGCCGACCGTCATCGTCACGCGCACCACGCCGGAACTGACTGGCGTGCGGCGGAAGGAGCCGGCGCCCGATCCGACCCCCACCGCCACGCAATAACTCAGGCCGCCCGAAACATCTCCGGCGGCAGCCCCATCACCGCGTCCGCCCCGCCCTCGATCTTGCGCTTCAGCGATCCGGTCTCGGGCAGTACGCGCTCGGCATAGAACCGCGCGGTCACCAGCTTCGCGTCGAGGAAGGCGGCGTCCCCCTCGCCCGCCGCCTTCAGCTTCGCCGCCGCGACCGCCATGCGCAGCCACATCAGCCCCACCGCGACGATCCCGGTCAGGTGCATATAAGGCACTGCGCCTGCGCCGATGTTGTTGGGGTTCGCCATGTTGCCCATGAACCACATCGTCGATGCCTGCAGGTCGCCCAGCGCCTTCTCCAGCCGCGCGGCGAAATCAGCGGTCGCCGCATCGCCCTTCGCCGCAGCGATCTCCTCGCCCACCACCTTGAAGAACAACTGGATCGCGCGGCCGCCGTTCATCGCCAGCTTGCGGCCCACCAAATCCATCGCCTGCACGCCGTTGGTGCCTTCGTAGATCATCGCGATCCGTGCATCGCGAACATATTGCTCCATCCCCCATTCGCGAATGTAGCCGTGCCCGCCGTACACCTGCTGCGCGGTCGTCGCGATCTCATAGCCCTTGTCGGTGCCGACGCCCTTGATGACCGGGGTCAGCAGCCCGATCAGGTCACCCGCGGTCTGGCGCTCCTCCTCAGTTCCGGCATTATGCTCCAGATCGACCTGCAACGCGCCCCACAGGCAGAGCGCGCGCAGCCCCTCGGTCCACGCCTTCCCTTCCATCAGCATCCGCCGCACATCGGGATGCACGAACAAGGTGTCCGCCTTCTCGCCCGGCTCAGCCGGCCCCGTCAGCGCACGGCCCTGACGCCTGTCACCGGCGTACTGCACCGCATTCTGATAGGCGGTTTCGCCAAGCGCCAGCCCTTGCAAGCCGACGCCCAACCGCGCGGCATTCATCATGATGAACATCGCGGCCAGCCCCTTCATTTCTTCTCCGACCAGCCAGCCGGTCGCGCCGTCGTAGTTCATCACGCAGGTCGAATTTGCGTGGATGCCCATCTTGTGCTCGATCGATCCGCAGGTGACCGCGTTGCGCGCGCCGAGCGATCCGTCCTCGTTCACCAGCACCTTCGGCACCACGAACAGGCTGATGCCCTTGGACGAATCCGGCGCGCCCGGCGTCTTTGCCAGCACCAGATGGATGATGTTGTCGACCAGGTCGTTCTCGCCCGCCGAGATGAATATCTTCGTGCCCGTGATCGCATAGGAACCATCGGCCTGCGGTTCGGCCTTGGTCCGGATCAACCCCAGATCGGTGCCGCATTGCGGCTCGGTCAGGTTCATCGTGCCGAGCCATTCGCCCGAAACCATCTTCGGCAGATACTGGGCCTGCTGCTCGGGCGATCCCTTCGCCAGCAACGCCGCGATCGCGCCGTGCGCCAGCCCGGGATACATCGCGAACGCCATGTTGGCGCTGATCATATATTCCTGAAACGCGGTCGAAACGACGTGCGGCAATCCCTGTCCGCCGAACGCCTCGGGCGCGGACAGCGTGGCCCAGCCCGATTCGACGAACTGCGCATAGGCTTCCTTGAAGCCCTTCGGGGTCGTCACGCTGCCGTCGTCATGCCGCGTACAGCCCTCCAGATCGCCCGACTGGTTGATCGGGAACAGCACCTCGGCGACGAACCGCCCGCCTTCCTCCAGCACGGCGTCGACCGTATCCGGCGTCGCCGCGGCAAAGCCTGTGACGTTGGCGTATCGGTCGAGCCCGACGACATGCTCCAGCACGAAACGCGTGTCGCGGACGGGGGGCGTATATTGCGGCATGATTTATCCCTTGTCTTGAGCGCGGCCGGCCTCGAGCACGGCGACGAATTCGTGAAGTTCGGCGATGGCGGCGTCGATGTCTCGCTTCTGCTCCTCGAGCAAAGCGATCCGCGCGGTCCCGCGGTCGATCGCGACCTGCCGCTGCAGCCGCCGCCCGTCGCCGACATCGTACAGGTCGATCATCTCGCGGATTTCGCCGAGGCTGAACCCCACGCGCTTCCCGCGCAATATCCACGCGAGCCGTGCACGATCGCGATGCGAATAGACCCGCGTCGTGCCCCGCCTAAGCGGCGCGATCAGGCCTTCGTCCTCGTAGAAGCGCAGCGCGCGCGGCGTCACCCCGAACTCGGCCGACAGATCGGTAATGGTGAAATTCTCGCGATCGCCCCGTTGAGGAATCGCGGCATAGGCGGCGACGGTCGACATGGCCGCCCGATTACCTCGCGTTTACGTGAACGTCAACCTGTGCAGAGCGACCTGTCGGTGGGATCGCGCAGCGCCGAAGCCTCCGACGGCGCGGTGCTGAGCCGTTCCGCATTCAGCGCAGCGAGCGACGCTCGCCCGGTGCACGCCCGCGTGCACGCCGCCGGAACGCTCGCCGGAAAGGTCAGCCGCGTCCCATCGAACCGCGCGGTCACACGACAATCGTCACCCAGATCGACCTTGAGCGTCTCCACGCCCGTCGCGGTCCCGCGCGCCACGCACCCCTGCCCCTCGCCATAATCGACGCTCGCCCCGATGGCGTACCCGCCGCCCGCCTTCGGCACGACGCACACGCGGTCGGTATCGGAGGCATAGGCCCCCGCCGGATCAAGCAGCTTCGGATCGGGCACGATCCCCGCCGCGATCGCCGCGGCCTCCAGCGACTGCCCCGCGCCCGCGGCCTGCGTCGCAGGCTCGACCGTCCGGTCGCACCCCGCCAGCAACAGCAGCAGCGTGACCCGCCTCAATCGACCCGCTCCAGCCCGTCCGCCCCGATCCGCCGGTAGAAGCAAGACCGCGCGCCGGTATGACAGGCCGGCCCCGCAGGCTCCGCAATCACCCAGATCGCATCCTGATCGCAATCCACGCGCAGCTCCACCACGCGCAAGACGTTCCCCGATTCCTCCCCCTTCCGCCACAACCGCCCCCGCGATCGCGACCAGAACGTCGCAAGGCCCGTGGCGCGCGTCGCCGCGAGCGCGTCGGCGTTCATATGCGCGAGCATCAGCACTTCGCCCGTCGCGACATCAGTTACGACCGCGGTGATGAGGCCAGCGGCGTCATATTTCGGATCGAGGTCGAGGCCGGTTTCGCGTGGGTCGGGCATGGCGCTTCGTACCCCGGATCGTCGGACGGGCACAACGCGTCATCCGGCAGAATGCCGATCGCTGTCGGTTGCAAGGTCGAGATGATATGCAAGGCGGATGGATCGGCGCGAAACCGACGGCGCGCGGGCGACCAAGACCATTGGGCGGATCCCGTGACAGTTGGGAGCAGGTCGGCCTGCGGCCTGGTGCTGGCCGCCTTCGCGATCGCCGCGTCCGCGCCGGGCGACGCGCCGAAGAAGGCGGCTGCACAGCCGAGACTCCCGCCGCTCCCCCCGGCCGTCATCGACAACACGCTCGCGATCGGGGGCGACGACATCGCCGCTCGAAAGGTCAGCACGCGAATGACGGTCGCCGCTCATGTCGATGGTCGGGGTCCGTTCCGCTTCGTCGTCGACAGCGGTGCGGATAGCTCGGCGGTCAGCCTGAGCACCGCACGGTCGCTGCGCCTGGCCGCAGGAACCCCCGTCATGTTGCACGGCATCACGGCCAGCAGCGTCGTCGACCGCGTGGTGGTCCCGACATTGGGCCTGGGTCAAAGCGTGATCCGGGATTTGCAACTGCCCGTGTTGCGGGACGACGATCTTGGCGCTGCAGGACTTCTCGGTATCGATGCGCTCGTCGAACAGCGCCTCATGATGGACTTTGAAAAGCGGGTCATCACGATCGAAGATGCGCGCCGACCCGCTCCGCGACTCGATGGCGAGATCGTCGTGACCGCCCGGCGGCAACGCGGTCAATTGATCCTCACGCAGGCCAGCGTCGCCGGTCGTCCGGTGGATGCGGTGATCGATACAGGCTCCGAAATAACAATCGGCAACCGCCTTCTCCGTGACCGGCTAGGCCGCGAAAGGAAGCTGGAGGAAATCGAGGTGACGGGCGTGACGGGCGTCACGATCAAGATGCCGATCTTGCGCCTCGCCGAGATCCGTGTCGGCTCGGTCGTCATCCGCAACGTCCCTATCGCATTCTTCGACGTTCCGCCCTTCGCTGTGTTCGGCCTGGACGACCGTCCCGCGATGTTGCTCGGCACCGACCTGATGGAAAAGTTTCGTCGCATCTCGCTGGATTTCCGGCACCGAAAGGTCCGGTTTCAGCTCAAACGATGCAAAGCGACCAGCATCATGGTCAGGACGACGGGTTTTGCATCGCGATTGTCCTCGATCGATCGAAGCAACGAGATTTGCCGAGACTAGCACCGCGGTAACAGGTGATCCGATCGTAGGGCTCAGGCACAATGCCGCTCGGCGGCGGTATGGCTGGCACCTTGCAGAATCCACTTTCCTACAACCCCATCCATCCAGCATATACTGCGCGATGACGCCCCCGCCCGCCCCTGCCGCCACCGACGATCCGCTCGTCTTCACCCCCGTCGCAACCACGACCGCGCGTCACGACGGCTGGACGCCCGATCGCCAGCGCGCCTTCGTCGCGATCCTCGCGTCGCACGGCGGGGTTTCGGCAGCGGCGCGTGCGGTAGGGATGACGCCGCAGACCGCACGTCGGCTCCGCGCGCGGCCCGATGCGGAAAGCTTCGCGCGCGCCTGGGATGCTGCGCTGTCGGAAGGACGGCTGCGCGCGCAGGATGAGGCTATGCGCCGCGGGCGAGAGGGTCATCTCGTCCCGGTCACCCGCGACGGCCGTGTCGTCGGTCACCGCCGCCGTCTCGACAACCGTCTGCTGTTCGCCGCCTGCTACGGTGAACCGATGTCGCGCTACGAACGCCTGTCCAAGGATGGGTGACCAAAGACCCGTGGAAATGTCGTTTTCCCGGAACCTTCGGAACCTTTGGCGACCGCGAATGGCCCTCACCGATGCCCGCGGATCGCCTTCACCAGCGCGGGCTTGTCCATCGTCGATCGTCCTTCGATGCCGATCTCGCGCGCTTCCTTCAGCAGATCGGCCTTCGTCCGGCCCTCCAGCTTGGTCGATCGGTGACTCAGCGTCCCCGCCGCCTTTGCGTTCGCGATCCGCGCCGCTTTCTCCTTCGATTCGCCTTGCCCGCGCAGTTTCTCGTACAGCTTGTCGTTCTTCACCGACGGTCCGTGATCCTTCGCCATCGCTGCCTCCCGGTGTGGAAACCGCAAAACGCATTGTTGCGACGGATCGCTCCCGCGGCTCCGTGACAATCCGGCGACAGTCGCTATATGCGGCCCGGCACGATGCGAGCCCCCACGCTTATGCTGACGACCAATCCGTTCGATGATGACAAACTGCGCGAGGAGTGCGGCATTTTCGGCGTGTCCGCGTCCGAGGGTGCAGCCGCGCTCGTCGCACTTGGCCTGCACGCGCTGCAGCACCGCGGGCAGGAGGCGGCCGGGATCACGACCTGGGACGGCGCGCACTTCCACACCCACCGCGCGATGGGCCATGTCGCCGGGAATTTCGACCGCGACGATATCATCCGCGCGCTGCCCGGCACGGTCGCCTGCGGTCACGTCCGCTATTCGACCACCGGCGAAACCGCGCTGCACAACGTCCAGCCGCTGTATGCCGAGCTGCAGACCGGCGGCTTTGCGGTGGCGCACAACGGCAACATCTCGAACGCGATGCGGCTGCGCAAGGAACTCGTCCGGCGCGGCTCGATCTTCCAGTCGACCAGCGATACCGAAACGATTATCCATCTGGTCGCGACCAGCAATTATCGCACCCTGCTCGATCGTTTCATCGACGCGCTGAAGCAGGTCGAGGGCGCCTATTCGCTGATCGTGATGACGCCGGAGGGGATGATCGCCTGTCGCGATCCGCTCGGCATCCGCCCGCTGGTGATGGGCAAGCTTGGCGATGCGGTGATCTTCGCGTCCGAAACCGTCGCGCTCGACGTCGTCGGCGCACAATTCGTCCGCTCGGTCGAGCCCGGCGAACTGGTGATCGTGCAGGGCAGCGAAATCCGCTCGATCCGCCCGTTCGCGCCGATGGCCGCGCGGCCCTGCATCTTCGAATGGGTGTATTTCTCGCGACCCGATTCGATCGTCGACGATCATTCGGTCTATTCGGTGCGCAAGGCGATCGGCGCGCAGCTGGCGATCGAAGCGCCAGTCGACGCCGATCTGGTCATCCCGGTGCCCGATTCGGGGGTGCCCGCCGCGATCGGTTATGCGCAGCAGAGCGGCATCCCGTTCGAACTCGGGATCATCCGCTCGCACTATGTCGGGCGCACCTTTATCCAGCCCAACAACGAAGTCCGCCACCTCGGCGTCAAGCTGAAGCACAACGCCAATCGTGCGCTGATCAAGGGCAAACGGGTCATCCTGATCGACGATTCGATCGTGCGCGGCACGACCAGTCTGAAGATCGTGCAGATGATGCACGATGCGGGCGCGGCGGAAGTGCATATGCGCATCGCATCGCCCCCGACCCGGCATTCGTGCTTCTACGGCGTCGACACGCCCGAACGTGCCAAGCTGCTCGCGGCGAAGCACGACGTTTCGGGGATGACCGATTTCATCCACGCCGACAGCCTGGCGTTTGTGTCGATCGACGGGCTTTACAAGGCGCTGGGCGAGCACGGCCGCGCCGACATCCGCCCGAAATATTGCGACGCCTGCTTCACCGGCGATTATCCGACGACGCTGACCGACCACGATGAAACCGCCGAGGTCGATCAGTTCGCGTTGCTCGCCGAACGCATGATCTGATCCAGGGTTCTTCCAATTTGACCAAGCCACTCGAGAATAAGCTCGCGCTCGTCACCGGCGCGAGCCGCGGCATCGGCGCCGCCACCGCCGTCGCGCTCGCCGCACAGGGCGCGCACGTCGTCCTGACCGCGCGCACCGCCAAGGCGCTAGAGGAGGTCGAGGAGACGATCTTCGACGCCGGCGGCTCCGCGACCATCGCCCCGCTCGATCTGGCCGAAAACGAAGCGATCGCCCGGCTGGCGACCGCGATCGGCGAGCGCTGGCAAGCGCTCGACGTGATGGTGATGAATGCCGGAATGCTGGGCACCCTGTCCGCCGTCCCTGCGATCGACGCGAAGGAATTCGCCTCGATCCTGACGCTCAACGTGTCGGCGCAACAGGCGCTGATCGCGGCGTTCGATCCGATGTTTCGGCGATCGGCGGGCGCACGCGTGATCGGGATAACCTCGTCGGTCGGCCGCACCCCGCGCGCGTACTGGGGTGCATATGGCGCATCGAAGGCCGCGTTCGAGACGCTGCTGTCGGCTTACGGCGACGAAATGGCCGAGATCAGCAAGATCCGCACCGCGATCCTCGACCCCGGCGCGACCCGCACGAAGATGCGCGCCCGCGCCTATCCCGGTGAAGACCCCGCGTCGGTAAAGCCCCCCGAAACCGTCGCCGCCCGCATCGTGGCGCTGGCGATCGACGGCTTCGAAGCTGGCCACACCGAGCGGGTCGACGCGTAGGCGGTTACTTCCCCTTCGCCGCCGCGAACAACCGGTCGACGAACGCCAGCCGCGCCCGGCCCAGATCGGGATCGGTCGCCTTCGGCCAAGCACTGACGATCGCCACGACGGTCTTCGTCGCCGGATCGACCGTGACGCTCTGCCCGAAAATGCCCTGCCCGCCGAACCGGCCCTGCGGATAGGTCCACCATTGGTAACCGTATCCGAACCCCGGCCGCCCCGTCTGCGCCTGCGCCTTGGTCGCATCGGCGAACCAGCCGACCGGCACGATCCCCGGCCCGCCCTCCAGCGCCAACTGCCCCATCCGCGCATAGTCGCGCAAGCTGACCGACAGGCAGCACCCGGCCACCTCGCGCCCCGCCGGATCGGTCATCCAGAACGCATCGCGCTCCATGCCGTAACGCTTCCACACGACCTCGCTGAGATAGGTCGCCAGCGGCTTCTTGACCGCATTGCCAACCAGCACCCCGATCAGATTCGTCTCGCCGGTCTTGTACACCCACTTCGCCCCCGGGGCGGCCTCTCGCGGCAACGTCTTCATATAGGCGACGGTCGGGTCCATGCCCGCCGGAACCGCGGCGGAGAACATCCGCGCCACGTCGGATTGCGGATCGGTGTAGTCCTCGTTCCACTTCACGCCCGACGTCATCGTCAGCAACTGCGCGATCGACACGCCATCATAGGCGCTGCCCGCAAGCTCCGGGATATATTGGGTGACCGGTTCGTCGACCGACTTGATGAAGCCGTCACGGATCGCCGCGCCGACCAATGTCGAGGTGAACGACTTCGCGACCGAAAAGCTGGTCCAGCGCCCCTCACGCGTCAGACCGCGGGCGTATCGTTCCAGCCGCACCGATCCGTTCTGCACCACGATCAGTCCCGCCAAGTTGTTCGCGGCGATATACGCATCGATCTCCGCCGCAGGCACGGGCAGCGGCAGGCCGATCGGCAGCGGCGTGACGCGCTTGCCCGCCTTCACGACATGCCCGGGGAAGACGGTTTCCATCGCGGGGAAATTGCGGTCGCGCTGTTCCTGCGTCCAGAACAGTACGTCTGCGCCGACCAGCTGCAGTTTCGCGCGATTCGCCTCCGTGACCGGCACGCCCGTCGTTTCGGTCGCCGGCGCAGTGGCGCATCCCGCCAGCAACGCCGCCGTCAACAGCGCAAATGTCCGAACCATCTCGACCCCCGTTATCTTGTCAGCGTGACCTGCAACACGTCGATCCCGCCCCCGCGGAACCCGCCTTCGCAGTACATCAGGTAATAGCGCCACAACGCGACGAAACGTAAGTCGAATCGGGCTGGTAGGCGGCGTTCTTTCACCGCCGCGTCAAAGCGCGCGCGCCATCGAAGCAGCGTTTCGGCATAGTCGAGCCCAAAAACGCGGGCGTCTGTCCACACGAACCCTTCCGCTTCTGCAATTGCGCGAAAGCGGCTTTCCGAGATCAGCATCCCGCCGGGAAAAACGTAGCGCTGGATGAAATCGACATTGCGCGCGTAGGCCGGAAACACGTCATCGGCGATCGTGATCAGCTGGATCGCAGCGCGGCCACCTGGCTTCAAAACGCGCGCGATACTTTGCAGATAAGCGCGCCAATAATCCTGCCCGACCGCCTCGACCATCTCGACGCTGGCGACCGCGTCGTAACGCCCAGTTATGTCGCGGTAGTCAGTGATTGCGACGGTCACGGGCAGTTGCGCGCATCGTGCCGTAACGAAGCGCTCCTGTTCGGCGGATAGCGTGATCGCGTGGACTTTCGCGCCCGCCTTCGCCGCCGCTTCGGCGAACGATCCCCAGCCGCACCCGATCTCGAGCAGCGTGTCGCCCGGCTTCACGCCGATCCGCTGGACGATCGCCGCCAGCTTGCGGCGCTGCGCCGTTTCGAGCGGTTCATCGTCATCGAACATCGCGCTGGAATAGGTCAGTGTCGGGTCGAGCCATTCGGCGTAGAAATCGTTGCCGAGATCGTAATGCGCCGCGACGTTGCGCTTCGCTCCGCCGCGATGATTGCGCCGCAGCCAATGCCAGCCTCGCACTCCGATCCGCGCCACCAATTTCGCACGCGCCACGTCCCCCAACGTGCGGCGGTTGCGCATGAACAGGTCGAAGATCGGCACGGGATCGGGGCTGGTCCAGTCGCCCGCCGCCCAGCCCTCATACCAGCCGACCGACCCGCCGCTCACCAGCCGCAGGATCGCGCGCCAGCGAACGATACGGATGATCGCCAGCGGCCCCTCTCCGCGACCGCCGAGCAATCGGCGCGTGCCGTCGGGCAGGATCGCGTCGATCGCGCCCGCCGTCAGCCCGGCGTCGATCCGGTCGAGGATGCGGTGAAACACGGGCGCGACGATACGCGCCGTACCGCTGCCGCTGCGTCGCAGCTCGATTCCCCCCATCTCGTTCATCGCGCGTGCTTCTGCACGGTGCGGCATGCGAGGGAAAGACCTGTCAGCGCGCCTTTTCGCCCGCCGCCAGCGCGCGTTCGCGTGCTTCGCGGTGGCCGATGATCTTGGGAGGATAGTCCTGCGGGCGGCACCCCGCCGCCTCGGGATCATGGATCGCGTCGCCGCGCACGTCTTTCAAATCGGGCACCCAGCGGCGGATATAGTCGCCCGCATCGAACTTCTCCGACTGAACCAGCGGCGCCATGATCCGCCCGAACATATTCGAATCGACGCCCGTCCCCGCGACCCACTGCCAATTCACCGCGTTGTTGCCATAGTCGGCGTCGACCAACGTATCCCAGAACCATCGCTCCCCCTCCCGCCAGTCGATCAACAGATGCTTGATGAGGAACGACGCGGCGATCATCCGCACGCGATTGTGCATCCAGCCGGTCGCCCATAGCTGACGCATCCCGGCGTCGACGATCGGATAGCCGGTGCGGCCCTGTTTCCATGCCTTCAGGTCCGCGAGCGAGCGACGCCACGGCAGATTGTCGAACTTCTTACGGCCGTTCTCGTCGGCGTATTTCGGCATCGTCAGGATGACGCCGCGGGTGAAATCGCGCCATGCGAGTTCCTTGCGGAAAGTGATGTGACTGGTGCTGCGGCCCGGCAGCGCGTGCCACACCTGCCGCGGTGAGATTTCACCGAAATGGAGGTGCGGCGACAGGCGTGACGAGCCTTCGATCGACGGCATGTTGCGGTCGTGGTCGTAGTTGCCAACGGAACCATCGAACGCCTTCAGCGCCGCGCTCGCGCCTTCTTCGCCAGGCGTCCAGTCTTCGAAGCCCTTCGACCAGTCCGGCTTTGTCGGCAGCAGAGCCCATGACGTCAGATTATCGCTTTTCGACCATTTGTCCGGCGCGGGAATGGACCGCGGCATCGCCAGCGGTTCCTCGGGCGGCATTGTCTGCGACAATGCCTTCCAGAACGACGAGTAGATCTTGAACTGCCCGCCGGAGCCGGTGGTGACGTCCTCGATCCGGGCAAGGTGATTGCCGTCGTGGAGACAGAGCGCATCGCCCAGCGCCTCTTCCGCCTCACGCCACCATGGTTCGTAGTGCCGGATCGCGTGGATACGAGTCGCGCCGGTTTCCTTCATCAGCGCCGTGAGTTCAGCCACGCTCTTGCCGCGACGCAGGATCAGGCGGCTGCCCTTGTCGTCCAGTGCCTTACCCAAGGCGGTCAGCGTATGGTGCAGCCACCAGCGTTGCGCCGCGCCGATGCGCCAGTCGCCCGGCGCGTCGTCGTCGAGAATATAGACCGGAACGACCGGGCCTTCGTGCGCCGCGGCGATGAGGGCGGGTTGGTCTTGGAGGCGCAGGTCCTGGCGGAGCCAGAGGAGGACGGTGTCGGACATAGCGTGCGTTACGCCTGCCGACCCCGCCGGTTCCTCAATCGACGCGCGGCCGCTTCTCGACCATCCAAGTCTGCCCCTTGCTGAGCAGCTTCTGCAGGTCCGGCTTCTTGCCTTCGCTCGCCTTGCGGTTCTGCTCGACGACCGCGCTTTCGAAGGTCGGGGCGGGATCGTCGAAGATCACGCCGAGCGCCATCGGGAACGCGCCGCCGGGCATTTCGACCAGCATATGCGCCAGGCCGCGATTGGTCTGGTCGTGGACGATCACGTCCGCCGCCTGCCAGTCGCCGTCGGTCACATCGACGACCTTCAGCACCAGGCGCGCGTGGTCCATCGTCAGGCCCTTGGTGCCGCCGTCGAACAGCAACGGCTTGCCGTGTTCAACCCACAATTGGTTCGCAGCCGCGTTGGGCTTGGCCGTGAAGGGCGCGAAGACGTCATCGTTGTAGACGATGCAATTCTGGAAGATTTCGACGAAGCCGGTGCCTTTGTGTGCGTGCGCCGCTTTCAGGACGCTGCCGAGATTCTTATGCACGTCGATCCCGCGGGCGACGAACCTGGCCTGCGCACCGAGCGCGAAGGCGCAGGGGTTGGCGGGGCGATCGACCGAGCCGAATGGGGTAGAGGGGCTTTGCGTGCCGACGCGCGATGTGGGGGAATATTGCCCCTTCGTAAGGCCGTAGATCTCGTTGTTGAACAGCAGCACCTGACAATCGAGATTCCGGCGGATCAGGTGCATCGTGTGATTGCCGCCGATCGACAGCGCGTCGCCGTCGCCGGTGATGATCCACACGTCGAGTTCGGGATTGGCGAGCTTCACGCCCGTAGCGACCGCCGGCGCGCGGCCGTGGATCGTATGGAAGCCGTAGGTTTCCATGTAATATGGAAAGCGCGAGGAGCAGCCGATGCCGCTGACGAACACGGTCTTCGCGGGGTCCGCGCCGATTTCGGGCATCGTGCGCTGCACCGCCTTCAGCACGGCGTAATCACCGCAGCCGGGGCACCAGCGGACTTCCTGATCGGTCTCCCAATCCTTGGGAGTCGATTTACGGATCGGGGTCATGTCGTTCATGGATTTACGGCCTCGGGGCTCGGCAATTGGGTGTCGCTGGCGGGGACGTCGCCGCCGATGTCGCCGTCGATGTTGTCGAAGTATGCGCCGATCGCCCCTTCGATCTCGGCGATCATGAAGGGTTGGCCGGTCACCTTGTTCAACGGCTTGGCGTCGACCAGGAACTGATCGCGGAGCAGGGTTTTCAGCTGGCCGGTATTCATCTCCGGTACGAGGATGTTGTCGTAACCCTTCAGCAACGCGCCCAGATTCGCGGGCATGGGCCAGATGTGACGAATGTGGATGTGGCTGACGTCGTGGCCGCGGCGGCGCATCCGGCGTACCGCCTGATGGATCGGGCCGAAGGTCGATCCCCAGCCGACGACCGCCAGCCTTCCGCCCGCTTCGCCGTGCTCGATCGCCTGATCGGGGACGCGGATGTTGGCGATCTTGTCCTGACGGATGGTCGTCATGGCCTGATGGTTGGCGGGTGAATAGTCGATGTTGCCGGTGCCGACCGCTTTCTCGATCCCGCCGATGCGGTGGAGCAGCCCCGGCGTGCCGGGCTTCACCCACGGCCGCGCGAGTTTTTCGTCACGCGCATAGGGCAGGAAGCCGCCCTCGGGCGCTTCCTCCAGGAATTTCACCGGGAACGGCTCGAACGTATCGGCGTCGGGGACTTTCCACGGTTCGGCGGCGTTCGCGATATAGCCGTCGGTCAGGATCATCACCGGCGTCATGTACTGAACCGCGATCCGCACCGCCTCGATCGCGACTTCGAACGCATCGGCGGGGGAGCGTGCGGAGATGACGGGCATCGGCGCGTCGCCGTTGCGGCCATAGACCGCCTGATACAGGTCGGATTGCTCGGTCTTGGTCGGCAGGCCGGTCGACGGCCCGCCGCGCTGCGAATTGACGATGACCAGCGGCAATTCGGTCATGATCGCCAGGCCCATCGCCTCACCCTTCAGCGCGATGCCAGGACCGGACGACGACGTGACGCCAAGCTGCCCGGCGTAGGACGCGCCGATCGCGCTGGCGATCGCGGCGATCTCGTCCTCCGCCTGGAAGGTCGTGATGCCATATTCCTTCAGGCGGCTCAGGTGATGCAGGATCGCCGACGCAGGCGTGATCGGGTATCCGCCGAAGAACATCGGCAGACCCGCCAATTGCGCGCCCGCGACCAGCCCCAGGCTGATCGATTCAGCGCCGGTCACAGTCCGCCATAGGCCCGGTTCGGCCGGTGCCGCGGCGACGTGATGCTGCTTCATCGGCCCGGCAAGCTCGGCGGTTTCGCCGTAGGCATGACCCGCATTCAGCGCGGCGATATTCGCCTCCGCCAACGTCGGCGCCTTCGCGAACTTCGCCTTCAGCCAGTCGACGATCGGCTGACGGTCACGGTCGAACATCCAGAGCGCAAGGCCCAGCGTCCACATGTTCTTGCAGCGCAAAGCCTCTTTGTTGCCCAGCCCGAACGGCTTCACGGCATCCAAGGTAAGCTGCGAGATATTAAGCGTGAGTAATTGCCAACGCGACAGACTGCCGTCCTGTAGCGGATTGGCGTCATACTTGGCCTTGGCGAGATTGCGCTCGCCGAACTCGCCCTCATCCGCGATGATCAGGCCGCCGGGACGAAGCGCCTCGACATTGGTCTTCAATGCCGCCGGATTCATCGCGACCAGCACGTCGGGTTCGTCGCCCGCGGTCTCGATCAGCGTCGACCCGAAGTTGATCTGGAACGCCGACACCCCGAACAACGTGCCCTGCGGCGCGCGGATTTCGGCCGGAAAATCGGGGAAGGTCGCCAGGTCGTTGCCGGTCAGCGCGGTCGACAGCGTGAACTGGCCCCCGGTCAACTGCATCCCGTCGCCGGAATCCCCCGCGAAACGCACGACGATCGACTCTGCGGGTGGGTTGGCGGACGCCTCTGCGGGCGTCACTTCATGGGCGGCGGTCGCCATTCAAACAACTTCCTGTCGGACTATTACACGCGCCCCTCTATGCCCGGGGGGCCTGCGAACCAACGTAGAATGATATCACCCCGCTGCAACCGTTGCTTTCGCGAAGGTGTCACCGAGCCGCAGGATCACGGCGACATGGCGGCGCGCGATGGCGAGCGTGTCGTCGCCGTATCCGCCGCCGACCGTACTGGCGAGCGGGATGCGCCGGTCGATCGCCAGCCGCGCCACCAGCAGGTCGCGCCGCGCCAGTCCGTCGTCGGTCAGCGCGAGGCGGCCAAGCCGGTCGCCGGCATAGGGATCGACCCCGCCCTGATAGAGGATGATGTCGGGCCGCACCTCATCTAGCAGCGGCGTCAGCGTGCGTTCAAGCGCGGCGCAATAGTCATCGTCGCCGACGCCATCGGGCAGGCCCACATCGAGCGTGGAGCGCGCCTTTCGGGTCGGGAAATTCTTTTCGGCATGGATCGAATAGGTCGCGATCCCCGCCCGCCCCGCGGTCAATGCCGCCGTGCCGTCGCCCTGATGAACATCGCAGTCGATGATCAGCACGCGCATGCCCTGCTCCTCGGCCAGTCGCACCGCGGCGAGCGCGAGGTCGTTGAACACGCAGTAACCGGCACCGGTATCGGCCAGCGCGTGATGGCTGCCGCCTGCGCTGTTCGCGGCAAAGCCGAAGGAGAGTGCGAGCCGCGCGGCGAGCCACGTCCCGCCCGGCACCATCGCCGCGCGTTCGGCGACAGCGCGGGTGACGGGAAAGCCTATGCGGCGCTCCTTGGCCGGCGGCACCGCCGCGGACAGCACTTCATCGACATAGGCCGGGTCATGGACCGCCTCCAGCCACAGTCGCGGAATAGCCTCGGGGACGTGCCAGACGATCCGTTCGCGTTCGTCGAGCAACAGGTCGCGGATCGCGCCGTTCTTGCCCCAGCGATATGTGCTGCGCGCGGGCGGCGGCGTGACGTAAAGCGGATGGTGGACGACCCGGATCATCGCGCTAAGGTAGGTAGCAAAGACGAACCGAGGAGAGCAGGCATGACCGACACGATGATCGAACGTCCCGCGACCGACAAGGCTGCCGACGGCCCCTTTATCCGCCCCGACGTGCGCGGCTTTCTGGATTATCTGGCGAGCGTGCCCGGCCCGAAGACGCATGAGATGGATGCGGGCAGCGCGCGGGCGATGTATCTGGCGATGAAGGACGTCGCCGATCCGCCGGTCGGAACGCTCGGCACGATCAAGGATCTGACGATCCCGAGCCCCGACGGCGATATCAAGGCGCGGCTGTTCGATCCGCGCGAGACGCGGGAGCCGGGGCCGGTCGTCGTATTCTTCCACGGCGGCGGGTTCGTGATCGGCGATATCGACACACACGCCAGCTTCACCGCGGAAATGGCGCGGCAGCTCGACCTGCCGGTGGTGTCGGTCGATTATCGCCTGGCGCCCGAACATCGCTGGCCCGCCGCGCCGCAGGATTGCGAGGTTGCTGCACGCTGGGTCGCGACCAGTCCGGCCGAGCTGGGACGGACCGCGACCGCACTGGTGCTGTCGGGCGACAGCGCGGGCGGCACGCTGACGATCACCACCGCCATGTCGCTGCGCGACGACGCCGCACGGGTGCCGGTGATCGTGCAGGCGCCGATGTATCCCGCGGCGGACATGGCGAAGGAATATCCGTCGTTCGCCGATTTCGCGGACGGTTATCTGCTGACGCGCGAAACGATGATCTGGTTCGCCGATCACTATCAGGCGGAGTTCGCCGATTTCCGCGGATCGCCGATGGTGGGCGATCTGGTCGGCCTGCCCCCCGCGGTGATCGTGACCGCCAGCCTGGACCCGATCCGCGACCAGGGCCGCGCCTATGCCGCGGCGCTGGTGCTGGCGGGCGTGCCGGTGACGTTCCGCGAGGCGGTGGGGAACATCCACGGCTTCATCACGCTGCGGCAGGCGATCCCGTCGAGCCAGGGCGATGTCGCGGCGTATCTGTCGGCGGTGAAGTCGGCGGTGGTCGAGGCCGAGGCACAGCGCGTGATGGCGCAGGCGGCGGGGTGACCGACCTTCCCTACCGCCCTTGCGCGGGCGTCATGCTGATCAACCGCGCGGGAAAGGTCTTCGTCGGGCAGCGGATCGATGCGACACTGGAGGCGTGGCAGATGCCGCAGGGCGGGATCGATCCGGGCGAGGACGCGCTGACCGCGGCGATCCGCGAACTGGGCGAGGAGGCGGGCGTGGCGCCCGAACACCTCGAACTGATCGCCGAAGCGCCCGAGGAACTGACCTACGATTTGCCGCCCGAGATGATCGGCAAGGTCTGGAAGGGGAAATACCGCGGGCAGCGGCAGCGCTGGTTCCTGTTCCGCTTCCTGGGCGAGGATGCGGACGTGAACATCGCGACCTCGCATCCCGAATTTCGCGCGTGGCGCTGGTCCGACCCCGCCGACCTGCCGCGCATGATCGTGCCGTTCAAGCGAACGCTGTACGAACAGGTGCTGGCAGGCTTTTCGGCTCATCTCGGCTAGGCCACGATTGACCGCTGGGGCCGGGTAAGCGGTTCCATCGCGGACTCCATTGGCGTTAAGCGCACCCGATGCGTCGCTTGCTGCTCCTGTTCGCCCCGATGCTGCTCGCGAATGGCGCGCTCACATCCGATCCGCCCGAAATCCCCGCTCCGATCCGCGCGATGCTCGACGCGGCGATCGCATCCGGCAACGAGGGAGATGTCGCGACGGTCGTGAAGCTCGCCCGGTCGGCTGATCCAGCGAGCGGCGATGCGGTCGCCGCCGTCGCCGCGACATGGCTGGCGACGCGCGCGAAGGAGCGCGATTCGACTATCCGGCAGGCCGGCGCGTTCGATCTGTGGCGCGGACGGGCGGAACTGGGCGGCTATATGTCGACCGGCAACACCGACACGTCGGGCGCGACTGCGGTGATCGACCTGACGCGCGAAGGGCTGAACTGGCGGCATAAATTGCGCGCGCAGGGCGATTATCAGCGCAACGCCGGGATCACGAACCGCGAATATCTGCTGGTCGCGTACGAACCCAATCTCAAGGTCGACGACCGGCGCTACGTCTATGGCGCGGCGCAGTTCGAAACCGACCGGTTCTTTGGCTATACGCAGCGTTATTCGGCGTCGGCCGGCGCGGGATATAGCGCGATCAAATCGCCCGCGGTGACGCTGAACCTGGAGCTTGGCCCGGCGTATCGCTACACCCACTTCACCGACGACAATGTCGAAAGCAGCCTGGCCGCGCGCGGCAGCGTCGATTTCGACTGGAAACTGTCGCCGGGACTGACGCTGCGGCAGGATGCGTCGGCCTATGTACAGCGGTTCAATTCGACGATCAGCAGCACGTCGGCGCTGGCGGCGCGCGTGATCGGGCCACTCTCCGCGCAATTTTCCTACACCGTCCAATATGAGAGCGAGCCGCCGATCGGGCGCGTATCGACCGATACCGTCAGCCGCGCGTCGCTGGTCTATACCTTCTAGGGGGTGTATCATCCGATACCAGATTCGCGCTAGGGACGCGCGATGCAGGGGATGACGAACAACGAGCGCGCCGCGATCGAGCGCGCTAGCGCTGCGCCGATGCTGGCGAATGTGCGGGACTGGGCGGCGATCAACAGCGGGACCGGGAATATCGCGGGCCTTGCCGCGGTCGCCGGTCGGCTGGCGGGTGCGTTTTCCGTGTTGCCGGGCGAGTTGCGGCTGATCGAACCCGCCGCGGTCGAGCGCGTTGGGTTGGATGGCGCGGTTTCCGAGATCGAGCATGGCAAGCATCTGCATCTGTCGGTGCGGCCGGATGCGGCGCGGCGAATGCTGTTCACCGGGCATATGGATACGGTCTATCCGGACGATCATCCGTTTCAGGCGCTGACCGATCGGCCTGACGGTACGATAAACGGGCCAGGCGTCGCGGACATGAAGGGAGGGCTGGCGGTGATGCTGGCTGCGCTGGAGGCGGTCGAAGCGGCGAGCACGGCGATCGGCTATGATGTGCTGATCAATTCGGACGAGGAGACGGGTTCGTTCTCGTCCGCCGCCCTGCTGGCCGAGGTCTCCCGCGGGAAGGTTGCCGCGCTGACCTACGAACCTGCGCTGCCCGACGGTACGCTGGCGGGCGCGCGCGGAGGCACGGGGAATTTCTCGATCGTGATCCGCGGGCGCGCCGCGCACGCCGGGCGCAACCCGGAGGATGGGCGCAACGCGATCCTCGCGGCGGCCGATCTGGCGCTGCGGCTGGAGAATGCGAAGGGGCCGCGCCTCGCGGTCAATCCGGCGCGGATCGACGGCGGCGGCCCGAACAATGTCGTGCCCGATCTGGCAGTGCTGCGGGTGAATTTTCGTCCCGCGACGCTCGACGAGATTACGCGGGCGAAGGCGCATATCGACGCCGCGGTCGCGATGGTCGCCGCGGCGCGCGACGTGAATATCGAGGTGCACGGCGGGTTCAACCGACCACCCAAGCCGATCGATGCGGGGGCCGAAAAACTGTTCGCGCTGGTCAAGGCGAGCGGCGCGGACCTTGGCCTCGACATCGCATGGCGCGCGACCGGGGGGGTGTGCGACGGCAACAACATCGCCGCGGCGGGCGTGCCGGTGGTCGACACGATGGGCGCGCGTGGCGGGGCGATCCATTCGGCGGACGAATTCCTGATCGTCGACAGTCTGCCCGAACGCGCCGGGCTCTCCGCGCTGACCATATTACGTATCGCCGAAGGGGCAATCTGAGTGACGTTCGTGATCCGCGCCGCGCATGACGGCGACCTGCCCCACCTCTATGAAATGGCGAAGCTGACCGGCGGCGGTTTCACCAACCTGCCGCCCGATCGCAAGGCGCTGTCGGCCAAGCTGGAGCGCAGCCATGCGGCGTTCGAACGGCAAGGCGGGCCGATCGAGGACGAACTGTTCGTCCTGATCCTGGAGAACAGCGCGACCGGCGAGGTGCGCGGCACGTGCCAGATTTTCACCGAAGTCGGACGGCGCAACCCGTTCTACAGCTACCGCATCAGCACGCTGGCGCAGCACAGTAAGGAACTCGACCGGACGTTCCGCGCCGAGATGCTGGCGCTGACCACCGACCTGGAGGGATGCAGCGAGGTCGGCGGGCTGTTCCTGCATCCGGGCGAGCGCGCCGGTGGTCTGGGGCTGTTGCTCGCGCGCAGCCGGTATCTGTTCATCCGTGCGCACCGGGCGCGGTTCGCCGACCGTATCCTGGCCGAGCTGCGGGGCGTGATCGACGAAGCGGGCGGGTCGCCGTTCTGGGACGGACTGGCGGGGCGGTTCTTCGGTATGAATTTCCAGGATGCGGATCAGTTCAACGCGATCCACGGGCACCAGTTCATCGCCGATCTGATGCCGAAACACCCGATCTACACCGCGATGCTGTCCGAAGGCGCGCGCGCCGCGATCGGCCTGCCGCATCCGTCGGGCCGCGCGGCCATGCGAATGCTGGAGAATGAGGGCTTCGCGTTCGATGGCTATGTCGACATTTTCGACGGCGGGCCGACGATGACCGCCAAGACCGACGCGGTGAAGACGATCCGCGACACGCGCGAGGCGAGCGTCGTGGCGATCGATCGCGACGGCGGGGATCAGGCATTGGTCGCGACGGGAATGCTGGCCGACTTCCGCTGCGCTTACGGCCTCGTCCGGCCGGTCGGCGATCAGGTGGTGATCGACCATGAATGCGCGGCGCTACTGGGCGTGCGCGAGGATGCCGCGGTCAGTTACGTGGTGCGCGTCTGATGCTGGTCGAGATCAACTTCGACGGGATCGTCGGGCCGAGCCATAATTATGCCGGCCTCAGCCCCGGCAACCTCGCCGCGACGAAGAACGCCGGGCAGACCGCGCACCCGCGCGCGGCGGCGTTGCAGGGCATCGCCAAGATGCGCGCGAATATCGCGCTGGGGCTGACGCAGGGCATCCTGCTCCCCCACCCCCGCCCCGATCATGCGTGGCTGGGCACGCTGCATACCGATTACGCGTCGGCCGCATCGCATCTACAGGCGCGCGCGCTGTCGGCGTCGGCGATGTGGGCGGCGAATGCTGCAACCGTCTCGCCCGCCCCTGACACCGTCGACGGGCGCTGCCACTTGACCGTCGCCAATCTGGTGACGATGCCGCACCGCAGCCACGAATGGCCCGCGACGCTGGCGCAGCTTCGCCTAGCCTTTTCCGACCCGGCGTTCGTGGTTCACGCGCCCGTCCCTGCCCCGTTCGGCGACGAGGGTGCGGCAAACCATATGCGGCTGGCGGCATCGCATGACGCGACCGGGATCGAGGTGTTCGTTTACGGCGTCTCGGGCGGCCCCTTCCCTGCACGCCAACATCTCGACGCCAGCGAGGCGATCGCGCGCGGGCACCGGCTGTCGCCCGACCGTACCTTGTTCGTACAGCAGTCCGACGCGGCGATCGCGGCAGGGGCGTTCCACAACGACGTCGTCGCGGTGGCGAACGAACGCACGTTGTTCGCGCACGAGCTGGCCTTCGCCGACCGCGACGGTTTCTATGCCCGGTTGCGCGCGGCGATGCCCGAGGTCGAGATCGTCGAAGTGCCCGCCGATCGCGTCAGCTTGGCGGACGCAATCCAGTCCTATCTGTTCAATGCGCAGCTTGTAACGGCCGCTGGCGGTGTCCAGACGTTGGTCGTCCCCGGGGAAACGCGCGACAATCCGCGCGTCTGGGCATGGTTGCAGGAACATCTGGCGGGCAACGGCCCGATCCGCGCGGTCGAGGTGGTCGATGTGCGCGAATCGATGGCCAATGGCGGCGGCCCGGCGTGCCTCAGACTGCGCGTGGTGGCCGATCCTGCGACGGTCGACCCGCGCTTCATCGTCGATGCCGCCGCGCTGGACGGGGTTGCGGGCATCATCGACACATATTGGCCGAAGGCGATCGCTTTCGATGCGATCGGCGATCCCGCTCTGGTCGCGCAGGTCGAGGTTGCGCGTCGCGCGCTGCTCGAACACCTGAAAATCGTCGAGTTAATTTACAGCTAACCACGTTCCTTGACGCGAAAGCCGCGGAAATCGCGGGCTGGCGCGGTATTTGCGTAAATTACGTCATGTGGACCCGCATCGCCCGCCTCTTCACGATCAAGACGAAGTTTGAGGCCTTTCTGGTCATTTACGGCCTGGGATTGGGCGCTACCGAGCGCGGCGTTCACTATCTTCGCGACTATCCCGGCGTTGGTGGCTGGCTCCTCTTCGCAGCCTGTCCGGTCGCGGTGGTCATGGCCGGCGCGCGCATTCTCGATTCGATCGAACGCGGGCGGGATTGATGGTTTGTTGCGCTGCGGCGAAACGACTGACGGCAGCGACGAACTGAGACTGATATAACATATCTGCATTGATACGATGTAACATCGTCTCTACGGCTCCTCGTAAGGTTCGAGGAGTGAAAAATGAAATCCCTGTATGTCGGTAGCGCGTTGATCGCGCTGGTTGGCGCGATGCCGGTCATGGCGCAGCCGATGGCCGACGCGCCTGTCACCATCGAAGGCGATCCGGTTCGGACCTCGGATCGCGCCACATCCGGACGCGAAGTGATCGTCACCGCGCCGGTACAGCGCAGTGAGAGCGACGTGTTGCAGGGCACATCAGTGCTGACCGGGCAGGAGCTGACCCGCCAGTTGCGCCCGACGATCGGCGAAACCCTCGCCCGTTTGCCCGGGGTATCGGCGACGTCGTTCGGCCCCAGCGCATCGCGCCCCGTTCTGCGCGGCTTCCAGGGCGACCGCATCCGCGTGCTGACCGACGGCATCGGCGCGATCGACGTGTCCAACACCTCGGTCGACCACGCGGTCGTCATCGATCCGTTGCTCGCCGAGCGCGTCGAGGTGCTGCGTGGTCCCGCCGCTTTGCTGTTCGGCACATCCGCAGTCGGCGGCGTCGTCAACGTGATCGACACGCGCATCCCGCGCACAGTGCCCGAGAACGGCTATCGCCTGAGCGGCATCGCCAATTACGGGTCGGCCGCCAACGAACGCTCGGGCGGCGCGGCGGCGGACGTCGCGCTGGGCGACAAGTTCGTCATCCACGCCGATGGATCGTATCTGAAGGCCGATGATCTGCGCACCGGCGGCTTCATCCTTTCACGACAAGCGCGCGCCGCGGCGCTGGCCGCCGCCGGCCAGCCGCAGGATCCCGACGCCGAGCCGATCGACTTCGCAGGCTCAGCGGCGCTGCGCGGCAAGCTGCCCAATTCGGCGGCGGAGACGTGGACCGCTGGTGTCGGCGCGGCGCTGATCACCGACGGCGGTTCGCTTGGCCTGTCGTACAGCCACTATGACAGCCTGTACGGCATCCCGATCCGCTACGCGACTGAAGTGGGTCAGGAACAGGAAGCGCCACGGCTCGACCTGGTGCAGAATCGCTTCGATCTGCGCGGCGAGGTGAAGACCGGCGGCGGGTTCCTCGACACGATCCGCTTGCGCGCAGGCTATGCGAACTATCGCCATTTCGAGCTGGAAGAAAATGGCGAGGTCGGCACCGCCTTCTACAACAAGGGGTTGGAGGGTCGCGTCGAGGCGGTGCAGGCCAAGCGCGGCGCATGGAGCGGCGCAAGCGGCGCGCAATATTTCAGCCGTCAGTTCGATGTCGAGGGCGAGGAGGCGTTCCTGCCGCGCAACGACACCGAACAGGTCGGCGTCTTCACGCTGCAGCAGCTAGAGCTGGGCGGGTTCAAGGCCGAGGGCGGCTTGCGCTACGAAAACACGCGGCTGTCGGCGCAGACGCCCAGCGGCGATCTGCGCTTTTTCCAGGGCGAGCGCGTATTCGATACGCTGTCGGGGTCGGTTGGCGCATCCTATGGTCTGGCGCCCGATGTCCGTATCGGCCTGAATGCGTCGCGCACGTCGCGTGCGCCATCGGCCGAGGAATTGTTCTCGAACGGCGCGCACGCGGGCACGCAATCCTACGAGCTCGGCAACCCCAATTTCCGAACCGAGAAGTCGTGGGGACTTGAAGCGACGCTGCACGCGCACGGCGACGGCTTCAGCTTCGACGGGTCGGCCTATTACAATTGGTTCAACGACTTCATCTACGAATCGCAGGTCGGTCAGGGCGTTTG
The DNA here is from genome assembly GCF_024758705.1 of Sphingomonas sp. SUN019. Lineage (NCBI taxonomy): Bacteria > Pseudomonadati > Pseudomonadota > Alphaproteobacteria > Sphingomonadales > Sphingomonadaceae > Sphingomonas > Sphingomonas sp. SUN019. The sequence continues at coordinate 148,149 of NZ_CP096971.1, read as the reverse complement.
CGAAGCCGCCGCCGCGCCGTCGGGGCGCGAGGTGGATCTGCCGTGCTTCCAGTTCAACCAGGCGAAAGCGCGATACTGGGGACTGGAAGCCGACGCATCGGTGCGGCTGGCGACGATCGGCAGCTATGCGATCAACGCCGACGTCATCGGCGACTATGTCCGCGCGACGATCGTCGACGGCGGCCCCGTCCCGCGCATTCCGCCGCTGCGATTGCTCGGCGGGCTGGAGGCGCAAAGCGAGCGCACCAGCGCGCGGGTCGAGGTGGAGCACGCCTTCGAGCAGGACCGCGTCGCCGATTTCGAAACGACGACGCCGGGCTGGACGATGGTCAATGCCTCCGCATCGTTCCAGCCGTTCGCGGACAATCCGAAGACCAGCATCCTGGTGTCGGCGAACAACATCTTCGACGTGGAGGCGCGCCGCGCCGCCAGCGTGCTGAAGGACTTCGCACCGCTCGCCGGCCGCGACATCCGCGTGACGTTACGCGTCGGCATCTGAAGGCTCGACGAGCGGGGGCTCGGGAGGCCGTCCATGCCGCAAGGCGTGGGCGGCCTTCGCCGTTTTCGGGTCACGCGCCAATCCGTGCCGCTGGGCGCGGAGAGGTAGCGATGACGATGTGGAAAAGTGGCGCACCCGGAGCGATTCGAACGCCCGACCCTCAGATTCGTAGTCTGATGCTCTATCCAGCTGAGCTACGGGTGCGCAATGGAGGTGGGCTGATAGAAGGCGGTTCCAGTTTGTGCAAGCGCGTTGCGCGTACTTTCTTCGGCCCCTACGGCTTTTTTCCGATGAAACGATTTATCGCCCCCTTCGCCCTGCCGATCCTGATCGCCGCGTGCGCGTCACCCGGCGAATATCCGTCGCTGTTGCCGCGCGGCGCCGAGCGTGCCGGGTTCGAGGAGCCTGCGCCCCCGCCGCCCGTCGCGGCCGCCCCCGACCCGGCGCTTGATGCACGGATCGCTACCGTGCGGCAGAAGTCGACTGATGCGGCCGGGCGTTTCGACGCCGCGGCGACCAAGGCCGGGCAGACGGTTCGAGCCGCGCGCGGGGCGGCGGCGGGCAGCGATGCGTGGCTGGATGCGCAGACCGCGCTGGCCGGTCTGGACGTGCTGCGCGCAGAAACGTTGGAGGAGCTGACGGATCTGGAGCAACTGGCGTCGGAGCGCGCGCTGGCGCTGACCGCGGAATACCCCGCGCTCAATGCGGCGATCGCGGCGGCGCGGACGGCGGCGGACGAGCAGGCGAAGCGGATCGCGGCGTTGCAGGCGATGCTGACGCCAGCCTAGAATTTCAACAATGGTAGGATGCTGGCGTGGTCGTCGGTCCACGGGCTGACGCCATCGTGCTTGCCGAGCTTGCGCCAATCGCCGCGCCCCTGGCCGAGCGTCGCGATGACGGCGGGATCGCGCGACAGGATGATCCACTGCGAACTCGACCCCGATTCGTCGAGATCGGAGGGCTGGTGCAGCAACGTCAGGCCATGCCAGCTGCCGGCCCGCGCCGCCGCCGCGACGACCGGCTCCAGATCGAGAAAGCGGTTCGAGATGTGCACCGCAAGCACGCCGCGCGGCGATAGCGTGCGCCCGTACACTGCGAACGCCTCGCGCGTCAGCAGGTGGATCGGCACCGAGTCCGACGAGAAGGCGTCGAGCGTGAGAATGTCGAGCGAGGTCAAGCGCGCCTTCTCCAGCGAAAGCCGCGCATCGCCGATCTCGATTCTAGCGTCGGGCAAGCAGCGCGACAGAAACCGGAAACGCTGCGGATCACGCGCGATCGCCACCACCTCGGGATCAATTTCGTAGAAGCGCCAGTCCTGACCCGGCTTGGCATAGCAAGCGAGCGTTCCCGTCCCCAGGCCGACGACGCCGATCCGCGCGGCCGGGCCATACAGCGCGGTTGCGGCCGTCATCACCTGACCGACACCCGATGCGGGCACGTAGTAAGTCGTCGGCATCCGCTCACGCGCGGGCGACCCAAGCAGTTCGATACCGTGGACCGTCGTCCCATGCGCCAGAACGCGACGGCGGACGTTTTCGGACAGGGTGTAGACCCCGAAATAGCTTCGCGTCCGCGTGTCGACGTCGAGCGAGATCACCGCCGAGCGCAGACCGCCAAACAAGGCGATCGCGGTGCCCAGCACGATCAGATACCCATGCCGCGCCCCGACCGTCGCCAGGCCGATCAGCGCGATCGCGACGAAGGTGATCGTGTTCTTCTCGTCGCCAAACAATTCCCGCGGCCCGGCGACGCGCAGGAACAGCAGCGCCAGCATCGCGATGACGACGATCGCAAGCGCCGGGATGCCGCGCCCCGCGTGCCACCACGCGCGGACGTGACGCGTCAGATAGACTTGCGGGACCATCGCGCCGCCCGCGAAGATCAGCAGCGGATATTCCCACGTCCAGTCGAACGCGATCGGCGCGATCAGCCCGGCGAACACGCCGCCCAACGCGCCGCCGACGGCCATCGCCAAGTAGAAGCCGGTCAATCGCGCCGGTTCGGGACGGATTCGGTAAAGCGCGGTGTGGAGCGCGACCGACGCCATGAACAGCAAAGCGAGCGCGAGGAACGCGCCGAGCAAGGGCGTCTCGGGGAAGCCAGCGATCATGATGCCGCCGAACAGCAGGATCGTGATCGGTGCGACGCGGGTCAGCAGTTCCGGCACCGACCGGTCGACCGCGAAGGCCACGCTGAAGCTGAGCAGGTACAGGCCGAGCGGAAGCACCCACAGCAGCGGCATCGCGACGATGTCGGTCGTGATGTAGGTCGACGTCGCGAGCATCAGGCCCGAGGGTACAAACGACAGCGCGATCCACGTAGCGACGCGGCGCAGGGTCGGCGCGGCTTCGGTCGGAGCCGCTTCGATCGTTGCGGCGCGCGGCAGGCGTCGCGCGAGATGCGCGATCAGCACGATCAGCGCGAGATAGCCCGCGGTCCACATCCAACGCTGGCCGTGGACCGCGATCCACGGCTCGACCAGCAAAGGGTAGGCGATCAGCCCGGCGAAGCTGCCGAGATTCGACGCGGCGTAAAGACGGTAGGGGTCTTCGCCGGGATAGCGGCTGGCGAACCAGCGCTGGATCAGCGGGGCCTGCGCGGCGACCGCGACGAATAGCGGGCCAATCGACAGCGCGAGCAGCCATGGCACCCACAAGGCGGGGGTGACGCCCGCGGGCAGCGTCCAGGCGAAGACGCCGATCGGCAACCACAACATCGCGACCGCCAGCAGGATCAGGTGAACCGCCGCCTGCCGCCGCGGCGTCATCCGCCCGATCGCATGGGCGTAGGCGTAGCCGCCGAGCAGCAACGCCTGATAGACCAGCATCGCCGAATTCCACACCGCGGGCGCGCCGCCCAGCCGCGGCAGCGCGATCCGCGCGATCATCGGCTGGACCAGGAACAGCAGGAACGACCCGAGCAGAATCGTCGCGACGAACGCGCCGCGCCCCGCCTCCTTCGACATGGCTTCGCTCACTCGGGCCGCGCGATCGAATAGATCATGTGCCGCCGCAACGGATCGCCTTCGGGCACCGCGGGATGATCGAAATCGCCGTCCGCGACGCGCGTCATGGCGAGCCGGATCATCAGGCCCCAACTGGCGGTGTTGGCGAGCACGGTGATCGCGACGACGTGCGGCCAATCGGTCGCAGCCCAGGCGCAGTCGAGGCAGGCTTGCGCAGCCTCACGCGCATAGCCCTGACCCCAGGCATGCCGCGCGAGCCGCCAGCCGATCTCAGGCTGATCGGCGATCGGGGTGTTCGCCGGGCCGGGCTTGATGCCGCAGAAGCCGAGGAACGCGCCATCAGCACGGCGCTCGACCGCCCAGAAGCACGATCCGTAGTCATCGGCTACCGCATTCTGCCGCGCGACCGTGGCCTGCGCATCGGACAGGCTCATCGGCGGGCCGAGGTACCGCATGACCTCCGCATCCTGCCCCATCGCATGGAACGGCGCGGCGTCGGCGTCGCGCCAGCGGCGCATGATCAGGCGCGGCGTTTCGATCATGGGCGGGCGATGCGGTAGGTGACGGTGTCGCGCCGCGGATCGTCGCCGGGGAATTGCGAGTGCGAGAAATCCAGCGCCGGTTCGTGCATCATGCCCAGCCGCTCCATCAAGCCGCGGCTCTTGGCGTTCTGCCGCGCGGTGATCGCGACGATCGCATCGTCGGTTCGGTTAGCCCAGGCCCAGGCGATGCTGGCCGCCGCCGCCTCCCGCGCATAGCCGACACCCCAGCAGTCCGCGGCGAGCATCCAGCCGATCTCCAGCATCCCGTCGATCGGCGTATCGGGCGCGCCCGGTTTCAGGCCGCAGAAACCGATCGCCGCGCCGTCGCTGCGGCGTTCGACGATCCAGAACCCCAGCGGCGCATACCCCGCATGCCGCGCGATCGCCGCGTCGCTGTCGGCGGCGGTCTTCACCGGGCCGAGGTCGGCCATGACGCGCGGGTCGGCCCACATCGCGTGCAGCGCATCGCGGTCGCGCGGCTCCGGCGCGCGCAGGATCAGCCGTTCGGTTTCGATCATGCGTTCAGCAACCGCGCCGCATGCGCCGCATGATAGGTCAGCACCCCCGAACAACCCGCACGTTTGAACGCCATCAGCGTTTCCAGCACCATCGGATCGCGCTCCGCCGCGCCAGCCGCCACCGCGGCCTCGATCATCGCATATTCGCCCGACACCTGGTACGCGAATACAGGTACTTCGAAGGCGTCTTTCACACGTCGTACGATATCGAGATATGGCAGGCCCGGCTTGACCATCACGCTATCGGCACCCTCGGACAGGTCCAGCCCGACCTCGCGGATCGCCTCCTCGGCATTCGCCGGATCCATCTGATAGGTCTTCTTGTCGCCCTTCAGCAGTTCGCGCGATCCAACCGCGTCGCGGAACGGGCCGTAGAAGGCCGAGGCGTATTTCGCGGCATAGGCCATGATCTGGACATTGTGATGCCCCGCCCCTTCCAGCGCGTCGCGAACCCGGCCGATGCGCCCGTCCATCATGTCCGACGGCGCGATGATGTCCGCCCCCGCCCCCGCCTGATTGAGCGCCTGCCCCACCAGCACCTCGACCGTTGCGTCGTTCATCACGTACCCGCGGTCGTCGACCAGACCGTCATGGCCGTGCGCAGTGTACGGGTCGAGCGCGACGTCGGTCAGCACGCCGATCTCCGGCGCCGCATCCTTGATCGCGCGAATGGCGCGGCACATCAGATTGTCGGGATTCAGCGCCTCGCGCCCGTCGTCGGTGCGCAGGTTCGGTTGCGTGTTCGGGAACAGCGCGACGCACGGGATGCCGAGGTCGCGCGCCTCCTTCGCACGCGCCACGATCCCGTCGACCGACCAGCGCGATACGCCCGGCAGGCTGGCGATCGGCTCCTCCACGCCCTGCCCGTCGCTGATGAAAAGCGGCCAGATCAGGTCGGCGGGCGTCAGCACCGTTTCGGCATATAGGCGGCGGCTCCACGCGGCGGCGCGGGTGCGGCGGAGGCGTAGCGCTGGATAAGGGGCGTGCATGGCACGACTTTTGGGCCACGCCTTCGTCACAGGCAAGCGTTACGGGTCCGAAACCGATGAAGGAGCGTTGTGCCGCCATGACCGACATCAAGTCCGCCGCGCTCGTCATCAACGCGAAGTCGCGAAAGGGGCAGAAGCTGTTCAAACGCGCGTGCAAGCGGATGGACGAACTGCCCTTTCCGGTCGACGCACACGCGGTGGAAAATCCCGCGCATCTTGATCGCACGGTCCGCGCGGCGCTCGCCAAAAAGCCCGATTTGCTGATCCTGGGCGGCGGCGACGGGACGATCAGCGGGCTGGTCGACCTGATGGTGGGCCATGACGTCATCCTGGGCGTCCTGCCGCTTGGCACCGCGAACAGCTTTGCGCGCACGCTCGGCATTCCGATCGATATCGACGGCGCGATCGCGGTGCTGCGCGATGGCAAGCCGATGCGGATCGACCTGGGCATGATCGACGGCGATTATTTCGCCAATTGCGCCGCGATGGGGATCAGCCCGCAGATCGCCGAGACAGTGCCGCATGGCCTGAAAAAAGTTCTGGGCCGTATCGGTTATCTCGGCTGGGCCGCGGTGCAGTTCGCGAAGTTCAAGCCGTTTACGCTGATCGTCGGCGAAGGCGACGGCGCGGAGCGGCTGCGCGTGGTGGAGGTGCGTATCTCCAACGGTCCCTATCACGGCGGCACGCAGATGGTGGATGAGGCCGCGGTCGACTCGGGCGAGATCGTGGTGCAGGCGGTGCGCGGGCATGTGAAGCGGAGGCTGGTGAAGAACTGGGCGGCCAGCTTCTTCGGGCACGACGCGCGGCATGAGGACACCGTCAGCTTCCGCGGCAAGAACCTGCGCGTCGACACGATCCCGCGGCTGCCGATCTCGATCGACGGCGAGGTGCTGGCGCATACCCCCGTTCAGGCGAAGATCGCCGCCGGCATCATCCGCGTGATGGCCCCGATTCCCGGACCGGTTCAACCGGCTCCTACCCAGCCGGCTTGAGCGACCCGGCGGGTTCGATGTCGGCGTGGCTGCGTTCCTCGCAATGCCCCTCCGGCACCAGCAACGCCCCCCGCCGCCAGCCGCCGTGAAGGTAATACGCCGCGGCCAGCGCCACGGTCGCGACCGATCCGATCGGGAAACTCCACCACAAGGCATCAGCGCCCAGCCACGGATGCAACGCATAGGCCGCGCCCAGCCGTACCGGGAACATCGCGATGGCCAGGATCGCGAGCGGCCCCCACACCGCGCCGTTCGCGCGCACCGTGCCGAACAGCACCATTGTACCACCGAACAGGATGAAACCCCACGTCGCGATATAGCTGATATGTTGCGCGATCGGCAGCGCGGGGCTGGCATCGCCCACGAACAACCCGAGAATCTCGCGATCGAACAACAGGACCAGCACGACCATCGCGCCGGTGATCGCACCATTGTAGATCAGCCCCGACCGCGTCACCTGCCCGACGCGGTCCCACCGCCCCGCGCCGATATTCTGCGCCGCCATCGCGCTGACCGCTGCGCCGATCGCCATCGCGGGCATCTGCACATAGGCCCATAATTGCTGCGTGATCCCGTAAGCCGCCACGGTCTGTATGCCGTTGCGGTTGACCAGCCCCACCATCGCCAGCGCCGATCCCGACAGCACGAGCATCTGCGCGCCGATCGGCAACCCCTTGGCGACGATCGTGCGCACCAGCGTGGCTTCGGGCAGGATGTAGCGGATTTCCGCGCCCTTCAGCCGCAGCGGCAGGTCGCGCCAGGCGATGTAGCCGATCAACCCGGCGACCGCGACCGCATTGGCGATCAGCGTCGCCACCGCCGACCCCGCAATGCCGAGCCGCGGCGCGGGGCCGAGTCCAAGGATGAAGACCGGGTTCAGCGCACTGTCGAGCACCACGCTCAGCCCCATGAACCAGAGTGGCGTCATCGAATCGCCGGTGCCGCGCAGCCCCATGAACATCAGGACGAGCAGCATCGATCCCGGCAGGCCGAGGAAGATGACGCGAAGGTAATCGAGCGCTAGCTGGAACGCCCCCGGCGGCGTCGCGAGCAGGCGCAGGATGTCGGGCGCGAAGACCCAGCCTAGCACCGCGACGACGACCGACGCCGTCAGCACCAGCCCGATCGCGGACCCGAACGCGCGCTTCGCCGCCTCGTGATCGCGCCTGCCCCATGCCTGCCCGACGATGATCGTCGCCGCCATCCCGAACCCGAACACCGCACCGAACATCAAGAACATGATGATGTTCGCGTTCGACGTCGCCGCGAGCGCGCCCTCGCCGAGAAACCGCCCGACCCAGATCGCGTTGATCGACCCGTTCAGCGATTGCAGGATGTTGGAACCCAGCGTCGGCAGCGCGAACGCGATCAGCGTCGCGCCGATCGGGCCGGTGGTCAGGTCACGCTGGCCGGGGCGGGCTTGGGGCGTTTCGGGTACGGAATCCATCGTTACCCAATCCTCGCGTTTCCGCACGTTCCGGCTCCCGTCACCCTGTCCATGCATTTCGGCAAAGGCAACCTCCCCGGCGAAGGCCGGGGTCCAGTTACGAGCCGCTTGCAACTGGACCCCGGCGTTCGCCGGGGAGGTGCTTGAGACTAGCCCAGCCGCGCCAATGCCGCCGTCAACCGCTCGGCCTCGGCCGATTTCTCGGCATGATCGGCCTTCGCTTTCTCCACCGCCTCGGGCTTCGCGCGTTCGACGAAGCTCGGATTGCCGAGCCGCCCGGCAAGCCCATCCCGCTCCTTCTCCGCCGCCGCAATCGCCTTGGTCAACCGCGCGCGTTCGGCGTCGAGGTCGATGACGCCTTCGAGGGGGAGGACGAAGGTCGCCTCGTCGACCACCACCTGCGCCGCGCCGCCGCTCGCATTGCCTTCGACACGATCGACGCGGGCGAGCCGAGCCAGCGCCGTCGCCTGTCTCGCCAACCGCGCATCGGTCGCCTCGTTCGCACCACGAACGTGCAGCGGGAGGCGTGCGCCCGGCGAGACGTTGAGTTCGGTCCGCGCGGTGCGCACCTCGCTCACCAGGCGGATCAGCCAGTCGATCTCCTGCCCCGCCGCCGGATCGATCGCCCGCGCGTCGGCCATCGGCCACTGCGCGACGATCAGGTCGTGTTCGCGGGAGCTGAGCGCGTGCCACAATTCCTCGGTGATGAACGGCATGAACGGATGCAGCACGACCAGAATCTGGTCGAGCACCCAGCCTGCGACCGCCTTCGTTTCCTCGTCGATCGAGCCCTTTATCAATTCCAGATACCAGTCGCAGAACTGGCTCCAGACGAACTGGTAGATCGCGTTTGCGGCGGCGTCGAAGCGGTAGTCGGCGAGCGCGAGGTCGACCGCCTGGATCGTCTTCACGCATTCGCCGACGATCCATTTGTTGACCGCCAATGTCGCCACAGGCGGCTCCAGCGTCGCCGATCCGCCGATGCCGTTGGCTTGGCAGAAGCGGCTGGCGTTCCACAGCTTCGTCGCGAAGTTGCGATACCCCTCGACGCGCTTCTCATCCATCTTGATGTCGCGGCCCTGGCTCTCCATCGCCGCCATGAAGAAGCGCAGCGCGTCGGCGCCATATTTGTCGATCAGGCCAAGTGGATCGACCGTATTGCCCTTCGATTTCGACATCTTCTGTCCGTCGGCGGCGCGGACGAGTCCGTGGAGATACAAGGTCTTGAACGGCACACTTTCGGTGAGCGGCCTCCGGCCTTGGTCGCCCATGAAGTGAATACCCTGCATCATCATCCGCGCGTTCCAGAAGAACAGGATGTCGAAGCCGGAAATCAGTACGTCGTTGGGGTAACGGCCGGCGAGTTTTTTAAGCCCCTCCCCCTCAGGGGAGGGGTTGGGGTGGGGTCTATCGGCGGGCACGTCGCTCTCGGTGAGACTGAGAGACCCCACCCCCGTCCCCTCCCCTGAAGGGGAGGGGCGTGCCTGTGGCTCAGGCCAGCCCAACGTCGCGAAGGGCCAGAGCGCGGAGGAAAACCAGGTGTCGAGGACGTCTGAGTCGCGATGCAGGACAACCGACTTCAACGCGTCCCGGCCGAAGGTCGACTCATGACTCATCGGCACCGCGGGATTCCAAGGAGCATCGTTCGAGGTCAGGATCGCCCAATGGTCGCCGTAGTACGCGCGAGCGATCGAAACTGCCTCTTCTTCAGTTTCGGCAACGAAAGCCCGTAAACCGGAAATCTCAGTCGGGTCTTCGACTAGCGTGTCATCGCTAACTTTAATTGGCCCAAACCACGCTGGTATCCGGTGCCCCCACCACAATTGCCGCGACACGCACCACGGCTGGATGTTCTCCATCCAGTTGAAGAACGTCTTTTCCCACGTCTTCGGCACGATCCTGATCGCGCCCGACCGTACCGCCTCGATCGCGGGCTTGGCGAGCGTTGCGGCGTCGACGTACCATTGGTCGGTCAGCCACGGTTCGATCACCTGCCCCGAACGGTCGCCGTAAGGCGTCTGGATCGTGCGATCCTCGACGCGTTCCAGATTGCCCGACGCCTCGAGCAATTCGACCACCCGCTTGCGCGCCTCGAACCGGTCCAGCCCGAGCAATTCATCGGGGATACCGCCGCACTGGACCACCGCCGCCTTCGCATCGAGCATGTTCAGCATATCGGACGCCTTGAAGCCCGCGCGCTTGCCAACCTCGAAGTCGTTGAAATCGTGCCCCGGCGTGATCTTCACTGCGCCCGATCCCAGCTCAGGGTCAGCGTGTTCGTCCGTGACGATCGGGATCAGCCGACCCGTGATCGGCAGGCGGACGTTCTTGCCCACCAGCGCCGCGTAACGTTCGTCCGACGGGTTTACCGCGACCGCCATGTCGGCCAGCATCGTCTCGGGCCGCGTCGTCGCGACCGAAATCGCACCGCTGCCGTCCTCCAACGGATAGGATAAATGCCAGAACTTGCCCTGCACCTCCCGCGTCTCGACCTCCAGGTCGCTGATCGCGGTGCCAAGGCCGGGATCCCAGTTCACCAGCCGCTTGTCGCGGTACAGCAGGCCTTCGTTATAGAGGTCGACGAACACTTTCAGGACGGCCTTTGAAAAACCCTCGTCCATCGTGAAGCGTTCGTTCGCCCAGTCCATCGAGCAACCAAGCCGACGCAACTGCCGCGTTATCTCGCCGCCGCTTTCCGCCTTCCAGTCCCACACCTTCGCGACGAATTCCTCGCGCGTGAAATCGGTGCGCTTCTGCTGGTGCAGCGCCATATTGCGCTCGACAACCATCTGCGTCGCGATTCCGGCGTGGTCGGTGCCGACGACCCACAAAGCATCCTTGCCCTTCAGGCGTGCGTGGCGCGTCAGGATATCCTGCAACGTATTGTCGAGCGCGTGGCCGATGTGGAGGCTGCCGGTGACGTTGGGCGGCGGATTGACGATCGTCCACGGCTCCGCACCCGGACGATCGGGGTGGAACAGGCCTTCCTCCTCCCAATGCGCGTACCAGCGCGCTTCGATGGTGGCGGGGTCGAAGGTCTTGGGGAGTTCGGTCATGCGCTGCGCTTTAGCCACGAAGCGCGCGGCTGCGCCACCCCGTTACTGCGGAGGAGTGCCAGTCCACTTCCCCATCCAGCCCAGCACCTCGCGATACCATTGGCGCGAATTCTTCGGCTTCAGCACCCAATGGTTCTCGGCCGGGTTCACGACGAGCCGCGAAGGAATGCCGCGGCGCTGGAGCGCGGTGAAGGTCGCCAGGCCCTGCGTGTACGGAATGCGGAAATCCTTTTCGCCGGTGATGACCAGCATCGGGGTCTTCCACTTGTCGACGTAATTGACCGGGTTCCATTTTTCATACGCCGCGGGGTCTTCGTAATAGGCCTTTCCGCCGTGTTCCCATTCGTCGAACCACAGTTCCTCGGTCTCATACGCCATCGCGCGCGCATCGAAGACCCCGTCATGCTGGACGATGCACTTGAACCGGTCGGGCCATTTGCCCGCGATCCAGTTCATCATGTAGCCGCCGTAGGACGCGCCGAGCGCACAGGCGTTGTCGGCGTCGAGCCAGGCGAATTTCGCGGTCGCCGCAGCCAAGCCCTTCTGCAGATCCTCGAGCGGCCAGCCGCCCCAGTTATTCCGGATCGCATCGGTGAAGCCCTGTCCGTAGCCGGTCGATCCATGGAAATCGACCGCGACCAAGCCGTAGCCCGCGCCAGCGAACACCGCGGGGTTCCAGCGATACGACCAGCTGTTGTTGCTCGATCCCTGCGGTCCGCCATGGACCATGTACGCGATCGGCACCTTGGCCGACGTGCCGACCGGCTTCACCGCATAGCCCCATACAGTGTCGTTGTTCGCGCCCTTGAAGCTGAAACGCGTCACCTGCGGCATGTCGATCCCGGCGAGCTTCGCCGCGTTGACGCTGGTCAGGCGCTGCGGTGCGCCGCCTGCGACGCGGTAGAAATCATCGGGCGCAGTCAGGCTGTTCAGCGCGACGATCACGCCGCGCGGCGTCACCGCGACCGCGCCGACATGCCCCTCCTGCGTCAGCCGCGTCACGCCGCCGTTCGCGGCGTCGACGCGGAACAATGGCGTTTCCTGCGTGTCGTCGGCGGTGACGTACAGGCTGCGCGAATCGGGCGCCCACGCGATCGAGCCGACCGACCGATCCCAGCGTTCGGTCAGCGACACCACTTGCCCGGTCGTCAGATCGCGCACGGTCAGCACCTGCCGGTCGGCCTCGTAACCCGGCCGCCGCATCGCGAAATAGGCGAGCTTGCGGCCGTCGGGCGAGACAGTCGGCAGATTGTCCGTCGCGTCGTTCGCGTCGGTCAGATTGGTCGGCGCGGCGGAGCCGTCGGCCGGAACCGAAAAGATGTCGAGATTGGTCGACAGCGGCTCGATCCGCCCCGCTTCGCGCAGTGCGAAATACAGCGTCTTGCCGTCCGGGCTCCAGCTGACCTCTTCACCGCCGCCGAACGGCTTGGACGGCGTATCGCCGACCAGCGATCCGACCACCGCCTTGCCGTTCCCCGGCGCGCCCGCGCTGGTCAGCGGAAGGACGAAGAGTTGCGACCGCGTACCGTCCGCCCACGTGTCCCAATGCCGCACGAACATCTGGTCATATGTCCGCGCCGCGCCCGCATCGGCAGCCTTCTTCACCATCGCGGGTTCAAGGCTCGGCGCGCCGGGCAGGCGGTCGGCCCAGACGACGACGCGGTCGCCGGTCGGCGCGACCTTGAACCCGCCGAAGCCGCCCGCGAAATTCGTCAATTTACGCGGGGCGCCGCCGGTGACCGGCACGGACCAGATCGCACCGTCCCCACCACCCTTGTCCGAAGAGAAATAGACGGTCGAACCTACGATCTGCGGATCGTTTTCGTTGACGTCCGCCTCGGCCAGCAGCTTCACCGGCGGCGCGCCCGGCTTCGTCAGGTCGAGCCGCCACAGATCGTACCGCCCCTTGTCCCCCGCCAGGTCGGTCTCGCGTTGCGCCCACACCAGCCAGCGACCGTCAGCCGACGCGGCCGGCGCGCCGATGCGGCTGAGCATCGTCACATCGTCGATCGTGATGGGGCGGGCGGAAACCGGCGTTGCGGCAGCGGTGGCGAGCAGACTCGCCGTCAGGAGCATTCTCATGGATGCGATAAAGCAGATCGTTACGTCTGCTACAATCTCGCCCGTGCGATCAGCGCGTCTCGTGGGTGATGCGCGTGATTTCCTTCGCGACCAGCGTTTCGACCATCGCGGGCAGGTTCGCGTCGAGCCAGTCGCGCAGCATCGGGCGGAGCATCTCGCGCACCAGCCCCTCCAGCGTATCGTCCGCGCCGGGTTCGGGCTTCACCACCAGCCGCGACAGCGCGTCCAGCGCACCGCGCGTCGCCTGCGCAGTGGTGTCGGAAAGGATCGTCGGCCTTGCCGCCACCGCAGGTCGCGTCGGCACCGGATCGGCAGTCGCCGGCTCGATCGGATCGCTCAGTTCCAGCACCTCATCCTGTTCGGCGCTGGGCGGGGTCGGCATCGCGCGGATCGGGCCGCGCCGCGTGCGCGGGGCGGCGCCCTCACCTTCCTCGGCGATGATGCGTTTGATCGACGAAAGGATATCCTCCATCGACGGTTCGGCGCTCGTGTCCGCCATAGGACGCTCGAATCCCATATTCAGCGAACGCGCCGACGGTCAGCGGTTCGGAGAATTCTCACCTGTGGTAAGCGGCGCATTCCTGTCAACCGCGCTGTTCAGCATCGGATCGAGCGGACGCGTGACAACCGAGGTCTGCGCCGGGACGCTCACCGTGCTGGGCGCGATCGGTTGTGGCGCGTCGCCGGTGCCGTAATCCATGATCCGGTTCTTCACCGCATCGTAGTTGACCGCCGGATCGTACAGCGGACCACCGTCCAGCCCCAGATCGCGCGCCTCCGCCTCGCCCATCGCCGCCAGCAGCGCGAAGCCCGCGACATAGGCGTCGCGGCGCGCGGTGACGAGCGTCACCTGACTGTTCAGCAGTTCCTGTTCGGCGTTCAGGATATCCAGGATCGTGCGGTTGCCGACGCTGTTCTCGGCGCGAACGCCTTCTAGCGACAGCCGGTTCGCGGACACTGCGGTTTCGGACGATTTGATCACCTCCAGCGACGACCGCCAGATCGCAAAGGCCGACCGCGTCGAGGACACGACCTGCCGTTCGGCCAGCGTCGTATTCTCGATCGCCTGCGCGCGCAGCGCCTGCGCCTGACGGATCTGCGCCGCGGGCCGCCCGCCCTGAAAGATCGGCAGCGTCAGGTTCAGGCCAACGCTGGTCGACGTGCCCGATTGCGGCACGCCCGAACCGCCGGTGCTTTGCCCCGCGCCCAGCGACCCGAAGAAATTCTGATAATTCTGTCCCACGCCCACGCCGACCGTCGGCAGCCGAGACGCGCGCGCTACGCGCACGTCGAAGGCAGTCGCATCGCGCGCGCGCTGCGCCGCCAGCAACTGCGGGTTGTTTCGGATCGCGACGTCGACCGCGGTATCGGGCGATGCGGGCAGGTTCGGCAGCACGGGCGGCGCTTCCAGCACGCCGGGTGCTGCGCCGACCAGCCGGATGTAATTCTCCCGGCTGGCGATCAAATTCGCCTGCGCGGTCTGCAACTGTGCGCGGGCGAGCGACAGCCGCGCCTCGGACTGCGCGACGTCGGTTCGCGTCAGGTCGCCGACCTGGAACCGGTCGCGGCTGGCGGTCAGGTTAGTGTCGAGCACCCGCACGTTCTGTGTGTTCAGCCCGACGATCGCCTCGTCGCGGATCACGTCGTTGTACGCGCCGACGACTTCGGTGAACAACGATGCCTCGGTGCCGCGCAGCCCGGCCTGACCGGCCTCGACCCGCGTTTCCGCCGCGCGGACCGCGTTCTTCACCGCGCCGCCCTGGAAGATCGGTACGTTGAGAGCCAGCTGCGCCTGCCCGTTTCGCTGCGGTGTGGTGAACGAATTGCCGCCGCGGATCAGGTTTTCGTTGAGCGATCCGTTCGCGTTGATCGACGGGCGGCCATTGGCCTTTGCGATCGGCACGTTCTCGTCGGTCGCCCGCTGCTGCGCGCGGCTGCCGGTGATCGTCGGATTGTCGTTATAGGCGCGCGCCAGCGCATCGCGCAGCGTATCGGCGGCGACTGGGGTCGCCGCCCCGGACATGACGAGCGCAAGCAGGGAAACCGAACGGATCACCGGATACCTCTAAAAGCTAAAAGTGCGCGGCGCGGCGAAGCCCGGCAGCACGACGCAATCGACGTCGGCGAAATCGATCAGCGCCGCGCCGAATTCGCTCCGCACGCCCGACGTCAGCCGCGTGACGCCGCGATCGACGATCCCGGTGACGATTCGACCGCGCGGCTTCAGCTGTTCGACCAAAGCATCGGGAAGCCGCTCCACCGCGCCGTCGACGACTAGCACGTCATACGGACCGGATGCTGCATGGCCCGCGGCGAGGTCACCCTCGACGACCGTGACGTTCACGCGATCGGCCAGCGATTCGCGTGCGATCGCGGCAAGTGCGGCGTCGCTCTCGACCGCCACGACATCGGCCGCCAGCATCGACACGACCGCCGCGGTGTATCCGGTCGCCGCACCGATCAGCAGCACGCGATCGGTCTTCGCCAGCCGCGCCTCGGTCAGCAACTTGCCCGTCGCCATTGGCGAATTCGCGGAACGTCCGCCACCCAGCGGCATCGCGGTATCGCGGTACGCAAGGCCGGCGTCCTGCGCGGCGAAGAATCGTTCGCGCGGCACGGTGGCCATCGCGGTGATGACGCGCGGATCGGCGACCGCCGTCGTGCGCAACTGGCTGGCGACCATCGCGCTGCGCATCGCGGCGAAATCGGTCGGATCGGAAGTGCTTGCCATCATGTCTTGCCCTGTCGCACAGCTGTTTTAGTTATGCAATACACGCCGTCGTGCTAGCGGCTTCTATCGCGCGGACCGGCACGCGCCAACCATCCAAACTTGGCGGGGATCGCTTGACACCGCGCCGACCCCGACGCATCTGCCCGCCCTCACCGCATCGGGGCCCGATGGCGGAGTGGTGACGTAGAGGACTGCAAATCCTCGCACCCGGGTTCGATTCCCGGTCGGGCCTCCATCATATGACCCGCTCGATTGCGCCGATCAGCGGCGCATCGGCGGGCGGCATGGGCAATGTGCGCAGCACGGCCGGCGCGGCCCAGCGCAATGCGGTCGCCTCGATTGCGCGCGGTTCGCCCCGCCACGCCCGGATCATGTACAACAGCAGCAGCAGATTCCGCCCGTCGGCCGGATGCGTGGCGAAAGCGATTGGTCGCAAGGCCGCAGGGTCCACAGCGATATCCAGCTCTTCGGCCAGTTCGCGCACCAGCGCCGCTTCGGGCGTTTCGCCCGGTTCCACCTTACCGCCGGGAAATTCCCATAGGCCGGCCAACGCCTTGCCCACTGGCCGCTGTTGCATCAGCACCGCCCCGTCACGATCGATCAACGCCGCCGCGGTCACCACAAGAATCGACGATCCGGCAGTCATCTCGACCTTTCGTTAAGCGTATGCCGGTATCCGTAGCGGATGGATCGCCCGACACGAGCCCCGAAATCGCCGCGTCGCCTGCTGTCGCGTCTGTCGGGCGATGTCCGCGGCGCCACCGCGATCGAATATGGCCTGATCGTCGCCGTCATCGTCATCGCGATGATCGCCAGCTTCACCGAAGTCGCCAAGACGACGATCGACGTGTGGAACAACATTAACACCAAGGTTACCAAAGCCCGCTGAAATTATCGCGGTCGTTTAATCTTTCCTCAACCGCACGCACGCTAATCACATCATCGCTGGCCATCGAAACAATCGATTTCCAGCCGGGTGACTGAAGCTTTAGACAACCACTGGAGATCGAACATGCAGAAGATCCGCGCTTTCCTGAAGAATTCCAAGGGCGCCACCGCAATCGAGTACGGCCTGATCGCCGCGCTGATCGCCGTCGCCGCAATTGCCGCGATGCAGGGCCTGGGCAACCAGCTGAAGACCACGTTCGGCAACGTGACGACCAACATGAAGGCTTCGTAAGCTTTCACGTTTCGGACGACTGAAACGGCGGCGGAACTTCGGTTCCGCCGCCGTTTTCTTGTGCAGATTAAATAGTGCGGCCCATCGCAAGAAACTTCTCGCGCCGGCCCCGCCGCAATTGCTCCGCCGATTGATCGGCCAGCCCCGCCAGCGACGATTCGAGCGCATCGCCCAGCGCAGCGATCGCCGCCGCCGGATCGCGGTGCGCGCCGCCCAGCGGTTCCGGCACGATCTGGTCGATCACGCCCAGCGCCTTCAGATCCTGGGCGGTGACCTTCATCGCTTCCGCCGCTTCCGCCGCCTTGTCCGCGGTGCGCCACAGGATCGATGCGCAGCCCTCGGGCGAGATCACCGAATAGACCGCGTGTTCGAACATCAGCACGCGGTTGCCCGCCGCCAGCGCCACCGCGCCGCCCGAACCGCCCTCTCCCACGACCGCCGACACCATCGGCACGCCGAGCGCCAGGCACGCCTCGGTCGAGCGCGCGATCGCCTCGGCCTGGCCACGCTCTTCGGCCTGGATGCCGGGGAATGCGCCCGACGTGTCGACCAGCGTCAACACCGGAAGCCCGAATCGATCGGCCAGCGCAGTCAGGCGGATCGCCTTGCGATACCCCTCGGGCTTGCCCATCCCGAAATTGTGCCGGAGCCGCGTGGCGGTGTCGTCGCCCTTCTCATGCCCCATCACCAGCACACGCCGCCCGCGAAACATCGCAAACCCGCCGAGGATCGCCTGATCGTCGGCGAACGCGCGATCACCCGCCAGCGGCACGAATTCGTCGAACAGCCCGGCGACATAATCCTTGAAATGCGGCCGTTCGGGATGCCGTGCGACCTGCGTCTTTTGCCACGGCGTCAGCTTCGCGAACGTGTCGCGCAGCAATTTGTCGGACTTCGCCTGCAGCCGCGCGACGTCGGCGGCGATGTCGACCCCGCCTTCGGCGCCTGTCTCACGCAGTTCGTCGATTCGCCCCTGCAGTTCGGCGATCGGTTTCTCGAAATCTAGAAAAGTCGGCATCGCGCGCAGCTAGGCGCGCCGCAAAGGAGCGTCAACGAGTGGATGACGTTCGTTCACCAGCGCGACCAGCCGACTGCTGTCGACGTGGGTGTAGATTTCGGTCGTCGCGATGTCGGCGTGGCCCAGCATCGATTGCAGCGCGCGCAAATCAGCCCCGCCCTCCAGCAGGTGCGTGGCGAAGGCGTGGCGCAGGACATGGGGGCTGACGCGGTCGGGCGGCACGCCGGCGTCGGCAGCCAGCGCCTTCACCAGTTGATACAGCCGAACCCGCGACAGATGCGTGCGGCCGGAGGGGAACAGGAACAGGCGATCGGCGGCGACGTGACCGCGCCACTCGGCCACCGCCGCGCGTGCACGGTCGGAGATCGGCACCAGCCGTTCGCGGTCGCCCTTCCCACGCAGGATCAGGAACGGCCGGTCGGGCTGCACCGCCGCGCGCGGGAGGGACACGAGTTCGGTCGCGCGCAGTCCCGATCCGTAGAGCAGTTCGAACAGCGCGGACAGGCGCAGGTCCGACGACAGCGAGTGCTTTGCGGACAGCCGTTCAGCGATCGTCGTGAACAGGCGGTCGACGTCGGCGTGCGACAGTGTCTTCGGCAACGCGCGTTGCGCACCGGGCCGCGGGAGCGCCGCACCGGGATCGTCGGCGCGCAGCCCCTCATCGGCGAGAAACGCATAGAACCGCCGCAGCGCCGCCGCCTTTCGCGCCACGGTTGATCGCGACAGCGCGCGCCACCCGTCTCCCAGCCGCGCCAACCTTGCCGCATCGGCGTCCACCAAGCCGCCGTCCAGCGCCTGCGACGCCAGTGACAGGTCGCTACGATAGGCGGACAGCGTGTTGCGCGCCGCCCCGGCCTGCGCAGCCATCATCTCCAGGAAGCGATCGATCAGGGCCGCGTCCTGGCCCATGTCAGGCGCGCGCGATCGCCTCGACCGCGATCATCCGCGCCTCTCCGCTCAGACCCACCGCACGCAGCGCCGCGATGATCCGATAGAGCGCGGCGGGCGGAACGCCGCCCCAGCTACGCGTCTGCATCCCGATCGCGGACAGCAGGATCACCGTCGCGGGCTGACGATCGCGCACCGCCCGGTCCAGCGCGCGGGTCCAGGCGTTTTCCGCGCCGATCCGCACGTCGAGCGATTCGGCGGCCGACTGAATGTCGTCGGGCGCCAGCCGCCCCAGTCCTGCGACACCCGCGAAGAACAACTGCCGCTTCCGCGTAGCATCGCCGCTTCCGGAAAAGCCGCTGACCGCGCCGGACGCCAGCCTATCCTGTGCATCGGGGTCGGCCAGCGTCAGCATCGCCCAGGCGTCCCCACCCTCGGGCACGAACTCGCGCCAGCGTTGCGCCGTGCGATCCAGCCCCGCGGACAATATCGACGCGACCAGCCCGTCGGCCTGCTTCACATCGCTGGCGGGACGCAGCCGCGCGGCGGCGCGCGCGGTCAGCACCATCCGGGCATAACGCGCGCCCGGTGTCGTCGCCGCATTCCACAATTGCTCGATCGCCGAGATGCGCGCGGCCGTATCGCCGCCGACATAAGCGACGCGCAGATCGGCGGCGGTCGCACCGAGCGCCGCAGGGGTATCGTCCGCCGCATCCAGCGCGCCGTACAGGTCGACCAACGCGAGGTTGGACAGGATGCCCATCGCCGCCGCGCGCTCAGCCGGGGCGGCGCGATCAGCGAGCGGGATCGCGGGGGCCAGCGCGCGCCAGCCGGTCACCTGCGCACCGACCGTCTCGTACAGCGAATCGGGGATCTTCACCCCGGTCGCGGTGGCGAGGCCGAAGCGCCAGGCGGTGAGTTGCACCACCGGATCCCATTCGATCGTGATCGCCTGACGGCTGTTCGCGCCTGCACCCGCGACCTTTTCGGCGAGTTGCAGGTCGATTCCGCTGGCGACGCGCTTGCGCCGGATCTGCTGGATATACGGCCGCGCGCCGCCGGGCTCGGCCGACAGCGCCGCACACATCGCCTGCGCGACGACCCAGCCCGGCTCCGGCGCACCGGTGAGCGCGGCTGACGTCAGCGGACACAGCCCCGCCGGATCGGCGGTGGCGAGCGCCGCCTGCATCGTCACCTGCCGCAGCTTCGGCGTCACATTGGTGGTGTCGACCGCCTGCACCACGCTGCGCGCGGCGACCGACTCGCCCATCCGCAACAACAACCACGCGCGCTCGGCGGCGAAATCCGCGCCGTTCACGTTCGCCGGCGTATCGACCCGCGACATCAAGGCGCGGCGCAGCGCGATCGACAGCCAGCGCGACGGCAGCGGCGCGGACAGCCGCCGCATCAGCGTTTCGAGATACTGGCCGTCCGCTGTGCCGAACGCATTCGCGGGCAATCCGCCCTCGGTCGTCCCCGCCGCGCCGACGACATCGAGTGAGCGCCGCGCGAACGCGGGCATCTCATATTCGGCGAGCTTGGCGGGATCGATCGGCGTCGGCGATGCGGTCGGCGACGGCGTTGGGCTAGGGGAGACATCAGGCAGCGGCAACGGCTGCACCATCGTTCCCGGCGGCACCGCGGGTCCAGACGGCGCAGGCGCGGGTGCGACGGGCTCGTCGAAGCCCGGCGGCAAAAGCGATTCGGGGGTCTGCTGGTTCTGCTGACTCTGCTGCGCGACCGCGGCGGCGGTAAGCAGTAGCGTAGCGGCCGACGCCGCGAGCAGCCTAGCTCGCGAGATTGCCAAGCTCGACCGCCTTTTCGACCTGCGTCGTCGGTTGTTCGGTCGCCCGTCCGGCAAGGAAGAACAGCCCCCCCACGACGACGACCAGCAACACTACCAGCGAAACGAGCAACCGGGACATATCTTGAACCCTAGACGCGAAAAGAAACCGGGCGTCAGGCGGCTTGTGCCCCCGACCCGCAAGCGCTGTATAGCCGCGACGATCATGATGCAAAGCCCCGCGCCTCCGACTTCCGCCGAAACCGGCCGCTGGGACGGTCGGGCGATCGTGCTCGTCGGGCTGATGGGGGTGGGGAAATCGACCGTCGGGCGGCGGCTGGCGAATCGCCTGGCGCTGCCGTTCGTCGACGCCGATCACGAGATCGAAGCCGCGGCGGGCATGACGATCAGCGAGATATTCGCTGAGTATGGCGAGGCATATTTCCGCGACGGCGAACGTCGCGTCATCGCGCGGCTGATCGACGGCACGCCCAAGATCATCGCCACCGGCGGCGGCGCGTTCGTCAACGACGACACGCGCGCGTTGATCCTGGAGCAGGCGCTGGCGGTCTGGCTCGATGCCGACCCGGATGTGCTGGTCGAGCGCGTGAAGCGCCGCAACACGCGGCCGTTGCTGCGGAACCGCGATCCGGGGACGGTGCTGCGCGAACTGGCGGCGGCGCGTAATCCGCTCTACGCGCTCGCGCCGATACGGGTGGCGAGCAACAACGCCCCGCACGACGCCACCGTGCGGGCGATCCTGGAGGCGATCGGCCGGTGAATATCGTCGAAGTGAAACTGGGATCGCGCAGTTACGACGTGGTGATCGACGCCGGACTGCTGGCGTGTGCTGGCGATCGGCTCGCACCGCTCTCACGCGGACGGCGGATGACGATCGTCGCGGACGAGAATGTCGCGCCGCATCTGGCGACGCTCCGCGCATCGATGGACGCCGTGGGGGTGGCGAGCGACGCAATCGTGCTGCCCGCGGGGGAAAAATCGAAAAGCTGGGCGACGCTGGAGGCGCTGTGCGACCGGCTGCTCGATCTCGGCATAGAGCGCGGCGATCACGTCATCGCGCTGGGCGGCGGGGTGATCGGCGATCTGGTCGGCTTCGCATGCAGCATCCTGAAGCGCGGCTGCGGCTTCGTGCAGATCCCGACAACCCTTTTGGCGCAGGTCGACTCGTCGGTCGGCGGCAAGACCGGGATCAACGCGCGCGCGGGCAAGAACCTCATCGGCGCTTTCCATCAGCCTGCGCTCGTGCTGATCGACCCCGACGTGCTAGACACCCTCCCGCCGCGTCAGGTGCGGGCGGGCTATGCCGAGGTCGTGAAATACGGCCTGATCGACGACCCCGATTTCTTCGCCTGGTGCGAGGCGAACGGCGCGAAACTGCTCGCGGGCGATCCCGCCGCGCGCGAATACGCCATCACGCATTCGGTCGCCGCCAAAGCGCGCATCGTCGGCGAGGACGAATATGAAACAAAGGGCCGCCGCGCGTTGCTCAACCTCGGCCACACCTTCGGCCACGCGCTGGAGGCCGAAGCGGGCTTCTCCGACCGCCTGCTCCACGGCGAGGCGGTCGCCGCAGGCTGCGCACTGGCGTTCGGCTTCTCCGCTGCGCACGGCCTGTGCAGCGCCGAGGACGCCGTCCGCGTCGGCGCGCACTGGCAGGAAAGCGGCCTTCCCGATGGCCTGTCGAGCGCCGGCATCACCGCCGACGGCGCGGCGCTGGTCGAGCACATGCGCCACGACAAGAAAGCCAGCGGCGGCCGCATCCCCTTCCTGCTCACGCACGGGATCGGTCAGACCTACCTCGACAAGAACGTCGACCTGTCCGACGTGGAGGCGTTCCTCGATGCCCAACGGCGTCCGTAAGGAAAACCTCCCCACCAAGACCTGCCCCACCTGCGATCGCCCATTCACTTGGCGCAAGAAATGGGCGCGGGATTGGGAGAGCGTGGTCTATTGCTCGGATGCGTGCCGGAAGAAGCGTTGAGGTGGGCGGGTAGAACTATCTGCTACTGGCGGTAGCGGGTCTTCCGCTAACCGCGGGTGTCTCTTTATAGCGGACTGTCAAACTCGGTAGGGGGCAACATGAAATTAGCGTATGCAGCCGCCCTTGGCTTCACACTAACCATCGCCTCCGTTCCCGCACTCGCCAGCGATTTGGAGGGACCAGCGCGCTTCTGCGGCTACTCTCCCATCATCGATTTACTAGCAGGGGAAAGGGTCACGACGTTGGAGGGAGGAATTCATGGCGGCAGCTTCCGCTGGGAAGGTGACTTCGGTATTCTGGACGTTCATGGCGTTGGCTGGGCCAGCCGTCCCAAAGGCCGGATTGTTAAAGCTTTTTCGGCTTCAAGGCCCGCCCGTTTTGCCGAGAGAAAAATTGACGAGCGCTATCAGGTGGCAATCTGGAATGGCGTACACGCGGCGGCGTATTTTACGTCGCCAGCGCCTCTCACACCGCAACAGCTGACTGCGATAGATCGAGTGAGCTTGTTCGAGGAAGGCCAATCCCCGTCCAACTGCAAGCTGCGAACGACCGTCACATGGGAATGACGCTTCAACTTGTGCGAACTTCGACTAAATCCGCCTTCGTATCCAGCCGCATCGGGGCGAAAAGAAGCGGCCTCTACGTCACCCCCGCATTCCAACCCAAGCCAGCCACAACCACCCCCCGATCAGCAACACCCCGCCGATCGGCGTAACCGCACCGAGCCACCGCGGCAGCCCCAGCGCCATCAGGTACAGCGACCCCGCAAACACCAGCCCGCCGGCGACAAACAACCACCCCGGCCCTCGCGCCTCCATCTTCAGCGCGGCCAGCGCCACGACCGCGTGAATCAGCTGATACTGCCCACCCGTTTTCAACCACTCCACCGCCGGCCCGCTCGCGCCATGCGCCCCGAACGCCCCCGCCGCGACGGCGAGCGCGCCCGACAATGCGGCCAGGATCATCAGCAGATTCATCGATCGTTCCCCCACGGCATCTCGCGCGCCACCTGTTCGCGCACCGCGCGGATGTCGCCCGATTCGATCTGGATGCGCAGCCGTTCCTTGTCCTTCGCGCGGTACATGTCCTCCGCGCGATCGATGTCGGCGCGGTCGATGCCCAGCCCCTCCATCGCGAGGCGCGCCATCTTCACCGCCGATTCGAGCACTTCGCGGACGACGAACTCGACCGGTCCCTGCTTCAGCTTCACCAGCGACCGCCGGTCATAGGCGCGGACGTAGATCGCGGCGTTCGGAAAAGCCTCGTGCACACCCTCCAGTATCTCGGGCGTGATCTGGTCGCCGTCGATGCAGAACAGGATCAGTTCCGCCTCCGCCGCACCCGCCTGCCGCAGCAGGTCCAGCCGGGTGCCGTCGCCGTAATAGACCTTCGCGCCGAATTCGCCCGCGATGTCGATCATCTCGATATCGGTGTCGATCAGCGTGACGGGAATATCCTGCGCCAGCAGCATCTGCCCGACGGTCTGGCCGAACCGCCCATAACCGACGATCAGCGCATTCGCGCCGTCCGCGGTCGGGCCATCGCGCTCCTGATTCTTGGCCAGCGGCTCCTCGCGGAATTTCCGCGTCGCCATCATCAGGAACGGCGTCGTCGCCATGGAGAGCGTGATGATCGCGCCGAACAGCGACGCCGCATCGGGCGCGATCAGATAGGCATTCTGCGCCTGCGCGAACAGGACGAAGCCGAATTCGCCGCCCTGGCTGAGCAGCAATCCCAGCGCCAGCGCGCCGCGCCACGTCATCTTGAACGCCAGGCCAATCAGGAAGATCACCAGCGTCTTGGTCGCGATCAGCGCCGCCGCCATCGCCATCACGAACAGCGGCCGTTCGGCGATCGCGGTCAGGTTCAACATCATGCCGACCGCGAGGAAGAACAGCCCGAGCAGGATCGATCGGAACGGCTCGACATCGGCCTCCAACTCGTGCCGGTACGGGCTGTCAGCCAGCATCACGCCTGCGATGAATGCGCCCAGCGCAGTGGACAGGCCCAGCGCCTCCATCACGGCCGCGCTCGCCAGCACCGTGAACAGCGCCGCGAACACGAACATCTCGCGTTCGCCCATGTTGCCGATCAGCCGGAACAGCGGTCGCAGGATGAAACGCCCCGCGGCGATCAGTCCGGCGATGGCGAGGAAGGTATAGACGACCAACAGCCACCCCGGCGGCCCCGCGGCATCGGCCGGATTGCGGCTCATCGCGGCGATGATCGTGATCAGCGGGATGATCGACAGATCTTGGAACAGCAGGATCGAAAACGCGCGTTCGCCGAACGGCGTCCGCAGCCGCCCCGCCGATTGCAGCATCGGCAGCACCTGCGCGGTCGACGACAGCGCGAGCGGCAGCCCGAGCGCGAAGGCGGCGGGGATCGAGAAGCCCGCGAACAGCGCGACGATCGCCGTGATCGCGATACCGCAGAACACGACCTGCAACCCGCCGAGCGCGAAAATGTCCTCCTTCAGCCGCCACAATCGCGACGGATTCAGCTCCAGCCCGACGATGAACAGCAGCAGCGTGATGCCGAGTTCGGCGATGCCGAGCTTCGATTCGGCGTCCCCGACGAGTCCCAGCACTTGCGGTCCGACGACCGCGCCCGCGACAAGGAATCCCAGCGTGGCGCCGAGGCCGAGACGGCGGAACAGCAAGACGAAACCCAGCCCCGCGCCGAGCAGGATGAACCCGTCGCGGAGAAGCGAAGTCCCGGCGTGCTCCATCTACTTCGTTCCCCGTGCGATCTCGGCCGCCTCCGCCGCCGCCTCGAACGCGAGGCGGATCGACGGGTGACGCGCGGTATAGTCGAGCGCGGGGGTGAAGATGTCGAGTCCGGGCCAATCGGGCGCGTCCCCCTCGCGCGCCAGCCACGCGGTCAGCGCATCGCGCGCCGCCGCCAACTCCTCAGGCGTGCGGCCGATCAGGTTCGCGGCGAGCAGCGACGACGACGCCTGCCCCAGCGCGCACGCACGCACCAGCATCCCGGCCTCACTCACGCGTCCCTCGCCGTCCACGTTGACGTCCACCGTCACGCGGCTGCCGCAGATCGGCGAGCGTTTCTCGACCGACGCCATCGGCGACGCGAGCCGTTCGTCGATCGGGTTTTCCGTCGCCAACCGCAAAATCTCCGCATTGTAGAGCGGCGCGTTCACTTCGCAGCCCCTGCCGGACGCGGCGCGAACACCGGCTGCCCGCGGCGGCGGCGATCGACGAAATCGGCGATTCCTGCGCTGGTCGCGTTCAGCAACGGATAGGTCCGCGCCTCCTTCAGCCACAACGGCCGCCGCGTCGGCCCGCCGCCGATCGTGTCGAGCACCAGTACGATCAGCAGGAATGCGAGGCTGGCGAGGATCAAGCCCTTCAACGCCCCGAACCCGAACCCGAGCGCGCGATCGACGGGCCCCAGCACCGAGCTTCGCACTCGCCCGCCGATCGCATTGGCGACCAGCCGCCCGAGGAAATAGGTGCCCCCGGCCAGCAACGCGAACGCCAGCACCGCCGCGCCGGATGACGTGCCGACCGTCACGGTCAGCATCTTCGCCAGCGGCAGATGCGCGATCTTCACCGCGAACACGATCGCCACCCAGGCGAACAGCGCCAGCACTTCGGTCACGAAGCCGCGCTTCAGCCCCAGCAAAGCGCTGCCGCCGACCGCGATCAGGACGGCGATGTCGGTGCCGTTGAGATTCATCGAAAAATACCGGCCCAATATTGTCCCAGACCGCTCATCCTGAGGAGGGGCTGAGCGTGGCGAAGACCCGTCTCGAAGGACGGGTTCGAATGTGTCCTTCGAGACGCCATTTCGACAAGCTCAATGGCTCCTCAGGATGAGCGGATGTGGGGTTATGTTGTCGGACGCGCTACCCCCGCCCCAGCATATGGTCAACGAACCGGCCGAGCGTCTTGAACCCAGACAGCGTCAGCGGACTCTTGTCCCCGCTCATCGCGCCGGGCACCAATGCGCGTTCGAACCCCAGCTTGCCCGCCTCCTTCAATCGCAATGCGCCATGCGCGACCGGGCGTAGCTCACCCGACAGCGCGACTTCCCCGAACGCCACCGCATCCGCCGCAACCGGCCGTTCGGACAGCGCCGACACCAAAGCCGCCGCCACCGCCAGATCGGCCGCGGGATCCTGCACCCGGTATCCGCCCGCGATGTTCAGATACACCTCGCAGGTCGAGAAATTCAGGCCGCACCGCGCCTCCAGCACCGCGAGAATCATCGCCAGCCGCCCGCTGTCCCAGCCGACCACCGCCCGCCGCGGCGTCGCACCGCTGGCGAGCCGCACAACCAGCGCCTGTATCTCGACCAGCACCGGCCGCGTCCCCTCCAGCGCCGGAAACACAACCGTCCCCGTCACGCCTTCGTCGCGCTGCGTCAGGAACAGCGCCGATGGGTTCGACACCTCGGCCAGCCCCTCCGCGACCATCGCGAACACGCCGATCTCATCGGTGCCGCCGAAGCGGTTCTTGATCGCGCGCAGGATGCGGTACTGGTGGCTGCGCTCGCCTTCGAAGCTGAGCACGGTGTCGACCATATGCTCCAGCACGCGCGGCCCCGCGATCGTCCCGTCCTTCGTGACGTGCCCGACCAGCACCACCGCGGTGCCGCGTTCCTTAGCGAAGCGGATCAATTCCTGCGCCGACGCGCGCACCTGACTGACCGTCCCCGGCGCGCCCTCGATCAGGTCGGAGTGCATCGTCTGGATCGAATCGATCACCAGCAACGCGGGTGGCCGCCCAGTGGACAAGGTGGTCAGGATATCGCGCACCGACGTCGCCGCCGCGAGCTGCACCGGCGCATTGCCCAGCCCCAGCCGCCGCGCGCGCAGCCGCACCTGATCCGCGGCTTCCTCGCCCGAGACATAGGCGACGGGCAGCCCGGCCAGCGCCATCTTCGCCGCCGCCTGCAACAGCAAAGTCGATTTCCCGATCCCCGGATCGCCGCCGATCAGCGTCGCCGATCCCTCGACGAACCCCCCGCCCAGCGCGCGGTCGAATTCGGCGATTCCCGACGCCATTCGCTCGGGCAGCGCGACCTCCGCATCCAGCCCGACCAGCTGAAACGCGCGCCCGCCCGATTGGAGGTTATGCTTGGCCTGAAACGGCGTGACGTTCCCGCCGATCTCCTCGACCAGCGTATTCCATTCCGAACAATCGCCGCATTGCCCCTGCCACCGGTGCGACACCGATCCGCAGGCCTGACACACGTAGCGCTTCTGGGGTTTCGCCATGCGCACCGATGTAGCAGGACTGGAACGAGAGGGGAACAGAGAGATTCGATCGGGTCAATTCATGCGGGGCAGCCTGAGTTCGACCTCGCGCGCCAGCATCCCGAGATCTTCGCTGCGAAGCTCGCCGATCCAGGCCGTGACATAGGCCAGCGTGACCGTCCCGGCGCGCAACGCCGCCAGCATTTCGTTCGCGACATCGGCACCGACGACCGACCCATGAATAAGCGCATCATTGGAAGCGAAGCCGTGCATCCGAATCCTCCCTCACGACTGGCGCTACCGTACTTTTGTACAGGGGTGGACCCGAAATGGACGCGCGGCATGAGTTACCCACAGGAATCTTCGTTCGCGCTCGCGAACCGACGCTAACCCTTCGCCGGAATCTCCAGGCCGCGCTGCACCGCCGGGCGCGCAAGCCCCCGTTCCAGCCATGCCGCAACGTTCGCGTAGCGATCGAACCCGACCAGCTCGCGCGCTTCATAGAAGCCGATAAGGTTACGCACCCACCCCAGCATCGAGATGTCTGCGATCGTGTATTCTTCACCCAGAAACCACGTCTTCCCCGCCAACGCCGTGTCCATGACGCCCAGCAGCCGCTTCGCCTCCGCAACATATCGCTCCAGCGGGCGCTTGTCCGGCCACGCCCTGCCCGCGAACTTGTTGAAGAAACCAAGCTGCCCGAACATCGGTCCGACACCGCCCATCTGGAACATCACCCATTGGATCGCGTGCCACCGCCCAGCGGGGTCGCTCGGGATGAACTGGCCGGTCTTGTCGGCGAGATAGAGCAGGATCGCGCCGCTCTCGAACAGCGCCAGCGGCGTGCCGCCCGGCCCATCGGGATCGATCAGCGCGGGGATCTTGCCGTTCAGGTTGAGCGACAGGAACTCGGGCGATTTCTGGTCGTCCTTCCCGAAATCGACCAGATGCGCCTCATACGGCAGCCCGATCTCCTCCAGTATGATCGACGCCTTCACCCCGTTCGGCGTGTTCAGCGAATATAGCTGGATGCGGTCGGGATACCGGGCGGGCCAACGGCGGGTGATCGGAAAATCGCTGAGATCGGTCATGCCCGAAACATAGGAAGGCGCGAACGCGAATGGAACATCGCGCCATTCGTCCCTTCAATCGCGCGATCCGCCGCGGGGCGGCTTGCAGGGAACTCCATCGCATTGTCGTCGTTGATTTAACGAAACAAGATTTTCACCACGGCAACACATGAGGGAAATACCATGTACCGTTTCGCGTTCATCGCCCTGACCACCGCGCTCACGCCGATCTCCGTCAGCGCGCAGACTGCACCCGCTCCCGCCGCTGCGCCTGCCGCCGGGGCCACGGCCTCAGCGGCGGTCGGCGCGACCGTTTATGACGCGCAGGGCGGCGTGGTCGGCACGATCGCCAGCACCGATGGCGCGAACGCCGTGATCGACACCGGCACGGTAAAGGCGGCGGTCCCGGTCGCCTCGCTCGGCACCGGCGCGAAGGGTCCGACGCTCGGCATGACCAAGGCGCAGCTCGACGCCGCCGCCGGTCAGCAGACCGCGCAGGCGACCCAGCAGTTCCGGTCGCAGCTCGTCGCTGGCGCCACCGTCTATGGCACGGGCGGCGCGACGCTCGGCACGATCAAGGCGACCGACGCGCAATACGTCACGCTGAAGACCGCCAAGGGCGAAGCGAAGCTGCCGATCGCGGGCTTCGGTCCAGGCGAGAAGGGCGTGACGCTCGGCATGACCGCGGCGCAACTCGACGCGGCGATGAGCGGCGCGGCGGCGCCGGCAGGGGCAGCAGCCCCCGCTCCAGCCGCCACCCCGCCCGCGAAGTAACCGGTCAGGCGGCCGCGCGGCTCTCCTCGAGCGCCGCGCGGACCGCCGCCACCGCGTCCGCGGCCTTCGACCCATCCGGTCCGCCGCCCTGCGCCATGTCAGGCCGTCCACCGCCGCCCTGTCCGCCGACAGCGGCGACCGCCTGGCGCAGCAAGTCCACCGCATTGAACGTCGCGACCAGATCGTCGGTCACCCCGACCGCCACCGTCGCGCGCCCGTCGTTCACCGCCACCAGCACCGCGACGCCCGATCCGATCCGCTGCTTCGTCTCGTCGACCGCACCGCGCAGGCCCTTCGCCTCGAACCCGTCGAGCACCTGACCCACAAACGCGACGCCGCCAGCCTCCTCGCTTTCGGCCGGGCCCGCAGCCCCCCCACCCATCGCGAGCGCCTTCTTGGCCTCGGCCAGTTCGCGTTCCAGCCGCCGCCGATCCTCGATCAGCGCCGCGACGCGCGCGGGCACTTCGTCGGGCGAAGACTTCAGCGCCGCCGCCGCCTCGCGCAATTTCTCGTCACGCGCGGTCAGATAGGTTCGCGCCGCCTCGCCGGTCAGCGCCTCGACCCGCCGCACGCCCGACGATACCGCGCCCTCGCCGACGACCTTGAACAGGCCGATGTCGCCCAGCGCCCCGACGTGCGTGCCGCCGCACAGTTCGATCGAATAGGTCTTGCCATCATCCTCCGTGCCCATCGATACGACGCGAACCTCATCGCCGTATTTCTCACCGAACAACGCCATCGCACCCTCAGCGATCGCCTCGTCCGGGGTCATCAACCGGGTCGAAACCGCGCCGTTGCCGCGGATCTGCGCATTCACCGCGACTTCCGCATCGGCGAGTTCGGCCGGAGTCATCGCGACCGGATGCGACACGTCGAAACGCAGCCGATCGGGCGCGACCAGCGACCCCTTCTGCGCGACATGCGTCCCCAGCCGCTGGCGCAACGCCTCGTGCAGCAGATGCGTCGCAGAGTGATTGGCGCGGATCGCGGCGCGGCGCTTCACGTCGATCGCCAGCTTCACCGCATCGCCGACCTTGATTTCGCCCGCCTGAATCTTCGCATGATGGACGAATACCCGGCCTAGCTGTTTCGACGTATCCTGAACGATCGCGCGCAAACCATTGTCGCTGCTGATCGAACCCGCATCACCGACCTGGCCGCCGCTCTCGCCATAGAAGGGCGTCTGGTTCACGATCACATCGACGCTGTCGCCAGCGTCGGCCCGCTCGACGCTCACGCCATCCTTCACCAGCGCAACGACTGCGCCTTCGCCGGTATCGCTCGAATAACCGGTGAATTCGGTCGATCCGCTTTCCTCGGCGATATCGAACCACAGATCGTCCGACGCCTTCGCGCCCGACCCCTTCCACGCCGCCCGCGCCGCGCGCTTCTGCTCGGCCATCGCGGTATCGAAGCCCGCACGATCGACCGTAAAGCCCTGCGTGCGCAGAGCATCCTCGGTCAGATCGTACGGGAAACCGAACGTGTCGTAGAGTTTGAACGCGGTTTCGCCGCTCAGCGTATCGCCCGCCGCCATGCCCGCGGTCGCCTCGTCGAGCAGCTTCAGTCCCTTGTCGAGCGTCTGGCGGAAACGCGTTTCCTCCTGCCGCAGCGTCGCCTCGATCATCGGCTGCGCGCGAACCAGTTCGGGAAACGCCGCGCCCATCTCCGCGACCAGCGCCGGGACCAGCCGGTGCATCAGCGGCTCCTTCGCGCCCAGCAGATGCGCGTGCCGCATCGCGCGCCGCATGATCCGGCGCAACACGTAACCGCGGCCTTCGTTCGCGGGCAGCACGCCGTCCGCGACCAGGAAGCCCGACGTGCGCAGGTGATCCGCGATCACACGGTGGCTCGCCTGATTGCCGCCGGTCGTCGCGGTGTGCGTCAGTTCTCCCGACGCCGCGATCAGCGCCTTGAACGTGTCGGTGTCGTAATTGTCAGTGACGCCCTGCATCACCGCGGCGACCCGCTCCAGCCCCATGCCGGTGTCGATCGACGGCCGCGGCAGATCGCCGACGATCGCATCGGCCTCCTGCAGATGCTGCATGAACACCAGGTTCCAGATCTCGACGAAGCGGTCGCCGTCCTCATCCGGACTGCCGGGAGGGCCACCGGGAATATGATCGCCGTGATCGTAGAAAATCTCCGAACACGGCCCGCACGGCCCGTCCGATCCCATCGCCCAGAAATTGTCCTTGGTCGCGATGCGGATGATGCGGTGCTCGGGCAGACCTGCGATCTTCTTCCACAGATCGAACGCCTGATCGTCGGTGTGATAGACCGTCGCGGTCAGCTTGTCGGCCGGAAGGCCCCATTCTTTCGTCAGCAACGTCCAGGCGTGGGCGATCGCCTGTTCCTTGAAATAATCGCCGAAGCTGAAATTCCCCAGCATTTCGAAAAACGTATGATGCCGCGCGGTATAGCCGACATTGTCGAGGTCATTGTGCTTGCCCCCCGCCCGCACGCATTTCTGCGACGACACCGCGGTCTTGTACGGGCGGCTTTCAAGACCGGTGAAGACGTTCTTGAACGGCACCATCCCGGCGTTGACGAACATCAACGTCGGGTCGTTTTGCGGCACCAGCGGCGCGCTGGGCACGATCGTATGGCCTGCGTTCGCAAAATAATCGAGGAAGCCGCGGCGAATGTCGTTGGTCGAGGTCATGGGTGGGGACTTAATCGCGCAAAGCCGCGCTGCCTAGCGGTCAGGGCGTGGACTGGAATCAAATGCGCTGATAATAGTTGATAACTCAAATATGGAGCGGTGCCATGATCAGTGCGGAACTGGGTAAGACGCTGGAGGCGTTCGTCGCCACGATGGTCGACAGCGGACGGTACAATTCGAAAAGCGAGGTGCTGCGCGAGGGCGTCCGTCTTGTTCAGGATCGCGAGGCGCGGCTTGCCGCCCTCGATGCGGCCCTCGCGCGCGGTCTGGCGGATAGCGAGGCAGGCCGGACCCGCCCGGCGGACGAGGTGTTCGATCGCCTGGAAGCGAAATATCTGGCGATGATTCCGCACGCGGAATGATTGTTCGCTTCAACGCCGAGGCGGAAGACGATCTCGAAGCCATCGCCGACTACATCGCTCGCGACGACCCAGTGCGGGCCGTGATGTTTGTCCGCGAGATACGCGCGCGATGTGCGCACTTGCCGTTCTTTCCGGAGCGATTTCCCACGTGCGGCGATATGAGCATCAAGGCATCAGGCGCTGTTTGCACGGCAAGTACCTGATCTTTTACCGGATCGAGGATGACGCGGTTGCGATCCTTCACGTGCTTCACGGGTCACGAGACTACACCGCAATCCTGCTTCTGGACTGAAATCCCCTATTAAATCGGCGCATCGATCGACTTCGGCGGCTCGCTGAACCATTTCGGTCCTGCGTCGGTCATGTGCAAGCAATCCTCCAGCCGGACGCCGAACTTGCCGGGCAGGTAAAGCCCCGGCTCGTCGGAGAAGCACATGCCCGCGGCCAGTTTCGTCGTCTCGCCGTGCACCAGGTTAATCGGTTCGTGGCCGTCCATGCCGATGCCGTGGCCGGTGCGGTGCGACAGACCGGGGAGACGGTAGCGCGGGCCGTAACCTAGCGATTCGTAGTACCCGCGGACCGCGTCGTCGATTGTCCCGGCTGGCGCGCCGATCTTCGCAGCGGCGAACGCGATCTGTTGGCCTTTGGCGACCTGATCCCACACTTTGCGGACCTCCGGGCGGACATTGCGGTAGGAAAACGTCCGCGACACGTCCGATTCGTAATCCCGCACCGAACAGCCGCAATCCATCAGCAGCACCTCGCCCGGCGCGATCCTGTGGACCTTGCGGCTGCCATGCGGATAGGCCGCCGCCTCGCCGACCAGCGCCATCGAAAACAGCGGCTCACCGCCCAGTTTCTGCGTCGCGGCGTTCATCAGTGCGGACACGTCCTTGCCCGTCATCCCGGCCTCGACGCGCGGCCACGTCCAGCGATAGGCGGCAATCGTCACGTCCGTCGCGGCCTGCATCAGCGTGATCTCGGCGGGGGTCTTGATCATGCGGATCGCGCGGACGATCGGGTTGGCGGAAACGATTCGCACCCCCGGAAGCAACGCCCCGAGCCCGTCCGACACGAAGAAGCGCGCAGTTTCCTCGATCCCGAGCTTGCCGGTGGTCAGCTTGCGCTCCTTCAGCCACGCCGCGATCAGCGCCAACGGGCTCTCGTCCTCCTGCCAAACGTGCACCTCCGCGGGCACGTCGAGCGTCTCGCGCACCGACGGCTCCTCGAAGAACGGCGTGACGATCAACGCCTCACCTTCGCGCGGGATGACCGCGGCGGTGACGCGTTCGCTGCGGCTCCATTTCACGCCGGTGAAATAGGTCAGCGACGCGCCGGGCTCGATCACCA
This sequence comes from Sphingomonas sp. SUN019, assembly GCF_024758705.1. Lineage (NCBI taxonomy): Bacteria > Pseudomonadati > Pseudomonadota > Alphaproteobacteria > Sphingomonadales > Sphingomonadaceae > Sphingomonas > Sphingomonas sp. SUN019. The sequence goes on along the minus strand of NZ_CP096971.1, from coordinate 114,015 downwards.
CCGCCGCGATATCCGCAACACGCATCATCTCCTGCGCGCGGGCGATACGCTGCGCACGTTCGGCCGCATCGATCGATTTCACCGCATTCGTCAGGTCCGACAGGCTCGACAGATCGGGCTCCGCCGCACGGAGAATCGCCGTGGTGGAGAGCATCGGCGCGGCGAGCGCGGCGCCGATCAGCGTGCGGCGGTTCAGGGCATGGATCATCGTCTCGAACGATACGGTCCTTGACCCGCGCGCCGCAATCCCCTTCGCTGGCAGGGTCCAAACTCAATCAGGACGGGGATCGTGACGGAGCCGATTTTGGCGCCAGGCAAGGAGCAAGGAGGGAGCGATGCCAAAGCATCGTGACCGACGCGCGACGCCGCATGGCGCCAAAATCGGCCCGCCGCGCAGCGGTCGCCCGGAGAAGCCCGTCGGACGGCGTCGCTTGCTTGCGCGTAGCTTAAGCTACGCGTCTGCGCTGCGCTCCTTGCCGACGGGCTTCTCCGGGCGATCACGACCCCGTCCTGATTGAGTTTGGACCCTAGGCATTCTTTCGGAGTTACCCGTGGGCAAACGGCTTACCGTCTATATTCTCATCGGCCTGGTGCTGGGCCTGATCACCGGCCTGGTCGTCAACGGCGCGATCGATGACGGCACCCCTGCGGCGACCGCCGAGTTGAAGCAGATCGCCGATTATTTCTCGATCGTCACCACCGTCTTCCTGCGCCTCATCAAGATGATCATCGCGCCGCTCGTCTTCGCGACGCTCGTGTCGGGCATCGCACAGATGGGCGATACAAAGGCGCTGGGGCGGATCGGCGGTCGCAGCCTCGGCTGGTTCATCTGCGCCAGCCTGATCTCGCTCGGGCTCGGCCTGATCCTGGTCAACGTGTTCCAGCCCGGCGTGGGCGTGAACCTGCCGCTGCCGCCGGTGACCGCCACCAGCGGGGTGGAGACGACCGCCTTCAACCTGAAGGACTTCATCGCGCATATCTTCCCCGCGTCGATGATTGACGCGATGGCGAAGAACGAGGTGCTGCAGATCGTCGTGATGTCGCTGTTCGTCGGCATCGGGATCACCGCGGTCGGCGAGAAGGCCGCGCCGCTGGTGAAGGCGATCGACGCTTTGGTCCACGTCATGCTGCAGATCACCGACTACGTCATGCGCGTCGCGCCGTTCGCGGTGTTCGCCGCGGTGGCTGGTACATTGATTGAGCGTGGACCCGGCGTAATCGGGCAACTCGCCTATTTCATGGGCACCTTCTACCTCGCGTTGTTCACGCTCTGGGCGATCCTGCTCGGCGTCGGCTTCCTGTTCATCGGCCGCAAGATGGGCGCGTTGATCGGACACGTGCGCGAGCCATTGCTGGTCGCGTTCTCGACCGCATCGTCGGAGGCTGCCTATCCACGGATGCTGGAGGCGCTCGACCGGTTCGGCATCCCGCCGCGGATCGCCAGCTTCGTCCTGCCGCTCGGCTATTCGTTCAATCTCGACGGGTCGATGATGTACATGTCGTTCGCCGCGCTGTTCATCGCGCAGGCGTATGGCATCGACATGTCGATCGGGCAGCAGATCACGTTGCTGCTGGTGTTGATGGTCACGTCGAAGGGGATTGCCGCGGTGCCGCGAGCATCACTGGTGGTGATCGCGGCGACCTTGCCGATGTTCAACATCCCCGAGGCGGGGCTGCTGCTGATCCTGGCGGTCGACCATTTCCTCGACATGGGCCGCACCGCGACCAACGTGATCGGCAATGCGGTGGCGAGCGCAGTGGTGGCGAAATGGGAGGGGGGTTTCGATCCGCCCGAACCAATCGAGATCGACCCCCTCCCCGCACCCGCCGGTCACGGCCCCGCGCGCGACGTGGACAGCTTCCGGGAGGTTTGATGCTGTTTGTCCCCTTCCCTTCAGGGAAGGGGCTTGATGCGCCTCAGATATGGATCGCCCGGCCGTACGCCCCCAACACGCTCTCGTGCATCATCTCGCTCAGCGTCGGGTGCGGGAAGACCGTCTCCATCAGCTCCGCCTCGGTCGTCTCCAGCGTCTTGCCGATCGTATAGCCCTGGATCAGTTCGGTGACCTCTGTGCCGATCATGTGCGCGCCGAGGAGTTCGCCGGTCTTCGCGTCGAACACCGTCTTGATGAAGCCCTCCGCCTCGCCCAGCGCGATCGCCTTGCCGTTGCCGATGAAGGGGAAATTCCCGACCTTCACGGCATAGCCCGCTTCCTTCGCCTTCGCTTCGGTCAGCCCGACGCTGGCGATCTGCGGGTGGCAATAGGTGCAGCCGGGGATGTTCAGCGGGTCCATCGCGTGCGGATGGTTGCCTGCGATCGCCTCGACCGCGATCACGCCCTCGTGACCCGCCTTGTGCGCCAGCCACGGCGGCGCGGTGATGTCGCCGATCGCATAGATGCCGTCGACGTTGGTCTTGCACGTCGCATCGGTCGTCAGGAAACCGCGCTCGTCCACCGCGACGCCCGCTTCCTTCAGCCCGATGTCCTGTGTGTTCGGAACGATCCCGATCGCGACGATCACATGGCTGAACTCGGTTGTCGTCGACTTGCCCGCCTTGTCCTTTAGCGTCGCCTTCACGACCTTGTCGGACACCTCGAGCTTGTCGACCCCGGCCTTGGTCATGATCGTCATGCCCTGCTTGGTCAGCGCCTTTTCCAGGAAGGCGGAAACGTCCGCGTCCTCGACCGGCACGATCCGGTCGAGCATCTCAACGACCGTCACGTCGGCACCCATGTCGTTGTAGAAGCTCGCGAACTCGATCCCGATCGCGCCGGAACCGATGACCAGCAGCTTGGTCGGCATCTCGGCCGGGGTCATCGCGTGGCGATAGGTCCAGACGCGCTTGCCGTCCGCGGGCGCGCCCGGCAGGTCGCGTGCGCGCGCGCCGGTGGCGACGATGATGTTCTTGGCGGTCAGTTCGGTCGTATTGCCGTCCTTGTCGGTAACCGAAAGCTTCCCCTTCCCGGCCAGCTTCCCCGCGCCCACGTGGACCGCGATCTTATTCTTTTTCATCAGGTGCGTGACGCCCTGGTTGAGCTGTTTCGACACCCCGCGCGAACGCTTCACCACCGCATCGAGATCGGCGGAAATACCCTCCGCGACCAGCCCGTAGTCCTTCGCATGCTGCATATAATGATAGATTTCGGCCGAGCGCAGCAGCGCCTTCGTCGGGATGCAGCCCCAGTTGAGGCAGATCCCACCGAGCAGTTCACGCTCGACGATCGCAGTCTTCAAGCCCAGCTGCGCCGCGCGGATCGCGGCGACATAGCCCCCGGGACCGGAGCCGAGGACGATCAAATCATAGGTGTCAGCCAAGTTCTTCTTCCTTCTTCGTCCGGTCCGCGATCCACGCCTTGCGCACCTCCGGCACGCTCATCACGAAGACCGCAGTCATCGTCAGCCAGCCGATCGGCTCCAGCGAATCACGCCCCGGCGGATAGGCCCAGGCGGCGGTGCGGAAGATGGCGGCGGTCAGCACCAGGCCGGTAACCAGGTGCAACAGCTCGACCAGCGTCGCGCGTCCCATGGTTGCTCAGGCCAGCATCGCCAGCGGACTTTCCACCAGCGCCTTGAACGCCTGCATGAAGGCCGCGCCGTCCGCGCCGTCGATCGCGCGATGATCGAAGCTGCCGGTCGCCGACATCACGGTGGCGACACCGAGCGAGCCGTCCTCCATCACCCACGGGCGCTTCTCGCCCGCGCCGATCGCCAGGATCATGCCCTGCGGCGGATTGATGACCGCATCGAACTGCGTGATGCCGTACATCCCCATGTTGCTGATCGAGGCGGTACCGCCCTGATATTCCTCCGGCTTCAGCTTCCCGTCGCGCGCGCGGGCGGCGAGATCCTTCATCTTCGTGGAGATGCTGGACAGCGTTGCGGTATCCGCACCTTCGATGATCGGCGTGATCAGGCCCGAGGGCGTCGACACCGCGACCGATATGTCGGCGCGGCTGAACGTGATGAGCTGGTCGGGCGTGAACATCACGTTGCACGCGGGCACCTGCATCAACGCGACCGCCTGCGCCTTGATCATCAGATCGTTGACCGACAGCTTCACGCCGCGCTTCTCGAGTCCCTTGTTCAACTCGGCGCGCAAGGCCAGCAGCGCATCGAGCCGCACGTCGACCGTCAGGTAGATGTGCGGAACGGTCTGCTTCGATTCGGTCAAGCGGCGCGCGATCGTTTTCCGCACGTTGCTGAGCTTGGTCGCCTCGTGCGGAATGTCGGGAACCGTGGCGGGCTTGGCCGGGGCAGCCATGGCCGGCGCTTCGGCAGCACCAGCGGGTGCGGTCGCGCCGGGCTTCGCGCCCTCGATGTCGGCACGAACGATCCGGCCGTTCGGACCCGAACCAGAAAGCCCGGAAAGATCGACGCCCTTCTCTGCGGCGATCCTGCGCGCGAGCGGGCTGGCCTTCACGCGGTCACCGCCATCGCTCTTCACGGGTGCGAGCTTCGGTGCTTCGGCCGGTTTCGCCTCGGCTTTCGGCGCCTCCACATTTTTCGGCTTGGCCTTGGCCTCCGGCTTTTCCTTCGCAGCGGGGGCAGGCGTCGCTTCCTCACCCTCGCCGTTCAGCAGCGCGATCACCGTCCCGACCTTCACATTGTCGGTTCCCTCAGCGACCATGATCTTGCCGATCACGCCTTCGTCGACCGCCTCGAATTCCATCGTCGCCTTGTCGGTCTCGATCTCGGCCATCAGGTCGCCGGATTTTACCGTGTCGCCTTCCTTGACCAGCCATTTGGCCAGCGTGCCCTCCTCCATCGTAGGCGACAAAGCGGGCATCTTGATCTCGATCGGCATGAACGTCCTCGGGTATCCGTGAGCGGCCCCGTCTCTCGCGCCCTGCCCTTGCGCGGTCAACCCCGCGGCGCGATAGTCGACCGCAACAGGGGACTTTCCATGCGCATCTATCTGACCGTCATCGACGACACGCCGGAGGCGGAAATCGCGTTGCGCTTCGCCGCCCGCCGCGCGGTGAAAACCGGCGGCGGGGTCGAAATCCTCGCGCTGATCCCACAACAGGAATTCATTGCGTTCGGCGGCGTGCAGGCGACGATCGAGGACGAGGCGCGGCTGCAGGCCGAAGGACTGGTCGCGAAAGCGGCGGGCACGCTGATCGAGGAATCGGGGCTGCGACCGTCGATCGTCGTGCGGCAAGGGGACGGGCCGAAGATCATCCGCGAGATGATCGCCGCAAATGCCGACATCGCCGCGCTGGTGCTGGGCGCTGCAGCCAGCGGCGCGCCGGGACCGCTGGTCACGCATTTCGCGGGTGACGTCGGCGCATTGCCCGTGCCGCTGATGATCATCCCCGGCAATCTCGACCGCGCGGCGATCGACCGGTTGAGCTGACCGTCGCCACGACGTGGTCACGATCCGATCGGGCGCAGCGAATCCACATACGTGTCCAGCAAGGACGCCGCCCCGTCGGTCAGGCGTAACAGAACCCGCCGGCGATCGAACGGATCGATCTCACGCTGCACCATATTGTCGCCTTCGAGCCGGGCGATCCAGCGCAGCGCTGTGGTCGACGCCGCGCCCGTCGCGCGCGCGGCGTGCGCGACGCTGACCGCCCATCCACGCTGACGACCGATGTACAAGAACAACAGGATGTCCCACGCCGGCTCACCCAGAAGGTACGTCTGCTGGTTGAAAACGGAGTCGCGCCGCCGCCGTTCGGCGAAAAGAGCCTCCGCCATCGACAGACTGTCGCCCGCCTTGCGCGGCACATAACTTTGCGCGGGCGGGATCGGTTCGACGATTGGTTCGGACGACACCGGCGACGCAAGGTCGCGCGCCGACTTATCGATCTGCTCGGTCAATTTCGCCAGCGTGGCGGCGATCTTCCTTAATTCGACGCGTCCTATGCCATCCGTCACAGCCCCCTCCAAATCACGAACGCCGCCCGCGGACCGATACCGCGTAAAGCGCTCTTTTCCGGTCAGAGTTAACCTACATCAAAAAATCAAAGCATTCCGGTGAATTATCCCGCCCTCATTCTGCCGGATTACCGTTCATTTTAAACGCACTGGTGGGCGGGCGACAATATGTGGCCGGCATGCCTTTTCATCGCGACTACGCACCGGGCTGAGCACAACACCCACCTTCGTCGCGACTATCCGGCGCTGGTTGCGGCGCGTGCGCCGTTTCTCTACCCCGCGCTGCCATGAAACTCATCATCGGCAATAAGGCCTACTCATCCTGGTCGCTGCGCGGCTGGCTGGCGTGCAAACAATCGGGCATCCCGTTCGAGGAAGTCGTCGTGCCGCTGTACGACGCCGATTGGGACAAGCGCCGCGAGGGCGACGAATTCGCGCCGAGCCAGGGCAAGGTGCCGATCCTGTGGGACGGGGACGCGGTGGTGTGGGACAGCCTCGCCATTATCGAGTATCTAGCTGACAAGGTCGGGCGCGACATATTCTGGCCTGAGGACGACGCCGCGCGCGCGATGGCGCGGTCGATGGCGGCGGAAATGCACTCCAGCTTCGCCGCGCTCCGCCGCAAGCACAGCATGAATGTGCGGCAGGCGTTCCCCCCGCAACGCCCCGACGACGACGTGCTCGCCGACCTCACGCGCATCATGGAATTGTGGGCGCAGGCGCGCGCGCGCTTCGGCGGCGGGAAGGATGGCGAAGGCGAATTCCTGTTCGGCGAATTCGGCGCGGCGGACATCATGTTCGCGCCCGTCTGCACCCGCATCGTCACCTATTCATTGCCGGTCGCGCGCTTCGCCGCGAGCTACATCCACGCGGTACTCAACCATCCCTTCATGCAGGACTGGATCGCGGGCGCGCAGGAAGAGGAATGGGTGATCGAACAGTTCGAGGTCCAGCCCGCGGCATGACCGATCCGGTCGCGCTGGCCTCCGCGCTGATCGCCTGCGACAGCGTCACTCCCGCGCGCGGCCGCGTGTTCGATGTGCTGCAGGCCGCGCTGGAGCCGATCGGCTTCGCGGTCGAACGCTTCGTCACCGGCGACGAACCAGACGGGCCGGTCGAAAATCTGCTGGCGGTGCGCGGCGGCGGAGGACGGCATTTCGCCTTCGCCGGGCACCTCGACGTCGTACCTCCGGGCGAGGGCTGGACCAGCGGCGCGTTCACGCCGGAAGTGCGCGGGGGCCTGCTCCACGGCCGCGGCGCGGTCGACATGAAGGGCGCGATCGCCGCCTTCGTCGCCGCCTGCGCGCGGGTCGATGCGGGCGGCACGATCAGCCTGATCATTACGGGCGACGAGGAAGGCCCCGCCATCTTCGGCACCCGCGCACTGATCGAACGCATGGCGGAACGCGGGCTGACGCCCGACCTGTGCCTGGTCGGCGAACCCACGTCCGTGAACCGGCTGGGCGACATGATGAAGATCGGCAGGCGCGGGTCGGTCAACATCTGGATCGACGTGCCCGGACGGCAGGGCCACGTCGCCTACCCGCATCTGGCCGACAATCCGATCAGGCATCTGGTCGCTATCTTGGCGGAGATCGGCGCACTGACGCTCGATACCGGAAGCGACTGGTTCCAGCCGTCAAACATCGAGGTCACCGACGTGACCGTCGGCAATCCCGCCACCAACGTCATTCCCGCCCGCGCCACCGCGCGGCTCAGCATCCGCTTCAACGATCTCCAGCGCGGCGACGATCTCGTCCGCCGCATCGAAGCCATCGTTCACACCCACGCCCCCGCCGCAACGGTGGTGGCGCGCATTTCCGGAGAGGCGTTCCTGACCGAACCGGGTGCATTCTCGACGCTGGTCGCTGATGCCGTGGAGGGGAAAACCGGCGTACGGCCCGAACTGTCGACGACCGGCGGCACCTCCGACGCGCGCTTCCTGTCGGCGCTCTGCCCCACGGTCGAATTCGGGTTGATCAACGCCACGATGCATAAGCTGGACGAGGCGGTCGCGCTGGACGATCTGGCGCTGCTGACCGATATCTACGCGGACGTCATCGAACGCGCCTTACGCTGAGCGCCCGCGCCGCAGCACGATATACAGCGCACCCTGCCCGCCATGCCGCGGATGCGCGTGCCGCACCGCCGCGATCGCCGAAGCGTGACGCGACGCCGCCAGCCAGTCGCCGATCGCCGCACGGATCGCGCCACGCGCGTGCGGGCGCTCGCTTTCCGCGCGCGGCGGCTTTCCCGTCACTAGTAACAGCACGCGGTCGCCCCGCGCGATCGACCGGTCTAGCCCCGCGTCGAGCATCGCGTGCGCCGAGCGCAGCGTGTGCCCGTGCAGGTCGAGCGTGCTGTCCGGGATCACCACCCCGCGCACGATCTGCCGGTCCCAACTGCCATCCAGCGTGTTCGCGGTCGGCGGGGCAGGTTTCGCGCGCGGTGGCGCGATCGGCGGCACCCGGCCCTTCACCGCCACCACGGGTTTGTTGACCGGCTTGATCGCCACCGGCGGCGCGACCACCGCCGCCCGCTTCGCCACCACCGGATGCAGCGGCCTGACGCTCGCGCGGACCTTCGCCCACAGCGCCGCTTCTTCAGGGTCTAGGCGTCGTCCAGGCATCCACGCCCCCCGCCCCGCGCAACCGGTCGAGCGTGCCGATCGGCAGCAACAGGAATGCGGTTCCGCGCGCGCTCATCCCGCCCGCGATCGCCCGCGCCTCATCGCCCGCGCCCCAGAAGGTGTCGAACCGGTTCGCGCCCTTGATCGCGCCGCCGGTATCCTGCGCCACCCAGATGCCGGTCGCGTCGGTGCGGTCCATCGACAGGAAGACGGGCGCGCCGAGCGGAATGAACTTAGGGTCCGCCGCCACCGTCGCCCCGCCGCTGACCGGCAGGCCCAGTGCACCGAGCGGCTCTCCGTCAAGCACGCGGAAGAACACGAAGCTCTTGTTCTTGCGCATGATCGCGCGGCCTTCTTCGGGATGCGCATGGAGCCAAGCGACGATCCCCTGCATCGACGATTGCCCCGCCCCGAGCAGCCCGCGCGACTTCATCAGCGCGCCGATGCCGGTGTAATCACGCCCGTTCTGGCTGTCGTACCCGATCCGCAGCACCGACCCGTCGCGCATCCGCACCAGACCCGACCCCTGCACCTGCAGGAAGAACAATTCGACCGGATCGACCGCATAGCCCAGCACCCGCGCGCGTCCTTGCAGCGCATTCTGCTCGATCGCGGTCCGGTCGTAATAGGGCACGAAATTCGTCCCCTCCACGCGTCCGCGAATCTTCCTGCCCTTCAGATTGTCCGCAAACAGGCCGAGGTCGACGTCGATCAGGTCGGTCGGCCGCGCATAGATCGGCGCATAACCCTCACGATATTCGCGCGATCCGGCGATTTCCGGGATGAAGTATCCGGTCGCAAACGCGCGCCCGTCGCCGACCTGCACCGTCTCGAAATAGCGCGCGAAGAACGCGCGTGGGTCACCCGAGGAACCCGCCGCCGCCCCGCACGCGGGCTGCCAGTCCGCTCCACGCGTCAGCCCCGACGCATCGGCGCGCCGCATCAACGACGAACAACTGATCCGGAACGCCGCCAGCGCCGCCGCCGCATCGTCGCGCGTCATCGGCAGGCTGGAGACCGCAGGGCCGCGCGCCAATCCGGCCCGCGAAGCCGTACCAGCCCCCGTGACAGTCGAGCCGGAAACCGGCGGCAAAGGTGTCGAAGGTGTCGGCTGCCGAACCGCGCCGCTCGCCCGCGGCGGCGCACCGCGCGATGGCGGCTCGACCCCACCGCCGACGCACGCCGACAACGCCAGCGCCCCGGCCAGCGCCACTACCCCCCGTCCAAACATCAGGCTTCGTCGGTGTCCGCGAGCTTCCAGTTCGGATCGTCGCTGCGCAGCGTCCGCGCAAAGGTCCACACGTCGTGCGTCTCGACCGCATCGCTGGTCGACCCGGCGACCACATTGCCCTCGCCGTCGCGAGTCACTGCGGCGATATCGGCGTCGAAACGCACCGTGATCCGCGCATCGCGACCATTGACCTGCGCGCCGGAGATCAGCGCGCGCTCGATCGACACCAACCGGTTGTCCAGCGTTTGCCCCGCCTCGCGCCGCGCCGCGATCGCCTCGCCGAACGCCTCGGCCACGCGCGGCTCGACCAAATCGTTCAGGACCGACTCGTCGCCCTTCCAATATGCTTCCAGGATCATGCGATACGCGCCCTGCGCGCCTTCGACGAAACGACTGACGTCGAACCCCGGTTCAGCGGCGATGATCGCGCGAACGCCATTCTCGGCCCCCGCCTCGAACGGCTTGGCCGTCGGCTCGCGCTGTTCCGGCGTCGCATCGATCGTGCGCGGCGCGACCGGCGCACCGACGCGTTCCTCGGCCGGCTTCGGCAGCGGTTCATGACCCGTGCGCTTACCCAGCACCGAATATAGTCTCAGCGCCAGAAAACCGGCCACCATCGCAAGAAGAACAATATAAAACACCGGACCTCCGATCCGTACCAAACGCCAACATAGGCCGGATGGGTCCGCACTTCAAATGCACATGACGTTGAAACCACGCGCCCCCCCTGCTAGGCGCGCCGCTGGTTCGGGCGCGCGACGTCGCCGCCCGCTTTTTCGGGTTTTGAGGACTTCTGTATGGACGAGCAGGACAACGGCTTCATCGACACCAATCAGCCGCTGCCCAACGGCGCGGACACCTCGCCCGCGGTCGGCCTGATTTCGCAATATGTGAAGGATCTGTCGTTCGAAAATCCGAACGCGCCCGCGATCTTCCAGAATCAGCAGGGTCCGGAAATCAACGTCCAGTTCGACATCGCCTCGGCGCAGGTCGCCGACGAAGTCCATGAAGTCACGCTGAAGATCGAGGTTCGCGCCGAAAGCGAAGGCAAGGTCGCGTTCCTGGTCGAGCTGTCCTACGCCGGTCTCTTCGGCCTGCGCAACGTGCCAGAGGACGCGTTCCAGCCGTTCCTGCTCGGCGAAGGCCCACGCCTGCTGTTCCCGTTCGCGCGCCGCGTCGTCGCCGACACGATCCGCGACGGCGGCTTCCCGCCGCTGCTGCTCGAGCCGATCGACTTCAACGCGCTGTATCATCAGCAGGCGCAGGGTCAGGCCGATCAGCCGGCGGTGGGCGACTTCGGCCAGAATTGATGCACCGACACCTCCCCGGCGAACGCCGGGGTCCAGTTGCGAGACGGCGTGAGGCGCGCAATTCGCTCAGTAACGAAAACCTCGGCAACTGGACCCCGGCGTGCGCCGGGGAGGTGCTAGATACCCGGTTCAGACGCATGACCGGCCCCCACGCATGAACCTCGCCCGCGCGCTCGGATCGGTCGGCGGCCTCACCCTGGCCAGCCGCATCCTCGGCCTCGTCCGCGATTCGTTGTTTGCGCGCTACGTCGGCGCAGGCTTCGCGTCCGACGCGTTCCTGATCGCGTTCCGCCTGCCCAATATGTTCCGCGCCTTGTTCGCGGAGGGCGCGTTCAGCGCGGCGTTCATCCCGATGTTCAATCGCAAGGTGAACGACAAGGACGGCGCGGGCCTGCCGGACGGCATTACCTTCGCACAGGCCGCGCTGTCGGTGCTGCTCCCGGTGCTGATCGCGATGACCGTCGTGATGGAGATCGCCGCGTGGCCGGTGACGTGGCTGCTGTCGGGCGGCTTCAACGATGCGAACGCCGCCGAATTCGCCTTCGCGGTCGAACTCGCTCGGATCACCTTCCCCTATCTGCTGCTCATCAGCCTCGTCTCGTTGCTCGGCGGCATCCTCAATTCGCTGCACCGTTTCTGGGTCGCCGCCGCCGCGCCGATCCTGCTCAACCTGACGCTCATCGCGGCGCTGCTGCTGTTCCACCACGCCGATCCGCTGCTGACCGCGCGTAATCAGGCGATCGCGGTCACCGTATCGGGCGGCTTGCAACTCCTGTGGCTGATCTGGGCCTGCCGCCGCGCGGGCGTGCGGCTGAAGCTGAAACGCCCGAGCCTGACGCCTGACGTTAAGCGGCTCCTGTCGCTGATCTGGCCCGCCGCCGCGGGCGCGGGGGCGGTGCAGATCAACCTCGTCGTCTCGACCGCGCTCGCCGCCAGCCTGCTGTCCGCAGGATCGGTCAGCTACATCTATTTCGCCGACCGGCTGAACCAGCTCCCCCTCGGACTGATCGGCATCGGTCTCGGCACCGTCCTGCTCCCGACAATCTCGGCGCAACTCGGCCGCGGTGACGAGAAGCAAGCGATGGGGACGCAGAATCGCGGGCTGGAGATGGCGCTGTTCTTCACCCTACCCGCGACCGTCGCGCTCGTCATCTGCGGCCAGCCGATCGTCGCGGCGCTGTTCCAGCACGGGAAGTTCACGCCAGAGGATGCTTTTTTCACCGCGCAGGCGCTCGCCGCCTTCTCGATCGGCCTGCCGTCGTACATCCTCGTGAAGGTGCTGACGCCGGGCTATTACGCGCGCTCCGACACGCGCACGCCGGTGCGCTACGCCACTATGTCGATGGTCGCGAACCTGGTCCTCAATCTCGCGCTGATCGTCCCGCTGCAGCATATGGGACCACCGCTCGCCACCGCGCTCGCCTCGACGCTCAACGTAGCGCTCCTGTGGCGCACTCTCGTGAAGCGCGGGCATTTCGTCGCCGACGCCCAACTCACCCGCCGAGCGTGGCGGCTTGCGCTCGCCGCGCTGCTGATGGGCGCGGTAATGTGGTTCGCGAACGCGCCGCTCAAGCCCTATACGACCGGCACCAGCGTCGAACGCTGGGGCGCGATGCTGGCGCTGGTGACATCGGGCGCGTTGGTCTATCTCGCCGCCACCTTCGTCTTCGGCGCCTTCCGCGTGGCCGATGTGCGCAGGCTCATCCGTCGATAAGGTTCGTTCTAAATGCGCCCAAAATCTACAAGGGTGGTTTCCGGCATCCAGCCCACCGGCAATCTCCACCTCGGCAATTATCTCGGCGCGGTGAAGCAATGGGTCGCGATGCAGGACGACATTCAGGCTGGCGGCGGGGAGACGATGTATTTCATCGCCGACCTCCACGCGCTGACCCAGCCGATCACCCCCGCCGATCTGCGCGCGAACACGATCGAGGTGACCGCCACCCTGGTCGCCGCCGGGATCGATCCCGACCGCTCGATCCTGTTCAACCAGACCCGCGTCCCCGCGCACAGCGAGCTTGCCTGGCTGCTCAACAACGTCGCGCGCGTCGGCTGGCTCAACCGCATGACGCAGTTCAAGGACAAGGCCGGGAAGAACCGCGAAGGCGCCAGCGTCGGCCTATACGATTATCCCGTGCTGATGGCCGCCGACGTCCTGCTCTACAACGCCACCCACGTCCCCGTCGGTGACGACCAGAAACAGCATCTGGAACTCGCCCGCGACATCGCGGCCAAATTCAACCTCGATTACCAGACCGATCTGTTCACGCTGCCCGAACCTTTGGTCAGCACCGCCGCCCCACGCATCATGTCCTTGCGCGATGCGAACGCGAAAATGTCGAAATCCAACCCGTCCGAACAATCGCGCGTGAACCTGACCGACAGCGACGACGTGATCGCCGACAAGTTCAAAAAGGCGAAGACCGACCCCGACCTGCTTCCCGCGAGCGTCGACGAACTGGACGGCCGCGCCGAGGCGAAAAACCTCCTGGCGATCTTTGCCGCGCTGTCGGACCGCACCCCCGCCGACGTGCTGGCCGATTACGCAGGCAAGGGCTTCGGTGCGTTCAAACCCGCGCTCGCCGACCTCGCAGTCGCCAAGCTAGGCCCGATCCGCAACGAACTGACCCGCCTGCTCGCCGACCCCAGCGCGATCGACGCGATCCTGGAGAAGGGCGCGGCACGGGCGCGGGACTTGGCCGCGCCAACGCTGCAGGCCGCGCAGGAAGCGATGGGCCTCCTAGCCTGACTAATCCTTCGTCATTCCCTCGAAGGCGGGAATCCATAGTCGCCAAACGCGCGACGGCACCGAGAACGCCGCGATTATGGATCCGCGCCTGCGCGGGGATGACGGGCGGTGATTTGAGCCGAATGTTGGCGAAAACCGCCGCAGTCCTCCTAGGTCCGCTGAAACGATTTGCCAGATATCGTTATATATCAAACTTATAACAAACTGGCACCGCTCCTGCAAAGCTCCGCGCATCACACCCGGAGCCAGATCATGCAGAACCCCGCAACACCCGCCGCCGGCCACAAGGACAACCTCTTCGGCGTCTGCGCCGCGCTGGGCGAGGATTTCGGCTTCAACCCGATCTGGCTCCGCCTCGCGCTCGGCGTCGGGCTGCTGTTCGCCTTCGAAGCGGTGATCGCGGGCTATTTCGTGATGGGCGCGATCGTGCTGGTCAGCCGCCTGATCGTCCCGACCGAAAAGAAGATCGTCGCGCCTGCCGCGCCGGTCGTCGCCACCGGACAGGACGAAGCCGAACTCGAACCGCTCCGCAAAGCGGCTTAAAACGGATCGACATTTGGGCCTGGTAAATGCGATTCACGCGAAGCCGCGAAGCCTTGCAGCAGAAAAGAAAGATTGGTTCACGCGGAGACGCGGAGGCGCAGAGAAAGTGCGACTTGGCGCAGCCAATCAATCGAGCCGGACCGTGGATCGTAATCGGCGCGAGATGTTTAGACCTGCCGGCCCGAGCAAATCCCCTCTGCGTCTCCGCGCCTCTGCGCGAATCAATCTTCTTCGCGTCATCGCGCCTTCGCGTGAATACTACTCAACGCCGCAGAGAATGCCGATCCGGCCTTAACCGTCCAGCTCGCGCATCAGCACGCGCACCGCGCCATCGACCTCGCGGTCGGTGTCTCGGAGTTGCTCGATCCGGCGGACGGCGTGGATGACGGTTGAATGATCGCGCCCGCCGAACTTGCGCCCGATCTCGGGCAGCGAGCGTGTCGTGAGGCGCTTGGCCAGATACATCGCGATCTGCCGCGGCCGCGCCACCGCCCGCGCGCGTCGGGCGGAAATCAGGTCGAGCGGTTTCAGCTCGAAATGCGTCGACACCAGTTTCTGGATCTCGTCGATCGTCACGCGCCGTTGGCTGCCGCGCAACACCTCGCCCAGCGTCGCCACCGCGAAATCCGTGTCGATCGCGTCGCCGGTCAGTTGCGCATAGGCGACGACGCGGTTCAGCGCGCCTTCCAGCTCGCGGATATTGGCGTGGATGCGCGCGGCCAGCAGGTCCAGCACCTCGGCGGGCACCGTCACATCGGGCATATCCGCCAGCTTCCGCGTCAGGATCGCGCGGCGCAGCTCGATCGACGGCGGCTTGATGTCCGCGACCAGCCCGATCGCCATCCGCCCGATGATCCGCGGCTCGATGCCCTCCAGCGCCTGCGGGCAGCGATCGGCCGAAATCACCAGCCGCTTTCCCGCCGCCATGATCTCGTTGACGGTGTGGAAGAATTCCTCCTGCGTCGCGTCCTTGCCCGCGATGAACTGCAGGTCGTCGATCAGCAGCAGGTCGGCCGAGCGCAGCCGCGCCTTGAACGCATACGTATCGCGCGCGCGCAGCGCCGACACGAAATCGAACATGAACCGTTCGGCCGACATGCACAGCACGCGCGCATCCGGCTGCGCGGCGAGAAACGCATGGCCGATCGCGTGCATCAGGTGCGTCTTGCCCTGCCCCGTCCCCGAATGGAGGAACAACGGGCTGAACCGCACCGGCCCCGGCTCGGCCAGCGCCTTGGCGGCGTTGAACGCGACCTTGTTCGACGCATCGACGACGAACCGGTCGAACGTCAGGCGCGAATCGAGAACCGGCTGCTCGATCGCCGCCGCCGAAGCCAACCCCGGCGTGATCGGAATCACTGCAGCGACCGGCGCGGGAACGCTCAACACGACCGGCGCATCGCCCGCCCGCGAGGTGTCGATCGTCACCGACCGGATGTGCGGCAGGATCGCGCGGAACTCGTGCATCAGCCGGTCGGCGTAGTGGTTGCGCACCCAGTTCGTCATGAACGCCGACGGCAGGCTGAGCCGCACATTGTCCGCGTCGCCCGTTTCGACCAGTTCGATAGGTTTCAGCCACTGGTCGAACAATCGCGCGCCGGCCGATTCGCGCAGATGAGCGCGCACGCGGTTCCAGGCCCGCGCCACCTCGCTCGTCTGTTCGATCCGCTCCGTCAACGCCACGCGCACTTCTCCCCGGCCTGCGGGACGTACGTGTCCCGTCGGCGATGTTCAGACGGCAAAACTGTCCCCCGGATGTGGCCCCCGCCACGCACGGCTACGACGATAATTGTGGACGCGTGGGCGAACGCCGACGCGACATCACTGGTTTAGGTACATCCGATTGAGTCGCGCAACGCCACATTTTTGAAATAAAGCGGATTGACTCGCACCAGCCGCGAAAATCCGTCGAAAAACTTACAACCCACTGTTTTCATGCAGCGATTCCAGAACTCCGCCGGATCGCGAAATCCGCGAATCGCGGTGACTCCTGCGTTTTTCGGCCGATCCGGCGCACGCACGAAAAAGCCCGCCGGAATAGTCCGGCGGGCTAACCCGTTCGGTACTGAACTTTCGCTCAGGCGAGGGCGGTCAATCGCTTGGTCAGGCGCGAGAACTTCCGCGACGCCGTGTTGCGGTGCATCACGCCCCGCGCAACGCCGCGCGCCAGTTCCGGCTGCACCTGCGCCAGCGCGGTCGAGGCCGCATCCTTGTCGCCCGCCGCCAGCGCCGCTTCGACCTTCTTCACGAAGGTGCGGATGCGCGTCACGCGCGCTCCGTTGATCTCGGCGCGGCGATCGTTGCGCCGGATGCGCTTCTTGGCTTGCGGCGTGTTCGCCATGCTGGTCCTCGGGAATAATGAAGGTCGATGAAAAAAGGGCGGCGGGAAATCCCTACGCCCTCGAAGCCGTGCCCCTTAGCGAGCGTCGGTGATTTGGTCAACCGCGCTGGCCGTCACTTCTGGCACGCGGGGCACCAGAACGTCGACCGCCCGCCCTCGGCGTAGCGCGCGACGACACCGCCGCACGAACACGGCAGCCCCTCACGTCCGTAAACCGCGAATTGCTTCGAGAAATACCCCAGCTCGCCGTCGGGCCGCGCATAGTCGCGCAGCGACGATCCCCCCGCCTCGATCGCCGACAACAATACCGCGCGAATCGCCTCCACCAGCCGATCGAGCCGCACGCGCGAAATCCGCCCCGCGGCCCGCTGGGGCTTGATCCGCGCCAGATACAGCGCCTCGCACACATAGATATTGCCCAGTCCCGCGACGATCCTTTGGTCGAGCAGCATCAGCTTGATCGACGCGCGCCGTCCGGCCAGCACCCGGTGCAGATACGCCCCCGTCAGATCCGGCCCCAGCGGCTCCGGCCCCAACCCCGCAAACGGCGGCCACGCGGGCAGCCCCACGGTCGGCCACAGATCGACTGACCCGAACCGCCGAGGATCGTTCAGCGCCAGCCGCCGCCCCGCGTCGGTCTCGATCAACAGATGATCGTGCGTCAGCAATTCGCCCGGATCGACCCGCCACCGCCCCGACATGCCGAGGTGAAAGATCATCGTGTCGCCGCGATCGGTATCGATCAGCCCGTATTTGGCGCGCCGCGACAGCGCGGTGACGGTCGCCCCCGTCATCCGCTGCCGCAGATCCTCCGGAAACGGCCGCCGCAGATCGCCGCGGCGCAACTCCAGCGACGCGATCCGCGCGCCCTCCAGCACCGGCGTCAGCCCGCGAACGGTGGTCTCGACTTCGGGGAGCTCGGGCACCTGCGCCCCCTAGCCCCCCGACCGACGCGCGGCTAGAGCCACCTCCCATGAGCGACACCGTCTCCTTCGGCTACGAAGACATCCCCGCGACCGAAAAGACCGCCCGCGTCGGCGGGATCTTCACCAATGTCGCGGCGAAATACGATCTGATGAACGACGCCATGTCGGTCGGTATGCACCGGCTGTGGAAGGACCGCTTCGTCGCGCGCGTCAAACCGCGCGCCGCAGAACAGATTCTCGACATGGCGGGCGGCACCGGCGACATCGCATTCCGCCTCGCCAAATCAGGCGCCGCGGTGACCGTCGCCGACATCAACCCGGCCATGCTCGAAGTCGGCATGGGCCGCGCTCAGGACCGCGGGATCGACGGCCTGGTCTGGACCGAAGCTAATGCCGAGACGCTGACATTCCCCGACCGCTTCTTCGACGCCTACACGATCGCGTTCGGGATCAGGAACGTGACGGACATTGCTGCGGCCTTGCGTGAAGCCCACCGCGTTCTCCGCCGCGGCGGACGCTTCTTCTGCCTCGAATTCTCGACGACGCTGTGGCCCGGCTTCGGCGAAGTCTACGACGCTTATTCGCACAAGATCGTGCCGAAACTCGGTCAGCTCCTCGCGCACGACGCCGACAGCTACCGCTATCTGATCGAATCGATCCGCCGCTTCCCCGATATGCCGACGTTTCAGGCGATGATCGGCGACGCCGGCTTCGTGCAGACGAAGGTCGAACCGATGCTCGGCGGCCTCGTCGCGATCCACAGCGGCTGGAAGATTTGATGCCCTCCACAAAGTCCTCCCCGGCACGGGGAGGTGGCGCGCCGAAGGCGCGACGGAGGGGCAGCCCAGCAAGGCTGTCGCTTGCGGCTGCCCCTCCACCATCGACTTCGCCGACGGTCCCCCTCCCCGTACCGGGGAGGAATTCCCGGTGACCCACCCCATCGTCCACACGTGGCGGCTGTTGAAATGGGGCCGCACGCTCGCCCGCCACGGCGCGCTGCGCGGGCTGGAACGCGACCCGAACACCCCGCCAAACCTCCGTCGCATCCTGCGCCTCGCGCAACTCGGCGCGCGCGCGCCTGCAATCCCGCGCTACGCCGACGCGTTCCAGGCGATCGGCCCCGCCGCGATCAAATTCGGCCAGACGCTCGCCACCCGTCCCGACATCGTCGGAGAGGCCGCGGCGCATGACCTGATGCGATTGCAGGACGCGGTGCCGCCGATCCCCTTCGCCGCGATCCACGAACAGATGACGATCAGCTTCGGCCGTCCTCCCGAGGAATTGTTCGCCTCGATCGACGAAATCCCGGTCGGCGCCGCCTCGATCGCGCAGGTCCACCGCGCGGTCACCACAGAAGGCCGTCACGTTGCGATCAAGGTGCTGCGCCCGCATGTCGAGGAGGAATTCGCGCGCGCGATCGAAACCTACGAATGGGCCGCGGCGCAGATCGAGGCGCTGAGTCTTCAAGGGGGCGGCGGCGAAATCGCGCGGCTCCAGCCGCGGCTGGTGATCGAGACGTTCAAACGCTGGACCGCGCGCGAACTCGACCTGCGGCGAGAAGCCGCATCAGCGTCCGAACTGGCCGAGGGGATGACCGCCGAACCCGGCTTCATCGTTCCCGCAATCGACTGGCAACGCACCACCGGCAAGGTGCTGACGCTGGAATGGGTCGACGGGATCAAGCTGTCCGATCGCGCCGCGCTGATCGCCGCGGGCTACGACCTCCCCGCGCTCGGCCAGACGCTCGTCCACGCCTTCCTGCGACAGGCGATCGCCGAAGGGTTTTTCCACGCCGACCTTCATCAAGGAAATCTGTTCGCGGTTCAGGGCAACAAGATCGCGGCGATCGACTTCGGCATCATGGGCCGGATCGACAAGCGTGCCCGCGTATGGCTGGCGGAAATCCTCTACGGCCTGATCACCGGAAATTACCGGCGCGTCGCCGAGATTCATTTCGAGGCGGGCTACGTTCCCGCGCACCACAATGTCGCCGAATTCGCCACCGCCCTGCGCGCGGTGGGCGAACCGATGCGCGGCCTGCCGGTAAAGGAAATGTCGATCGGCATGATGCTCGATTCGCTTTTTTCGATCACGCGCGATTTCGACATGGCGACCCAGCCGCACCTGCTGTTGCTGCAAAAGACGATGGTGATGGTGGAGGGCGTCGCGACCAGCCTCGATCCCGACATCAACCTGTGGGACACGGCACAGCCGGTGGTCGAGGACTGGATCAGGACCGAACTGGGGCCTGAGGCTGCGATCGCCGACCGGCTGATCGCGGACATGAAGCTGCTGACCCGCCTGCCCGATCTCGTCCGCCGGATCGAAGCGCGCTTCCCCGCCCCCGGCGGCGCGCCCCCCGCCCCGCCGCTGCGCGATATCCAGGTCGTCCGCATCGGCGGCGGCTGGCGCTATGCCGCGGCCGGTTTGGTGGGCGCGGCCGTGGCGAGCGCGGCCACGCTGGCGATCGTCTGGTGGTGAGCCCGAGCGCGCCATTGTGGCTCGCGCGGCCCTCCCGCTATGCCGGGTTGCCATCGCTGCGCGCGCGCTGGCTGCTCGCCGCGCTCGCGGTTCTGCTGCTCGCCTCGCTGACCTCGCTCGCCACCCCCGGTCCGCCGCCCGTCAGCGGCGACCCCGCCGCACGGGGCGAGGATCGTGCGGATGAAATCCTGTACGAAACGATCGTCGAGGGCGTGCGCCACGGTGGCAATTACTATCTCGTCGCAGCCGACGCACTTCGTACGGGCGGTTATCCGATGCGCCCGTTCGTCACCTTCCGCCTCCCGACATTGGCTACGGTGCAGGCCGGAATGTCGCCGGTCGCGGCGGCGTTGCTGCTGTACGCGCTGGCGGTCGGCACATTGTTCGCCTGGTACGTCCGGCTCGGCGGCGTTTTCCAGCGCGCCACGATCCACCTGATCGCGGTCGGGCTCGCCGCCGCGGGCATGGCCAGCGCGGTCCAGGTCGAACTGGTCGCATTTCACGAAATTTGGGCGGGCCTGCTGATCGCCCTCTCGCTGGCCGCGCGACGGCCCGGTCGATGGCAGACCGCGGTCGCGCTCGGCCTCGCCGCGATGCTGATCCGTGAAACCGCCGCGCTGTATGTCGGCATCATGGCGGTGCTGGCATTCGTGGAAGGCGAGCGGCGCGAAGCGTTCGGCTGGGTCGCGGCGACCGCGGTGTTCGCCGTCGCGGTGCTGCTTCACGCGCAGGCGGTGGCCGACGTCGTCCGGCCGCTCGATCAGGCATCGCCCGGCTGGGCCGGAATGCTCGGCGTCGGCTTCGCGATCAAGGCGCTGACGCTGACCACCGCGCTCGCGCTCGCGCCCCCGGCGCTTGCAGCGCTGCTGGCGGGACTCGCGATCGTCGGCTGGTCGGCATGGCGCGATCCGCTGGCGGTCCGCGCGTTCGCGACCCTGTGCGCCTATGTCGCGCTGATCGCGCTTTTCGGCCGCACCGACACCTTCTACTGGGCGTTGCTGGTCGCGCCGCTCGTCCCGCTCGGCCTCGTATTTGCGGTCGACGGCGTCCGCGACCTGATCCGCGCGGCGCTCGACAGGCGGCGCATCACCGTGACAAGAACCGCCCGATGACCAAACGCGTCCTTCTGATCGTCGGCGGCGGGATCGCGGCGTACAAAGCCAGCGAACTGGTGCGTCTGCTGAAGAAGGCCGGCCATTCGGTGCGCTGCGTGATGACCGAAGCCGCGCACCACTTCGTCACCCCGATGACGCTCGCCGCCTTGAGCGAGGACAAGGTCTATACGACGCTGTGGGATCTGAAGGACGAGGCCGAGATGGGCCATATCCAGCTCAGCCGCCAGGCCGATCTGATCGTCGTCGCCCCCGCCACCGCCGATCTGCTGGCCAAGATGGCGGCGGGAATCGCCGACGATCTCGCGACGACATTGCTGTTAGCAACCGATACGCCAGTGCACACTTTCCCGGCCATGAACGTACGTATGTGGCGCCATCCGGCAACATCCAGGAACATCGCCCAGCTCCGCGCCGACGGTGTGACGGTCCACGATCCGGACGAGGGCGCGATGGCGTGCGGTGAATACGGCCCCGGCCGCTTGCCCGAGCCGACCGCCATCCTGGCCGCGATCGAGGCGCATTTCGCGGCACCGTCGCCAGCATCGGCCCAATCCATCGGGCGCCTAAGCGGTCGTCACATTCTCGTCACTGCCGGCCCGACCCACGAACCGATCGACCCCGTCCGCTATCTCGCCAATCGCTCGTCCGGCAAACAGGGCTTCGCCATCGCAGGGGCGCTTGCCGCTTTCGGGGCTCGGGTCACGCTGGTCGCCGGTCCGGTGACCCTCGCCACCCCCGCAGGCGTCGACCGGATCGACGTCCAGACCGCGCGAGAAATGGCGGAAATGGTGGAAAAGTCGCTCCCCGCCGACGCGGCGGTCATGGTCGCCGCCGTCGCCGACTGGCGCGCCGAAGCCCCGCTCGATCAGAAGATCAAAAAGGCTGCGGGCGGTACCCCCACCCTGCACCTGACCGAAAACCCCGACATCCTCGTCACGCTCGCGACCAGTCCCCACCGCCCCCGCCTGCTGATCGGATTCGCAGCCGAGACCGAAGACGTGATTCCCCACGCCACTTCCAAACGCACGCGCAAGAACGTCGACTGGATCGTCGCCAACGACGTGTCTGGCCCCCCCGGACAAAGCGTGATGGGCGGCGACGCCAACACCGTCCATCTGGTCACCGACACCGGTGTCGAAAGCTGGTCGCGGATGGACAAGACGATGGTCGCCACCGCACTGGCAGCCCGCATCGCCGACGCGCTGGACGCCTGACCTGCTCGACAAGAACCGGCCGCGAACGCTATGGCGGCGCCCGATGACTTCCCCGATTTCAATCCCGATATCAATCAGCGTGAAACGCCTGCCGCACGGCGCGGGCCTGCCGCTGCCCGCCTACGCCACGCACGGTGCCGCGGGCATGGACGTGGTCGCCGCCGAAGACCTGACGCTCGCCCCCGGCGACCGTCACGCCGTCGCCACCGGCTTCGCGATCGCCATTCCAGAGGGTTTCGAGGTTCAGGTCCGCCCGCGCTCCGGTCTCGCGCTGAAGCACGGCATCACCTGCCTCAACACACCCGGTACGATCGACAGCGATTATCGCGGCGAGGTGAAGGTCATCCTCGCCAACCTCGGCGCAGCCCCGTTCGAGGTGGTCCGCGGCGAACGCATCGCGCAACTCGTCCCCGCTCCCGTCCTGCGTGCCGCACTGGCCGAGGTCGCGACGCTGGACGACACCGCCCGCGGCGTCGGTGGTTTCGGGTCGACCGGCCAGTGAGCTTGATCGTGGCAACACTGCTGGCGCTCCAGGTGCCGCCCGCGACGATCCCGTTCGTCGTCATGCCGCCCGCAGACTGGTCGACCCTGGCCGAGCTCGCCTTCGTCCGCCTGACTCCTCCAGCCGCGGATCTGTCGGATTTCGTCCGCGAAGAGGTTCGCGCAGGACGTTGCGTGTCCAACGACACGAGCATTCGCGTCGACCTCGCGGTGCTGGTCGGCAGCGACGGGCGCGTGCGGCGGATCGTGCCCCGCGCGATAAACTGCCCGACGGTCGAACAATATGCCTCTGGAATCGTGTCGCGGCTCGCGCGAAGCAACGTCGCCGCTCCCCCGCATGACAGCTGGTACCGCACCACCGTGACCTTCTCGTGGATGCCCTGACGCTTCAGCCCGACGAGCTTGCGCGTTACGCCCGCCACATCGTGCTTCGCGAGGTGGGCGGCGCGGGACAGCGGCGGTTGAAGCAGGCGACCGTCGCAGTGATCGGCGCGGGCGGGATCGGATCGCCCGTGCTCCAGTATCTCGCCGCAGCAGGCGTCGGACGCCTGATCCTGATCGACGACGATCACGTCGACGCCTCCAACCTGCAACGCCAGACGATCTTTACCGAATCGGACATCGGCAGCTCAAAGGTGATCGCCGCCGCCGCCGCGATCGCGCGGCTCAACCCGCATGTCGAAACGCTCGCCCACGCGGCACGGATCGACGCGACCAACGCCGCGGCACTGATTGCCGGCGCGAATGTGGTTATCGACGGCTGCGACAATTTCGCGACCCGCCTTACGGTCGCCGACACCGCCTTGGCCGCGCGCATCCCGCTCGTCTCCGCCGCGGTCGGCCAGTTTGAAGGCCAACTCGCAGTCTATCGCGGATGGGAGCCGGACAAGCCCTGCTACCGCTGCCTGGTCGGCGATTCGCCCGATCGTGACGGCGGCACCTGCGCCGAAGACGGCGTACTCGGCCCCGTCACCGGCATCCTCGGCAGCATGGCCGCGTTGGAGGGCATCCGCAGCATCGTCCCATTCGGCGAAGACCCCACCAAAAAACTGCTGCTGATCGACCTCCTAAGCTGGCGGTTCCGCTCCATGCGCGTGCCTAAAGACCCCGCCTGCCCAGCCTGTTAGTTCAGCAATCCGCGTGCGAACTCGCGCACCGCCGGACCGATATCGTCGCGAGCCAGCGCCAGCGCCAGATTGGCTTGCACATACCCCGCCTTGTCACCGCAATCGAAGCGCTGGCCATCGAATGTGTAGCCGTGAAACGGCTGCTTGCCGATCAACTGCGCCATCGCATCGGTCAGCTGGATTTCTCCCCCCGCCCCGGTCACCGGATTGTCGAGGATACGCATCACCTCGGGCTGCAGGATATAGCGTCCCGGCGTCATCAGGTTAGACGCCGCAGTGCCCTTGGCGGGCTTTTCCACCACCGCCTTCACCTCGGTCACGCGACCGTCGATCGCGCCGGGGGTGATGATGCCGTATTTGTCGGTTTCCTCCGCTGGCACTTCCAGCGCACCGATGAAGTTGCCGCCCAGCCGCTGATATTCCTTGACCATCTGCGCCATGAAACCGGGCGCGCCGACCATCAGTTCGTCGGGCAGGATGATCGCGAACGGTTCATCCCCGACGATATCGCGCGCGCACCATACCGCGTGACCCAGTCCCAGCGGCTCCTGCTGACGGACGTAGACCGGCGACCCCGGCTTCTGCCGGATGCCGTCGATCGCGGCCATGCTCTTGCCGCGCGCGCGCATTGTCGCTTCCAGCTCAAAGGACACGTCGAAATGGTCCTCCAGTGCGCCTTTGCCGCGACCCGTGACGAAGATGATCTGCTCGATCCCCGCCTCCAGCGCCTCTTCCACCGCATATTGAATCAGCGGCTTGTCGACGACGGTCAGCATTTCCTTCGGCATCGCCTTCGTCGCAGGCAGGAAACGCGTGCCGAGACCGGCGACCGGGAAAACAGCCTTGCGAAGCGGCTTGAACGACATGGATGATCTCCCTGTGATGACCGCGTCCGATTACCCGTCATGCGGCGGTGCAGCAATTTTCTTCTAGGCCTCTGCCATGCGGTTAGCACGGATTTAAGCACGCTTCGTCTATCCCGCACGCCATGAAAATCCTTGTCGTCTTCGGCACCCGTCCCGAAGCTATCAAACTGTTCCCCGTCGTTCGTGCGTTGATCGCTACGACGGGCCTTACGGTGCGCACCTGCGTCACCGCACAGCATCGCGGGCTGCTCGATCAGGTGCTGCGGATCGCAGGCCTCGCCCCCGACATCGACCTCGATCTGATGGAGCCGGGCCAGACGCTCGACCGGCTGACCGCACGGCTGCTCACCGGACTTGGCGAGGTGATGGACGCCGAATGCCCCGATCGCGTGATCGTGCAGGGTGACACCGCGACCGCGATGACCGGTGCGCTCGCGGCTTATTATCGCAAGGTGCCAGTCGCGCACGTCGAGGCAGGCCTGCGCTCGGGCGACATCTATCATCCGTGGCCTGAGGAGGTGAATCGCCGCATCGTCGCCCCGATCGCCGATCTGCACTTCGCCCCGACCGATACCGCCGCCGCGGCGCTTGCCCGGGAAAACGTGATCGAAGGCGTCCACATTACCGGCAACACCGTAATCGACGCGCTGCACTGGACCGGTGACCGTATCTCGAACGATCCGTCGCTCGCCGCGGGTCTCGACGACATCGCCGCGCGCTTTGCCGGAAAGCGCATCGTGCTGGTCACCACCCACCGGCGCGAGAATTTCGGCGGCGGGATGGAGAATATCGCCCGCGCGATCCGCCGCATCGCCGATCGCGACGACACCGCATTGCTGTTCCCGATGCACCCCAATCCGAACGTCGGGTCCGTCATGGATGCGATCCTCGGCGACCGCCCGAACGTCGCGCGGATCGAACCGCTCGATTACCCGCATTTCATCCGCGCGCTCGGCCTCTGCCACCTCGCGCTGACCGATTCGGGCGGCGTCCAGGAAGAAGCACCCGCGCTCGGCAAGCCAGTGCTTGTCATGCGCGACACGACCGAACGCCCCGAAGGCGTCGAAGCGGGCACCGCAAAGCTGATCGGCGCGCACGAAGATCGTATCGTTTCCGAAGTATCAACCCTTCTCGACGACAATGACGCCTACGCTTCGATGGCGCGCGCCCACAATCCGTTCGGCGACGGTCACGCAAGCGAGCGAATCGCGCACGTGATTGCGAATGGGGTTGGTCGCCGATGATTTCCGACGTTGAACTGAAGGTTGTCGTCCTCGGCCTCGGCTATATCGGCCTGCCGACCGCGGCGGTGATCGCGCGGACTGGCGCGCAGGTGCTGGGCATCGACGTGCATCAGTCCGTCGTCGATACGGTCAATTCGGGCAAGGTGCATATCGAGGAGGTCGACCTCGACGGCCTGGTTTCGGGTGTCGTCGCGCGTGGCAACCTGCGCGCCGCCACATTGATCGAACCGGCGGACGTGTTCGTCATCGCAGTGCCCACTCCGCTTGGGGAAAATCACGAACCCAACATCGGCTATGTCTTGAAAGCCGCGACCAATGTCGCCGCGGTGCTCAAGGCGGGCGATACCGTGATCCTTGAATCGACCTCGCCCGTCGGCACCACCGAACAGGTCCGCGATCTGCTCACTCGGCTCCGCCCAGATCTGAAGGCCCCAGGAAACACCGACGGCGCAGACTACGCCATCGCTTATTGCCCCGAACGCGTCCTGCCCGGCCGCATATTGGTCGAACTGATCGACAACGACCGCGTCATCGGCGGCATCACCCCGCGATGCGCGCGAAAAGCCCTTGGCTTCTATCGCCGTTTCGTGCGCGGCGCGTGCGTCACCACCACCGCGCGCGCGGCGGAAATGACGAAGCTGACCGAAAACGCCTTCCGCGACGTCAACATCGCGTTCGCCAACGAACTTAGCCTGATCGCCGACACGATGGGGGTCGACGTTTGGGAGGTGATTCGCCTCGCTAATCGCCATCCGCGCGTGAACATTCTGCAGCCCGGCCCCGGCGTGGGCGGTCATTGTATCGCGGTCGACCCTTGGTTCCTCGTTGCCGCCGACCGCGCGAACACCCCACTGATCCGCACCGCGCGCGAAGTTAATGACCGCAAGACCGATCACGTCATCGCGCAGGCTGCCGCGCTGATTGAATCGATGCCCGGCGCGTCGATCGCGTGCCTAGGCCTCGCTTTCAAGGCGAACATCGACGATTTTCGCGAAAGCCCCGCACTAAAGGTCGCCGCAGCGTTGGCGGAACGATTCGGCAGCCGAGTGAAAATCGTCGAACCCTATGCGGTGATGCTGCCCGCTGAGTTCGACGGTGCCGGCGCGCACCTGATCGACCTCGATTCCGCGATCGAAAGTTGCTCGGTCATGGTGGTGCTGGTCGACCACGATCTGTTCCGCTCGGTCCCGCTGGAGGAACGAAGCCGCAAGCACGTCCTCGACACGCGCGGTATCTGGCCCGATCAGCCGCAACGTCGTTCGCCGGACGCTGCCGGAGCGCTTAGACTGGCAAGCTGATCGGAAAGTTGCGATGCCGCGATGCGGCATGTATGGCGCGCGCTTTATAGTCAGCAGCTTTCCGCATGATTGGTCGTATCTTTTCCCGCCGGCGTCCGGCGACGCCGCGCGGGGATCTTCCCGCTGGTCGACGCCTTTACGCAATCGGCGACGTTCATGGTCGGCTGGATCTTCTCGACGATCTGCTCGAACAGATCGCAGCGGACGATCGGATGCGCGGGGAGGCGAACACAGGCCTGATCTTTCTCGGCGATCTCATTGATCGCGGTCCCGATTCGGCTGGCGTCGTGGAGCGCGTTCGCACCTTGTGCGCGAGCCGCCCCGATACGCGCTGCCTGCTCGGCAATCACGAAGAGATACTGCTTCAGGTTCTGGGTGGGGACGAACGCGCGACGCGCTTGTTCTGTCGCATCGGTGGTAACGAAACCGCGCTGAGCTATGGCGTCACTCCCGAGATGTATCAAATCCTCGACCATATAGAATTGAGTGAACAACTCAGCACGATCGTTCCGGAATCGCATCGCGCGTTTCTGGGAGTTATGGAGGATCTGATCGTGGAGGGCGATTACGCTTTCGTCCACGCCGGTGTGCGGCCCGGCGTACCCTTCGATGAGCAAAAGCCATCCGACCTGCGATGGATTCGCGAACGTTTTCTCGATTATTCGGGCGCGCTGGAACGTATCGTGGTGCACGGTCACACCATTCGCGCGGATGTAGAAGAACTTGCGCACCGCATCGGGATAGACACAGGCGCCTACGCAACCGGGGTGCTGACTGCGATAGGGCTGGAGGGCGATCGACGCTGGTTCCTGCAGACCGCCCAAACGACACAGCTGAACGAAAAATCGACAAACCTCGCTGAATAGGGGGTTTTAAATTCGGTCATTCCGAGGCATTGGGTTTCGGCGGCAAAAAATGTTGCGCCGCGGCGACGAGTTGGAACGTCACGTGACGTTCCCGGTTTAAGCGGTTGCGTTCGGTTTTCGATCGTGTCAGTAGAGCCGTGACGAATAAAAGGGAGTTCGCAATGCGTATTGCAAAGTATCTTGCGGCAGTTGCCGCCGTCAGCATGACGGTTGCTCCTGCTATGGCCGCTACGGCCAACCCGGCAGCAAGTCTGTCGGTTGCGAAGTCGGCGCGCGCAAGCGCTCCGGTTTCGGCTAAGAACAAGGCTGCTGGTGGCGGCATCATCGTTGCGGTTCTCGCGGCTGCTGCCGTGATCGCCGGTATCGTGATCATCGCCGACAGCGACGACGATTCGGACAGCAACTAAGTCTTCGGACATAGTTGAAGAGAATAGCGGCCTTCGGGCCGCTATTTTTTTGCCTTTTTGATTGAACAGGACGTTCAGCCGCCTCGCCTGCAGCGGGCGAACCTTAGCGGCAGGAACCCGATAAGGTGACGTCATGTTCGTCATGCCGGACCTATTCCGGTATCAACGGTATCGCAACTGCCTTGGTTTTTGCTTGAGGAATGCCGAGATAAGTCCGGCACATGACGGGCAGGAAGCGCCAACAAAGCCTGCGTCCAATCGACCGGACAGCAGGCTCTACGCCGCGCTTTCGGGACGGTTTATGTTCGGGGCACAACTATCGCGCGCATCACATTTGGAAAAGGTACGACCCCGTATTCGGGTGCGGACGTCCCGCTGTCCGCGGACCGTGCCACTAACATCATGCTCCTGCGAAGGCACGGTTTGTGGAACGTGATAATACCGCCTTAACAACGCTGTGGCGGCAGGATCCGCCCCGTAGTATCGGCCCGAAGCGGTTCGTGATCTGACGGTTCACTCCTGTCGCGTCCGCCCCGAGCTTTCAGAAGCATATAGCCAAATGGATACTTGTGGGGAAACATTACCCGCCGTTGGGCGACCCGCTCGGAACACGGCCGCCGGCGCCGGCACCCATCTGTTGCTGCATCTGCATCTGACGGATAACCGCCTCTGGCAGGAAATCGATAAGCTCGACGTCGAATATCAACGTCGATCCGGCCGGGATCGGACCCGTCACTTTCTCGCCATAACCAAGGCTCGGTTTGATCCAGAAGCGGTATTTCGAGCCCTTCGGCATCAACTTCAGGCCTTCGGAGAATCCCGGAATGACGCCGTTGACCGGCATCGGCGTCGGTTGCTGCGACTTGTCGAAGGTCGTGCCGTTGAGGAGTTTGCCCTCGTAATTAACAAGCGTCACGTCGGTCGCCGACGGCTTCGCGCCCGCACCCGGCGCGATCACTCTATATTGCAGGCCCGACGCGGTGGTCACGACGCCGGCAGCACGCGCGTTCTTCGCCAGGAAATCATCGCCCTGCATCGCCAGCGCGGCGGCGCCGACGACGGCCGCGATGATACCCACCCACAGCCACATCAGATAGCTGCGCTTCGTCGGCGGGATCGGAACGGCGGTGACGGTCGACATGGCGGCCCTTCGGGTGCGGGCCGCGCGGACACGACCGCTGTTGTGGTGCTGCGGGCCTCGAAGGGCCGGGTCGGGAGGGCAAGAAACGCCCTCCCGTCATTCGCGTTTAGCGGGCGCCGTCGCGCTCGGCACGCTTGCGGTCGAGCTTCCGCGAGCGACGGATCGCTGCGGCGCGCTCACGCGCACGCTTCTCCGACGGCTTCTCATAATGCCGGCGCAGCTTCATTTCGCGGTAGACGCCCTCACGCTGCAGCTTCTTCTTGAGCGCGCGAAGGGCCTGATCGACATTGTTGTCGCGAACGATGATCTGCATAAACCCGAACTTCTCCGAATCGAAAAACGCCAAATGCGGCCGCGGATAGCCTTCCGCGCCGT
Organism: Sphingomonas sp. SUN019; assembly: GCF_024758705.1. NCBI lineage: Bacteria > Pseudomonadati > Pseudomonadota > Alphaproteobacteria > Sphingomonadales > Sphingomonadaceae > Sphingomonas > Sphingomonas sp. SUN019. Next base: position 83,765 of record NZ_CP096971.1, on the reverse strand, counting down.
GAACCGGTTGCGCCTACCAGCGGGTCGCCGGATTGGCAACCCGAACCGGCCGCACGACAATCGGTGTTGCCCCCCTACCACAGCCGACCCGCAATCGCCGAATGTTGCAGCGCCGCAACGCGGGCGATACGCAAGGACCGCACCGTCAAGGAATGCTACAGCTCGCCACGCCCTTGGACCTCGAAACCCGCCTTCTCGTCGTGGACGACGATCCCGGCATCCGGGAACTGACCGCCAGTTTCCTGTCGGCGCACGGCTATCTCGTCGAGACCGCCGCGGACGGCGCGGCGATGCGCGCGGCTTTAGCGAAGGAAAGCTACGCGCTGGTCGTTCTGGACGTGATGATGCCGGGTGAGGACGGGCTGACGATCCTGCGTTCGATGGACCGCGCCACCGCGCCCGCCGTCATCATCCTGTCGGTGATCGGCGAGGAGGTCGACCGTATCGTTGGGCTTGAAATGGGCGCGGACGATTATATCGCGAAGCCGGCCAATCCGCGCGAACTGCTGGCCCGAATCCGATCGGTGCTGCGCCGCAATCAGCCGGGTGCGCCTGTCGCGCGATCGGCCGGTCGAGTGTATCTGCGCTTCGGCGGCTGGCGGCTCGATCCAGCCGGGCGGCAACTGCTCGACCGGGATGAAGTGGTCATCAACCTGTCCGACGGCGAGTTCCGGTTGCTGCTGGCGTTGGCGGAACATCCGCGCCGCGTGCTGACCCGCGATCAGTTGCTCGATCTGTCGCGCGGGGTGCAGGCCGATCATTTCGACCGTGCGATCGACGTGCAGATCAGCCGCCTGCGCCGGAAGTTGGCGCGCGACGGGGCCGACAGCGACCTGATCCGCACCGTCCGCAACGAAGGTTATATGTTCACGGCCGATGTCGAGCGTCGCTGAGGCGCGCGGCACGCGGCCGATCGCGGCATCGATCGTCGCCTTGGTCATCGGCGCGGTGCTGGCGTCGACGATCGTGCTGTTCGTCGTCACCTTCAACGGCCCGCCGCCGATGGCGAAGCCGATCCGGATCGAATCGATCGTCGCCGCGCTGAAGGGCCTGCCGTCGCCCGATCACCCGCCGCCCGGCATGCGCGGCCCGCCGGACCGGCTGTTCCTTAACGAAGGGTCGAAGGTGCTCGTCCAGACCTCGGGCAACCCGCCCGCGCCCTCGCCACGCGCCAGGCGGCTGCCCGCGCTAGAACAACGTATCGCCGCGGCACTGGGCGCGCCCCGCGCCGCGGTCGCCGCGTGGTCCGATCGGCCGCCGCCCTTCAGGACGTTCGAGCTGGAGGGCGATTTCGTCGTGGTATGGCACCAGCCCGATGGCCGCTGGCGGGTGGCCCGCCCCGCCCCGCGACCGCTCATCACCTCCTGGCACAAGGCGACGATGGCCGCGATGTTGATCGCGGTGCTGGCGCTTTCACTGCCCGCGTGGATCATCGCGCGCGCGATCTCACGCCCGTTGCGCCGCCTCGCCACCGCCGCCGAACAGGCGCGCGCGGGTGCTGAGCGACCCGATTTCCCCGCGGACGGCCCAGCCGAGGTGCGCGCGCTGACCGGCGCGGTATCGGCGATGCACGACCGGCTGTCGCATCACGCCGAGGGGCGCACCGCGATGCTGGCCGCGATCGCACACGACCTCGGCACGCCGCTCAGCCGCCTGGCCTTTTGGATCGAGCAATTGCCCGAAGGCGCGCGAAACCGCGCATCGTCCGACATCGACGAGATGCGCGCGATGATCGGCGACACTTTGGCCTTTGCACGCGACGAGGCGGGAGAGCGCGATACGGCGCTGGTCGACCTCGGCAGCCTGCTCGACAGTCTCGTGGAGGACATGAGCGTCGGCGGCGCGGCGGTCACGCTGGAACCCGGCCCACGCGCGGTGGTGCGCGGCGATCCGCGCAGCCTGCGCCGCGCGTTCGCAAATCTGATCGGCAACGCGCTGCGCTATGGCGAGCGCGCCCGCGCGCGCTGGCGGATCGACGGGCGGATCGTGACGATCGAGGTGGAGGACGATGGCCCCGGTATCGACCCGGCCCAGGCGGAGCGACTGTTCGAACCCTTCGTCCGCGGCGAGGCGTCACGCAATCGCGCGACCGGCGGCACCGGCCTCGGCCTCGCCATCGTCCGCACGATCGCCGCGCGCCACGCCGGGACCGCCACGCTCGCCAATCGCGCGGGCGGCGGCGCGATCGCCAAGATGACGCTACCGCTCGAGCGCTGAAATATCCCGCAACAATCCCGGCAAACACGGAAATTTTCGGGTGACATGCGACGGCCAGAACCTCCCCGATCATATCGGGAGACGGCTATGCAGCACGACATCGACGACCACGACCACGGCCTGGCGCATGACCTGAAGGTGATGCAGGCGTTCGTCGCGCGCCGCCGCGCGCTGAAATGGTTCGCGGGCGCCGGGACCGCGGCGATCGTCGCGGGGTGCGGCGGCAGCGACGGATCGTCGGGGGTGACCGTCGTGACCGGCGCGACGCCGACCCCGACGCCCACGCCAACCGCCACACCGACGCCGACACCTACGCCTACTCCGACCCCGACCAGCGTCACCGGGTGCATCGCCGACCCGACCGAGACCAACGGCCCCTACCCCGCGGACGGCACCAATACGTCGAGCGGCCTGACCTCCAACGCGCTGACCGCCAGCGGCGTCGTGCGCAGCGACATCCGATCGAGCTTCCTCGGCTCATCGACCGCCACCGCCGCTGGCGTGGTGATGACGCTGACCATCACGGTCGTGAACGTCAATTCGTCCTGCGCACCGCTCAGCGGCTACGCGTTGTACATCTGGCACTGCAACGCGCTCGGCCAATATTCGCTCTACGATCTGCCGAACGAGAGCTATCTGCGCGGCGTCGGGGTAACCGATGCGAACGGGCAGGTCACCTTCACCACGATCGTGCCGGGCTGTTATTCGGGCCGCTTCCCGCACATCCATTTCGAGGTGTTCTCGTCGCTGTCCAGCGCGACCAGCGGCCGCTTCGCCTCGCTGATCTCGCAGCTCGCGATACCCACCGCGGTGTGCAATTCGGTCTATGCCGACACCACGACGTACAGCGGCAGCGCGACGAACTTCGCGCGCGTCTCGATCAGCAGCGACAATGTCTTCGGCGACAACACCGCCGCGCAGATCGCGCAGCAGACGCCGACGATGACCGGCAGCGTCAGCGCGGGCTACGCCGCCAGCGTGATCGTCGGCCTGGCGCGTTAATCGCCATCAGAGATGGCGTGGCGTCGTTCCCTGTCGCCGCGCCGCCGCGGCCGGTCTCCCGGTCGGCCGCGGCCCCTTTGCGGCGCACGGCAAGCGCCGCTACAGGCGGCGCCATGCACGGTCACCCGCTCTCGCTCTACAACAGTCTCTCGCGGCGGCTGGAGACGTTCCAGCCGCTCGCGCCCCCGCATGTCGGCGTCTATTCCTGCGGGCCGACGGTCTACAACTACGCCCACGTCGGAAATTTGCGCGCCTACGTATTCACCGACACGCTTGCCCGCGTGCTGACGTGGAAGGGGTACGACCTCACCCACATCATCAACATCACCGACGTCGGGCATCTGACGTCGGACGCGGATGCGGGCGACGACAAGATGGAGGCCGCCGCACGCGCAGCGGGTCGGGATATCTGGGCGATCGCAAAGCATTACACCGATGCCTTCAAGCAAAACCTGACCGACCTAAACATCCGGACGCCCTCGCGCTTTCCGCTGGCGACGGATCATGTGCCGGGGATGATCGCGTTCGCCGAAAGCATCGCGGAGAAGCATTGCTACCGGCTCGACAGCGGGCTGTATTTCGACGTGTCGACCGTGCCCGACTACGGACGGCTGGCGCGCGCGAAGGACGATGCGGGGGAAAGCCGGATCGATCCGGTCGACGGCAAGCGCAACCCACAGGATTTCGCAATCTGGCGCACGTCCGCAGCCGACGAGAACCGCCAGATGGAATGGGATTCGCCGTGGGGCCGCGGCGCGCCTGGCTGGCATCTGGAATGCTCGGTGATGAGCAAGCAATATCTCGGCGCGCATTTCGACATCCACACCGGGGGGATCGACCACCGCGAGATCCACCACCCGAACGAGATCGCGCAGAACCAGGCGCATAGCTGCAGCGCAGATACCGGCGCGACGCTGTGGATGCACAACAATTTCCTGGTCGAGCGCGCGGGCAAGATGTCCAAATCGTCGGGTGAATTCTTGACGCTGCAGGCGTTGGTCGACCGCGGCTTTCATCCGTTGTCGTATCGGATTTTGTGCCTGCAAGCACATTACCGGTCGGAGCTTGAGTTCAGCTGGGAGAATCTCGCCGCGGCGCAAGTCCGGTTGAAACGGATGGTGCAGTCGATCGAAGGGCTTCGTGCACGTGGTGACAGCGACGGCGTGATACCGTCGGGCTATCACGATCAACTCGATGCGGCGGTGTCCGACGATCTCAACACCGCGAAGGCGCTCCCGCTGCTCGACACGCTGGTCGCCGAGAAGAAACTGTCACCGGACGATCGGCTGGCCGGGATCGCGGATTTCGACACGGTACTTGGGCTGAACCTCGCCACGCTGACCCGCGCCGACCTCCGCACGCGCCCCGCCGCCGCCACGACCGACGAAGCGACGATCGAAGCCCGGCTCACCGCGCGCAAGGAAGCGCGCGCGGCAAAGGATTTCGCCGCCTCCGATGCGATCCGCGACGAACTCCTCGCCGCGGGCGTGGAGGTGATGGACGGCGATCCGCTCGGCTGGGACTGGCGCGTAAACGTCTGATCCCCTTGCCCTCCCCGCGCCGCCATCGCAGATAGGGCGCGCAAACGGAGGGCGGGAATGCGCGGACAGGTACTGGGCGTCGACAAGAACAGCGGCGAAGGCCAGATTTCGGGTGAGGACGGGCAGCGCTACGCCTTCCGCCAGGACGACTGGAGCGACAAAAAATTCCCGGCGGTCGGCATCACGGTCGATTTCGCCGCCGACGGCAACCGCGCCGTGCGGGTCTTCCGCGTGCCCGACCCGCGCGAACTGACGCTCGGCGAACGCCCCGCGCACCGTGAGGGATCGGATCGCAACCGCATCGTCGCCGCGGTCCTCGCCTTCTTCCTTGGCGTGTTCGGCGTCCACAAATTCTATCTCGGCAAGTCCAAGGCCGGGCTCATCATGCTGCTGTGCGGCACGATCGGGTGGTTGCTCGTCCTGCCCGGCCTGTTCGCATCGATCACCGCATTCATCGAATTCATCATCTACCTCGTCACCTCGGACGAGGAATTCGACCGCCGCTACGTCCACGGCGACAAGGAATGGTTTTAGGAAGCCGGCGGGCCGGACTCAGTCTTCAATCCTCCCCTGCAAGGGGAGGTGGCAGGCCGAAGGCCTGACGGGGGGTGTAACCCTCTCGATGGCGTGACACCCCTTCGTCTCGCTTCGCGAGCCACCTCCCCTTGCAGGGGAGGATTTCCGTGACCGCCACCCCAAGCGAATTCAGTCCAACGGCTGATCGCGCACTGCCAGAATCGGCGGAACATACGGTCGCGTCTCCGCAGGGATAGCGGCCGCCTCGGCTTGCAACGCCGCGATCCGCGCCTTAGTCGCGGGATGCGTCCGGCTGCGGAACAGGCCGCCGTCGATGTCGCCGCCGTGCGCCGCCCAAAAACGTGCGGCCGACGCGGGATCGTACCCCGCATTGTAGAGCAACGTCAGGCCCAGCCGGTCGGCCTGATCCTCGACCAGCCGATTGAGCCGCCCGTTGCGGCCGAGTTCGGACAGCAATCCGCCCTTCACCCCCGCAGCCTCGAGACGCTCGCGATGCCGCAGGATGACATGCGCCAGTTCGTGCGCAACAATCACCGCGGTTTCGTCGTCGCGGTACCGCTCGAAAAAGCGAACGCCGATCTGCACAACCCGGCCGTCAGACTGTGCGGTCATTTGCGGCCCCAACAACACCTCGAACGCAGCGCGACACCCGGCGGGAGCGGCGACCGCCACGTCGCGACGCTGCCCGCCCCGCGCCAATATCATGCGCACCGGCGATGACGCGGCTACTAGCGCAGCCAAGGCCGCGTCGCGATCCGCACTAGAAGTGCCCGCGGTCTGCGTCAGCGGCTTCCCCTCGATCGCGCTCACACCATCGTCAGGCCTAACCCCCGCACGATCCGCCGCCGATCCCGCGACAACCGCCTCCACCGCCACCGGCGTCGCAAACCCGAAAGCTTTCCGCGCCGCCCCCTGCGTCGCTTCATCATATTGGGACAACGCATGAAGTACGACGCCCGTCGCGGGTGAGGTATCGCGGCACAGCGGCGCGTTCGCCAGGACCAGCCGGTGCGCGATCGTCGCCAACCGCAGGTCGATACCACGCAGGGCTTCCAGGTCGCTTACGCCCAGCCCCACGGGCGCGGCGGCGGTGATCAACGGCGCGATCAGCAGATAACGCAAACTCTTCATGGCGTGCCAATAGGCGAGCGCACGCGACCGCGCTATCACCCACACCCATGAAGGCTGTCCTCCCCGCGCTCGCACGCCCGCTCCTCGAACCGCACCTCCCCGCCGATCTCGATGTCGTGTGGTTCCGCAAACCCGAGGAGGCGAACGATGGGATCGCGGACGCCGATATCGCCTGGGTCGATATGCAGCCCGGCCACCTCGTCGCCGACGCGATCCGCGCCTCCGGCCCCAACCTCAAATGGGTGTCGACGATCTACGCCGGACTCGACGCCTTTCCGCTCGACGTGCTGCGGCGGCGGGGCGCGATCGTCACCAACGGTGTCGGGATCAACGCTTATGCAGTCGCCGAATATGCCGTGCTCGGCGTACTCGCAGCAGCAAAACGCTTCGATGAAGTGATCCGCGCGCACGATCGCCACGAATGGCTCGCCGATTCGCCGGGCAAGATCGAATTGTTCGAAACCAATGCGCTGATCGTCGGATACGGTGCGATCGGCCGCGCGATCGGACAGCGGCTCGAGGGGTTCGGCGTCACCGTCACCGGGGTCACTAGGTCCGGGCGCGACGGCACGATTACCCCCGACGCATGGCGCGCGCGGCTTGGCGATTTCGACTGGGTGATCCTTGCCGCTCCCTCAACCGAAGAAACCAAGGCGATGATCGGCGCGGAAGAACTTGCCGCCATGAAATCCAGCGCGTGGATAGTGAACATCGCGCGCGGCAACATGGTCGACGACGACGCCTTGCTCGCTGCTCTCACGTCTGGCGGAATCGCGGGCGCGTTCCTCGATCCGACCAACCCCGAACCGCTTCCCGCCGACCATCCGCTGTGGAGCGCGCCGAACTGCATGATCACGATGCATTTGTCGGGCCGCAGCCAGACCAAGATGTTCCAGCGCGCGGGCGCGTTGTTCCTGCGCAATCTGAGCGCATTCAAGGCGGGCAAGCCGATGGAAAACGTGGCGGATCTGAACGCGGGCTATTGAACCTCACCCGATAATCCTCCCCTGCAAGGGGAGGTGGCAGGCCGAAGGCCTGACGGAGGGGTATCACGCTGTCGAGAGGCCGACACCCCTCCGGCGCTACGCGCCACCTCCCCTTGCAGGGGAGGATTAGAAGGAAGGACAAACTCAAACGAGTTCGATTCCCTAACCACCTTATCTTGAGCGCCTGCTGTTGAGGCGCACGCAATCCTACCGCGGGAATTTCCCGATCAACCCGTGCATGTCTATCACCTCCTCGATTGCCGCCGCATCCAGCGTGATCTGTTTGTCCAGCATCAGCATCGCCAGCCCATGCGCCAGCGACCAGGATTGCAGCGCGAAGATGCCCGGGTCGATTCCCGCAGGGGCGAGCGCCGCGGCGGCGGTCTTCAGCATCACCATCGCATCGTCCTCCGCGTGCAGCCCGCCCTTGATCTCGGGCCGCGGGGGGTGCGCGAAGACCAGACGGAACAGCCCCGGATTGTCGAGCGCGAAGCGGACATAGGCGACGCCGGTCGCGTTGAACCCGGCGATCCCCCCGCCCGCTTGTTCCGATGCTTCGCGCTGCACCTCGGCCAGCCGCTGCAACCCGGCCTGCGCCAGCGCCGCCATCAGCGCATTCTTGTCGGGGAAATGCCGGTACACCGCGGTCGCGCTGACCCCGACTCGCCGCGCGACCTCGCGCAGCGCCACCTCGTCGCCACCGCTTTCCTCGACCAGCGCCAACCCCGCCTCGACCAGCGCCGCGCGCAGATCGCCGTGATGATAATTTTTCGCGGTCATCTGAGCGCGATAACCGGCCTGTTTCGTCACGTCACGCGAGGCTGCGAAATCCGATGTTGACGACGTTACCATAGGCGCTATGTTGATGCCGTAAACATAGCGGAGTCAAGTCATGGCCAGCGCCGTCGAAACCGTAATCCGTTCCGCCGTCACCAAGGGTGTCGGCCTGATCGCCGATTACAACCGCAAACGGATGCCCGATGCGCCGCACCCGTTCCTGACCGGTATCCACAAGCCGATGACCGGAGAAATGACGATCGTCGACCTACCCGTGACCGGCACGATTCCTTCGGGGCTCGACGGCCGCTATCTGCGCATCGGCCCGAACCCGATCGCGCCGGAAGCTGCGGGATATCACTGGTTCACCGGGGACGGGATGGTTCACGGCGTGGCGGTCAAGGACGGCCGCGCCTTGTGGTATCGCAATCGCTGGATCAGATCGAACGCGGTCGCCGCGGAACTGGGCGAGCGCCCTGCCCCCGGACCGCGTCACGGCGGGTTCGACACCGTCAATACCAACGTCGTGGAGATCGCGGGCCGGACCTGGGCCTTGGTGGAGGCGGGCAGCTATCCGGTCGAACTCGACGAAACGCTCGGCGAACAGACTTACAACGCCTTCGACGATACGCTGGAGGGATCGTTCACCGCGCATCCGCACCGCGATGCGCTCACCGGAGAGCATCATGCGATCGCTTATGAGGCGACTGATCCCGGCACGATCCGCCATATCGTCCTGTCACCCGAGGGCCGAGTCGTGCGGGAGGAGCCGATCCCGGTGCAGCACGGCCCCTCGATCCACGATTGCGCGATCACCGCGCGCTACGCGATCCTCCTCGACCTGCCCGTCACTTTCTCGATGAAGGCGCTGATCGGCGGGCATCGCTTCCCTTATGCGTGGAACCCCGCGCATCGGGCGCGCGTCGGGCTGCTGCCGCGCGCGGGCAAGGCCGATGACGTGATCTGGTGCGATGTCGATCCGGCCTATGTCTTCCACGTCGCCAATGCGTACGACGCGCCCGACGGGACGGTCGTGATGGACGTCTGCGCCTATGCGACGATGTTCGACGACGCCGCGTTGCAGGGTCCGTCGGGGGTATCGCGCGGCCTGGAACGGTGGATGATCGACCCCGCCAATCGCACCGTATCGCGCCGCACGATCGACCCCGCGCCGCAGGAATTTCCGCGCCCCGACGAACGCCGCTTCGGCCAGCCTTACCGCTTCGCCTACACAATGGCGCTGCCAGAGGGGCACGAACCGGGCTTCGTCCTGTCGACCAGCCTGTACAAGCACGATCTGGAAACCGGCGTGCGAACGACGCACGATTTCGGCCCCGGCCGTCATCCGGGCGAGTTCGTCTTCGTCCCCGCCCGCGCCGATGCAGGCGAAGACGAAGGCTGGATGATCGGGCTGGTCGTCGATCTGCCGCACGAAACGACTGATCTGGTGATCCTGGACGCGCGAGACTTCGCCGGATCACCCGTCGCCAGCATTCGCATCCCCCACCGCGTTCCGCCGGGCTTCCACGGCAACTGGATTCCCGCCTGACCGGGGTTGGGCGCGGCGTGAGAATGTGGAATGACGTCCCGGCGCAATCCGGGAGCCCCACATGACCGACACCGAAGCCTATGTGCCGCCGAAAATCTGGACCTGGAACAAGGAATCCGGCGGGCGCTTCGCCAATATCAACCGTCCGATCGCCGGCGCGACGCACGAGAAAGACCTGCCCGTAGGCCGTCATCCGCTGCAGCTATATTCGCTCGCGACGCCCAATGGCGTGAAGGTGACCGTGCTGCTGGAGGAATTGCTGGAGGCGGGGCATTCCGGCGCGGAATATGACGCGTGGCTGATCCGCATCGGAGACGGCGACCAGTTTGGCAGCGGCTTCGTCGCGGCCAATCCCAATTCGAAGATTCCCGCGCTATTCGACCGCAGCGGCGCGGAACCGGTCCGCATATTCGAATCCGGCGCGATCCTGCTGTATCTGGCCGAGAAATTCGGTGCGTTCGTGCCGACCGATCCAGCGCAACGCGCGGAATGCCTGTCGTGGTTGTTCTGGCAGATGGGCAGCGCGCCGTACCTTGGCGGCGGGTTCGGCCACTTCTACGCCTACGCCCCGTACAAGATCGAATATGCGATCGACCGCTTCGCGATGGAGGTGAAACGGCAACTCGACGTGCTGGATCGCAGGCTGGCCGATAACGAATATCTCGCCGGAGCCGATTATACGATCGCCGATATGGCGGTCTGGCCGTGGTACGGGGCGCTGGCCAAGGGCTTGGTCTATGAAGCGGGCGAGTTTCTGCAGGTGCAGGATTACAAGCACGTGCAGCGGTGGACCGACCAGATCGCCGCGCGCCCGGCGGCCAGACGCGGGCGGATGGTCAATCGGATAACCGGTGATCCGGCAAGCCAGCTTCACGAACGCCATGATGCAAGCGACTTCACCACCGAGACCCAGGACAAGTTACAGCCTGCTAGCTGATCGTCGCCCAGGAAATGCCCGGCAACCGGCCTGGTCGGAAAATCGGTCAAGCACCGGTTTCGGGCAAATCAACTGGCGCGACCCGAGGCGACGAACTCTAGAAGGCGTTACGGTGAACCAGCACCATCGCCGTCGACGCGAGAATGCCGAGGTCACGCGAGATCGACCAATCGTCGAGATATTCCAGATCGGCGGCCAGTCTCAGTTCCAGATCCTCGCGCTGTTCGGTCGCTCCGCGGTAGCCACGGATCTGCGCCAAGCCGGTAATCCCCGGCTTCAACGCGTGACGAATCCAGTATTCGTGGTTGATTTCCCAGAACAATTTGTCACCTGCGAGTGAACCCAGCGCGTGCGGGCGTGGACCTACCAGGCTCATGTCGCCTTCCAGCACGTTGAAGAGCTGTGGCAGCTCATCGAGACTCGTTCGCCGTAGCAGGCGGCCGACGCGGGTGATCCTATCGTCGTCCCGGCTCGCCGAACGAACACCGTCGATATCGCGATCTTCGTGGCGCATGGTGCGGAACTTCACGATGCGAAACAACTGATTGCGCCGCCCGACGCGGTCCTGCCGGAAAAAGACCGGGCCACGGCTGTCGAGCTTGATGGCAAGCGCGACGATGGCGAGGAGCGGGGACAGGGCGAGGATCGCGGGAACAGTGAACACCAGATCGAGACCACGCTTGACGGCGCGGCTGCTCATGCTGAGGGGGCCGCGCGATACGATGTGCGTCGACTGGCCCGCGACATGGCCGATGCCGATCACGTCGACATTGCTGCGATCGTGGAGCAGAAGTTCGCCGTCGATGTTCGCACCACGCAGCACCGTGCTCCACGCATGGCGCCGGTCGGGATCGCACGAAACGATCACCCGGTCGAACACGGCCAGCTGATCGCCGATCCGGTGAAGCATCTCAGGGTCCGAGAGATCGGGCGACAGGCCCATCGCGCGCGCATTGATGCGGTACGTCATCGCCAGACCCGGCGCATCGACGCCATCGATGATCAGCAGTTCGTTGTGCAACGACCCGGCCATGCGTTTCAGCCCGTGCTTCACGAAGATGACCCGGCCGATCACCAGAAACAATAGCGCCAGCGCGGAGCCGACGGCGAACGTCAGCCGCGCGATCTGTTCGCTGGCGTGCGCGACGTACGTAAAGAAGACGACCGCGACCAACGCATAGGACAAGGCCGTCACCGATCGCTTCAAGCTGAGCTTGGGATTGGTGAAGACCGCGGCGTTATAGACTTCGGCCGCCAGCGCGATCCCGAGATACCCGACCAGCACCATCATCGACAGTTGCCAGCCATCGAAGACGCGACCGCCGCTACGAAGCCCGCTGCCAATAACGAATGCGGCTACGATCGCCGCACAATCGAGTGCGACGAGCTCAGTATATAGTCGAAGGCGCTGGATACGTTTGGAACGTATCCGCGGCGCCACAAAGTCTCCAAATGTTGAGACCGTCATCCGCGGAGTCTTCCCTTTGACACTGACGCGTTAACGCCGATCGTGTTCATAGGGTGCAGATCAGCGAAATCGCGCCGCGAGGCAATGGACGCCGCCGCCGGATCGCCGAACGGAAGGACCAACCGGTACTCAGAAAGGATGAAGGGTTAAAGTGAATGCCGCAGTGCAGCGAAACCAATATCGAGTTATGGCCTTAGTGCAGTCTTGGGTCAGCGAATCGCCAGATACGCGATCCCCAGAAGCGCCACCGCCAGCGACACGTATCCGGCGAGCCGCGACGCGCTGCGGACGACGATCTCCGCCCAATCGCGCTCGTCATCCACCTGCTCAGCGATGTGATCAACGCCAATCCGATCAGCGGGATGGTCGAGCACCAAGTCAGACATGTCTTCCATCCTCTTCCCGCCCCCGCCCACACCCCTGGGTCGAGCCGTGCCTTAGCCGGGTTAAACCGACCCGTGAACTGAAATTGTCTACTAAGGATTAATCCATCGTCTCAGAGCGGTAAAAAGGGAACTTTGCATGGACACGCGGGGCGCGAGCAGCGCTGAAAATGCAGCCATGGCACGTTGGTTTTCGGGGTTTGAATTCGCGCGCTGCGCGGTTTGTGTTGAATAAGGCATCGGCCAGAACTCCTCTGCGTTCGCCGCTCTGTTGGCACCGCCAGTGCTTCAACCCGGTTAAGCCACAGGCTTTCGCGCCCGTTAACCAGCAGATTTTAGGCGTACGCAGCGGCCCGTCTGCCGCACGGGCGGTGTCGCGCAATGCGGGCCGTCGATAGAGGGCCGATGATGATTCCCGCGAGTCGCAGAACGATGATCGCCGCCGATGGCGAGGCGGTCTATCATGTAAAGACCAACGCCGATTATCGCCGGATCAACGCGCGCGACGTGGGCAACGGGCTGTTCGTACTGGATCGCCCGACGCGTGGTGTCGTGATCGAAGATGTCCGCATCGACGGCGCCTATCGCGTGATCGAGAACAATGGCGTCGATCGCGCAACCGCGGGATGCGTCGGCCTGCGCGTGTCGAATGTCACCGCGACCAAATTGCGTCGCGGGTTCGCGCGGATCAGATATGACAGCACCGGCGGCGTCCTGACCGACATTACGGCAAGCGGCGTGATGACGACGGGTGCGCACGACCTGCCCTGCGGTATCGCGCTGGCCGACGAAGCGTCGGATTTTCGGTTCGAGCGCTGCACGATGCGCGGTTTTCGGTGGCATCGGAAGCCCAGGCAATATTGGAACGGCGACGGCTTTTCGGCGGAGCGCGGCAACCGGCGGCTGCTGTTCCGCAAGTGCGGCGCGTGGGACAACAGCGACGGCGGGTTCGACCTGAAATCGAGCGAGTCCGTGCTCGACGATTGTATCGCGGGCGGCAACGCGCGCAATTACCGGTTGTGGGCCAACATCCGCGCCACCCGCCTGACGAGCGTCGAGCCGCTCAAAATTGGCGGGATCGGCGACACGGTTCATTTCGCGTTGATGGGCAGCAAGGCGCCGGCCGGCGCGCCGATCGTCATCTACATCGCGCATCTGGTGGTGAAAAGCGCGCGCGCCTGGCCGATCTTCGACGTCCATGATGGGCCAGTCCAGATCATCGTGGGTACGCACGACATTGACGTTCCCTCAGGAACGCCGCTTATTCGGCGTCGCGGCAAGGGAAATGTTCCGGGCGGAATACGATGGAGCGGCGCTCCGCCACGGCTGTGACAGGCGTTGCAATCAGGCTTGGGCGCAACGGATGCACGGCTCGGCTTTGTCGTGTTGCTGCGTCGCAACAGAAACCACAGTCGCTTTGGTGACGGGGGATGCCGATTCGCCGCACCGATCCAAATCGCGTATGGATCGGGCGTGATCCGGCCGAGGCCCACGGAGGTGTCGATATGCAGAGGGTGCCAATGAACGTGTCCAGAACCTCTACAACAAGGCATAATTGATGGACGCGACAGCCCGGCACCGCATCGACCCGCGCGGCAGATATCCCGAACCGGACGTGGACGCCGCGTCATTGATCGACGTTCGCCACATCGGCCGCATCATCCGCCGGCGGGCGGCCGTGATCGCGATCATCCTGGCCATCGCCGCGCTGATTGCGCTGATCGCCTACATGGCGGCCGAGCGGCGATATGTCGCTACGGCGCAGGTCGCGCTGGAGCGCACCGCCGAAAAAGTGATCGCAGAGGATCAGGTGACCCCGACGGTCGATCCCGATTCGGCAGCGGTGGACACCGAGGTCGAGGCGTTGCGTGCCCCCGCTCTGATCGGTGCGGTCGTCGACACGTTGCGACTGGATCGCAATGCGGATTTCAACGGCGGCGTTGCGCTGCCCGCCAATTCGAACGCCAAGCCTGATCCGATCGCGCGGTCACGCGCGATCGGCAATGTGCTGGCCAATCTGACGGTCAAGCGGTCCGGCCTGTCGTATGCGATCAGCATTTCGTACGAATCGAGTTCGCCTACCCTCGCCGCGCAGATCGTGAACACGGTCGCGCAGGCCTATGTCTCGCGTCAGGTCGGCACCAAGTCGGGCGCGACGAAGCGCGCCAGCCGCTTTCTGGAAGGCCGTTTGCAACAGATGCGCGGTCAGGTGCTGAGCGCGGAGAAAGCGGTGGCGGATTTCCGGGCCGCGAACAGCCTGTTCGCCGCCTCCAACCTTAGCTCGGTCAGCCAGGAGGGGCTTTCCAACCTGTCGACCCAGGCGGCGCAGGCGCAGGCCGAGAACGCCGCCGCGCAGGCGCGCCTGTCGACGGCGCGATCGCAGCTCGCGCGTGGCCGCAGCGGCGACGAACTGGGCGAATCGCTCGATTCGCCGGTCGTCAGCCAGCTCCGCGCGCAACGCGCCCAGATTGGTCGCGACGTCGCCTCGCTGGAAAAGCGCTACGGCCCGCTCCATCCCGATCTGCAGCGTGCGCAACAGGCGCAGGCGAACACCGACGCGCAGATCGCCGCCGAGGTCCGCCGGATCGTCGCCAACACCACGATCCAGGCCAATATCGCGAGCCAGCGCGCCGCGTCGCTGCAGAATTCGATCGGACGCGCCGAGGGCAAATTGGCCGCGGACAACAATGCGTCGGTCCGGCTGAACGAGCTGGAGCGCAACGCCGAGTCGGCGCGTACGCTGTATCGCTCGTTCCTCGATCGTTACCGTCAGACGGTCGCGCAGGAAGGTCTGGAGCAAAGCGACAGTTACATCATCGCCGCGGCGCGCGTGCCCGCGGCGCCCAGCGCGCCCAATCCGCTGGTCTATGCCGCCGCCGCCGTGGTGGGCGGTCTTGTCGCCGCCGCGCTGACGGTTCTGCTGATGCAGCTGCTGGAACGTGGTCTGGAAACCAGCGACGCAATTGAAAAGCGGCTTGGGCTCTCCATGCTGGCGTCGATCCCCGATGCCGCGACGCTGCCCGAATATCGCAAGGGCCGCCTCCCCGCGGCGCCGATGGAACTGATCCTGCAACGGCCCGAATCGCTTTTCGCGGAATCGTTTCGTTCGCTCAGAACCTCGATCCTGTTCGCCACGCCCGACCAGAAGCAGCGCGTCATCGCGATCGCATCGTCGGTGCCGGGCGAAGGCAAGACGACCACCGCCATTTGCTTGGTTCGGTCCGCCGCGGTGGCGGGCATCAGCACGCTGTTGATCGATTGCGATCCGCGCCGACGTGCGACCAGCCGACAATTCGGCGGGAAGGTCTCGGCGGGCCTGAACGAGCTGCTCGCCGGTCAGGCGACGCTGGAGCAGGTGCTGGTCCAGGACAGCGAAACCGGCGCTTGGCTGCTTCCACAGCGGACCGACGCCGGTGATCTGACGCTGACCGAAGGCGGCGGCTTTGCGGTACTGCTGACGCAGTTGCGCGAACGGTTCGACCTGATCGTGCTCGACACCGCCCCCGTGCTGGCGGTCGATGAAGCGCGCGTCATCGCCAGCATGGCCGATGGCGTCGTCTTCCTGCTGCGCTGGCGCAAGACCGCGGCGAAAGCGGCGGAGATCGCGCTCAATCGCCTGGGCGACGTCGACGCCAATGTCCTTGGCGTCGCGCTGACACAGGTCAACGTCGTGGAACAGGCGCGTTCCGGGTTCGGCGATGCGGGTTATTACTACAAGGACGTCGCAAGCTATCACACCGCCTGAGCGAGCAGCAGCGTGAACGAAACCACCAGTTTCGGCCCGTCGTTCGGGCTAGAGATCCTCGTTCCGGTGACGGTGCTGCTGCTCGTCCCACTTGCGATCGCATTTGCGCGATTGCGCGGCGCGGCGGCGCGCTTCGTGCTGGTCGCGTTGTGGCTGCGGTACATCGCGGGCGCGTATCATCTGTGGATGTTCCGCCCGCTGGTGGCCGGACTGTCGGGCAATGCCGTGCTGTCCGTAGCGATCACCGGGATCGGCCTGATCTTCGTCGTCCGGCTGGCGAACCTTGCGATCCGCTGGCTGATACCCGTCTATCTGCTGATGGCGCTGCTGTTGCTCAGCGCGTTTCTGAACGACGATCCGGTCGGCGCGTTCGACGGAATCGTAAAATATCTATATTATATCGTGATCGCACTGGCGGTGTTCCAGGCGCATCGCCGTGATCCCGAAGGGCATTTCATCGGGTGGCTGATGGTCGCGTTCCTGCCGCTGCTGGTATTCCAGTGGCTATCGCTGGCGCTGAACCTGCCCAAGGGATCCGATCTGGAAGACGGCCTCGTCTGGATCGGCGGATACAATCACGAATCGGCTTTTTCGGTCGCGCTGGTCGCCGGCTTCGTGGTCGGTTGCTTCGCGCGCGCGGCGCATCCGGCGTTGCGAGCCTTCTTCCTGCTGGCGACGCTGGTGGGCATCAATCTCGCGGGCTATCGCACGGCGATCTTTGCGATGGGGCCGCTCGCCATCGCAACCTTGTGGGTCGACATGACGATCAGCGTCCGGCGCGACCAGCGGCCGTTCATGGCGGGCGTGGCGGGCGCAGTGGCGCTGGGACTGGTCGGCGTGGCGGTCGTTTTCTACGGCGACAAATTCGCCGATATAGCGATGCTGTTCACGCATCCCGGCGAACTCATCAAGCCACCCGCGGACTTCACCTACGCCGACAAGCAGATCATGTCCGCGCGCGCCTATATCTGGAGCAGCTACATATACGCGTGGAAGGAAGGCGGCCCGATCCAGTATCTGTTCGGCTTCGGACCGGAAAGCTGGGCCGGATTGTTCAAGGTCTATCCGCACAATACGCTGGTCAGCACGGTTTACGAACTCGGGCTGGTGGGCGTGCTGGCGATGCTGATCCTGTGGGCGACGATGCTGTGGGCCGCGCTTTCGGCCACCGGCGACCGGTTGATGCTGGTGTCGGCGCACGCGTCGTTCCTGTTGCTGACGATGGCGACGATGCCGTTCTGGCAAGTGGAGGGGCTTGGGTTGTACGGCTTCCTGTGCGGCTACACGATCTATCGCGCGGGTCGTGTCGCCAGTCGTAGGCGGCGCGGAGTCAGCGGCGCTCAATCAGCGGATTGGCACCCGGCACCATCCTGAATCCGGGATTTTCGGCGAGGAAGGCGTCCACGGCGATGCGGCAACCAGCGTAATCGTGATAGTCGTCGATCACGATCAGGCCGCCGTCGGATAATTTCGGCGCGACCGCATCCAGACAGTAACGCACCGGATCATGCCAGTCGCAGTCGATGTGCGCAAAAGCGACGCGATCGACGTGAAGCGTTGGCCAGCTATCCTCGAACAGCCCCTTTTCCAGGCGCACGTTGGTGCCGTCGACCGGTGCGCCGACATCGGCCAGCACGTGTTCGACATGGTCGAGCAGGTCGTCGCGATAGCCGTAATAGGTCTCGCCACCGATCCCCGTCGCCGCACCGGCCGCGATCACGGCGTAGCGCTCACGCGACTTCGCATCGTCATATTCGGACGTGGGCGGCGGAATGGTGGAGAACACGTCCAGCCCGACGAAGGTCGCGTCGGCGCGGCGGGCCGCCGGGGCGATCAACGCCGCGGTGCCGCCCAGCGCCACACCGAACTCCAGATAGTCGCCGGCGACACGCCGCTTCTTCAATCGACGAAGCGCGGCCTCGATCCGCATCAACTTGACGGGGCGCAGATAGGTCAGCCCTTCGCGCCGCATCCGCCTGGCGGTGGGGCTGAGGCGGAGCGTCGCCCATCGGCGGACGATTCGATCACGGATCGACATCGCTTTTCCTTTCCTTGATAGCGGCCAGCGCCGCCTGGAAAGCGGCATCGCGCGTCGCGGCGCGCGACAGACCGGCGTACTGCGCGGTCCATTGGTCGGCGAACCCGGCTACCTTGCCGTAGCTGTTATCCAGCAAGACGTGCGGAATATCCAGCAGCAGCGACAGGATGTGCGCGTGAAGCCGGTCGGTGACGACCACATCGCCCTGACTCAGCATCGCCAAACCGCGCTTGACGCGCCATTCCGCCAGCACACGCTGCAGCATCAGCCGCTGCGCCTGTGGATCGCGCATCAGCAACCGGCGCAGCTTCAGCCAGCCACGCACGCGATTGCGCGCGCGCGGGTCTTCGGCCAGCCAGTCGTCGGCCAGCACGCCGGCGGGCGGGACGGCATCGGTCCCCGCGGCGCGTTCATGATCGGTGCGCAGCAATGCGAAGACCGGTGAGCTGGCGGGGGCGGCGCGCTGCTGACGGCCCAGCATCAGCGCCGCATCGGGGCACAGATCGACCGCACAATCGAACCGCTCGCGCGCGAACGCCAACGACTTGGCATCTCGCACCAGCAGGGTGAACCGGCCATGCGTGGCGATCGCCGCAGCCATTTCGTCAGCGCGTTCCGGCGTGTCATAATGGATCGACTGCGGCATCTGGACGATCGCGCAATTTGGGTGACGCCGAAGCATCTGCAGCCGGAACGCTTCGTGCTTCGGCCAGAGCGTACCGAAATTGCCGCCGCCGTGGATCAGGATAGTGCCGTCGCCGATTCGCTTCGCCATCGCATCGTCGTCATGATCGCCGAGCGCGGAAACATAGTCCGGCATCCGTCCGGCGCGGCGCAGATACGCCATCTCACCCAGCCATATCGCCGAATCGCCGACATTGCTGTGATCGGGAAAATCGACGAGGGCCAGTTTGCCTGGCGGCAGGATCTTGTCGAGCGTCGCCGCAAAGCGTCCGGCGAGCGTGGCGACGACCTGATCGGCGGTTTGGGTCAAGCAAAGGCCTTTCGGAAACGATTGGCGGGACCGGCGATCATCGCGCGCCATTCGGCCGACACGATGAGCAGGATCGCCGCATAAAGCGCCGCGCCGAATGGAACGAGCGCCAGAAGGATCATCGGCGCGCCGACGCCCGCGGACTGCAGTGCGCGCAGGCCGAACACCAGCGCGACGCCCATGACGGTCGAGGCCGCAAGCGGCGCGCCGACCGCCGCGAAGGTGGTCCTCGGCCCGATGCCGGACGCGCGACGCAGCAGCCATATCTGCATCGGCACGGTGGAATAGGCGCGTACGACATAGGAGACGGCGATCGCGAAAAGCCCGTAGGGAAGGGCCAACAGGGTGAGGATGGCGCTCAAGACCAATTGGGTTGTCGACAAGGCGATCAGGCTGCGCCCGGCGCCGAGCGCCGAGAGCGAGGGCGAGGCGAAGAAATTGAGCGTGAACGGTAGCGCCATGAACGCGAAGACCTGCGCCAGTTCGCCCGCCTCATGCCATTTCGCACCGAACACGAATGGCACCGCGACCGGCGCGAGCGCCCCGAACCCGACGAGCGCCGGAAAGGAAATGGCGGCCGCGCGCGCGATCATCCAGCGATAGGCGCGCGCGAGTTCGACGCGGTCGTTCTTGACCCGGGCCAGCGTCTGCGTCGCCACTGTGGTGAACGGCTGGATCGCGCCACGCGAGATCAACTCCACGGTGCGCCATGCTGTGCGATAGATGCCGACCGCCGCAAGGCCGATCCCCGCGCCGATCACCATTTCCTGGATGCGGACGGTCGCCAGGAAGACGAGTTGGACATAGATCAGGCTGACATTCAGCATCAGGTTGCCACGCAGGATCGGCCAGGCGAACGCCCAGCCCGGAGTCCAGTCATAGGATCGTCGCGACAATACCACGCCGATGGCTTCGGAGACCAGCCGTTGGATCACCAGCGCCCAGATCCCAGCACCCCAGAACGCCGCCGCTATCGCCGCGCCGCCGCCAACAAGCCCGCTGACCACCGAGCGCAGCGCGGTCGTCCGGTGCCCGAATTCGCGCAGCCTGAGCGCCATGTGGGTGACGCCCAGCGAGGCGAGCGGCAGCACGAAGCTCTGCACCGCCAGCGGCAATGCGATTCCGGGCGCGCCCATCAACTCGGCTATCGGCCGGGCGAGCAGGACGATGATACCGCACGACAGAATGGCGAACGCTTGTTGCGATCGATGGATCGTATCGAGAAATTCCGGGGTAAGTTCTCGCCGTCGTGCGATGGTCTGGAGCAATCCCGCGGTCGAAATGATGCGAAACGCCTCCGCGGTGATCGCGATCACCGCGAACGCGCCGATCTCTGCGCGCGTCAGCAGCCGCGCGAGCATGACGAAGACGATGAAGGAAAAGACCTGATCGGACAGGAAACGCAGCAGCGTCCAGCCGATCGAGCCCTTGCTCCGCTTGCGCAGTTCGGCGTCGAACCGTGGCCGTTCAGCGTCCAAGGAGCCGCCTCATCTTCATCATCCGCATCCGCGCGCGCTCCAGCCGTCGCCAGGCGCGCTGGCTGAGCGCGGAAAACGCCGGATCGTCCTTCCCGGCAAACCGCGTCGCGCCGATCGCGGACGGCACCGTCGCCTCCAGGATCGGCGCCGGGAACAGCGCGAGATTGCGGACCCCATGCGCCCAGGACCGGTCCATCGCATCGTCGATCGGCCGACGGATCATGCGGCACTCCGCGACGAAAGCCCGTGCGCCAGCCTGCGTGATGGCATAGCCTTGCGTACCGTAAGCCAGACCGATCAATTCCACCACGGTGCGTGAATGCTGCAGGAAATCCTTTGCGACGATGCGCTGGAAGGTCGGCCGTTTCGCGTAGAGCCGCAGATAGTCATAGCCGCGCGCGGCGAGGTCGGTGTCGGCCAACCGCGCGAGATACGCCCAGTCGACGATCGTATCGTCCTCCAGCACGATCGCCTGCGTGACGCCGCGTGCGACGATGTCCTCCCAGATCGAGAAATGGCTGGCGTAGCAGCCGATCTCGCCGCGGGTCATCGCCCTGCCCTTGTTGCGGCGGACCGCCAGTTCGTCGAGCGTCAGGCTGTCGGGCTTTGCGGTGCAGGCGTCGAAGAAGCGCCAGTCGAGACCGGCGTCTCGCGCGCGATCGGCGAACGCGGCGCGGCGGTCGCCGGCATCGGCCAGCGACACCACGAAGATTTCGGTGGTCGGCGACGGTCCGGACGGAGCGCCATCGACTTTCTGGCCACGATCCGGCACCACCAAGATACGCAAAGCTATTTTGCAGTGCAGCGCAACCCGGTGGTGCGACGGTCCGGGCCGCATAAGCGACGGGCCATTCACCATGTCGATAAATCTTCGCATCGTCGGCATAACGGGGCGTCTTGCCTTCGCAAGCGCAGCAAAACGTTGACCACTCTAGATGCAGCCATGAAGGCCGATTCGAATGTATGACGTCAGACGAAAGGACGAGTCGTGACCGGCCTCAAGCTAAGCGTCATCGTTCCGGTCTGGAACGGCGAGACGGTGATCGCCGCCTGCCTCGATGCGCTCGCCCGGCAGACGTTGGAGCGCACGGCCTATGAGGTGATCGTGGTCGATAACGGATCGACCGATCGCACCGCCGACATCGTGCGCGGCTATCCCGACGTGCAGTTGCTGGCCGAACCGACGCCGGGTTCCTACGCCGCCCGCAACACTGCGATCGCGCACG
Organism: Sphingomonas sp. SUN019; assembly: GCF_024758705.1. Classification (NCBI taxonomy): domain Bacteria; kingdom Pseudomonadati; phylum Pseudomonadota; class Alphaproteobacteria; order Sphingomonadales; family Sphingomonadaceae; genus Sphingomonas; species Sphingomonas sp. SUN019. Next base: position 61,756 of record NZ_CP096971.1, on the reverse strand, counting down.
TCGCTGCGCCAGTCGTCGCGTTCACCGACGCCGATTGCGTTCCCGACGCCGACTGGCTCGAACGCGGGCTTGCGGCGGCTGGGGCGAACCCTGGGTTCGGCGTGTTGGCGGGGCGGATCGAGCTGTTCGAGGACGGCGTTCAGGGCGCGCGGGTCTATTCGGATTACGAACGGCTGTTCAGTTTTCCGCAGGAACATGCCGCGCGCGGGAATTGCGCGACCGCCAACTGGATCAGCCGCGCGGCGGTGCTGCGTGACTTGGGCGGGTTCGATGCGACGCTGAAATCAGGCGGCGACCGGCAGGTGGCGCTGCGTATCCGCGCCGCGGGACACCCATTGATCTACGTCCCCGACATGGTGGTGCGTCACCCCGTGCGCGCCGACCGCGCCGAACTGGTGCGCAAGCGGCGGCGACTAAGCGGCGGCCGATGGGATCGGACGCAGGCGACGCCACGCCTCGCACGGGTGCTGGGGGTGACCGCGGTCGACACGGTGCGGCGTCTGCGACGCGCGGCAGTCTCCAGAGAACTGCCGCTTGGACGGCGGCTGGCGGTGATGAAACTGACGCTCGACCTGGCCGGCGTCGCCACGCGCGAGTTCGTGCAGCTGGCGCGCGGCCGCGCCGCGGCGCGCGATTGATGGACGGCCCCCGCTTCGCGGTCGTCATGCCGCTGTACAACAAGGCCGCGCACGTTCGCGATGCCATCGACAGCGTGCTCGCACAGACCTATCCGGCGCACGAGATCATCGTGATCGACAATCGGTCGACCGACGGTGGGCGGGCGATCGTCGAGGCGATCGACGATCCGCGCATCCGGCTGCTCGATCTGCCGACGCCCGGACCCGGTGGCTACGCGGGTCGTAACATGGGGATCGACGCGGCCACATCGGAATGGATCGCATTCCTGGACGCCGACGATTTGTGGACGCCCGATCACCTCGCACTGCTCGCGCGGGGTACCGCGGATGAACTAGGGATCGACGCGGTGGCGACGGGCTTCGATCACGTATTTGACGACCGCCGTGAGCCACAGCGCATTGCTCCTGCGCTCGAGCACCCCGTCACGCTTGATTTCGCCCAGTTTCTCGACAGTTGGCTTGCGGTGCGCGAATGCCCGATGTGGACCGGCGCGATCGCGATCCGCCGTGCGGCGATTCTGGCGGCGGGTGGCTTTCCCGATGGCAAGGCGGTGCGTGGCGGCGACAAGGAACTGTGGCTGCGGGTCGTCCGAAACGGATTGTTGCGCTATTATCCTGCGTTAACGGCCGCGTTTCATCGTGACTCGGAGAATAAGGTGAGCAAGTCGACCACCACGCTCGGCCTGCCGTATCTGGTGGGAACGGCGCGTGCGATGGTTGCCGGCGCGTCGCCGCGCGAGGCCGCCCTGCTCCGCCGGCTGGTGAACCAGGAGATTGCGCATTACGCCCGGTACGCGATGAAGCATACCGGCCGGACTACGATCCGCGCGCGCGACGTGTATCTGCCCGAGGGCGTGGGCACCGCGATGCTCGTGCTCGCCGCACGGCTCATCCCGGCGGGGTTGCGGCGGCGCGGTCACCTGCTGCGCGATCGCTGGGCGAAACGCGCGTGAGATTGGTCGGCAGCACGATGGTGACGGTCGCGACGCTGGCGGCGTGGATCGCGCTGCTCGGCGCGTGGAGTCCGACGCTCGACGCCGTCGCGTCCTTCCTGCCGCTGTTCGCGATTATTCTGGTTGCTGGATTGCTGATCGCCCGGCGTCGAGCGCTCTGGACGTTGCTGATCGCCGCGGTCGGAATTGCGCCTATGGCGGTTGCGGCAACGCGGGAGGCGACGCGCGCGATCCCCCCCGCCCCGGCCGGCGCGCATGAACTGCGCGTGCTGACCCACAACGTCTGGTTCGACAATGCGACACCGGCCGCAACCGGCGCGGCGATCGCAGCGGCCGGGGCCGATGTCGTCCTGCTACAGGAAACCACGCGCGCGCGCGGTTCCTTGATTGCGGCGACCACACGGCGTTTTCCGTACCGGACGCGATGTCCCGAGGGCGGCTGCGGGCTGACGATCCTGTCGCGCTGGCCGATCCGCGCCTCCGGCTATTTCCTGGAGGATGCGCGGGGCCGCAAGTTCGGGCCGCCGCTGTTGTGGGCCGACATCGCGGTGCCGGGGTTGGCGCCGGTTCGGGTCGCCACGGTCCATTACCCCTGGCCCCTGCCCGCCCGCCGACAGGCCGAGAAACGCGCGGCGATGTCCGCTGCGCTCGACCGGGTGGACCGGCGCGCGCTGATTGTCGCAGGCGACATGAACCTGACTCCGTGGAGCTCGGCGATGCGCGCGCAGGACGAGGCGCTGGCACCACTGGCGCGCATGACGCGCGCGACGTGGAGCTGGCCAAGCGTGCTGCCGTTCCTGCCGATCGATCAGCTTTACGCCGGGCCAGCCTGGGGCCTGGTGCGCGTCGACCGGCTGGCCGCAACGGGTTCCGACCATCTCCCGCTTCTCATCACATTGGGGCAACGATGACGCGAGATATCATCATCCTGGCCGGTATCGCCATGACGGCGGCGCCGGGCGCGGCGACCGCGCAGATTTCCGACGCGACCGACGGGTTGGGCCGCACCTCGCCATCGAGCGCGTTCGGGCGAGAGCGCAACGTCAGCGTGTTGCAGCGCGACCATCCCGAGTTCGATCCGGTACCGGCCCGGATAGGGACGTTCGAGCTGTTGCCGTCGGTAGCCGTCGCCACCGGATATGACGACAATCTGTTCGCGGTGAATGCCCCGCGGATCGACGATGCGTATCTTCACGTCGTGCCGCGGTTGAAGATCACACGGCCCTCGCCGGACCTTAAACTGGCGCTGAACGGTCAGTTCGATCTCACACGTTATGCCTCACGCACCAGCGAGAACCAGACCAATTACCGTCTCGACGGTAGTGCTCAATCCATCATAAGCAATGCGACGACGCTCGAACTGAGCGCTCTCCACGGCCGCTTCGCGCAGGAACGCACCGACCCTGACTCGCCCGGTGTGGCGCAGCGGCCGATCCGTTTCACCGTGAGCGAGGTCAACACCGTGCTGACCCACGTCATCAATCGCCTGCGCCTGCGCGGCCTGATGAACATTGAGCGGCGCGATTTCCGCAACAGCCGCGACGCGCTAGGGGGCGTCATCGACCAGAACTTCCGCGATCGCACGACCGTGACCAGCACGGCGATCGGGGAATATGCGCTTAGTCCGAGCATCGCGCTCTTCGGCACGGCGACCTATAACGTGCGCGATTATCGCACCCGGATCGGACCGGTTCCGGCTCGTGATTCAAGTGGTTACGAAGTGGCGCTCGGGTCCAGCTTCGAACTCGGCGTGAAGGTGCGCGGATCGCTGCGCGCGGGATATCTGCAGCAGAATTACCGAAGCCCTTTCTTCGAGGATATCGGCGGTGTGCTGGTGCGGGGTGACATCGAATATTTCCTGACTCCGCTGGTAACCCTGAGCGCGACGATCGACCGCAGCGTGAACGAAACCGGGATCCTCAATGCTTCGGGCTTTCTTTCGACCACCGCCTCGGTCCGCGCCGACTACGAATTGCTCCGCAATCTGATCCTCAGCGCCAGCATCGAGAAGGAAGATCGTAATTTCAGCAACATCGATCGCAATGATGACAGATGGGCTTATCGCGCGTCAGGCACCTACCGTCTCAATCCACGGATCGCACTGCGCGCCGATATGTTGCACCGCAGCCAATCAAGTGTAGGGGCAGCGTCGGGTCGCCAATTCGAAAAGACGCGTGCGTCGATTGGAGTGACCTTTTCCGGCCTGTAGCGGAGTATTGCGATGGCCATTGCGTATGTATCGCCCACCGGTTCCGGCAGTGGCGACGGAAGCAGCATGGCCAATGCGGCGCGGATCGACGATCTCGCCAATCTGGTCGCCACCGCGGGTCCGGGCGGTGAGATCCGGCTAATCGCCGATCAGGGCAGCTACTCCGTTCCGGCAAGCGCGATTGCCCTGGTCGATGGCGGAGCCGCCGGGCGTCCCGTTACGATCCGCGGAATCGACAGCGCAGGCAATGCGATGGCCGCCGAACTTGTCGGCACTAGGGAGATTCCGTTCGATCCGGCGAACCCGGTCGGGGAAGAGGTCTTCCGCCTGCTTGACGGGGCCGATCATCTGGTCTTTCAGGATCTGTCCTTCGCCAACGTCGGCACCGCGATCCGTGTCGGGGCCGATGTCGAGGACATCACGATCCAGCAAGTTGCGGCCCGCGACGTTGGGCGCTTTTTCGAGGACTTCGTGTCTGCCGGCAACGCCACCGCGACGATCACAGGCCTGACCATCCGCGACGTCGCGATCGACAATTATTCAAAGGGCGCGATCCGCGTCCAGTACGACAGCAGCAATGTCGTCATTCAGAACGTCCGCGGCGACAGCGGCTTCGTCGACGGCGACAATTTCGCGATCGGCGTGCAGATCGCAGGCACTGCGCATGATGTGCTGATCGAACGCACCGCGATGCGCAACGCGCTCGATACGACTGATTCCTATGCCAATGGCGACGGCTTTGCGAGCGAGCGTGACACCTATAATATCACGCTGCGTGACGTGATCGCGACCGGCAACAGCGACGGCGGGCTCGACCTGAAGACCGACAGCGTGGTGGTCGATGGCGCGATCGTGTCGGGCAACGGTCGCAATCTGCGGCTGTGGGGCGTCGACGCGCAAGTTAGCGGCCTGCTCAGTACCGATGCGGGCGCGCCGGTCGTGACGGGAAACCGCGAACACGTCTGGCTGGCGGCGGGCGCAAGCGCAACGATCGCGGGCGCGCTGTTCTCCGAATCGGCCAACGGCGGCCTGCTGTTCAATCTCTCCGAGCGCGGCGGTGCGCTGACCTTATGGAACTTCGCGGTCGAACGTTCGGCGATGACGGCAGTCCAGAAGACCGGCGTCGGATCGACCGTCAGCCGGATGGGCGAGATAACGCACGCCGAAACGGGCTCGATCGGGTCGGACTATCTCGTCGCAAACGAAGGCGGCGGACTGGTCGGCGGCGACGCGGGCGATGACCTGATCGCGGGCAGCGTGGGTGATGACTGGATCGCGGGCGGCGCGGGTGCGGATATCATGACGGGCGGCGCAGGCCGCGACACGCTGAGCTATGCGACCAGCGCCGCCGGGGTCACGATCGACGTGGAACGGCTGGTCGCGAAGGGCGGCGACGCAGAAGGCGATCTGTTCGACGCGTTCGAGGACGTCGTGGGATCGGCGTTCAATGACCGACTGGCGGGTGACCGCTACGCGAACCGCCTGTCGGGCGGCGCGGGGGATGACGAACTGACCGGCGCGGGCGGCGACGACGTGCTGGCGGGCGGCGCAGGCGCGGATCGTCTGAACGGCGGCGCGGGATACGACACGGCCGATTACGGCGCGAGCACCACCGCGGTGACGGTGGATCTGGCCAGTGCCGCGGCGGGTCGCGGCGACGCGGCGGGCGACGTTCTAGTCGATATCGAACGCATCGTCGGATCGGACTTCGACGACACGATAAGCGGTGGCGTTCGGAACGACACGCTGGAGGGCGGTGCGGGCAGCGACCGGATCGACGGGCGCGATGGTGACGACCGCCTGGTCGGCGGTGTCGGCAGCGACGACCTGACCGGCGGTAACGGCGTCGACCTCGCCGACTATTCCTCAAGCAGCGTCGCGGTGACTATCGACCTGTTGGTCGGGACCGGCCTTGGCGGCGATGCAGAAGGCGATCGGCTGACCAGTATCGAACAATTGGTCGGATCGGGGTTCGACGACGCGTTGACCGGCGACGCCGCCGACAACCGGCTCGATGGCCGCGCTGGCGCAGACAGGCTGATCGGCGGCGCGGGCTTCGACACCGCTGACTACAGCGTCAGCGGTGCAGCCGTTACCGCCGATCTCGCCGCCGGGATCGGATTGGACGGCGACGCAGAGGGCGATGTTCTGGCGCAGGTGGAGGCGCTGACCGGATCAGCCTTTGCCGACCGCCTTGCTGGCGACGGAGCGGTCAACACGTTGACCGGCGGCGGCGGGGACGATGTGCTCGCGGGGCGCGGCGACGGCGATCTGATCGACGGCGGCGACGGCTTCGACATCGCCGATTATGCCGATAGCGTGAGTGCGGTAACGGTCGATCTAGCGATTGGCGCGGGATCGTCGGGCGATGCCGCGGGCGACACGCTGATCGGGATCGAAGGCGTTTCCGGGTCCGTCGCCGACGATATCCTGTCTGGCGACGACGGCGACAATCGGTTCGCGGGTTTGGCTGGCGCAGACGCGATCGATGGTCGCGGCGGCATCGACACCGCGGATTACTCGGCCAGCCTGGCGGTCGACATAGACCTCGGCCGTGCGAGCCAGATCGGCGGCGACGCGGCGGGGGACCGGTTGAGCGGTATCGAAACCCTGATCGGCTCCACCTATGCCGATCGGCTGGCGGGCACGCTGGGCGACGAAACGTTGTTCGGCGGCGCGGGCGACGACAGGCTGGATGGCGGCGCGGGCGACGACCGACTGATCGGCGGCGCGGGCGCGGATCGTTTCGCCGGCGGCGACGGTCTGGATAGCGCGGATTACTCGGCCAATGCGGTGGCGATCGCGATCGACCTGGCCGCAGGAACGGCCGGCGGAGGCGATGCCGACGGCGACACGTTCACGGGCGTCGAACGCTTCATTGGCTCGGCCTTTGCCGACACGTTGACCGGTGATGCGAACGATCAAATCTTCGTCGGTGGCGCAGGAGTTGACGTTCTGACGGGCGGTGCGGGCTTCGATATCGCGAGCTACGCCGATTCGGCGATCGGCGTGCAGGTCGACCTCGCCATCGGTCGTCAGACGGGCGGCGATGTCCTGTCGGGGATCGAAGGTCTGATCGGCAGCGCCTTTGCCGATACGCTGTCCGGCGATGGCGTCGCCAACAATCTGGACGGCGGCGACGGCGCCGACACGCTCGACGGGCGTGCGGGCGACGACGTGATGACGGGCGGCACCGGCAACGATTCGTACGTCGTCGATTCGCTTGGCGACAATGTCGTGGAGCTGCTGGACGGCGGCACCGACATCGTCCGCACCGCACTCACCGCCTATACGATCGGCGATCATCTGGAGGATCTGAGCTACACCGGCACCGGTAATTTCGTCGGGACCGGTAATTGGCTGGGCAACGCGCTATACGGCAAGGTCGGCTCCGATATGCTGTACGGCCTGGCGGGTGACGACAAATTATCGGGCGGCGCGGGCGCGGACCGGCTGGACGGCGGCGAAGGACGCGATCAGGTCGACTACAGCAAGTCGCAGGCGGTCACGATCAATCTGGCGACGAACGTCAGTCGCGGCGGCGAAGCCGAGGGCGATACCTTGTTCGGGATCGAAACCGTGGTCGGCAGCAGCTTTGCCGACAATATCACTGGCAGCGACGATCCGCTGAATGGCGACACGCTGTACGGCCGGAATGGGAACGATACGCTGACCGGCGGCGCCGGGGCCGACATTCTGGATGGCGGCGCGGGCGCGGATCGGATGTTCGGCGGTTTCGGCGACGACACTTACTTCGTCACCGAAGCGACCGACGTCGTCACCGAATATGCGAACCAGGGCATCGACCGGGTGCGCACGACGCTGTCCTCGTATCAACTCGGCAGCGACGTGGACCAACTGGTCTATACCGGCATCGTCGCCGCGAACCTGACCGGTAACGCGCTCGACAATCTGCTGGTTGGCGCAGGCGGGGCCGATGTGATCGACGGAGGCGACGGAGCCGACATCATCCGCGGCGGTGCGGGCGCGGATGCGATGACGGGCGGCGCAGGCATCGATACGCTCGACTACACCGGGTCGCTCGTCGCGGTATCGGTCGACCTGAGAACCCATGTCGTTTCCGGCGGCAGCGCGGCCGGAGACACATTTTCCGGCTTCGAGAGCCTGATCGGCAGCGACTACAACGACACGCTGTCCGGTGACGTGAACGCCAACGTGATTTCCGCCGCCGCGGGTGACGACACTCTGGCGGGCGGCGATGGCAACGATGTGTTGAGCGGCGGCCTGGGCAACGACGTCCTGGACGGCGGTAAGAACGTGGACACGTTGCGCGGTGAGGACGGCGACGATTATCTGTTGGGCGGTCAGCAGAACGACCGCCTGGAGGGCGGCGCAGGAAATGATCGCCTGGTCGGGGATCTGGTGTTCCTGTCCGCGGCAGCGGCGAAGGATACGCTGTACGGCGGCGATGGCGACGACGTGCTCGTCGGCGACGCGCAACGCTTCCTCTCCGCCGGACGCGGGGCGAGCGACGCCCTGTGGGGCGGCGCAGGGAACGACATTCTGGTCGGGGACGGCGATCAGATGGACGCCGGCTCCGTCGGCGCCGCCGACGTCCTCCACGGCGATGCGGGCTATGACGTCCTGTATGGCGACGCGATCTTCATGGCGATGGGCGCGCGCGGTGGTGCGGACAAGCTGTACGGCGAAGGAGGCTCGGATCGCTTCGTGTTCGCGCACGGATCCGGCGCGGACGAGATTCTCGATTTCCGCTCCAGCGATGGCGATAAGGTCGATTTGTCGGCCTTCGCCACCAGTTATGAGGCGCTATCGATGGCTACCGTTTCAGGTGGGATCAAGCTCACGCTCGGCGGCGCGGACTCGGTGTTCCTGCACAATGTTCAAACGCTGGCGGCGACCGATTTCATCTTCTGACGCGCCTGCCCCGGATAGGCATTGGCGCAAGCCGCCAGCAAGGCGGGCGGCACCATCCGGTTGATATAACCATCCGATCCCTGATCGGAGACCAGTTTGGCCGGGATCCCGACCGCCACGCCGCGGTTGGGAATATCCTTGGTAACGACCGCGTTCGCGCCGATCGCAGCTTCCTCACCGACAATGATCCCGCCAATGATCTTCGCGCCCGATCCCAGGAAACTGCGGTCGCCGATCACCGGCGCGCCGCGCCGTGCGCCGCGGTTCATATGCCCCAGCACGACTCCGTGGGTCAGGTTGACGTTGCTGCCCAGCACCGCATCGCCGTGGATGTAGAATCCGCCGAAACGATTGAGGAACAGCCCCGGTCCGATCTCGGTATATTCCGGGATCGCGAAGCCGTATTTGTAGCGCGCGCGCAGCAGCAGCAGCTTCGACAGCGGATACAGGCCGAACGCCTTGGCGGGCTTGCGCTTCAGCCAGCCACACGTGCGCATCAGCACGGTATATTTGTATCCCGGCGTAAAGGCGTAGTGCCGCAGGAAGCTCTTCGCATCGACCCGCCCGGCGTAGCGATACAGGTCGGCGGCGAGCAGCGCCTTCAGCTTGGCGAAGCTCACCGCGCAGCCGCGCAGATGCGGCTCGCCGTTTTCCTCCATCAGAAATATCGTTCGGAGAAGCGCACGGTGTCGCCGGGCATGATCGCGAAGTCCGCGGTCATCGGATATTCGGTTTCGCCCGCTTCGCCCGCGCGCTTCACGAACACCTTGTTCTGGTTCGCGCGGTACGTGTAACCGTCCGCCTTCGCGACCGCGCCGCGGATCGTGAGCCCTTGGGTAAAGGGATATTCGCCCGGCTTCTGCACTTCGCCCAGGATGTAGATGGGACGATACGTCAGCACCTCGACCGACACCTTCGGATTGAGCAGATAGCCCGATCCCAGCTTCGCCTCGAGCATCTTCGCCAGACCGATCGGGTCCATGCCGGCGGCGGCGATATCGCCGATCAACGGGAACGCGATGGTGCCCGCGGGCGCCACCTGAAACTCGCCAGTCAGCGTCGGCTCGCCATAGGTCGTGACCTTCAGCTTATCGCCCGACGCCAATTTCAGCGCGTCGGCGGCCGGCGGCGGGCCACCGCCCGCGACCGAGGTCTGCCCGACGCAGGCTGACAGAAGCAGGGCGGCCAGAGCGAACAGAAACTTCATCGCGCAACTCCCGAGGGGACAAGACTGGACGTATCGATAACATTTGATGTGGCTTCTTGCACCGCCGCGTCGATCCGTCGCCAATAATGTTCGGTCGCTTGGGCTACCCCATAATCGAGCGAGCGTCGGCGGGCGACCGCGGCGGCAGTCGTGCGACGCGGTTCCACCGCCATTTCACGCAGCGCCGCCGCAAAGGCCGCGCGATCGTTGGGCGGCACGATCACTCCGGCGTCGACCGCGCGCGAACCGTGAACGGAGTCACGCGGCAGGCCCGCCAGGATCTCCGACGGACCCGACGCGCAATTGGTCGATACGACCGGCAGGCCGCACGCCATCGCCTCGACCAGGCCGTTGGGGAATCCTTCCGCGTTCGAGGGCAAAGCGAACAGTTTCGCGCGCGACAGGATCGCAAAGGGATTGGCGGCGAAACCGGGCAGCAGCACGCGGTCTCCCAGACCGCGCGCCGCGACCTGCGCCTCCAGCGCCGCGCGCTCCGGCCCCTCCCCCATGATGACCAGCCGCATCGGCAGTTCAGCATCGGCGAAGGCGTCGATCAGCAACGCGAAATTCTTGTTCGGCACCAGCCTCCCGGCCGCGACGACATAAGGTCCATCGATCGCGATTTCAGGTTCTTCGACGGCGCGCGCGGCGATCGTGTCGTGATCGACCGGGTTGGCGATCGCGCTGACCCGCGCCGGATCGACCCCGAAATTGGCGACCAGATCGTCAACCACGCCGTCCGACACTGCGATCACGTGCGACGCGCGCGGATAGGCGATCCGCACCATCGCCCGCGCGACCATCGCCCCTGCGCCAGTGCCCAGATGCGCACTGGTGTTGACGCGCTCGCTGATCAACCACGGCCGCCCGCGCCCCGCCATCGCCGCGGCGGTCGCGACATTGGCGCGCGTCAGGAAGCTGAGCGCGACATCGGGGCGCATGCGGCCGACCAAGGCGCGGAGCTGAAGCACGCTGGCGCCCAGCCGATGACGTGCGTCGAGCTGAACGACGTTGATCCAGTCGGGGACCGGGTACGCGCGCGGTTCGTCGTCGAGCAGCGCGAGATGCATGTCATAACGATCCCGCCACGCCCCGGAAGCGGCCAGGATCGTCGTGAGCACCCGTTCCGCCCCGCCACCGGCGAGCGAATTGATGACGAAAAGGACCGTCGTTCTGGCGCTCATACCCATCCGCTATAGCACGGCGATATAAGTGCGCCGACTGACCACGAATAGCAGGCGATTTGTTGCGGCGCACCATCAGCCGCGACCCCCGTCGCTTAGCGCGGGCGTCTCGTCGTTATAGCGTGACGATATCGTGCGGATCGAGCGTGAAGACGCCGCGCAGGAATATCGTGTCGCCTCCTCCGAGATGCAGTGTCGTTCCGATCGATAATTCGGTGACGGCAAATGCCCGTCCCGCCGCGCCGAACGCGGTCAGATCGATCTTGTCGCCCTGGGTATGGCGAAAATCCGATACCTCGTCCGCGCCCGATCCGGGTCCGAACACGAACCTGTCGGCCCCTGTCCCGCCGATCAGCACATCCTTTCCGCCGCCGCCGACCAGCACATCGTTCCCAGCGCCGCCGTCAAGGCGGTCCGCGCCCCCGGCACCGCCACTGCCTGTGACCGCGCTGTCGCCATAAAGTATGTCGTCGCCGTCTTCACCGAAGAGCGTATCGGCCCCGCCGGTTGTCTTGCCCGTCGACATCGCAGCATCGCCGTACAGAATGTCGTTGCCGACCCCGCCGAGCAGCCGGTCCGCGCCACCGCGCGCGCCATTGCCCATTGTTTCGGCATCACCGAAGAGGATGTCGTTCCCGTCGCCGCCCTGCAACGTGTCGCGCGCGCCGGTGCTGCTGAGCCATGCCACATCGCCGATCAGGCGATCATTGCCTGCCCCGCCCAACAGAGAATCGGATTGCCAGCCGCCGAGCAACCGGTCCGCCCCATCACCACCGTTCAGCGTGTCGTCGCCGTTTCCTCCCTGAAGGAAGTCGTCGCCCTTGCCGCCGTTAAGCGTGTCGGCGCCGTCCATCCCCGACAACGAATCGCGTCCATCGCCGCCGGCGATGACGTTCGACAGTGTGTTGCCCATGCCCGTGAAGTCGCCATCACCAACGTAGGTCAATTGTTCCAGGTTTGAACCCAGCGTGTAGCTTGCGAGCGTGGTCGAAACGTGATCGGTTCCGCCTCGCGCATATTCGACGATCGTGTCGCCGATCGCGTCGATGTAATATGTGTCGTTCCCGCTCGTCCCGACGAAGCGATTGACGACGATGCCAGTCACCACCGATTCAATCCATGCCGCCAGAACCGCGTCGGGCGTGACGTATCCGGCCGAGCCCGCGCCGGTCGCAGTCACGATCGTTTCTGCGATTTTGGACAGCCCGATCAACGACAACAGGCTGTCGACCGTCGTGAGCAAAGCCTCTGCGGCATGGACGACTTTTACATCGTGCAGCGTCAGTTGCCCCGCCGACGAAATCACCTTAGTGCGCGATCCCGCATCGGTGAACGCGCTGTCGGAGACTGATACGCGCGCGCCCGCGGCGAGCCAAATTTGGTTCTGCTCCGACGTGCCGCCGCGCCAGACGGGGTTCAGACCGACCGATCCGGTCATCGCCACCTCGCCCCAGAAGCGATAGTTGCGCGCATTTTCGGAGGACACCGCACCATCCAGGACCGTATCGGTGGATTTCAAATCGTATCCGCCATCGCTGTTGCCCTGCGCAGTCGTGTTTTCGAAGCGCACGCCGTGGACGCCGCGCTCGGTCGAGAAACCGTCGCCGTTCAGGTAACCGCTGCCGACGCTCCGGACGTTCGCCATCGTCGTGTCGCGGATGACGACATCGTGGACGGTGCCGTCGAGATGAATTCCGGCGGGCATCGTGTCCCCGATCCGCCCCGCCATGTCGCCGCGAACGTTCTCGATCAACACATCGTGCGTATCATATTGCAGCCGGATTGCGTTGCGCGAGAAGCCCGTCACGTCCACGTCGCGGATCGTCAGCCCGGCGATCGTCGCCGTACCGCTGCTGGCGTAATTCTCGAAGAAGCGGCTCGCGTTGTCGACCTCGACCTGCTGGATCGTCAGGTTCGTTATGTTACCGCTCACGCGGAACGCGGTGCCGACGTTGCTGACCGCGATATCCTGAAACACCAGATGGTTCGCGCCAGTTCCAAGCTTGAACAGCTCGTTCCCGGCAGCGTCGCCCGCATGCCAGTCGGCTGCGCGCGTGCCAGTGAATTCGGCCGCCATAGGATTTCCCAGACGGTCGACGCCGCGAATCGTGACCGGCTGCCCCGCGGTTCCCCCGGCGCCGACCGGGATGATATTCGTGGTCTTGTAAACGCCCGCGTCGGCGATCAGCAGAATCTCGCCGCCCGCGCCCGCCTTGATGATCTGCGCATTGAGCGAACCGATTGCCGCGGCGTTGGCCGCGCTCGATCCCGATTTATCCCCCGCGCCCGTCGGAGAAACGTATTGCGTCCCCATCTTTTTTACCCACCCGCATTGCGACCTACGCGCCCGATTCATGCCGGACGCGCTGTCTGTTGTTTCGATTCATTTATTGACTGGCGCAGCAGTCCCCCTTGCCGCTGCGGCCCGCCGCTCCCAGGCCACCAATTGCCACGAAGTGCGTACCCAAAGGCTCAACGGGCGTTACTAGCGTGGCGGTAATCATGATCTGGCGGAGGCGGATGTGACTGGAATATCGAGGCGCGCGGTGATCGGCGGTACGATCGCAGTGGTTCCGGGCGCGACGCTGGCCATTGCGCCGACGCGCACAAGCGACGCCCGGCCGCCGTTCCATTTCGAACCGATATCTGCCGCGCGCTGGCGCTTCCGCAGCTGGGCGTGGCGCGATGGCGCCTGGCGACCGCTGACGGGTGCTGTCACGATGATTGACGGCAATTTCAGGATCGAGGGTCGCCCCAGCGTTCAGGATAGCGCCGACCTTCAGTATGCGCTGGCGGGGATTCGCCGCGACCTTTCGGGCAGCAGCGCTCGGTAAAGCGCCAGCGTTTCCACCGCCGCGCGATCCCAGGAAAAGCGCGCGCGTACCGCGGCGCCGTCGACGCGCAGCGTGAATTCATCCGACCCCAGCATCGCCGCCAGCCGATCGACGTCGCCGACCGGCACGTAGTTCGCCCGCGGCAGGCCGATGTCGAGGTTTGCAGGAATATCGCTCAGGACCATCGCCGCGCCGCCGCTGGCCGCTTCCAGCGCCGCGATCGGCAGTCCTTCGTGATACGATGGCATCACGAACAATGCGCAACGCCGATAGAGCGCGCCCAGCACGTCACGCGACTGGACGCCCGCGAAGATCACGTCAGGCCCCGCCGCGGCGATCAGATCGCGCGCGTAGTGACTGGCATGATCGGCCCCGCCGACGATTACCAGCTTGCGCGTCGTCCCTGATTTGCGATGCGCCGCGATCAGGTCATGCAGGCCCTTTTCGGGCACCAGCCTTCCGACCGCGAGCAGGAACGGCGTATCCCCGATCCCGAGCCGCGCCAGGACGTCCTCGTCGTTTTCGACCGCGGGCAGCGCGGGCGCACCGTTCGGAATATAATGGATTACCTCGGCCTTGTGCGGGAACCGGGCGCGCAAGCCATCCGCGAGCGACGGCGATATCGCGACGATCCGGTCCGCCCAATCGAGCGCAGCACGCTCGCCCAGCCGCAGCGCCCAGGTGGCGACGCGGCCCCATTTCGCTCGCTCGTAATCGGCGCCGTGGTGCGTCACCACGACCCGCAGGCCGACGAGGCGAGCAAGCGGCGTCAGGATCGCGGGTCCGATGGCGTGAATGTGAAGCACCCGCGCCCCGCGCCGGCGTGCGTCGAAAATCGCCAGCAGCGTTGACAGGATCGTCTCGAAATTCTTCGACCGCGGGCCTGGCAGCCCGACCACCTCCACACCGCGATACGTTTGCCGTCGCGCGGGCAGGTACGGCGCGCGGCCCAGCGCTACGATCGGCTGGTCGGGATCCAGCGCCGCAATACGCGGCAGCAGTTCCTCGCAATGGCTCTCGATCCCGCCCATCACGCCGGGAAAACCACGCAATCCAGTCACGCAAATCGGCCGCATCGCCGTCACCGCCACGCCACCCTTACTGAAGTTCCGTGACCGCAATATGATCCGTCGCCGCGACCGTGTCACCATCACCCGGACGACCGATGCCGCGGTAGGTGAAGCCCGCTGCCGCCACCTCTTCGGCGCGATAGATGTTGCGCAGATCGACCAGCACCGGCGCGTCCATCACGGACTTCAACCGCGCGAAATCCAGCGCGCGGAATACGTCCCATTCGGTCACGATCACGACCGCCGATGCGCCTTCCGCCGCGGCGTAGGCTGAATCGGTGTACGTCACCTCGCCCAGCAGGGGTGCCGCGGCCTCCATCCCTTCGGGATCATAGGCGCGGATCGTCGCCCCCGCATCGTGCAGCGCCTGGACGATCGAGATCGCGGGCGCATCGCGCATGTCGTCGGTGTTCGGCTTGAAGGTCAGGCCGAGCACACCGACGGTCTTGCCGCGCACCTCGCCGCCCATCGCCGCGATGACCTTGCGCGCCATCGCCCGCTTGCGCTTGTCGTTGACCGCGACGGTAGCCTCGATCAGCCGCAGCGGGGCATCATAATGTTCGGCGGTTTTCACCAGCGCCAGCGTATCCTTCGGGAAGCACGACCCGCCATAGCCTGGACCGGCATGCAGGAATTTGGACCCGATGCGATTGTCCAGCCCGATGCCGCGCGACACGTCCTTTACGTCCGCGCCGACCTTCTCGCACAGATCCGCGATCTCGTTGATGAAGGTGATCTTCATCGCCAGAAAGGCGTTGGCGGCGTACTTGATCAGTTCGCTGGTGCGGCGGCGCGTGAACAGGACCGGGGCCTTGTTCAAGTAGAGCGGGCGATAAACTGCTTCCATGGGGCCTCGTGCGCGCTCGTCCTCGATCCCGACGACGATCCGGTCGGGGCGCTTGAAATCCTCGATCGCAGCGCCTTCGCGCAGGAATTCGGGGTTGGAGGCGACCGCGAAATCCGCCGCAGGATTGGCTTCGCGGATGATCCGTTCGACCTCGTCGCCTGTTCCCACCGGCACGGTCGATTTGGTCACGATGACGGTAAATCCATCGAGCGATTCGGCGATCTCGCGCGCGGCGGCATAAACGTAGGAAAGGTCCGCGTGCCCGTCCCCGCGCCGGGTCGGTGTTCCCACGCCGATGAACACAACCTCGGCTGCTGCGACCGGCCCGGCAAGATCGGTCGTAAACGACAGCCGGCCGGCCGCGACGTTCTTCGCGACCAGCCGATCGAGGCCGGGCTCAAAGATCGGGATGCCGCCCGCGTTCAGCTTGGCGATCTTCGCCTCGTCTTTATCAACGCAGACGACATCATGTCCGAAATCGGCGAAGCAAGCCCCCGATACGAGTCCGACATAGCCCGACCCGATCATCACGATACGCATTATGTTTAAGTTCCTGCCGCCGACGATTCGCAGCCCCGAAATGCTGCAGGTGCGAAGGTCGCGGTTTGCGACGCGACCGTCAACCAAGACGCTTTGAGCGGCCTGATTGCAGCGACGAAACGAGCGGACTCTACGAATTTTCGCGCCATAGCGCCGCTAATCTGGGCGATAGACACGCCGCTGAAGCGAAGACGCATCAGCGACTGCCGTGCCCGGTCATCCGGGCACGGCTTTCAAAACGCTAGACCGGTATCAGGCCGGCGCGGCCGATTATTCGGCCGCGTCCTTTACGTCACCCTTGCCCATCGCCGAGACCAGCACGTCGCCCGATCCGGTGAAATTGGCGGCGGGCAGTTCGGCGATCTTCTTGCCGACCTGAACGCGGACGGTCTGTACCGCGCCCCGCGCGGTCGACCCGACCGACTGGACCGCACCGATCACGCGTCCCCTGGCGTCGGTCACCGGCATCCCGGGCACGACGGCGAAGCTGCCCGCCGAACTGGCGGCGCCCGATCCGGCCAGCGCCAGCGTGTTGCCGCCGAGCGAGCCCATGCCGCTGCCGGCCGCACCGCCCTGACCAGAACCCGACGCGTCGCCAGCAGCCGGCACGGCGTTGCGTACGCCGGATACGGTGTTTCCGGCCGCGTCGCGACCGCGATCCGCGACGCCGCGAACCCGGCCGGTCGCCTCTCCCGCGGTGCTGCGGAGTTGATCGGTGCCGACCAGCTGGGCGTCCGCGCTGCCGCCTGCATTGCCGGAGGCCGATCCGCCGCCGGTGAGCGAGCGGTCGCCGATCCGCGTCGCGTTATCGAGCGCCCCGTTGCTGCTGGTCGCGTTCGAGGCGCTGACCTTGCCCGAACGGCGGTTGACGCTCTTGTCGGTGCGGGACGAGGTCGAGCTGTTGCCGCGCGTCAGGGTATCGGCGGAGCGGGGAACGCGGTCGATCGTGCTGCCGATCGATCCCATGCCCGAGCCGCCGATGCTGCCCGTCGCGCCGCCGATCGTTCCGCCAAGGCCGCCACCGCCACCGCCACCGCCGCCAAGAAGCTGCGCCGAAACAGGGTTGGCGGCGATGGCGAGCGTGAGCGCCGCGGTGCCGAGAAGGGTCTTCATCATGGTCTTTCTCCGTTGATGTCTGCCAGGAGAACGGTGGCCGACGCGGATTTAATCCCGCCGCCCGCGAAAAATTATTCCATCGGGGTGCGGCACTCGCCGCAGACGAGCCCGCGACCGAACTTGTCGTCGGCACCGCGCGCGCCCAGATCGCGCGCGATCGCATCGACCCGGACGAGCGCGGCGCGCGCACCTCCCGAAAACGGCGCGGGATAGAAGCGCGCGATCGTCGCCGCGACGAACGGTGCCGCAAAGGACGTGCCGCGGACCTTGAAAGCGCGACCACCGATGCCCGCGGCGAGCAGGTCCGCACCGGGCGCGGCATAGTCGAGATGGCTCGCCCGTCCCGCCTCGATCAGCACGCGGTGGCGCCCGTCGACCCCCGTCACGGCGATCACGCCCGGATAGGACGCCGGAAATCCCGGCGGTGCAGCCGGCCCGTTGTTACCGACCGCAGCGACGACGATCAGGCCGCGCGCTTGCGCCGCCGCCACCACCTTGCCCAGAAATGGATTGGGCGGGCCGACCAGGCTGATCGTCACCACGGGAACGCGCTGCGCGACCATCCAGCCCAGCGCCTTGGCGATCGCGGTCGCGTTGCCGCCCGCGGGATCGCCGCCATAGACATCGGCCGAAGCGATCCGTGCCCCGGGCAGCCCACCGCGGACCTTACCCGAGCCAGCAATCAGCGAGGCGAGCGCGGTGCCGTGATCGTTCGCGCGGGGCGCGCCGGTGGCGAACCCGCGCGACACGCTGGCCCCAGCGACGCCGCCGTCGATCACCCCGACCAGCACGCCAGTTCCGACAGCGGGCGGCGTCGGCGCGCCGGACAGGTTTCCGCTCGGCAAGTGGATCTGGTCGGCGCTTACCTCCGCGCCGCCCATCTTGCGCAACTCGCCAATGGCGCGTTTGAGCGAACGGCCCTCCGGCACCGCGAGCCGGACGAAGCCGACGCCCAACACGTCGCCGCGCTCGATGATCGCGTAGCCTCTCGTCACCGCGGCCGCGATCAGCGCATCGCTGGGATCATCGACCACGATCTCACCTGCGCGCGCCGGAAAGCCGTCCGGGTCGAGCGCGATGCGGTCGGGATTGGCGCGCACCAGCCGGTCGATCGTCGCGCGTCGCGCCGTTTCGAGCACCCTGGCTGCCTCCGCCGGGGCGCGCAGCGCGTCGATCTGACCAAGACCCGGCACGCCGGGCAATGCCGGTATCAGCTGCGCACGCGCCGCCGCCCCCGCCAACACGGCGACAGTCACGGCGATCAGCATCTTGCGGCGCAACGGCATTCTCTTTCGACCTGCTTTTCGGTTGTGCGTGGATTAAACGGGCGCCGCCATCCGTTTCATCCATGACGAAGGACTTTTTGGTTTGGCGGCATTCGATAACGACCTGCTGGCGCTGCTGCCGCAACTCAGGCGGTTTGCGCGGGCGCTCGCTCGGGACGCGGCCGATGCGGACGACCTGTGCCAGATCGCGATCGAAAAGGCGTTGATCGCGCGCGGCCAGTGGCAGGCCGGAACGAGGATGGACAGTTGGATGTACCGGATCATGCGCAATAGCTGGATCGACACCGCCCGTTCACGGACGCGCGCGGCGCAGACGTTCGTCGACGCCGATGCCGGTATTGCGGTCGGGGTGGAGGGCGGTGCGGAAACAAGCGTCGCGCTGGGCGAGGTCGATGCCGCGATGCAGACCCTGCCCGACGAACAACGCGAGGCGGTGGCGCTCGTGCTTGTCGAAGGGCTGGCCTATAAGGAGGCGGCGGCGGTGCTGGACATTCCGATCGGCACGTTGACCTCGCGGCTGGTGCGCGGGCGGCAGGCGTTGATGGCGCAACTGGGAGAAGCGGCATGACGATCGATCCCGAGACGCTGATGGCCTATGCCGACGGCGAACTGGATCAGCTTGCCGCCAAACGCGTGGAACGCGCGATCGCGGCGGACCCGGCGCTTGCCGAGGAAGTCGTACGACACCGCGCCTTGCGGTCGCGCATCGGCGGCAGTTTCGCCGCGGTGCTGAACGAAACGGCGCCCGAACGGCTGACGGCGCTGCTCCAGTCGAACGTCGTCGCACTCCCGCCACGCACACCGCGTTCCATCACGTCGCGGTGGCGCGAGGCGGTCGCGCTGGCGGCGTGCCTGGTTCTGGGTCTCTCCATCGGCCTCGGCGTCCAGCGCGGGCCAGTCGCCGCGCGCAGTGACGGGCTCTACGCCTCGGGCCGGCTCGCGCGTGCGCTTGATAGCCAGCCAAGCGGGGTCGATGGCGGGGTGAAGGTCGCGGTCAGCTTCCGCGACAATAGCGGCGAATATTGCCGCGTCTTTGCGTTTTCCGCGGCAGCCGGCATCGCCTGCCGCGACGACAATGGTTGGGCGCTGCGCCAGACGCGCGCAGGATCGCCTACTACGCGGAGCGAGTATCGGCAGGCGGGGTCGCCCGACGCGGACCTCATGGCGGCGGCTCAAGATATGATGGTTGGGAATCCTCTCGATCAGGCGGCAGAGGCAAAGGCGCGCGGCGCTGGATGGCGATAACGCGGTGGTGAACTGGACGCGCGCTACAGTCGCCGAAAACCACCTTTCGCGACGATCAATCGATCGGCGACGAGAACGATCAGCAGGGACGCGCCGAACAGCGGCAGCATTACGCCAAACGTGACGATCAGCGCGAAGAACCCGATTGCCGCAGGCGCGCGGACACGCGCGACCGGCGCGCCGAGCTTGCCAGACGGACGCCGTCGCCACCACATCACCGCGCCGCTGATCGACAGCAGCATCAGGCCGAGCGCGGTGGCCAGGTTAAGCAGTTGGTTGAGCCATCCGAACAACGCGCCTTCGTGGACCGCGATGCCGTAGCCGATCAGCCGGTCGACCAACCGACGCTCGGCGAAATCCTTACGCGTCAGCACGGCCCCGGTCGCGGGATCCAGCGTCAGGTCGGTCCGTTGCGGGCGGTCCGCGGCGTCGGATTTGGCGGTCCATGGCTGGCCCGGGCCGGTCGGCGGCGCGATCAGGACGGGGGCGGCAAGGTCCAACGGAACGACGGTCGCCACCATATTATCCAGCGGGGCATAGGATGCGGCCGGGTCGGCCATCGGCATCCCGCCATGGTCGGCGTGATCCTCCAGCATCGCGCGCGTACCCGCGTCCGCCGCCCCGCGCGCGCGTACCTCACCGCTGCGGCCGACAGTCCAGTCCTGCCGCACCGGCTGACCCTCGACGGCGCTGCGCACAACTTTCAGATAGCTGCCCCAGCTCTTCGCCCACGGAAGGCCGGAGAGCAGCAGGAACAGCGCCATGAACGACACCCAGAAGCCGGTGACGGCATGGAGGTCGCGCCAGAACCGCCGTCCGCCTGCGGACAGGCGCGGCCAGATCACGCCTGCCGGTCCACGTCCGCGCGGCCACCACAGGAACAGCCCCGACAATATCATCACAATCGCCCAGGACGCGGCGAGTTCGACCAGATACGATCCCGGATCGCCGGCAAGCATCTCGCCGTGCAGCCGGAAAACGATCCGCATCAACCGCTGGTCCTCATCCACGGTCTTCAGCACCGCCAGCGTCTGCGGATGGACGTAGACGCGGGTTTCGGCCTTGTCTTTGCCGACGATGATCTGCACCGCCTGGGTCGGCGTATCGGGCAATTGATAGCGGTGGAGCACCGATCCGGGCACCGCGGCGACCGCCGCCGCGGACTGTCGCGCCGCGCGTTCGCGGGGGCCGGTGGTGGCGACATCGGCATAGGGACGGTCGATCAACGCCTCGATCTGCGGCCGGAACAGATAGACCGATCCGGTCAGCGCCAGCCACAGGACAAAGGGGATGCAGAACAGCCCGGCATAGAAATGCCAGCGCCACACCGAAGTATAGCTGGGCCATTCGCGGCGCGGTGCGATGGTTGCGGTCATCGTCAGAACCTCGTCCTGATACCGGCATAGACCGTGCGTGGTTGCCCCGCGTAGATCGAGCCGGTTGTATTCGACAGCAACGACGCGGGGTTCTCCACCCCCGTCGCCGGGTTAAGCGTGTTCGAGATGACCGACGCCGATCCGACGTAGGTCGTGTCGAACACATTCTGGACGCTGGCGAACAGGCTGATCCGCGACCACCAGCCGGTGCTGGCTGGCGGATCGTAGTGCAGGTTCAGGTTGACCAGGGTGTAGTCGGGCATCGCCAGCAAATTGGCGTTGTCGATGAAATAGCGGTCGCGATACGTCGCCTCGACGAATCCGCCCACCCCGGCCAGCTTGCCATCCGGTTGGTCGTAACCGATCCGGCCGTTGACGAAGGTCGGGATCACGCCGGGAATGGCGTTGCCCGCGCGATCGAACACAAGCGACGCCGCGCCCGCGGTCAGCCGCTCGGCGAAATCTGTGTAATGATGATCGTTGTAGCTGTAGCTCGCGTCCAGCTTCAGACCCGGCAGCATGGAACCCAGCGGCCGCCAACTCAGCCCAAGCTCGACCCCACGGTGGATCGAACGCGGTACGTTGGAGGTGTAGGCGAGCAAATTCACCCCCGCCGACTGGCTGACCAGTTCGTTGCTGAACCATTCGTAATAGCCGGTGATCTCGGCCGTCAGGTTCCGGTCCAGCTCGATCTCCGCGCCGACGTCGACGCCGGTGTTCCTCTGGCTTTTGAGCGCGATATTGTTGCCGAACACTCCGGCGGGCGTGATGAACAGGCTGTTCGCCTGCGGGATGCCATAACCGGTGCCGACGCGGGCGTGCAGGCGAAGCCGATCGACCGGCTGCCAGGAAACCGCTGCCTCCGGCGCGACATTGTGGAACGCGCGCTCGGCGGGGATCAGCAACAAAGTCGCGCTAGCCCCTACCGGATAGGAATAAGCGGTCTGGCGCACGTCGATCAGCGAATGTTCGTAGCCGACCCCGACGACGAACTGCAGTTCCGGCGTCACCTTCAATTCGGCCCGCGCGCGTGCGCCATAGTTGCGGATATCACCAAAGACGGTCTGGGTCGGCGCGCCAAACCCGTTGCGGCCCGCGGGCGTTTTGTTGAAGCTGAAGCTCTGGTTGTCGAGGTAGTTGTAAAACAATCCGCCGAACAGCGTCGCATCCATCCCCGCAACCACGCCGCGATGCGTGACGTCCGACGTGACGTTGTAGCTGTCGAGCGTGCCCTTGAACGGCGTCGCGCTAGTCGGCTGGTTCACGACGCGGCTGTCGAAAGTGGCTTGCGTGCGCCAGATCGTATTGGGGTCGAAATCGTGTTCGTAGCGCGTGCCGACGATCGTGCGGCGATCGTTGCGCGCGAGGTCGCCTTCCGCCGCAGTCTGCGCGATCCGCGCGCCGTTGACGCCGTTGACCAGCACCGCGATCGTCCCACATCCCGGCGCGGCGCTCGCCGCGCGCTCACAGCCCTGTTGGTACGGATTCGCGAGATACTGGTTGTACGACAGACGTGTCGACAGGCGGAACTCGCCTTCGTTGTAGATCACCTTCGCCGCCACCCGGTCGCGATCGCCGAGCGCGTAGGTGCCGTAGGCGTTGATCGTCCCGGTCCGATAGCCGGTATGCCCGGTCGCGCCGTCCGCGCCGACCAGGCTGCCGAACAGCGCATATTCGTAACCCGGACCGGCATGGCCGATCGTCGCATACACATTGGCGTATCCATCGCCGCCGACGTCGGTCCCGACCTCCGCGCCCTGGATATCGCGACCGCGGCGGGTGCGGAAATTGACTGCGCCGCCCAGCGCATAATTGCCGTAGCGCGCCGACGACGGTCCACGCACCACGTCGACCGCGCCATAAGCGTGCGGGTCGGTCAGGTCGAAGCGCGCCAGCCCGTCCGGCTGGGTCACCGGAAAGTCGTCCTCGAACACCTGGATGTTGCGCGCGCCAAAGCCGTTGCGCGCGTTCGAGCCGCGCACCGACACGCTGACGTCGCGCGGGCCGTTGCCCTGCGTCACCGCGACGCCCGGCGACAGCTTTACGATGTCGGCGATGGTCGTCGCCGGCGTGTTGCGGAAGGCGGCGTCGTCGACGTTGGTCACGGTCTGGCCGGTGACGATCGTGGTCAGCGACAAAGCGCGGCCGGTCACGACGATGTCGCCTTCGTCAGCCGTGCGATCGGCTGATCGGCCGGCCGGTTTCGCCGCCGTGGTCGCGGGCTTAGTCAGCGCTTCGAGTTCGGCGTCGATGCGCGCGCGTTGGCGCAGCAGCTCGGCGCGGCGGGAGTCGGTCGTGGTATCCTGCGCCCACGCGCCCGAAGAGAGCGCGATCGCCGATACGGCGACCGCGAAACGGGGGTAATTCATGCATATCGTCCCTGATTCCGTGCGCGCATTCGCTTTCGCGAAGCGGCGCGATTGTCGTTGTGCGGAGTCAGGCGGTGGTGGGCGGTCCCCTAAGCGGCGGACGCAGGTAGGAGGGTCGAACGATCGGATTGCTCGCCCCCGTTCGCATGATGAGCGCCACGACGAAAGCGATTGCGATCGCCAGCAGCAAGGCGTCCGCCCCGGCGATCGCCGGCATCCCCAAACCGGCGAATGCGCACGGCATCTCCACCTTCGTGGGCGACTGCTGATCGTCATGCTGCCGCGGCAGACCGGGGATCGCGATCGTCATGGTCGCGGACGTAGACTGAGCGCCCGAACAGATTTGAATGGTGATCACACCATCTTTCGTCACTGTCGGCATGAAGCCGGACGGGACGAGCACCCTGAGCGCCAGCGCCGCAAGAATGAGCAGCGCCGAAAGGACGTGGTGTCGATGGATGATGCGGCGCAACGCGGTCACGTCACTGCCCTATCGCCGAAACCGGCCGGCGTCACCGCCCGATCGCGATCGATAACGGGCGACGTCGGAACTGGGCGAACGCAGATGAGCGCTCTTCTCGACCAATTGTTTCGGCTTTGAGATGTGGCTGGGGCGGCAGGATTCGAACCTGCGAATGGCGGCATCAAAAGCCGCTGCCTTACCGCTTGGCGACGCCCCAGCAGAGCGCGCGGCCATATCGGGCCGCGCGGGGAAAGCAACCCTCACGCGACCGGTTTCAGCCAATCATGCGGATCGGGCGCGCGGCCGCGCTGGATCGCGGTCAGCGATTCTAGGAAGCGCGCGGTCGTCTGACCGGTCGCGCCGCTGCCGATGGTGAAGTCGTAGTCCGGCCCCGCCACCTTGCCGATCGGCGTGACGACTGCGGCGGTGCCGCAGGCGAAGCTTTCGATCAGCCGTCCGCTTTCGGCGTCGGCGCGCCAGTCGTCGATCGAATACAACTCTTCACGCACGGTCAGGCCCTGATCGCGCGCGAGGCGGAGGATCGAATCGCGTGTGATGCCGGGCAGGATCGTGCCGGTCAGCGGCGGGGTCTGGATGCCGCCGTCGTCGAACACGAAGAAGATGTTCATGCCGCCCAGTTCTTCGATCCAGCGGCGTTCGGTCGCGTCGAGGAACACGACCTGATCGTGGCCGCGGCGGATCGCGTCCTGCTGAGCGATCAGGCTGGTGGCGTAATTCCCACCGCATTTCGCCGCACCCGTCCCGCCCGGCGCGGCGCGCGTGTAATCATGGCTGACCCAAAGCGAGATCGCGCGCGCGCCGCCCTTCCAATACGATCCGGCCGACGAAGCCAGCACCATGTAAAGATACTCAGCCGCGGGTTTCACGCCCAGGAACACCTCGCTCGCGATCAAGAACGGGCGGAGATAGAGCGATCCGCCCTCAATCTCCGGAATCCAGTCGCGATCGGTGCGGACCAAAGCCTCGATCGATTCGACGAACAACTCGGCCGGGAGTTCGGGCATCGCGAGGCGGCGTGCGGACGACTGGAAGCGTGCAGCGTTCGCCTCCGGGCGGAACAACGCGGTCGATCCGTTGTCCAGCCGGTACGCCTTCAGCCCTTCGAAAATCTCCTGCGCATAGTGCAGCACCGACGAAGCCGGATCCATCGTCAGCGGCGCGCGCGCGTGAATGCGGCCCTCGTGCCAACCCTTATCCTCGGACCAGCGCAACGTCGCCATGTGATCGGTGAAGACGCGGCCGAAACCGGGATCGGCCAATCGCGCGCCGCGCTCGCTGGCGGGCACCGGGGAAGGATTGGGCTCGAACACGAAATTCACCGGGAAGCTCCTGTAGCGACAGGGAACCGCGCGACCGCACGGGGTTGCGGTCGGGTAAGGCGGATGGCAATGCCGGTCAACATGGTCGCCACCCAACAGTCTGCGTCACCGCTTTTCCTGCGCGAACCTGAAATCAGGCGCGGTCTGGAGCTGCTTTATTTTGGCAACAGCCACGTCACGCGCTCGATCGATCGCGGGTTGGCGGCGCAGGGCTTGGGACGCGCGCACCACCGCGCACTGTATTTCATCGCGCGCAAGCCCGACATGGCGGTCAGCGATCTGCTCGCGTTGCTGGGCATCACGAAGCAGTCGCTCGGCCGTGTGCTGAACGAGCTTGCCGAACGCGGGCTGGTCGAAACACGGCCGGGCGAGCGCGACCGGCGGCAACGGCTGATGCGGCTGACCGCGGCGGGCGCGGCGCTGGAGAACGAGCTGTACGATGCACTGCGCGAAAAATTGTCGGCGGCCTATTCGAAGGCGGGGCAAGGCGCGGTCAGCGGATTCTGGGCGGTGCTGGAGGGCTTGATCCCCGACGACGAACGCGCGCGGGTCGAGGCGCTGCGCGGCTAACCGCGCGCGGCAGCCGCCATCGCGCGGTTGCGATCGAACGAGGCCTTCAGCGTCGCCTCCATCAATTTTGCCAGCGCGCCGTCGGCGTCGAGCATGTTCAGCCCTTCGCGCGTCGACCCGCCCGGACTAGCGACACGATCGGCGAGCGTGCCGGGCGTCTCGGAAGACCCCGCCGCCATCGCAGACGATCCCGCGACGGTCGCCTGCGCGAGGCGTAGCGCCTGATCGGCGGGCAGGCCGAGCGCCGCGCCCGCATTCGCCAGCGTCTCGATGAAACGGAACACGAAACCCGGTCCACAGCCGGACAGCGCGGTCACCGCGTCGAACAACGCCTCGTCGTCGATCCATTCGACACGGCCAAGCGGCGCAGCCAGCGCCTCCGCCAGATCTCGCGCATCGCGATCCGTCGTCGCGCCGTGAAGAGCGGTCACGCCCTGCCCGATCGCCACCGGCAGATTGGGCATCGCACGCACGATCGCGCTTGCGTTCAGCCGCGTGGCGAGCGCCGCCTCCTCAACCCCGGCAAGAATCGACAACACCAACCCCGGTTTAACGTCCGCCAGCGACGGCGCGACCGCGTCGAGCAATTGCGGCTTCACCGCCAGGACGAGCACCTGTGGTGCGGGTTCATTGGGCACGGCGGCGAGGACTCGCACGCCATCGGGCACGAAAGGCGCGCCGGGATCGATGACCGTTACGCTCGCCGGATCGACGCCAGCCGCGATCCAGCGCGACAGCATCGCGCCGCCCATGTTGCCGCAGCCGACCAGCCACAAATTCGCCGGTAATGTCATGCGACTACGCTTCGCCCTGCGTCTCGATCATCGCCGCGGCGATCGCATCCTTCGGCGATTTCCCGCCCCACAAGACGAACTGGAACACCGGATAGAAGCGCTCGCATTCGTCGATCGCGGTCTCGACCAGCAATTCAGCGGCGGACAGCGACATCTGCCCTTCCTCCTCACCGTCGATCAGCGCGGCGTGACGATACAGCAGGATGCCGCTGGACGACCACAATTCGAAATGCCCGACCCACAGCTGTTCGTTGACCAGCCCGATCGTCTCGTAAATCGCGGCACGCCGATCCTCCGCTACCTTCACGTCGGGAAAGGCCAGGAATTGCAGTACGCTGTCCTCGTCACGCCACAGCGCGCGAAGCTCGTACTCGGTCCAGCTTCCCTTGACGGTCGCGGTGATCTCGTCGTCGTGGCGTTCATGCGCCCACCCGTGCGCCGCGAAATAGTTTTCGAGCATATCAAGCGGAGCTTCGGGTTCGGAATCGTGGTCAGCTTCGTCCAGCATTATCGCCGCCTTATGCCACGAAAGCGCACGCGCGCGCAAAACCAGCGATCAAGCGTCGGCCTTTTGCGCTGCTTCCAGCCTGTCGAGCCGCGCGCGCAACGCATCGGCTTCATCTCGCGCCGCCGCCGCCATCGCCTTCACCGCATCGAATTCCTCGCGGCTGACGAAATCCAGGCCGCCGATCCAGGCGCGCGCCCGCTCGCGCGCACCAGCTTCCGCCTCGCGGCCCACGCCCGCGATCGTCCCCGCCGCGCCGTTGAACATTTTCACTAGGTCGTCGAACATCCGGTTTTCGGATTGCATGAGCGTCGCCTTCTTCGCTGAATTCTCAGCCAATGACTTGGGAGGTCGCCGCGCGCGGCACAAGTGTTTCCGCGGTCGGATTCATTTGTCCGATCCGCCACGTCAGCACCCCTGCGAAGCTGATCCAGACCAGATAGGGCACGAACAGCCACGCCGCCTGAATGCGGATGCGCCCGAACAAGATCGTCGTGACGACGCCCAGCACGACCATTACGATGATATCGACCAGCGCCGCGTCGATCTTGTGCGCGCCGAAGAACAATGGCGTCCAGATAAGGTTCGCGACGAACTGCGCCGCGAACAACCAGATCGCTAGCCCCCGCCCGCGTGCGCCGCGCGCGTTCAGGATCATCGCCAGCGCCAGCCCGAGCAGGATATAGAGCGTTGTCCATGCGACCGGGAACAGCCAGCCCGGCGGGGTGATCGCGGGCTTGGCCAGCGCCTGATACCACAGATTGTCCTCGCCCGCGGCGACACTGCGGCCGGCCAGGAAGCCGAGCAGCAGCACGCCCGGCACGCACACCATCGCCCAGCGCGCGAACGACATCCTCAATTGACCCTTCGATGCGATACCGCCCAAATCGTCGTCCTTTCAGCGCAAGCCGTCGCGCCGCTCCTGCCGCGTGCCAAGGCTCGCGTAAACCTAACAATCCGCACGGTGTTTCGAAGGTGGCTCAACCCCGGACGGCGGCGATCAGGAATTCGACATTTCCCTCGGGGCCGGTGATCGGGCTTTCGACGATCCCCTCGACCCGCCAGCCATGCGTCTCGAACCATGACGCCACATCGGCGCAGACGCGCTCGTGGACCGCAGGATCGCGCACGACGCCGCCCTTCCCCACTTCGTCGCGCCCGGCCTCGAACTGCGGCTTGATCAGCGCCAGCGCCCGGGCTGCGGGCTTGGCGAAGGTCAGCGGGCGCTCCAGCACTTTCGCCAGCCCGATGAAGCTGGCGTCGCACACGATCAGGTCGACGCGTTCGGGAATATGCGCGTCGGTCAGGATGCGCGCGCTGGTCTGTTCGTGGACGATCACGCGGTCATCCTGTCGCAGCTTCCACGCGAGCTGGTTCGTCCCCGAATCGACCGCATAGACGCGCGCCGCGCCCTTCGTCAGCAGCACATCGGTGAAGCCACCGGTCGACGCCCCCACGTCGATCGCCACCGCACCCGCCACGTCCCAGCCACAGTGATCCAACCCGTGCGACAGCTTGATCCCGCCCCGCGACACCCACGGATGATCACGCCCGCGAACGTCGAGTGCCACGTCGTCGGGCAGCGTCTGCCCCGGTTTCTCGACCTTGCGCGTGCCTGCAAACACCAGCCCGGCCATGATCAGCGCCTGCGCGCGGGTGCGCGATTCGGCGAGGCCGCGATCGACGAGTATCTGGTCCGCGCGCTGCTTTGCCATGCCCTGCTATCGCCGCCACCGCGGTTCGTCGCAAGCCGCGAACGATCGGGCGTCGGTGTGGAACCGGTCTATTGCCTATCAGTTTAGTAGGAATATAACGGGCGGCAGGGTCGCGGTGCGGGTGTCCCCCTAGACCATCAGCACCGCGGCCTCACCGGACAATGAGGAGCATTTCGCATGACGATGTTCTCGCACGGTTTTTCGCAAGGACCGACGATCCTGACCGTCCCCGGCCTCAACGGTTCGGGCGCGTCGCACTGGCAGACGTTGTGGGAGCAATCGCGCCCCGACACGCACCGGGTTGACCTCGGCATGTGGAATACGCCGCATCGCAACGCCTGGGCGACAAAACTCGATCAGGCGATCCGGCAGGCGTCGGCGCCGGTTATTTTGGTCGGGCACAGCCTCGGTTGTCAGGCAATCGCCTGGTGGGCTCATATGAGTCCGCAGCCGTACGGCTGGCCGGTCGCCGGAGCGCTGCTCGTCGCTCCCTGCGACGTCGATCGCGAAAACCTCCGTCCCGAACTCGCCACCTTCTCGCCTTCGCCAAAGGAGTCGCTGCCCTTCCCCTCAATCCTCGTCGCCAGCACCGACGACCCGTGGATCGACATCGATCGCGCGCACAGTCTGGCGGTCGACTGGGGAAGCCATTTCGTCGACGTCGGCGCGCAGGGCCACATCAACGCTGCAAGCGGATTGGGCTGGTGGCCCGAGGGGCAGGAACTGCTCCACCGCGTGATCGCCGCGACAGGCGGCCCCCACGGCGAAGTCCGAAGCCCCGGCGATGCGCGGTCGATTTTGGCGACAAGTCCGGCGCAAGCCCAGGTGCCGCATTACCTCAGCCAGTAAGAGCGTCGGGCGCGAACGGGTTCACGATCCGCAAGCGCCCGTCGATCACCAGACCGTCGTGCATGTCTTCCGAATAAAGCGTATCGCAATCCGCGATCAGCGCGGCGGCGACGATCATGCCATCGTAGATCGAAAACTTATATCGTTCGGCCACTCGTCGCCCCAAATTGTGAAGTTCGACGGTCAAATCGATCACCCCGGTCAGACCAGTGATCGTACCGATCAAATCGGTCACTCGGTCCCAGTCCAACTGCATCTTGCGCCGTGCAACGTGGGCGATTTCATTCAGAACCTGTACGCTGATCCACCCGCCGCGGCCGATCAGCGCATCCGCTATTTCGGCCTTCCGTTCATCCCGATCAGTCGAGTAAAGGATGACATTGCTATCGAAGAACGTTGCTATCAACGTGAGTTCGCTTCTTCGCGATCAAACTTATAGTCCGCGGGCAGTGATCCCCGAAAAGATTTCAGGCGTTCCATTAACGCCCCGCGCCGCTGCTGTTCCGTAACGATCGCGACCTCGCCGTCGCTCAGCGCGTGGACGCCGACGTCGTCGCCTTCCTTCAGGTTCAGCGCACGCGCGACATCGGCGGGTATCCGGATCGCCAGACTGTTGCCCCATTTCGCTACTTGCATGATCGCCTCCAGATATACATTCAACAGATGTATATCATGAGGGGCCGGACGGCAATCGGCCGCGTCTCACCCGCGCCGTAAGAACAACACTCCACCAAGCAGCAAAACCGGCAAAAAGGCGATCATCAGCGCTTTCGCAAGATAAGGCCGGGAAAGTTCGTCCATCACCCGGCGCTGTTCTGCGCGGCACTCCGGACTGTACAATGCGTCCATCCGGTCCAGCACGCGGCCTTCGCTTTGCGCCCTCGCGATCAGAAGATTGGCGCATTCATTCTGCACGATCGACGACTTCGGCCCGGATTCGGTCAGGGCGGCCATGCTGCCGAAGAACCAACACACCGCGATCCAGATAAGCGAACCGACGACGAACGCGATCAGTTTTAGCATCGCGCGCCGCTCACGCCAGCGCCGCCGCCCCAGCCTCGTTATAGCGCAGCGCCTTCAGCACAGTCGCGACGATCGCATCCGCATCCAGCCCGGCGTTGGCATATTGCAGTTCGGGCTTGTCCTGGTCCTGGAACAGGTCGGGCAGGCGCATCGTACGTAGTTTCAGGCCGCCGTCGATCAGCCCCTCGTCGCTGGCCATCGTCAGCACGTGCGCGCCCATTCCGCCGACCGAGCCTTCCTCGATCGTCACCGCGACTTCGTGCGTGGTCAGCAACCGCCGGATCAGCGCCTCGTCCAGCGGCTTGGCGAAGCGCAGGTCGGCGACCGTCGTCGACAGCCCCTTCGCCTCCAGCGCGTCGGCCGCCTTCAACGCCTCGGCCAAGCGCGTGCCGAGCGACAGGATCGCGACCGCCTTGCCCTCGCGCACGATGCGGCCCTTGCCGATCTCGAGCCGCTCGGGCGTCTCGGGCAAGGCGATGCCCGTCCCGTTGCCGCGCGGATAGCGCACCGCGATCGGGCCGCTATCGTGCAGCACCGCAGTGTGCGTCATGTGCACCAGCTCGGCCTCATCCGCCGCCGCCATCACGACGAAATTCGGCAGCGTCGCCAGATAGGTCACGTCGAACGACCCGGCGTGAGTCGCGCCATCCGCGCCGACCAGCCCGGCGCGGTCGATCGCGAAGCGCACCGGCAGGTTCTGGATCGCCACATCGTGCACGACTTGGTCGTAGGCGCGCTGCAGGAACGTCGAATAGATCGCGCAGAACGGCCGCATCCCCTGCGCGGCGAGGCCCGCGGCGAAGGTGACGGCGTGCTGTTCGGCGATGCCGACATCGAAGAATCGATCGGGATGCGCCTTCGCGAATTTGTCCAGTCCGGTGCCCGACGGCATCGCTGCGGTGATCGCGCATATCCGCGGATCGGTCTGCGCCTCCTTGGTCAGCGCCTCGCCGAACACGTTCTGATATTGTGGCGGTCCGGGCGGCGATTTCGCCTGCGTGCCGGTGATGACATCGAACTTCTGCACGCCGTGATATTTGTCGGCCGACGCCTCGGCCGGGCCGTAACCCTTGCCCTTCTTGGTCACGACATGGACCAGGATCGGACCTTCCTCGGCGTCGCGGACATTCTCCAGCACCGGAATCAGATGGTCTAGGTGATGCCCATCGATCGGCCCGACATAATAGAAGCCCAGTTCCTCGAACAAAGTGCCGCCCATCGTCATGCCGCGGGCAAATTCGTCGGTCTTCTTCGCTGCCGAATGCAGCGGGCGCGGCAATTTGCGCGCGAACCGCTTCAACGTCTCTCGAATACCCAGGAACTCGCGACTCGACACGATGCGCGACAGATACGCCGACAACCCACCGACCGGCGGCGCGATCGACATGTCGTTGTCGTTCAGGATCACGATCAGCCGGTTGCCCGCCTGCGCGGCGTTGTTCATCGCCTCATACGCCATGCCAGCGGACATCGCGCCGTCGCCGATCACCGCAATGCCCTTGCCCGGCGTCCCCGCCAGCTTGTTGGCGATCGCGAAACCCAAGGATGCGGAGATCGACGTCGACGAATGCGCCGCGCCGAACGGATCGTATTCGCTCTCGCTGCGCTTGGTGAAGCCGCTCAGCCCCCCGCCCTGCCGCAGCGTTCGGATGCGATCCCGCCGGCCGGTCAGGATCTTGTGCGGATAGCATTGGTGCCCGACGTCCCACACCAGCCGGTCGTTTGGCGTATCGAAGACATAATGGATTGCGGTGGTCAGCTCGACCACGCCCAGCCCCGACCCAAGGTGCCCGCCCGTCGTTCCCACCGCGGAGATCGTCTCGCTGCGGAGTTCGTCGGCCAGCTGGCGAAGTTGCTCGGGCTTCAACGCGCGAAGGTCGGCCGGGCAGGACACGGTGTCGAGCAGCGGCGTCTTGGGCAGATCGGTCATTGGGCTACCCTAACGGACGCTACCAACCGTGTCGATTGTAACCAGAGTTCGACGTCAATTCGTGGCGTTGTAGCAGTCCTCACACTTGCCGCGCACCTCGATCACCGGGCGAACGGGCGAAAATCCGGCCGCAACGGCGGCATCGCGCACGCCGCTGGTGATGCGATCGTCGTCGAGATGCGTCGTCTGCCCGCACGAATCGCACACCAGAAAGATACAGTCGTGCAGGCAATCGGGATGCGCGTTCGCGACATAGGCGTTCGCACTCTCCACTTTCCGCGCCAGATTTGCGCCGACGAACAGGTCGAGGATGCGGTACACGCTGTTCGCCGCCACGCGCCGCCCCTCCGCCTTCGATACCGCGTCCGCGATGTCATAGGCCGATGCAGGCTTCTCGAACCCGGCAAGTGCGGCGAATACGCTGGCGCGCATCGTCGTCCATTGCTCGCCCGCCTTCTCCAGCGTCGCCTGCGCGGCGTGGGTAAGGTCTGCGCCTTGCGGCTCGTGATGTTGGTGAGCGTGCGCCATGTTCGAAATCTAGGCGCGCGATGACCGCGCGACAAGCGTCAGGCGACCGCGCGCCGGTTCAGGTCGTGACCGAAGGCGAGGATACCGACGCCGATGATCGTCCACAGCGCCTCGCCACCCGCGCCGTCATGCGGAAGCGACATCGCGCCCGCCATGATGCCGAGCCCTAGCGATCCCATGGCGACCGGCATGATATAGCCATGCTGCAGCGCGCCGCGCCCCAGCGCGATCGCCCCGAGTCCGATCGCCAGCGTCAGGCCGATTTCGTGGAAGATCGGGTTGAGCAACGCGCCGCCGACGGTCGACAGCATCGCCAGCAACACCGCGCTCGCCAGGCAATGCACGACGCACAGCCCCGACAGCGCGATCGCCAGGCGATCGAGCCCCAAAGGGAAAGCAAGGCGAGTCGTGGCCGTCATCCGATCCGCGATGTAGCGCGACCCGCATGACGTTACAATATCACATCGCGACAAATTTGTGTCGCTTGGCACGTCGCCGCCATTCCTGTACCGCGCGCCCATGTTGCAGGCCACTCCCGGCTACTCCACGACCGCGCGCCCGCGTGCGCTCGCGCGTTGGCTGTTTGTCGTCGCGCTGCTGATCGTCGCCATGGTCGCGGTCGGCGGGATCACGCGGCTGACCGAATCCGGCCTGTCGATCACGCAGTGGAAACCGATCAGCGGGATCGTCCCGCCGCTGAACGACGCGCAGTGGCAGGCGGAGTTCGCAAATTACCGGCGCATCCCCGAATATCAGCAAGTGAACGCCGGAATGACGCTCGCGGGATTCAAGGCGATCTTCTTCTGGGAATATGTGCACCGCGTGCTCGGGCGGGTGATCGGCATGGCGTTCGCGCTGCCGTTGCTGTGGTTCGCGGTGCGCAAGCGAGTCCCGCCGGGTTACGGCTGGCGGTTAACTGCGCTCCTCGCACTCGGCGGGCTGCAGGGCGCGATCGGCTGGTGGATGGTCGCGTCTGGCCTGTCGGTGCGCACCGACGTCAGCCATATCCGGCTGGCGGTGCATCTGACGACGGCGCTCGTCATCCTCGCCGGAATCGTCTGGACGATGCTCGACCTGCGGCGGCTGGACCAGTCGCCGCTGGAACGGCCCGCACGGCTGACATTGGTCGCATCCGTCGCGCTGGCGTTGCTCGGCGTACAGATCGTGTTCGGCGCGTTCACCGCGGGGCTGAACGCGGGTTATGCCTTCTCAAGCTGGCCGCTGATGGGCGATGCGCTGTTTCCCGCTGGCGTACCGATGGTCGAACCCGTGCTGCGCAATGTGGTCGACAATCCGATCGTCGTGCAGTTCATCCATCGCTGGCTCGCCTTCGCGGCGGCGGGCGGTTTAGTTTGGCTGGCGCTCGCCGCACGACGCAACGGCGCGACCGGCGCGGCGCATGCGGTGCTGGCGCTGGTCGTACTGCAGATCGCGCTCGGCATCGCCACGCTATTGACCGGGGTCGAGATCGTCGTCGCGGTCGCGCATCAGGTGAACGCTGCGCTGCTGCTGATCGCGGCCATCGTCGCCTCGCACGCGATCGGCATTCGTCGCACCTGACGTCTTGGTATCAGGATACCCGTCACGAACGCCGCGGAAATGTTGACTTAGACCGACTCTTCGCGCATTGGTCCCGCATCGACGCCGCTCCTTTCCGGGCGGCGTCCTGCGTTTAAGAAGGTCTGACAGCCATGAAGGCTCTGATGAAGACCACCAAGTCGGTTAAGCCGCACGAGGTGGAGAAGAAATGGCATATCGTCGATGCGACCGATCTGGTCGTCGGCCGTGCCGCGGTGGTGATCGCCAACGTGCTGCGCGGCAAGCACAAGACCAGCTTCACCCCGCACGTCGATTGCGGTGACAATGTCATCGTCATCAACGCCGACAAGGTGCGCTTCACCGGCAACAAGTTGCTCGGCAAGGTCTATTACCGCCACACCGGCTATGCCGGCGGCATCAAGGGCGTGACCGCGGGCAAAATGCTCGAAGGCCGCTTTCCCGAGCGCGTGCTGGAAAAGGCCGTCGAGCGGATGATCCCGCGCGGGCCGCTGGGCCGTGACCAGATGCGCAACCTGCGCATCTTCAAGGGCGCGGAGCATCCGCACGAAGCGCAGAACCCCGAGGTTCTCGACATCGCGGCCATGAGCCGCAAGAACAAGGTGGGCCAGTAATGACCGACAACCGCCAGTCGCTTTCCGATCTCGCCAACCTGACGAGCCAGCCGGCTCCGCAGGCGACCGACGCCGCCCCGTCGGGCGACCACGGAGAGACCACCGCCGCCGTGCCCACGCCCCCCGTTTCGACGATGCCGCTGCGTGAGCAGATCATCGACAAGCAGGGCCGGGCCTATGCCACCGGCCGCCGCAAGGATGCGGTCGCACGTGTCTGGCTGAAGCCCGGCACCGGCAAGATCACGGTCAACGGCCGCGATCAGGAAGTCTATTTCGCGCGTCCGACGCTGCGTCTGGTGCTGAACCAGGTGTTCGGCATCACCGAGCGGGTCGGCCAGTATGATGTCGTCTGCACCGTCAAGGGCGGCGGGCTGTCGGGCCAGGCCGGCGCGGTCAAGCACGGCATCAGCCAGGCGATCACGCGCTACGAACCCGCGCTGCGCGCCCCGGTGAAGGCCGCAGGCTTCCTGACCCGCGACAGCCGCACCGTTGAGCGCAAGAAGTACGGCCGCGCCAAGGCCCGCCGCAGCTTCCAGTTCTCGAAGCGCTAAGCGGGCGGCTTCGGATTGCGAAAGCAATCCGAAGACTCGCCACGGCGGGCCGCGGAAGCAGCGTAGCTGCCTTCGTCGCACGGCGTGGCGGAATAGCCGAAACGACAGGGGGCGGTCCGGCAACGGGCCGCCCTTTTCGTTGACAAACCCACCCCGGCGAAGGCCGGGGTCCAGTTGCAGAACGCAAATTGAAGCGGGCTGAAGCTTCCTTGCCAACGCGGTGCAACTAGGCCCCGGCCTTCGCCGGGGTGGTTGTGCGCCAAAACCCGGTCACTCCCCGTACAGCCACCGCATCCTATATCGGCACCATGCCGCTCGCAGACCTCGCCCCGCACCTGCCGCTGATCCTGCTGCTCGCAGCCATCATCGTGATCGGCGCGTTCGTCCGGCGTATCCCCATAATCGGTACGTTGTTCAGTCTCGCCATCTGGGCCGCCCTACTCGCCGCACTGGTGATCGTGCTCGGCCAACGCGAGCGTTTCGATCCGTATATCGGGCGCATCGCAGAGGCGCTGAACATCCGGGACCAGAAGGTGGTCGGCGCTGAAACCCGCATCCGCATGTCGCCAGACGGACATTTCTGGGCGAATGTCCGCTTCGCCGGAGTCGAGCGACGGATGCTGATCGACAGCGGCGCGACGCTGACCGCGCTGTCGGTCGACACCGCCGCCGCGGCGAATTTGCCGGTGCAGGACACGCTGTTCCCGGTCCTGCTGCGCACCGCCAACGGTACGATCCGCGCGCAAACATCCGAGGTCGCCGAACTGCGGATCGGCAACATCGTCGCGCGCGACGTGCCGGTCGTCGTCTCCCCCGCGTTCGGACGCAGCGACATCCTCGGCATGAACTTCCTGTCGCGCCTCGCGTCGTGGCGGGTCGAGGGACGGACCCTGATCCTGACCCCGCATCACCCGCAAGACACTACATCCTGACGCTTTTGATTGGCGGTGCCAGCCCGCTCCCCCGCCCCGCCTCCCACAGAATATCCTGAATGGGAGGCGGGGCGGGGGAGCGGGCTGGCACCGCCATCGTCAATCATCACATCCTGACGATCCGGTCGCCCAGGCGTTCGGCTTCCTCGGGATCATGCGTGACGATCAGCATCGGGAGGTGGCTGTCGTCGCGCACGCGCTCGATCGCGCGCATCGCCTCCTCGCGCCGCGCCCGGTCGAGCGAGGCGAGCGGTTCGTCGAGCAGCAGGAACCGCGGGGCCGACAGCAACGCCCGCCCGATCGCCACGCGCCGCGCCTCCCCGCCCGACAAGGATCGCGGCCAGCGATCGAGCAGATGCGCGATGTCGAGCGTCTGCGCGGTCTCCGTCAATCCGTCGGAACCGGGCGCGCCGTAGAGCAGATTCGCACGCACGCTGAGATGCGGAAACAGCCGCGCCTCCTGAAACACCACCCCCGCGTGGCGGCGGTGCGGCGGCACGTCGACCCGCGCATCGTCATCGTACAACGTCTCACCACCCACGCGCACATGCCCGCGATCCGGCCGCAAGAGCCCGGCGACCATCATCAGCACGCTCGTCTTGCCGACCCCCGATGGCCCGAACAGCACCGTCACCCCCGCCCCGCCCGCGAACGCTGCGCCGACCACCGCCTCCCCGCGGCGCACGGTCACGTCTACATCAAAGGACATGGACGCCCCTGCCCTGCCGCCGTGCGAGCCATTCCGACGCGACCAGCGCGACCAGGCTGATCGCCACCGCAATCGCGGAAAGCATCCACACCGCCGGCTCGCCGCCAGGCCGCTGGAGCGCGGCATAGATCGCCAGCGGCAGGGTCTGCGTCTCGCCCGGCACGTTCGACACGAAGGTGATCGTCGCGCCGAACTCGCCCAGCCCACGCGCGAACCCCAGGACCGCGCCCGCCAGCAAGCCAGGCAACGCGAGCGGCAGCGTGATCGTTCTAAACGCCCGCCACCGCCCCGCGCCCAAGGTCCGCGCGGCCTGTTCCAGCCGCCGGTCGACGCCCTCGATCCCCAACCGCATCGCGCGCACCATCAGCGGCAGCGCCATCACCCCGCTGGCGATCGCCGCGCCGGTCCAGCGGAACAGCACGGTAACTCCGAACCACGCCTCCAGCAACCCGCCGATCGGCCCGGCGGGCGCGAAGGCGAGCAGCAGCACCCACCCCGTCACTACCGGCGGTACGACCAGCGGCAGATGGACCAGCGCGTCGAGCAACACCTTCCCCGGAAACCGCCCGCGCGCCAGCAACCACGCCAGCGCGAACGCGATCGGCAGCGTCGCGATCGTCGCTACGCCGCCGACCAGCAGCGACAGCCGCACGACCGCCCATACGCCTTCGTCCATCAGCGCGCCGAAAAACCATAGCGCCGGAAGATCGCCTTGCCCGCGCGCGACAGCAAAAAGCGCCGGAACCCCTCCGCTGCCGGATTGGTCGCCCCCGCCAGCCGCGCGACCGGATAGACGATCGGCGGATGGCTGTCGGCCGGAAACACCCCCGCGACGCGCACCTTCGCCGACGCCCTCGCATCAGTCGCATAGACGATCCCGAACGGCGCGGCCCCACGCTCGACCAGCGCCAGCGCGGCGCGCACGTTCTCCGCCCGCACCACCTTCGGCGCAACCGCGTCCCACGCGCCGAGCTTCTTCAGCGCCGCGCGCCCGTACTTCCCTGCGGGCACCGCATCGGGATCGGCCATCGCCAGCGCACCGCGCGACAGCACCCGCGCCAGCCCGGCGCCCCGCGCGGGCACGCCACCCCGCGTCCCGGCCGCCGCGACGATCACCAGCCGGTTGCCGGCCAGGTTCGCGCGCGTCCCCGCCGCGATCAGCTTCTTCGCCGCCAGCGCATCCATCCATTCCTCGTCAGCCGAGACGAACAAATCCGCTCGCGCGCCCGCCAGAACCTGCCGCGCCAGCGCCGACGACGCCGCAAACGACACCACCGGCCGTGCATGACCCTTCCCGGCCCAAGCATCCGCCGCCGCACCAAGCGATTCCTGCAGACTCGCCGCCGCCAGCACCAGCGGTGCGCGCTCCTGCGCTGCCACGGGCACAGCACACAACGCTGCGATCGAGAGGATCAGGCTCAGGATACGCCGCATCGCCGATCTCCGTCTGTCGTTATCCGTCGTCGCCCATGCGCAACGCCGCGATGAAGGCTTCCTGCGGGATGCTGACGTTACCGTATTCA
Source organism: Sphingomonas sp. SUN019 (assembly GCF_024758705.1). Classification (NCBI taxonomy): domain Bacteria; kingdom Pseudomonadati; phylum Pseudomonadota; class Alphaproteobacteria; order Sphingomonadales; family Sphingomonadaceae; genus Sphingomonas; species Sphingomonas sp. SUN019. The sequence continues at coordinate 22,383 of NZ_CP096971.1, read as the reverse complement.
CGCATCTTCAGCTTTCCCTTCTTCTGTTTTTCCAGCAGCTTCTTCTTGCGCGTCGCGTCGCCACCATAGCATTTGGCTGTCACGTCCTTGCGCATCGCGCTGATTGTTTCGCGCGCAATCACCTTGCCGCCGATCGCTGCCTGGATCGGGATCTTGAACAGGTGACGCGGGATCAGTTCCTTCAGCCGCTCGCACATACCGCGCCCGCGCGTCTCGGCGGTGCCGCGGTGGACGATCATGCTGAGCGCATCGACCGGCTCTTCGTTGACCAGGATGCCCATCTTGACGAGGTCGCCCTCGCGGTAGCCGATCTGGTGATAATCGAAGCTCGCATAACCCTTCGACAGCGACTTCAGCCGGTCGTAGAAATCGAACACCACCTCGTTCAGCGGCAGTTCGTACGTCGCCTGCGCGCGCCCGCCGACATAGGTCAGGTTCTTCTGGATACCGCGGCGGTCCTGACACAGTTTCAGGATCGACCCGAGATACTCGTCGGGAACGTAGATCGTCGCCTCGATCCAAGGTTCGCTGATCGTGTCGATCTTGTTCGGATCGGGCATGTCGGCGGGGTTGTGGAGTTCCAGATGCCCCTGCCCGTGGCTCAGGTCGATCTGGTACACCACGCTCGGCGCGGTGGTGATCAGGTCGAGGTCGTATTCGCGCGTCAGCCGCTCCTGGATGATCTCCAAGTGCAGCAGGCCTAGAAATCCGCAACGGAAGCCGAAGCCTAAGGCGGCGCTCGTCTCCATCTCGAAGCTGAATGACGCGTCGTTCAACCGGAGTTTGGAAATGCTCTCGCGCAATTTCTCGAAATCGTTCGCATCGACCGGGAACAGGCCGCAGAACACCACCGGCTGGACCAGCTTGAAGCCCTCCAGCGCCTGCGCCGCGGGACGCTTGGCGTCGGTGATCGTGTCGCCGACACGGGTCTGCGCGACTTCCTTGATCTGTGCGGTGATAAAGCCGATTTCGCCCGTACCGAGCTCGGTAAGCTGTTCGATCTTCGGGCGGAAACACCCGACGCGGTCGACCAGATGCACCGTCCCGGCCTGCATGAACTTGATCTGCTGACCCTTTTTCAGCACGCCGTCGATCACCCGGATCAGGATGACGACGCCCAGATACGGGTCGTACCAGCTGTCGACCAGCATCGCCTTCAGCGGCGCGTCGGCATCGCCCTTGGGCGGCGGAATCCGCTCGACGATCGCGTCGAGGATTTCGGTGATCCCGATCCCGGTCTTGGCGCTGGCCAGCACCGCATTCGACGCATCGATGCCGATCACATCCTCGATCTCGGTGCGGACCTTTTCAGGCTCGGCGGCGGGCAGGTCGATCTTGTTGATGACCGGCACGATCTCATGGTCATGCTCGATCGACTGGTACACGTTGGCCAGCGTCTGCGCCTCGACGCCCTGCGCCGCGTCCACCACCAGCAACGCGCCCTCGCACGCGGCGAGACTCCGGCTGACCTCATAGGCGAAGTCGACGTGGCCCGGCGTATCCATCAGGTTCAGGACGTGACCCTTCCAGTCGAGCCGGACGGTCTGCGCCTTGATGGTGATCCCGCGCTCGCGCTCGATATCCATGTTGTCGAGCACCTGCTCGCTCATCTCGCGGTCGGTCAGCCCGCCGGTGGCCTGGATCAGCCGGTCGGCGAGCGTCGACTTGCCGTGGTCGATATGCGCGATGATGGAAAAATTGCGGATCTTTGAAAGTTCGGTGGCCATGTCGCTGGCGCGTTAGCAGCGTGCGCGGCGCTTGCGAAGGGCCATCGCAGGCACTCCGTTTGCGCATGGCGACAACCTAGCCTGTCGACTGATCGGATGATAAGGTCGATTCGTCGGGGTCGCAGGTCAACAGGCCGTCCGAGGAAGTCACCGACGCGGGCGGAAACCGGGGGGTTCAACCGAAATGTCGAAGTCATTGCTGTCGCTGGGTCTGGTCGCCTTGACGCTGACCGCCACCGATGCATCCGCACAACGCCTGGCGAAACCATCGAGCGGGCAACGCCTGCAGCAGGCGACTGCGAACGACGTGCCGCGCTGCGCCCGCAAACTCGGCACGCTGTCGATCGTCGACGGCGACGATCCGCGCCCGTGGACCCAGTACAGCCTGTCCCCGCCGTCGAAGCTGCTGAAGGTGCTGGTCCAGCGATCGGGCTGCTTCAACCTAGTCGATCGCGGATCGGGCCTGCAAGCTGCCCGGCTGGAGCGCGATATCGGGGGCGATCTCGGACTGCAACGCCGCTCGAATGTCGGACAGGGCCAGATCAAGGCGGCAGACTATGTGCTGGTCGCCGAAATTCAGGGCGCCAATTCCAACGTCAGCGGCGGCGGCGGCGCGGCCGGCATCGGCGGGCTGATCGGTGGTCGCTTCGGCGGGCTGCTCGGCGGGATCGGCAGCAAGAAGATGGAGGCGAACACCGTCCTGTCGATCACCAACGTCCGCACGACGGAGACGATCGCGACCGAGGACGGCTATGCCGCGAAGAACAACCTGACGTTCGGCGCAGGCGGCGGGGCCGGGTTCTTCGGCGGCGGCGCGGCGGCGGTCGGTGGTGGGTACGACAATACCGACATCGGACGCATCGTGACGCTGTCGTTCATTCAGGCCTATTCGAAACTGGTCACCGGACTCGGTCTCGTCCAGCCGGGCGACGCTGGCACAGCACAGGCTGCCCCGGCGAAAACCTATACCGCACAAGGCCCGGTCACGATGCGCACCAGCGCGCTCGCGACCGCAAAGGCTGTCCGCACACTGCCACCGGGCGCGATCGTTTATCCCACCGGCAACAAGAACGGCCTGTGGTGGGAGGTCGCCGACGAAAACGACAACGTCGGCTGGGTGCTGAACACCAGGCTCGCGCCGTCGCAGTGATTCGGAGCCGTCACGCGGGAGCAACGGCTCCCGCGTGACGCCGGATCGCCGCCAGCGCATTCATGTAACGCTGGTCGCCCACACCACTGACCATTTCCCACCGCACCCCGCGCCGCCCCAGTTCGCGTCGCGACAGATCAAAGAAGCGCGCCCGGTCGCGCGCTGATCCGAACATTCGCGTCCCATCCTCGACCCACGGCAGGTCGATGTCGAACAGCAGATACAGATCGGCGGTGTTGTTCCACCGATCGAACCACGGATCGCGCCGCCCGAACAGCATATCGGCCCACACCGCGCTCATCAGCGGATCGGTGTCCAGGATCACCGGATACGGGCCCCGCGCCACCGCATCGCACGTCTTGCGATCATGGCCGTGTGCGATCGCCAGAAGATCCGCTATGTTCAGATCGGTGCCGTAACGCTCGCAATAGGTCCGGCCGAATTCGGCGATGCACACACTGTCGAAATGCCGCGCCAGCCGCGGCGCCATGCTCGACTTGCCGGTGCTTTCGGGTCCGTGAAGGCAGATCGAACGAAGCGTCATGCGGCGACGGCTTCCGATCGCGCCGCGCGCCGCCAGTCGACGAAACCCCAAATCGCGAGCGCCAGATAGATCACGTACAGCCCCGCGAACAGATACAGTCCCTTGGCGAGGTAGAGCGGCACCGACGCCACGTCCACCGCGATCCACAACACCCAATTCTCCAGTTTCCGTCGCGCCATCAGCACCTGCGCCGCGACGCTAGCCATCGCGATTCCGGCATCCCACCACGGAAACGACGCGTCGGTCAGCGCGGCCATCGCCGTACCCCACACGACCGTCGCCGCCACGATTCCCGCACCCCAACGCCACCGCGCCGCCCGCGTCATCCGCTCGACCGCCACGACGCCCGTCGCCTGACGCGCCCGGGCCCAGTTCAACCAGCCATAGACGTTCGCCGCCACGAAAAACGCCTGCAGCAACGCGTCGCTGTACAATTGCTCGCGAAACACCACGACGCCCAGCAGCGCCACCGACACGATCGCGGTCGGGAACGTCCATACGCTGCGAAGTGCCGCCAATGCGACGCACGCCACGCCCAGCACTGTCGCGATCCAGTCGAGCACCCCCATCGCCAAGCGATAACCACGCTTGCCCCGTTCCGCCAAGCGGTTAGGCTCGACCGCAGGAGTTTCACATGCGCCACGTCGCCATCATCGGATCGGGTCCGGCCGGTTACTACACCGCGGAGGCGTGTCAGAAGGCGTTCGGCGATGACGTCCGTGTCGACATCATCGATCGCCTGCCCGTCCCGTACGGCCTGATCCGCACCGGCGTCGCGCCCGATCATCAGTCGATCAAGGCGGTTTCGCGGCGGTACGAGGCGACCGCGCTCAGCGACAACGTCCGCTTCGTCGGCAACGTCACCGTCGGCAGCGACGTGACGATCGCCGAGTTGCGCGACCTGTACGACGCGGTCGTGCTGGCGACCGGCGCACCGCACGACAATCCGCTCGGCATCCCGGGCGACGATCTGCCGGGCGTGATCGGCTCGGCGGCGTTCGTCGGCTGGTACAACGGCCATCCCGATTTCGCAGGCCTGTCGCCCCCGCTTCACGGCCCCGGCGCAGTGGTGGTCGGCGCGGGCAACGTCGCGCTCGACGTCGCGCGCATCCTGGCCAAGACCGGCGACGAATTCACCGGATCGGACATCGTCGCCCACGCGCTCGACGCGCTCGGTCCGCACAGGATCGAGACGGTGACGATCCTCGCACGGCGCGGCCCGCACGCGATCGCGATGACGCCGAAGGAACTGGGCGAACTCGGCCACCTCGCGCGCGCCACCCCGACCGTCGACCCCGCCGACCTGCCCGCGCCCGAAGCCGACGCCGCGCTCGATCCGGGCCAGCGCAAGTCGGTCGCCCACCTGCGCGCGTTCGCCGACAATCACGAGCTGAAGGCGATCACCGTCGCCTTCGATTTTTTTGCGATGCCGGTGCGGATCGAGGGCGACGAACGGGTCGAACGCGTCATCGTCGAACGCACCCACATCAACGCCGATGGCCGCGCGTCGGGCACCGGCGAAACCTACGCCATCCCCGCCGCAATGGTCGTCAGCTGCATCGGCTACCGCACCCCGCCGATCGACGGCGTGCCCTACGACGCGAAGCTCGGCCGCTTCGCCAACGACGACGGCCGCATCGCGCCCGGCCTTTACGCGGTCGGCTGGGCGCGCCGCGGCCCCACCGGCACGATCGGCACGAACCGCCCCGACGGCTTCCTGATCGCCGACCATATCGGCGCAGATCTACCCGAAGACAGCGGCAAGCCCGGTCGCGCCGGACTGGACGCCTTGCTCGACGCGCGCGGGACGGACGTCGTCACCTTCCGCGACTGGCAGAATATCGAAAAGGCCGAGATCGCCGCCGCCCGGGCAGGCGCGCCGCGTGAGAAGTTCATCGCCATCGCGGACATGCTCGCGGCGCGGAAATAAGGGGAAATAAGGGAATGTGTTGATGCGCGCCGCGGCGAAGCGGCGTCGTCGGACGGCGTTTCCGCCGCCGGCCGCTGCTTCGCTGGTCGCGAAATAGCTTTGCTATTTCTTAGCGAAGCCGTTGGTCGGGGAAAGAGGATTCGAACCTCCGGCCCCTGCCTCCCGAAGGCAGTGCTCTACCAGGCTGAGCTATTCCCCGACCGAGGCGCGTGACGACCCTGGGGTCGGCTGGCAGGCGGCGGCTTATATCAGCGAAAGCGATGGGTTCAAGCGGGCATTTCGGTGCATCATCGCATCCCCCGAAACCCCTTCCTCAACTCCTCCACGAACAACTCCGGCTGCTCGAACGCCGCGAAATGCCCGCCCTTCGACAGTTCGTTCCAGTAGACGATATTGCGATACCTCTTGTCCGCCCAGCGCCGTGACGGCGGGAATATCTCCTTCGGAAACAGGCTGCACGCGATCGGCACATCGACCGTCCCCGACGCAAAGCTTCGGAAGCTCTCCCAATACAGCCGCGCCGACGACGCACCGCTGTTTGTCAACCAGTACAGCATGACGTTGTCGAGCATCTCGTCCGCGCTCAGCACGCTGAACGGATCGCCGTCGCAGTCGGTCCATTCGTGGAACTTCTCGAAGATCCACATCGCCTGCCCGACCGGCGAATCGGCCAGCCCGTAGCCCAACGTCTGCGGCCGCGTGCGCTGCTGCTGCGCATAGCCGTTGCCGTCGGTCTGATAGCATTGCAGCGCCGCCAACGTGACCTTCTCCGCTTCCGTCGCGCTCGCGATGTCCTCCGCCGAGGGCGGCGCGACGATCATGTTCAGGTGGATACCCGCCACCGCCGGGTCGCCGATCTGCGCCAGCGCGGTCGTCACCGCCGACCCCCAATCGCCGCCCTGCGCGACATAGCGATCGTACCCCAGCCGCCGCATCAGCACCGCCCACGCCCGCGCGATCCGCTCGACGCCCCACCCCGCCTCGCCCGGCTTGTCCGAAAATCCATAGCCCGGCAGCGACGGCGCAACGACATGGAACGCGTCCTCCGCGCGTCCCCCATGCGCGACCGGATCGGCCAGCGCATCGATCACCTTATGGAATTCGATCACCGATCCTGGCCAGCCGTGGGTCAGGATCAGCGGCAGCGCACCCGGTTCGGGCGAGCAGCGGTGGAGAAAGTGGATGCCCAGCCCGTCGATTTTGGTGCGATACTGCCCGAACCCGTCGAGCAACGCCTCGCACCGCCGCCAGTCGTATGCGGTCAGCCAGTGATCGACCAACCGCCGCGCCTGCTCCAGCGGCACGCCCTGCCCCCAGCCGTCGACCGTCTCACGCTCGGGCCAGCGCGTCGCGCGCAACCGCCGCCGCAAATCGTCCAGCACCGCCTCATCGATCGCGATCCGGAAGGGCTCGATCGTCTCGCTGCTCATCCGCTCGTTCTCCGATCCGATATCGATGGCGCGCTCGCCGCCCGCGTTTCCCATATCGTGATCCGCGGCCCGGCGGGCGTCAATCCACGCGGCGAGGTTGACGGCGAGGTTGACAAGGCCCGGCACGACGGTTGTTACAAGCCGCTGTACCGGAGAGATCAACCACATGGACGCCGCCGACGGCCCCGACGAAACGACCATTGACGGCTGCGTAGAGCACCTCGACGAATTGAGCGGCGTATCCGGGTGGGCGGTCGATATGCGCGATCCCGCCGCCCCGCTCACGATCGAGTTGTGGGCGGGCGAGGAACTGATCGACAGCGCGCCGACCGGGATGCCGAGGGACGATGTCTGCAATTTCCTGCGGATCTCGGGTGCGCCGGGCTATCGTTTCGACCCGTCGGTGCGGGATCGCATCCGTGACGCCGCGCGGCGCGGATTGCGCGGCGAGCTGGTCGTGCGCATCGCGGGACGCGACACATCGCTGCAATCGATGGCGGCCCGGCGCACGCTCGAACAGGTGCAGATCGGGTCGCTCGACACTGCCCCCGCCACCCGGGACGCACTGGTCGACCGGTTGTCGTTCCACGCGAACAACGCCGTCGGCCATTTGAAGCGTTCCTTCCTGCCCGATCCGGGCCGCAGCATCGGCTACGTCGATTCGATCGCCAGCGAGGACGGAGGGCTGGTCTGGGTCGTCGGCTGGATCATGGACGACGCGGTGCTCGATCGGCCGATCGTGATCGTGGACAAGGCCGCGCACCCGGCAGGCTTCGCCTATACGCTGATCGACCGCGGTGATCTTCCGCCCGGCGCGCGCGGGTTCGTCGGCGTCGTCCAAAGCGACTGGCGTCCGATGCCGGATTTGCCGCCATATTTCTTTCTTACCGATGGCAGCGGGCGTTTCCTCGAAACGCTCGACCCTACGCCGATCCGCACGAAGCGGGCGATCACGCCCGCCGTGCGCTATCTGCTGTCGTCCGCCACGGACGGCTACGGCGATCTGATGCGGGAGATGTTCTACACCGTCGATAATTGGCAGGTTCCCGAAGACGCCGATACGGTCGATCTGGTGCATATCGATCAGGCGGCGATCCTGCCCGGGTTCGGCGCGATGATCACCGGCTGGACGCTCAGCCCCAACAAGCTGTCGGATCGGTTCGTGTTGAAGGCGGGCGCGCGGGTCATGGCAGCCGACGATCGCAGCGTGTCGCGCTTCGGACGCAAGGATCTGTCGCATCTGTATCGCAACGTCGACCTGGCGCTGGGCCGCGCCGGCTTCACCGCGGTCTTCCGCGGCGACTTGGACGATGCGCGGCTCGACGAAATGGTGCTGAAATGCCGCTGGGCCGACGGGACGGCCAGCAATGCGACGATCCCCGCCGACCGCGTCCGGCTGCTAGGCGTGACCACGCCGATAGAACACGCGCTCGATTATTACCCCGCGATCGAAGCGGAGCTCTTCTTCGCCGATTTCGCGCGCCACGCCACCGCCGTGGCGCGAGAGCGTTTCAGCGCGCTGGCCGTCTACGAAGCGGAATCCGTCACAGCAGCGGCGATCTTCGCCCTTCCCGCCACCGCATCCGATCTGTTCCTCATCATCGACAACGCGCTCCGCCACGCCGCGGCCTTGCCGGCCGGTTGGGGGATCGTGCTGGCCGGTTGCCCGGACGGCATCCGCCCCCTGCTGATATCGCTCTTTGCGGACCTGAAGCGCGTGACGGGGCGGCGCTGCAGCCTGTTCCTGACTTCGCCGGGCGAAACCAACAACGACATCGTGACAGGCGTCATCGATGCGCTCGACCTGACGCGGTTCGCATTCATCTCTGCGGACACGCTGCTTTCCGATGCGGGCTGGACGGCGCTGGGCGACGGCGCAGACGATCTGGTCCTGCTTGAAGTCCGCGATGCCGCAGCGGAGGCCGGCGCCACCGGGACCGCCGGGCTCGATGCCTTCGCGTGCGATGCCGCAGCGTGGCGACGGATCGCCGCTGCCGCGCCCCCGCGGATCGGCGGAATCACGCTGAACGGCGCCGCGGCGGGCGTGCCGCCACCCCGCATTGTCCCGGACGCCGCGCTGGCGCTTTCGTCCCGGCGACCCTCCGCGCTGGTTGCTCGGATCAACAACGTCGGGGCCGCCACGCATGACTGATCTCAGGCCGCCCGCCGCGCTGGCGGGAAAAAGGATCGCGATCCTCAGCCATAGTCATGTGTCGGTGACGAAGGGCGGCGCGGAGATTGCAGCGCACGGGCTGTTCCGCGGGCTGCGTGCGATCGGCGTCGACGCGATCCTGATCGCGTGCTGCGATGACGCCGCGCTCGACCGGATCGAACTGGGGCCGAACGAATTTGCGCTGCCTTATCGCGGCGCGCTCTACGATCATTTCTATCATCTGGCCCCGGCCGGCGTGCGGCAGGATTTGATCGATCTGCTTCGGCGCGAGCGGATCGACGTGCTCAACGCGCATCATTTCCTGCACACCGGGATCGGGGTGTTCGAGGATGTGGCCGCCGCGGGGATCGAGATCGTCTATACGATCCACGAATTCCTCAGCATCTGCCACAATCACGGTCAATTGGTCACGCGCGGAACCGATCTGCTGTGCGAAGGTGCGTCGCCCGGCGCATGCCATGCCTGCTACCCCGAACATTCACGCCAGCAGTTCGCGGTGCGCTCACGGCATGTCGCGCGCTCGTTCGGCCCCGTCGCGGCGTTCGTTTCGCCCAGCCGTTTCCTGGCGGGCAAGATGACGGCGAACGGCGTGCCGCAAAATCGGATGCACGTCATCGAGAACGGCGTCGCGGGCGGCGTGGCGGCGGTTCCGGCGGATCGATCGTCGGAAGAACGGCTCTGGACGTTCGGCTATTTCGGCCAGATCAATCCGTTCAAGGGCATCGATCTGATCCTCGACGCCTGCGCGATCCTAGCGCGCGACGAAAAGCTGGCGCAGCGTATCCGGGTCGCGATCCACGGCAATATCATCGGCCATGACGGCGACTTCATGGACCGCTTCACCGCCGCGATCGCCGGTTACCCGTTCCTTTCCTACCTCGGCCCGTACGATAACAGCCGCGTCGGCGGACTGATGGCGCGGTGCGATTATGTGCTGATGCCCAGCAGATGGTGGGAAAATTCGCCCGTCGTGATTCAGGAATCCTTCCACGCGCGGCGGCCGGTGATCTGCACCGGCATTGGCGGGATGGCGGAAAAAGTCACCGACCGTGTTAACGGGCTGCACTTCGCGCGCGGGGACGCCGGCGATCTGGCGCGGCGCATCGTCGAAGGCGCAGACCCCGCGCTGTACGAACGCCTGCAATCGGGCATCCCGCAAACAGTTTCGCTCACGTCGATGGCGGCGAAATACGCCGCGCTCTTCGCGTCGGTCACACCGGCCGAATAATCAGCCGATCGCGATGTCGCGCTCGATCACCGCGATCGGTTTCAGCGCATGGTCGCGGATCACCAGCCCGCGCGCGCCGATCCGTTCGTTCGCCTGCTGTTTGCGATACACGCAATCGGTCGGCGCGACGCTCGGGTCTTCGCCGCCGTCCTTGCGGAAACGTTTGACGAAGCCGGCCGTCGTGATCCGCGGGTGCGCGATCAGATCATAATGACGCGACGTGCGCGAATGCAGAAAGCCGTACGAAGCATTATAGATCACCATGATCCCGCCCGGCTTCAGCAGACTGTCGAGATACGCGGTCTGCTTCTCGAAATTTGCGAACGGGAACAACTGCGCGATGTCGGTCATATTGCGCGTCTCAGGCCAGCGGCACAGCACGCTCATCGCAAAGATCACGTCGAACGATTCCGGCTCCGGCTCGTACACGCCGCTCTTTTCAAACCGCAGGTCGGGGTTCGCGCCATAGGATTCGCGAGACTGCGCCAGCACGTCCTCCGCCACCTCAAGCCCCAGGATCGGCGAGCCGGCGAAATATTGCGTCGACAGTGTGTGGGCTTCCTCCCCGCTCGACGATCCGAACGACAGGATGTGCGGCCGAGCGATCCCGCCCGCACGGCACAGTTGCTGCACCGCCTGAAACACCGCGGGGTAACGATTCAGTTTCGTGGAACTGGATATCTGCACGGCGACGGCGTCGATCGCGGTGGCGATCTCCCCGCGACGGACAGGACGGACGGGCGCTTCGGTCATGTTGCTGCTCGTACCCGGATCAGATCAAATCGGCGAGATCGTCGGCGTCGATCGGCTGAAACTGCTCCAGCCCGACCCCGCGAAGCGCCGCCTGAAAATCGCGGTAGCGCCCAAGATAAGTTTCACGAAAACGCCGCAAGTTCGCCGCGCTCAACCTGTCATGAAGCAATTCGATCGGATCGCCGGACAGTATCTGATCGGACGTGGCGGTGGGAATATCGTACAGCGCCGTCAATTCCTTCACCCGTGCGTCGTTCTGCACGATGATCGCGGGTTTGCCGCACTGCAGGAACACCACGCCGCCGTGAAAGCGATCGCCGAAATAGGCGTCCTGCCCGATCGCGAATCCGCGCCACTTCTCGGTGGATCGAAACAGCCGATAATCGGCGAACGTCAGATCCACATCCAGCCCGGCGCGGCCGCGCGCGCGCACCGCTTCGGCATCGACCTCCCCGGTGGCGTCGTTGTAGATGATCTCGTCGCCATCGCCGCGAAACATCGCATAGAAATCGTTCTGAAAGACATAGCTGCTGTCAAACGCCGCCCCGACGCGGTTGATCGCGGCGACCCGCTGGTCGTCGCGGTTGCGCTGCAGCCTTCCCGCGGTCGCGATCCGCAGCGCCCTGTCCCGAACAGGCGGACGGATCGACATTGCGTTGCGCGGGTAGATGAACATGCTCGGGCAACCGAGCGCAACCGCGTTGGTCAATCCCACCGCGTGCAGCCACGCCTCGGTCGCCGCGCCGCGCACCGCGAAAATCTCCGCCCGGTCGTTCAGCAGCTTCAACAGCGTGAACAGGCGCGGATCGATCGCATCCGCACGTGGCGGCAGTTGATCCTGGATGCCGATCCCCATCGCGTAGATCTTGCACCTGGTCTGCTCGAGCCATTCGGTCTCTCGCACCAGCGGGGCCAGGGTCGTGTCGCGCGCTTCCTCATCCAGATGATCGTAGTTGCGGATCATGTTGGCGTAACCGAGCACGATCCCGTCATACTGCCGGTCGATCGCCGCAAACGCCTCCGGCGAATTCGCGGTCTGGCGGAACTGCGGCGTGCGGCGATTGTAACGCAACAGCTTCGCGGGCGCCTCCAGATGCACCAGATTGCCGACGTTCAGCGAGGTGGTCCGAACCTCTTCGCGCAACTGACCCACGGTCTCGGCCGCACCCAGGACGCTGCCCGATCGATCACCGAGCCGGTGAAACAGCAATCGGGGCGGACGTCCGCGCCCGACAGGTGCGGAAACGCGCTTCGGCGCCTTGGCCGCACTCGGCTCGATCATGAAAACTCCGCGTCCGTATCTATGTCGCCTGACAGGGAGCGCGACCGACGCGGAGCTATAGTGATACACGATGCTTTCGCAAACAATCCTCCCCCGCCCCCGGCCCCACGGCGGGGAAACCGCCGGCGGCGGCGACGCGTTGACGATCGATGACCCGCACCGAACCAATGCTGTTGCCAAAGCGCGTCTTGCCGGCGCTGACGATGCTCGTCCTGTCGGCTTCCATGACGACAGGATCGGCGGGCCGGACGCTGGAACCGCTCAGCTCTCCGATGGTCGAACGCCGTCTCTCCGTCGTCGATCAGCGCACCATCGCCGCCGCGATCACCGACGCACGCGAAACGATCGCACGGCGCGGGGGCGTGAACTATGTCATCCGTCTTCCCGCCGGTACGTTCGAGCTGAACGGCGCCGCGGCGACCGGCGGCGGCACGATCGACGTGTCGCGGATCGATGCGTGTCCCGGTCGGCTGACGATCACCGGTGCAGGGGCCGATCGGACTAAGTTGATCACCGACGATCGCCTGGTCGGCATCATCGGCCGCGCCACGAGATGCGTCACGATCGCAGACCTGACGATGACGCAGCGCCGCATCGAGATGTCGCAGGGAAAGGTCTTCGCGACGACCCCCGATGCGGTGGTGCTCGATATCCCGCGCGGTTTCCCGACGCCCGCCGACCTGATGCCGCGCGACCGCGAGATCGGGCGCAACGGGCGAGAGGTCATGCGGCGCTGGATGAAAAAATACGTCGATACGCCCACGGGACCACAGATCGTGGTCGATCAGGTGCAGGCGATGTGGAGCGGAGCGACCCGCATCGCCGGGGCGCCCAACCGCTGGCGCATTCAACTGGTGGTGCGTCCCGTCATGCCGGCCTATCGTCCGGGCGACCTGATCGGCCTGAAATCGAAATCGGGCGAGGACTCCTATCGTTTCATCAACGCCGACCGCATCACGCTGCGCGGGGTCCGCTGGAGCGTGGAGACGCGCGGCGTGTTTCGCATGACCGACAATGTGCGGATTGAGAATTGCTCGATCGTCCGCCCCGCGCCGATTAACGGCGTGCGCTGGGCAATGGCCAGCAGCAGCGGCGGTCCGCAGATCGGCCAGCCATCCGATCCGATGACGCAGGGCCATATCGTCGTGAACAACGATTTTCAGGCGACCGGCGACGATGCGCTCATGTTCGCGCACGCCAACGGCGTTGCGCGCGGCAATCGGATATCGGACACCTTCGGCAGCGCGATCCGCATCTACGAATCGCCCGGCCTGACCCTCTCCGGCAACGTGACCGTGCGTGCGCCGATCCTGCGTGTGCGTGACGGTCTGCTGGAACGGCCCGGTCCCAGCATCCGGCGTATGTCGCGAGCGAACGGCGTTGAACCGGACCGGCTTTGATGCGATCCGCTCTCCGGTCCCGGCCGGCGGGGCGGAGGACTATCGTTTGGCGTTCGGCGATCTCGCGACGAAGGGTCTGCAGCAGTTCGTGCGCGACGAACGCTTCGGCGACGACCTGTGCGTCTTCATCCATATCCCAAAGACCGCCGGCACGTCGCTTTCGGCAGAATTCAACCGGTTGCGGACGCCCTATCACAACATCCACCGGCGCTATTCGACCGGCGAACCGATCACATTCACCAGTATCGAGGAGGAGATGGCGTCGCTGATCGACAGCGGCGAACTGGCGCACGCTCGATCATGCTCGGGCCATTTCTCTTACGAACAGACCGCACCGATCCGCGCCGCGCGGCCCGATGCGCGCTTCGTCACGTTTCTGCGCGATCCCGTCGCGCGCGTGATTTCGGACTATCGCTACGCGCGCACCCCTGCGCACCCGACGTACCGCACCTTTATCGATCGCTTTCCGCGGATCGATGACTATGTCGTCGCCAAACAGACGCGGAACAAGATGGCGCGGTTCCTGTTGCCGCGATCGATGACCGAGGCGGCCGAGATCGAAGCCTTCGTTTCGACCAGACTGGCCTTCGTCGGTTTGCTGGAACTATACCCCATGTCGTTCAACATCCTGACCCGCCTGCTCGGCGCGGACGCGATGCCGATCGAACATCGTCGCAGGACCGAACGCACGGCGGACAATGCGGTCGACGAGGACGCCGACCTGCGCCGGTTGATATTGGAGCACAACGCCGTGGATCGATTGCTGTACGATATTGTTCACCGACGGCTCGTCGCGGCGCATGACGATTGGCTGACGGAAACCAGGGGCTAGTTATGTTTCTTGCGAAAATGGACTTCTCATCCGACGCGGTGATTTTTTTCCTGGCGCTGTTCGTGCTTGCGGTCGTCGTCGCGGTGCTGATGGAACGCGCGTCGCCGCGCCGCCAGAAGCGGCGGCGCATCGACCGCGTCGGCAACGATCGCGGCGGCCAGCTGATCGACTGAGCGCCGCGACGCTCAGGCGAACCAGTCTCCCCGTCCCGCCGACGGCGTAAGGTCGATCAGGTCGCGGCGCATGCGCGGCGGCAGCGCCGGATCCTCCGACAGCCAGCCCTGCCAGCGCCCGAGGAACAAGGCGGTCTGTTCGCCCGGCGGTACCGTCTCGCCGCGAGAAGCGCGTTCCGAATGCGTCATTTCCGCGAACGGCGTGTACACGATCCGCCAGCCCGCCTGGCGGATTTTCAGGCACAGATCGACGTCGTTGAACTCCAGGCTGAAGTCTTCGTCGAACCCGCCGACCGCCTCCATCACGCTCTTGCGCGTCGCAAAGATGGCACCCGTCACCATCGACCATTCACGCTGCACGATCGCCCAGTCCTGATACGTCGGCGCGCCCGCACGCCGCCCCAGCCAGGTGTGAACGCTGGTCCCAAGGATGCCGCCGACGACGCCTGCGTGCTGGATCGTGCCATCGTCATACAACAGCCGTGCGCCGACCCCGCCGACCGCGCCGTCGACCGCGAAGCCGACCAATGCCCGCAACCAGGACGCATCGCGCGCGACGATGTCGTCGTTCATCAGGACGACGACATCGGTGTCCGCCGCGCGCCACAACCGGTTCATCTTGGCGCTGTAATTGAAAGGTTCACCCTCGGCGCGCAGCGTCTCGATCCGCCGCAGCGTGAACGGCCAGTCGCGCTTCGCCCAGTCCGGGTCGCCCGCGATGTCGTCGCCGATCAATACGGTCAGTTTGTCCGCTGGCCAGTCGACATCGGCGACGCTGGTCAGGAACCGTTCGATGAACGTGCCCTCTTCATCGGGGATCAGGCTGCGTCGCGTCGGCACGCATAGGGTCACCGCCGGTTCGCCGGTCGGGAAGCGTCCGACCAGTTGCAGCGTATCCTCCGTGTGTCCGGCTTCGACTGAATAGCCGGAGTATAGCGGCGAGCGCTCGATCAGTTCCTTGCGCTTTTTCGCAGGCGCGATCACGCGCAACTCCGCCTGGATCAGCAATACTTCGGGAATGCGGCCGATCGACATCCCGCGTTCGACCGCGCGCAGCACCAGATCGTATAGCGTGGCATCGCCCGCGTCGGACGACAGCCCGCCAAGCTCGTGCAGCGCAGACCCGCGAATGAACAGCGGCGCACCGATATAATCCTGCGCGGCGAACAGCGTCTGGTCGAATTCGGGCTTCAGCCGCACCTGCTCGAGCAATGTGGGCGCGCCGAGCGCGACGTCGTCGGCGTGGAAGATCGACACGTCGGGGCGTACCGCCGCGTGGCGCGCCAGGATTCTCGGCGTCAGCGGGTGGACGCGCGAATCCTCCGGCGCCAGCATCAACCACTGGTCACGGTCGTCGCGCACCCGCTTCAACGCGTCGCCGGCGATCGGCCGGAAACTGTTCGGCTTCAGCGGCAGCACCGCCAGCGTCTCGCCTCCGCGCAAATTGGTGAGCGGTATGCCGGCTCCGTCGCTGTCCTCGATCCGCGACGGCGTGCGGCGGATCTGTTTGTCATCACTGACGATCGCATCGAAGCTGGCGGCGATCGCCTTGCCGACGGCCGCATAGGATAGGGTTTTCGCGATCCTCGCCCGCGCCGCGCGTCCGATCGAATCGTCGCCGGCGTCGATTCGCGCCGCCGCCTTCGTCAGCCCGGCCGCCAGCGCTTTCTCGTCGATCTTCGCCCAGGTTCCGCCCTTGGTATAATGGCCGAAATCCTCCTCCAACGTCCACGAATCGGCCGCGACGGGGAAGCCGCAACTGGCGTCGAGGAACTGGCGCGTCCCGCTGAAGTCGGTCGCGACCACGGTCTTGCCGGCGGCCATCGCCTCCGCCACGGTCAGCCCGAACCCTTCCGAACAATGCGGCGAGGCATAGATATCGGCCGCCGCCAGCAGATCGGATAGTTCGCCCGTGGTCAGCGAACGGTCCAGCACCACCACGCCGGGCGTCTTCGCGGCGAGCGCGGCAAGCGCCTTTCCGTCCGCCGCGCGATCCATCAGATGCTTGGTCTTCAGCACCAATGTCCAGCCCTTCGCGCCCAGCCCGCTCGCTGCGAACGCCCGGATCAGCGCGGCTGGATTCTTGCGGACCAGATAGCTCGACCCGTCGAAGATATAGAGGATGACCCGCCCCGCCGCCGCGATCCCGAGCGTCCGCAGCACCCGCGCGCGATCGACTGTCACCGCGGTCTGCTCGACCGGCACCGCGTGCGGCACGACGTCGACCGGGGCCTCGTCCTGCGCTTCGTACAATTCGGCGCAATAGCCGCTCGGCGCCCAGATCCGGTCAACCGACGAGAATTCGCGCCGCCACAACGGCGGCAAATGGTCCATCTCCCACACCCAGTAACCGATGCGCTTGCCGGCGCGCGCGATCTCGCGGCGCTGATCGTCGGTCAGCAGATGCCAGCTGTCGGGGTTCAGGTGGACGATCGCAATGTCGGCCGCGCCTTCGAAATCGACGATATCGTGCGCCGGACTGAGCGGCTTGTGGATGTGGAACGGCAATTTGATCGGGTGCAGATTCAGGCGGACGCCGGTCTGCCGGATCGCCGCGATGATCCCGCGGCTCGCCGATCCCAGGCCATTGTCGTAGTTCCACGGGCCGTAGAGCGCGACCTTGTACGGCTTGGGCGGAACGACCAGCGCATTCATGCTCGGCCGCTTCGGCTTCGCCAGCAACGGGAATTCACCGCGCGGCGGCGCTTCGTCGGTGCCATACGCCAAGGTCGCGTCGAGCAGGTCGAGATCGAAACCCTTGCGCTCCAGCGCCTTGCGGATGCCCTTGCTGTCGATATGCGCGAACCCGCCGCGCAGCAGCAGCAACTTCACGAACGGATAGTCGAGCGCCAGCAATTGCTTCCAGGCGAACAGCGTCGGGTTGCGCGCCTCCTCCACCTTGAAGATCGCGTCCGCCTCGAACCCCGCTTCCCGCACGCGTGCGGTCAGCGGAACCTCGAATTCGTCGATGATCTGATCCTTGTCGGCGATGACCCGGATCGCGTTGACGAAGAACTGAAAACCATATGACGCGATCAACCGCCCGCTGGCGCGCAGGAAATAGCTCTGGATGTGCCAGCCGCGCTCCAGCGTCTCGGTCGGCCCGACCAGGTCGGCGGGATTGGCGCGGCACGCCGCGATCAGCGCGCCGAACGATTCGGCGTCGCGCGGCCCGAACACGCTGTCGTTGATGATGTACAATGCGTCGGCGCCGTACAGTCGCGGCTCGATCTGCAGCATCTGCGCCCATGCGCCGAAGTCATAACCGATGTTTTCCCGCACCACGGCGCTGGCCAGCATATCGAGCAGCGAATCGTCCAGCAACACCGGGCGGATCGCGTTCACGACCAGCGACACCGCGATCCCCTGATCAGCCAGCATCGCGAGATAGCGGCGGACATACGGCTGCAGCATGCCGGTCGGCGCGTAAGCGACGAAGATCGCATGCTCGCCCAATACCTCGGTCAGCGGCTTGGCCACCGCATACCGCACCGCCGCGATGCGCGTCCCATCGGCCTTCGTTTCGCGTGACGGCAAGGTGATGCTGAGCGGCGAGCCTTCGAGCTGATCGCCGGTCGACTTCAGCCGCACCTCCACGTCCAGCGTCTCGCCGGCGAATTCGTCGGCGTCGATGAAGACGGTAAAGCCCGACAGGACATCCCCGAAGCCGGCGTTCACCACATCGGGCCGCACCCGCGACGCCACCGCGCTGCCGATCACGCGGCCATAATCGGTCACCACCTCGACCTCGGCCGGTCGCGCCCGGTCGGGCTCCATCGCCCAGCCGGTCACCTCGATACCGATCACATCGTCGATCGTGCCGACGAAGCGGGCCTCGGGCGTCGCCGGGTCGTTTGCGGGCGGTACAGGCTCGCGACGCTCGACGGACATTCCCAAGGTTTCAAGCTCCACACGTGCGGCATGATTGCCATTCAGATCGTAACTGCGCGAATAATGGGTCGTCGCCTCCCCGCGGCGGCGCATCGCCTTCATGAGATGGCCGATATTCAGCTCGAGATCGGCGTCGTCGGGATCGATCGCCGCAGCCCGTCTGTAGGCATGCTCCGCGGCCTCGAGCTGCCCGGCTTCCTTGGTCGAATGGCCCAACTGCACCCAGATCGCGAAATCGCCGGGATTGAGCGTCAGGAACGCGCGGTAATGATCGGCCGCCGCCGCCCAGTCGCCACGGTCGCGCGCTTCGTCGCCCGCGGTGCGATGCTTGCCGCCGGCGGGTTTGCGCGCAGCCCCGCCGAATGCGGTCATCGCCTTGCCGATCAATCCGTTACCCACGAAAACCTTCCCCCTGTCCGCGACCCGCCGGTATCGGCTTTCCACTGCGCTGTTAAGCGCGCAGTGTTCCGCATCGCACGATCAGTGAAAAATTTCGGGACGCCAGGCCGCATTCTCCTGCGCCGCACGCCGCGCCGGCCGCCACGGATCGGGGCGGGCGGTCGAATCGATATGGCGCACGACGTCGGTCATCGCCGGTTCGCAAAGCCCGTCGAACGGCTGCCCGCCGCGCGTCCAATACGGGTTGATCGACGGGTCTTCGCCCAGCGCCGCGCCCCACCGGTCGATCAGATCGCGGCGTTCGCCTTCGTCCCAGGCGATCGCGGCGCGGGTCTCGTTGCGCCCGCGCGTCGCGCCTTCGTGATGCAGCGCCTCGATCTGCGCGCAATAACGGATGACCAGACCGGTTTCGCGCAGCCGCAGGCACAGATCGACATCGCTGTGCCCGATCATCAGCCGCCCTGCGTCGAACCCGTCGATCGCATCGAAGTCGGATCGCCGGACGCCCAGGAACGCTCCGGTCACCGCCGCCACCGCGTGAGTCGTGACGAAACGCCGGTCCGGGCCGGGATCGGTCGCGTCACGGTCGCGGCCCTCGTGCTCCGCCCCGCCGGGTCCGAAACCGAACGCGACGCCCGCGTGTTGCACCGCGCCGCCGGGATAGATCAGCCGTGCACCGACCGCGCCGACCGACGGATCGGACAATTGATCGATCAACCGGTCGTCCCAGCCGTCGCTGGTCATTTCGATGTCGTTGTTCGCAAACACGATCATGGGCGCATCGCTCGCCGCCGCGCCGATGTTGCTCGCTTGCGACCAATTGAAGGGCGCGTCGAACGGCATGACCTGCGCCGCGCCGTCCCTCGCCAGCCGATCGAACAACCGCCACGTCGCTTCGTCCGCGCTGCGATTGTCGACGACGATGAATTCGACCCTGTTCGGATCGCGCGCATTACGTTTCAGGCTGTCGATCGCACGCGCCAGCAGATCGGCGGCGTCGCGGGTCGGGATCACGATCGCGATACGATCGGGGCGCTGCGAAACGGGCTTCGGCGCTGGCGCGACGAACGGGATCGGACCCAGCCGGCCCGGCGCCGCATCGTCATCGCTGTCGCGACCGTCGCGCGCGACGACGGGTAAATGCAGCCGTGTCCCCAACAACCGCGCGACATGCGGCACCGCTTCGCCACCGGACAGAACGCTATGCAGGATCGCACGCCGCACGCCGTCTCCGCCGTCGAACGACGCGATCTTCAGCGCATGTCGCACCGCCGCACCGCCTGCGATCATCACGGCGGGGGCCGCACCCTGCGCCAACGTCGCCGCATCCAGCAGCCCCGGCAGCCAGGGGTCGGCGCGCACGAGGCCCATCGCCGGATCGACCACGCCATCGTCGTGATCAGCGAACACCGCCGCCGCGCCGGTCCGCTCGGCCGCGAACGCAAGCCACGCCAGCGCCTCGGGATCGAGCGCGGTCCCGGCCGTCAGCACCACGACATGCTCTGCGCCGGCCGGGATCGCGGCACCGTCCGCCACGAACGCAATCCGCGTGTCCGTCTGCGCGAAGGCCCCGACCGGATGATCGCTGAGCGACGCCGGACCGACGACGATCGCGCGCCACTCGCGCATCGATTGATCCTGCAGACTGCGCAGCGTCGCCCTTAGCAGGAACGGTGCGGCCACCGCTGCATCGACCAGCACCGACAGCGCCAGCTTAGGCAGCGGGCCGGGCGGCGGACGGATCGGAATATCGCGGCGGAAACGATCATATGCCTCGATCGGATAGGACGAACCGATCACGGCGGCGCGCCACCGGGTCGTTCCCTCCGCCAGCACCGCCGCCGCCGAAGACAATTGCCTCCACATTTCCGATGAACGATGATCTGCGGCGGGCCACACCTCGCGACCGCTCAGGTCTGGCACATCGTCTTCGGCCAATCGGGCGACATCGTCCTTTTCCGGCGGCGTCGGGAATTCGCGGCGCACCGCGGGGGGCTGGCCCTCGGCGCGCGGAAGGGGCGCAAGCGGCGGCAGCGCCACGGTCGCCTTCCGTCGATCGGGGCGCTTTCCCCACCGCATTATCGCCGCCTCCGCATGGCGCACTGAATGGCGCACCCGCCGCGCCATGACAACCGGCGTCGATAGCGGGTGACGCCGTCGAACCGCTCGATTACGGACGGTCGCGATGAAACATCGATCGACGCGCGGGATGGGGTTCAAGTGACGATGAAATCGCTCGATCCGTTCGGTTACTGGCCGACCTTCCGCAGCCGCATCACCGGCCTTGGCGGAGAGGATGAACCCAGCGACCTCAGCTACATCCTTCATTCGTCCTACACCGCGGTCGAACCCGGCCCGGCGATCGCGACGGTCGCGTTCGAGGGGCTGGCCGCGTCCGCCGGCCTGATCGAGGTCAGCGTGTTCCAGCTTCATGCGGAACACACGCCACAGGTCACGCAGGCGGGAAAGGCAGGCGCGCTGCTCAGCACGCTTGCCCGCACCAACCGCCCGGTCCGGATCGCCTTCGAGGCGATTCCCGGCGCTGAATATGCCGTGATCGGCCAGTCGTTCGGCGATTGCCGCGCGCGCGCGCACGGCGTCACGATCGGGATCGGCCCGCGCAGTGCGACCGACGATCTCGCCCGCCATCGCAGCCAGTTCGGGCGTCTCAAGGCGCGGCTTTCCACCGCGCTCGCCTCGACCGAGCGACCCAGCCTGCGCGCGCCCGTGTCGCAGGGATTCTCCCACGCGCAGCTGACCGAAGGCGACTTCACCCACTGGGCGACCTGGCTTCCCGCCGACGATACGCCTGAGTCACGGTGGGAGGCGGCATATATACTGCGCACGCTTGAGGCGTACGGACGGCTGGAGAAAGGCGCTCGCGGCCTGGGCTTCGCGCGCGACGCCGATCCCGTCGCGGCGATCGCCGAAACCGTCGGCTGTACGACGATGAACGTCACGCTGCGTCCGGATGAAGAGATTTCCGCTGCGATCGACCGGACCATCGCCGACCGCCCGGACGGCGTCGGCTTCGATTTCCTGTGGACCCGCGGTGGCGTGATGGAGGGGCTGGGACCGGTTCGCGCCGAAACGACCGTCGGCGACCTGCTCGATCGCCTGCGTCCCGGCGGGCTCGCGATCCACATCTTTGCGGCGGGAAACGACATCCGCGACGACGTGTTCGATTCGAACGCGCTCAACCGGCTCGCGCTGGGTCTGGTCGCGGACGGGCATATCGTCGCGCAGTTGCGGCACGATCATCACGATGACGGACCACGGACAAGGCTGGATCCGATCGTCCCGTTCGGCATCGTCGTCCGCCGCGCGACCGAGATGATGAATTAGGGTCTGAACTCAATTGGAACGCGGATCGTGATCGCCCGTGGAAAGCCGCCGACAAGGAGCGCAGCGCCGTCGCGTAGCTGAAGCTACGCGCAAGCAAGCGACGCCGTTCGGCGGCTTTCCACGGGC